>NZ_JAHDTF010000018.1 GCF_018531465.1 Sphaerisporangium fuscum
CGCCCTTGACGTAGGCCGCGTGGTGCTTGGCGTGGTGCAGCTCCAGGATCTCCCCGGTGATCGCCGGCTCCAGCGCGGCGTAGTCATATGGCATGTCCGGCAGGGTGTACTGCCCCATCGGTGCTCCTCTCTCTTGATCTATTGCAAACTACTCGCAACAACCAGAGAGTCGCAACAGGATCCGGCCGTGATCCGGCCACACGCGGCGCCCGGAACGGCGTCTACGCCAGGGCCTGGCGGATCTTCGCGGCGTACGAGGCGGCCTCGGCGTCGCCGTCGTACTTCACCCTCGGCCAGAAGAAGCCGCGCAGGCCGTCCTTGCGGTTGCGCGGGACGACGTGGGCGTGCAGGTGGGGGACGCTCTGGCTGACGCGGTTGTTCATGGCGACGAACGTTCCCGCCGCGCCGAGGCCCTGCTCGACGGCGCGGGAGATCGCCTGGACCCGCTGGAAGAACGGCCCGACCTCCTCCCCCGGCAGGTCCGTCAGGGTCTCCGCGTGCCTGGACGGGACGACGAGCACATGGCCCTTGAACACCGGGCGGGCGTCGAGGAACGCCACCGCGACCTCGTCGGAGAGCACCACGTGGGCGGGCACCTCGCCGGCCACGATGGCGCAGAACGGGCAGGGCGCGTCCGCGGCCGGGCTCACCAGCCGACCTTCGTGGCGCCGGACAGCAGCGAGCGCGCGATGACCATGCGCTGCACGTCGTTGGTGCCCTCGCCGATCGCCATGAGCGGCGCGTCGCGGTAGAGGCGCTCGACCACGAACTCCTGCGAGTAGCCGTAGCCGCCGTGGATGCGCATCGACTCCATCGTCGCCCGCAGCGCCACCTCCGAGGCGAAGTACTTGGCCATGGCCGCCTCGGAGGTCACCGGCCCCGACTCCGAGCGGGAGGCCGCCCAGTAGGTGAGCAGCCGGGCCGCCTGGATGTCGGTGACCATGTCGGCCAGCTTGAGCTGGATCGCCTGGAAGTCGGCGATGGGCCGCCCGAAGGCCTGGCGTTCCTTGGCATAGGCCAGCGCCGCCTCGTAGGCGCACTGCGACACCCCGACCGCGCGGGCCGCGATGTTGACCCGTCCCAGTTCGAGGGCGGACAGCACCTGCTGCATGCCGCGCCCCTCGACGCCGCCCAGCAGCGCCGAGGACGGCACGCGGACCCCGTCGAGGACGACCTCGCACGTCTCGGTGCCCTTGTAGCCGAGCTTCGGCAGGTCACGGCTGACGGTGAACCCCCGGTCGGCGTCGACGAGAAGCACCGACATCCCCTTGTGCGCGGGCTCGGTGACGGAGGTCTTCACCAGCACCGGCAGCGGGTCGGCGTGCCGGGCGTTGGTGATCCAGGTCTTGGTGCCGTGGACGACGTACCCGTCGCCGTCCCGCACGGCGCGCGTCCGGATGCCCTGCAGGTCGGTGCCGGCGCCCGGCTCGGTCAGGGCGATGCCGGTGCGCCGCTCCCCCGAGGCGAGGGCCGGCAGGTACCTCGCCCGCTGCTCCTCGGTGCCGTACTTCGCGATCATCCACGTCGACAGGGAGTGGGACCCGAGGACCCCGGCCACGCCCATCCAGCCCCGGGCGATCTCCTCGAAGACCAGGGCGAACGACACCCGGTCGAGGTCGAGGCCGCCGTACTCCGCCGGTACGGTGATCCCGAACAGCCCGAGCCGTCGCAGGCCCTCGACGATCTCCTCCGGGTACCGGCCCTCGCGCTCCCACTCGGAGGCGACCGGCACGATCTCCCTGTCGACGAACTCGCGCAGCGTCCGCCGGAACAGCTGCTGGTCCTCGTTCAGCTCGAAATCCATACGGGGTCCGATCTACTCGGCGCCGAGCGGGCCGCTCTTGGCCTCGGGGAAGTGGTCCTTGTCCTGCGGGGCGTCCCGCTTGTAGACCATCACGGACCGGCGCCACGACATGACCTCGTCGCCGTCCTGGTTCAGGCCCCGCGTGCGGCAGGTGACGATCCCGGCGTACGGCCGCGACCTCGACTCCCGCGTGGCCAGGACGATCGACTCGGCGTAGAGGGTGTCGCCGACGAACACCGGATGGGTCAGCCTGATCTCGTCCCACCCCAGGTTCATCATCGCGTTCTGGCTGACGTCGATGACCGACAGGCCGAGGACGATGGCGACCGACAGGCCGGAGTTGACGATGATCTTCCCGACGGGGGCGCGGGCGGCGAAGTGGGCGTTGAAGTGATTCTGGTTGGTGTTCATCGTGAGCAGGGTGAACCAGGTGTTGTCCGCTTCGGAGATCGTCCGGCCGAGTGGGTGCCGGTAGACGTCGCCGACGACGAAGTCCTCGAAGTAGCGCCCGATCCGGGCCTCGTGCACGGTCACACGATCAACATCTCATGCCGGGCGGCCCCGGATCGAGGGCGCGGCGCGGACACGCGCCGGGGCCGCCCGCCCCCGGAAGGTCAGGCGAAAGCCTCCTCGCCCGCCTCGACCAGGTAGAGCGTGATGATCGTCCGGTTGCCCTCATCGTCCACGATCTCGAACCTTCGTTCGATCCCCGGCCCCACCACGCCGGCCAGGATGGCCCGCGGGCGGTCGATCGCGTGGCGCAGCACCACCGGGTAGCGACCCTCGCGGCCTCCCACGCCCACCGAGAACTGGTCGTCCTTGGGGTCGTACTCCAGGTAGGCCAGCGGTAGCCTCTCCGCCTCCACGAGATCGCCGAAGGTGCGGTGCAGCTCCTCGATGGTCACGGCGGCGCCCTCGTAGTCGCGGGTCATCGCGTCGAAGAACGCCCGCCACTCCTCGCGCGGGACCTCCGGCCGCTGCTGGTTCATCTCATGGCCCCCTCCCGGCCCTGGCCTCGTCACCATGGTCGACCGGTCCGGGCGCGCGCACATCACCCAGGCGGGTAGGAGTCCTCGCCCCGGGGCAGCAGGACGCGGAACACCGTGTGCCCCGGCTTGCTCTCCACCTCGACCGAGCCGCCGTGGGCGAGCGCGACCGCCCGTACGATGGCGAGCCCCAGGCCGCTGCCGCCGGAGGCGCGCGAGCGGCCCTCGTCGGCCCGCACGAACCGTTCGAAGATCTCCGGCAGCAGCTCCTCGGAGATGCCCGGACCGTCGTCCGACACCGACAGCTCGACCCATCGCCCCTCCCGGACCCGCGTCCCCACGCGGACGACCACGGTGGAACCGGCGGGTGTGTGGCGGCGGGCGTTGTCGAGCCGGTTCGTCAGCACCTGGTGCAGCCGCTCGACGTCCCCGAGGACCGTGACGGGCTCCTCCGGCAGCTCCAGCCGCCGGCGGTGGCCGGGCCCGGCGACCCGGGCGTCACCGGCGTCCAGGACCAGGTGGTGGCCCTGCTGCACCACGTGGCGGGGTCGCCGAGCGCGGCGCGCACGTCGACCCGCACACCGGCCTGCCGGCCACGGCGCTGGCGTCCGTCACCGTGGTCACCGGCGACCTGACCAGGGCCGACACGACGGCCACCGCCGCCCTCGCCATGGGCGGCGCCGCCCGTGAGTGGCTGGAGGGCCTCCCGGACCTGGAGGCCTTCGCCGTCCTGCCCGCAGGCGGAACCTGGTGGACCGCCGGCTTCGCCCGGTACGCCGCACAGGCCGGCGAGCCGGATTCGGCGCGCCCCCGCTGACCTGCGAAAACGACCTCCGACCTGCCTTGTCGCCCTTCCGGCCGTCTGCGAGGATCGGCATCTGGACACGATCAAGGAGGATCTTGTGGCCTCTCGGCTCAACCCGTACATCACCTTCGACGGCGACGCCCGTCAGGCGATGGAGTTCTACCAGGACGTCTTCGGCGGCACCCTGCGCACCAGCACCTTCGGCGAAGCCGGGATGCAGGACCCCGCTCTCGCCGACAAGATCATGCACGCCATGCTCGAGACCGACCGCGGCTTCACCCTCATGGCCTCCGACACCGCGCCCGGCATGGAGCGCACCGCCGGCGACAACATCTCCGTCAGCGTGAGCGGCGACGACGCCGACGACCTGCGCGGCTACTGGGCGAAGCTGTCCAGCGGCGGCACCGTCACCGTCCCCCTGGAGAGGCAGATGTGGGGCGACGAGTTCGGGGCCTGCGTCGACCGCTTCGGCATCGGGTGGATGGTGAACATCACCGGGGCGCAGGGCTGAACCCCGTGATCGGGCCCTCGTCCGGCCGAGCCGGGCAAGGGCCCTCCCTTTCGCTCCCGGAAGAGCGAGGACGGGCGACCGGGTTCCGGAGGTGATGATGTGCTATGACGTGAAAGAGGAGCGAAACGGATGATGCCGGGCGCCCCCCGATGTCATCGGTGCGACCAGAAGGATCCCATTTGACCAGCAACAGCACCGCGCCCGGCGGCCCTGCCACCGGGCCGCTCACCGCCTACAGCCTCGACCAGCTGCGGGAACGGCACAGCGTCAAGTGGCAGGAGTACCCTCCGGGCGTGCTGCCGCTGTGGGTGGCCGAGATGGACACCCCGCTCGCCGAGCCGATCGCCCAGACCCTGGTCAAGGCGGTCACCATGGGCGACACGGGGTACGCCTTCGCCGGTGGCCTGCCGGAGGCCTTCGCCGCCTTCGCCGACCGGCGGTACGGCTGGCGGCCCGACCCGGACGGGATCCGGCTGGTGCCCGACGTGATGGCGGGGATCGTCGAGATGCTGCGGCTGGTCACCGAGCCGGGCGACCGGGTGGTGTTCAACACCCCGGCCTACCCGCCGTACTTCTACTGGCTGCCCCGCATCGACCGCGAGATCGTCGAGAGCCCGCTCGCGCTCACCTCCACGGGGTTCCGGCTCGACCTGGACGCGCTGGAGCGCGACTTCGCCGCCGGCGCGGCGGCGTACCTGCTGTGCAGCCCGCACAACCCCACCGGCCTGGTCTTCTCCGAGGAGGAACTGCTGGCGGTCGCCGAGCTCGCCGACCGGTACGGCGTGCGGGTCGTGGTGGACGAGATCCACGCGCCGCTCGTCTACCCGGGCGCCCGGCACGTGCCGTTCGCGTCGCTGGACGCCCCCGCCGCGGCCCGCTCGGTCACGCTCGTGTCGGCCTCCAAGGCCTGGAACCTCGCCGGCCTGAAGGCGGCGCTCGCGGTGGCCGGCGAGGACTCCCGTGACGACGTCGGCGCCATCCACCCGGAGGTCAGCGAGAGCGCCGGGCTGCTCGGGGTGCTCGCCTCGGAGACCGCGTTCACCGCCGGCGAGCCGTGGCTGGACGAGCTGGTGACCGGGCTCGACGCCAACCGGACGCTGCTGAAGGAGCTGCTCTCCGAGCACCTGCCGGAAGTCGGCTACCAGCCGCCGCAGGCGACCTACCTGGCCTGGCTCGACTTCCGGGCGTGCGGCCTCGGCGACGACCCCGCCGAGTGGTTCCTGCGGCGCGGCGGCGTCGCGCTGTACCCGGGACACAAGTTCGGCGCCCCCGGCCGCGGCTACGTCCGGTTCAACTTCGCCACCTCGGCGGAACGGGTGACGGAGGCGGTCCACCAGATGTCGTCCTCCCTCTCCGGCCGGCCGGGCGCCGGCCCGGCCGGCCTCGACGCCCTGTAGGCCCTCAGTCGAGCAGGGCCGCCAGGAAGGGGTTGGAGAAGACCTTGTGGGGGTCGAGTCCGTCCAGCGTGGCGACGGCGGTGTCCCAGTCGTCGCCCGCGGCCTGACCCGCGCGGTAGGCGTTCGGGATCGTGATGTCGCGGACGGTGGGATCGGCCCAGGCCGCCGTGCCGGAGTAGCCCCACCCCTTCGACCACTCCGGCCGCACCGCCGCGTACGAGCCGGAGTAGTTCGACAGGACCCACTGCTCGGTCTCCCGGTAGAACTGCTGGGAGTACGGCGTGCCGGGCACGGTGAGGATGTCGAGCCACACCGCGACGTTCCATTCGGGGTGGTCGGGCCGCTGCCGCAGCGCCGACAGCTGCGGTGACACCGCGCCGCCGACCTGGCAGTCGGCCGGGTCGTCCAGCCCGGTGACGCGGATCTCCAGCGGGCCGTTCATCGGGTAGCGTCCCTGCGCGGCATAGGCGCCGATGGCGTTCTGGTAGTAGGTGTAGAACTCGCTGACCACCCGCTGGATGTTGTTCCTGCTGGTCAGGACGGCATAGCCGTTGGCGGTCACGCGCAGCGTGGTCGGGCGGACGTACAGCAGCAGGTTCTTCGACCAGCCCCAGATGTCCCAGGTGCCGGTGACGATGAGCCCGGAGCCGACGACGGCCATCTGGGTGTTCTCGAACGTGGGGGTCAGCCCGGCGTTCCCGGCGACGATCTGCGACAGCTGGTCGGAGGCGTCCTTGGAGAGGAAGTCGGAGAAGCTGTAGTTGTAGGGGCCGTCGACCTGCCTGGACAGGAGCGGCTTGGACGGCGCGACGCTCCACACCTTCAGCCAGGGAACGGTGGTGAAGGGGAACCAGATGGCCTCGACGCGGCCGGTGGCGTTGACGTAGCCGGCGAAGGAGTCCGATCCGGCGGTGGCGGGCGGCGCGAACAGCGTGCCGACGTTGATGTGGTAGAAGCTCTGGCAGCGCAGCCGCTTGTTCGCACCGACCCGCAGGGTCACCTCGGTGACGAAGGTCCGGCCGAGGTTGACCAGGAGCGCGGCGGCGGCGGGGTCGGAGCGCTCGAAGGTCCGCACCACGTACTGCCCGGACGCCGCGTCCCACACGACGGCCTTGAGCCGGACGACCAGGTTGCTCACCGACCCGAAGGTGTGCCCGGGCGTGAGCGTCTCCCCCGTCTTCGGCACCGCCGTGCCGTGGCCGTCGACGGCGAGCACCCCGCCGAGCGACAGGTCACCCGGCGCCGGGGTGGCGGTGAGGCCGTACCCCGCGGCCTCCAGGGTCGTGAGCAGGGACTCCATGGTGACGCCGGTCTGGGCGGTGACGCTCGCGGGCGAGCCGGGGTTCACCGTGACGGCGGTGAGATGCCGGGTGGTGTCGACGAGCAGCGTGTTGGACGGGGTTCCCGGCGGGATCACCAGAGGGGACCAGTTGTGCGACATCCCTCTCGGGCGGATCTTCCATCCGCTGGCCCTGGCCCAGTTGGCGAGGGTCACCACCTCGGCGACGGACGCCGGCGCCGACGTCCAGACGCCGTCGGCCTCGATCTCACCCGACCAGTTCTCGTAGGTCTGCTGGTAGAGGGAGAGGCCGGCCGGGTAGCCGGGGGGCGCCGCGAGGGTGGCGCCGGCGGCGGGGGTGAGGCGCGCGCCGGGCGTCCACGAAAGGACGCTGAGCGCCGCGGCCCCGGCGGCGCCGCCGAGTACGGCGCGCCGCGTCACACCGGTCCGCGTGATGTCATCACCGTATGCCATGGGAACCTCCGTTGAGCTGGTGAGGAGGGTGGTGACCTGCGTTTTCCGGGCATGCGGCGGCCCGGGGCGGCGATGAGGGATCACCGGCGTCCCCCGCGCGGCGACAGGGACGGCCGAGGCGGGGAACGCCGGGAGGTCGCGGATCGGCGTCCGCCACGGGGGCGACGGCCCCTGGGGGTCACGGCGCCTGGAAGAGGTGGCGTCCCGGAGGGGTCACGTCCGCGAAGGTGGAGAGGTCCGCGAGAGGGCAGAGAAAGGCGGATAGGAGGCCGGCCTCGTGCCGGTGGCCGGCGGTGCGAGCTCGCGCCTTTGCCCGCGTGTAGCGATATGTCAGGAACTCACAGTTTCCCGATGGCCTTTTATACGCCCGCGAAACATGTCGGTCAAGCACTTGCTTGGTGTCCTTCCGATGTCCCGGTGGGGCGCGGTGCTGCGGGAAATCGTTGGGTCTTGACGGAAGGGCACGCCACTGTAAAGGTCCTTTGCAGAGAGCGCTCTCTCACCGCCGGGCCGGACCGGTGGTGAACCCGCGGAACATGCCACCCCGGCGACCGGCCCCTCCTTCTCACCCCCCGGGACGCACATGATCCTGCTCCGCAAGCCGCTCCCGCGCGCACTGGCCGCCGTGACGGCTCTCCTCCTCGCGGTGGCCGGCCTGACGCTCACCGCGTCCGGCGCCTCCGCCGTCACCTGGCAGCCGAAGACCCCGCCCCTGTCCACGCCGTGGACCGCGCTGGTCTCTCCCACCAACGCCCTGCCCGAATATCCGCGCCCCCAGCTCGTCCGCCCCGACTGGCTGAACCTCAACGGCGTGTGGGAGTTCGCGGGCGCCCCGAACCTCGACTCGCCCCCGATCGGCCGGACCCTGTCCGAGGGCGTGCTCGTGCCGTACCCGATCGAGTCCGCCCTGTCGGGGATCAAGCGCCACGAGGACGACATGTTCTACCGGCGCACCTTCACCGTCCCGTCCGGCTGGAACGGGCGCCGGGTGAAGCTGAACTTCGGGGCGGTCACCTGGGAGACACGGGTCTGGGTGAACGGCACCCAGGTCGGCCGGCACACCGGCGGCTACGACGCCTTCTCCTTCGACATCACCTCCGCGCTGCGATCCGGGGCCAACGAGCTCGTCGTCGGCGTGTACTCCCCCGTCGACGGGAGCACCTTCCCCATCGGCAAGCAGCGGCGCTCCCCCGGCGGCATCTGGTACACCGCGTCGTCGGGCATCTGGCAGACGGTCTGGCTGGAGCCGGTGAACGCCGACCACATCACCCGGCTCGACACCGTCCCCGACGTCCGGGCCGGGGTGCTGGACCTGGTGGTGCGGGGCTCCGGCGACCAGGCGCGGGCCGAGGTGCTGACCGGCGGCGCGGTCGTCGGCTCCGCCACCGGCGCGGTCGGCGCGCACATCCGCGTCCCCGTCCCGAACGCCCGCCTGTGGTCGCCGGACGACCCGTTCCTGTACGACCTGCGGGTCACGCTCACGGGCACCGGCGGGGGCGACGTCGTCACCGGGTACTTCGGCATGCGGTCGATCGGCAAGGCGGTCGTCGGCGGCGTCGTGCGCCCGCTCCTGAACGGGAGGTTCGTCTTCCAGCTCGGCACCCTCGACCAGGGGTTCTGGCCGGACGGCGCTTACACCGCGCCGACCGACGAGGCGCTGCGGTCCGACCTGGAGCGACAGAAGGCCCTGGGCTTCAACATGGTCCGCAAGCACATCAAGGTCGAGCCCGCCCGCTGGTACTACTGGGCCGACCGGCTCGGCCTGATGGTCTGGCAGGACATGCCCTCGCTGGACGCGGTCGACGACCCGCCGGACCGCGGCCGCGCGAACTACGAGTCCGAGCTGCGCAGGATCGTGGACCAGCTCAAGGGGATCACCTCGATCGTGCAGTGGATCCCCTTCAACGAGGGATGGGGCGAGTACGACGATCAGCGCATCGTCGACCTGGTCCGCTCGATCGACCCCAGCAGGCTCATCGACCACGACTCCGGGTCGAACTGCTGCATCTCAGATCCGGAGCCGACCAACGGCGACGTGATCGACGACCACTTCTACCAGGTGCCGGACGACACCGGCACCCGCCTGCCGTCGTCCACCCGGATCGCCGTGCTGGGCGAGTACGGCGGCCTCGGCAGGCGCGTCGCGGGCCACGAGTACCAGCCCGGCGCCGGCTTCGCCTACGGCGACCTGTACCCGGACGAGGGGTCGCTGACCAGCCGCTACCTGGAGATCGTCAAGCAGGTCGGACGGCTGGTGCACACCCGGGGGCTGTCGGCCTCGGTGTACACCGAACCGTACGACGTGGAGAACGAGGTCAACGGCTTCTACACCTACGACCGGCAGGTGCCGAAGATGACCGAGTCGCGGGTGCGGGACGCCAACCGGCGCCTGCTGGCGGTGGCCGCGGGCACCGAGGTCGCCCGCGGCGAGCCGGTGTCGCTGCGCGTGACCACTTCGGGCTACACCGGCCGCTACCTGCGCCACCAGAACGGCCTCGCCCGCACCGACGTGATCGGCGACGGGAGCGGCGACCTGGCCGAGCAGGACGCGACGTTCTGGGCCCGCCCCGGCCTCGCCGACGCCTCGTGCCTGTCGTTCGAGTCGCGTGACCATCCGGGTGAGTACCTGCGGCACTCCGACTACCGCCTGCGCAAGGACCGCCAGGACGGGACGGCGCTGTTCGCCGCCGACGCCACCTTCTGCCCCCGCGAGGGACAGGGCGGGACGGCACTGGAGTCCTACAACCTGCCCGGTCACTACATCAGGCACTACAACGAGCTGGTCTACGTCGCCCGGCAGGGCGGGCCCAACCCCTGGGACACGGCGGCGAGCTTCGCCGCCGACACGACCTGGGCGGTGACCGTCCCGCTCTGGCGCAGCGGCGCGGACCTGCCGCCGGACCAGGCCCGGTCGTTCCGGGTGACCACACCCGGGTACACCGACCGCTACCTGCGCCACCAGAACGGCCTCGCCCGCACCGACGTGGTCGACGGTACGAGTGCGGCCCTGCTGAAGTCGGACGCGACGTTCGTCGTGCGGCGCGGCCTGGCCGAGCCGACCTGCTACTCGCTGGAGTCGCGCAACTACCCGGGCCGCTACCTGCGGCACTCCTCCTTCCGCCTGCGCCTGGACGCCCCGGACGGCAGCGCGCTGTTCCGCCGCGACGCCACCTTCTGCGCCCAGCCCGGGGCCACGCCGGGAAGCGTGCGCCTGGCGTCGGTCAACGAGATCGGCACGAGCGTGCGGCACTACGCGGCGGAGGTCTGGGTGGCCTCCGACGGCGGAGCGCATCCCTACGACAACCCCACTCTGTACGCCGAGGACACCAGCTGGGCCGTCACCCAGCCCTGGACCCCCTGACCGGCCGCCGTCCGCCCAGGTCACGGGGCCACGCGACCTGGGCGGACGGGTTCCTCTACGGAGGCCGGCGCGATGAACCGGAGCACCGCACCCCATATTCGGAGGGCCTCTTGGCGCCGTACCCCATGGAGCAGTGGCGCGCCCCGGCCCCGGCCCTCACCTGAGCGGGCGGGGCAGCAGGTGTTCGATATTCCGAAAATTCGGAAAAACGGTTAAGCTGATGGGCATGTTCACTTTCCTGACCGCGCTCATGGCCGCCGCGCTCGTGACACCCGCCGCCCCGGCCGCCCCCGCCGACCTGAAGGACGCCGACGCCGTGCTCGGCTACATCGCCGCCCACCCGGCGGACGTCGCTCTGGTGACCCAGGGGATCCGGCACAACGCCTCCCGCCTCACGCCGGTCGCGTCCACCGTCAAGATCGTGCACCTCGCGGCCTACGTCGACGCCGTCCGGAGGAAGAAGGCCGACCCGGCCGAGCCCGTACCCGTGGCCCGGTGGAACGCCTACCACGTGCCGGGCACCGACGGCGGCGCCCACGACAGGGCGCTCAAGCGGCTCCACCCCGGGGCGGACGTCACGCTCGACCAGCTCGTCTCCGCCATGATCGAGGAGAGCGACAACTCCGCCGCCGACCTGCTGCGCGACCGCCTGGGCCCCGAGGCGCTCCGCAGGATCGCCGGCACCCCGGTCGGCACCATCAACGGCGAGATCCTGCGGGCCTTCGCCGGCTGCAAGCTGCCCGCCGACGCCTGCCTGCGGGACTACGTCCGCGCGGGCGAACCGGTCCAGCCCGCGCTGCCCGCCTTCGCCCGGCAGGCGGCCTGGGCGGACACCGTGACCCGGGTCAAGCCCGGGGTCCTCCAGCGCCTGCTCGGAGAGCTGAGGAAGGACAAGACCGCGAGCAGGCACCTGGAGTGGCCGATGCGCCAGCCGGGCATGGACCCGGAGAAGGTGCTCATCGGCACCAAGGGCGGGTCCCTGCCGGGCGTCGTCAGCGAGGCCATGTACGTCGTCCCGGCCGGCGGTGAACCGCGCGAGACGGTACTGGCGCTGCGCAGGCTACCGGAGGGGACGTGGTACTCCGCGATGCGCAGCTATGCTCATCAACAGTTCATCGTGCGGATGGCGACCGACCCCGCCTTCTACGCGAAAGTGCGCGCTGCATTGAAGTGAGGCCACCCTGACGAGCGTCGACGACCGCCTGCGGGAGCTCGAGGAGCGCGTCGCCGCCCTGGAGTCCGCGCTCCACGGGCCGAGGCCACAGCCGGCGGGCGACGACAGCGGCCTGGTCACCTACGGCGGCACGGCCCGGCTCGGCGGGTACGAGTGGGCCTGGGAGGTCAACCGCACCCCCCAATGGCTGCTCCGGCGGCCCACCGGTCCGCTCGCCGCCGTCCTGGCCGCCGCGGGGCACCCGGCGCGCCTGGAGATCCTGCAGTCACTGGTCTCCGGCCCCAAGCAGATCGCCGACCTGCAGTCCGAGCTGGCGCTCACCTCCCCCGGCCAGCTCTACCACCACCTCAAGACGCTGACCTCCGCCGGACTGCTGGAGCAGCCCGAGCGAGGCGTCTACCGCGTGCCGGCCCACGCCATCTTCCCCGTCCTCACCCTGGCCAGCGCCGCCAACGACGTGGCCGAACGCTCCGGCGCCCCCTCCGACACCTCCTGACCGCCGCCCCCATCCCTGGCGGACGGCGCGGCCGCTACATCTGCACACCCCGGAGAGGTGGATCGCCTGCTCGGCGGACGGCGATGACCGGCCGACCGGCACGTACACGGGTGGGGTAGCCGCCAGGACGCTGACGCTGCGACGCGGTTCAGGCTATGAGCAGGCGGAGGCCGAGATCCGCCGCGTCGAAGCCGGCGAGGTCGCCGTTGCGCTCGGCCCACCGGCCGGAGTCGAGGTCGTCGCCGAGGCTTCGCACCGCCCGCTGCTCGGCCTCCGGCCCGACCCTCGTCCACACGGACATCGCACGGCGCACGTGATCCTCCAGGTACGCCGCCGGTCGGCGCCAGTACGCCTCGAACAGGCCATCAGCGCAGTCCCACGGAATGGGCACCGGCTCAGCGCGGGCGCCGATCGCGTCGGCCATCCCGGCGAGCGAGGGGAAGTCCGCGAGGACGGCGGCGAACTCGGGCAGGTAGTCGCGGGTAAGCCAGAACCGGTCCTGCCATCCGGGCTCGTCGGTGTCGAACGTGAGCACCACCACGCGGCGGGCCACGCGCCGCATCTCGCGCAGCCCCGCTATCGGGTCCCCCCAGTGGTGAACGGTGGAGACGGCCATCGCCACGTCGAAGGACCCGTCCTCGAACGGCAGGCTCTCCGCGGCGGCGGCCACGCACGGCGCCGAGCCGGCAGGCCGCTGCCCCCGCATGACCGACGACGGCTCCACCGCGGTCACGTCGCGATCAGCAGGCTCGTAGGAGCCGGTGCCGGCCCCGACGTTCAGCACCGTCCGTGCGTCCCCAAGCGCGTCCCAGATCTGCGCGGCGATCCGCGGCTCGGTACGCCGTGTCGCGGTGTAAGCGCCGCCGATCGCGTCGTACAGCCGTGCACCGAGCATCTCCAGTTGCTCCTCCGGTGTCACCTTCAGTCCCTTCGCCCGCGACTCGAGTTCCCTGTCGATGGCCGCCACCATGGCGTCGGCGCGATCACGCCGCTCCAGCAGCAGGCCGCGCAGCCGGCGCAGGTGCGCGACCGCGTCGGTGGACGGGTCGCCGACCAGTTCCGCGACCTCCCGCAGCCCGAAGCCCAGCCGCCGATAGGCCAGCACCTCCCGCAGCCGCTCCACGTCGCCCGCCGAATAGGCCCGGTACCCGGCCGCGGTCCGCGCCGACGGCCGAACGAGCCTGATCTCGTCATAGTGATGCAGCGTGCGGACACTCACGCCGGCCAGCGCGGCCACCTGTCCCACGGTCCAGTGATCCTCCACGCCCCGACTATGCGGCCTGACGCCACGTGAGGGTCAAGCGCCTGCCTCCCGGCAGCGATGGCCGAACGCCGAGAGGCTCGGCGACCACGAGTGGCTTGGCAGGTCATGTGTGAGGGCCTGCCAGGAGGTCAGGCCGATCCCTGGTCTTTCCCCGGGCCGAATCGGTGCCGGTATTCCAATGGAGTGAGCCCGATCTTGCGCCGCATCAGCGCACGCAGGTTGGCGCCGGTGCCCAGCCCACTGTGCCGTGCGACCGTCTCAAGGTGCGGCTCGCCCCGTTCGATCAGCCTGCACGCCAGAGCAAGCCGTTCCACGGTGAGCCACGCCAGCGGGGTGGTGCCCAGCTGCGCCCGGAAACGACGATGCAGTGTCGCCGGGCTGACCGAGGCGCGCGCTGCGAGGTCGGACACCGTGAGCGGGGCGTCCAGATGCTCCTGGGCCCAGACGAGGACAGGCGCCAAGGACTCATCCGGCACATCTGGCACGGGCCGCTCCACGAACTGCCGCTGCCCGCCGTCGCGGTGCGCGGCGAAGACGAGCCGTCGGCTCACGGAGTTGGCGACTTCGGCGCCATGGTCGCGGCGGACGATGTGCAGGCCCAGGTCGAGCGCGGCCGCGCTCCCCGCGGAGGTGAGGATGTCACCGTCGTCCACGAACAACACGTCTGTTTCGAGCCGGACGGAAGGGAAGCGGGCCCGGAAGGAATCCGCCCACTGCCAGTGCGCGGTGGCCCGGCGCCCGTCGAGGACCCCGGCCTCGGCCAGGGTGAAAGCCCCGCTGCAGAAGCCGACCAGCCGAGCCCCGCGCGCGTGCGCCCGCCGGATCGCGTTAAGCAGAGCGGTGCGGCGGGGCACCTCGACGTCGGGACGGTTGGGAACTATCAACGTATCTGCCGATTCGGCCGCCTCCAGGCCGGCGACGCCCGTGAGCGTGAAGAACCCGTCCCGCATCAGGGTGCACGGCTCGGGGGAACACAGGCGGAAATCATAGAGATCGCGCCCAAGCTCGGGCCTGCGCAGGCCGAAGATCTCGGTCGCGCAGCCCAGCTCGAAAGGGTTGGAGTTCTCGTCCACGATCACGACGACCCGATGCGAGCCGTCCGCATGAGCGACGTGCGAGGATTCTTGCGCCATGTGCTATTCCTAGCACTCACGACGATCGTGCCCAATGGGCGAGGATGCACTCGTGAGCAACGAACCCATCACCCTCAGCGAAGCCCTGGCCTCCTTCGACGCTCTGTGGAGCCCCCGTATCGTCACACGCGTCAACGACTACGACGTACGCATCGCCAAGGTCGAGGGCGAGCACATCTGGCACGTCCACGACGACACCGACGAGTTCTTCCTGGTGCTCGAGGGGGAACTGCACATCTCCTTGCGCGAGCCCGGTGGGGAGCGCACGGTGCGCCTCCCCCAGGGGGCGGTGTTCACCGTCCCCCGCGGTATGGAGCACAAGCCGTCCGCTCCCACCGCCGCCGCGATCCTCCTGTTCGAGCCCACCGGGACACCGACGGTCGGCGATCGCCCGGCTGAGATCCCCGACCACATCGACGCGACGACAGGGCACACGCTCGGCTCCTGAGGGTGACCGGGACGTATCTCTCGACCGGCGCTCACCAAGTGGCGGGCGACGTCCTCGTGGAAGACGGAGCCATTTGAATGCCGGCAGATCCCGGGCGCCGGCGCGCAGGTTTCGACGGCGAGCTGGAGGACGGGCGCGAACCTCGGCTCGACCAGAGGCACCGCGACCGGTTGCGGTGCGACGGTCAGGTGTCGATGAAGGCCGGGGGGACCATGACCCTGAGGCCGTTGGGGATGGTGCGGATGGTCAGGGGGGTGCGCAGGACGACCTCGCCGTCGATGTCGGCGGGCATGGGGGGCTCGGTCTCCACGAGCATCTCGCGGCCGGTGACGAACGGGCCGCCCGCGAGGCTGCTCCAGCGGCCGCTGGTCGCGCGGACCAGGGTCTCCACCAGCAGCCGCAGCCGCTTGCCCGAGCCGAGCTGGTAGGCCACCAGGCGGCGGTTGTCGATGCTGATGTCCTTGGCGATCTGCCAGCCGCCGTGGTAGCGCCCGTTGGCGATGTTGAGCTGGTGGGTCAGCAGCTCGTGGCGCCGGCCCTCGACGGTGATGTACGCCCGGAACGGCTGGTGGCGGGGCAGGATGGTCAGCGCGGTCAACGGGTAGGCGGCGCGGCCGAGGACGCGCTTGACCCACGGCTTGACCGTGCCGGCGACCTCCACCGACACGCCGAAGCTGGTGAGGTTGGCGAACGGATGGTCGCCGGCCATGCCGAGGTCGATGTCGACGACCTTCCCCCGGCTGAACACCTTGATCGCCAGGGCGAGGTCGAGCGGGAGCCCGAGGCTGCGGGCGAAGTTGTTGGTGGTGCCGAGCGGCAGCACCCCGAGCGCGACGTCGCGGTGGGCGACGTGCTTGACGGCCTCGCTGAGGGTGCCGTCGCCGCCGCCGACGACCAGCAGGTCGGGCTGCAGGTCGAGGGCCTCCTCGAGGATCTTGGGCAGCCGGGACGGCTCCATCACGGCGTAGGTGCGCAGCGGCTGGAAGCCCTCGGCCTGGAGCAGGCTCAGCGCCTCGAAGTACCGCTTGCGCCCCCGCCGGGAACGGGTGTTGATCACAAGGACCGCCCTGCGCAGGTCGCGGATCGCCTTGGTGTGTTCCGCCTTGCTCCGCAGCTCGCTCACCGATCTCCCGTTCCGTAGGACGTTCCGCAGACATGCTATGCAGTCTGTGACGCGAAGGGGACGGGTACGGCGAGCCGTACCCGTCCCCATTGTGCCGAGGACCCGTGCGGGTCCCCTGGAGCGCTACTTCTTCGGCGGGGTCACCTGGGCGATCACGCCGAGGTTGCCCGGAAGCGGAGCGATGAGCTTGATCTGGACGCCGAGCTGCTTGCCCTCGTCACCGGGGTTGCCGGTGCCCAGGGTGAAGCCGTTGACGTTCTCGCCGTACACATCCTTGGCGGGGGTGCCGTCGGGGTTGACGACCCGCAGGGAGTACTGCTGGTTGTCCTTGGACGGGACGACCACCGAGCCGTCGCGGAAGCGGTAGAACAGGCTGCCGTCGCGGTACTCCAGGCCGGGGTACCAGGTCTTGGCGTCGGTGAACGTCCTGACCCCGTCCTGCGGCTTGAACTGGGTGCAGTACTCGGTGAACGGCTCGCCCTCGATGCACTCCTTGAAGGCGTACGTCTTGCCGAAGCCGAACGCCGCGTTGGAGGACTGCGGGCGGGACGGGATGTTCTTCAGCGTGCTCTTGTCGACCTCGGCGGCCTTGCCGGACCGGCGCAGCGGGTCGAAGTGGGAGTCGACCAGGAGCAACTCGCCCTTGGCGCCGGCGGACGGCAGCGACCAGATGTTGGACGCCGGGTTGTTGTAGCCGGCCGAGGTGTCGCGCAGCGAGATCAGCAGGCCGGGGGCGTTGTAGGGGACCTTCTCGACCTTCCAGGCGCCGTCACGGTTCCAGGTGGTGTCGTAGGTGTAGCTGAGTCCCTTGTCGAACCCGTCGAGGTTGCGCCACTCGGCCAGGTAGTACTGGGCGCTCTTCAGGGTGCCGTTGTGCTGGGTCCAGCCGGTGCCCTTGGTGTCGGTGAAGGTGCCGGTGACGGCGGTCCAGCCGTTGGCGCCGGACTCGACGTCGTCGCTCCAGACCGTGTTGCCGCCGGCGGTGACCGAGAAGTCGTCGGCGAACCAGCCGCGCTCCTCGGAGGCCGCGTCGGTGGCGTAGCGCAGGCGCAGCTTGACGTTCTTGCCGGCGAACGGCGCGAGGTCGACGTAGTAGTGCTGCCAGCCGCCCGAGTCGCCGGTCAGGCCGTACTTCTTGTTGCCGTAGTCCCGCATCCGCTTGTTCGGGTCGGCGTAGTTGTCGTCGGTGGAGACGAGCGAGCCGTCGGCGGCGTAGATCTTCTGCTCGGCCCAGGTGGTCCCGCCGTCGGTGGAGACCTCGACGAAGCCGAAGTCCCAGTCCTGCTCGATGGTGAAGTCGTTCCAGAACCAGAACCTGGCGTCGTTCCCGGCCGGGACCGCGACGTCGCGGGCGATCTTCACATCGGCCCAGTCCTGGTCGTTGCCCGACCACCACGCCTTGGAGCCGCTGTGCGGGGTGGTGAGGACGACGTCCTTGTCGGGCAGGTTGACCCGCACGCCGTCCTCGGTGAGCTTGGGCGTGCGCGAGGACTGGCCGACGGTCACCAGCTTGGTGCCGTCACCGGGGTTGATCACCTTCGGGTTGGCCCAGCCGAGCACCCACTTGTCCCACAAGCCCATGTGGGTCGGCATCGACTGGAAGATCGGCCCGGAGTGGGAGCCGGTGGACATCAGGTCCCAGAACTCCACGTCGCTGTCGCCGGCGCCGGTGGCGTCGTACAGGTCGGGCAGGCCGAGGTCGTGGCCGTACTCGTGGGCGAACACGCCGACGCCCGAGTTCTCCGGCTGCACGATGTAGTTGGAGATCTTGACCTTGGTGCCGGGGACCGTGTAGCCGCCCGCGATGGCGCTGGAGTGGGCCCAGATCGCGAAGGTGCCCTGGGCGCCGCCGCCGCCGGACTTGTCCTCGCCCGCGTGGATCAGCACCAGGTGGTCGACCACGCCGTCGGGCTCGTTGTAGTTGCCGTCGCCGTCGGCGTCGGAGGTGTCCTCCTGGTCGTAGTCGGCCCAGGGGAAGTTCGGGTTCTGCTTGACCAGCTCGTTGACGGCGTCGATGCCGAGCTGGGCGGCGCCGCGCGGGTTGTCCGGGTGGCCGGAGGTGTCCTGTACGGCGGCGTGGCAGGCGCCCGCGCCGTACCAGGCCTCGGAGTGCGGGACCTTGATCCAGCCGATCGCCTCACCGGTGACGGTGTAGGCGCCCTTGGACATCTCCTCGTACATGTTCTTCATGGTGTAGCCGGAGATGTCGATGCCCGGCTTGCCGTCGCGCGGGTCCTTCAGGTCGGGACGGACCCGGTTGGTGATGCCCTCGCTGGAGTAGAGCATCTTGTTGTAGTGGGCGTTGTTGAAGTCGGACACCCACATGGAGTTGTTGTCCTTGCCACCGCCGGCGGCCAGGGCGGGGTTCGGGATCTGGTTGTGCAGCGGCCCGTTGATCTTCGTGCCCGGCGGCTCGGTGACGCAGTCGTCCGGGTCGTTGATGCTCTTGGGGTGGCTGTAGCCCGAGAAGTCGTCGTTCGCCTGGTCGTTGAACTCGACCAGCAGCGTCAGGAGCTTGGCCTTCTGCGTGGTCTTGGACTTCTTGAACAGGAACTCGTAGGGGTTCTTGCCGGTCCGGACGGCCTGGCTCTCATGCTTGGCCAACTCGCGGGCCGCCACAGGGTTGCCCTCGGCGTACTTGTGGTCGATCTCCTCCGCGGTGGGGGCGGCGGTCCGCCGCTTGCCCGTCGTGGTGTCGACCTTCTCCCCGGACTTCGGCGTGGTGTCGCTCTGCACCCGGGGTGGCGCGTAGTTGATGTAGTAGTCGCTCGCCGACGGCTGGTATCTCGCCACCGTGGTGTCGCTCGACGCCGAGGCGCCGGTGGTCGCGAGACCGGCCGCGGCGAGTCCTACCACCGGCAGAACGGCGACGATGCGCCTGACTCTGCGTGACAACAGGATTTCCTCCTCCGCCCGAAGGGGCGGCCCACCATGGAACGCCCCAAGAATCGGCAAAGCGGACGCTAGAGGAAAAAGTAAAGGCAAAGTAAAGGCAACTCAGGTTGTTGCGAAATCGTCATCCTGACGAGTTTCCGGTTGGGGCGTACACCCCCGGAGAAGTACGAGGTCCCTCTGATGGGCCGCCGAGCACCGCGTGCCGGTGGTGCCGCGGGCCTGGCCAGGGCGCGCGACCGCCGTGGACGGCCAGCGCGGGCTGGGCCCGCCGAAGCATCCGCCGACCCATCCGGCGGCCGGACCGCTGGTGAGCGAGCATCCGCCGGCCCGATCTGGAGGCCGGGCCGCTGGTGAGCGAGCTCGGCACGGCGTGAAGCGGGTCTTCGGTCCGCTGGGGATCATGAATCCGGGCAAGGCTATCTGACACTCCGCCACCTGCCCCAGTTGTCACACTGGTAGCGTTCTTCACCTCAATTGCTGACAAATCGGGGTATCGGGGGTCCAGGTGGCACAACCGCTCACGGACGACGACCCGCGCCGCTTGGGCGCGTTCGAGGTTCTCCAGCGGCTCGGCGAGGGCGGCCAGGGGGTCGTCTACCTCGGCCGGGGGCCGCAGGGCGAGCAGGTGGCGATCAAGCTGCTGCACGCGCGTCTGTCGGGGGACGCCGACGCGCGGGCGCGCTTCCTGCGCGAGGTGTCGGTCGCGCAGCGGGTGGCGAGGTTCTGCACGGCGTCCGTGCTGCACGCCGACCTGGCGGGCAACCAGCCGTACATCGTCAGCGAGTACGTGCCGGGTCCCTCGCTGCGGCAACTGGTCGACCGGGAGGGACCGCGCCGGGGGGCGGCGCTGGACCGTCTCGCGGTCAGCACGGCGACGGCGCTCTCCGCGATCCACCGGGCCGGCATCCTGCACCGCGACTTCAAGCCCGCCAACGTGCTGATGGGTCCCGAGGGGCCCGTCGTGATCGACTTCGGCATCGCGCGGGCGCTCGACACGCCGGGCGCGACCGCCACCGGCGACACCCTCGGCACCCCCTCGTACCTCGCGCCCGAGCAGCTCGCCGGCCAGCAGGTGACCGCGGCGGCCGACGTGTTCGCGTGGGGCGTCACGATGGCGTTCGCCGCGACGGGACGGGCGGCGTTCGGCTCCGACTCCATCCCGGCGGTGATCAACCGCATCCTCAACGAGCCGCCCGACCTCGGCTCGCTGGACGGCCCGCTGCGCGGCCTGGTCGCCGCCTGCCTGTCCAAGGACCCGGCGGCGCGGCCCTCGGCCGAGGACGTCGTCGCGCACCTCATGGGGCAGCAGAAGGTGGCCGCGCCGCCCGCCGCCCCGGAGAACTCCCCGGAAGGGACCCGCCTGGCGGCGGCCGAGCGAGCACGGCCCGGCGGTCGCGGCGGGCGTACGGTCATGCTGACCGTCGCGGCCGGGGTGGCGGCCACCGTGCTCGCCGCGGGCGGCGTCATGGTGGTCAGGAACGTGACGCTGACGGCCAGCACCTCCACCGCCGAGGAGGCCACGCACAAGGCGAACGCCCAGAAGGGGACCACCGCGCAGCCAACCGACGTGGACCCGACGGGCGGCGTGACCGCCGACCCCACCCGGCTGGACCCGCCGGAGCCGCCGCCGGACGGCGAGCCGACGCCGGACATGACGGACGTGGCGTCGCGCCCGGGCAAGACCGCGGACGTCTCCCTGCCGAGCCAGCCCACCGCGAGCAAGCGGCACACCCCGCCGTCCCACACGGCCAGGCCGACCCCCACCGACAAGGTCGACCCCGAGCCGACCGACACCGAGACCACCGAGCCGAAGCCCCAGCCGACGAAGACCACCTCTTCCCCCAAACCGACGCCGAAGGCCACCCCGAAACCGAGCCCGAAGCCCACCCCGAAGCCGACGCCCAAGCCGAACCCGTACACGGCCGCCCAGGTGTGCGGCTCGGGGTTCAAGCCGATCGACTCCCACTCGCTCGGCAGCGCGACGATCTGGCTGCTCTACAACGGCTCGTCCGGGAAGAACTGCGTGGTCACCATGTCGAAGTACGTGGTGCCGCAGAAGATCCGGATGACCGCGGTGCTGCAGGTCCAGGGCGGCGCCACCACCAACGCGGCGGGCGACTACACCGTGTACGCGGGCCCGATCAGCCTGGCGGCGCAGAAGAAGTGCGTCATGTGGGGCGGCGGCTACGGCACGGCGAGCTGGAAGAGCGGCTGGTCCCACTGCGGCTAGCTCCGCGCCGGACGGCCGGCACGGATTCAGCCGGTGAAGGGCCGAGGATACGGCCTGCCCCCTCTTCTGGGTGGTTGCGGGGTGTACTACCTTCTGGATCACGGCCACCGGTATCCGAGGAGTGACGCCTTGATCGACAGCCGGCTCGACACCGCGAGCGCCGAGTTCCAGGCGAGGCGGGACGCCATGGCCGCCAAGCTGGAGGAGCTCTCGGCCGAGCAGGCCAAGGCGGTGGCGGGCGGGGGGCCGAAGTACGTCGAGCGCCACCGGCGGCGGGGGAAGCTGCTCGCCAGGGAGCGGGTCGAGCTGCTGGTCGACCCCGACTCGCCGTTCCTGGAGCTGTCGCCGCTGGCCGCCTGGGGCACCGACTTCCCGGTGGGGGCGAGCGTGGTCACGGGCATCGGGGTGGTCGAGGGCGTCGAGTGCGTGATCGTCGCCAGTGACCCGACCGTCCGGGGCGGCGCGTCGAATCCGTGGACGCTGAAGAAGACGCTGCGCGCGTCCGACATCGCCCTGGAGAACCGGCTGCCGCTGATCAACCTGGTGGAGTCGGGCGGGGCGGATCTGCCGACGCAGAAGGACATCTTCATCCCCGGCGGCCGGATATTTCGGGACCTGACCCGATTGTCCGCCGCCGGCGTCCCCACGATCGCCCTCGTCTTCGGCAACTCCACGGCCGGCGGAGCGTACGTCCCCGGCATGAGCGACCACGTCGTCATGGTGAAGGAACGCGCCAAGGTCTTCCTCGGTGGCCCTCCCCTGGTCAAGATGGCCACCGGAGAGGAGTCCGACGACGAGTCGCTGGGCGGCGCCGAGATGCACGCCCGCGTCTCCGGCCTCGCCGACCACCTCGCCGAGGACGAGTACGACGCGCTGCGCATCGGCCGCCGCATCGTCGCCCGCCTCGACCGGCGCAGACCCGGCCCGCCGCCCGCCGGGGCGCGTCCTCCGCTGTACGACGAGGAGGACCTGCTCGGCATCGTGCCCGAGGACCTCAAGATCCCCTTCGACCCGCGCGAGGTGATCGCCCGGATCGTCGACGGCAGCGAGTTCGACGAGTTCAAACCGCTGTACGGCCAGAGCCTGGTCACCGGGTGGGCCGACCTGCACGGGTACCCGATCGGCGTCCTGGCCAACGCGCGGGGCGTGCTGTTCGGCGAGGAGGCGCAGAAGGCCGCCCAGTTCATCCAGCTGGCGAACCGGTCGCGCACCCCGCTGGTCTTCCTGCAGAACACCACCGGCTACATGGTCGGCAAGGACTACGAGCAGGCCGGCATCATCAAGCACGGCGCCATGATGATCAACGCCGTGTCCAACTCGACCGTGCCGCACCTCACCGTCGTCATGGGCGCCTCCTACGGCGCCGGCAACTACGGCATGTGCGGGCGGGCGTACGACCCGCGCTTCCTGTTCTCGTGGCCGAGCGCCAGGTCGGCGGTCATGGGCGCCGCGCAGCTCGCCGGCGTGCTGTCGATCGTCGGGCGCGCGGCGGCGCAGGCGCGCGGCCAGACCTACGACGAGGAGGCCGACGCGGCGATGCGGCAGATGGTCGAGGCCCAGATCGAGGCGGAGTCCCTGCCGTTCTTCCTGTCCGGCAGGCTGTACGACGACGGGGTGATCGACCCGCGCGACACCCGCACCGTCCTCGGCCTGTGCCTGTCCGCGATCGCCAACGCCCCCGATCCCGGCCCTGCCGGATTCGGCGTCTTCCGGATGTGACGATGATCAGACGACTGCTGGTGGCCAACCGGGCGGAGATCGCCCGCCGCGTCTTCCGCACCTGCCGCGACCTCGGCATCGAGACCGTGGCCGTCCACTCGGACGCCGACAGGGCCGCGCCGCACGTCGCCGAGGCCGACCACGCGGTGCGGCTGCCCGGGGCACGGCCGTCCGACACCTACCTCGACGTGGCCGCGATCGTGGCGGCCGCGCGCGCGGCGGGCGCCGACGCCGTCCATCCCGGTTACGGCTTCCTGTCGGAGAACGCCGGCTTCGCCCGGGCCGTCCTCGCGGCCGGGCTCACCTGGGTCGGGCCGGGCCCGGAGGCCATCGCCGCGATGGGCTCCAAGATCGAGGCCAAGCGGCTGATGGAGCAGGCCGGGGTGCCGGTGCTGTCCTCCCTCGCGCCCGGCGAGCCGGTCGCGGAGTTCCCCGTGCTGGTGAAGGCCTCGGCGGGCGGCGGCGGGCGTGGCATGCGCGTCGTGCGCGACCCGGTCGAGCTGGAGGAGGCCGTCGCGGCCGCCGGCCGGGAGGCCCTGTCGGCGTTCGGCGACGGCACGGTCTTCGTCGAACCGCTGCTGGAGCGGGCCCGGCACGTCGAGGTGCAGATCCTCGCCGACGCGCACGGCACCGTGTGGACGCTCGGCGAGCGCGAGTGCTCGATCCAGCGCCGGCACCAGAAGGTCGTCGAGGAGGCCCCCTCCCCGGGCATCTCCCCCAGTGTGCGCGAGGCACTGCTGGAGGCCGCCGTGCGGGCCGCCAAGGCGATCGGCTACGTCGGCGCCGGGACCGTCGAGTTCCTCGTCAGGGGCGACACGATCGCGTTCCTGGAGATGAACACCCGGCTCCAGGTCGAGCACCCGGTGACCGAGTGCGTGTTCGGGGTCGACCTGGTGCGGCTCCAGCTGGAGATCGCCGAGGGCGGCCGGCTGCCCGGTACGCCGCCCGAGCCCGCCGGCCACGCGATCGAGGTCCGGCTGTACGCCGAGGACCCCGCGCACGGGTTCCGGCCGCAGAGCGGGCTCCTGCGCCTCTTCGAGGTGCCGGGCGTGGACGCCCGCTTCGTGCCGCCGGCGGACGGGCGGCCGTACGGCCTGCGGCTGGACTCCGGCGTGGAGAGCGGGTCGGAGATCGGCGTGCACTACGACCCGATGCTGGCCAAGGTGATCGCCTGGGGTCCGGACCGCGGCGCGGCGGCCCGGCGGCTGGCCACGGCCCTGGCCCGCGCCCGCGTCCACGGCGTCACCACCAACCGCGACCTGCTGGTCCGCGTGCTGCGGCACGAGGCCTTCCTGTCGGGCGACACGCACACCGCCTTCCTGGACGAGCACGAGCTCACGGGGGACGACGGGGTCACGCCCCTGCTCGCCCTCGCCGCCGCCCTCGCGCTGGCCTCGGCCAACCGCGCGGCCGCCACGGCACTGGGCGGGCTGCCGAGCGGCTGGCGCAACGTGCCGTCGCAGCCGCAGCGGGCCGCGTTCGACGGCCCGGACGGCCGGGTCGAGGTCGCCTACCGGCTCACCCGTGACGGGCTGCGGGCCGAGGGCTTCGACGACGCGCGGCTCGTCTCCGCCACGCCGGAGGAGGTCGTGCTGGAGGCGGCCGGGGTGACCCGCCGCTTCACCGTCGCCCGGTACCCGGAGGCGGTGTACGTCGACTCGCCCCTGGGGTCGGCACGGCTCGTGCCCGCGCCACGGCTGCCCGAACCGGTGGTGCGCATCGCCCCCGGCTCCCTGCTGGCCCCCATGCCGGGTACGGTGCTGCGCGTCGAGGTCGCCGCGGGCGCCGAGGTGGCCGCGGGGCAGCCGGTCCTGGCCATGGAGGCCATGAAGATGGAGCACCAGATCACCGCTCCCGCAGCGGGCGTCGTCGCGGCGCTCAACGTGACCCCCGGCCGCCAGGTCGAGGCGGGAGCCGTACTCGCCGTCATCGAGGAGCACCCATGAGCACCCTGGTACACCACGAGGTGGACGGCGGGATCGCCACGATCACGCTCGACTCGCCGCACAACCGCAACGCCCTGTCGATCCGCCTGCTCGGCGAGCTGTACGCCGCGCTGGAGGCCGCCATCGCCGCCGAGGACGTCCGCGTCATCGTGCTGACCGGCACCGGCCCGGTGTTCTGCTCCGGGGCCGACCTCAAGGAGCAGGCCCCCGGGCGCGGCGCGCCGCACGACGCGCCCGTCACCGCGTCCTTCCCCGAGATCATGAGCCTGATCTGGGAGAGCCCGAAGCCGGTCGTCTGCCGCCTCAACGGCACCGCCCGGGCGGGCGGCCTCGGGCTGGTGGCCGCCTGCGACTTCGCCATCGCGCCCGACACGGCGACCTTCGCGTTCAGCGAGGTACGGCTGGGCGTGGTGCCGGCGATGATCTCGGTGACCGTGCTGCGGCGGGTCGAGGCGCGCGCCGCCGCCGAGTACTTCCTCACCGGCGAGGTCTTCGACGCGGCCCGCGCCGCCGAGATCGGCCTGCTGACCCGGGCCGTCCCGGCAGGGGAGCTCGACGCGACGGTGGCCCGGTACGCGGACATGCTGCTGCGCGGCGGCCCGGAGGCCCTGGCGATCACCAAGCAGCTCGTGCGCACCGTGCCCGGCCTCCCGGTCGAGGAGGGCATGCGGCGCATGGCCGAGCTGTCCGCCCAGCGGTTCACCTCGGCGGAGGGCCAGGAGGGCATGCGGGCGTTCATGGAGAAGCGCCCGGCGGCGTGGATCCCCGAGGGGGCCGGGCAGGCGGAGCGGGCGCGGTGAGCCGGGGGGAGGCTCCGCTGCGGATCGCCAACTGCAGCGGGTTCTACGGCGACCGGCTGTCGGCGGCCCGGGAGATGGTCGACGGCGGGCCGATCGACGTGCTCACCGGCGACTGGCTGGCCGAACTGACCATGCTCATCCTCGCCGGGAACCGCCTGAAGGGCCGCCCCGGGTACGCGCGGACGTTCCTCACCCAGATGGAGCAGGTCCTCGGCACCTGTCTCGACCGCGGCGTCAGGATCGTGTCGAACGCCGGCGGGCTCGACCCGGCCGGGTGCGCGCGGGCGGTGGCGGAGCTGGCGGGCCGCCTCGGCCTCGACGCCCGCGTGGCCCACGTGACCGGCGACGACCTGACCGGACGCGACCTCGGTGACGCCGTCGACCTCGACACCGGCGAGAGGCTCGCCGCGTCCCCGCTGACGGCCAACGCCTACCTCGGCGGCCGGCCCATCGCCGTCGCGCTGGAGCACGGCGCGGACGTCGTGGTGACCGGCAGGGTCACCGACGCCGCGCTGGTCACCGGGCCCGGCATGTGGCGGCACGGCTGGGGGCCCGGCGATCTCGACGCCCTGGCGGGGTCGGTCGTGGCCGGGCACGTCATCGAGTGCGGCTGCCAGGCGACCGGCGGGAACTACGCGTTCTTCGGCGAGGTCCCCGACCTGGCGCACTGCGGGTTCCCGATCGCCGAGCTGCACGCGGACGGCTCCAGCGTGATCACCAAGCATCCGGGGACGGGCGGGCGGGTCTCGGTCGGGACGGTGACGGCGCAGCTGCTGTACGAGATCGGCTCGCCCCGCTACCTCGGGCCGGACGTCACCGCCCGCTTCGACACGGTCCGGCTGGAGCAGGAGGGCGAGGACCGGGTGCGGATCTCCGGGGTGAGGGGCGAGGCTCCGCCGGACACGCTGAAGGTGGCGCTGAACCACCTGGGCGGCCACCGCAACACGATGACGCTCGTGCTCACCGGGCTCGACGTCGAGGCCAAGGCCCGCCTCGCCGAGGAGGCCGTCTTCGCCCGCGTCCCCAGGGACACCTTCGACCAGGTGCACGTCGAGCTCGTCCCGCTGGGACCGCGGGCCGCGCCGGCGGTGGGATCGCCGGGTGGCGTGGCGCTGTTGCGGATCACGGTGATGGACGCCGACCCGCGAAAGGCGGGGCGGGTGTTCTCCTCGGCGGTGGTGGAGACCGGGCTGGCGAGCTACCCCGGCTTCTACGGCCTCACTCCGCCGGGCGACGCCTCCCCGTACGGGGTGTACTGGCCCACCACGGTTCCCGCCTCCTCCGTGCAGGCCGAGGTGTGGCTGGGCGACGACCTGGTCTGGCGGCAGCCCCGCACACCGGCGGGCCTCCCGCCGGACACCGCCCTGGACGGCGGCCCCGGACCGGACGGCGACCTCGGACCGGACGCCGTACCGGGCTCCGGCGACGGGGACGGCCCGGTGTCCGGCGGGGCCGTGGAGGACGTGGTGCGGGCCCCGCTGGGGACGGTCGCCGGCGCCCGGTCCGGTGACAAGGGGGGCGACGCGAACCTCGGCGTCTGGGTGCGCACGCCCGAGGAGTACGCCTGGCTGGAGCGGTTTCTCACCGTGGAGCGGCTGCGGGAGCTGCTCCCCGCCACCGCGCCGCTGCGGATCGAGCGCCACCGCCTGCCCAACCTCCTCGCGCTGAACTTCGTGGTGCACGGCCTGCTCGGCCGGGGCGTGGCCGCCAGCCCGCGCCTGGACGCCCAGGCCAAGGCCCTCGGCGAGGAACTGCGCGCCTGCGCGGCCCCGATCCCCCGCTCCCTGCTGCCGTCGGTGTACGTGTCCGGGGCTTGACCTGAGCCTGGCTCATTTTTGATCAAGCGGCTACAATTGCGCGCAATTGTGCCGATCACGGCGCATCGGGGAAGGAAACTCATGCGTCTGCGGTTTCTCGGCTCCACTTCGGAGGCCGGTGCCTGCCCTTCGCTGTACGAGACCGACCGGGGAACGGTCGTCGTCCAGGGCCTCACCCTGACCGATCCCGAGGCCCGGGCGGACCTGCGCGACATCCTGGACGGCGAGTCCGCCGTCGAGGTGCCCCGGGAACTGCTCGTCGAGGTCGCCCGCGCCGTCCTCGGCGAGCCCGGCCCCGCCGCGCAGGACGCCCCGGCGCCGCGGCCCACCCCCGGCGGACGAGTCAATGATCACGAATAGCCCGATCTCTATGGCGCCGGGCCCCGGACCGGTCTAACCTCGACCGAGTCCGGAGCCGACTGGAGGTGGGCGTGAGCTTTCAGCAGGCGCGCATCGACCTGGGCGCCCAGCTCCGGCGGCTGCGCGAGGCGGCCCAGCTGTCCGGCAAGGACCTCGCCGCGCGCCTCAACTGGCAGGCCTCGAAGGTCTCGCGCATCGAGAACGCCCGGCAGAGCGCCACCGAGGACGACGTCGTGGTCTGGGGCCAGGCGGTGCAGGCTCCCGCCGAGGTGATCGACGACCTGATCGCCCAGGCGGTCACGCTGCTCGAACGGCAGGACTCCTGGCGGCAGCGGCACAAGAGCGGCCTGGCCGCCCTGCAGGAGGACGTCCGCGACCTCGAGGCGCGCACCAGGCTGTTCCGGGTGTTCGAACCCGGGGTGGTGATCGGGCTGCTGCAGACGGCCGAGTACGCGCGCCACATCTTCTCCAAGGTCCGCCGCCTCTACGGCGCCACCGACGACATCGACGTGGCGATCGCCGTCCGCATGCGACGGCAGGAGATCCTCTACGACCCCTCCCGGCGGTTCCGCTTCCTGATGCCGGAGGCGGCGCTGCGGTACCGGCTGGCCCCCGACGACGTGATGCGCGGGCAGCTCGACCGCCTGCTCGCGGTCACCACCCTGCCGAACGTCGAGTTCGGCGTGATCCCCTTCTCGGCCGAGCTGCCGTCCGCCCTGCTGAACGGCTTCTGGATCTACAACGAGGCCATGGTGGGCGTGCCCACGCGCACCAAGGACCTCGTGCTGCGCGACCCCGAGGACGTCGCGTTCTACGCCGGCGCCTTCGAGGAGCTGTACCAGGCGGCGGCGTTCCACGAGGAGGCGCGTGAGGTCATCGTCCGCGTGCTCGTCGAGTTCGCCCGGCAATCCCCTCAGTGATCGGGACAATTGCTTGCCGGTAACGGCAAGATCATGCAATCCTGGCGTCTCCGGCCGATGTGGAGGGGGCACCCATGCTGGACACCATGTCCTGTCTTGAGCAGTTCGCCCTGGCGACCCGCAGGCACATCGACCTGTCGGTGCGGGTGCTCGGCGGCACGCCCGCCACCGTGAAGGTGCGCAACCGCTTCAGCGAGACCCTGATGGAAGTGGTCACCCTCACCCCGCAGGGCGCCTTCCTCACCTCGTGGGGCTACCGCCTGGGCACCGTGGACAACGTCGAGGACGCCGCCGGGCGCCTGGCGTACCTCCTGGCCGCGATGCCCGGCTGAACGCGTCCTCCGAGGTCACAGGAGCACGACGCAGCCGCGCGCCCGCAACCGGTCCAGAGCCTCCGCGTGGCCGTAGAGTTTGTTCCAGCGCAGGTCGAGCTTCTCCAGGCGCGGCAGGTCGGCCAGGTCGCCGGGGATCTCACGCAGCCGGTTGTTCCTCAGGTCCAGGTGGGTCAGGTTGACCAGCCCGCGCAGCGAGCCGGGCAGGGACGTCAGGAGGTTGTCCCGAACGTCGAGGACGCGCAGCTCGCGCAGGTCGCCGACGGACTCGGGGAGCGCCGTCAGCCGGTTGCCGCGCAGGTGGAGCTCGCGCAGCGACGCCAGCCGCCCGAGCGTCGCCGGCAGCGCGGTGAGCTGGTTGTTGTACAGGCGCAGCTCGGTGAGGGCCGCCAGGCCGCCGAGGCTGTCGGGCAGCTCGGACAGCCGGTTGTCGGTGAGGTTGAGGTAGGCCAGCCGGTCGAGGCGCCCGAGGGACGACGGCACGGCGGTGAGGCCGTTGTCGCTCAGGTAGAGATAGTCGGTGAGGTTCGGCAGGTCACCGATCGCGCTCGGCACCTCTTTGAGCGAGTTGTGCCCGAGATCCAGCATCCGCAGCTCGCGCAGCCGTCCGATCTCCTCGGAGATCTCGGTGATGGCGTTCTCGGCGAGGTTCAGCGAGCGCAGGCCGGTGAGGCGCCACAGCGCGTCCGGCACCTGGGTCAGGCGGTTGCCGCCGGCCGCGAGGTGCCGCAGCCGCGACAGGCGGTCCAGGTCGGCGGGCAGCTCGTCGATCCGGTTGCCGTACAGGAAGAGGGTCTCCAGCGCCGTCAGCCGCAGCAGGACGGCCGGGAACCGCTCCAGCTCGTTCCCGTCGAGGTGCAGCGCGCGCAGCGACGCCAGCCGCCCGATCTCCTCGGGCAGCTCACGCAACCGGTTGGCGTCCAGCAGCAGCTCGGCGACCGGCCCGTCGGCGCGCCACACCGACTCCGGCAGGGCGGTGAGCCCCTGCCACGCGAGATCCAACGGTCGATTCACCTTCATGCCACCCCTGTCCAGACGTGTCGGCCCCGCTCCGGTTCCTCCGGGACCGGCGGCAACTATAGAGCGGCGAGCAGGAAGCGGGGCGGGCAACGGCGATCTTCGTCCGCCCGCCGTCCACGCCTCACTGGTCGTCGGGGAAGGCGGAGGGGTCGATGCCGACCTCGCGGGCGGCGGCGATGCGGGCGTGCTCCAGCAGGCGCCTGCGCGACAGCAGGGAGGGGTGCAGCGTGTAGCGGATCACCAGGCCGTCGAGCACGCCGTCGAGGCGCTCGGCCGCACCGTAGGGGTCGTCGCAGACGAACTCGCCGGCGTCGACACCGGACCGGATCAACTGCTCGATCGAGGCGATCCAGGCGGCGTCGAGCTCGAGCAGGAGCTCCTGGACGACCTTCTCGCGCAGCCCCGTCGCGTAGGCGTCGATCCACAGGATCCAGCTCTGGTCGCCGCGCGACTCGGGGATGTAGAACCGCAGGACCCGGTCGAGGCGCTCGACGACCGACCCCGGGCCTTCGACGAGCTCTTTGAGCCCCGCCGCCTCGCTGCCGATGGTCGCCCGGAGCATCTCGGTGATCAGCTCGTCCTTGGTGGCGAAGTGGTAGTGGATCAGCCCGCCGCTGACGTTGGTCGCCTTGGCGATGTCGGCCACCCGGGTGCTGGAGATGCCGCGTTCGAGCACCACCTTCCGGGCGGCGTCGAGCAACTCGGCCCGGCGTTGATCCGCCTGGTCCGCCCGGCTACCGCGTGTCCCCTCCGCACTGCGCACGTCCGGATCCTACCGGAGCTACCGAGATCAGCCGCTGCACCCCGGCGCCTCACTCCGCTTACCACCAGGGAGGCGGTCCGTCAGGGGCGCCGGCCCGGAGCGCGACTCCTCGGCGGCTCCGCGTGCCGGCGCACCCTGATTCGGTGGTTCTCAGCGGTGGGTGTGATCCCGGCATGAGCGACGCTGACCGGGCGCGTACGCGAGGATCTGTCCGGCTTGCCGGGCCGGCAGGGCTTGGTCCGCGCTCGGGCAACGCGGGGTCTCGAAGACGACGCCGTCCAGGAGGTTGCCGGTCGCCGGGTTACCGCCGGCGGTCGACACCGACCCGAAGGAGAACCGGGTGACGGTCTGTCCCGGCGGGACGACGTAGGTTCCGGTGTAGCGGCGCCAGGCGGTGTTGCCGTCGGTGATGTCGGGCGAGGAGGCTCCGGTGGGGGTCTGGGCCACGGTGGCGCCGGGGGCGCCGATGAGGACGTGCATCGTGTCGGTGCCCGCGACGCCCCGGTGATACAGCGACCAGGTCATGACGGTTCCGGGGATGGTGGGCAGGTCCTGGTACAGGGTGGAGAACATGTTGGCGTTGAGTTCCGCGAACTGCTGCCCATCGGCTGCCGGGACGCCCTGGTAGCCGGTGCGCCAGAACTCGAGCAGGTTGTCGGTGGCGGTGGTGTGCCAGCCGATGCCCGGGTTGGTCGAGGCGTCGGGGAGCATCTGGAACCCGGTCACCGTCGGCGCCTCGAAGCTGCCGTTGACCAGGCTGATGGGTGTGTCGGTGCACGGGACGGTGACGGTGACCTTGGCGGTGGAGGTTCCGCAGGCGGTGGTGATGGTGTAGGTGAAGGTGTCGGTGCCGGCGAAGCCGGGGGCGGGCGTGTAGACCACCGTGTTGCCGGAGACGGTCGCGGTGCCGCGAGCAGGGGCGGTGACGTTGCTGATCACCGGTGCGGTGGCGGTGTCGTTGGCCAGGACGGGGACGCTGACGGGTCTGCCCTGGGTGATGGCGCTGTCGTCGGCGGCCTGGGTCGGCGAGATCGACTGGCCGCTGACGATCTGGATCGGCGGGGCGGGTGTGTTGTTGCCGAGCCGGCCGGGGAAGGCGACGACGCTGCTGATGCCGGTCGGCCGGATGGTCATGCCGCGTCCGGTGGTGCCCTGGCGGACCTGGAAGGTGATGACCTTGGCGGGCGGGTCGGTCTTGGTGCCCGGTGAGGTGATCGACAGGGTGGTGCCGTTGACGGTGCCGGTCCCGGACTGGCCGACGATGTCGGCGCTCGCCATCAGGGACGACAGGTCCCAGGTGGTGGTGTAGGTGCGTACCAGCAGCGGCCACTGGGCCGTGCGGTGGGTCAGGATGAGGGTGAAGGTGCCGCCCGGCGCGATCTGCCCGCCCCACAGGGACGGTGAGGTGTCGACCGAGACCGACCCGCTGCCCAGCCGCATGCCGAAGGCGTTCTTCCAGTAATACTCGACGGGGTAGGTCGCCTGCCCCTGCCGGACGCAGGGGGCGGCGGCCTGTCGTGTCGTGGTGCCGACGTGCGCATCGGTGCCGGCCACCGCCGGGGTACCCGATACGGCAAGCAGCGCGGTCAGGGCGCAGGTCAGCGTGGTGAGCGCGGACCTGGTCCGTTGTGACATCACCATGGAACTCCCGATCTGTCATGGAAACAAGTTCAAGATCAAATCCAGAGTGATGTTACCGAGCGTGATCGACAAGTCGCCGTCAGCGCCGAACGGAGATTCCGTGTCGTACCCGGCACGGTGTTCGCCCTGCCGCGGTACGGGGATGCGTTCCGGGGCCGCGGCCGTGAACGAAGACGCCGCCAGGAGCCCGCGTTCACCGCCGTACGACGGCGCCGGATCCGCCGTACCCCTTCCCACCGCTTCGGCGCCGTGAAGGACACCGGCGAGCGGCGGGAGAGGGCAGGCGGGAGGCGCCTTGTTCTAGCCGAGCTTGTACAGCGACCGGCCTGTGGAGGTGGTGTCCGTGGCGCCGTACTCCGAGGGCTTGACGAGAGTGCCGTGGGCCTGGACCCAGGCGGTCACCTCGTCGTCGCCCCCCATCGGCCCTCGCCCGCCTACCAGGACGTACTTCAGCTGCCCGCTCGCCACGTACTGCTGGAGCCCGGTCACCGTCATCGCCGGGTCGCTGCCGGTGAAGCCGCCCATCGCGGCGACCGGCTCGCCCCCGGTCGCCAGGATGATCGAGGAGGCGCTCTGGGCGCTGCCGACGGCGACGAGCCATCTGGCGCCGCCCCGGTTCTTCTCCAGGTAGGAGATCAGCCCGGAGCTCACCTCCCGGTCCCCGAAGCCGCCTCCAGTGGGCCGCGTACCCGAGGGAGGCCGCGTGCCCGAGGGGGGCCGCATTCCGCCGGGGAAGCCCATCCCGCCGGGGCCTCCCCTGCCGGGGAAGCCGCTCCCCTGCGGTCCGGCCGTCGGGTTGGAGCCCTCGACGGGGGACGACAGCGGGGTGAGCGCGTACGCGGCCGGTCCGGTGAGGCCTCCCGCGAGGCCGAGGACCAGCGCCAGGGCGGCGAGCCGTGCCCGCCCCCTGCCGCCGAGCCGTACGGCGAGCAGCGCCACGGCGGCGAGGCCGCACAGGCCGGCGGCGGCGTAGCCGAGCACGGTCCACCCGCCGGAGGCGCGGCTCAGCACGACGTACGCCCAGGCCCCGGTCACGGCGACGCCGAGGGGCAGCGCCCAGGCCCACGCCCGGCGCTCCCTGTGGGCCCGCCACAGCAGCGCTCCGCCGAGACCGGTCAGCGCGGCCACGCCGGGGGCGAGGGCGGTGGTGTAGTACGGGTGGAAGCCCCCGGAGGAGAAGCTGAACACGGCGTAGTGCACGAACGCCCAGCCACCCCACAGCAGCAGCCCGGCGCGCACACCGGGGCGCCGCCGGGCGAGCACCAGCCCGCCGGCCAGGGCGAGGGCCGCGAACGGGATCAGCCAGGAGATCTGCCCGGCCATGACCTCGTTGAACAGCCGGCCCGCGCCGGACTCGCCGCCGAAGTTCGCCCCGCCGGCCCGCGCGCCCGCGCCGGCGCTCCGCCCGAGGACGCGGCCGAGGCCGTTGTAGCCGATGACGAGGTCCCACACGGTGTCGTCGGTGCTGCCGCCGACGTAGGGCCTTCCGGAGGCGGGCCACAGGTCCACCACGACCATCCACCAGGCGCTGGACGCCGTGAGCACGACACCCGCCACCAGCAGGCGGCCCAGGCGCGCCAGGAGCCGTCCCGGCGCGGCGTACAGGTACACCAGGGTGAACGCGGGCAGCACCAGGTAGGCCTGCAGCATCTTGGTGTTGAAGGCGAGGCCGACGAGGATGGCGCACACCACGAGGCGGCTCAGGCGCCCGCCGCGGATCGCCTCCAGGCAGGACCACGCGGCGGCCACCAGGAGCAGCACGAGGATCGTGTCGGGGTTGTTGTCCCGGTTGATGGCGACGGTGATCGGCGTCAGCGTCATGGCCAGCGCCGCGACCAGCCCGGCCGCGTGCCCCTCGGCGCCGCCGAGCGAGCGGCGCACGGCCGAGTGGACGAGGGCGACGGCCGTGACGCCCGCCGCGGCCTGCGGCAGCAGCATGCTCCAGGTGCCGTACCCGAAGATCCGCGCCGACAGCCCCATCACCCACAGCGCGAACGGCGGCTTGTCGACGGTGATGAACGCCCCCGAGTCGACGGCGCCGAAGAAGAACGCCTTCCAGCTCCTGGTGCCGGAAAGGATCGCGGCGGCGTAGTAGTCGTTGGCGTTCCCGTTGGCGCCGAGCGCCCAGGTGTACAGCAGGGCCGCCAGGGCGAGCACGCCGAGCAGCGCCGGGCGCGCCCAGCGCGGGTCGTCCGGCCGGCCGAGCACGAGCCGGGCGAGCCGGCCGCGCCGCGCGGCGGAGGGACGCCGGTGCCCTCCGGCGTCCACCGGACGTTCGACGCCTACGGTCATCGGGGGTTCTCCTTCCGGCGCGGGTTGAACACCCACACCCTGAGCAGCAGGAAGCGGACCATCGTGGCGAGCGCGTTCGCGAAGATCACGCCGATCAGCTCGACGAGCCTGGACGCGCCGCCGGGCAGCACCGCCAGCACTCCGGTGGTCAGCGCGAGGCCGACGAAGAACGCGACCAGGCCCTCGATCTGGTGCCGCAGCGCCCCCGCCGAGCCGGTCACGCCGAAGGTGAAGCGGCGGTTGGCGGCGGTGTTGGCGACCGCCGTGACCAGCAGCGCGATGGCGTTGGCCGTGAAGGCGGGCAGGAATCCGCGCAGCAACCAGAACAGGGCGAGGTAGGCGAGCGTGCAGAAGGCGCCGATGACGACGAAGCTGGGGAGCTGGCGGCCCATGCCGGCCGGCAGGCGGGCGGCCGCGACGCGTTCGGGGACGGGAATGCGGGCCGCGCCCGACAGGGTCCTGCGTGCCACCCTGGCCATGCCCTTGAGGTCGTCGACGGCCGTGCGGACGATGTCGACGCGGCTGTCGGGGTCGTCCACCCAGTCGACCGGGACCTCGTGGATGCGCAGGCCGTGACGCTCGGCGAGGAGCAGCAGCTCGGTGTCGAAGAACCACGCCTGGTCCTCCACGGCCGGCAGCAGGGCCTGGACGACCTCGGTCCGCGCCGCCTTGAAGCCGCACTGGGCGTCGGAGAAGCGCGCGCCCATGGTGGAGCGGAGCAGCAGGTTGTAGACGCGGGAGATGATCTCGCGTTTGGGGCCGCGCTCGACGCGCGAGGTCCGGGCCAGGCGGGTGCCGATCGCGAGGTCGCTGTGGCCGGAGAGCAGGGGCGCGATGAGCGGCAGGAACGCGGTGAGGTCGGTCGACAGGTCGACGTCCATGTAGCTGACCACGTCGGCGTCGCTGGCCGACCACACCTGCCGCAGCGCCCGCCCGCGGCCCTTCTGGTCCAGGTGGACGGCCCTGACGTGGGGAAGGGTGCGGGCCAGCTCGGTCGCGATGTCCCAGGTGCCGTCGGAGCTCGCGTTGTCGGCGATCGTGATCCGGAAGCCGTACGGCAGGTCGCGGGTGAGGTGGTCGTGCAGGCGGTGGACGCTCTCGGCCAGGACCCGCTGCTCGTTGTGAACGGGGACCACCACCTCGACGAGGCGGGTCCTGGTGGCGGTCGCGGAAGGGTGGGCGGGGAACGGCCGGGTGAGCGCGGCTCCCGTCTCGGGGGTCATGCTCGCCGTCCGTGGGTCGGCTCTCTCATGCCTCCACCGTCGAGGAGGCGGATTGAACCCCCCTTAGGCGTTCATTAACCCCGTCTGAGAATGCGCGCGGCCCGGGAGGCCGAGGCGGGCGAGGGCGCCGCCACCGGGCGCGTTGCCCAGGCCGACCTCCCCGCCGGCGTCGCGCACGGCCTGCGCGACGATGGCGAGGCCGAGACCCGATCCGGGCATGCTCCGGGCGGTCGAGGAGCGCCAGAAGCGCTCGAAGACGTGCGGGAGCTCGTCCTCGGGGATGCCGGGGCCCTGGTCGCGGACGGTCAGCACCCCCCGGTCGAGCCGTACGGTGACGGTGCCGCCGGGCGGGCTGAACTTCACGGCGTTGTCGAGCAGGTTCACCACGGCGCGTTCGAGCGCGTTCTCGCGGCCGTGGACGTACCACTCGCCGACCTCGGCGTCGATCCGCACGTCGTGGGCGCGCAGCCGGGCCCGGCCGACGGCGGCCTCGACGACGTCGTGGAAGGGCAGGTCGTCCGCCGGCTGCTCGCCGCCGGACACGCGCGACAGCTCCAGCAGGTCACCGACCAGGCTGGACAGTTCGGCCATCTGCGCCTTGACGCTCGCCAGCAGCCGTTTCCCGGTCTCGGGGTCGAGCCGTCTGCCGGTGTTCTCGCTGCGTATGAGCAGGTCGATGTTGGCCCGCAGGCTGGTGAGGGGGGTGCGCAGCTCGTGCCCGGCGTCGGCGATGAGCTGCTGCTGGCGTTCGCGGGAGCTGGCGAGCGCGGCGGTCATCGCGTTGAACGACGTGCTCAGCCGGGCGATCTCGTCCTCGCCGTCGACGGGGATCCTGGTGTCCAGGTCCTCGGTCCTCGCGATGTGCTCGACGGCGCCGGTCAGCCGCTGGATGGGGCGCAGCGCCGTGCGCGACACCAGACGGCCGGCGGTGGCGGCGCCGATGACGCCGAGCCCGGCGACTCCGGCGAGCAGCAGCCCGAGGCCCCGCAGTGTCCTCTCGGTGCCGGTCACGTCGCGGGAGACGCTGACGGCCACCCCCGGCGCCACGTTCTTGGTCAGGACGAGGACGCGGCCGCCGCTGTCGGTCACGCCGTCGCGGTACATCTTGGTGCCGGGCCGCAGGGCGACCTGCTCGTCCATCGGGTCGACCTTGACGGCGTCCCACCCCTGCGCGCAGCGGTGACCCTCGGCGTCGACGAGCTGCTGCAATCGAAGGAACGGTCCGGGGTCCTGGTCGCCGGTCGGGTTCGGCGAGCAGTGGTCCTGGATCATCCGCACCGTCCTGCCGTCCACGGGGGGCTGCTCCAGGGACATCCTCAGCTGGCGGTACAGCTCGTTGCGCACCAGGAACCAGCAGGCGACCGCGCACACGGCGATGGCCACGGCCACGGCGGTGGCGACCAGCACGGTGAGCCGCGACCCCATGGACCTCGGCCGGGCGCTCCTCACGAGGGCGTCCGCAGCACGTACCCGACCCCGCGCACGGTGTGGATGAGCCGGGGCGCGCCACCGGCCTCGGTCTTGCGGCGCAGGTACATGATGTACACGTCGAGGGAGTTGGACGACGGCTCGAAGTCGAAGCCCCACACCTCGCTGAGGATCTGCTCGCGGGTGAGCACCTGCCGGGGATGGGCGAGGAACAGCTCCAGCAGGAGGTACTCCGTGCGGGTGAGCTCCAGCGGCCGCCCGGCGCGGGTCACCTCGCGGGAGGCGGTGTCCATGCGCAGGTCGGCGTAGGTCAGCAGGCCGTCGCCGGTGACCGGGGCCGCCGGCGCCCGCAGGGCGCCGCGCCGCAGCAGGGCGCGCACCCGGGCGAACAGCTCGTCCAGCTCGAACGGCTTCACCAGGTAGTCGTCTGCCCCGGCGTCCAGGCCGGACACCCGGTCCCCCACGGCGTCGCGGGCGGTGAGCATCAGCACGGGCACGTGGTTGCCGGAGGCGCGCAGCCGCCGGCAGGCGGTCAGCCCGTCGACGCGCGGCATCATCACGTCGAGCACGACCAGGTCGTACGGCTCGCGCCCGGCCGCCTCCAGCGCCTCGGCGCCGTCGCGGGCGAGGTCGACGGCGTACCCCTCGAATTCCAGGCTGCTCTGCAGCGCCTCCCGCAGGGCCGGCTCGTCGTCGACGACGAGCAGCCTGCGGCCGTCACTGTCCGTCACTGTGCTCACCGGCCCACGGTAGCCGGAGAATCTGAGAAGCCCATTAACAGGTTCTTTTCAGGACCTTCAGGATGCGCCGCTCAGGAGGCTCATCGCCGCGTTGTGGCCGGGGATGCCGCTGACGCCGCCTCCCCGCCGCGCGCCCGCCCCGCAGAGCAGGACGCGCGCGTGCGCGGTCTCCACGCCCCACCGGCCCGCCTCGCCGGGCTCCTCGGCGTACGGCCAGGACAGGTCGCGGTGGAAGATGTGGCCGCCGGGCAGCCCCGCCTCGTTCTCCAGGTCCACCGGGCTCTTGGCCTCGACGCACAGGCCACCGTCGGGGGCGCGGAGCAGGCAGTCCTCGATGGGCTCGGCCAGCACGCCGTCGAGGGAGGCCAGCGTGGCGGCCAGGGCGTCCTCGCGGGCCTTGACGGGGTCGGCGCGGAACAGGCGGGCGGGCATGTGCAGGCCGAACAGCGTCATGGTGTGGGCGCCGGCCTCCCGCAGTCCCGGCCCGAGGATCGAGGGGTCGGTGAGCGAGTGGCAGTACACCTCGGCGGGCGGCAGCGCGGGGATCGTCCCCGCGGCGGCCTCGGCGTGCGCGCGGGCGAGCTGGGCGGCGCCCTCGTTGATGTGGAAGGTGCCGCTGAAGGCCTCCTCGGGGGTCACCGAGGGGTCCTTGAGGCGGGGCAGCCGCGAGAGCACCATGTTGACCTTGAGCTGCGCGCCCTCCGGCGCCTCCCCGTCGTGGCCGAGCAGCCGGGCCAGGACGGCGGGCGGGGTGTTGACCAGCACGCGCTCGCCGGTCACGGTGTGCTCGGCGCCGCCGGCGTCCCGGAACGTCACCTCCCCGTCCGGGGCGATCGAGAGCACCTCCATGCCGGTGCGGATCTCCGCGCCGCCGCGCCGGGCGGCCTCGGCGAGGGCGCCGCTGACCGCGCCCATGCCGCCGACCGGGACGTTCCAGTCGCCGGTGCCGTCGCCGATGACGTGGTACAGGAAGCAGCGGTTGGCGAGCAGGTCCGTCGCGGGGTCGGCGAAGGTGCCGATCAGCGCGTCGGTCAGCACGACGCCGCGCACGGTGTCGTCGGCGAACCGCTCGGCGACCGCCTCGCCGATCGGCCGTTCGAACAGCTCGCGCCAGGCCTCGTCGTCGGCGACCACCTCGCGCAGCCCGGCACGGTCGCGCAGGGGCGCGAGGAGGGTGGGCGCCACGCGCTCGGCGACGTGCGCCGTCATGGCGTAGAACCTCTCCCACCGCACGTGGTCGCCGTCGCCACCGGTGACCTGGGCGAACGAGGCGGCGGTCCGGGCGCGGTCGCCGTTGTCGACGAGCAGCCCGGTGCCGCCGACGGGGGTGTAGGACGCGTAGCGCCGCCTCCGCAGTTCGAGCTTGAGGCCGAGATCGGTCACGATCTTGCCGGGCAGGAGGCTGACCAGGTAGGAGTACCGCGACAGGCGGGCCTCGACGCCGGGGAAGGCCTGGGCGGAGACCGCGAGCCCTCCCACGTGGGGCAGGCGTTCCAGCACCAGGACGCGCCGTCCCGCGCCGGCCAGGTAGGCGGCGGCGACCAGCCCGTTGTGCCCTGCACCGACGACGACGGCATCGTAATGCGAACGGAGCATGACAAAGCCTCCCAAGAAGGACAGTACGGTGAGACAGCACATCAGGGGAACAATCCCCTGGAGCGTACATACGAGAGGACCCTCAGCGAGCATGCGCACGACCGGCCACGGCGAAACGATCATCAAGACGTCCGGCGAAGTCACCGAGGCCCTGGCCCAGGGGACCCCCGTCGTGGCCCTCGAGTCCACGATCATCTCGCACGGCCTGCCCCAGCCCCGCAACCTCGCGGTGGCGGAGGAACTCGAGGAGCTCGTGCGGGAGGCCGGCGCCGTGCCCGCCACCATCGCCGTCCTCGACGGGGTGGCCCACGTCGGACTCGACAAGGGCATGCTGGAGCGGGTCGCCACCGACCCCGAGATGCGCAAGCTGGGCTTCCGCGACCTGCCCGTCGCCGCGGCCCTGTCGGCGAGCGGCGCCACCACCGTGTCGGCCACCGCCTTCCTCGCCGCCCGCGCCGGGATCCGGGTGTTCGCCACCGGCGGCCTCGGCGGCGTCCACCGCGAGTGGACCACCAGCCAGGACGAGTCCGCCGACCTCGACATGCTGGCCAGGACCCGCATCACCATCGTCTGCGCCGGCGTGAAGTCCATCCTCGACGTGCCCGCCACCCTCCAGCGGCTGGAGACCCGCGGCGTCACCGTGGCCGGGTACCGCACCGACTCCTTCCCCGGCTTCTACCTGCACACCTCCGGGTACCCGGTCGACTGGCGCCTGGAGAGCCCCGAGGAGGCCGCCGCCGTCATGCGCGCCCAGGACAGCCTCGGCGGGCCGGAGACCGCGCTGATCGTCGCCAACCCGGTCCCGGAGTCCGAGCAGCTCGACCCCGGGCTGCACGACCGGGTGCTGGCCGAGGCCCTCGCCGCCGCCGACCGCGAGGGGGTCACCGGCCAGGCGATCACCCCGTTCCTGCTCGACTTCCTGGTCCGCGGCACCGACGGCGCCTCCCTGGAGGCCAACCTGGCCGCCGTCAAGGGCAACACCCGCCTCGCGGGCCGCATCGCCGCCTCCTGGGCGGCGGAGCGCTGAGCGTCGTCGTCAAGGAGAGTTGAGTTGGCAGGCCTGCTCGTCGTCGGCGACGTCGTGACCGACGTGGTCGCGCTGCACCACGCGCCCGTCGCGACCGGCACCGACACCGCCGCCGACATCGTCGTACGGCCGGGCGGCTCGGGCGCGAACACCGCCTCCTGGGCCGCCCACCTCGGCGCCCCGACCAGGTTCCTGACCCGCGCCGGCTACGACACCGGGCAGTGGCACATCGCCGAGCTGCGCGGCTGCGGCGTGGAGCCGCACGTGCGGGTCGACCCGGAGCACCCGACCGCCGTCGTGATCGCGATGGTGGACGGCAGCGGGGAGCGGTCGATGCTGACCAACCGGGGCGCGGGCGGCCGCATCGGCCCGGACGACTGGGACGACGCCCTGCTCGACGGCGTCGCGCACCTGCACGTCTCGGGGTACACGCTGTTCGCCGAGCCGGGGCTGCGCCTGTTCCGGCTCGCCGTGCGGGCGGCGCTGGCCCGCGGCGTGCGGATCAGCGTCGACCCGGCGTCGACGGGGTTCCTGCGCGAGTTCGGCCCCGATCGGTTCCTGGAGGAGACGGCGCCGGCGGCGATCGTCATCCCCAACCGCGACGAGGCGCTGCTGCTCACCGGCGAAGCGGACGCCGAGGCCGCCGCGTCGGCGCTCGCCGGGCGGTACGGCATGGCGGCGGTGAAGCTCGGCGGCTCCGGGGCACTGCTCGCCCGGGCGGGGCGGACGGTCGTGCGGGTGCCGGGGACGACGGTGCACGCGGTCGACTCGACGGGCGCCGGCGACGCGTTCGCGGCCGGCTTCCTCGCGTCCCTGCTGATGGACGAGCCCCCGGAGGCGGCCCTCCGGGCGGGCTGCCTGGCGGGCGCCGAGGCCGTCACCCGCCTGGGCGGCCGTCCCGGCCCTCAGCGGCCGGCCGCGCTCACACCTGGCGGGGGCTGAAGGGGCGGTCCTCCGCCCAGTCGACGCGTTCACGGCGCCTGGTGAAGAGCCAGTGGCCGCCGGTCCTCACGAACGTGTCCTCGTACCGGATGGACATGACGTAGATCCGGTGCCCGTCGCCGTCGGCGTAGACGTGGGAGGCCGTGCAGTAGGTCTCGCCGGTCGCCTCGCCGCCGGTGACCTCGAGCAGCTGGTTGGCCACCAGGTGGCTGGTGGCCTGGAAGCGGGCGAGGCCGGTCAGGGCGCGGGCTATCGCGGGCCGGCCCCGGTAGGAGCGCCGCGGCTCCTCGTCCCCCGGGCCGTGGACCAGCAGCTCGCCGTCCTCGGTGAACAGCGCGACCACCCGCTCGGGGAGGCGCCGGTCGACGGCGGAGGCGTACCGGTCGACGAGCTCGCGCAGCAGGACGCGGTCCCGCCACTCACCTTCCGGGATCATGTCCTCCCCCTTGGGCTCGGTCACGCCGCCAGCGCCCGGAAGCGGGTGGCGAGGTCGCGGAAGAAGGCACGGGCGCCGGAGACGTCCGGGCAGAACGGCGTGAGGAACGCGTTGACCGCCGTGCCGCCGCTCGCGACCAGCTCCGGCACCGTCTCCATGCTGCGGGCGAGGTCCGGGATGCCGGCCGCGTCGCGGAGCACGGGGATCGACGCCTGGACGCCAAGCCCGGCCGGATCGCGGCCCGCCCGGCTCCAGGCCTCCCGGATCACGGCGGTCCCGGCGGCCACGCCCCCCGGCGTCTCCCCCATGATCGGGATCCAGCCCGAGCCCCACCGGGTCAGCCGTTCGAGGTTGCGCGCGTGCAGGGTTCCCGCGATCCACAGCGGCACCCCGCCGGGCTGGAGCGGCTTCGGCTCGCACCACACGTCGCTGAAGTTCACGGTCTCGGAGGCGAACGAGGCGGGCGAGTCCCGCCACAGCACCGCGCAGGCGGCGATGGTGTCCGTCAGGAGCCGCCCGCGCCGTTCCCAGTCGGCGCCGGCCGCGTCGTACTCCTCCCGCTGCCAGCCGGCGCCCACCCCGAGGTCGAGACGGCCTCCGGAGATGACGTCGAGGGTGGCCGCGGTCTTGGCGAGCAGGGCGGCGCCACGCAGGGGCGCGATGAGCACGCCGGTCGCGAGCCGCAGCCGGGAGGTCGCCCCGGCGACCGCGCTCAGGACGGTCAGCGGCTCCAGCCAGGGCTCCTCGGGGGTGCCCGGGAAGCGGCCCCAGGGGTAGGCGTGGGTGTTGCGTCCCATGACGACGTGGTCGACGACCACGACCCGCTCCACGCCCTCGTCCTCGGCCATCCGCGCGAGATCGAGGTAGCGCCGCCACTCCCCGCGCGGCAGGAGGCCACCGAAGTTCGGCAACGTCACCGACAGGGCGGGGACCACCGGACCACCTCCTGCCGAGAGGAACGCGAGCCCCACCCTACCAAACATGCGCTTGTTAGCTCAGTGGCGCCGTCCGCCGGGCCGGCGACGGGCGGCGGACACCCTCACCGGCCTCCCAGCAGGTCACCGACCGCCGCGACCCCCTCCGCGATGGAGCGTTCACCGATGTTCCCGAAGCCGAGGATCAACCGGACCGGCGTGGCGGCCCCCGAGGAGCGGCACGCGCTCATGCCGTAGAGGCCGACGGACCGCGCGCGGGCTGCGGCGATCACGTCCTGTTCGCCGGCGGCGCCGCCGAGATGCGCGACGGCGTGGAACCCGGCCGCCAGACCCGTCACCGTGACGCCGGGGGCGTGCTCGGCGAGCGCGCCCAGCAGGGCGGCGCGCCGTCCCGCGTACGTGGCCCGCATGCGGCGCAGGTGCCGGTCGAACCGGCCCGACTCGATCAGCCTCGCGAGGGCCAGCTGCTCGAGAGTGGGCGAGCCGCGGTCGTCGAGCCGCTTGTGCGCGGCGATCTGCTCGCACAGCGCGGGCGGGCAGAGCATCCAGCCGATGCGCAGCGCGGGCGCCAGGGACTTGCTGACGGTGCCGAGCGAGATCACCCGGTCGGCGGCCAGCCCTTGCAGCGCGCCCACCGGTTCACGGTCGTAGCGGAATTCGGCGTCGTAGTCGTCCTCGATGACGATCGCGTCCCGGCGTCCCGCCCAGTCGATGAGCGCGAGCCGCCGTTCCGGAGCGAGGACCACGCCGGTCGGCCACTGGTGGGCGGGGGTGACGACGACCGCGCGGGCGTCCGTCGCGGCGAGCGCCCCGACGTCGATGCCGTGCTCGTCGACCGGAACGGGGATCGCCGACATGCCCTCCGAGGCGGCGGCCGCGGAGATCGTGGCGGGTGAGCCGGGATCCTCGTAGGCCACCGTCCGCACACCGGCGTGGGCCAGGGTTCGCAGGGCCAGACGCAGACCCTGCGCGTACCCGGAGCAGATGACGATGCGGTCGGGTTCGGCCGCCGCGGCGCGCACCCGGCGCAGGTAGCCGGCCATCACCTCGCGCAGTGCCGGGCTGCCGCGAGGGTCGCCGTAGTCGAGCGCGGCGGCCGGGACGGCGCGTGCCGCCTCGCGCGTGGCCCAGAGCCAGTCACCGATGGGGAAGGCGCCCAGGTCGGGGACGCCCCACCGGAAGTCGGCCAGCAGGCGGGGAGCCGCCGCGGGCGGCGCCGCGGGCGCGGGGGGCGCCGCCGCGCCGGCCGCCACACGGGTGGCCGAGCCGATCCGGGTCACGAGGTATCCCTCCGCCTGGAGCTGGGCGTAGCACTCCTGCACCAGCCCCCGCGACAGGCCGAGCGTCCGGGCGAGTTCGCGGGACGACGGAAGGCGTTCGCCGACGCGCAGCCGCCCGGTGCGGATCGCGTCCCGAAGCCGCTGTTCCAGTTGCGCGCGCAGCGGCCGGGCACTGCTCCGGTCGACGGTCAGCAGCAGATCCGGGGACAGACCGGACCACTTCAGTGACACGGAATTGGAGCTTACCGGCGGTCCGGACGGCCGTTAGCTTCCCTCGTGTGACCACGATCAACTCTCAGGCCCCTACGGAAGGCCGGCGGCCGCCGCTGGTGACGCGGGCGCTGCTGCTGCGGTTCGTCTCGCTCATCGGCGCCTCGGCGAGCTTCTATCTGCTGCTGTCGGTCGTCCCGCTGTACGCCCAGGCGTCCGGCGGCGGGAACGGGCCCGGCCTGGCCACGGGCGCGCTGATGCTGGCGACGGTCGCGGGCGAACTCGCCGCTCCCGGTCTCGTGGCGCGCTTCGGCTACCGCCGCACACTGGCGGCGGGACTCGCCCTGCTCGGCGCGCCCGCGCTGGCGCTGACCGCCACCACGAGCATGGCGGGGATCCTCGCGGTCTGCCTGCTGCGCGGGCTGGGGTTCGCGGTCACGGTCGTCGCCGGAGGCGCGCTGACGGCGTCGCTGATCCCCGCCCGGCGCCGAGGCGAGGGGATGGCGCTCGTCGGGGTCGTGTCCGGGATCCCCTCACTGGCGGCTCTGCCGCTGGGGCTGTGGCTGGCCGATCGCGTGGGGTACCGGCCGGTCTTCGTGGCCGGGGCCGTGTTCGCGCTGGCCGCGATACTCGCGGTGCCGGGCCTGCCCGACCGGGAGCGGACGCCGGGACGGGCGGACGGCGTCGTCCAGGGCTTCCGGACGGCCGCCCTGTTGCGGCCCGCCGTCGTCTTCGGGGCCACGGCCCTGGCGGCCGGCATCATCGTCACGTTCCTCCCGCTCGCCATACCGGCATCGGCCACCGGGCTCGTCGCCCTGGCCCTGTTCGTCCAGCCGGCGGCGTCGACCGCGGCCCGCTGGGTCGCCGGCCGCCACGGCGACCGGCACGGACCGGCCCGTCTGGTCCTCCCCGGGCTGCTCCTCTCGGTCGCGGGCGTGCTGCTGACGGCGCTGACCGGCTCTCCCGTCGCGGTCGTCGCCGGAGTGGCCGTGTTCGGTGTCGGCTTCGGCATCGCCCAGAACGCCACCCTGACGCTGATGTACGCGCGCGTCCCCGCATCCGGCTACGGAGCCGTCAGCGCTCTGTGGAACTTCGCCTACGACGCCGCGATGGGCGCCGGCGCCATCGCCTTCGGCGCGCTCGCGGCCCGGACCGGTTACCCCTTGGCCTTCGCCCTCACCGGAGCGGTGATGCTCACCGCCCTCGTCCCGGCCCTGGCCGACCGCCGCGCGCCCGCCTCCCGACGATGACGCCTCAGCGGACGTGGGAGCCGGGGTTGGCGGCGTCCCAGCGGCGGCGTGACTCGGCGATGGCCTCGTGGTGGCCGGCCGACCAGTCGGCCAGCGCCTTCACCAGGTGGGTCAGGCTGTGGCCCATCGGCGTCAGCTCGTACTCCACCTGCGGCGGGACGGTGGGATACACCGTCCGGGTCACCAGCCCGTCGCGTTCGAGGCGGCGCACGGTGAGCGTGAGCATGCGCTGCGAGATGCCGTTGATCGCCCGCTGGAGCTCCCGGAAGCGCCTGACCCCTTGGGCCAGCTCGACGACGACCATGACCGACCACTTGTCGCCGATCCGGTCGAGGACCTCCCTGATCCCGCAGCGGTCCTCGCCGTCGCCGCAGGACTCCACCAGGGGCGGGGTGGTTACCGTCGTGTGCCCCACTGACATCGAAGTGCCTCCTTATGCCGGACATCCTGGTTACCGATGATTGTGCCGGTTACCGAAAAGAACCAGCATCCAGAGGAGTCAATGATGATCCTTGTCACCGGTGTGTCCGGAGCCCTCGGCGGCCTCGTCCACAGCCGTCTCTCCGCCGACACGACACTCGAGGTCGTCGCCGGCACCCGCACGCCGTCCCGGTGGGCGGGGACCGGCCCGGTGCGCCCGGTCGACTTCGACGAGCCGGGCGGCCTGGCCGCCGCTTTCGACGGGGTGGACGTGCTGGTGCTCGTCTCCGCCGGGTACGCCGAGGACGACGTGGTGCTCGCCCGCCACGCCGCGGCGATCGAGGCGGCGGAGAAGGCGGGCGTGCGGCATGTCGTCTACACCAGCCTGGCGGGCTCGGGCGAGCACCTGACGATCGCCCTCCCGCACCGCTGGACCGAGGCCCGGCTGGCCGCCGCGCCGTTCGCGACGACGATCCTCCGCAACGCCCTCTACGCCGAGATCCCGGCGGGACTCGCCCTGCTCGCCGCCGCGTCCGCCGCGTCCACCGGCGTGTTCAGAGCCCCCTTCGGACAGGGCACGGTGCCGGTGGTGGCGCGGGAGGACCTCGCCGAGGCCGCCGCGAGGGTCGCCGCCGAGACCCAGAGGGCACTGTCCGCCGGGCAGGACGGCCCCCACGCCGGGCGGTGCTACGAACTGGAGGGGACGGCGCCGGTCGGGGGCGCCGACATCGCGGCGGCGCTGGCCGAGGCCCTCGGCACGGCGGTGCGCTACGAGCCGTCGCCGCTGGGCGAGACGTGGGCCGCGCTGGCGGGGGCCGGGCAGCCGCCGTACCAGGTGGCGCACATGGTCTCGATCTTCTCCAACATCAACGCCGGGATGATGACGCCCTCCGCGTCGGACCTGCCGGCGCTGCTGGGAACCGCCCCCCGCCCGGTGTCCGATCTCCTCGTGGAGGCGGTGCGCGCCGGAGCGTAGCGGGCCGACGGGGCGGCGAGGGGGCACCCGGGTGTGACGGCCCGGCCGGGGGGAAGCGGGACGGATGTGACCGGCGCGGGAGGGTAGCCACCTGTATCCCCGCAGGGCCTTGCGGGCGGAGGGCGGGAGCGGTCAGCCTTCAAGGCTCTGGTGGTGTCGCTGTGTTCTCCCTAGACGGCGCTAATTGATAGCCTCCGGCGTAAGCTGCACCATTAGCAACATGCGTCACAGTCGGGAGGATGCGGTCAGCCGATGGACGCCGATTCAATGATCTGCCTGAGTGATCTCGTCCCGGCCCTGCGCTGGAGCCGTCCTCAGCAGATCGCCGAAGTGCTCGCCGACCCCCGGCTCCCGGGTGGCTGGTGGGCTTCGGTCGCCCTCAGTCGTGCCCTGGGCACGACCGGTGTCGACTGGCTCTGCGACCGTCTGTCGCGGCTCGCCGTCAGCAGATGGGATCACCTCGCTCTGATGGACGTGCTGCCGGCCCTCCAGGTTCATTCGGTGGACCCGGCGCTCCCGGGGTGGCCCGAGCCCGCGCGCTCGGCGATCACCGGCATGGGCGGGTGGCAGCGGCTGCGCAGGCTCACCGCCGCGGACCTGCGGGTCCCCGCGGTCCCCGCCTCGCCGGAGGTGATCATCACCGCGATCTTCCGCGAGGTCCTCGGCCGGGTGCCCGCCGTGTCCTCGCAGGTCGCGCCGCCCGCCGTCCCCCAGCCGCCGGCCACCCCGAACACCGGGCCGCACCCGACCCAGACCGGGCCGCAACCCGCGCAGACCGGCCCGCATCCGACGCAGACCGGGCCGCACCCCGCCCAGACCGGACCGCACCCGACGCAGACCGGTCCGCTTCGCGCGCAGCCCGCCGGTCTCGGCGGGGCCGGCCTGACGCAGCAGGACTCCTACCGCCCCGGCCCCCCGGCCGCCCCTCCGGCGCCGCCCACGCCCCCGGTCTCGGACAACCCGCTGGTCAGGCTGGTCGACGCCGTCTTCCGCGAATGGACTCCCCTGGAGCGGGCCGTCGCCATAGAGCGCCTGTTCGCCGAGGAGCCCGTGAGCCTGCGCACCCTCGCCCACGAGCTGCACGTCGAGCGCGACGTCCTCTCCCAGGCGCAGCGGGCCGCCGAGGAGCGGGTGCTCCACTGGCTGCGCTCCCCCGAGTCCACCGCGGTGACCGGCCACCTGTTCCGGCTCACCGAGTGGCTCGGCGCCGCCGCCACCGAGGAGCAGCTGATCGCGGCCGACCCCGCCCACCCCATCGAGGTGCCCTCGCTCGGAACGCCGCTGTGGCGGGTGCTGGTGGCCCTCATGCCCGACCGCCGGCTGCAGGACGGCTGGCTGGTCGTCGGGGACATCACCCGGCTGCGTGAGCGCACTCTCCAGGTGCTGGGCGGCAAGACCTCCGGTGAGGACGCCGTGGAGGCGCTCGGCCAGATCGGCATCCGCGCGCACTCGGCGCAGGCCTGGATCGACGCCATCCCCAAGTCGTCCACGCCCCCGCCGGCCGACCCGGGCACCGCGACCGGCGGCTTCGCGCCGCTGCCCCGCCGCACCCCCGGGGCCAACGGCCACCAGATGCGCGGCGGCGTGCCGATCCCTTCCGTGGCCGCCAACCTGCCCGACGCCCAGACGGCCCTCGCCGCGCTCACCGCCCTGTCGGGCCCGCCGCGGCCCCATCTGGTGCCCGACCCCCGCACCGAGAACCGCCCTCCGGTGCCGAGCCCGCAGTCCGACCCGCGCCGCTGGCAGCGCATCGACGTGACGACCGGTCACCTGCGGGGCGAGCCGGTGCCCGTCCCGGAGGGGTACGCCACCCAGCTCGGCATGCGGCCGGGCACGCTGCTGTCGGTGACCGGGCCGGGGGACAACGCCGTCGTGCTGGTCTGGCGCGACCGCCAGCCGGTGTTCGACTCCCTGCAGCCGGTGCTGATGCGCCTGAACGCCCGGCCGGGCGACTCGGTGTACGTCACGGTCGACGGCTACCGGCTGGACGCCCAGCTGACCTCCGCCCAGTGACCCGCCGGCCCGCGTCGGCGGGCCGGCGGCGCTAGGCCTGCCGCTCGGCCGACTTGAGCACCTTGCGGTAGTACGTTCCAGCGGTCTCGTACTTGAGGGCCTCGTAGAACTCAGGGGCCCGGCGGGTGGCCAGGGCGATGTACCCGGCGTCACGCGAGCGGGCCCAGGTCTCGAACTCCTCCAGCAGGGCGCGGCCGAGCCCACGGCGGCGGAAGCCGTGCTGCGTCATGGCCTCCTCCACCCAGGCGACGTGCCCGTTGGCGAACAGGGTCAGGTGGACGAAGCCGAGGAGGTAACCGCGCACGTGCCCGCCGACGACGGCCACCAGGACGAGCGCGTCGGGGTTGTCCAGCAGGGACGGGAAGGCGGCGTCGAACGCCGCGCGCTGCGGGCGGAACGAGAGCGCGAACTCCCGTGCCAGCCCGAAGATCTCCTCGGCGTCGTTCTTCTCAGCCCTCCGCACCAGGAGATCGTCAGAAGTCATGAAAAGGACTTTAAGGAGTCGATGCCCCGTTCGTCCATTCGGCCACCGGCCGGGATCACTCTTCGCACTCCTCGAAGTGCAACCGGCCGCCGATCTGGGTGCCCAGCTCGAGCTGGTCGTAGTAGACGCGGTGGCTGACGATCAGGTCGTCCTCGACGGTGGAGAAGGAGCAGGCCCGGACGGTGATGGGACGCCCCGTCGGCTCGCAGACGCCGCCCCCGGGCACCAGGAACTGGCCCTTGTGGGTGCCGGAGATGGTGTACTCGGCGGCGACGGTGTCGCGGAACATGACGACCGACTGGATCGTGACCTTGGTGTCGGGGAAGGCCTCGATGAACTGCCCGTACAGGGAGGCGATCTCTTCACCGCCCTCGGCGATGCCGTCGGGGGAGACCAGGACCGACCTCTCGCCGAAGCTCCGCCCGATCGCGTCGAGATCGTGGGAGTTGTAGGCGTCTCTCAGCCGCCCCACGGCTTCACGCGGATCGGACATCACGACGTCCCCTTCTCGCCTCTTGAAGCGGCGGACGGCGAACAGGCGTGGCCCGCGCGGCGGACCGGTAGGCGTCATCGCTCATTACGATAGCGCAGGTCAGAGCAGCACCGGCGGAGTCCTGTGGCCCGCGCCCCCGCCGTGCGGTGCGCGCGGGCCGTGCTTCTAGGCGGGCAGGCCGAGCTGGCGGGCGATCAGCATGCGCTGGACCTCGCTCGTGCCCTCACCGATCTCCAGGATCTTGGCGTCCCGGTAGAACCGGCCCACCGGGTATTCGTTCATGAAGCCGTACCCGCCGAAGATCTGGGTGGCGTCGCGGGAGTTGTCCATCGCGGCGTTGGAGCTCACCAGCTTGGCGATGGCCGCCTCCTTCTTGAACGGCTCCCCGGCGAGCATCTTCTCGGCGGCGTGGTAGTAGGCGAGCCGGGCGGTGTGGGCCCGCGCCTCCATGTCGGCGATCTTGAACTGGATCGTCTGGTACTCGCCGATGCTGCGGCCGAACGCCTGGCGCTCGCGCACGTAGCGCAGGCTCTCGTCCACACAGCCCTGGGCGAGGCCGACCGACAGGGCGGCGATGGCGATCCGGCCCTCGTCGAGGGTCTGCAGGAACTGGGCGTACCCGCGCCCGCGCTCCCCCAGCAGGTTGGCCGAGGGCACCCGGCAGTCGGAGAACGACAGCTCGCGCGTGTCGGAGGCCGACCAGCCGACCTTGGAGTACTTCTTCGACACCGTGAACCCGGGGGTGCCGGACGGGACGATGATCGTCGAGATCTCCGGGCCGCCGCGCCGTCCGCCCTCCACCGGCTCGCGCTGCCCGGTGATGGCCGCGACCGCGACGAAACCGGTGATGTCGGTGCCGGAGTTGGTGATGAACGCCTTGGAGCCGTTGATCACCCACTCGTCGCCGTCGAGCACGGCCGTGGTCCGCATGCCGCCCGGCACGTCGGAGCCGCCGCCGGGCTCGGTGAGGCCGAAGGCGCCGAGCGTCTCGCCGGTGGTCAGTCTGGGCAGCCATTCGGCCTTCTGCTCGTCGGTGCCGAACCGGTAGACCGGCATCGCGCCCAGCGACACCGCGGCCTCCAGGGTGATGGCGACGGAGGAGTCGACCCGCGCGAGCTCTTCCAGGGCCAGGCACAGGGCGAAGTAGTCGCCGCCCATGCCGCCGTGCTCCTCGGGGATCGGCAACCCGAACAGCCCCATACGCCCCATCTGCGCCACGATGTCGTACGGGAACGCGCCGCGCTCGTAGTAGTCGCCGATCACCGGGGCGACGACGTCGCGGGCGAACTCCTCGACGGTCTTGCGCAGCGCCTCGTACTCGTCGTTGAGCCGGTGCATGATGCCTCACTCCTCCTGTTTGGACATGGCCTGGACGACACGGGAGGGGCTCGGGCGGCCCAGCTCCCCCGCCAGCCAGGCGCTGGTCGCGACCAGCGATTCGAGATCGACGCCGGTCTCCACACCGAGCCCGGACAGCATCCAGACCAGGTCCTCGGTGGCGAGGTTGCCGGTGGCGCTCTTGGCGTACGGGCAGCCGCCGATGCCGCCGGCGGAGGCGTCCACGACCGTGATCCCCGCCCGCAGGGCGGCCAGGGTGTTGGCCAGGGCCTGGCCGTAGGTGTCGTGGAAGTGCACGGCCAGCCGGTCGGGCCCCACCCCGGCCCGCCCGAACGCCGCGAGGAGCTCGGCCACGTGGCCGGGCGTGCCGACGCCGATCGTGTCCCCGAGGGAGAGCTGCTCGCAGCCGAGGTCGAGCAGCCGGGCGCCGTTGCGGACGACCTGCTCGATCGGCACCGGCCCCTCCCAGGGGTCCCCGAAGCACATGGACAGGTAGGCGCGGACGGCGAGACCGCTCTCGCGGGCGCGCGCCACGACCGGGGCGAACATCTCGATCGAGCCGTCCACGCTGCGGTTGAGGTTGCGGCGGGCGAAGGTCTCGGTGGCGCTGCCGAAGATCGCGATGTCGGTCACGCCGAGCGCGAGCGCGCGGTCCAGGCCGCGCTCGTTGGGGACCAGGACGGGATAGCGGACGCCCGGCGCCCGCTCGACCCGCGCCAGCAGCTCCTCGGCATCGGCGAGCTGGGGAACCCACTTCGGGTGGACGAAGCTGGTGGCCTCGATCGTGGTGAGCCCGGCCCGGGCGAGGCGGGTGAGAAACTCGGCCTTCACCTCCACCGGCACGACGGCCGACTCGTTCTGCAGCCCGTCCCTCGGCCCGACCTCGTAGATCGTCACCCGCTCGGGCAGGCCCTCCATGGGTACGTTGAGCGGCGCCCGCATCACGACTCCTCCCCTCGCTCGGGCTCGTCCCGGACGACGGCGAGCACCGCGTCCATCTCGACCGGCCGGCCCGCCGTGACGGGGAGCTCGGCGACGACGCCGTCGGCGGGGGCGGTGACGGTGTGCTCCATCTTCATCGCCTCCACGATCAGCAGTGGCTGCCCCTCGGTGACCCGCTCTCCCTGCGCCACCTTGACCAGCAGGACGGTGCCCGGCATGGGGCTGCGGACGATCCCGTCGCCGGCGCGTCCGGCACCCGGCCGGTCGGCGGGATCGCCGGGCTCGTGCGGGGTCAGGGCCCACGACCGGCCGTCCCGGCCGAGCCAGATCGTCCCGCCGTCCATGGCGTGGGTGTAGCGCGAGGTGATCCCGTCGAGGGTCACCAGCACCTCCTGCCCTCCGGCCCCCTCGAGGCGGGCGGCGAGCGGCGGGGCGTCGCCGACGGCCACCTCCGCGGCCCGCCCCGCGTCGCCGCGGACCCGTACCTCGACGGTCTCACCGCGCGCCGCCAGGCGCCAGGTGGTCCAGGCGGGCTCGCCGATCCGCCAGCCGTCCGGGACGTCCCAGGGGTCGTCCCCGGCGACGGTGGCGAGCCGCCGGTGCAGGATCAGCGCCGCGGCGGCGAGGACGTCGCCCGGCACGGCCGCGGGGCCGTAGGCGGCGGCCAGCAGCGCGTCGAGGCGCTGGTCGATGAGGCCGGTGCCGAGCTTCCCGGCGGCGACGTCGGGGTCGGCGAGCAGCGCGCGCAGGAACGCGACGTTGGTGGTGACCCCGAGGACGGCCGTCGAGCGCAATGCCGCGTCGAGCCCGCGCAGCGCGGTCTCGCGGTCCGGCCCCCAGGCGATCACCTTCGACAGCATGGGGTCGTAGTCGCTGCCGACCACCGTGCCGGGCCGGAGCCCGGAGTCGACCCGCACGTGGGGCATGCCGTCCGGTTCGGCGAGCGCGAGCACCTCGCCCCCGGTGGGGAGGAAGCCGCGCTGGGGGTCCTCGGCGTAGACGCGGGCCTCCACGGCGTGGCCGCGCAGCCGCACCTCCTCCTGGCACAGGGGCAGCGGCTCGCCCGCCGCCACGCGCAGCTGGAGCTCCACCAGGTCGAGGCCGGTGACCATCTCGGTCACGGGGTGCTCGACCTGGAGGCGGGTGTTCATCTCGATGAAGTAGCCGGGGTCGCCCGGCCGGTCACCGGAGACGATGAACTCGACGGTGCCGGCGCCGACGTACCCGACCGACTCGGCGGCCCGCACGGCGTCGGCGCCCATGCGGCGGCGGGTCTCCTCGTCCAGCAGCGGCGAGGGCGCCTCCTCGACGATCTTCTGGTGGCGGCGCTGCAGGCTGCACTCGCGCTCGCCGAGGTGGACGACGTTACCGTGGGCGTCGGCGAGGATCTGGATCTCGATGTGCCGGGGGTCGGTGACGTAGCGCTCGATCAGCAGGGTGCCGTCGCCGAACGCGGCGGCGGCGGTGCGGCGGGCCGACTCCAGGGCCTGGGGCAGCTCTCCCGCGTCGCGCACCACGATCATGCCCTTGCCGCCGCCGCCCGCCGACGGCTTGATCAGCACGGGGTAGCCGATGCGCTCGGCGACCGCGGCCAGGTCGTCCGGCTCGGCGCCGCCGGGCACCACCGGCACGCCCGCCGCGGCGACGGTCTCCTTGGCGCGGATCTTGTCGCCCATCGCCTCGATCGCCTGCGGCGGGGGCCCGACGAAGACCAGGCCCTCCTCGGCGCAGCGCCGCGCGAAGGCGGTGTTCTCGGCCAGGAAGCCGTAGCCGGGGTGGACGGCCTGGGCCCCGCTCGCCTTGGCCGCCGCGACGACCTGCTCGATGTCGAGGTAGCCGGAGGCGAGCCGTACGGCCGTGTCGGCCTCGCGGACGTGCCGCGCCCCGGCGTCGGCGTCGCTGTACACCGCGACGGAGCGGACGCCGAGGCGGCGCAGCGTCCGGATGACCCGGAGCGCGATCTCGCCGCGGTTGGCGACAAGGACGGTCTCGAACGTCGAAGGCATGATCACATCCGGAAGACGCCGTAGCCGATGGGGTCGAGGGGGGCGTTGGCCGCCGCCGAGAGCGCGAGCCCGAGGACGGTGCGGGTGTCGAGGGGGTCGATCACGCCGTCGTCCCAGAGCCGCGCGGTGGAGTAGTAGGGATTGCCCTGCTCTTCGTAGCGCTCGCGGATGGCCCGCTTGAACTCCGCCTCGTCGTCGCCGCCCGGCCGGACCGTGGCGAGGACGTTGGCGGCCTGCTCGCCGCCCATGACCGAGATGCGGGCGTTCGGCCACATCCACAGGAAGCGCGGGGAGTACGCCCGCCCGGCCATCGCGTAGTTGCCGGCGCCGAAGGAGCCGCCGATCACCACGGTGAGCTTCGGCACCCGGGCGCAGGACACCGCCGTCACCATCTTGGCGCCGTGCTTGGCGATGCCGCCGTGCTCGTAGGCGCGGCCCACCATGAAGCCGCTGATGTTCTGCAGGAAGACCAGGGGGATCTCGCGCCGGTCGCACAGCTCGATGAAGTGGGCGCCCTTGAGGGCGGACTCGCTGAACAGGATGCCGTTGTTGGCGACGATGCCGACGGGATGCCCGTGGATGTGCGCGAACCCGGTCACCAGGGTGGGGCCGTACTCGGCCTTGAACTCCAGGAAGCGGCTGCCGTCGACGATGCGGCCGATCACCTCGCGCACCTCGTAGGGGGTGCGGGTGTCGGCGGGGACGATGCCGTACAGGTCGCGCGGGTCGTGCCGGGGCTCCTCGGGGCGCGCCCGCTCCCAGGCCCGCGCCGGGCTCGGGAGGGTGGCGACGATGTCGCGGACGATGGCGAGCGCGTGGGCGTCGTCCTCGGCGAGGTGGTCGGTCACGCCGCTGACCCGCGAGTGGACGTCGCCGCCGCCGAGCTCCTCGGCGGTGACCTCCTCGCCGGTCGCCGCCTTCACCAGCGGCGGGCCGCCCAGGAAGATCGTGCCCTGCCCGCGGACGATGACCGCCTCGTCGCTCATGGCGGGGACGTACGCGCCTCCGGCGGTGCAGGAGCCGAGCACGGCGGCGATCTGCGGGATGCCCTGGCGGGACATGGTGGCCTGGTTGTAGAAGATGCGGCCGAAATGCTCGCGGTCGGGGAAGACCTCGTCCTGCATGGGCAGGAACGCGCCGCCGGAGTCGACCAGATAGACGCACGGCAGGTTGTTGTGGAGGGCGACCTCCTGCGCGCGCAGGTGCTTCTTGACCGTCAGGGGGTAGTAGGTGCCGCCCTTGACGGTGGCGTCGTTGGCGACGATCACGCACTCGCGCCCGCCGACCCGGCCGACGCCGGTGATGATGCCCGCCGCCGGCGCCTCGTCGTCGTAGAGGCCGGTGGCGGCGAGCGGCGAGAGCTCCAGGAAGCGCGAACCGGGGTCGAGCAGGGTGCCGACGCGGTCGCGGGGCAGGAGCTTGCCGCGCGCGACGTGCCGCGCGCGGGAGCGCTCGGGACCGCCGAGCGCGGCGACGGCGAGGCGTTCACGCAGCTCGGCGGCCAGCCGCTCGTTGACCTCCGCGTTGCGCTTGAACTCCTCGCCGCCCGGGCTCACCGTGGTCCGGAGCACAGGGGCCATGTCGCGCACCTCCCTGGAGTTAACGTTCGCTAACACCGACCTGGATGTTAGTCATCATTAACCCGTTCGTCTACCATTGCCGGTCATGACGGCCGTCCCGAGTCCTACCCGCGTTCCGAGCCCTCGCCGCAGGGAGATACTCGACGCCGCCGCCGTTCTGTTCGCGGCCCGGGGCTTCCACGGGGTGTCGATCGAGGAGATCGGCGGGGCGGTCGGCATCTCCGGCCCGGCGCTGTACCGCCACTTCAGCGGCAAGGAGTCGCTGCTTGCCGAGATGCTGCTCGACATCAGCGAGCGGCTGCGCACCTCCGGGGTCGAGAGGGTCACCCGGGCGCAGAGCGGGGCCGAGGCGCTGGACGCGCTGATCAGCGGCCAGATCGAGTTCGCGCTCGACCATCCGGCGCTGATCACCGTGCACGACCGCGAGCTCGGCAACGTCCCCGAGCCGTCGCGCCGGCAGATCCGGCGGCTGCAGCGGCTCTACGTCGAGGAGTGGGTGACCGTCCTCAGCGAGCTCTACCCGGACGTGCGCCCGCCCCGCCTGCGCGCGGCCACCCACGCGGTGTTCGGACTGCTCAACTCCACCCCGCACAGCGCCGGCGAACTCCCCCGCGACGAGATGGCGCCCCTCCTCCACACCATGGCCCGCGCCGCCCTGACCACCCTCGTTAACGAGGACTAACCTCCCCTCCCGCACCTTGACAGGCCGGAGGACCGCCGGGGACGTCGCGAGACCCATATGTCCGGAAAGAGGGTTGTTCTGCCAACTATCTAGATATATCGTCAAAGTATCTCGATAGTTGGAAGGATGGCAGCCATGGACGCCGCACACGACCGGCACGCGCGGACGGCCGCACAGGTGCCGCCGTTCCCCCCGCACCACATGGGACCCGTGCCGCCGAGGCCGTACCCGCCGGGCCCGCCGCCCCTACCCGGCCCCCCGCCGCCGGGCGCCCACTTCGCGCCGCGCGTACGACGGGGGGACGTCCGGGCCGCGCTGCTGGCCCTGCTCGCCGAGCGGGAGGCCAACGGCTATCAGCTGATCCAGGAGATCCGCGGCCGCAGCCACGGGGTCTGGAGCCCGAGCCCCGGCTCGGTGTACCCGGCGCTGCAGCAGCTGGAGGACGAGGGCCTGGTGACCGGTGAGGAGTCCGGCGGCAGCCGCACCTATCGGATCACCGACACGGGGCGCGGCCACGTCGCCCGCCACCGCGAGGACCCCTGGGCGGAGGTCGCGCGCAGCCTGCCCGAGGAGATGATGGAGCTGCGCATGCTGTGGGGGCAGCTCAGCGAGGCGTTCGGGCAGCTCACACACGTCGCGAACGCCAAGCAGGTGGCCGCCGCGAGCCGGCTCCTCAAGACCACCAGAAGGTCGATCTTCGCGATCCTCGCCGACGACGCAGACGAGGAGGAAGAGGAACAGTGACGACAAGCGAGACGCCCGCCGTCTCCGTACGAGGGCTCAAGAAGAGCTACGGCGACGTCGAGGCCGTCAAGGGCATCGACTTCGAGGTGAGGCCCGGGGAGGTCTTCGGCTTCCTCGGCCCCAACGGCGCGGGCAAGACCACGACCATCAGCATGCTGTGCACCCTGGTCAACCCCACCGGGGGCAGCGCGACGGTCGCCGGCCACGACGTGGTGAGGCAGCGCGACCAGGTACGGCGCAACATCGGGCTGGTCTTCCAGGACCCCACCCTCGACGGCTACCTGTCCGCCGAGCAGAACCTCCGCTTCCACGCCGAGCTGTACGGCGTGCCGAAGGACGTCGTCGGCGAGCGCCTGCGGCAGGTCATGGAGATGGTGGCCCTCTGGGACCGCAAGGACGCCAAGGTCATGACGTTCTCCGGAGGCATGAAGCGCCGCCTGGAGATCGCCCGCGGCCTGCTGCACTCCCCCCGCGTGCTGTTCCTGGACGAGCCCACGGTGGGCCTGGACCCGCAGACCCGCTCCGCCATCTGGGGGTACATCAACAAGCTCCGTCACTCCGAGGACATCACGATCTTCATGACGACGCACTACATGGACGAGGCGGAGTACTGCGACCGGATCGCGATCATCGACCACGGTGAGATCGTGGTCATCGACTCCCCCGAGGCCCTGAAGGCCAGCGTCGGCAAGGACCGCGTGCAGATCCAGACGGCCGACGACGAGAAGGCCATCGCCGCGCTCAGGGAGCGCTTCGGCCTGGAGGCGGCCGTCCGGGAGGGCGTGGTGACCTTCGCCGTCGCCTCGGGCGAGGAGTTCGTACCGCTGCTGTTCGCCGACCTCGGGGTGCCGATCCGGTCGGTCAGCGTGTCCCGCCCGTCGCTCGACGACGTTTTCATGAACTACACCGGCTCCACCATCCGCGACGCCGAGGCCGAGAGCGGCGCGGCGGCGTGGATGCGGGCCAGGGCGAGGAGGTAGGCGATGGCGACAGAGCTGGGCTCGCCCGGGATCGTCGAGGTACGCGTGCCGGGGCGGAGCGTGCGCCACGACCTGCGGGCGATCAAGATCGTGCTGCACCGCGAGCTGCTGAGGTTCGTCAACGACCGCACCCGCATGGTCTCCACGCTGGTCCAGCCGGTGCTGTGGCTGTTCGTGATGGGCACCGGCCTCGGCACGCTGATCTCGCGGGGACCGGTGCAGGGCGTCGACTTCCGCACGTTCATGTACCCCGGCGTGATCGCCATGACCGTGATCACGACGGCGATGTTCTCGGCGGGTTCGATCGTGTGGGACCGGGAGTTCGGCTTCCTGCGCGAGATGCTCGTGGCCCCGGTCGGCCGGGCGTCGATCGTACTGGGCAAGTGCCTGGGCGGCGGCGTCGTGGCGACGGTGCAGGGCGTCATCATCCTGGCCCTGGCCGGGCTGGTCCACGTGCCCTACTCCCCGGCGCTGATCCTCACGCTGCTCGGCGAGATGTTCCTGGCGTCCTTCACGATCACCGCGTTCGGCGTGAGCCTGGCGGCCCGCATGAAGAACATGCAGAGCTTCTTCGGGGTCATGCAGATGGCCATCATGCCGATGATCTTCCTGTCCGGGGCGATGTTCCCCCTGGCGAACCTGCCGGCCTGGCTGGCGTTCCTCACGAAGATCAACCCGCTGACGTACGCCGTGGACCCGATGCGCCACGCGGTCTTCACCCACCTGTCGGTGAACCCGCGGATCGTCCAGACCCTCAACCCCGGGGTCCACTGGTTCGGCTGGCGCGTCCCCACCGGCGTGGAGCTCGGGATCGTCGCCCTGATGGGCCTCGCCCTGCTCGGCGTCGCCATCGCCCAGTTCCGCCGCGCGGATTAGCGCGCTCTCAGGTCGGTGCCGAGCGGATACCGTTCGATCATCTTGTGGCCTAGTGGACGGGAAGTCACATGGACATGAACGAGTCGTGGGCGATGCTCGAGCAGCTCGTCAAGAAGGTGAACGAGCAGACCGAGCGGCTCCGCCAGGCACACCAGGACATGCGGGAGCTGTCCGCGACGGCCCGTTCGAAGGGCGGCCTGGTCAGCGTGACGGTGGGGCCTCGCGGTGAGGTCCGGGCCATCGAGCTGGATCCCCGCGTCTATCGCAAGTTGTCGCCCTCGGAACTGGCCGCCTCGATCATGGAGCAGATCTCGGCCGCGACGCGGGAGGTGACCGGTGCCGTGCAGGAGGCGATGGAGCCCTTCCTCCCCGAGGGGGTCACATTGGAGGACCTGCTCGGGGAGGCACCCGGCGCGGAATCCCTTCTCCTCCAGGAGACGGCCGCGGACGTGGACGACCGGACGCGCCCGTGATCGTGACGGCCTCGTCCTCCTGTGTCTTCAAACCCGCCGCGCCACCGGGTAGGGTCCGCTCGCATGGGATACGAGGGACTCAGCTCCAGCGAGACCCGGTTGCGCGGCCTGGCCGGTGCGGTGTCCGGCGCGGCCGACCGGGTCTCCGAGGTGCAGGCGCGGTTCGGTGACTCCACCGCGGCGACGCGGCGGGCCGTCGGCGACGACGACTACGGCAGCGCCTACTGGCGGTCCCACAGCCCGCGCCTGAACGCGATCGACACCGGCCTCCGGATACTGGCGCGGGCGGTCGCCGACCACGCCCCGCTGCTCGGCAAGACGTCGATCAACTACCGCGCCGCCGAGGATGCCTCGACCGTCCATTATTCGGACACCGATCTATCAAAACCACAACCTGGGTGAAACACCGGCGAAACCGGCGCGGAATCGTCGCTCGAACAGATAACGTTCGATCATGTCGTGTCCAGGTGAACGGGAACCCACGTGGAGATGACGATCCGGCCGCCCGGTCGTCGACCGGGTCGGTGGCGAGGCGTCACCCGCGTCATGAGCGTGCCGCCCGGGGCGGGGATCCAAGGGTGAAGCGGAGCTGATGGGACTAGATCTCGGCTTCGTGCCCGATGTGGTGAAGCCTCTGGCGCCGTTCCTGGCCGGCGGGGCGTTTCCTGAGGGCGAGCCGGGCGAGATATGGGCCGAGGCGGACACCCAGGATCGACTGGCGGACTGGCTTTCCCAGATCAAGGCCGAAGACATCGAGGACGTCTTCCGCATGCTGGACGACCAGTTGTGGGAAGGCGAAGCCAAAGACACGTTCCAGAAGGTGTTCGCCCAGCTCGCCGATGACGGCAAAGGCACCGGCTCCGCTCGGCTCTCAGGACGGGCACTGCTCGATCGTCTGGAGACGGCGATCCGGGGCGAGGCGGCCCGCCTGCGCGAACACGGAACGCAGATGGAGCACACCCAGTGGATGATCTACGCTTCACTGGCGCTGCTCGGCCTCACGATCCTCCGGTTGATGGTGTGGATCTACTTCAACGGCCCGGCGGTCCTCGCCGCGATCCAGGCGCGGACCGTGCTGACGAAGATGTCGATCGACGCGCTCAAAAAACTGGTCCTGATGAACACGATGAAGTTCGCCGTGATCTCCGGCGGTCTGGACCTGGGCGTGCAGACGGCGCAACTCCTGTTCGGGCACCGTGAGAACTACGACGCGCTGTCGCTGCTGTTGTCGACCGTCAGCGGTGGCATCGGCGGCGCGGTCTTCTCGGTCGCGGGCTTCGGCGTCTCCCGCCTGGCCACGCAAGAGGTGCGGTACATCGGCTCCACCGCCGAGCTCGCCGTACGCGACAAGCTGGCGGCGTTCGGGCAGAGCCTCTACGGGCAGGCGCTGCTGGGCGGCGTCTCGGCCACCGCCGGCGCCGTTCCCGGGCTCGCGATCAGCGGCGACCTCGACCCCGAGCACCTGCTCACCGCCCTCATCTCAGGCGTCGTCGGCGGCATCGACGTCCCCGCGCATTCGCGCCCCTCCCATCAACCGGCCGCCCCCGACATGGGGGCCGGGACGCGCGGCCACACCACCGAGAGCGCCTCCGCACCCGGCGGCCCCCATCCCGGCCCGCGCACCTCCACCGGCGCCCACACCTCACCGTCCGCCAGACCCCACCCCGACGGGGCGGACGCCCCGGGCGCCAGGACGCACGACTACGCCGTCGACGACGGCTCGGCACTCGCCAGACCCCACCCCGACGCGGACACGGGTGCGAGTGGCGGCGAGCGGTTCGTCCCAGGGGCGGAGGCCCGGTCCAGGGCCGGTGACTTCCAGGCCGGCTCCGATCAGTCGCACACGACCCTCGCCGGGCACAGGAACACCGCCGTGATGTCGGAGCACGCCGGCCCGCAGGCACGCTCCCCCGAGCCGGCGTCCGGCGGGGGAACCGCAGCGGCGCACACGCCCGGCCCGGTACGCCTCGACGGCGCCGCCGTGGTCCACCCTGGGACGGCCCAACGGCCGAGCATCGACGCGCTGGTCAACCGGTCCGTCCCTGAACCCGGCGGCACTTCCCACGCGGCCGCGCCCGGCGCCGGCGCCCCGGCTCGGCCACATGTGGCCTCGGCGATCGGGGGAGACGCCGCCACGGGCGCGGCCGCCCCTGGCCACTCCTCTCCCCCGCCGCGTCCGGCCGCGGAACCCGCTCCGCAGACCACCGCACAAGCGCCTCCGCGGACCGTGCAGCACGATTCCGGGCCCCGTCTCGCGCAGACCGCCGACGCGCCCGTACCGGCTGCGCACCAGGCCCAATCGGCTGCGGCCCCGAAGGCCGGCGAACCCGGACAGACCTCACCCGTGGCCGATCCCCGCCCTCGGAACTTCGCCGAGGCGGCGGCCACCGTGCACCGCTGGACACCCGGAGCCGACCACGGCTCCCCTGGCGATCCGCGGTACCACAACGGACCCGGAGCCGATGGGTACCAGGCGCAGCCCCCCCGGCCGGCTCGTGGGGAGGTCCGGCCCGCCAGGGCCACGCTCACCGTCCACGGAAATTCCGCCGAAGTCCGTGTCGAGCCCGGCGGCAGCGTATGGATCGGCCGGAACCTGGGTTCGGCGATCGACTTGGCCAGCTTCCCAGACGTCTCACGTACCCACGCCACCATCGGCGCCCACGAGGACGGCGGCATGTGGATCCGCGACGAAGGGTCGACGTTCGGTACGCGGGTCAACGGCCGGGAACTGACTCCAGGGGAAGAGGTGCCGCTGCTCGACGGCGACATACTCCAGCTGGGCGACAGCTTCATCACACCAGTCACCATCGCCCCCCGCCATGAGACGCCGGCCTCGCCCCACCACCTCGACACCCCGGCCGCCGAACCCCGGCCCGAACCGGCTCAGGCCGGCCCGCGGGCGGAGGGCCCGGCAGCCGGCGCCGCACACCCGGACGCGTACCACCATGCCGATCCGGGAGCCCCCGAGGCCTCCCCGCACCACGCGGGCGACTCTCGGGAGGATGTCCAGAGGATGCTCGATGTCGTGGCGCGCAGCCTCCAAGGTGCCGAGCGGCAGGAGGTCGTCGACCTCGTCGTCCGGCACCCCGACCTGGTGGCCGAGCCCAGCACTCTCGCCGACGTCCGCAGGACTCTGGACAGGCTGGGCCGCGACGTCACCTTCGACCAGGCGGAGGCGATGCGGCGGCTGTCCCACGAACGGCGCGAGCTGAACGCCCCGCGCCTGGTCGACGGAAAGGACTTCGTCAAGTATCTCGAAGACTCGATCCGCGACGCATGGGATTCGACGCACGATCTGCCCGGATTCGACCGCGCGATGCGCGACATGTTCGGCAAGCATTCGCTGCACGTGATGTGGGACGCGACGAAGAGGGCCGTCGGCCTGCCCGACCACCCTGTGGAGGTGACGCCGGCGGCCCGGGCCGCCGAGCACGCGCCCCATCAGCCGGCTCCGGCGCGATCAGATGCCCACACCCCGGCGGCGCCCCGCCACTCCGGTGACACCCCGGCGGCGACACCCCATCACCATTCCGGTGACGCTCCGGTGCCGCCGCATCACCACTCCGGCGAGGCCGGGCCGGTGTCCCACCACTTCGGTGACGCCCCGCCGGACGTCCGGTACCTGGTCGACCTGATGCCGGAGCACGAACAGGCGGCCCTGCACGACCTCATCGACCGGCACCCGGACCTGATCGAGACTCCTCGGAAATTCATCGAGGTCGACCGGATGCTGCAGGACATGGGCCTGGACCCGTCGTTCGAGGAAGTGGAGACGTTGCGCCTGCTGTCGCACCACGAGAACGGCAGCCGGCCCCCAGCGCTGTCCCGCGAGAGCCTGGAAGCGTTCCTCAACGACATCTGGGACCAACGCGACGACATCAGGGACAGGATTCATCGGATCTACGGGATGTACGCGCTCTCGGCCGAACCGACGACTCGCACCATCTCCCCCGAGTCCTGGGTGAACATCATCAGGAGCGCCGTCCTCGGAAGGCCCGACGGAGCTCATACCATCGTTCAGAAGACGGAGCAGAACCTGGGCCGGCTCTTCCGCCGAGATGAAGTGCAGGTCGACGCCTTGGCCTTCCACTTCAGCGTCTTCTTCCGGGCCGGAGCGGATTCCTCCACCGTCACCCAACGCGTGTACATCAATGCCCACCCCGACGAGCTTCCGCTCCTGATGCGGGATCTGGTGCGGGAGGTGCTGGACGACCCGGCCCGGTTCCCCGGCGTCGGCCAGGCCAAGATGAGCGGCTTCGACGTGGCCGGCAGTCGTATGGACAACATCGTGATCTATGCGGACGACGCCGTCGCGGTGGGAAGGGTTCTCGACTGGCTGGCCGAGTACCGCATGGCCAACCCCGACGCCTTCCAGCGCGACGTCCTCCCCATGATCCAGCAGGTCATGCAAGGCGTCGGCATCGGCGCCGACCCGGTCGGATCCGGGCGGAGCTTCGGGGAAGTCCGTGCCGAGCTCATCGGCCGCGCCTTCGAGATAACCGATCTGCTCGGCGGCGACCGTGCCCAGTTCATACGGACGGTGCTCGAGTACTTCGAGCAGAACGGCATCGACCCTGAACGTCCCCACGAGAATCTGCCGGGGGCGACTTTTGACCCGGAGTGACGGATCCGGCGCGCGGGAGCGCCCGTCATCCGGTCCGGCCGCTCGCCCGCCGCTGACGCCACCGCACGGCCGTACCGGTGCTCACCGCCCCGGCACGGCCGTCGCATGCGAGCCCGCGGCCTAGAGGTCCGCCCGCGGGGTCCGCGTCATCACGCCGGGTGCGGCGCGGGAGCGGGCTGCTGCCCGGGGCCGGCCTGCGGGAGAGGCGGCTGCCCCGGTCCCTGCAGGATCGAACCGGGCCGACCCGGACCCTGCGGCGGCAGGCCGGACTGGCCCGGACCCTGCGGCGCGATCGCGGGCCGGCCCTCCGGCTCATTGTGGAACGGCCGGACCGGCGACCTGGGGACCGGCCTGGGGAGCGGGACCGGGTGGGTCCTGGGGGGCCAGTAGTGGCGAGGCCACCCGGGCCGGTAGTAGTACGGCCAGCCCGGCCCGTAGTACGGCCAGCCGGGGCCGTAGATCGGCGGCAGGACCACCGGCGGGGTGACGATCGGAATCGTCGGAGTGGTGCCGCCGATCGGGACGCACTCGTACTGCGGGCACGGTGCGGTGATGCACTGCTTCGGCGAGTAGACGCAGGTGTACCCGGCCGGGCACGCCACGCCTTCGCATTCGCCCACCTTGCAGGCGGACTGCGGTGACGCCTTCGTCGTCACCTGCCCGGCGTCGGCCCACGCGGCCGATCCGGAGAAGGAGAGCCCGGCGATGACCGCCGCGGCGAGGAACGTTTCACGGATCATGAATCCCCCCGAATTCGCTCGTGATCCAGCTGCCCGCAGCGGATCCTGCGGGGCGTCGGCCCACCCGCTGACGGTGTCGACCGAACACAGCCACCGAGGATCATCGCACTGGATCATGGCGTTCCCCGGGAGCCCACGGCATGACCACGGCCAGAAATCGGTAAGGACCACCGGACCACCCCGGCACGCGAACGGCCCGGGAGCGCGAGGCTCCCGGGCCGTCCCCGTCTCGCGGTGACTAGCGCCCGCTCACTTCTTCACGCGCACGTAGTCGCCGCGGCTCGCCGAGCCGTCCGCCTCGCCGTCGCCCTTGAAGCGGACCTGCCAGGAGCCGGAGTTCCAGGCCTTGACCTTGATCCAGAAGGATCCGGAACCGTTGGTCGTGGCCGTCTTGACGTACTCCCACTTGCTGTGGCCGGCGCGCTTGAAGTACAGCGCGACCTTCTGGTGGTCGTACGCGGTCCAGTGGTCGCCGTCCCAGATCTGCAGCTTGCCGATGTTCTTCACGTACCGGCCGTACTTCACCGGCTCGGGGTAGGCGTTGAACTTGACGATCCGGGTGTCGGCGGGCCGCTGCGGCTCCTCCACCGTCACGTGCACGGCGCGGCTGCCGCTGCCGCGGACGCCGCGGGATCCGTCGAACTCGGCACGGTACCAGCCGGACCGGCGCGCCTCGGTGTCGATGCGGAACCGGCCGTGGCGGTCGGTCCAGTCGGACCCGGCGAAGCGCCACGAACCCGACCCGTCGGCCTTGAACAGCAGGTCGACCTTCTGCCCGCGGTGGTCGTTCCAGTCGCCGGACCAGCCCGCCACCAACCGGCCGGTCGCGCTGAGCTCGTCGCCGAGCTCCGCCGGGTTCGGGTTGACGTCGAAGCCGAGGATCCGGCTGCCGGTGTCGTGGCGGCGGACGTCGACCTGGTCACTGTCGCTGACCGCCTTGTGCGCCACGTCGGAGCCGTCGTACTCGGCCCGCCACCAGCCGCTGCGCTCGGCCCTGACGCCGAGGGAGAACCGGCCGCTCTCGTCGGTGTGGTCGGAGGCGACCCGGTCGTACCCCGAGGAGCCCTCGGCGCGGAAGGCCACGTACACCTTCTGGCCCTGGTACGGCTTCCAGCCGCCGGTGCCGTTGATCAGCAGCCGGCCCCGGAGGTTCAGCCGGTCGCCCCGGTCGACGGGCTCGGGCGAGGCGCCGAACCCGGCGAGGTCGGTCTCCCAGACCTGCTTGACCTGGAAGTCCTTGCCCTCTTTACCGGTGCCGACGACGCTGGTCGCCTTGGCGCTGACGTTCCAGCCGCCGGGGGCGTCGGAGCGGGTGAAGGTGCGGGTGCCCTGCCACTTCTGCTTGCCGCCGGAGTCGCCGACCTTCTTGGCCTCGACGTCGACGGTCGAGCCGTCGGGCCGCTTCAGGGTGAAGCCGCCGGTGGTCGCGCCGTCGGTGACGAAGCTGAACGTGACCGGCGTGCCGTCCTTGTCCTGGACGACGACCGGGCTCGGGCTCACCTCCACCGAGGAGACGTCGGGGGCCGCCTTGACCACCACCGCCGTCGCCGAGGCGGGCGTGGCCACCAGGGCGAGAGCCCCGGCGCCCATCGCCAGCGCCACGACGGCGGCACGGATGCGTTGAAACACAGGGAAACCTTCCTTCCCGTAGCTTTAACGCGGCTTTGAGGGTGCCACGTTTTCCTAACAAGTAGACGGCTCGTTTGTGGCAATGGTTGTGCATCCTGACAAACCGTCATTAACTACTGTCAAATAGACCGCTCCACACGGACAGTCAGACTCTCTTGGCAAGCCTCGGGACGCCGGGCGGGTCATGGCGACATAATCGGCTTTGTGGCCCGCGACACAGTCGAGACGCACTTCACACAGTCGGTAGCCGCGTTGACACCCGGCCCCCGGCGCGATCCCTCCCTGCCCGTACGCCCGGGCACGACGCTCACCGGGGCGCGATGTCGCGAGCTCTTCGAGATCCAGCTCGCCAGCAGGCTGCTCGACATCGCCGCCCGCTGGCTGCGCGAGCAGGGCGAGGGCTTCTACACCATCGGCTCGGCCGGTCACGAGGGCAACGCCGCGGTGGCCGCCGCCGTCCGCGCCACCGACCCCGCGCTCCTGCACTACCGCTCCGGCGCGTTCTACCTGGCCCGCTCGGCCCGGGCCGGCCGGCTCGCCGAGGAGGGGCTGCGCGACGTGCTGCTCGGCCTGGCGGCGGCCGCCGAGGAGCCGATCGCGGGCGGCCGCCACAAGGTCTTCGGCCACCCCGATCTCGCGGTGATCCCCCAGACCTCCACGATCGCGAGCCACCTGCCGCGCGCCGTCGGCGTCGCCTTCGCCATCGAGCGCGCCCGCAAGCTCGGCGTCGCCGGCCCCTGGCCGGCCGGGTCGATCGCGGTGTGCAGCTTCGGCGACGCGTCGGTCAACCACGCCAGCGCCCTCACCGGGTTCAACACCGCCGCCTACTGCGCCTACCAGGGGCTGCCGCTGCCGATCCTGTTCGTGTGCGAGGACAACGGCATCGGCATCAGCGTGCGCACCCCACCCGGGTGGGTCGAGGCCGCCGGGCACCCCCTCATCCCGCGCTTCCGGGCCGACGGCTGCGATCTGGCGGAGGCCTACGACGTGGCGTGCCGGGCGGCCGAGCACGTCCGCACCCGCAGGTCACCGGCGTTCCTCCACCTGCGCACCGTCCGGCTGATGGGCCACGCCGGCTCCGACGTCGAGTCGGCCTACCGCACCCCCCGCGAGCTGGCCGCCGACCTCGACCGCGATCCGCTCCTGGCGACCGCCAGGCTGCTGGCCGAGGCCGGGCTCGCCGTGCCGGACGAGCTGCTCGGGCGCTACGAGACCATCCGCGAGCACGTGCTGAAGCTCGCCCTGGAGTCCACCCGCAGGCCGCGGCTGGGCTCGGCCCGCGAGGTCATGGAGCCGCTCGCGCCGCGGCGTCCGGCCCGGGTCGCGAGCCTGGCGGTGCGCCAGGCGGACGACCGCGCGCGGGCCTTCGGCGACACCCTTCCCGAACACGAGGGTGCCCTCACCCTGTCGCAGGCGATCAACCGCACGCTCGCCGACGTCATGGCGGCCAACCCGGAGGTGATCCTCTTCGGGGAGGACGTCGCGCGCAAGGGCGGCGTGTACGGCGTCACGCGCGGGCTGCTCAAGCGCTTCGGCGCCGGGCGGGTGTTCGACACGCTCCTCGACGAGCAGGCGCTGCTCGGCCTGGCGCTCGGCTCGGCGACCTCCGGCCTGCTGCCGATCCCCGAGATCCAGTACCTCGCCTACCTCCACAACGCCCTCGACCAGCTTCGCGGCGAGGCCGCGAGCCTGCGGTTCTTCTCCAAGGGCGCCTACAGCAACCCGATGGTGGTGCGGGTCCCCGGCTACGCCTACCAGAAGGGCTTCGGCGGCCACTTCCACAACGACAACTCCGTGGCCGCCCTCCGCGACATCCCCGGCCTCGTCGTGGCCTCCCCCGCCCGTCCCGACGACGCCGCCGCGATGCTGCGCACCTGCGTCGCCGCCGCCCGCTCCGACGGCGAGGTGTGCGTGTTCCTGGAGCCGATCGCGCTGTACAACACCCGCGACCTGGTCGACGAGGGCGACAACGGCTGGCTCACGCCGTACGTCCCGCCGGCCCGCTGGGCCGAGACCCACGTGCCGATCGGCCGGGGCCGCTCCTACGGCGACGGACGCGATCTCACCATCGTCACCTTCGGCAACGGCCTGCGCATGAGCCTGCGGGCCGCGATCAGGCTCACCGCCGAGGGGTACGGCTGCCGGGTGCTCGACCTGCGGTGGCTGTCGCCGCTCCCGGTGGAGGACCTCCTGCGGGCCGCCGACCTGACGGGCAAGGTGCTCGTCGCCGACGAGACGCGCGGCTCGGGAGGGGTGTCCGAGGGCGTGATCGCGGCGCTGGCCGACCACGGCTTCTCCGGCCGCGTCGCCCGGGTCGCCTCCCGCGACAGCTTCGTCCCGCTGGGCGACGCCGCCGCCCATGTGCTGCTGTCGGAGGCCGAGATCGAGGAGGCCGCCCGCAAGCTGCTCGCCTGAACGTCACACCCGGGTGAACAGCGTCAGGCGCACCCTGCCGAAGGCCTGGCTGGGAGCGTGGCGGAAACGCTTGTCGGCCAGCAGCGCCCGGCAGCGCTCGTCGTCGCGCCAGTGGGCTCCCTGTGGAGGCGAGACCATCCAGATCCGCTGGTAGCGGCCCGCGACCGCGCGCAACTGGGCGGCCGTCCGGGGCTCGAAGCGCCCCGGGGCGAAGGTCAGGTCCGCCAGCCGGTCGTACGGCGCGCCGTACACGCCGACGAACAGGCGGTACCGGCGCGGGACGAAGAGCACCGCGTCGCCCGGCCGTTCCTGCGCGGCGAGCGACGACGCCAGCGTGCGAAGGTCGTCGGGACGAGCGGCGGGCTGCCGCAGCCGTACCTGCGCGGGCACGACGAGGACCGCCAGCAGCGCCACCGCCAGGACCGGCGCGGTGTTCACGACCAGGGCCGCGGGCACGGGCGGGCGGGCCGCCTCGCCCGGGGCCGCCTTCGGCCGGACGGTGAAGACGGCGCCGGCGAGCAGGACGACCCCGGGGACGCAGAACAGCAGGTACCGCGGGTTGTAGATCGGGTGGACCTGCGAGATCGCGAACGACAGCGCCACCGGGAGCACGGCCCACGGCAGCGCCACCAGCGCGAGCGGCCGGGCCCGCCGCAGCGCCACCACGGTGCCGGCGGCGGCCAGGACGGCCAGCAGCGCCACCGCCCACCAGGTGCCCCCGGTCTGGTGCGCGAAGTTCAGCAGGTTCCCGACGGTGGGCCGCTTGAGCCAGGCGACCTGCTGCTCCTGCCCGGAGGCGACGAGCGCCAGCGGCAGCACCACCAGGCCGGCGGCCCCGGCGGCGGCCACCCAGCGCGGCAGCTCGCGGCGGCCCAGCAGCAGCACCGTGACCGCGTGGGCGGGCGCCAGCAGCAGCGCGAACAGGTGGAGGCAGCCGAGCAGGGCCAGCGAGGCCGCGTACCAGACGTAGTGCCGCCACCGCCTGCCGTCCAGCGCGTTCAGCAGGGTCAAGGTCGCCAGGACCGCGACCGCGCTGACGATGGCGTAGCTGCGGGCCTCCTGCGCGTACCGGCTGACGATCGGCAGCAGGGCGTACACCGCCCCGGCGACCAGCCCGGCCCGCTCGGAGGCCAGCCGCCCGCCGATCACCGCGATCCCGTACGCCGCGGCGGCCGTGGCGATCACCGAGGGCAGGCGGAGCACCAGCTCGCTCGTGCTCAGCGCCGCGAACGGACGCAGGAGAAGGTAGTAGAGCGCGTGGACGGCGTCGATCGCGCCGAGCAGCCGCCACAGGTCGGACAGGGACATCCCGGCCGCCATGGCGCTGACCGACTCGTCGCGCCAGAACGAGGGAACGGTGACACCCCACAGGCCCACGACGGCCGCGAGGGCGGGAGGGATCAGCCGGCTGCGCACACGCACGTTCCCGCAGCGTAGGGCGGAGCCGGTTAGCAGGGCGTTAATGTCTCACAACCGTCCGGCGGCGATGCGGGGACGGTTCATGATCGGCGCTCACGGCCGGCGGCCGGGCGGTTCGGCAGCGGGACGGTCACGGGTGGCGCTCAGGAGGTTCGGCGGGCTGGTCACGGGTGGTGGCCAGAGGTTTCGGCGGCGGGACGGTCACGGGCGGCGGCCGGTCAGGGCGAGCGTGCGGGTCTGCGGGTCGGCGTCGTCCGGCACCGGGACGGCCGGGGCGAAGATACCGCTCTGCTCCAGTTGCCCTGCCATCGGGGACAGGTAGTCGTAGGCCTCGGACATCAGATCCGGATCGATCCGGTCGTTGACGCCGAGCGCGCGGGCGAGGTCCCAGGCGTGGACGGCCAGGTCGCTCGTCATCTCCCTGCAGTACCGCCGCGCGCTGACCGTCCCGTAGGACAGGTGCACCTCGCGGTCCAGGGCGCCCGGCTCGGCGAAGGCCTGCTGGGCCGCGGCGGCGGCCTCCGTCCAGCGGGCCACGGGGTCGTCGCCGAGCGGGTCGCCCTCGAACCGGTCGCCGATCTCGGTCACGGTCTCCCCCGCGAGCAGCGGGGGCACCCACAGTTGCTCGGTCACGAGGTGGCCGACCAGGTCGCGGACGGTCCACTCCGAGCAGGGCGTCGGGGCGGACCACCGGTCGTCATTGATCATCGCCACCCGGAGACCGAACTCGTCCATCGCGATGGCGTGCAGTTCGAGCAGACGATCCTCCATACCGCCGGACCTACCCCGAATGCCGGATTAATCCCCCTTTATGGTCACAACCAGTCGCGCCGTTTGAAGACCAGATAGAGGGTGACGCAGACCGCCGCCATCAGGGCGACCGCGAACGGATAGCCGTACGTCCAGGCGAGCTCGGGCATGTGGGTGAAGTTCATGCCGTAGATCGTGCCGACGAGGGTGGGGGCGAAGAGGATGGCCGCCCAGGAGGAGATCCGCTTGACCTCCTCGCTCTGGGCGTAGCTGGCCTGGGTGAGGTTCTTCATCTCCTCGTTCTGCGCCTGGCTGACCAGGGTGGAGTTGACGATGAGGATGTCCTGGAGCATCTGCCGGAAGTTGTCGACCCGCTCCACCACCGTGATCGCGTGGTCGGCGACGTCGCGCAGGTAGCGCTGCAGCTCCCCGTCGACGCCGTACTTGGCGGACCCGGCGATCAGGCCGTTCAGCATGTCGAGCAGCGGGCGGGTCGCCCGCTGGAACTCGATCACCTCGCGCGAGAGGGCGTAGATGCGCCGGGGGGCCGCCGGGTCGCCGCCGAACACCTGCACCTCGATCTCGTCGATGTCCTTCTGCAGACCCGCGACCACTGGCGCGTACCCGTCGACGACCGCGTCCAGGATGGCGTACAGGACCGCCTGCGGCCCCTGGTGCAGCAGGTCGGGGTCGGTCTCCATCCGGCGGCGGACCTTGCTGAGGTCGGGCGCCTCGCTGTGGCGGACGGTCAGCACGAAGTCGGGGCCCACGAAGACGTGGAGCTCCCCGAACTCGACCTTCTCCGGCGAGTCGAGGTACTGCGCGGCCCTCAGGACCAGGAAGAGGGTGTCGCCGTACCGGTCGGCCTTCGGCCGCTGGTGGGCCACGATGGCGTCCTCGACGGCCAGCTCGTGCAGCCCGAACTCCTCGGCGACCTTGAGGATCTCGGCCTCCGCCGGCCGGTAGAGGCCGATCCACGCCATGCTGCCGGGCCGCGACCGCAGCGCCGTCACCGCCTCCGACAGGGACGGCGGCGTGGCGACGCGCCGGCCGTCGACGTAGATCGCGTTGTCGATCACGCTTCGCTGCGCCGGGATCTCCAGGGCCTCGGACGGGCGGGGGTCCATGGAATGCTCCGGGGCCACCTCGTGATCGGCCCCACGTATCGGCACTCGCATCAGGTCTTTCAGCCCGCGAACACGGCGCTCCGGCACGGCACACCTCCCTGCGTGGTCGGGACAACCTCGGACGGCCGGGACAACTGGCCCGTACCGCCCGGGTCAGACCCTAACCTGATATGGGCGAATTACCCCGCAGGTACTCCTCGAGTTGCCCACGCGCCCGGTCGCGCACCCGGCGGCGCAGCACCCCCATCGAACCGATCACCATGCCGCTGGGCACGCCGAACGCCATGGTGGACCAGCGGCGGAAGTCGAAGACGTCGCGGTGCCGGACGATCAGCCCGTCCTCGAACCGGAACTGCGCGTCCACCTCGTTCCGCACCCGCCTGCCGGTGGGCGGGAAGGTGTAACGCACCGTCCAATGAGCCGAGCCGGAGTGGTCACCGGCGTCGATGTCACGCGCCGACACCTCGAACTCGGAGGCGCGGCCGAGCAGCATGCGCCACATGCCCACGACACGCTCACGACCCTGCAACTCGGTGAACACGGGATCGCCGAAGCTGACATCAGGGTGGTAACAGCCCCTGAGGCCGTCGACGTCACCGCGGGCGAAGGCGTCATAGAACATCCGGATGACCTGCCGATGCTCGTCACTCCGTGACGCCACTGAACTGGAGTTTGGCACTGCCCCAGCTTAGAACCCCTCCTCCCGGATCCACACGCACCCTCACCCATAACCCCATCCCACTCCCCACCCCCTGTCCGAACCACCGAATCCCCATCCCAAGCAGCCCCCGGTTCTGGACGACCGGTGGGCGGGCTTCGGGAAGGGTGCGGGGGTGGGCCGGGGCGTGCGAGGCTATGTGCTCGACGCTCGCGCGCCCGGTGGCCGTACCAACGGAGGTGGACCCTGCAGTCGCTCAGCGGTCTTTGGGCACGGCTGACGGCCGTGCAGCCGGACCCGCCCATGTGGGTCACGATTCTGGCCGGTCTCGCCGCCCTGGGCGTGGTCCTCTACCCCACCTCCTGGCAGATCTCCAGAGGCCTCATCACGGTCGCCCACGAGGGCGGGCACGCGCTGGTCGCCCTGCTGACCAGGCGCAAGCTCCAGGGCATCCGCCTGCACTCCGACACCTCAGGCGTCACCCTCACCCGCGGCCGTCCCACCGGGCCCGGCATGATCTGCACGGCCGCCGCCGGGTACGTCGCGCCCTCGCTGCTCGGGCTCGGCGCGGCCTGGCTCTCCGCCGCCGGCCACATCACGATCCTCCTGTGGACGATCCTGCTGCTGCTCGCCTGCATGCTGCTGATGATCCGCAACGTGTTCGGCGTGGTCTCGCTGCTCACCATCGGCGGGGCGGTGTTCGCGCTGTCGTGGTACGCCCCGCCGGACATCCAGGCCATCGGCACCCAGCTGGCCGCGTGGTTCCTTCTCATCGGCGGCATACGCCCGATCCTGGAGCTGCGTGCGAAACGCCGCCGCGGCAGGGCACCCGACTCCGACGCCGACCAGCTCGCGCGGCTCACCCCGTTCCCCGGCGGGTTCTTCGTGTTCCTGTTCCTGCTGGTGGCGGCCGTGGCGCTGGTCGTCGGCGCCTATCTCCTCGCGCCGATCCACCTCCCGGCGATCCTGGACGGGCTCCCGGGCCGGGCCTGAGCCGGATCTCCCCCGCGCGACGCCCGGCCGCACTAGGATCACCGTAACGGGGACGTATGGGGAGATTCACGGTGCAAGCACTCGACGATGCTCCCGGTTACCGCATCCTTGGACAGGCGGGGCAGGGGGGCTTCGCCGTCGTCTACCGCGCCCGGCAGGAGCTTCTCGACCGGGTCGTGGCGCTCAAGGTGCTGTCGGTGGACCGGGTCGACCAGGGGACCATGCGCAGGTTCCAGCGGGAGCTCCGGCTCACCAGCCGCCTCACCGGCCATCCCAACGTCGTCACCGTCTTCGACACCGGATTCACCCGCTCCGGCCGGCCGTACATCGCGATGGATTTCTTCGAGGCCGGCTCCCTGCGCGAGCGGCTCGACCGCGAGGGGCCGCTGCCCGTCGCCGACGTGCTGCGCATCGGCGTCAAGATGGCCGGGGCGCTCGCCGCCGTGCACGCGGCCGGGGTCCTCCACGGCGACCTCAAGCCGCAGAACATCCTCGTCTCCCGGTACGGCGAGCCGGCCCTCGCCGACTTCGGCATCGCCCGGGTCGTGGACTCGGCCGAGGTGTCGGCGCTCGGGCAGGCCTTCACGCCGATGCACGCCGCACCCGAGATCCTCAACGGGAAGCCGCACAGCGCCGCGTCCGACATCTACTCCCTCGGTTCGACGCTGTACCACCTGCTCGCCGGGCTGCCCGCCTTCTACGACCCGGCGGATACGGCGGTCGCCCCGCTCATCCTCCGCGTTCTCAGTCACGACCCGCCGCCCGTCGCCCGCCCGAACGTTCCCGCCGCACTCACCCAGGCCATCGTCCAGGCCATGGCCAAGCGGCCGGAGGACCGGTACGCCAGCGCGGCCCATCTCGCCGCCCGCTTCCAGCACGTCCAGCGGGAACTCGGCCTCCCGGTGACGGACCTGGTCGGCGGCACCGCGTACTTCACCGGCGCCCAGCCCCAACCCGGCGAATCCAGCCACCCCACACCCCCGGAAGGCCCCACAAACGCCCCCGCCCACCCCACCGGCGCCCTGCCCCACCCGCCCGGCGACCAGGCGCAACCGTCCCACCCCACAAACGGCCCCGCCCAGCCGTCCCACTTCACGAACGGCCCCGCCCAACCACCTCACCCGTCCAGGGACCCAGCGCAACCGTCCCACCCCACAGGCGGCCCCGCCCAGCCGTCTCACCTGGCCGGGGACCTGGGGCAGCCGTCCCACCCCACAAGCGATCCCGTCCCACCGGCGGCTTCCACGAGTGCTCCCGCGCGCGGGTTACGCGGCACCGGCCCCATGGCGCCGCAGTCCGGGCCGGACGGCTCGCAGCCTCTGACCGCTCCTCCCTTCCCTCCCTTCCCGCACTCCGCGTCGTCCCCGGCCTCCGCGTCGCAGCCCGCGGGCGGCCCCACCCCTCACCCCGCGACCGCGCCCGTACAGCGACCGCCGTCCCCGGCTCCCGCCAACGCCCCCACGCCGGTCCCCGCTCCCGCCGCCCCGTCCGATCCCGCCGGCTCGAGTCAGGCCCCCGGGGGTTCGTCCAGGCAGGGGGCCTCGTTCCGGTCGGTCCGGCTCGTCACCGTCGCCGGACTGGCCGTCGCCGCGATCGTGGTGGCCGCCGTCGCGGGCGCGGCGTTCCTGTGGGACCGATCCGGTGCCCCCGCCCGCCCCACCGGTACGGTGCCCCAGGCGGGCGGCACCCCTTCCGGCCCGGTCAAGCCGTCCAGCCCCGGCGTCACCTCCCCCGGGAAGCCGACCCCGGACACCACCGCGGCCATCGACGACAGTGTGCTGGCGAGCCTGCGCCCCCGGCGCCTGTCGGTGGCCGACGACGCGGGCAAGCAGGTCACGCTGCGCTGGACGCTGCCCGGCCGCGCGAGGAGATACCCTCTGGTGCTCCAGCAGGAGCCCGTCGTCACCAACGCGCTGACCCCGCTGGAACGCGCCGCCACCTCCACCCGGGTGTTCGACCTGGACCCCGAGCAGGGGTACTGCTTCCGCGTCGGCGTCGCGCTCAGCATCGGGTCCTCCTCGAAGGTGGCGTGGTCGGCGCCCCTGTGCATCAGGGACGCGGTCGCCACCGCCCAGGGCGGCGCCCCCAGCGCCACGGCCGGCCCCTGAATCCCGCCTCCCCGGCAGGGCAAAGGCGACCGACGAGCTCACCGCAGGGCGGCGCCCCCAGCGCCACGGCCGGCCCCTGAATCCCGCCTCCCCGGCAGGGCAAGGGTGACCGACGAGCTCACCGGCGGAGGCCCGACCAGCGCGGTGGCAGCGGCCCCGCCGACCGGCCCACCTTCGCCGCGTCCCCCATACGCCTGATGCGGTGCTCTCGACCGGCGCCGCGTCGGCGGGACGACGTACGGCGAATCCGGCGCCGCAGTACGTCGGGCACCTCGGCGAGCATCGCCTCAGCGCCCGGAGGTCGACCTTCGCGGAGGGCGTGCGGGGCGCAGCGAGCGGGGATGGAGGCGGCCGGCCACGCGGGCGAGGAGTGGAGTCGTGCGCCATACCCGCCGGGCGACGGCGTCGGCGCGGCGCCAGGCCTCGTCGGCGGCATCCGATCCGACGCTCCGCCCGGCGAACTCGACGTAGTTCGACAGCTCCGCCAGCGCCCCGATATCTGCTGATATTTCGGGCCCCACCCGCTCCACGGCGCGCTGCGAGACCTCCGAGGCCGTCAACGACACCTCGCCGTCCAGGCCGAGGTCCTCGCACACCTGCCGCCAGGCGCCAAGAACCCGCTCGCCCACCTCACCACGCCGGCGACGACGGCGGCGCAGCACGGGCGCGATCACCACGGCCAGCACGTACGCGAGCACCGCACCGGCCGCCCCTCCCGCGGCGAGGACCGCGACCGGCGGGCCGGACGGCCGCGCCGCGTCGTCCCCGGTCTCCGGGGTGGGCGTGGGGGAAGGCCTGGGCTGCTTGGCCGTGCCGCCGATCTGCTGGGCGAGCTGCTCGCGCTCCTTGACCGCCGTGCTCACGACGTCCTGCCTCGCCTGTGAGCCGCTCCGCTCCGGGGTGGGGTCGAACGCCACCCACCCGAGGTCCTTGAACTCGATCTCCGGCCAGGCGAGCACGTCGCCCGAGAGCACCTGGAAGACGCCGTCCCGCGGCGTCCCCGGCCGGAAGCCGACCACCACCCGGCTGCGCAGCCCGAGCGTGCGGGCGAGCAGCGCGAACGAGGAGGCGAACTGCTCGGAGGTGCCCCGGTGAGTGGTGCGGAGGAAGTACTCCAGCGCGGCCAGCGAATGCCCCGGCGGCGAGGTGACGTCGTACTTCTCCCGCGTCCGCAGGTAGTGCTCCAGCAGCGTCGCCTGCTGGTAGGGCGAGCGCGCGTTCCGCGTCATCCGCTCGGCGAGCGATCGGAACACCGCGATGTCCGGTGGCAGAGGCGGCGCCGGCCCCACCGCCACGGCCTCGCGGCGCTGCGCCGTGGACGGCCGCGGCACCCACGAGGTGACGTCGTACGTGGCGCCGGTCGCCCCCCGGGCGGTGGCGATCAGCGCGCCCGACCGGTCGACGGCGACGCCCATGCCGGACACGGCCACCGGCCGGTCGGCCGCCGGCAGCCACGTCCCCGGCAACCCCTGCAGCGTCACCGTCTGGTCCAACACCTCGTACGCCCCTCGGTACGGCCCGGACGGCACCCGCCCGCCGGTCGTCTGGAAGCGCGACGAGGACGACCAGCGCACCCCGTCGTAGGTGTCGAGCACCGCCAGCCGCCAGTACTCCGGCCGCGCCGCCTTGACGGTGAACAGCGGCGTCGTGGGCATCTGGAGCCAGGCCGACACCCGGTCGAGCGGGCTGACGCTGTCGAACCGCGCCACCTGTGGCTGCTCGACGAGCGACCGAGGGTCGTACGGCTCCCGCGCGACGGGCAGCAGCGGCGCCACGAGCAGGGCGGCCAGGCCGAGGACGACCGCGACGGGGACGCCGGCGAGCATCCGCACGACTCCGCCACGGTCGCCGCCCACGACCATGAGCGCCGCGACGAGCCCCAGGAGGACCGCGGCCACCGCCATGTCCGACCCCGGGCCGTCCACGCCGAGCGGCACCGCGAGCGCGAAGACCACCAGGGCGGGCAGGGCGGGCAGCACGCGGGCCCGTCGCCGCGAACGGAGGACCAGCTCGGCGCCGGCCAGCGCCGCGAACCACACCAGGAAGTGCACGAACACCAACAGCCGGGGCTCCGCCGGGGCCGGGAGGATCGTGGTCAGCAGCGCCCGCCACGAGTCGAGCAGGCCACCGGTGATGCCCGCGAGGGTCCGCGCCGACGGCAGGAACCCCGCCACCGCGTCCGCGCGGAACAGGGTCGCCGACACGGTGAGCGGCCACACGACCAGCTGGACGAGCAGGGACAGCCACAACGGCCGGCGCCTGGTCAGCACGGCGAGCAGCACCGGCGCGACCGCCGCGACGGCGACGACCGGGAGCAGGTCCCCGAGGGCGAACACCCGCTGGAACCCGCAGCCCGCCACCCCCGCCGACGCCGCGACCAGCGCCGACGCCACACCGTCGGCGATCCCGCGCCTCCCGGGGCCCGGCGTCGCCCCTCGGCCGTCACGCGTCCCGCTCATGCGCTCCTCGTCGTCGGCGGGCGGTCGCGTGCCCGGAGGCGGCGTCGCGCCGGGGTCCTCGCGCTGCTCGCCGCCCTGCGCGCCGGTGGTGGCGAGGCTCATCGGGACGCCGCCGGCCAGGCCGCGGCCAGGGATTCCAGGTCGGGCACGTCGACGACCGTGACCCCGGGCGCGGACACCGGACCGCCGGAGGGGGCGATCCGCAGGCAGACCGTACGGTCGTGGCGGCGGCGCGCGGCGGCCACCCTGTCCAGCCCGCCGGGCTCCCCTGTCACGACGACCAGCGCCCCTCCCGGCCGTACCGCGCGCACGGGGTCGGCGGCGGGATCGGCGCACGGCCGCACCACGGCGAGCTTGTCGAGCACGGCCTCGACGTCGGCGCCGCCGCCCTTGAGGTCGGCCACCACCTGCTCGCCCGTCACCACCCTCACCGGGAACCCGGCCCGGGCCGCGCCCGCGGCCACCGACGCCGCCGCCTCCACCGCCAGTTCGAAATCGGATGAGACGTACGACACGGCACGCGTGTCCAGCGCCACCGTGGTCGTGGGCAGGCTCGCGTCGACGAGCCTGCGGACCATGAGCGTGCCCGTCCGGGCGCTGGAGCGCCAGTGGACGTGCCGGAGGTCGTCGCCCACGACGTACTCACGCAGCGTGTGGAAGGTCGCGGTACCGCTGGGCGCGCGGTCGCCGCTCGGCCCCTCCAGGTGGTGGGCCCGGCCGGACGGCAGCACCCCGAGCGGCACCGTACGCGGGCGGACCAGCAGGGACGCGGCCTCGCCGTACTCCGCGACATTGCGGGTCAGGCCGAGCGGGTCCTCGCGGACGACCGCGAGCGGGCCGACGCCGATCTCACCGCGAGTGTCCGTGGGCAGGGCGTAGGACACCGCCCGCGCCGCGCCGCCGCGCAGGCGCGGCAGCTCGACGACGTGGTCGGCCGCCCCTACGCGGTCGCGGGCCCGCAGCCCGGCCAGCGTCCACCGCCCGTGGTTCTCGACGTGCAGGACGGCGACCGCGGCCTCCCCTCTCGACACCTTCACCGGCGTCAGCTCCCGCCGGACCGACAGCCTCGCCTGCGGCAGCGTCCACACCAGCGCGGCGATCAGGGCGATGACCCCACCGGACGCGAGCACCACCAGCTCGGGATATCCGAGGACGAAGGCCAACGCGTAGAGAAGAAGCGCGCCGATCAGGACACCGCGCCCCGGACCCGTCAACACCGCCCAGCCCACCTCACCGCCGTCGCCCCGCCCCTCACCGTCTCAGCCCTTTCGCCCCCTTGTGCGGCCATGGCATCAGACGCCGGCGAGGGCCTGCGGGCCGGGCGTGTTCACCATCGTCTCGGCGACGACCGCCTCGGCCGTGCGGTCGCGCAGCTCGGCCTCGGGGGTGAGGATGAGCCGGTGGGCGAGCACGGGCGCGGCCAGCGCCTTGACGTCCTCGGGGATCACGAAGTGCCGCCCGGCCGCCGCCGCCTTCACCTTGCACGCGCGCAGCAGCGCCAGGCTGGCCCGGGGACTCGCGCCCAGCCGGATTTCCGCAGACCGCCGCGTGGCGCCGACGACGGCCACGATGTAGTCGTAGATCGAGTCGGCGACATGGATCCGGGTCGCGAAGTCGATCATCCCCGCGATGTCGCTCGCGCGGACGATCAGCGGAAGCTGCTCCACCCGGGGGCCCGTGGGCATGCCCTTGAGCACCTCCACCTCCGAGGCGTGGTCGGGATATCCCACCGACACGCACATGAGGAAGCGGTCGAGCTGCGCCTCCGGCAGGGGGTAGGTGCCGTCCATGTCGACGGGGTTCTGGGTGGCGAGAACCATGAACGGCCGGGGCACCGGATGGGGCTCGGCGTCCACCGTCACCCGCCGCTCCTCCATGACCTCGAGCAACGCGGCCTGCGTCTTGGGCGAGGCACGGTTGATCTCGTCGGCCAGTACGAGGTTGGCGAACACCGGTCCTTTGTGGAACTCGAAGCTCTGGTTGGCCTGGTTGAAGATGGACACGCCGGTGATGTCGGACGGCAGCAGGTCGGGGGTGAACTGGATCCGGCGCAGCTCGGCCTCGATGCTGGCCGCGAGGCTCCTGGCCAGCGTGGTCTTCCCCGTGCCCGGCACGTCCTCGATCAGGAGGTGCCCTTCGGAGAACAGGCAGATCAGGGCCAGCTCGACGGTCTCGCGCTTGCCCCGGATGACCTGCTCGATGTTTCCGGCCAGGGCCTGGAAGCGCTGCTGGAACTGCGGGACCAGCGCCGCCAGGTCACCGTGCTCCTCGCCGCCGGAAAGCGCGGGCAGGCCGGCCGCCCCACCACCGGCCTCCACCCCGCCGTACGGCGACGCGCCACCGTACGGCGCTCCCGCTCTGCCGCCCGAATCGACGCCACCGTACGGGGACGCCGCTCTGCCGCCCGAATCGACGCCACCGTACGGAGACGCCGCTCTGCCGTCCGCATCGGCCGCACCGTACGGGGACCCGGCACCGTACGGCGAAACCGCCCTGCCGTCCGCATCGGCCGCACCGTACGGCGAAATGGCCCTGCCGTCCGCATCAGCGGCACCGTACGAGGACCCCGCGGCGTACGGCGAGGCCGCCCTGCCGTCCGCATCCGCGCCGACGTACGGCGACCCGGCACCGTACGGCATCGCCGCGCCGGGCGGGGCGCCGTAGGGAGACTCCGGCCCCGTGCCGTACCGGGAACCGGTCTCCGGCGCGTCACCGTACCGAGAAGCTACCTGCGCTCCCGAACCGTAAGCCGCCCCACTCCCCATGCCCGCGTCGTACGAACCCCCGCCCTGCCCCGCGTTGTAAGCCGAACCGCTGCCCTGCCCCGCGTTGTAGGCCGAACCGCTGCCTGAAGCAGCCTCGTACGGACGGGCCGGGTCGTACCCCGGACCGCTCCCCAGGCCCGCACCGTACGAACCGGCGCTCCCCTGACCCGCGTCGTACGGCGAGCCCGCCCCCTGGCTCTGGCCGTAGGGGGCCTTGGCGGCCGGCCCCGGACCGAACGAGGAACCGGCCCCGAGGACGGTGCCGTAGGAGCCGGTTGCGCCGGACGAGAGGCCGTAATCGGAACCCGCGCCGGACCCCTGCCCGGAGGGATACCCGGCGCCTCTGTGGACCGTGACGGTCACCTCCGCGGCGGTCGGCGCCGGGAACGGCTGAGACTGTCCGCCCCCGATGGAAGCACCGCCGTACCCCGGAACGGCCGCCCCCGGAACGGGCGCGCCGGAGCCGGCGGAAGCACCCTCGTACCCGACAAGAGCCGTCCCTGGGACGGGCGCGCCGGAGCCGGCGTACGACACCCCGGCGCCGTACGAGCCGCCCTCCCGGGCACCGGCACCGTAGGCCGGAACACCGCCAAGGCCGTACCCCGTGCCGCCCGGACCGTACGAGTTCCCCCCGGCGCCCGGCGTGCCGCCAGCGCCCTGCGTGCCCTCGCCGCCCTGCGTGCCCTCGCCGCTCTGGGCGCCGCCGCTCTGGGCGCCGCCGCTCTGGGCGCCGCCGCTCTGCAGGCCTCCGGTGCTCCGCAGGCCACCGGCGCTCAGCGTGCCGCCGTCGTACCCCGGCTGCGCCGTGGCGGCCGAGCCGTACGCGGCCCCCTGGGCGGCGCCGTACGGCTGGTCGCCGCGGCGCGAATCGTCGTACGGCTGGACGGCCTGCCGCTGCCCTCCATCGGCGCCGGCATATCCGTCCGCGGCGTACCCCTCGGCGGTGTACACCCCGCCGTGGCGGCCGCCGCCCTGGCGGGCATGGCCGCCCTGCTGGTCCGCCGGTTGCTGGTCGAGCCGCGGGTACCCGGAAGGGTCGTTCCGACCGTACTGCTGGTCACCGGGCTGCGGATCGCTGTTCTGCGGGCTCTGCTCCACGACGTGCCCCCCTGATCAGTCGTCGCACTGGAACAACGGCGCGGCGGGGAAGCCGCCCCGGGGTGTCTTCATCAGCGTGTCGCTCAGGTAGCCGACCCCGCCCTTCCACTCGATCCGGTTCCAGATGTCGCTGGTCTCCTTGGTCTCGTCCTCCGTGACCGTGTCCCCCTTGAGCTGGCAGATCACCGTGATCGAGGTGTACTGCCCCTTCGGGATCCGCCCGATCTCCCCCGATTTGCTCGTGCCGGGACGGATGATGGTGTCGGTCTGGTTGTTGTTGGCGTTCTGGTACGACTGACGGGGATAGGTGAGGTCGGCCGTGGCGGACGCCGTGCTCTGCCCCTCGCCCGCGGCGTTCTTCGCCTTCAACACGAAGTCGTACTTCTGGTTGTTCTTCAGGCCGTCCACGCTGAACGAGGTGCCCTCGATGTCGTCCTTGGTGGCGGCGCCGGACAGCGTGTAGGTGACCGCGGAGCCCGGGACGTTCTCCGGGGGCGACCACGACAGGTCGGCGCCGTGGTTCTTCGCCTTGGCCTGGAAGCCGGACGGGACTCCGGGGGCGACGCACGGCCTGGCGGCGCCGCTCGGCTCGGAGGGGACCTCCCCGCCCTTCCAGTGCGCCACCACGGTGAAGGTGTACTCCTTGGTGCAGTCACCTCCGGTGAACTCGAACCGGAAGGGGCCCGAGCCGCTCACCTGCGCCGGGCTGACCTGCCCGGCCTGCGGGGAGGCCTGCAGCGTGTAGTGGTCGACGGTGCCTCCCGCCGAGGGCGTGAAGGTGACGTCGATCCTGCCGGGGCCCGACTGGACGCTCACCGCGCCCGGCGCGCCCGGCGCGGCCGTGGCGGACGGCGTGGGAGTCGCGGTACGCGTCCTGCTCGGCGTCGGTGTGGGTGTCGGCGTGTCCTCGGGCGGCACGGCGTCACGAGTCCTGGTCGGGTGACCACTCGGTTTGCCGGTGGGGTCCGGCCGGTCGGGTCCGGTGCTGGTGTCGTCCGTCGGTGTCGTGGTCGGGTCGAGGGTGGGCGGCACGCTCGGGGACGGCTCCGGTTTGGGCGTGCGGGTGGGGCCCGGCACGTTCGGGTCGTCCTTCTGGACGTCGTGCCGGCGTCCCTCAGGGTCGATGACCACCGCGCCGTCACCGTTCTCGTCGTTGGCCCACAGCAGGCCGTCCCTGATGAAGACGTCGATGGAACCGGGACGACGGGCGACGCTGATGGGCTTGTCGAAGCTCTTGGCCGCCGAGTCCCAGACGATGAGCCGGCCGGAGCGCGTGTCGGGGACGTACGCGCGGGTGCCGAGCACCTGCGGGATGCCGAGCCGCGAAGGGTCGGGGACGACCTGCGAGAGCTTGGTCTGGGAGATCTGCCCGGAGGAGGTGTCGAGGAGGAGGAGCAGCCCGTCCCGTCCCGGCACGAGGAGCGGCACGGTGGGGCCGTCGGTGTGGGCCGGCGACAGCACGCCGCCCTTCCCGGCCGCGCCGACCTCCTTCGGCAGGACGAACCGCGACGAGGTGCCGTCCGCGCCGACCGTGACGGCGGTGGAGGAGGCCGTGTCGACGATCAGCGGCACACCGCCGGCGACGGTGAGGGCGAGCGGGTCACCGGCCGCGCCGACCTCGACGTCGGTTCCCCGCACTCCCTGCAGCACGGGCACGGCACGGCCGCGCGCCGGAACGGGGACCCACAGCCGGCCGCCCCCGTCGACCGCCGAGCGGCCGAGCGGCCTCGGCAGGGCGATCGGCGCGCCGACGGCGTTCAGCGTGACCGGGTCGATCCGCTGGACGGTGCCCTCGGGGTCGACGGCGTAGGCGGAGTTCCCCTCGACGACGAGCTGCAGATGAGCGGCCTGGAAGTCACGGGTCTGCACGACGGTGAGCCGGCTCGGCTCGATGCGGCTGACCACCCCGGTCTTCTGGTCGACCAGCAGGACCGTCGTGCCGTCCTGCACCACCTTCAGACGGCTGCCCGGGTCGGCGACGTTGTCGATGCGCCCGTCCACCTTGCCGGACAACCCGTTGGCGTGCACGACCGCGCCGTTGCGGGAATTCCACAGCCAGGCGCCCACGTCGGCGAGCTTGGGGCCGGCGCTGGACGTGCCCACCCCCACCACGGCCGCGGTCACGCCGAGCACGGCGACGGCGGCCGCCGCTATCACGGCCGTCAGACGGTCACCCCGCGGCATCGGGATCTTCACCCCGTAACTCCCCTTTGCCCCTGTATCCGGTTGATCACCCTGGCCCGCCGTACGCTCGCGGCGTGCCTGGTCGGTTGAGCTCTTCCGCACCAACCGTCCCACGTCTGCTCAAGGTTCCCGCATCTGGTAACTATCCGGGAACCGTTACAAAAAGGCTTGAACCGTGCCGCTGTTTGACGACCTTCAACTGGGCCGGGACCCGGGCGCGCAGTTCGCCGACATGGCTGACGATGCCGACGGCACGCCCACCGTCGCGAAGCTCGTCGAGGATGTCGAGGACGCCGTCGAGCGTCTCGTCGTCGAGAGTGCCGAAGCCTTCGTCGATGAACAGCGTGCCGAGCTCCACCCCGCCGGCCTCGGCCGTCACCACGTCGGCCAGCGCCAGCGCGAGCGCGAGCGACGTCATGAACGCCTCACCACCGGACAGGGTCGCCGGATCGCGGTCGGCCCCGGTCCAGCCGTCGAGGACGCGCAGCCCGAGGCCGCCACCGGACCGCTTGCGGTCGGCGGCGGACTTGCGCATGTCGTACAGCAGGAGGTAGCGACCGCCGGACATGTGGTCGAGCCGCTGGTTGGCGGCGTCCACGACCTGCCGCAACCGCTCACCGAGGACGTACGACGACAGCCGCATGTCGAAGGTGTTGTCGGACGAGGTGCCGACCGCCAGCTCGGCGAGCCGCTTGGCGAGGTGGTGGCGCTCCTCGGCCGGACGCCACTCGGCGTACGCGCCCTCCAGGGCCTCGGCGAGGCCGGCCAGCTGGTCGCGCCGGCCTGCCGCCTGGTCGTGCGCGGACGACCGCGTGCCGTGCTCCCGCTCGGCCTCCTCGAGTGCCTCCGTCAGCCCGGCGAGATCGGGTGCCGGAACGGCGGCCGCCGCCAGCAGCTCCGGGTCCTCGAGCAGCTTGGTCACGGCGGCACGCTCGGCGTCCAGCGCCCGCAGGCGCTCGCTCATGGACTCCCGTGCCGACCCTGGACGGACGGCGGCGCGGGCGTCGGCCACGCCCGGGAACCCGGCGTCGCCGGCGGCGCGCTCCGCCCCGGCGATCGCCTCGTCGCGTTCTGCACAGGCCGAGCGGGCCAGACGCCCGGCCTCGGCGGCGTCGCGCAGCAGCTCCGCCTCCTCGGCGAGCCGCTCCAGACGGGCGGCGAGCGTGATGTCCTCGCCTCTGGCGATGTCGAGCCGCGCGGCCAGCCGCTCGGCGTCGCCGGCGAGGCCCTTCTCCCGCTCGCGCTCGGTGGCGATCTCGAGGCCGACACGCGTGGTGTGCTCGGTCAGCTCGGCGAGCTCGGCCTCGATGCGGGCGACGGCCTCCGCCGACGCCGCCTCACCTCCCGCGAGCTCCCGCAACCCCGCCAAAGCGACCTCAGCCTCTGCCAGCCCCCGCTCAGCCTCCTCGACCCCCAAGTCACCCCCATCGCTGACGAGGCCGGCGATCTCACCACCACCGGCGCCCCCCAGACCGCCTTCCCCCGAGAGCGCCCCCCCGACCTCACAATCGACAGCCGCCCCCAGACCGCCCTCAACCGGCAACGACCGCCCCACCTCACGACCGGCGGCCGAGCTCGGAGCGTTCTCGTTCGAGAGCGGGTGCCTGGTGTCGCGGCGGGCGGCGGCTCTGGCCTCCTCGTAGGCGGCCGCGGCCTCGCTCGCGTGGTCGGCCGCCTGGATGCCGGCGAGCAGCAGGCCGGCCTCCTCGGTGACGCGGTCGCGCCGCGCCGTCACGCTGTCGTCGTCGCCTCGGGCGGCGTCGAGGACGGCCGCGAGATGGTCGAGCTCCCCGCGCAGCCCCGCCTGGGAGGCGCGGTGCTCGGCCACCAGCAGGCCGAGGTCCTGGGCCCTGCTCCTGGCCGACTCCAGCGCCTCCCGCAGGCGCCGCGCCTCGACCGCGAGGCCGGGCTCCCGTCCGGCGACCTCGCGCAGGCGCGCCACTTCGGCCTCCGCCTCGTCGCGCCTGGCCAAGGCCGTCGTCACGGAGAGCTCTCCGGCGCGGGCGACCGCCTCCTCGAGCTGCGCCGACAGGACGGCGACCCTGCCCTCGGCCGCTTGGCGGCGCTCCTGGGCCGCGTCGAACAGCGCCTGGGCCTCCCGCTCGTCGTCGACCGTGGGCGCGGACCGCGCGGGGGACGCCGGTGCCGGATGGTCGGCGGAGCCGCACACGGCGCACGGCTCGCCCGGTTTCAGGCCTGCGGCGAGCTCGGCGGCCATGCCGTCGATGCGGGCCTGCCTCGTCGACTGCAGCCGGTCGCGCAGTTCCTGGGCCTTGTCGACGGCCGGCCGCCGCTCGGCCTCAGCGGCCTCGAGCTCGGCGGTCAGCAGGTCACGGCGCTGCGCCTGCTCCAGCAGGGCGTCCGCCGCGTCGCGAGCCGCCTCGGCGGCCGGGACGCGCACCGCCTCCGCCCGCACGGCCGCCAGCCGCGCCTCCACCTCATCGGCCAGGGCGGGCAGCTCCGCCTGCGTGCCGGCGAGGGCGGCCTCGCGCTCGGCGAGTTCGGCGAGCCGCTCGTCCAGCTCCGTCAGCTTGGCGCGGGTCTCGGCGAACCGCTCCTCGTCGGCACGGCGATGCTCCAGCACCGCCAGCTCGTCGCGATGGGCCCGCTCCAGCACGGCCAGCCGGTCGCGCAACCGCCGTACGGCGTCCTTCACCTCGGCCCAGGGCCCACCGGGGCCCATGCCGCCCCTCACGGGCCGGCCGGGCACCGTGAGGCCCGCAGAACCCACCTGGACCGGCAGACCGGGCACACCGAGGTCCGCAGGACCCGCCTGGACCGGAAGGCCAGGCGCACTGAGGGCCGCCTTCGACCCGCGGGGCGCCGTGAGGGGCGTGGAGTGTGCCAGGGCCGTGGAGAGCACGGCGAAGGCGTCGGCGACCGGCTCGGCGTCGGCCAGGGCGGTCATCAGCGGCTCGGGGAGGGCCGTGAGGGTGTGGAGAAGGTCGCGGACGGTGGCGGTGAGCTCCTCGGCGAGGGCCTCCCTGCGGCGTACGGCGTCGAGGTCGCGGGCGGCGTTCGCGACCGCCGCCCGGGCGGAGGGCAGCCCGGAGGCGGCCAGCCGCGCCTCGGCGAGCCGCTCGCCGGCCTCCCTGCGCCGCTCGGGCAGCACGGCCAGCCGCGCGGAGGCCTCCGTATCCTGGTCGAGGAGCTCCCTCAGGCGTCGCCGGCACTGAACGAGCTCGTCGCGGACGCGTTCGAGCCGGGACTCCTCGGGCAGCAGCTGCTCCAGCCGGGCCACCTCGTCACGGCGCTCGCGCTCCAGCTCCGCCAGTCGCTCGGGCCCCCACCGCTCGGACCCCCATCGCTCCGGCTCCGGCCCCTCCACGGCCGGCCCATCGCTGGGGACGCCCCGGTGGCCACCGGTGCCCGCCGGCCCATCGCGGGTGGCATCCCGACCGCCGCCGGTGGCATCCCCATGGCCACCGGCATCCGCCGGCCCATCGCTGGTGGCATCGCCATGGCCACCGGCATCCGCCACGGTGTCAGCCCCTCCCGCGAAGGCGGCGCCGCCGTCGCGGTTCGGCGCGGACGGCCCCGCGCCGACGGCGCCCGTCGTGCCGGGCCGTCCGGCGCCGAGGGCGGCCGTCAGGACGGGCAGGGCTCGCGCCATGGCGTCGGCGGCCAGTTGCTCGGCCTTCGCGGCGACCTCGGAGCGCTGCTCGGCCTGCTGGATCAGCGGCAGCACACGGTCGGCGCGGGCGGCCTCGGCCAGGATGGTCTCCAGGTCGGAGCGCTCGTCGGCGCCGCGGTCGAGCTCGTCGCGCCGCGTCACCGCTTCGGCGTGGCGGCGTTGCCGCCGCGCGAGCTCGTGGGCCCCCTCGAGTTGGAGGCGGATCGACTTCAGCCTCGCCTCACTGGCCTCCCGGGCCCGCGCCTGCTCGGCCAGCGCCTCCTCGGCCACGGACAGGAGCGCCCCGGCCCAGCCGAGCGGCTCGACCTGAGGGTCCGGTACGGCCGCGGAGCCCATCTCGGCCGGGAGGAGGGTATCGGCCCCCGGCGCGGAACCCATCTCGGCCGAGAGAAGGCTGTCGGCCCCCGGCGCGGAACCCATCTCGGCCGGGAGGGTGTCGGCCCGCGGCGCGGAGCCCGTGGCCAGCCGGTCGAGGAGGGACGGGCCCGCGGCGCCGCGCATGTGGTCGACGACCGAGTCGACGCGCTGGCGGAGCTCCTGGCGTTCCTGCCCGGTGCGGGTGCGGTGCTCGGCCAGCCAGTGCTCGACGTCGCTGAAGATCTTGACGGAGAAGAGCTTCTCCAGGAGCTTGCGCCGCTCGTCGCCCTCGGCCCGCAGGAAGCGGGCGAAGTCGCCCTGGGGCAGCATCGCGACCTGGCAGAACTGGTCGGCGTTCATGCCGAGCAGCCCGCCGACCAGCTCCCCGGTCTCGTCGGCGCGGTTGGACAGCAGGCGCCACTCGCCGGAGGGAAGCAGCTCCTCCAGCAGGACCTTGGCCTTCTCTTCGATGAGGCCCTCGCCTCTCAGCTTGGGCCGGTGCCACACCGGCGAGCGGGTCAGGCGCAGCCGCCTGCCCCGCAGGCCCACCTCCAGCAGGACCTTCGGCCCGCGCCCCGCCGGCGCGTGGTCGCAGCGCAGGCGACGCGCGCTGTTGCGCTGGCCCGGCACCTGGCCGTACAGGGCGTAGCACACCGCGTCGAGCACGGTGGTCTTGCCGGCGCCCGTCGGACCGTGGATCAGGAACAGCCCCGCCTCGCCGAGCGCGTCGAAGTCGACCTCCTCGTCTCCGGGGAAGGACCCGAAGGCGGTCAGCCGCAGCCGGTGCAACCTCATCGGCCCCGCCCTCCGCTCACGGACGCGGTGAACGCACCGGGCCCGCCCGTGAAAGCCGCGGACGCGCCCTCCGCAATCGGATGCGGGTCGAGCCCGCTCGCGGACGCCGCCGAGGAGCCCGCCGCCTTCAGACGCGGGTCGGGACCGCTCGGGGACGCCGCCGAGCTGCCCGCCGGCGTCGGAGGCCCACCGGTACCCGGACGTGGGCCCGGCCCGCTCGCGGACACGCCCGCCGCCATCGGACGCCCGCCGGCGCCCGGACGCAGGCCCGGCCCGTCCGCCGCCACCGGATGCCTTTCGTCGCCCCGGCGGGGCGCGGCCCCGTCCCCCTCGTGCCGTCTCATCAGACCAGGGCCTCCTTCGCCCGGCAGGCCTCGACGGCTTCCTGCAGGAGTCTCTTCTCGTCGTCGTCGGCGGGCTCGCCGCGCACCTCGCGCACGAAGTCGAGCGCGACCTCGATCTCGGGGCGGCCGGCGAGCCGGGGGGCACGGGCCGGGGCGAGGGTGGCGCCCTCCGGCTCGAAGGCGAGGTTGAGCGTGTGGGGGAACCGCTGCCGCAGCCGCTCCATGGCCCCCTTGGGCCGCTCGGGATCGGTGAGCGTGACCTGCAGCCAGTGGCCCTCGAACCGGGACCACTCGGAACCGTCCAGCAGGTCGGCCAGGCGGCCGCGGACGCGGGCGATGGGACGCGGCACGGGCGCGGGCACGAACTCGGCCCCCTCGAACCCACCCGGGCCGATGTCGACCAGCCATGATCCCTTCAGGTGGCCGGCCTCGGAGAAGGAGTACGCGATGGGGGAGCCGGAGTAGCGCACCGACTCGCTCATCCGCTGCCGGCCGTGCAGGTGGCCGAGCGCGATGTAGTCGGCCCCGGCGAACGCGGCGGCCGGCACGTGGGCGACGCCGCCCACGCTGATGTCGCGCTCGCTGTCGCTGCTCGCGCCGCCGGTGACGAAGGCGTGGGCCAGCACCACCGACCTGGTGGCGCGGCCGGCGAGGTCGGCGCGGATGAGGGCCATGGCGTGCTCGATCGCCGCGGTGTGGCTGCGCTCGGCCAGCTCCCACGGCCCGCGCACCACCTCGGGCTCGAGGTAGGGGATGCCGTAGAACGCGACGCCGTCGACCAGGACGGGCTCGGCGACGCGCGCGGGGTCGGTGCGCAGGTGGACGCCCGCGGCGTCGATCAGGTCGGCGCCGAAGCCGAGCCTTCGCGGGGAGTCGTGGTTGCCGCTGATCAGGATGGTGCGGACCCTCTCGGCGACCAGGCGCCGCAGCGCCTCGTTGCACAGCGCGACCGCGTCGACCGAGGGCAGCGCCCGGTCGTAGACGTCGCCCGCGACGACGACCACGTCGACGCGCTCCGAACGGATCGTCTCCACCAGGTGGTCGACGAACGCGGCCTGGGCGTCGAGCAGGCTCTCCCGGTGGAAGGCCCGGCCCAGATGCCAGTCGGAGGTGTGCAGCACACGCATGTCGCAGGAAGCTAACAGGTCCCACTGACAAAAGTGGCCCCTGCCGCCCCATCGTTCTTCGGGTGTGACAGACATCTTGCCGCGAGTCCGACGAGATCGCCGGCCGAACGGGAAGATCTCGGAGGTGAGAAGGGTAATCGCCGCCCCTTCAGGTCAAGGGGCGGGTCAATTAACCTGATGATCGAAGGTCGTGATTCAAGGGCCGAAAAGCCTGTATAGCGGCAGCGTTCACCCGGGGGCGCACGTCATGCGACGGTCCCGCGACGAGCCGCCCGACGAGGAGGTGGCGTGAGCGACCGGGGCCGCTTGAGCGTGGCGATCGCCGGCGTGCTGGCGATGCTCGCCACGGTGGGTCATCTGCTGTCCCCGCCCTCCTTCGATCCGCCGAGGTTGAGCGAGGGCGACAACTTCCTCTCCCTCCCGCCGCAGCCGGCCGCCGAATCCCGGCCGGTCCCCCATGACGGCGCCATCTCGGTGGAGGACATCACGGTCCCGGCGCAGGGTACGACGCTCGGCGCGACCATCCGCTCGCCCCGCACCCCCGGCCGTCACCCCGCGCTGGTCTTCGTCCAGGGATCGGGGCCGGGCGAGCGCGGAGAGTTCACGACCCAGGCGACGTGGCTGGCGCGGGCCGGGGTGGTGACCCTGACCTACGACAAGCGCAGCGTCGGCTACGACTTCCGCCACCGTGACTTCGCGCTCCTGGCCGACGACGCGCTCCGCATGATCGAGGTGCTGCGGGGGCGCGCCGACGTCGACCCGGCGCGCGCGGGCCTGTGGGGGGTGAGCGAGGGAAGCTGGGTGGTGCCGATCGCGGCGGCGAGGAGCGCGGACGTCGGCTTCAACGTGCTGGTCTCCGCACCGAACGTCACTCCTCTCCGTCAGGTGGCCTGGGCGCTGAACGAGCAGCTCCAGCGCCTGTACGCGCCCAGCGGGGTGCGCGAGCTGCTGACCAAGGCGATGGGCGGCGTCGGCTTCGACTTCCTGCGCTACGACAGCGTGCCCGCGATGAAGCGGATGAAGCAGCCGGTTCTCGCCCTGTACGGGACGATGGACCCGTCGATCCCGTTCGTGGAGAGCACCCAGGCGCTCACCTCGTCCCTGGCGGCCGGAGGGAACTCCGACTACACCATCCGTTTCCTGGCCGGCGCCGACCACGCGATGCGGGTCAACGGCGGCCCGTTCGCCCACGGCTACCTCGAGACGCTGGCGAACTGGGTCCTCGGGCTGCCCGGCACGGCCGTCCCGCCGGAGGGGGCGCGCATCGCGGGGGCCACTCCGGTGCAGCGGTTCGAGGCCGCCGACGTGCCGAAGGCCCCGTGGTACGCCCGCACGGCGATCCTCGGCCTCGCGCTGACCCTGACCGCCGTCGGGTACGTCGCGGCCCCGGTCACCGAGATGGTCGTACGGCTGCGGGGGCGCGAGGTGATCCCCCCGGCGCGGTGCGAGCTGTGGCCGGGCGTCCGCCGGCGCCTGCGCCGGATGGCCTGGACGGGGGTCGGGCTGCTGGCCTCGGTGCTGGCGTTCATCACGCTGATCGTCCTGTTCTCGGTGAACCAGGCGGGGGCGTGGCCCGCCGTGCTGTCCGGATGGCTGGTCGTCCGCGTGCTGGCGATCCTCATGCTCGTGCAGGAGGTCACTGCGGTGGCGGCGGTCGTCTCGGCGGTACGCGACGGATGGCAGCCGGGCCGCTGGCAGCGGTTCGCGGTCGCGGCCGTGCTCGGCGGCACCGCGCTGCTCATGGTGACCGCCGCGTATTACGGGCTGTTCGGCATTCCCTGGTAGCGGCCTCCCCCGTGCGGGACGTATCCCGATAAATCCTGATCCGTTAGCGACGAGTTCACGTACCGGTCGGCCACCGCCAATACAGTTCCGCCCTGGTCGACCGGAATGGGACAGCGTTGCCTGACACACGCAAGCCGCAAGGAACCGCCTCCGTCGTCGGCTGGACCGCCCTGTCCGCCCTGCTCCCGGGCGCGGCGCACCTGCGCGCGGGCCACCGGCGCACGGGCGCGATCCTGCTCGCGTCGTACGCCCTGGTCGTCGCGGCACTCGGCGTGGTGGTCCTCACCGCGGGCGCCGGCCTGGCCGGACGCCTGCTCGACCCGGCGTGGCTGCGCGCCGTCACGGCCGTGGCGGCGCTCGCGGCCCTGGCGTGGTTCACCCTGCTCGTCCGCTCGTACGTCGTCCTGCGCCCCGCCCGGCTCCCGGCGGCGGGGCAGGTGGTCTCGGGCGTGCTGGCCGGGACGCTCGCGGTCACGGTCGCCGTCCCGTTCGTCGTGGTCGCGCAGTACGCGATGGTGTCCCAGGACACTCTCGACGCCGTCTTCGACGCTCCGGTGCCGGCGGTGGCGCGGGCCGCCCCCACCGGGTCGTCCGAGCCCGCCGACCCGTGGGAGGGCAGGACGCGCGTGAACATCCTGCTGCTCGGCGGCGACTGGCAGCCCGATCGCGTCGGCATACGGACCGACAGCGTCAACCTCGCCAGCGTGGACGTCCGGACCGGCGACACGGTGCTGCTGAGCCTGCCCCGCAACCTGGAGAACGTCCGTTTCCCGCCGGGCACCCCGATGCGGCGGCGGTTCCCCGACGGGTTCCGGCTGCCGCCGGATCCGAACGGCGCCCGGGAGGACCTGCTCTTCTCGGTGTGGGAGTACGCCGAGAACCACCCGGAGCTGTTCGGCGGGCGCAAGGGCATGGGCCCGGAGACGCTCAAGGAGACGATCGGCTACACCCTCGGCCTCCAGGTCGACTGGTACGCGCTGGTCAACATCTGGGGTCTGGCGAGGATCATCGACGCCCTGGGCGGCCTCGTCCTGACCGTCCCGGCCGACATCGTCTTCGGCAAGTACAACGAGGGGCTGGTCAAGGCGGGCACCCGCAGGCTGCGGGGCGCGGACGCGATGTGGTACGCCCGCTCGCGCACCTTCAGCGACGACTACACCCGGATGGGCCGCCAGCGGTGCGTCCTCGACGCGCTCCTCCACCAGGCCGACCCGGCGACCGTACTGCTGCGTTTCAACGAGCTGGCCAGGGCCTCCAAGGGCATGTTCCGCACCGACATCCCCCGGCCGATGCTGGAGCACCTGGTGCCGCTCGCGCTCAAGGTCAGGGACGCCCGCGTGACCGGCGTGCAGTTCGTGCCGCCCCTGATCAGGACCGGTGCGCCGGACTGGGCGCTGATCCGCAGGCTGACCGCCAGGGCGATCCACGACTCCGCGCGCGGGGCGGCGAGCCCGTCCGCGCCGCCTTCGCCTACGCTCTCGCGCGCCGCCTCGGCCACGCCCGCGCCGGGGCGGCCCGCCAAGCGCGCGGGGGCCATCTGCGCGAGCTGAGCGGCACGACCTACGAGATCACGGTTGGGTAACGGTGACACCGCGATTACATCTCGTAGTCGCCGCGCTACGGTAAGTCTTTCTCGTGTGTCTGCCCCCCGTGACGCGGCCGTCCTGAGAGCCTCCGGTGACGATGCCTTCCGCCCGCTTCCTTCTCCGCGCTCCGGGTGGCCTGTTCCGAGCGTTGTTCCGGCGACCGCCGGGGCCGGTCGAGACCGCCGAGACCCGGGCGCGCCCGCCCGGGCCGTCCGTCCCCGCCGCCCGGCCCCCCGAGGGGGCGCCCACCGGCGACGCCGACAATCCCGACAAGGAGAGCGCAGTGTCGAACGCGGAAGCCAGTTCGGGCATCACCGTCACGGGAATCGACGACAGGTACGCGGCGCTGTGCCAGGGGTTCAACCAGCGCTGGACCGCCCGCCCCGACTACGTCAAGGTCGTACGGTCCACCGCCGAGGTCGTGGGCGCGTTGGACGAGGCCCTCAACAGCGGCCGGACACGCGTCACCGTCCGCTCGGGCGGCCACTGCTACGAGAACTTCGTGGCCGACCACGAAGTGCAAGTGATCATCGACATGGGCCAGATGGACCGCGTCCACTACGACCCCGCGATGAAGGCGTACTGCGTGGAGGCGGGAGCGACCAACTGGCACAGCTACACCCGGCTGTACCGCGAGAGCGGGCTCACGCTGCCGGCCGGGTCGTGCTATTCGGTGGGCGCGGGCGGCCACATCTGCGGCGGCGGGTACGGCCTGCTCTCCCGGCAGCACGGGCTGACCGTCGACTATCTGTACGCCGTGGAGGTGGTGGTCGTGCGACGGGAGCCGCGGGGCGACTACCAGGCCAAGCCGGTCGTGGCCCGGCGCGACGACGACGGCGAGCTGCGCGACCTGTGGTGGGCGCACACCGGGGGCGGCGGCGGCAACTTCGGGGTCATCACGCGCTACTGGTTCAAAGACCTGCCCCGGCCGCCGATCAACGTCTGGCTCAGCGCCGTCGCCTGGGACTGGGACGGGCTGACGTACGACGCCTTCGCCCGGCTCGTCGGGAACTTCGGCCGGTTCTGCGCCGAGAACAGCGCCCCGGGCGGCGAGTACGCCGGGTTGTTCTCGATTCTGAAGCTCGCCCACAGGAAGGCGGGCAAGATCGCGCTCATCACGCAGGTCGACGCCACCAACCCGGCCGCCGGACGCGACCGGCTCGACGCCTTCCTGTCCCAGATCGAGGACGGCCTCGACCTGCCGCGCAGCGAGTACGACCTGGACCTCGGCGAGCACCCTCAGATCCTCGGCGCGCACGAGGATCCGCGCCTGATGCCATGGATCCAGGCCACGCAGACCCTGAACCCCTCGGGCGACAACCGGCGCGGCAAGTACAAGTCGGCCTACATGCGAAAACCGTTCCCGGACGACCAGATCGAGGTCATGTGGAACTTCCTGTCCGGCACGCGCGACGAGAGCGATCCCGGCAGCGACTACGACAACACCCGGTACGCCAACGCCGAGGCGCTGATCCAGGTGGACACCTACGGCTGCAGGATCAACGCCGTGGGCTCGCACGAGACGGCCGTCCCGCAGCGCGACTCGATCATGAAGCTGCAGTACCAGACCTACTGGACCGACCCGGACGAAGACCACGTCCACGAACGCTGGCTCCGCGAGCTGTACCGGCGGGTCTACCTGTCCTCAGGCGGAGTCCCGGTGCCCGCGGCGGCCGACGGCGCGGTCGACCCGGCGGCCGTGACCGACGGCTGCTACATCAACTACCCCGACCGCGACCTCGGCAGCCCCGAGTGGAACACCTCGGGCGTGCCCTGGTACCGGCTGTACTACGGCGACAACTACGAGCGCCTGCTGCGGGTCAAACGCGCCTGGGACCCGCACGACGTCTTCCGGCACGACCAGTCGATCAGATGACCGATGGCTACCACACGGTCCAGGGGCTCTGGGCGCCCCCGCTGAAAGCCTGGGTGCCCGATCTCCTCCACCTCTCCCGCACGTTGTGCTTCTCCCCCGTGCGCGGGGCCGTGACCTTGAACGGGCCGCAGGTGGCGCCGTCCTTCGTGGCGGAGACACCCGGGCAGATGAACGGCTGGGAGACGTTGGCGCCGGCGTCGCTGTTGTAGAGCTGGACGTGGACGTCGGAGCGGACGGGACCGGAGCCTCTGATCCGCCCCAGCAGGTAGAAGACGTCGCCCACCACGGCCATGCACGGCGACATCTCCACGCCCGTGCCCGTACCGGCGGAGACCCACGCGCGGCACCGCCACTTCGGCGCCGAGTCCTCGGGGGCCGCGTCCTCGGGCATCGGAGCGACCGTCCGTCTCTCCTCCGGCTTCGGCGACGTGGGCGCCGGCCGATGCGGCGAGGGCGTACGGGTGGGCTCGGCCGCCGGAGCGGTGGACTTCGGCTTCCGGCCCGATTCGGAGGCGGCCACCGTGGGGGTAAGGCGTGGCTTCGCGCTGCTCTTCGGTGAGACCGCGGGGGAGCCTCCCCCGGCGCGTGGTGACGTCGGGACGGCATCGCCGGCCGGTCTCGTCGCCAGGACGACGGACTTTCCCGCGGCCTGGGCGTCGGTCGCCCGCCATGGCGCCGTGACGGCCAGCGCCACCGCGCCGGAGAGCACCACGACCGTCCCCGCGGCCGCGGCGACCGTCAGCCGCCGGGAACGCCGACGCGGCGCCTCGGCCACCCCGGAGGCGGGCGAGGCCGTCTCGGCGGCGGGTATGGCGGCCCCGGCGGCGCGTGAGGCCGTCCCTGGGGCCGGCGAGGCCGTCCCGGGGGCGGCCGGTTCGGTGTTCGCGGAGAAGGGCGCGGAGGGAAGGGGCTCGGCGGTGACGGACGGCGCGTCCGCCCTGGTCACCCGAGGCAGAGCGGGCGTCCCGGCCAGCGAGGGCGCGGCTTCGCGCAGCGCCGCCGCCACCTGGGCGGCGGGAGGACGCTCGGCCGGGTCCTTGGCTGCACACGCCGAGATGACCGACCACAAGGAGTCCGGCATCCCGGGCAGCCGCCGGGGCGCCGCCGTCGCGTGCTGCCGCAGCAGGACCATCGGGTGGTCGCCGACGAACGGCGGACGCCCGGCGAGCAGCTCGTAGAGGATCAGGCCGACGGCGTAGACGTCCACCGCCGGGCCGGGAGGGCGGCCGTCGGCCACCTCGGGAGACAGGTACGTGGGCGTGCCGATGATCGACGTGGTCTGGGTGAGCCCCGGGCCGTGGACGATACGGGCCACGCCGAAGTCCGTCAGCCGCACCTGCCCGGTGGCCCCGTCGATCAGCACGTTCCCCGGCTTGACGTCACGGTGCACCACGCCCCCGGCGTGGGCGGCGGCCAGCGCGTCGGCGACCTGCGCCATCAGCCGGGCGGCCTGTTCCGGCGGCAGCGTCCCGTGCTGCCGGAGCAGGATGCGGAGATCCCCACCCTCGACGAGGTCCATCACGAGGGCCAGGCGCTCACCCTCGATCACGAAATCGCGCACCGTGACGATGTTGGGGTGACGGAGACTCCGCATCACGCTGCGTTCCTGCACGAAGCGGAACACCAGATCCTCGTCTCCGGTGAGGCCGTCGCGCAGCAGCTTCACCGCCACGATCTCCCCGGTGTCGCGGTGGCCGGCCCGCCAGACGGTCCCCATTCCGCCGGCGCCGATCTCCTCCAGGAGCACATATCCGCTGCCCAGAGACGCCCCGGCCCCGCCCGTAGCCATCGCCCGCCTTCCCCTCGAACAGATCGGGATCACAATAGTCGGGAAGATCCACATCGAGAAAGCCGGTCACCGGGACCCGATCGGCCCTCCCGGGCAGGGGGCCCGCGGCATCGAGGGGCCCCTCGGCGGACCTGCGGGCAGGAGTTCGCCGTCTTGAGGGACCCCCGGCGGGCCGGCGGGTCAGAGGCGGAACGACTCGCTCGCGAGCCTGCGGACGCGGTCCTCGTCGACGAGGTGACCGAGGCCCGGCTGGGTCAGCGGCACCGCGACCACGCCGCCGGACGCCCCGACCGGCGGCGTCACGATCTGCGCGCTGCGCGGCGGCTCGGTCACGTCGCTCGGCAGGGTGCAACCCGGCAGGCTCGCGACGGCGACGGTGGCCGCGCGGGCGAGGCCGGTGCCGTTGCCGCCCGCCGCGGTGATGTCCCACCCGGCCCCGACGGCGACGTCGTGCGCCTGCCGCACCGCGCGCAGCGCCCCGAACCGCGACGGGCGGAGCAGGAGCGCGCTGCCGGCGCGCGCCGAGACGGCCTCCTGGAGGGCGGCCACCGAGTGGACCTCGATCGCGACCAGGGCGGTCACCCGCTCCTGCAGCGCGGCGTGGAGGTCGAGGTGGGCGGCGGCGTCGTACGGCGCGAAGGGCCGCTCGATCGCGGTGACGTCATAGGCGGCGATCGCCTCGAGGGCGGTGGTGTCGGTGTAGGCGCCGCGCCCGTCGACGGCCAGGGCGAGCGCCGGATAGGCCTGGCGGACGGCCCGCACGGGCTCGACGTCCCACCCGGGATGCACGTCGAGCGTCACGTGGGCGTACCCGGCGCAGACATGCCGGTTCACCCTGGCGATCATGGCGTCGAGCGACCGCTCGGCGGCCAGTCTCACGGTCGCCATGAGAGAGGTGCGGCTGCCGCCGAGAGCGTGGGCGAGCGGCACTCCCTGCATGCGGCACCACAGGTCCCAGCAGGCCAGGTCGACGGCGGTGCCGCCGGGCACGGTGCCCAGCTCGTCCGGGTGCTCCCAGTCGACACCGAGCAGGGCCGGGCCGAGCGCCTCCTCCAGGGTGGACCAGGTCTTGGCGAGCACGTGGTCGCGGTCGTGACCTTCGTCGCCGCCCGTGCCCCGGGGCTCGCGGGCTGGGCGCGCCTCGGCGGGCTGCACGACCTCGCCCCATCCGGTCATACCGCCGTAGTCCGTGAGCTTGACCAGGATGCTCTCCGGTCGCCTGCCGTACGGCAGCACGAGCCGGAACACCTCGAGCTCACGGACACGTGGCATGGAACCCCCTCGTCGAACACCCTGCCCTTCCATGGTGCCGCCTGAGCGGATCTGTTCCAAACGGGGCCGGTCAGCGCAGGATCCGTCGTCCAGGGATGATCTTCGGGGGACGGGTCAGTGGCGGGCGCGGCCGGCGGTCAGGGTGCCGAGGCCGGCCTGGGCGACGAGCAGGCCGAAGCACACGACGTACACCCACCACGTGGTCTCGAAGCCGGCGAAGACGGCGCCGGTGACCGCGATGGCGACCACCGAGAACACCGACTCGCCGATCTGCAGCGAGGAGGTGTTCTTGCCCTGCTCACCGGGCTCGGACAGCTCCAGGGTGAGCACCGACAGCACCGGGTACACCAGGCCGATGCCGAACCCCGCGCAGAGCCACGCCACGAGACCCACCAGGATGGGCACCCCGTCGAAGACCAGCAGCGCCACCCCGGCGATGCCGCCCGCCAGCATGGCGGTGCCGATCCGGAGGAGCAGCTTGCGGTCGTACTGCCTGCGCCCCTGGATCCAGGAGGCCAGCGACCAGCTCAGCGCGGACCCGGTCAGGAACAGCCCCGCCTGGGTCGGGGACAGGCCGCGCTCCCCGGTCAGCATCAGGGGCACGAAGACGTCGGCGGTGAAGGACGCCCCCGCCGCGAGGCCGCGCAGCAGCACCACGGTGGGGAACCCGCGCGCGGCGCGCATCGTGCCGCGAGGCAGCAGCTTCGGCAGGGCGAAGGCGAGGATCACCAGTCCCCCGACGAGGAGGACGAGGCCGCGCGCGCCGAGCCCGCTGCCGTACTGCAGCAGGGCCGCGCCGACGGCCACCACGCCTCCCCACGCCAGCCTGGCTCCGAACCCGGCCCCGGAGGGAGTGGCCTGCGCGCCGTCGTCCTCCCTGGGGACGGCCGTGCCTCTTCCGGCGAGACCGCGCCACAGCACCGCGGCGGCGGGCGCGACCAGCACCGGGATGCCGAGGAAGATCCACCGCCAGCCGACGTGCTCGACCACCGCGCCGGTGATCGCCGGGCCCACCACGGACGGAAGCACCCACGCCGCCGCCAGCAGGGAGAACACCTTGGGATGCATCGCCGCGGGGTACACCTGGGCGACGAGCACGTAGAGCGCGACCGAGAAGAGGCCTCCGCCGATCCCCTGCACGAACCGGCCGATGATCAGCACGTGCATCGAAGGCGCGAGCCCCGCGATCAGCAGGCCCACCGTGAACCCGGCCACTCCCACCCACAGGGGCGCCACCGGCCCGCGCACGTCGCTCCAGCGGCCACCCGCCACCGTGGCGATCACACTGGCGGCCATCGACCCGCTGAAGGCGAGCCCGTACAGGGGAAGCCCGTCGAGCGCCCGGGCCACCACGGGCATGGCCGTCGCCACAGCCAGGTACTCGAACGCGACGAGAAGGACGATGACCACCATCCCCGTGCTGATCGCACGGTAGGGGCGGCTCATCACGCCGGGAGGCGTCTGCACGGGGGTTTCGATCACAGCTGAAGACACCTCCTCAACCTACGAGGAGCCCCCGACAATTCACATCGGCCCTTCTCTGCGACTTTGGACCTAGGACAGATGCCGCAAAAGCATCAAGTCAACACGCCCGCACGCCCTCATGTCGCCCGGACGTTGAGGGCGCGCTCGGCCCACTGGGCGATGTCGCGGCGTTCGATCGCGGCGGCCATCAGGTCGGGGAACGCGTCGGGCGTGCAGGCGAAGGCCGGGACGCCGATCGCGGCCAGCGCCTCGGCGTTGTCGCGGTCGTAGTGGGGCTGCCCCTCGTCCGACAGCGCGAGCAGCACGATGACCTGCACCCCGGCCGCCGTCATCGCCGCGACCCTGCGCAGCATCTCCTCGCGCACCCCGCCCTCGTACAGGTCGCTGATCAGGATGAAGATGGAATCGGCCGGACGGGTGATCAGGCCCTGGCAGTAGGCGATGGCCCGGTTGATGTCGGTGCCGCCGCCGAGCTGGGTGCCGAACAGCAGCTCGACGGGGTCGTGCAGCTGGTCGGTGAGGTCGACCACGCTGGTGTCGAAGACCACCAGCGAGGTGCGCAGCGCGCGCATCGACGCCAGGACCGCCCCGAACACGCTGGAGTAGACGACGGACGCCGCCATCGAGCCGCTCTGGTCGATGCACAGGGTGACCTCGCGGACGACGGCCCGCTGCCTGCGGGCGTACCCCACCAGCCGGGACGGCACGACGGTGTTCTTCTCCGGCAGGTAGTTCGCGAGGTTGGCGCGGATGGTGCGGTCCCAGTCGATGTCGGCGGTCCGGCGCGGCCGATGGGTGCGGGCCGAGCGGTCGAGCGCGCCGCTGACGGCCGTCCTCGTGCGCTGCCCGAGCCTGCGCTCCAGGTCGTCCACCACCCTGCGGACCACCGCGCGCGCGGACGCGCGGGCCGTCTCGGGCATCACGCGGTTGAGCGAGAGCAGTGTGCCCACCAGGTGGACGTCGGGCTCCACGGCCTCCAGCATCTCGGGTTCCAGCAGCAGCCGGGTCAGGTTGAGCCGCTCGATGGCGTCCTTCTGCATGACCTGGACGACCGTGGAGGGGAAGTAGGACCGGATGTCCCCCAGCCACCTCGCCACCCTGGGCGCCGACGCGCCGAGCCCCGCCCCGCGGCCGGGGTCGCCGCTCCCGCCGGAGCCCGTCCCCGTGCCGCGGCCGCTGTTGTAGAGCGCGGCGAGCGCCGCGTCCATCTGGGCGTCGTCTCCGCTCAACGCGCACCCTGTGCCGTCGGCCTCGCCCCCCAGCACCAGCCGCCACCGCCGCAACCGCTCATCCACCGGACGCTCCCCTCCACAGCCCCGCGACCCGGGCCGGCCATGACCCCGCCGCCCCGCGAATCCGCTGACCGGCCACGGCCTCACGGGAAATCCCGCGAGGGCCTCTGGCCGGCCCATGCCCGTGCGACCGCTCCGAGTCGACATGGCGGCCCATCAGGCGCCGCCCAGGATCGTGAGGACGGTCCGGACGGCCGGTGCCGCGCGTTCCTCGTCCACCTCGAGCACGGTCGCCTTCCGCGACTCCCCTGAGGAGACCCGCGAGCCGATGGCGCGCCGCTCGGGCGGGGCGAACGCGCCGAACGTACGGCGCAGCAGCGGTAGCACGTCGACGAACGCCTCCGGGCGCAGCCCGGTCAGCCAGGTGTCGACCAGGCCGAGCAGAACCGCGTCGTGGACGAGCAGCAGCCCGCTGCCCGAGAGGAACCCCTCGATCCACGCGGCCGCCTGGGCGGGCGGCGTCCCCGCCGACATGGCCCGGGACATGCGCGTGGCGACCTCCTCGACAGGGATCGTGCCGGCGTCGAGCAGGATGCGGGTCAGGCGGCCGCCGATCAGCCCGTGGAGGTCGCGCCGCTCGGCGACCGCCCGCAGCGCGGCCAGCCATCCCTCCCGGCGGGACTCCAGCAGGCCGACGGAGGAGTGCACGGCGTCGACGTGGCCGAGCAGGTCTCTGGCCGCGTCGTCGTCGAGCCCGGTCACCGCCGCCGGCAGGCCGGCGCAGATGCGGCTGAGCAACGACTCGACGATGGCGGAGAGCCCCTCCGCCGGCGTGCCCCGGACGTCGCCGTACCGCTGGGCGCGCACCAGCGCCGGAAGGGCCGCCATCAGGTGGGTGACGTCGCTGTCGAGCGCCGCCCTGGTCGAGATGGACGACAGGACGTCGGAGAGCACCTCCGGCAGGTCGGCCAGCAGGCACCGCTCCGCCACCCCGGTCAGCTCCGCCAACGTCGCCGCCACGGCCGTGCCAGGGCCGCGTGTCGCGGAAGAAGGGGGCGCGCCGGTGCCGGGTGTCACGGAAGGGGCCGTGCCGGTGACGCCCGGGACGGACGGCACGGCGCGGGGGGTGGGCGGTGCGGCCGTGCCCGCCAGGGAAGGCCGGCCGACGATCTCTCGTACCCGGGCGACCGCCGCCGCGGGCACGGTGGTGCCGTAGGCGCTCGCCTCGATCAGGTCGATGTCGAATTCCGGGCGCCACGCCAGCCTCCACGACTCGCGGAAGGTGCCCTTGCCGCGCGCCTCACGCGTCACCCCCCAGGCCACGCCCAGGAGCCCGAGGCGGTGCAGCAACCGGCTGCGGTCGAGGTCGAGCGGCTTGCGGAGATCGAGATCAAGGTCGCGTTCGAGCGCCTCGGGCCGGAGCTTCAGACGCCGCTGCCGGTCGCGGAGATCGCGCTGCAGCGGCACCATGGGCGTGGTCGCGGGGACGCCGCCCAGCCGCTCCCCCACCACCATGCGCCGCTGGATCAGCTCGACCGGCAGTTCGTCGCCCTCGCACAGCACCGCCCGGACGGCCTCGGTCACCTCGCTCAACCCCGCGAGGGGTCGCCCCCGCACGACCGCCAGGCTCCCCGCCAGGCGTACGGCCTCGATGACATGGGCCGAGGAGACCGGCAGGTCCTCCTCGCGCAGCACCGCGGCCGCCGCGGCGAGCCACCGCTCGATCGGACGGTCGGGAGCGGTGAACAGGTGGTCGTACCAGCCGGGCGAGGTGACGCCCGCGCCGTAGCCACTGCGGGAGGCGAGCCGCCCGTACGTCCACGGCACCCAGGTGATCTCGATCTTGGCCTTGGGGAGACCCCTGAGCAGGCGGTCGTCGGGCGCGGCCGGGCCGAGCTCCAGCAGCGCGGGCACGTGCCAGGCGCCGCACACGACCGCGACGCGGCGGTGCCCCTCCTTGACGGCCGAGCGCATGGTCCTGCGCATGTACGCCTCACGCCGGGCCTCGTGCTCGTGAGGGACGTAGCCTTCCCGGACCGCCGTCATGGCCTCGGCGATCACCTCGAACGGCGTGTCGCCCCGGTGCTCGACGGCGTCCTCCCACCAGCGCTCCGGATCGTCGTACCCCGCCGCCCGCGCGAGGGCCCCGATCGGATCACCGAGCGCCATCGCCGGAGCCGCCCCGGCCCGCTCCCCCGGCACGGCGTCACCGTCCTGTCCGTCCTCCGGAGCCTCGCCGGCGGCGTCCTCCGCGAGGCTGTGTGCGGCCGGCAGGTCGCAGAAACGGACGGGAACACCCCGGCCGAGCGCGTACCTGATGGCCTGCCACTCCGGAGAGAAGACGGCGAACGGCCAGAAGGCGGCCCTGGCGGGCCGGCCGGGCACGTGGGCCAGCAGCGCGACCGGAGGCTCCATGTCCGGGTCGGCCGCGAGCGCGACCAGGGCGTCGGCCTCGGGCGGGCCCTCGATGAGCACGATGTCGGGCCCGAACCGCTCGAGCTCGGCCGCCACGGCCCGCGCCGACCCCGGCCCGTGGTGCCGCACCCCGAGCACGTCGAACACGGCGGCGTCAGGAGACATCGCGGCAGGCCCGGTAGAAGTCGCGCCAGTCGAGGCGTTCACGGACGACCGTCTCGAGGTACTCGTGCCAGACCACGCGGTCGGACACCGGGTCCTGGATCACCGCCCCGACGATGCCGGCGGCCACGTCGCCCGCCCGCAGCACTCCGTCGCCGAAGTGAGCGGCGAGCGCGATGCCGTTGGTGACCACCGAGATCGCCTCGGCGGTGCTGAGCGTGCCACTGGGGGACTTGACGGTCGTACGGCCGTCGGCGGTCGTCCCCGAGCGAAGCTCACGGAAGATGGTGACCACGCGCCTGATCTCGTCGAGGCCGGTCGCCGCCACCGGCAGCTCCAGCGAACGCCCGAGCTGCGCGACGCGCCGCGCCACGATGTCGATCTCCTCCTCGGCGCTGGCCGGAACGGGCAGGACGACGGTGTTGAACCGGCGCCGCAGCGCGCTGGACAGCTCGTTGACGCCGCGGTCGCGGTCGTTGGCCGTGGCGATGACGTTGAAGCCCCGCGCGGCCTGCACCTCCTCGTTCAGCTCGGGGATCGGCAGCGTCTTCTCCGACAGGACGGTGATCAGGGCGTCCTGCACGTCGGACGGCATGCGCGTGAGCTCCTCGACGCGGGCGAGGCGGCCCTCCGCCATGGCCCGCATCACCGGGCTCGGGGTCAGCGCGTCGCGCGAGGGGCCCTCGGCGAGCAGCCGGGCGTAGTTCCAGCCGTACCGGATCGCCTCCTCGGCCGTGCCCGCCGTGCCTTGGACGAGGAGCGTGGAGTCGCCGCTGATCGCCGCGGCCAGATGCTCCGACAGCCAGGTCTTGGCCGTGCCCGGCACGCCGAGAAGCAGCAGGGCCCGGTCGGTGGCGAGCGTGGCCACGGCCACCTCGACGATGCGGCGAGGCCCGATGTACTTGGGGGTGATCTGGTCGCCGTCGCCGAGAAGGTAGGTGGTCACGGCCCATGGCGACAGCTTCCAGCCGGGCGGCCTCGGCCTGTCGTCGGACTTGGCGAGCATCTCCAGCTCGTCGGCGTACTGGTCTTCCGCGTGGGGCCGCAGAACGGTCATTTCGGCTTCAGCTCGCTCTCGCGTGGTGGGCCACTTGGACGGCATGCCCCGCTCCCGGCGCGCCTCCGCGGGCGGGGATACGGGGACTGACGGAAAACCAGGCCGGGGTTCGGGCAGGAGGGCCGGGTCTTCGAGCGGGGTCATGAGTCTTCACCCTCCAGCTCGGCCAGCATCTCGAAGCGGAAGCGCAAGGTGGCGGCCACCTCCTGGATGGGCGGCTCGGCGGACAACCGGGCCGCGATCTCGTGCGCCGAAGGGTCGATCCGCTCGCTCGCCAGGCGCACCAGCTCCCCCAGGTTCCACGGCTGGCGGGCCACCGTGTCGAGGATCTTCTCCAGGACGGCCTTCGCCAGGGCCCTCCCCCATGGGCCGGGAAGGCCGCCGAGCATCATGATGAGCTGGCCGTCGACCGGCTGGTCGTACACCAGCTCGGCCGCCTTGTCGGCGCGCTCCTCCGGCGGCAGGACGGCCAGCAGGTCGCTCAAGGGCTCCACGGCGAACAGCGCTCGCGCCCAGGTCGAGTCGTTCTGCAGGACCGCGGCCCGCTCCCAGCCGAGCCTGATCTCGCGCTTCCACTCGCCGGCGTTCAGCGCGACGATCTGCTTGGCCGTGCGCCCGAAGTGGTCGGTCCAGAAGGCGAGCGGGGTGTGGGAGACGACCTGCTGGAGCCACCAGCTGCGCTGGCCGGTGCCGGCGGGTGCGCGCACCCGGATGCCGTCGCGTTCCATGTCACTGTCGCAGGCGTCGGGAGGGACGGCGACCAGCCGGTCGCCGTCGAGCCTCAGGCAGCGGGCGGCCCGCTCGGTCATCCTGCGGCCGAGCCGTGAATCGGGCAGGCGGGTGAGCAGGTCGGCGGCCTGGCTCCTGACCTCTCGCCGTCGGTCGTCGAGCGCGGCCTCGAGGAACGGCTCGTCGGCCATGGAGAGCCCCTCGGCCATGGCATGGACGAACGCGGCGCGGTCTTCCGGCGTCTCCCTCTCCCAGCCGGACCGCAGCAGCGCCCGCGCCTTGGCGGGGTCGTCGGCCCGCAGGCGCCGCAGGTAGGACAGGCGGTCGCCCCTGGTGCCGAACTCCCAGACGGGATGCGCCTCCACCTGCTCACCCGGCCCGGCGGGACGCTCCGCTCCCCCGCCCCCGGCCGCGGGAGAGCCCTCCTCGAAGGAACCCGGCACCCCCGCCGATGCCCCACCGGACGGCCCGGAGGCCGCCGGCGCATCCCCCTCACCCGTACCGGAGGCCGCCGGCGTGTCTCCCCCATCCGGTCCGCACGCAGCCGGAGGGGCGAGTGTGTGTGCGGTCGCCTCCTCGAGGAGGTAAGCCCAGGCGGGGTTCAGCCGCGCCAGCCAGCGCCCTCTGGCCCCCGCCAGGACGCCGATGGCGGCGCGCAGCGACCGGTCTCGCGCGCCGTGGTCGAGCACGCGCGGGATCAGCTTGGACGGCAGGTGGTATCCACGAGCGGCCGCGGCCTCCAGCCACTCGGGCAGCAGCCGCGGCTGCTCGCCGTCGAGAATGCGGCCGGCACGCTCACCGGCGGCGTACGGCACCGGCCGCTGCCGCTCGGGAGGCGCGACGGGCAGCGGCTCGCCCCTGTGAAGCCGCTGCCCGGCCCGCGCCCCGACCGTGTGGGCCGCCGCCTGCCCCAGAAGATCGGGCTCAGGACGCCGATCGATGCCGACCAGCGCCGCCGACACCAGCCGCTCCCACTCGTCAACCGTGGCCACGACTCCACCCCCTCTCGCACCGGCGCCCACGACGCCCTCGACCAAGCCATCGCTCCTGCTCGCGGCACGCCCGACCAAGCCACCGCCCCTGCTCGCGGCACGCCCGGTCGGGCGATCGCCCCTGTGATCGACACGCCCCGTCCAGCGGCGGCCTGCGTGACCGGCGCCCCCGATCCGGCGACCGCCTCCGACCGAGCCACCGCCCCCGCTCGCACCCCCGTCGCGGCGCCGTCACAGGACCACCACCCGGTCCTCTTCGTCCCAGGTGGTGAGCGGACGGAGCCCCTGGGGGCTCCATTCGGCGGACACGGTCACGGGGTGACCTCCCGACACGGCGAGGAGCCGCCACGGCACCCCCACGGCGGGATGCAGGGGAACCCCTTCGACCGCGGACGGCTCCGGATCCCCGGTGCGCACGGTGGCCGGGGAGGCGTCGGCGAGGAGCCAGCGGTCGCCGTCTCGCACGGGCACGACGGGACCGAGGACCACGGGCCAGGACTCCAGCCAGGGGTCGCCTTCGAGCGCCGCCGCGACCTGGGCCAGGGCCGCCGGCACACCGTCGGCCGGCGGAGGCCCGGCGGGCGAGCCGCCGTGCCGGACGGCCACCAGGGCGCGCAGCGGCGCGGTGCCGGGATAGAAGGCCAGCTCGGCGTCGATCGTGGTGCCGGTCACCAGGGAGGCGTCGAGGGCCTGCCCCACCGGGGCGAACGACAGCACCAGGGCGAACCTGCCGGCGGCACGCCCTCGGAGCCACACCCGGCGCGACACCAGCCGGTCCTGCTCCTCGTCGCGCTGCCCCAGCACCTGCCAGTGGTCGCGAAGCGCGGGCCCGGCGAGGACGTCGTCGCGAGAGGTCAGGAACCCGACCCGTGACCGGATCGTCTCGCGCAGCGGCACGGGAAGCGCCCCGGCCCGGCGGTAGCCGACGGCGAGCAGGTTGAGCAGGGCGTACTCGCCGAGCAACCGAGAGGGCCAGTCTTCCTCGGCCAGCACCCGGTGCAGCCGCGAGACGGCCGAGGCCACTCCGGGGGCCTGCGCGTCGACCAGCCGCCTGGCGAGCTCCTCCCACTGGGCCGGGGCGCTCTGCCGTGCCCCGGCGATGCCCTGGCCGATCTGGTCGGCCAGCCACCGCTCGAGCTCGGCCAGCCCGCCCGCGACCCGCTCCTCGCGCTGGGCCGCCCGCCGATCGTCCGCCGGCCGCCGCGCCCCGGCGCCGTCCTCCGCGCCCCCGCCGGAGCGGCCGGTGGACATGCCCTCGTCCAGGTCGTCCGGCCCTCCGGAGGGGGCTCCGGCGTCAGGAGAGGACTCCGCGGCGCGGCCGGCGGCCTTGGCGGCACGGACGCGCCGCTGGTCCAGCCAGTCGGTGACCCACGCGGGGGCTCCCTCGGCGGACGGCACGGCGTCGGCCGCCCAGAGCAGGAGCAGCCCGAGGGCGTGCTTGCAGGGGAACTTCCGGCTCGGGCAGTCGCACCGGTAGGCGGGCTCGCTCAGGTCGACGCAGGCGTGGTACGGCGAGGCGCCGCTGCCCTTGCACTCTCCCCAGAGCACATCGGGCATGACCCCCATCACCGGCCACTTCGCGGGGGTGCTCACGCCCTGCGCACCCTTCTGGGAGGAGGCGTCGGGAGCGAGCGCGAGCACCTGATCGCGGCTCCAACGTTCGATCACGACCGGCACATTAGCGAGGCCCTCCGACAAAATCGGGCCCGCTTCACAGCCCGCCGACGGAGCGGATCCACGGCGGGGCGCGGGCATGCGCGGCGGAGGGTGGGTAGCGTCAGGACCATGACTCTGATCTGGGAACAAGTAGTGGTCGACGCCGCCGATCCCGCCGAACTCGGCGCGTGGTGGGCCAAGGCGCTCGGCTGGGTGGTCGTCAACGACGCCGAGGACGAGTACGAGATCCGGCTGGCGCCCGACACTCTGCCCGGGCTCATCTTCGTCCCTGTGGGCGAGGCGAAGAAGGTCAAGAACCGGCTGCATCTCGACTTCCGTCCGGAGGACCAGAAGGCCGAGGTGGACCGGCTCCTCGCGCTCGGCGCCCGGCCCGCCGACGTGGGCCAGGGCGACGAGCCGTGGGTGGTGCTCGCCGACCCCGAGGGCAACGAGTTCTGCGTCCTCGCCCCGCACGGGAACGACGCCTGACCGCCGCTATTCCGTCAGGAAGGCGCCGGTGAGGGAACGGCCCACCCGCGCGACCTCCTTCGGCGTGCCCTCCGCCATGATCTCGCCGCCCGCCGCCCCGCCGGCCGGGCCGAGGTCGATCACCCAGTCGGCCGCCCGGATGACGTCCAGATTGTGCTCGATGGTGACGACGGTGTTGCCGGTGTCCACGAGCCGCTGGAGGACGCCGAGCAGCCGCGCCGTGTCGGCGGCGTGCAGGCCGGTGGTGGGCTCGTCGAGGAGGTACAGGGTGCGCCCGCTCACGCGCTGGCCGAGCTCCTTGGCGAGCTTGACGCGCTGCGCCTCGCCGCCGGACAGGGTGGATGTGGGCTGGCCCAGTGGCAGGTAGCCGAGCCCGATGTCGGCCATCAGCCGCAGCCGGGCCGCGACGGCCGCCACGCCGTCGAAGACGGTCAGGGCCTCCTCGACCGTCATGTCGAGCACCTGCGCGATGTCGTGGCCGCGGTACCGCACGGCGAGCACCTCCGGCCTGAAGCGGCGTCCCCGGCAGGCGGGGCAGCGTACCTGCACGTCGGGCAGGAAGTGCATCTGGACGTCGAGCGTTCCGGCGCCCTGGCAGCGTTCGCAGCGGCCGCCGGGCCGGTTGAAGGAGAAGTGGCCGGCGGTGAGGCCGCGCTCGCGCGCGTCCGTCGTGGCGGCGAACGCCTCGCGGACCGGGGTGAACGCCTCGGAGTACGTCGCCGCGTTGGAGCGCGGCATGCGCCGCACCGCCTGCTGGTCGATCGTCACGAGCCTGTCGACGTGATCCCAGCCGTCGATGCCGTCGTGCGCGCCGGGGGCCTCGGCGGCGCCGTGGAACCGTCGCCGGGCGGCCCGGTCGAGGATGTCGAACAGCAGCGACGACTTGCCCGAGCCCGAGGGGCCGGTGACGGCGACCAGGAGCCCGAGCGGGATCCGTACGGTGATGTCCTTGAGGTTGTGCGCCCGGGCCCCGCGGATGACCAGCGCCCGGTCGTCGCCCGTCCGCCGCGCCGGCGGCGGCGCCTCCAGGCGGCCCGCCAGGTGGTCGCCGGTGACGGAGCCGCTGACCGCGGCGACCTCGTCCGGCGTGCCCTGGGCCACGACACGCCCGCCGTGGCGGCCCGCGCCCGGCCCGATGTCGACGATGTGGTCCGCGGCGCGCAGCACGTCGAGGTCGTGCTCGATGACGAGCACCGTGTTGCCCAGGTCGCGCAGGCGCCGCAGCACCTCGATCAGACGCGCGGTGTCGGCGGGGTGCAGTCCGATGGTGGGCTCGTCGAGGACGTACAGCACGCCGGTGAGCCCGGAGCCGAGCAGCGCGGCCAGCCGCAGCCGCTGGGCCTCGCCCGCCGAGAGGCTCGGGGTGGCCTGCTCCAGCGTCAGGTATCCGACGCCGACGTCGACCAGGCGGCGTACGCGTTCGCGCAGGTCGGCGACGACGGGCTCGGTGACGGGCCATTCCTCCGGCGTGACCAGCCCCTCGAGGGAGTCGATCCAGGCGGCGAGTTCGCCGAGGGGCAGGCGTGAGGCGTCGACGATCGTCAGGCCCGCGACGGTGACGCGGCGGCTCTCGGGACGCAGGCGTGTGCCCTGGCAGTCGGGGCAGGTCTCGTTGACCAGGGTCCGCTCGGCGCGTTCCCGGTAGTCGGCGTCGGCGATGCGGTCGGCGTACCGGCGCAGCATGGTCGTGACCACGCCCTCGAACCGGCCCCTCGTGACGGTCGCGGGCGGCTCGGCTCCGGGGAAGTGCCTGCGGAACTCCCGGCTCTCCACACCGTGCAGGAGCAGGTCGCGCTGGACCTCCCCGAGGGCTTTCACGGGCAGGCCGGCGTCGAAGGCGAAACCGTAGTGCGCGGCGGCGGCGCGCATTATCTTGAGATTGTGTTCGATGGCCGCGGGGGGCCAGCCGAGCACGGCGCCGCCGGCGACGCTCCGTTCGTGGTCGACCAGCCGGTGCGCGTCGGCCCTGATCACCACGCCGAGACCGGTGCAGGCCGGGCACGCGCCGGCGGGCTTGTTGAAGGAGAAGTCCGCCATCGCCGTCTCGGGCACGGCGGTCCCGCAGTGCGGGCACGGGACGGACCGCCGGTCTCCGGGCACCCCGTCGGGTTCGCCGCCGGACGGCTCGTCGTCCCAGTCCTCCTGGCCGCCCACCTGGTGGGCGGGCGGGACGGCGCGCCCGCATCCGGGGCAGGGACGGTGGCCGATGCGGGCCCACAGGACGCGCAGGTAGGCGAAGACCTCGGTGACCGTGCCGACGGTGGAGCGCGGGCTGCGGTTGGTGAGGTGCTGGTCGACGCTGATCGACGGGGACAGCCCGGTGATCGAGTCGACGGCCGGCTTGCCGACCTGCCCGGTGACGATGCCCAGCGATTCCAGATACTGCCGCTGGCCTTCCTTGTTCAGCGTGTCGAAGGCGAGCGTGGACTTCCCCGAACCTGAAAGGCCGGTCACGACGACCAGCCTGTTCTTCGGAATGGCGAGGGTGATGTTCTTCAGGTTGTGCAGGCGCGCGCCCTTGACGTGGATCGACCCGTCGTTCAGGCGAGCCGGTGTCCCTGGTCCGGAATTCATACCTTCGAGTGTTCCATTGAAGTCCCCATTGAGACTTTGCTTCGCCTTTCCAGCGGAAATGGGCAAAAAACCCTCGAAGCGGGGGTCACCGTCCGACCGTCTGCTCCCGGTGGGCGAGGCCGGCGGCGCGCAGGCGCCGGAGGGTCCAGCCGTGCCCCTGGGGGTCGAGGGAGACCGTGGCGGCGGTGAACAGCTCGGCCGCGCGCCGGTACGACAGCCGCCCCCGCCCCGTCACCGGGCACCGGTCGTGCGGAGCCGTCCCCGAGGGAGCGCGGCGGGAGGTCAGGAAGACCGGGCCGCCGGCGCGTCCGAGCAGCAGCAGCGACAGCAGCCGCGCCGTGTCGGCGTGCCAGCGGACGGCGGGGAGGCCGCGGATCCGCCTGCGAGCGAGATCGAGGTCGTCGACGTTCAGGGCGAGGACGCGCTCGATCGGTGCGGCCGTCTCGTACAGCAGCCGCCAGCAGGCCTGCTCGCGCAGGCCGGCGGGCAGATCGAAGATCATGCGCACCTGTTCGCGGTTCAGCGGCGAGGCCGTCCCCGGCGGCGCCGAGGGCGATCGGAGTCCCTTGAGCGGGTCCGCGCTGATCCAGCCGCGCGTGCGCCACCACGCGATCGCGCCGCGCAGGATCGACAGCTCCCTGCCGACGGTGCGCGCGTCGGCGGCGGCGGCGCGTTCGGCGAGGGCCTCCCGCAGCCGGCCCGTGGCGCCGGGGGCGTCCAGCAGGGCCAGCGGCACGATCGGCGGTACGGCCCCGCGCCTGGCCCGCCCGGCGGGCGGCGTCCTGCCGACCAGCGGCCAGGCCCAGGTGGCGAGGGCGATGCGGTAGACGCGCCGCGACGCCTCGCCCAGCCGGAGGGTGGCCAGGTACCGGTCGATCGCCACGGCGTACTCGACGGGCGCGGGGGATGACGTCATGCCGCCTCACTCGGAACTCACCGCAGTAAAAATCGGTGCGTCACCTCGTCTGCCGCAGTAAACGACCCGCGAGCCCGCACCGTCCTGCCGAGTGTAACCACAGGAAACAGGGCGGACTCCCCCGACAGACGCTCCTGCAGTAAAGGGACTCAACTTTCCTCAGCGGTGCCATTGAACATCGGCCGGGCCGGCGCGCAGAGTTGGCGTCCATGGTTGGGAAGTGGATCCGCCGGCGGGCCGCCGCCCTGTCCGATCGCAATCTGAGACTGTTCTTCGCCGGCGAGGCGACCTCGATGCTCGGTTCGTCGATGTCGTCGCTGGCGCTGACGTTCGCGGTGCTCGACAGCGGCGGCGGTCAGGCCGGCCTGGGGTACGTGATGGCGGCGCGCATCGTCCCCATGGTGGTGTTCATGCTCGCCGCCGGTGTCGTGGCCGACCGGATCGGCCCCCGCAGGGTCATGGTCGCCTCCGACGCGCTGCGCTGCCTCAGCCAGTCGGCGCTCGCCGCGCTGCTCCTGTCCGGACGGCCGTCGATGTGGGCGTTCGTGGCGCTGGTCGCCCTCTGGGGCACCGGAGAGGCGTTCTACATGCCCGCGCGCGGCGCCCTGATCCCCCGTCTGGCGGCGGGCGGCGGGTCGTACGAGGGCAGGCTGCGGGACGCCAACGCGCTGTCGGGGCTGGCGCAGTCGACGGCGTCGGTGGCGGGCCCCGCGCTCGCGGGACTGGCGGTCGCCGCGGTGGGGTCGGGGGCCGTCGTCGCGCTGGACGCGGTCACCTACGCCGCGAGCGCCGTCGCGCTGGTCATGCTGCGTCTGCGCGGCCACGCCGGGGGCGGGCGGGCCCCGGGCCGGGCGGAAGGAGCCGAGGGCCGGCGGGGACAGGGGTGGCGGGCGCTGGGCGAGGGATGGCGGGAGTTCCGCTCCAGGACCTGGCTGTGGGTCACCACCTTGCAGTTCACGCTGTTCAACATGCTCGTGTGGGCGCCGTTCCTCGTGCTCGGCCCGGTGGCCGCCCACGAACGCCTCGGAGGGGCCCGCGACTGGGGCGTGATCATGGCGTTCTACGGGGCCGGCGCGGTGGCGGGCGGCGTCGCGATGGTGGGCGGCCGGGTGCCGCGCCGCCCTCTCGTGGTGGCGACGGTCGCCACGTTCGGCTGGGCGCCGCCGTCGGCCGCCGTTGCCGCGGGCCTGCCCACCGCCGTGATCGCGGCGGCCGCCCTCGTGGCCGGGGCCGGCTCGGCGGTGTGCCAGGCGCTGTACGCGAGCACCAACCAGCGGCACCTGCCGGCGGAGGTGCTCGCGCGGATCACCTCGCTCACGGCGGTCGGGGCGTTCGCCCTCGGCCCCCTCGGCCTCGCCGCCGCCGGCCCCGTGGCGTCGGCCGTCGGCCTGTCCACCGTGCTGGCCTTCGGGGCGGTCTGGCAGGTGGCCGCGAGCGTGGCCGTCCTCGCCGTACCGGCGGTACGCGGCCTCACCGCGCGGCCGGAACCGGACCCGGCGGACGACCCCGGCGGGCCGGCCTGGTCTCCCCCGGTCCGGGACGCCGGGACCGCATAGGATCGGCGGCGTGCTCCTGATGACCTTCGATTCCTACCCTGACGGTCCATCGGTGACGGCCGAGGGGGACGCCCAGGCGCTGGCGGTCGCGGCCGAGACCTTCACCGGGCCCGAACCCGTGGTCGCCGTCGACGGCGGGCGCGTCCGGTTCCTCCGCCGCGACGTGACCGGCGCGTTCGTCGCGCTTCAGGAGCGTCCGCCGGTCGCCGAGGCGCTCGGCCTCCTGCCCCACCCCGAAGGCGGGTGGTACCGCGAGACGTGGCGCACGTCCGTCGGCTTCGAACCGCCCGGCTACGGAGGCCCGCGCCGCAGCGCGACGGGCATCTATTTCCTGCTGCAGCCCGGCGAGGAGTCGGTGTGGCACGTGGTCCGCTCCGACGAGGTGTGGTTCTGGCACCGGGGCGGCCCGCTCACCCTCGTCCTGGGCGGTACGGGCGAACGGCCCGGCGCCGAGCGGTCGGTCACGCTCGGGCCGGGCGTCGAGAACGGCGAGGTCCCGCAGGCCCTGGTCCCGGCGGGCACCTGGCAGGCGGCCCGTCCGGCGGGCGGCGAAGCCGTCCTGGTCAGCTGCGTGGTGTCGCCGGGGTTCGACTTCGCCGACTTCAGGGCGGTGTAGCCTCCGGGCGCGGGCTCTCAGTTGAGCCGCTGCAGGTAGCCCTGCTCCACCAGGAAGGCCACCGACGCCTCACGCCTGCCCTTCGGCGCGTCCACGAAGTACTTGCTCAGCAGGTGGTACTGGCGCCCTCCGCCCGGCTGCTGGAAGGCCGGCGCGATGGGGCCGACATCGACCGCGAAGGATCTGGCGACCCTGTACACGTGGTAGTTGCACGGGTACTGGGGAGCGAAGGTGTCGAGATTGCTCGGCGGGATGGCCCGCTGCGAATAGGGCGTGCCGACGGGCGAGAGGAACGCGCCGCCCTCGCCGCCGAACCGGTCGACCTCCGTGCCCGCTTCGAGGTTGTAGCCCTCCAGGACCGGTTTCGCGTTCGGAAATCCTCCCGCGTGCGCGAATCCGTCATCCGGCGGAAAACGGTAGGAGTTCGTCGTGAGATCCCAGTAGCGGTCGATGAATTGGTATCCGGAGAGGCCGCCCAGTTGGGCGTATCCGCGCAGGATCCTGCCCAGCAGCCCTGTCTCAGGGAGATTCACCGGGCCGAGCCTGGGATCGTTCTCGACGAAAGGAGCCGTGCAGACCGCCTCCGCTTTCTCCGGGGCGGGCTGAACGGCGGGCGGGCGCGTGCCCGCGAGGGCGGGAACGCCGGCCGGGGTGACGGCGACCACGGCCCCGGCCGCGATCAGCAGGGCTCCTCGGCGGATTCTTCTCAACAAATCATCCTTGTCGCTCCGGGGGCCGCCGGAACGGGGAACGCCTCGGAAAGGCGGCGGCCAGGGAATGGGACAAGGAGAAGAATGATCGCGATCAACGCCGCACACCCACCGAACACCCGGGGCGCCGAGGCAAAGAGATGACAAATTCCGGGCGCCCCGGGGGCCTCACGAGCACGCACCGGCCGGGGCGGCCGCGGGAGCCGGCGCTTCTTGATGGGCCCCTTGTTGGGGGAAGGCGGGCCGAGGCGTAAGAATGCAGGCAGACGCCCCATACGAGGAGGTCAACGGTGACCCGCCAGATCGTCTCCGTCGTCGGTGGCAAGGCCGCCGACGATCCCACCGCCGCCGTCCACGACTCGGTCAACCCGGCGCGCACCGCCGAGGTCGTCGCCAAGGTGCAACTGGCCGACGGTGCGGCCTTCGCCTGGGCGTGCAGCGTGGCCACGGCGGCCCAGCGCGAGTGGGCGCGGGTGCCGGCCCCGGTGCGCGGCAGGGTGATCGCCTCGATCGGCAGGCTGGTCGAGGCGAATGCCGAATCCCTGGCCAGGCTCGTCACCGAGGAGATCGGCAAGCCGTACGCCGAGGCGCTCGGCGAGGTGCGGGAGATCGTCGACACCTGCGACTTCTTCCTCGGCGAGGGCAGGCGGTTGTACGGCCAGACCGTGCCGTCGGAGATGCCGGACAAGAACCTCTTCACCTTCCGCGTGCCCGTCGGCGTCGCGGCCGTGATCACGGCGGGCAACTTCCCCGTCGCGGTGCCCAGCTGGTACCTGGTGCCCGCCCTGCTGTGCGGCAACGCCGTCGTGTGGAAGCCCGCCGAGTACGCCGCCGCCTCCGCGCACGCGCTGTACCGCCTGTTCGCCGCGGCGGGGCTGCCCGACGGCGTGCTGAACGTCGTGTTCGCCGACGGCCCGGCGACCTTCGCCGGGCTGGAGGCCGCCCTCACGGAGGGCACGGTGCAGAAGGTCGGCTTCACCGGTTCGACCGCGGTCGGGCGCGAGATCGGCGAGCTGTGCGGGCGGCACCTGCAGTCGCCGTGCCTGGAGCTCGGCGGCAAGAACCCCATGGTCGTCATGCCCGACGCCGACCTCGACCTGGCCGTGGAGGGGGCGCTGTTCTCGGGCTTCGGCACGGCGGGGCAGCGCTGCACCTCGCTCGGCACCGTCCTGGTCCACCGTTCGGTGCACGAGGAGTTCCTGGGACGGTACGCCCGAGCCGTCCGGGACGCGGCGGTGGGCGACCCGAACGGCGAGGTGCTGTACGGCCCGATGCTCGACGCCCGCTTCGCCGAGCGGTACGAGGACTACCTCGGCTGGATCCGGCCGCACCACACCGTCGTCACCGGGCCGGCGGGGCGGATCACCCCGGACAACCCGCGCGGGGACTTCGACGGCGAGGGCGGCCTGTACTACCACCCGGTGGTCGTCGACGGGGTGCGTCCCGACGATCGCCTGTTCCTGGAGGAGACGTTCGGGCCGATCGTCGGGGTCGCCTCGTTCGACAGCCTGGAGGAGGCGATCGACCTGGCGAACCGGTCGGGGTACGGCCTGTCCTCCTCGATCTACACGACCGACCCGCAGGCGGCGTTCCGGTTCCGGGCGGGCGTCGCGGCCGGCATGGTCAGCGTCAACAACTCCACCTCCGGGGCCGAGGCGCACCTGCCCTTCGGCGGGAACGGCAGGTCCGGCAACGGCAGCCGCCAGTCGGGGGTGTGGGTGCTCGACCAGTTCACCCGCTGGCAGGCGATGAACTGGGACTACTCCGGCCGCCTCCAGAAGGCCCAGATGGACGTCGCCGAGATCATCCCCGACCTGGACTTCCGCCTCTGACCCTGCGCCTCCGGACCTCGGGGGAGGTGGTGGGGCGAATCCGGCCCCGCCGTACGGCGGGGAGCGGTCAGGAGGGGGTCTGGCCGTCGTAGCCGAGCAGGCGCATGGCGGTCTCGGGTTCCATGGCGGCGGCGAGGAGCTGGGCACGTTCGATCGCCCTGTCCCTGGCCTCCTCCGCCCTGGCCCGAGCGGCCTGCTGACCTCGTACGACGAGGACGGCGACACCGCCTCCGACGGCCAGCAGCACGACGATCAGCAGCGCCACCACGTTCACCGGAGGCGTGGCCGTCGCGGGGGCCTCGGCGGCGGCTCCCGGCGGGGTCGCGCCGAACAGGGACAGCCCGAGCACCACCAGGACCGCGAGCGCCGCCGCGGCGGCCAGGGCGAGGCCGATCGGCCGCAGGCTCCCCGAGTGACGCCGTCCCGTTCCGCGTGCCCGCTGCTCCGGGGGCACGGCGGCGGGACCCCACGGGATGAAGTCCGGCGGCGCGTAGCCGGGACCGCCGTCGGCGGGAGCCTGGCCCGCGCCGCCGGCGTTCCCGGACGCCGAACCGTTGCGGCCCGGCACCGGTGAGCCGTTGTGCGCGGCCGGTGGGGCGGCGCCGCTGTGCGGCAGGATGACCGGGCCCGAGGGGCCGCCCGTGATGCCGGTCGTGCCCGGCGGCGGGCCGAAGGTGTCCACCATCGGCGGCGCGGCGGTGTCCGCCGGCGAGCCGGGGGCGCCGGACGCGGGCAGGAGCCGTCCGGCGACGACGGGGGCCGGGAGCAGCGACGGGGCCGGGGCCGGCAGGGGGGAGGTCACCTGGCTGTGGGTGCGGTGGGCCTCGGCCGCGATCAGGTGGTAGGCCTCCAGCTCCTCGTAGAACTCCTCGGAGCCGTAGACCGAGCCGTCGACGAGCGGCCCCCGCGTGCCCTCGATCACCGCGATGACGTCGTCGCCGTTGAGGGTCTTGTGCCGCTCCAGGGCGTGCGCGACGCACAGCACCTCGCGGCGGTTCTCCCTGAGCAGCTCCTCGGTCTTCTCCAGCAGCCGGGCCAGGTTGAACTCGATGCGCTCGGCCAGCATGTCGGGGGTGAGGTGGTCGCGCCGCGCGGCCGGCTCCTGGGTGTACCCGATGCCGCCGGGGCGCGGCCGCGGGGACGCCTTCCCGTCGCGGATGCCGAGAAGCTGCAGCGCCGGCAGGGACGCGACGCCGGTGCCCATGCCCCAGTGGGCCTCCATGAAGCCGACCACCATGGTGGCGTTCTCCAGGTCTCCGGAGACGCCCGAGGAGTTGTCCTCGCCGAAGAACATGCGCTCCCCCGCCAGCGAGGCGAGCGAGACCATGATGTCGGCCTCGTACTCGCTGCGCCACCGGGTGAACTGGTCCTCGGGCTTGATGCTGGACACCATGCCGAGGTAGTCGGCGCCCTTCTCGATGGTGGCCAGGTCGATCTCGAGGTGCTGGCGGGTGCGGTAGGCGGTGACGGCGTGGCAGGCCTCGTGCACGGCCACCGCGTGGCGCTCGCGCTCGATGTACTCGACGTCCTCGGGGGGCCCGAGCTGCTTGAGCCGCTTGGCGGTCATGACGTCCGCCCAGGTGATCACCTCTCGCCCGGCCCGGATGGCGGTGATCAGCGACTCGTTGACCAGGTCCTTGATGGTCGCGCCGGTCGCGTACGGGGTGATCGTGGCCAGCTTGTCGAGCTGCTCGGGGGTGAGCTCGTGCCGCACCTTGTCGAAGTACCCCTGGTAGGTGCGCACGCGCCCGGCCTTGGACGGGTAGCCGACCTTGTAGATGCGGTCGATGCGGCCCGGCCGCAGCAGCGCCTCGTCCAGGGAGTTCGGCATGTTGGTGGCCATCATGACGAGGATGCGGTACTTCGGCGGCGGCTTGGGCCGCATGCCGAGCAGCCGGCGCACGTACCGGTTGACGAAGCCGCGCGGCTTCTTCAGCCCGGACAGCTCGGTGAGCAGCGCCTGCAGCGTCCCCTGGTCTCCGCTGCCCATCATCCCCATCGAGCTGACCACGCGGTCACGGCCGGGCTCGGGGGGCTCGGCGCGGGCTGCGCCCAGCGACCGCCGGGTCAGCAGGGCGCGGGTCTCCTCCGACAGGTAGCCGAACCCGTGGCACCCGGGGCCGCGGAAGGGGGCACCGGCGGTGAGGCCGGCGCCGCCGGGCGGGCCCTGCTGGGCGAGGGCGCCGCGCCGGCCGAGCGAGTCGGCCTCGTCGAAGAAGACGATGACGCCGCCGTACCGCAGGGCCAGCTTGCGCAGCTTGCGGAACAGCGACTTCACCTTCAGGATGCCGATGCCCATGAACATGTTGATGAAGGCGCCGGGGTCGACGAAGACGTACGGCTTGCCCGTCTCGCCGGCGACCGCCTCGGCCATCAGCGTCTTGCCGGTGCCGGGCGGGCCCCAGAGGAGCAGGCCGCTCGGCACGTAGCCGCCCTTGGCCTCGATCTCGTCGGGCTTCTCCAGGAAGACGATGTTCTCCTTGACGCGCTCGACGACGTGGTCCTGCCCCCAGACGTCGGAGAAGCGGGTCTTGATGTCGTCCGGGAAGTACGTCTCGACGCCGCCCCTGGCCATGAACCAGAAGAGCCCGACGAACTGCACGATGACGAAGAAGAACCCGAAGGCGAGCTGCAGGCCGTACGGCAGCACCTGCCACAGCAGCGCGGGGGCCTGGAACAGGGCGAGGGCCGGGGAGACGGCGAGGATCTGGCCGAGCACCAGCGCCAGGACCGCGATCCAGAACAGCCACTTCAGCGCCCTGGCGATGCGGTAGCGGTTCCAGTCGCTGAACCGGCGCCGGCTCCACCGGTCGAAGCCGCCGAAGACCTTCGCGGTCCAGAAGCGGTGGTAGCGCGCCGAACGTTCGCTCACCAGGAAGTGGAGCTGCCTTACGGCCTCCACCGCCATCAGCCCGAGGATGACGGACCCGGCGCGGCTGGGCGTGGTGGTCTTCACGGCCTCGTCGAAGGGCTCGATACCCTCGAACGCGGCCATCTCATGCCAGACCAGGATGAGGAACGCGAGCCCCAGCCCTAGAAGGATCTTGATCCGGTCCCAGAACGGCAGGGCGGTCCGCCCGGTGGAGGCCGGTCCGGAGTCGGGGGCGCGCAGTCCAGTGGGGGGCTCAGGGGCGGGGGCTTGTGTCATCGGTGCTCCTCACCGGGTCACCCGGGAATCCGCTTTACCTTGAACGACCGCGCGACCCGCTCGATCTCCTGGCCACGTTGGCGGTAGCAGGTGGCCGAGCAGCGGATGAGGAGGACGGAGACGCGCGTGCCGTCGGCGGCGAGGTAGGCGGTCTGGTCGAAGGTCTGCACCGGCCCTCCGAGGACCTTGAAGTTGTACACCACGTGGACGCCCCGCACGCCGTCCTCGGGTGGCAGCACCTCGTCGCTGAGGAGTTCGAAGTTCTTGTAGGGATAGGTGGGCATCTGTTCGAGCTGCTGCCGCACGTCGGCGCCGACCGCGACGGGCAGCATCGCGGCGTTGCGCAGCCCGTCGAGGGACATCTTGTCGCGCTCGGACGCGGTGAGCTTGGACACCATGGCGAAGACGAACGGCTGGTCGGATCCGCCGGTGGCGTCGAGCAGGTGGTCCGCCGAGGGCCGGCTGAACGCGTCGTAGGCGACCGTCCAGGAAAGCCGCTTGCGCAGTCGCGCGGTGGCGGAGTTCGGGTCGCCGAAGACCCGCTGGTCGAGCGCGGCCTGGTCGACCTTCCGCCAGGAGGCGGGAACCTTGAAGTAGCTCTGCCCATCGTCACCCATCACGTAGGTGAAGTCGGCGCCGCCGCATCCGGTGAGCCCGGCGGCCATGGCGGCGACGACCATCGCCGTCGCGATCAACCGTGACCCTGCCCGCGATCGTTCCACAGGGGCATTACCTCCGCTTTGCGGGTCATCATGGTTCTTATGCCCGCTTTTAAGGAGACATCCCCAAGGGAGATTTCATAAATCTTGACGAAAGGCGGCCACGCGGTTCATCGCGGCCGCGAGGGAGGACGCCCGGCCGTCGCCGACCCTGACGACGGACGCGCCCGCGAACCGATGAGCCGGCCAGGCGGCCCGGCGCGACGCGCCGCCCGGCCGGGATCGGCGGCGGCCGGCCGGCCATCACGCGGCGTCAGTACCGGCTGCCGGCCGGTGCGGGCAAGGCGTCCAGTTCGGCGAGGTCGTCCGGGGTGAGCCGCAGGAGTGTCGCCGCCGCGTTCTCCTCGACGCGCGAGCGGCGCCGGCTGCCGGGTATCGGCACGACGTGCTCGCCCTGTGCCAGCGTCCAGGCGAGGGCCACCTGGGCCGCGGTGGCCTGGTGCCGGGCGGCGATCTGCTCGACCCTGTCCACGATGGCCAGGTTGGCCGTCAAGTTCTCCTCCTGGAAGCGGGGGTTGTGCGAGCGATAGTCGTCCGGGGCGAACCTGGCCTCGCGGAACCGGCCGGTCAGGAAGCCGCGGCCGAGCGGGGAGTAGGCCACGAAGGCGGCCTCGTGGCGGGCGCACCACTCCACGGAGGTGGCCAGATGGTCCCTGGTCCACAGGGACAGCTCCGACTGCACGGCCTTGATCGGGTGGACGGCCTGGGCCCGGTCGAGCTGTTCCAGGCTGAACTCCGAGACCCCGAGGGCCAGCACCTTGCCCGCGGCCACCATCTCGGCCATGGCGCCGACGCTCTCCTCGACCGGCACCTGAGGGTCCGGGCGGTGAAGGTAGTACAGGTCGACGTGGTCGACGCCCAACCGCCGGAGGGAGGCGTCGAGGGCCGCGCGCAGGTGCTCGGGGCGCCCGTCCGGGTGGGGAAGGGCGGGGGTGCCGTCCTCGCCGACCCGCGCGACGTTGCCGCCCTTGGTGGCGAGCACGACCTCGTCCCGCCGCCCGGCGATGGCCCTGCCGACGGTCTCCTCGTTGGTGAAGGGCCCGTACACGTCGGCGGTGTCGAGGAGATTCACGCCCAGGTCCAGCGCCCGGCCGATGACCTCACGGGGATCCTCGGCGTCGGTGGCCGCGCCGTAGGCCCACGTCATCCCCATGCAGCCGAGCCCGATCGCCCCCACCTGCGGCCCGCCGGGCCACAACCGCCGGGTCGTGATCCGCTCCTGGTTCGACCTGCTGCTCATCAGCTCCTCCTCCTGATTCGATCAGGAATGCCGCGTTCCCAGGCTCGCGGTGAGAAAACCCCCGGTCTCGTCGTTGCCGGCCCTCCCCTCGGCTCCGTGCTCGCCGGCCGCGATGTGACTGTGAGAGACCTCGGGAAACGCGACAGAAGTCCGGCTCCACTTGCGACACGGACCGGGCCGGTGAAGGCTCCACTAGTCTTCCTGCATGCCTACCGCACTGATCACGGGCGCCACCGCCGGCATCGGCGCCGCGTTCGCCCGCAGGCTGGCCGCCGACGGCCTTTCCCTGGTCCTCGTGGCCCGCGACGAGAAGCGCCTGCACGAGAGCGCCGAGGCGTTGCACCGCCGGTACGGCGTGCGGGCCGAGGTGCTCCCCGCCGACCTCGCCACCGAGGAGGGAATCTCGGCGGTGGAGGCACGGCTGCGCGAGGGCGTCGACCTGCTGGTCAACAACGCCGGGTTCGGCCACCCCGGGGAGGCGCTGGAGGTGCCGGTGGCCGACGAGCTGGTCATGCTGCGCGTGCACTGCGAGGCGGTGCTGCGCCTGACCATGGCCGCCCTGCCGGGCATCCGCTCCCGGGGACGCGGCGGCGTCATCAACGTCGCGTCGGTGGCGGCGTTCCTTCCCTCGGGCACCTACGGCGCGTCCAAGGCCTGGATCGTGAACTTCAGCGAGTCGCTGGCCGCGCAGGTCCCGGAGCGGCGCGTCCGCGTCATGGCGCTGTGCCCCGGGTTCGTGCACACCGAGTTCCACCAGCGGGCGTCGATCGACACCTCCGGCAGCCCCCAGTTCCTGTGGCTGTCGGCCGACCACGTGGTGGACGTCGCCATGCGCGACTTCGCCCGGGGGGTGCCGGTCAGCGTGCCGGACATCCGCTACAAGGTGCTCACGGCAGTGGCGCGGCACCTCCCACTCGGACTTCTGAGCAGGGCTCAGCGGCGCTTCGGACGCTGAGCCCGCCGGTCACAGGCGCTCGACGTTGTCCCCCCGGCAGCGGTTGCGGGTGTCGAAGACCAGCTTGCTCACCCCCTGCACCAGCCGGTAGTCGAAGCAGTCGTGGTCGGTGAGCACCACGACGGCGTCCGCGGCGGCGAGCTGCGCCTCGGTCGGCTCCACCATGTCGATGCCGGGTGGCAGCTGGAAGGCGTCGACGTGCGGGTCGGCCGCGAGCACGTCGGCGCCGAGCTTCGTCAGGGCCTTGGCGACCTCGATCGCGGGCGACTCCCGGCAGTCGCCCGCGTTCTTCTTGTAGGACAGGCCGAGCAGGAGCAGGCGGCTGCCCTTGACGGGCTTGTACCGCTGGTTGAGCGTGAGGGCGATCCGCTGCACGACGTGCTCGGGCATGTGGTCGTTGATGTCGTTGGCCAGCTCCACGAACCGGAAGTTGTGCCCGAGGCTCCGCTTGACCCGCCATGACAGGTAGGACGGGTCGATGGGCAGGCAGTGCCCGCCGACGCCGGGGCCGGGGGTGAAGCGCATGTACCCGAACGGCTTGGTGGAGGCGGCGTCGATGGCCTCCCACACGTCGATGCCGAGCTGCCGGGCGAAGATCGACAGCTCGTTGACCAGGGCGATGTTGACGTGCCTGAAGGTGTTCTCCAGCAGCTTGCACAGCTCGGCGACCTGCAGCGAGGAGACGGGCACGACCTCGCGCACGATGCGGCCGTAGAACTCCTGGATCTTGCGCAGGGACAGGTCGTCGATGCCGGAGACGACCTTCGGGGTGTTGTCCAGGCGCCACTCGGCGTTCCCGGGGTCGATCCGCTCGGGGCTGTACCCGAGGTGGAAGTCCTCCGGGGTGCGCAGGCCGGAGCCGTCCTCGAGAAGGGGCCGGAGGTACTCCTCGGTGGTGCCGGGATAGGTGGTGGATTCGAGGACCACCGTGGCCCCGGGCCGTACCAGCGGCGCGATCGACTCCCCGGCCGAGCCGATGTGGCGCAGGTCGGGCACCCCCTCGCGCAGCGGGGTGGGCACCGTGATGACGCAGACGTCGAATCCCTCGGCGGCGGCGTAGCCGGTGCTCGCGAGGTAACGGCCCGAACGGTGCGCGGCCGCCAGTTCCTCGTCGCTGATGTCCTCGACGTAGGACTCGGCGGCGTCGAGCCGCTTCACCCGCCACTCGTCCACGTCGATGCCCACCACGTGGAAACCTGCCCGCACCGCCCGCATCGCCAGGGGCAGGCCCACATAGCCCTGCCCCACGACCACCAGCTTCTCTGCCATATCAGGACCTCCGCGCATTCGCGAAACGATATGCACGACTGTAAAAGGCCCTCCTTGTTATAACGCCGATTCGACGGCGGCACGGGCGTGTCGTTCCCGGGCTCGCCGCGAAGGTGGAGATAGTGAGCCGGGACACCGAATCGAGCGGCATTCATATCGAAAAGTGGGCTGATTCATGATGAATACGCATTTCCGTGATTCCTTGCGACCTCGTCCCGCGACGATCCTCGCGGCCGTCGCCATGACCGTCCTTCCCCTCGCCTCGCCCGGCGCGGTCGCGTCGGCGGCCCCCACCCCCATGATCATGCCGGGCCATTTCCACAAGGTCTCGGTGCGGCCGGTCCAGCTGGGCGAGGCCAGGGACCTCGCCGTGCTCGGCGCGACGGGCGTGATCAACACCGACAGGACCACGATCACCGGGGACGTCGACGTGACCCCCGGCAGGACCGTGAGCGGTTTCCCGCCCGGCGCGGTCCGAGGGCAGATCTCGATCGACACCGCCGAGGCGCGGCGTGAGAGGGCGGCCGCGATCGCCGCCTACAACGACGCCGCGTCCCGCACGCCGACCGCCACGCTCCCTTCGGTCATCGGCGACAACACCGTCCTGCCGCCCGGCGTCTACAACACGCCGGGCGGGGTCTTCACCCTGATGGACACGCTGAGACTCGACGCCCATGGCGACGTGAACGCGGTGTGGATCTTCCAGGCCTCGTCACTGATGACCATGAAGTCCAGCAACATCGACCTGCTGAACGGGGCGCAGGCGGAGAACGTCTTCTGGCAGGTGAGCGACGACGCCACCCTCGGCCTGTACGGCACCTTCCGGGGCAACCTCCTGGTGCGCAGGGGGATCACCGTGGACCGGTGGGCGGCGGTGTTCGGGCGCACGATGGCGCTCGACCAGACGCTGCAGATCATCGGCACCGACGACGGGCCGCACACGCGCATCACTCAGCCGGACGACCCGCCCACCGCCACGACCCTCACCTCGTCGCCGAACCCCTCGGGTTCCGGTCAGACGGTCACCTTCATCGCGAAGGTGGCCGGCGACTTCCAGGGGTTCACCCCCAAGGGCCAGGTGCTGTTCAGGGACGGCGACCAGATCATCGGCTCGGGGACCATCGACGCCTCGGGTGCCGCGACGTTCAGGACGGCCAGGCTGGCTCCGGGCGACCACCCGATCACCGCGGTCTACGTCGGCGTCGGCACCTTCGCCAACGAGGCGTGGGTCCAGTTCCTGCCCAGCCAGTCGCCCGTGCTGGTCCAGCACGTGACCGGCTAGCGCGGCGGCGGCGTCGCTCCGCCGGAGGCGCGGGCGCACCGGCGGAGCAACGCCCGATATTCCTGACACAAATGCAATTAAGATGATAAATGCAAGTATTTCAATATAAACGCACTACGGAGCATGATTTCTTCGTCCGAAGTATTGTCAATAAAGACCGGGAGAGCGTAAAGTCGGAGACACAGAGCGTTACAGAGGTCTCCCGATGGTCCAGCCCAGGCCCGCATCCCACGCCGCCGATGGCGCGATCGCCGAAAATCGTCCCCGATCCACTCCATGACGTGGTGACCTTTCCCCACCACGGGTGGCGTCCCGATTCGGACCCCGTTCGCAGAAGATCCTGAGACAGGCCTCGACGCTTCCGCACGGGCGCCCGCAAGGCGCCGACATCCCCGAGAAGTTGATCAGCATGCCCTACCCTCGCCCCATCTTCGGCTCCCCTCACCACCGTCCCCGCATCGTCCGCATCTGTCTCCTCATGGCCCTGTCCACCGCCCTGGCCATGGCCCTGTCCATCGCCGACCCGCACACCGCGTTCGCGGCGGTCCCCCCCATCACCCTCGGCAGCGCCGCGTCCTTCGCGGTGCTGGCCAACAGCGCCGTCAACAACACCAACCAGACGACCATCACCGGCGACCTCGGGGTGAGCCCCGGCAGCACGGTGACCGGGTTCCCTCCCGGCACCGTGAGCGGCAGCGTCCACGCCGGCGACTCCACCGCCGCCGCGGCCCGAAGCGACGCCGTCTCCGCCTACAACGACGCCGCGAGCCGCACCCCGGTCGTCACGGCGGCCGCCGAGCTCGGCTCCACCACCAAGACCCCCGGCGTCTACACCCCCGGCGGCGGCGCCTTCCAGATCAACGGCACCCTCACCCTGGACGCCCAGGAGGATCCCAACGCCCTGTTCGTCTTCACCGCGGGCAGCCTGACCACCGCGAACGTCAGCAACATCAGCCTGATCAACGGCGCCCAGGCGAGCAACGTCTTCTGGCAGATCACCGGCTCGGCGTCGCTGGGCGGCCTGTCCACCTTCCGGGGCAATCTCCTGGCCTCCAGCTTCGTCACCGTCAACAGCGGCGCGTTCGTCTTCGGCAGGACCTTCTCCCTGAACGGCTCGGTCACCACGGTCGGCGGCACCACCGGCCCGGCCACCGCCATCAGCCTCCCCAACAACCCGGCGACCAGCACCGCCCTGACCACCTCCGCCAACCCCGTCCAGGAGGGGCAGTCGGTCACCTACACCGCCACGGTGAGCCCGGCCTCGAGTCCGCTCATCCCGCAGGGCCCGGTGGCGTTCAAGGACGGGGCGACCGTCCTCGGCACGGTCAACCTGAACAGCTCGGGCGCGGCGACGTTCACCACCTCGAGCCTCGCGCCGGGCCGGCATCCCATCACCGCGGCCTACCTCGGCGGCGACGTCTCCAGCGGTGAGGGCATCGTCCACTTCGCCCCGAGCATCTCCCCCCAGATCACCGAGATCGTCACGGCCTCGTTGTGGGACAACTCGGCGGTCCCCGCCGTGGCGTCGGCCGCCGACGGCAGGGCGGTCGTGGTGGGCGTGAAGTTCCAGGCCACGGCGAACGGCACCGTCAGGGGCATCAGGTTCTACAAGGGCGCGCTGAACACCGGCACCCACACCGTCAGCCTGTGGACCAGCGGCGGCACGCTCCTGGCCAGCACCGTGGCCACCATCGAGACGGCGTCCGGCTGGCAACAGGTGAACTTCTCCACGCCGGTCGCCATCACCGCCGGGACCACCTACATCGCCTCGTACCACACCACCTCCGGGCACTTCTCCTACACCACGGGCTACTTCAGCTCGCAGTACACCAACGACCCGCTCCTCGCCCCGGCGGACGGCGGGCCGCAGGGCGGCAACGGCGTCTACGTCTACGGCTCGACCAACGCCTTCCCGACCAGCACGTGGCAGTCGGCGAACTACTGGGTGGACCCCGTCTTCGTGCCCGCCGCGAGCCTGTGGCCCAACAGCACCGTCCCGGCCACGGCCTCCAGCGCCGACACCGCCCCCGTCGTGGTCGGCGTGAAGTTCCAGGCCACCGCGGACGGCGTCATCGAGGGCATCAGGTTCTACAAGGGCGCACTCAACACCGGCCCGCACACCGTCAGCCTGTGGACGCTCGGCGGCACCCAGCTGGCCAGCACCACCTCCAGCGGCGAGACGGCGTCCGGCTGGCAGCAGGTGAACTTCCCGACACCGGTGGCGATCAGCGCCAACACCACGTACGTCGCCTCGTACCTGACGACATCAGGGCACTACTCGCAGGACACCTCGTACTTCACCTCGCAGTACACCAACGCCGCGCTGATCGCGCCCGTGGACGGCCAGTTCGGCGGGAACGGCGTCTACGTCTACAGCGCGACGAACGCCTTCCCCACCAACACCTTCCAGAGCTCGAACTACTGGGTCGACGTGGTGTACACCGCGAGCTGACATCTCGCCCCGAACGTAAGTCTTTCGCAAGGGCTCTCCAACGCCGGCGGGACACCGCGCCCGCCGGCGTCCCGCCGTTGTTGACTGCCTTCGTGAACACGATCGGCCTGGACGCGATCCCCTTCAACCGACCGCACCTGTCCCCGCGCGAGCTCGACTACCTCGCGGAGGCGGTGCGCGGCGGGTCGACCTCCGGGGACGGTCCGTTCACCCGCCGGGCCACCGCGCTGCTGCAGGAGATGACCGGGGCGGGCCAGGTGCTGCTGACCACCTCCTGCACCCACGCGCTGGAGATGTCGGCGATCCTGCTCGACCTGCGTCCCGGCGACGAGGTGATCATGCCGTCGTTCACCTTCGTGTCGACGGCCAACGCCTACGCGCTGCGCGGCGCGGTCCCGGTGTTCGTCGACTGCCGGCCCGACACCCTCAACCTCGACGAGAGGCTGGTGGAGGCGGCGGTCACCGAGCGCACGCGGGCCATCGTGGCCGTCCACTACGCGGGGGTCGCCTGCGCGATGGAGGTCCTGTGCGAGGTCGCGGGCCGGCACGGGCTGGCCCTGATCGAGGACAACGCCCACGGGCTCGGCGGCTCCTACCGGGGACGGCCCCTCGGATCCTTCGGCCGGATGGCGGCGCAGAGCTTCCACGCCACCAAGAACGTGCAGTGCGGGGAGGGCGGTGCGCTGCTGGTGAACGACCTCGACCTCGCCGCGCGCGCCGAGATCGTCCGCGAGAAGGGCACCGACCGCAGCCGGTTCTTCCGCGGCCAGGTGGACAAGTACCGGTGGGTCGGCATCGGCTCCAGCTACCTGCCGTCCGACGTGCTCGCCGCGCAGCTGACCGCCCAGCTGGAGGCCTTCGACGGCATCCAGGCGCGCCGGCACGAGGTGTGGCGGACGTACCACGAGGAGCTGGCCGACTGGGCGGCCGCGCACGGCGTGTCACAGCCGGCGGTCCCCGAGGGGTGCCTCCACCCCGCCCACCTGTACTACCTGCTGCTCCCGGACCTGGAGAACCGCCAGGGGCTCATGGCCCATCTCAGGGACAACGGGGTGCAGGCGGCGTTCCACTACCAGCCCCTGCACATCGCCCCCGCCGGGGCACGGTACGGGCGCGTGGCCGAGGGCGGCTGCCCGGTCACCGAGCAGGTCGCCGACCGCCTCCTGCGGCTGCCGGTGTACGCCGATCTGGACGAGGCCGGTCTGACACGGGTGATCGACGCCGTCCGCGCCTACGGGATGAGCTGACGGTGCCGGAGAGCGAGACGCGGACGGTGGCGTCCCCTCAGGAGTCGGCCCGGTTCGGGTGCTCGGTCGAGCGCCTGACCGTACCCGGCGGCGCCCGCTTCCCCTCGGTCCGGGAGGCGATCCTGGCCTCGGCGGCGGACGTGATCGTGGTCCGGTACCCGGCCGAGCACGTCGACTGGTTCGCCCGGCTGACCGCGCTCGGCCGTACCGCGGTGTTCGCCGACTCGCTGGCCTACTGGCGCCTGCGCGCGGGCGAGGGCCGCGCGCCCGGGCCGTCCGCGGGCCTGAGCCCGAGGCCGGTGGGCGAGGTGGCCGAGGTGAGGAGGCTGGTGGCGGAGATCTTCTCCTCGTACCGCAACCACTACCTGGCCAACCCGCTGTTCGGGGCGAGCCAGGCGCTGGCGGGGTACCAGGAATGGGCCGTGCGGTCCGCCGCCGAGCGAGGGTGCCTGGGGCTGTGGAGCGCGGACGAGGAGGCCTTCCTCGCGCTCGCGACCCTGGACGAGGACGGCCCCCGGACGGAGATCCTGCTCGCCGGCGTGGTCCCTCAGGCGCAGGGAGGCGGCCTGTACGCGCACCTGCTCAGGGGCGTCGAGGAGCGCACGCTCGCCCGGGGCGCGCGGGAGGTCCTCATCTCGACGCAGGGGCACAACGTCCGGGTGCAGCGGGCGTGGGCGAGGTACGGGTTCGAGCCGGTGGAGGCCGTCCTCACGGTTCACCTGATCCGGCCCCGGCTCCCGCGCGCCGGTGACCGCTAGCCGGCACGCCCGTCTGGTACGGCTCGCTCACCCGGGCGCCGCCCCCGGCGCGTTCGCGCACGACGTAGGTGGGCCGGCCCATGCCGCTGCCGTGGATGCGCCCGATGTACTCGCCGAGGACGCCGATGGCCATCAACTGGGCCGAGGAGAAGACGGCCACCATGGAGGCGATGGTGGTGAAGCCGGCCACCGTGGTGTCCCCCGCGAGGAAGCTCCACAGGACGGAGCCGGCGAGCAGCAGGCCGACGACGCCGACGAGGAACCCGAGGTAGCTCGCCGCCCGGAGCGGCGTCGTGCTGTAGCCGAGGAGCATGTTCATCGCGTGCCGGACCAGCAGCCGCGCGGTGTAGGCCGAGCGCCCGTGGTCGCGCTCGCTCATGTGCACCTTCACCGAGCCGATCCGTGTGGTGGCCCAGGACAGGGCGACGTCGATCGACGCGTGCGGCCCCGACAGCCCTTCGAACCCGTCGCGCAGCTGGGTGCGGAACGCGCGGAAGGCGCTGATGGCCCGCGCGGCGCGCACTCCGAGCGCGATCGCCATGGCCGCCTTGACCCACCGGGACGCGAGGCTGCGCACGAAGCCGTGCTCCTCCTTGTGCGGGACGCCGTAAACCAGGTCCAGGCGGTCGCCCTCCAGTGCCGCCAGCAGGAGCGGGATCTGTTCCGGCGGGTGCTGCAGGTCGTCGTCCATCGTGACGATCTGCTCGAAGGCCGCCTCCCGGATGCCGGCCACCAGGGCGTTGTGCTGCCCGTAGTTGCGGGAGAGGTGGAGCGCACGGACGCAGTCGTACCGCGAGGCGAGCTCGGCCGCGGTCCTCCAGGTGTCGTCCGGGCTTCCGTCGACGACGAGGAGGACCTCGTGGCGGACGCCCATCTCGCGAAGGACGGGCACCAGCCGGGCCACCAGGACCGGAAGGGTGCGCGCGGAGCGGTAACACGGTACGACCACCGACACCGACATTTGGTCCCCCGATCATCCTCAGTGGCCGGCCACGATCCCCTCCGCGTCTCACCGATGCCGATCGCATCACAGACCTCTCGGCGCACGCCACCACGGCTCCGGTCCCTTACGGCGTCCTTGGCCGGGGATTGCCGCCGGCGGGCACGGGGCCGCGATTCTTTCCCCGGTGGTGACGGCCGGTTGGCGCCCGGGGGGGGCGTCCCGGCGAAAGCGGCCCCGCCCGCTGGATGCGGGCGGGGGTGTGCGTGACGGGACTCCTGTCGGCTAGGCCGGGTCGAACAGCGTGTCCACCCAGTAGTTGGTGGCCTGGAAGGTGTTGTTCGGGAAGGCGTTCGCCGCACTGTAGACGTAGACCCCGTTGCCCCCGGAGGCGGCGTCGGACGGGGCCACGAGCGGGTAGTTCGTCCACGAGCTGCTGAAGTACGGCCGCGTGTACGAGAAGTGACCCGACAGTGTGTTGTAGGAGGTGATGTAGGTGGTCCCGGCGGTGACCGGCACCGGTGTGTCGAAGTACGCCTCCTGCCAGCCGGAATCGGTCTCGTTCGTGAACGTCACGCTGGCCAGCAGCTGGCCGTCGCTGGTCCACAGGCTCCCGATGTGCGTGCCGGTGTTGAACACGCTCTTGTAGAACCGGACGCCGCGGATCGTCCCGTTGGTGGTCGGCGTGAACTTCACGCCGAGCACGACGGGGCTGGTGTCGGGATGCGCGTCGACGGCCGGCGTCGCCGAGTCGTTCCACAGCGAGTTCGACGGCGCGAACACCACGTCCGTCCAGTAGTTGGTCGCCTGGTAGGTGTTCGTCGGGAAGGTGGGCGACGCGCTGTAGGCGTACACCCCGTTACCTCCCTGCGCCCCGTCCTGCAGCGCGATCAGGGGCGGGTTGTTGTACTGCGTGGTGAAGTACTGGTTGGTGTACGGGAAGTGCCCGGATCCGACGAAGGTGGAGGCGATGTAGGTGGTGCCGGCCTTCACCTGCACGGGAGTGCCGAAGTAGACCTCCTGCCAGCCGGACGGCGTCTCGTTGGTGAAGGTGGCGCTGGCGAGCAGTTGGCCGTTGGTGGTCCACAGACTCCCCACGTGGATACCGGTGTTGAAGGCGTCCTTGTAGAACCGGATGCCCCTGATCTCCCCGGTCGTGGTCGCCTGCCACTTCACGCCGACGTTGACCGGGGTGGTGTCCGGGTGGGCCCCCACCGCCGGGGTGGCGGTGTTGCTCCACAGGGTGGCGGACGGCGTGAACACCACGTCGACCCAGTAGTTGGCGGCCTGGGTGGAGTTGGTGGGGAAACCGCTGGTCGCCCCGTACCGGTACACGCCGTTGCCGCCGTCGAGGCCGTCGGCGAGCGCGACGAGCGGCCCGTTCACCACCGAGGTGGTGAAGTAGCCGAAGTCGAACGCGTACCTGCCGTTCGGCGCGAAGTAGGAGGCGACATAGGTGGTGTTGATGTTGACGGGTACCGGCACCGGGAAGTCCACCTGCTGCCAGCCCGACGCGGACTCCGAGGTGAACGTCGCGCTCGCCAGGAGCTGCCCGGTGGAGGTCCAGAGGTTGCCGATGTGGGTGCCGGTGTTGAACGTCCCCTTGTAGAACCTGAGACTCCTGATGTAGCCGGCGCTGGTGACCCTGAACTTCACCCCGAGCTCCACCGACCTGGTGTCGCTGGAGTTGGCCGCGCCGGGGACGGTCGTCGACGACCAGATCGTGCAGGGACAGGCCAGGACCACGTTGACGGTGATCGCCGTGGTGGTCGTCTGCAGGTTGCCGATGTCGTCGACCGCCCGGACCCTGATCGTCACCGGCCCGCTCGTGGCGGGCGGCTGCCACTGGTAGCTCCAGTCGGTGGTGCCCTGTGCCTGGAACCACCGGACGCCGTCGAAGGAGATCTCGACCCCGGCGACGACGCCGCCCCCGGTGTCCGCCGCCGTTCCCTGCACCATGACGACCGACCCGTTCGTCACGGTGCCGGCGTTCGACGGGCTGGTGATCGCCGAGGTGGGAGGGGACGTGTCGGTGGACGCCGTCGCCGGCACCAGCCCGGGTTGCAGGCTGGACGGCTGGGAGTGCATGTCGGCGAGGAGGTTGACCGTCGCCTGCTGCATGTCGATGTTCGTGGGCGTGCCGGGGGTGGTGTGGTTGGCGTCCAGCCCCCACGACCACTGGACGGTGCCGGCGCCGAAGACGAGCGCGCCGCTGGCCGCCCTGTACAGCGCGAGGCTGTGCGTCAGGACGCCCGCCCCGTACCTGCTGCCGAAGTCGAGCAGTACCTGCGTGTCGGCGGCGATCGTCGTCGACGAGTACCTCACCGGGCCGGGGGGCTCGACCCCGTTGTCGGGCAGGATGTCCCACTCGTACCCGAGGGTGTTGGTGGGGAAGGTCGCCACCTGGCCGGGCTGGAGGTTCGCGATCGAGGTGTTGCGCCAGATCCGCATCTGGGAGAACACCGACGACACGGTTATCGCGTCGTGCCTGGCACCGTTCATCATGAACAGCGTGCCGGTCATGGCGTTCTCCGGCCGTCCGCCGTCGGACGGCGGTGAGAAACGCGGGTCGCGCCAGGTGCCGGTCCACTGCGGGCTCGGATCGATCTTCGCGTTGGCCAGCGTCTCCTTGTAGCAGACCAGTGTCCGGAACGGGGTGGAGGTCCCGTCGATGCTGGGCTCCCACCTGGTCTTCCAGAACGACTCGTTGCCCGAGAAGAACGCGAGGTTCACCCCGTTATCTCGGGCGTTCACCACATTTGTTCGCATCTCGTTGGACCAGTACTCGTCGTGGCCCACCGACAGGAACGCCTTGTGGTTGAGCAGCAGGTTGCCCTGTGCCGAGGTGTCGATGCTGGAGATGTAGCTCACGTCGTAGCCGTTGGCCTCCAGCCATCTCACCATCGGATACTCCGCCGACATGAACCACGACTGGTAGGAGCCCTGGCAGCAGTCGCAGCAGTTGGTGGTGAAGGGACGGTTGTAGCTCACCTTGTAGGCGCGCCCGGCCGGGTTGCCGGAGTACAGGCTGTTGCCGCCGTAGGTGTTGTACGCCTGCCAGGTGGTGTCGGAGGTCTTGAACAGCAGGTCGGAGTTCCGCACGTCGTCGCGCACGACGAAGATCACCTGGCTGGCGCCGGGGGTGCCGTCGTCCCGGACCAGCTTGCCGATGTACACCCCCGACACGGCGGTCGCGGGTATCGTCCAGGTGGCGGACACCGCCCAGTTGCCGCAGTCCACCAGGCCGGTGGACGGGTCGGACACGCAGGCGGGCTGGGCCTGCGGAAGCGGCACGGAGGGCAGGACGGTCGCGATCTTGCGGGCGCCGTTCCCTCCGTAGTAGCCGATGCGATAGATGTCCATGTGGTAGGCGGTCGCATCGGTGATGACCTTGAACCGCATGGTGTCGCCGACGACCCCGCTCATCGTGGTGGCGTAGCCCCGGATGTTGTCGCTGCCGGCGCCGGACACGTCCCACTCGCTCGGCGGGTTGCCGGGCAGGTTGTTCTCCTGGCAGATGATGTTGGTCGGCGGGTTGCAGGTCGCGCGACGGGCCCGCCGTCCGTCCCGCTGCTGCGCCTCCCGGAACGCGAGGGCCGCCTTCCTCGCCCCTCGCGCCTTCGACAGCTCGGCCGCCGCCTTCTCCAGATCCTTCGCCTTCGGCGGGCCGGGGGGCCTTTCCGCCCCCTTCGAACCGTCCTCCCCGGTCTTGTCGTCGGCCGGGATGACCTGCACGTGACGGCGGTCCGCGGCCGGCTTGCGTGCGCCGTCCGGATAGGCATTCGCCGCCGTGTACCCGCTGCCAAAAGTGCCAAAAGTGGTCAGGACCATGACCAAGGCGATCCGGGATCTCCATTTCCCGCCCGGTGGTCCAGCCGTTTCGGAGCCCCGCGGGAGCTCCCGCGAATTAAGTAAAGAACCGCGAACAGGCCACGTCATCTTCATGCGCGCAAGCGTTACAACACGTTCGCCGCCACGAGCGCCGGGACTCCTCGCACGACCTTATCCTTGCCAGGCCTTGCCCGGGTCAAAAGGCTTCGGGCGAATGAATTTGCGGATTATCGGCTCGGTACGTGCCGACAAAAGACGGGCAATGACATCGCCCAGCGCGGGCGTCGGCGGCCACGTCCGAAGCCCGCGTCGCGACACTTTCGCGCATGACCACCAATCCGGCCGTCGACGACTCCCCTCTCGGCCCCGCGGAGGCCACGACCGCGGCACCGGCCCGGCGGGAGGAGCCGCCCGCCGGCCGCGGGAAGGCCCGCCGCCTCATCACCTCCGGGTGGCCGCCGGCGGCGCTGACGGCGGCCCTCACCGTGACCGTTCTCGCCCGCTACGGCGTCTCCCCCCGGGAGACCGCGGTCTTCGGCGCCTATCTCCTGCTGTGCGTGGCCCTTCCCGGCACATTGCTCGTCAGGGCGACGTTCCCCGGCGCCCGCACGCTCGCGGAGGATCTGGCCCTCGGGCTGACACTCGGCTACGCGCTGGAGGTGCTCGCCTACATGCCCGCCCGGGCGGCGGGCGCGCCCCTGCTCGTCCTGCTGTGGCCGCTGACCGTCTACGGCGTCTTCGTCCTGGTGCCCCGGCTGCGCCGGCACTGGACGGCGAGGCCCGCCCGCACGGCTCCGCCGTGGTGGACCTGGTTCCTCGCCTCGACCCTCATGTACCTGGTCGGCTGGAGCGCCTTCACCTGCTTCCGGCTCAACGCCCTCACCTGGCCGCAGGCCGGATGGGCCCACCACGACCTGCCGTTCGCCCTGTCCCTGATCGGCGAGCTCAAGCACCACATGCCGCCGTCCCTGCCCGAGGTGGCCGGGGAGGCGCTCCACTACCACTGGTTCGTCTACGCGCACTACGCCGCGTCGAGCTGGATCACCGGGATCGAGCCGCTGACGCTGCTGTTCCGCCTTTCGGTGCTTCCCATGCTCGCGGCCCTGGTCGTCATCGTCGGCATGACGGGGCGGCGGGTGACGGGCTCGCGCGCCGGGGCCGTGCTGGCGATCGCCGGCACGCTGTTCGTGGCGACCCCCAGCCTCTACGCCAACGCCAACGGCCTGCTGCGCTGGACGGGCGTCCTGCACGTGCCGTGGAACAGCCCGACGCAGACGTTCGGCGCTCTGCTGTTCGCCCCGGTCGTGCTCGTCCTGATCGACCTGCTCACCCGGCCGAAGGGCGGCCCGGCGCGATGGGCTCTCCTCGGGGTGCTCCTCGTGGTCCTGATGGGGGCCAAGTCCACGTATCTGCCGATGCTCGCGGCCGGGCTGAGCGTGGTGGCGGTGACCGAGCTGCTGCGGCTGCGCCGGCCGCCCCGGGCCGCGCTCACCGCGCTCGGGATGACCCTCGCCTGTCTGGCCTACGCGCAGCTCGTGCTCTTCGGCCGCGTCCGGCAGGGAACGGTGGTCGACCCCCTGGCGGTCGCGCGGGGCACCTGGCGGGACCTCGTCGAGCAGGGCGCCCTGACCACGCCCGGGACGGCCTCGGTGCTGGGCGTCACCCTGGTGTACGTGCTGTGCTGGGCCGTCACGTGGTGCGGCGTCCTCGGGCTGCTGAGCAGGCCGCGTCTGCTCGCCCGGCCGCCGGTGGTGCTCATGCTCGCGACCGCGGCCTCCGGCGTCGGCCTGATGCTCGTGCTCGGCAGTCCGGGCGACCTGAACCAGTCGTACTTCCTGCAGGCCAACTACCCGTATCTGGCGGTACTGGCGGGCTACGGGCTGCTGGTGGTGACGCGGCGCGAGCGGCCGCCGGCGGTGGCGCTGGCGTGCGCGGCGGCCGTGGGCATGGCGGCCGCCTTCCTGATCCGCGCCGCGTGCCACGTCGAGGTGCCCCTCCCCACCGGCAGGCCGGACGGCGACCTCTTCCTGCCCTTCGCCGTCCTCCTCGGGGTCCTGGTCGCGGCCACGGCCCTCGCGGCGGCGGCACGGCGGCGCGTACCGGCCTGGGCGCTCCTGCTCACCATGGTGACCGCGGCCGGGGCGCCCGCCGCCTGGCAGGCACGCGTGTTGTTCCACTCCCATGCGGGGGCCGACGGCAACATCGTCGCCGACGGCCACCCGACACCGGAGCAGATCCCGCAGGGCGCCCTGGCGGCCGGCCACTGGCTGCGCGCCCATTCGCGGCCGGATGAGCTGGTGGCCACCAACGCGCACTGCCGGTGGGGGCACGAGGATCCCTGCGACAGCCGTCACTTCTGGGTGTCGGCGCTCAGCGAACGGCGCGTCCTGGTGGAAGGGTGGACCTACGCCGCCACCAACCTGGACCGCTGGCGCGCCGGGCAGCCGTACCCCATCCTCCCCTTCTGGGACACCCAGCGCATCAGGGACAACGACGCGGTGTTCCTGACGCCCTCCGCGGCGGCGGTCGCGCGCCTGCGGGACAGCTACGGGGTGCGGTGGCTGGTGGTCGACGAACGCCTCACCGGACCCGGGGCGGGGCTCGAGCGCTTCGCGGGTTTCCAGGTCCGTTACGGCGACTACGCGATCTACCGTCTGCCGGACCGGCCCGCCTCGTAGTACATCCACGGCTGAACGCCCATCGAATATGTCGCGCCACCGGACTTCACGGCAAAACCACCGAAACGGCGACTTCCGGCGAACACGGAGCCGCAAAAGGCGTGCCGTCCGGGAATCGAATGACCGAATCGATATGCTGGCCTCAATTTGGGCCCGCCGGTCCTCGCAGGCCGCCGGAGTTATTCGTCAAAATGCGCGCCGGAGAACAGTCACACACGAAGGTCGATGAAATCCGCGATTCACCGGGTCCTCGGGGGCCCACAGGAATCCGGAGCGTCCGTGCAAGCGGGAGGCAAGATGAGAATCGCATCCGGAAAGGCGTCGTGATGGCGGAGTACGCGATCAGCGGGATCACGTCCAAGCCGGTACGGGCGTCCGAGCCCGCTCCGCCCGGCCGGCGGCGCGCCCCCATCCGCGTCTGCGAGGTGATCAAGGGGCTGAACCTCGGCGGCGCGGAGACCGCTCTGGCGGAGCGGCTGCGAGTGGCGCCCCAGGACGGCGTCACCTACACGGTCATCTGCCTCCACGCCTCGTGGAACGTCCTCATCGACAGGATCCGCGCGGAGGGGATCGAGGTCATCGACCTCAGCCCGTACTCCCGTCTCTCCGCCTACGTCCGGCTGGTCAGGGTGGTCCGGCGGCTGGCCCCGCAGGTGGTCAACATGCACTCGCCGCTGCCCGCCATCGTGCTGCGGCTCTTCCTGCGCCCGTCGCGCCGCAAGCCGCATCTGATCCACACCGTCTCGGGCATCAAGTACCGGCCCGCCACCCTGCTGCTCGACCGCCTGACCCGGCGGCTGGACGACCACACCGTCGCCGTGGCCTCGATGGTGGCCCACTCCCCCACGGCCGTCGGGGCGCGGCGGGTGTCCGTCCGGATCCACGGCATCGACCTCGGCAGGCAGCGGGAGTGGGCGGCGCGGGCCGGCGAGGTGCGAGGGGAGTTCGGCGTCCCGGACGACGCCTTCCTCGTCGTCTCGGTGGCCAATCTCCGCGCCTGCAAGAACCACCTGATGCTCGTCGAGGCGGCGGCCGAGGTCGTGCGCGCCCGCCCGGACGCGCTCTTCCTGCTCGCCGGCGAGGGCCCGATGCACGACCAGATCAGCGCGGAGATCGAGCGGCGGGGCCTCGGGGACCACGTCCGTCTCCTGGGGCGCGTCCCGGACGCCTACAGGCTCATCGCCTCGGCCGACCTGCTGGTGCTGAGCTCGCACAACGAGGGCCTGCCCGTCGTCGCCATGGAGGCGCTCGGGGCCGGCGTGCCGGTCGTGGCCACGGATGTGGGCGGCCTTCCCGACATCATCACCTCGGGGCGCAACGGCATCCTCACCAGCCCCGGATCGCCTTCGGCGCTCGCCGCGGGCCTGCTGGAGGCGATGGAGCCGGCCGAGCACCGCAAGCTGAGGTCGGGGGCGTTGTCGAGCGACCCGCAGATGCTCGACATGGTCAACACCGCTCGCTGGTTCGAAGACCTCTACCAGGATCCGACCCGGGGATGACGGGTTCGACGGGCGGCGTCAGGACCCGCCGGGGCGGCGAGAGCGCGCCCGCGTCCCACCCGGGCGGGGGACGCGCGGCGCGCACGCGCGGCGCGGCACGGGCGATCCTGGACACGATCATGGCCCGCGGGATGGTGACCGCGAGCACCGCGGTCGTCGGCGTGATCACCGCGCGCACCCTGCTCCCCGAGGGCCGGGGGCGGTACGCCGTCCTGATCGCGATCGCGTGGGCGGGGCTGGTGCTCGGCGGCCTGTCGGCCGACCAGGGCCAGGTCGTCCTGTGGACCGACTCCGGGCGCCGTCCCGCTCTGACCGCCAACGCGCTGGTGCTGGGCGTCCTGCTGGGGGTGGTGGCCGCGCCCGCCGTCGGCGTGGTGACGGTCCTGGCGGGAGCCGGCCCGGCCTGCACGGCCGTCATGCTGGTCTCCGTACCGATCCTGATCGCCTGGGAGTACCTCTGCGGCATCGCCCTGCTGCGGAACCGGACCGACGTGCTGAACCGCGCCACGATCCTGGCCTCCCTGCTGTGGTGCGCCTCGGTGATCGCCACGGCGCTGGCCGGGTGGCTGACGGCGGAGCTGGCCTTCGCCCTGTGGACGGTGTACGAGCTGGTCACCGTCGTCTTCTTCGTGATCGCGCTGCGGCCCGACGTACGGCGGTTCGACCTCGGGCTCGCCCGCCGCACGGTGGGCGTCGGCCTGCGCTACCACCTCGGCCTCGTCTGCACGCAGTTGCTGCCGCGGATCGAGATATTGCTGGTGAACACGTTCGGCTCCACCAGCCAGGCCGGCCTCTACGCCGTCGCCGTCACCCTGGCCGACCTGGCGCGGATCCCGGTGGAGGCCCTGGTCAAGGTGGCGTTGCCGAGGCAGGTGGAGGGAGACCGCCTGCGGGCGGCGCAGATCACGCTGCGCGCGGCGCGCGGGGCGTTCCTCATGGCGGTGGTGTCCGTGGGCGGGCTCACCGTGCTCGCGCCGACGCTGGTCCCGCTCGTCTACGGGGACGCCTTCAGGGGCAGTGTCGTCCCGTTCTTCTGCCTCACTCCGGGAGTCGTCGCCCTGAGCGTCGCGCGGCCGATCTGGATCTTCCTGGTGCGCCTCGACCGGCCCTGGACGGTGACGACGATGTCGGTCTCGGCACTGGCGCTGGACGTGCTGCTCGGGGTCTTCTTCATCCGCCTGTGGGGGGCCACCGGGTGCGCCGCGGTGTCCAGTGCCGTCCTCACCACGCTGGCCGCCGCCCAGTGCGCGTGGTTCCTGCGGGTCACCGGCACCCCCGTGCGGCGCCTGCTCCCGAGGTGGTCGGAGATCGCCACATCGTTGTCGGCGGCCGGCACCCGCGGAGGCTGATCGAGGCGGCCCGGGCCGCCGTCCCCGTGGTGAACCAATGAGAAGGAGAGTGAGTGCGGACGTGCCAGAACAGATACTGATCAACGATCTCGGCCGCCACGCGTCCATGACGGAGACGGCGGTGCGGGCCGGCGTCGAGCGGGTGCTGCGCAGCGGCTGGTACATCCTGGGCGAGGACGGGGCGGCCTTCGAGCGGGAGTTCGCGGCGTACTGCGGCGCGGACCACTGCGTGGGGGTCGCGAACGGCACCGACGCCATCGAGCTGGCTCTTCGTGCCCTGGGGATCCGCCCGGGAAGCCGCGTCGCCTCGGTCGCCAACGCCGGCGCCTACACGACGACGGCTCTGCTGGCGCTCGGCGCCGAACCGGTCTTCGTCGACGTGGACCGCGACAGCAGACTCATGGACCTGGCCCACCTCCGGCAGGTGATCACGCAGGGCGGCGTCGACGCTGTCGTGGTGACGCATCTGTTCGGGCTGCTCCACGACATGCAGGCGGTGCTGGAGATCACGGGACCGTCCGGCGTCCCCGTGCTGGAGGACTGCGCGCAGGCCCACGGCGCGCGCCGGGACGGGCGGCGCGCCGGAGGCTTCGGCGCGGCGGCGGCCTTCAGTTTCTACCCCACCAAGAACCTCGGTGCGCTGGGCGACGGCGGCGCGGTGGTCACCGGCAGCGCCGAGGTGGCCGAGCGGGTGCGGCGCCTGCGGCAGTACGGGTGGGAGACGAAGTATCGCGCCACCGTCCGGGGCGGCCGCAACAGCCGCCTCGACGAGCTGCAGGCGGCGGTGCTGCGGGCCAAGCTGGCCTTCCTGGACGAGTGGAACGAGCGCCGCCGGCGCATCGCGACGCGCTACAGCACCGAGATCAAGCATCCGCGGGTCGGCTGCCCGGCCGTGCACGGTGAGGAGTTCGTCGCGCACCTGTACGTCGTCACCACCGACGACCGCGACGGGCTGCGCCGGCACCTGGCGGACGCGGGGATCCGCACCGACGTGCACTACCCCGTCCCGGACCACCGGCAGCCCTGTCTCACCGAGTTCCGCGAGCGGTCCCGGCTGCCGGTGACCGACGAGCTGGCCTCCGCCGTCCTGACGCTCCCCTGCTTTCCCGAACTCTCCGAGGACGAGGTCACCCGGGTGATCTCGTGCGTGAACGCCTGGTGACCCCATGTTCTCTGTGATCATTCCCGTGTACCGGAACGCGGAGTCCCTGCCGGAGCTGATCGAGGAGTTCGTCAAGATCAACTCCATCGTCGCGGAGCGCCACGGCATGCCCACGGAATTCGTCTTCGTGGTCGACGCCAGCCCCGACGAGAGCTTCGAGCTGCTGAAGGCGGCGCTTCCACTGGCGCCGTTCAGGTCGCAGCTGCTCCTGCACGCCCGCAACTTCGGATCCTTCGCCGCCATACGCACCGGGCTGCGGGCCGCGCGGGGCGACTACTTCGGAGTCATCGCCGCCGACCTGCAGGAACCACCGGAACTCCTGCTCGGCTTCCTCCACCGGCTCCTCGACGGCGACACCGACATCGCGGTGGGGGTGCGCGAGGCGCGGGACGACCCCGGCATGTCACGCCTGTCGGCCAATCTCTTCTGGGGGTTCTACCGCCGCTTCATCGTGCGTGACATCCCGGCCGGCGGCGTCGACGTCTTCGGGTGCAACAGCCGCATCCGCGACGAGCTGCTGAAACTCGAGGAGGCCAACACCTCCCTGGTGGGACTCGTGTACTGGCTGGGCTTCCGCCGCAGCGAGGTGCGCTACGAGCGGCGGGCCAGGGCGTACGGGAAGAGCACCTGGACCCTGGGCAAGAAGGTCGACTACCTGCTCGACAGCGTCTTCGCCTTCACCGACCTGCCGATCCGCATCCTCACCCTGCTCGGCATGCTGGGATTCGCGGTCGCCGGCTGCATGGCGGTCTTCGTCGTCGTGATGCGCCTCATGGGGCAGATCGAGGCGGCGGGCTACACGACCACGATCCTGGTCATCACGTTCTTCGGCGCGCTCAACACCATGGGGCTCGGGTTCATCGGCTCCTATGCCTGGCGAAGCTACGAGAACACCAAGAAACGTCCCCTGGCCCTGGTGCGCACGGCCGACGCCTTCGACGGCGCGCCCGAGGCCGCCTCCACCTTCTCCTACTCCAGCAGGCGCACATGAACCAGACCTTCATCCATCCGCAGGCTCTGTGCGAGAGCCCGGCCGTCGGCGCGGGCACACGCGTCTGGGCGTTCGCGCACGTGCTTCCCGGGGCCCGCATCGGGGCCGACTGCAACATCTGCGACGGGGTCTTCGTGGAGAACGACGTCGTCCTCGGCGACCGCGTGACGGTCAAGTGCGGCGTGCAGATCTGGGACGGGATCACGATCGAGGACGACGTCTTCATCGGCCCGAACGCGACCTTCACCAACGACCCGTGGCCGCGCAGCCGGGTCCACCTGGACGGATATCCGCGCACGGTGATCCGTTCCGGTGCCTCGATCGGCGCCAACAGCACGGTCCTGCCGGGAGTGGAGGTCGGGACCGGGGCGATGGTGGGCGCGGGCGCGGTGGTCACCCGCTCCGTCCCCCCGAACGCGGTCGTGGTCGGCAATCCCGCCCGCATCAAGGGCTACGTCACCGACACCCCGGGGCTCGGCGCCTCCGTGCCGGACGGCGACACCCGGCGGCCCGGCGGCGCGGGGCTCGGCATCGGCGCCGCCACTCTTCACGATCTGCTGGTCACCAGCGACATGCGCGGCGAGCTCTCGGTGGGAGAGTTCGAGCGCCAGGTGCCGTTCACCCCCAAACGGTACTTCCTTGTGTTCAACGTGCCGAGCCGGGAGGTCCGCGGCGAGCACGCCCACCGGGAGTGCGAGCAGTTCCTGATCTGCGTGCGCGGCTCGTGCGGGATCCTGCTGGACGACGGCCGCAACCGGTGCGAGATCACCCTCGACCGTCCCAGCCGGGGGGTCTACATGCCCGCGATGATCTGGGGGACGCAGTACCGGTACTCGCCCGACGCCGTGCTGCTGGTGTTCGCCTCGCACTTCTACGACCCGGACGACTACATACGCTCCTACGACGAGTTCCGCGCAATCGTCTGCCGCGAACCGGTGAGGTCGTGAGCCGGTTCGGCCGGTTCGTGGTGGGCGGCACGGTGAACACCGCCGCCTGCCACGGCCTCTTCCTGGTCCTGTCGTGGTCGGTCCCGGTCGCCGTCGCCTACTCGATCGCGTATTTCACCGGAATAGCGCTCGCCTACCTCATCAACACGACCTTCGTCTTCCGCACCCGCGTCACGCTCGCGTCCGCCGTCCGCTTCCCCGGCGTGTACCTCGTCGCCTATCCGGTCGGCCTGGTGGTCCTGACGCTGCTGACCGGGGCGGGCGTCCCCAAGTGGCTCGCGATGCCGGTGGTGATCGCCGTCAACGTCCCGGTCACCTTCGCGCTGACGCGCTGGGTCATGACGGGCGGCGCCCGGCATCGCGAGCCGGCCTCCCGGCCGGAAGGCGCCGTGGGCGCCTACGAACGGTCCGGGATCCGGTAGACGGCGTAGTCGCCGGAGCGGAAGCCGAGGGTGGCGAAGTCGCCGAGCCTGGACCCGGGGGCGAGCCTGCGCTCGTCGACCAGCAGCCAGCGCACGTGGTAGCGGTCGCGCAGCAGCGCGATCGACGCCGTCGTGGGGGCGTTGATGGCGGAGTCGTTCAGGCGCAGCCGCTCCGGATCCCAGTAGGGGATGCGCTCGTAGACCATCCCCGGCCGCCAGGCGTCGTTGGCCCGGTAGGTGTACAGCCACCCTTCGACGAGGACGCGGCGCTCGGAGAGCCCCGCCGCGAAGAACTGCCCGGCGTCGCACGGGTTCTCGCGTCCCCACCGGCAGTGGGTGCCGGTGGCCACCACGTCGCCGGGGTCGGAGTGGTCGCGCAGCCAGCGCGCGGCGGTCAGGGCGCCGCGGGGCACCGCCTGGGACTCCCCGGCGGGAGTGCGGCCGACATCGCCGATCCCCTTGGCGACCGCCTTTCCGGGCAGCCAGAGCAGCAGGCTGGATCCGCAGGCCAGCAGTCCGATGCCGGTGAGCGCGGCGGTCAGCACCGCCGCCGCCCGGGGCCGTCCCAGGGTGACCCACAGGACGGCGCCCGCCAGCAGGACGAGGATCACCACGATGACGTAGGGCAGGTACAGCACGGCGAACGGCCGCGCGGGGTCGAGCGGGACGGTGACGCCGCACGCGACGGCCACGGCGCAGGTGAGGAGGACCGCCGCGGCGACGGCACCGGCGGCCGCCAGGGCCGGCAGGTGCGCGCGCCGCCACAGCAGCAGCGCTCCGTAGACGGTGACGATCACCAGGTAGGGATAGGCGCCGTCCAGGAACAGGAACTGGCTGAACGCGACGTGCTGGCACAGCAGCGTCACCGCGTGTCCCGCCACGGCCATGCCGAGCATGAGCACCACCGCCGGGCGGGCCGGCAGGCGCCGGTCGCTCAGCAGCCCCGCGGTCCCGCACCAGGCGGCCGCCATGCACAGCACGAGCAGCACGGTCATGCCGGCCACCGCCGCGGCGGGGACGCCGGGGCGGACGCCGGCGAGCAGCTCCCATCTCTCCCGCATCGCCGACAGCGGGGCCAGGATCATCCCCTGCCGGGCCTGGCCGAACAGCACCAGCTGCGCGTAGGCCAGGCACGCCAGCGTCATCGCCAGCACCGCGGCACCGGGCCACAGCGGCCGCCGTCCCGTCGCCGCCTTCACCACGACGACCGCCGCCACCCCCACCAGCAGCAACGGCAGATACACCGCCTTGGCCCCCATGACGGCCACCAGGAAGACGGCCAGCAACGTCCACAGCCCCCTGCGGGAGGGGAGCCGCCGGCCGCTCCCCCGCGCCGCGACCGCCGGGACGAGCAGGTCCAGCAGCACGATGACGACCGGGGCGAACAGCAGGGCGCCGAAGGTCTGGGTGGGACTGCGCCAGGCCGTGTACTGCAGGCCGTTCCAGCCGAAGACCAGGTTGGAGCTGAGGTACAGGTTCGGCGTGCCCACGAAGACGGTGCCGGCCAGGACCGGAGCGGTCCCCCGCCACGAGCCCGTCACCCGCCGGGCGGTCATCGCGATAAGCACCAGGAACGCCGCCAGCATGGGCAGCATCGCCAGGCGGAAGACCAGCACCACCGGTTCCACCCCGGTGATCCAGCTGGCCGCGGCGATGTGCGCGTAGGCGAACCAGTGGTAGAGGAGCGGTTCACCGGCCACCGTCGGCATCTGCGGCGGCATGTGGTGCTTCAGCTCCCCCGCCAGCGCCAGATGGAACGGCACGTCGTACCCGGCCGCGCCGAGCGCCGGCCAGGTGAGCCCGTTGTTTCGGAAGTACGGGACGCCGCTCCAGGTGAGCAGGCCGGCGAAGGCCAGCGCCAGGGTCCACGGCACCCACGCGGGCGACCGGACCCGGGCCGGGCTCCTCCAGTGGCGGCGCAGGCGGGGGACCGCGAGGAAGGCCACGTAGGTGGCGGCGGGCCAGACCAGCACCAGGCGGGGCGCGCCCGCGGCCCGGGCGGCGATGTAGGTGAGCACCTCGACGGCGTAGCCGAGCGCCAGGCCCAGGGCGACCTCCTCGGCGAGGGTGCGCCTGCCCCGGTACACCGCGCGGATCAGCAGCGTCCCGGGAAGCGCCAGGCCGAGCGCCACGTACAGCCCGAACCGCGCGATGTCCGCGACGGGGGCGCCGAAGGCCGCCGGCAGGGCCACGGCGACGGCGGTCGCGAACGCCGCCGGCAGCCACGCGCGCGTCAGCCGCCCGGCGACGCGGCCCCCTGGATCACGTTTCTCATCCGGATTCTCCGGGCGGCTCAGGATTTCGGTCGACATCACGCCGGCGGTCGCGAATCCGGGCGAGCGGCTCTCGGAACCGCGAAGTGATGGAGTATCGGCCATGAAGGCAATTCTGGTGAGCGGTTCACCGCGGACAAGCGCCCCGATGCGCGTCCATCGTTTCATTGCCCGTTGTTGACCCGGCCGCGTCGCCTGATTTCCGGCTCGCGACATCTCGCCCGTTTTCCATTCCCCCGTTCATTTCCCGGGGGCCGGCGGCCGGCCCCCGGTGGGGTCAGTCTCCCGGTCGCGTCCGGCGCGCGGGACGCCACCAGTCCTGGTGGTCGTGGTACCACCGCACCACTTCGGCGAGTCCCCGGTCGAAGTCCACCCGGGGTTCGTAACCGATGGCCATGATCTTGGTGGAGTCCACCGAATAGCGGCGGTCGTGCCCGGGCCGGTCGGCCACGTGGTCCACCATGTCCCACCCGGCGCCGACGGCCGCCAGCAGCCGTTCGGTCAGGTCCCGGTTGGTGAGTTCGACGCCGCCGCCGATGTTGTAGACCTCGCCGGCCGCCCCCTTCTCCAGAACCAGGTGGATGCCCCGGCAGTGGTCGTCGACGTGCAGCCACTCGCGGACGTTGAGCCCGTCGCCGTACAGCGGCACCCTCAGGCCGTCCAGCAGGTTGGTGACGAAGAGCGGGATGAGTTTCTCCGGGTACTGGTAGGGCCCGTAGTTGTTGGAGCACCGGGTCACCCGGACGTCGAGGCCGTAGGTCCGGTGGTAGGCCCTGCAGAGGAGGTCCGCCCCGGCCTTGGCGGCGGAGTAGGGCGAGTTCGGCAGCAGCGGCTCGTCCTCGCGCCAGGACCCGTCGGCGACCGACCCGTACACCTCGTCGGTGGAGACCTGCAGGAATCGCTCGAGGTCCGACTCCAGCGCGGCCTGGAGGAGCCGCTGGGTGCCGAGCACGTTGGTCGTCACGAAGTCGGCGGCCCCGGTGATGGAGCGGTCGACGTGCGTCTCGGCCGCGAAGTTCACCAGCACGTCGTGCCCGGGGACGACGTTCGCCACCACCTCCGGATCGGCGATGTCCCCTCGCACGAACGAGAACCGGGCGTGGCCGGCCACCGGTGCCAGGTTGGCCGGGTTGCCGGCGTAGGTCAGCTTGTCGAGGACGGTGACGTGCGCCCCCTCGTAGCCCGGATAGGCGCCGCCGAGGAGTGATCGCACGTAGTGGGAGCCGATGAACCCGGCGCCGCCGGTGACCAGGATTCTCATGCCCTCACCTGGATCCTGCTGTGGTCGCCGATCATGAGCTCGTGGGTGTTCGGCACCCCCGACGCGCGGCTCACCTCGGCGTTGCGGCCGATCAGCGAGTGCGCGATGCGCGAGACGCCGTCCACGGAGGACCCGTCGAGGACGATCGAGTACTCGATCTCCGCGTCCTGCACCAGGCAGCCCCGCCCGATCGAGGTGAACGGCCCGATGTACGAGGAGATGATCTTGGCGTCCGCCCCCACCACGATCGGCCCGCGCAGCACCGAGTTCTCCACCACCGCGCCCCGCTCCACGACGACCCGCCCGGTGACCTCGCTCATGCGGTCGACCTGGCCCGCCACGCCGGGCGTGATCCCTTCCAGGACGATGCGGTTGCACTCCAGGATGTCCCGCAGCCGCCCGGTGTCCTTCCAGTAGCCGTCCACCATGTGCGAGTGGACGCGGAAGCCGTTCTCTATGAGCCACTGGATCGCGTCGGTGATCTCCAGTTCGCCCCGCCCGGACGGCCTGATGGCCCGGACCGCCTCGTGGACGGCCGGGGAGAAGGTGTACACCCCCACGATGGCGAGATCGCTGTTGGGGGCCTCGGGTTTCTCCTCCAGACGGAGGATCTCCCCGCCGGGGCCGAGCTCCGCGACCCCGTAGAACTGCGGCTCGGCGACCTTGGTGAGGAGGATCTGCGCGTCGAAGCCCCCCTCCTCGAACGATCCCACCAGGCCCGCGATGCCGCCGATGAGGAAGTTGTCGCCCAGGTACATCACGAAGGGATCGTCGCCCAGGAAGTCACGGGCGATCAGGACGCAGTGCGCCAGACCGAGCGGCGCCTCCTGCGGGATGTAGGAGACCTCCAGGCCGAACCGCGACCCGTCGCCCACCGCCTGGCGGACCTCGTGCCCGGTGTCACCGGTGACGATCCCCACACTGGTGATGCCCGCGTCGCGGATGGCCTCGAGCCCGTAGTAGAGGACCGGCTTGTTCGCCACGGGCACCAGCTGCTTGGCCGAGGTGTGGGTCAGCGGTCGCAGCCTCGTTCCCCGGCCGCCCGCCAGCACGAGTGCCTTCATTGCTCATCGCTTCCTTCCGTGAAGGACACATGGCCACGGCGGCCACCTGCCCGCGCCCGACGGGCCGAAATTAACGCCGATACGGGATTGCGCGCCTCACCCGTTCTCCGCCTTTGCCGAAGGGCGTGTGACATGTTGCCGCGCATTGACCGGGAAAACCGGGGACGGCCGGTCAAGGCGGATTCTGAAAATGGCAGCGATTCGGAAACCAGGCCGAATGTGCTACGGAAATCCGCCCCCCGCGTGTACCTCTTCCACCAGGGCGCGACAACTGGAGACACCGCCATGAATGACACCCTCACCGCGTGCGGCAGGGTCGAAGCCGGGACACCGGCGAAGTCCGAGCGGCTGGGGCTCACCTTCCTGCTGGGCACCGGCCGCTGCGGATCCACTCTCCTTTACGAGGTGCTGGCCCGCCATCCTCAGGTCGGTTTCCCCACCAACCTGGACGACCGGTTGCGGCGGGTGCCCCGGGCGGCCAGGTCGCTCGGGGCGGCGATGCACCGCTGGTCGTCCCCGAGCTTCCCGCCGAAGCGGGTGCGGCCGAGCGAGGTGCAGGCCGCCCTGGCGCGCGACGTCTCCCCCGCGATCGTCGACCCGTTCCGGGAGCTGGTGGCGGCGGACGTCACGCCGTGGCTCGCGCGGCGGACGGCGGCGTTCTTCCGGGACCGGGCGGCGACCCAGGGGGTGGACCACTACGTGCACAAGTTCACCGGCTGGTCGCGGGCGACGTTCCTGCACGAGGTCTTCCCCGCGGCCCGGTTCGTGCACATCGTGCGGGACGGGCGGGCGGTGGCCAACTCGTGGCTGCAGATGTCGTGGTGGCGCGGCCACCTGGGCCCGGCCGGCTGGCACTGGGGGCCGCTGCCGGAGGCGTACGCCCGCGAATGGGACCGGGAGGGCCGCTGCATGGTCCACCTGGCCGGGATCGGCTGGAAGATCCTCATGGACGCGTACACCTCCGCCCGGGCCGGCGTTCCCGACGATCTGTGGCTCCAGGTGCGGTACGAAGACCTGGTCACCGAGCCGCACAAGCAGCTGCGCCTGATCCTGGAGTTCCTCGGCCTCCCCTGGACGCCGCGCTTCGAGCAGGGCCTCGCCCGGCAGGGGTTCACGGCCGGACGGGTCGAGGCGTTCCGCCGGGATCTGACGCCCGGCCAGGTCGAGCTGCTGAACCGTTCCCTCGGCACGCACCTCGCCGAACTCGGCTACGCCGTCTGACACCGGAACCCGATCTCGACAGGGACTCGTGATGAACACCGCGATGAAGCAGCTCAACAGGAAACTCATGGTGGCCAGAAGGCACGGGGTGGACAGTGTGGCGATGGCCCTGGCGGGCAGGGCGCTGCAGTTCCCCCTCGCGCTGGCCTTCGGCGGGGACAAATGGCATCTCCGGGGGTTCCACACCACCAATTACAAGAAGGTCGCGGTGCGGCTCGCCGACGCCGTCCCCGGCCGGCTGGAGGTCGTCGCCGAGGTCGGCTGCGGCCTCGGCGACGTCCTGAAGCGGATCCCCGCCCGTCGGAGGATCGGGTTCGACATCGACCGCGGCGCCATCAGGTGGGCGCGGTTCCTCCAGCGTCTGTCGCCCCGGCGCTGCGAGTTCGGCGTCGGCAGCTTCGACGCCCTGATCAGGAGCGACGCCGAGCGCATCGACCTTCTGGTCATGCTGGGCTGGTTCCACTACATGCCCGACGAATGGATCGGCGACCAGATGCGCGCGCTGCTGGCGAGCAAGCGCGTGAGGTACCTGATGGTCGACGAGTTCCCCGAGCAGGAGGGCCGGATCAAGCGGCTCTTCGACGCCTTCGGCGAGCGCGTCGAGTGCCGGCACGACTGGCAGGACGACAAGAACCTCCTCCTCTACCGCTGCGGCGGGTGAGACCGGAACATGACGACGGAGAACCCCTCCCGCCCCGCCTTCATCATCACGATCGACGTCGAGGCGGACGACGCGTGGAACGACCGCACGGCGGTGACGACGCGGAACGCGGCGTTCCTGCCCCGGTTCCAGACACTGTGCGAGAGGTACGGCCTGCGCCCCACCTATCTCGTCGACTGGACGATGGCGCGCAGCCCCGAGTTCCAGCAGTTCGGCCGCTCGGTGATCGAGAGCGACACGGCCGAGATCGGGATGCACCTGCACGCCTGGACCACGCCGCCCATCGTCCCGCTGACCGAGGCCGACCACCGGTACAAGCCGTTCCTGATGGACTACCCCGAAGCGGTCATGGCGGCGAAGGCGGAGACGGCGACCCGGGTCCTGGAGGACACCTTCCGGATCACCCCGGTCAGCCACCGCGCCGGACGCTGGATGCTGGACGAGAGGTACGCGAGGATCCTCATCGACCTCGGTTACCTGGCCGACTGCTCGGTGACCCCGCACGTCTCCTGGCAGGGGACCACGGGAGCGCCCGGCGGACGGGTCCAGGACTACACCCGGTTCCCGGCGGAGCCCTATTTCGTCGACCCGCGGGCCGTCGACCGGCCGGGTGACTCGCCGCTGCTGGAAGTGCCGATGACGATCGTCCGCCGCCCGCGCGGCGCGCTGACGAGCCGGGCACGCGCGCTGCTGCCCCCGGGCGGCACGGCCAGGCGGCTCGTGGACGGGCTCCTTCCGGACAGGCTCTGGTTGCGTCCGAACGGCAGGAACAGGCGCGCCATGATCGGGATCGCCCGCGGTGCGCGGCTCTGCGGTCGCGACCACGTGGAGTTCATGCTGCACTCCTCCGAGCTGATGCCGGGGGGCAGCCCGTACTTCCGGACGAGGCGGAGCGTGGAGAACCTGTACGCCGACATGGAGGCCCTGTTCGCGTTCGCCGCCCCCCGGTTCGACGGGCGGACCCTCGCCGAGTACCGCGCCCGTTTCGCCGCCCGCGCCGGACTCCCGTCCGACCACGGCTCCCCGCCCGTGCCCATGACGCGCCGGGCCGAACGCTGAGCAGGGTGACCATGCACGTCTGCGAAGTGATCAAATCACTCGCCGTCGTCGGCGGCGCGGAGGTGCTGCTCGCCGAACGGCTGAGCGCGGCCCCCGTCGGCAAGCGCTACACCGTCGTGTGCATGCAGTCGGGGCCCACGGTCGTCCTGGAGCGGCTGCGCGCGAAGGGCGTGACCATCGTGGACCTCACCGCGTGCCCGCGCCCGCTCCGGCTGGCCCGGCTGCTGCGGGTGGTCCGCCGGCTGCGGCCCGACGTGCTCAACATCCACTCCCCCCTTCCCGCGGCCGTGCTCCGGCCCGTCTCCCGGCTGTGGCGTCATCGCCCGATGCTGGTGTCGACCGTGCACAGCGTCCGGTTCAGGCTGCCGACCCTGCTGCTCGACCGGGCCACCGGGTGGCTGGACGCCCGCACCGTGGCGGTGGGCCCGCAGGTCGCCCGCAGCGTCACCACCTGGGGCGCCCGTAACCTCTCCACCCGGGTGCACGGCGTGGACGTGGCGGGGCAGCGCCGCTGGGCGGCGCAGGCGGCGGCGATCCGCAAGGAGTGGGACGTCCCGGAGGACGCCTTCCTCATCGTGCACGTCGGCAACTTCCGCCCGGTCAAGAACCAGGGCTTCCTCGTCGACGTGGCGGCGCGGCTGGCCGGCACCGAGCCGCGTGCCCTGTTCCTGCTGGCCGGCTCCGGCCCGCTGTCGGACCACATCGCGCGCCGCGTCGCCGACCTGCGGCTGGAGAACGTGCGCCTCGTCGGTCCCGTACCGCTGGCCGCCCGCCTGATCGCCTGCGCCGACCTGCTCGTGCTCTGCTCGACCTACGAAGGGCTGCCCGTCGTCATCATGGAGGCGCTCGCGGCGGGCGTCCCGGTGGTCTCCACCGATGTCGGCGGCGTGGCCGACCTCGTCGAGCCCGGCCGCAACGGCCTGCTCGTGCCGCCGGGGAGTACGGACGCGTTCGCGGAGGCGATCCGGCACGCGATGCGCCCGGACTCGCACGCGCGGCTGCGCGAGGGGGCCCTCAGCACAGGATGCGCGGACATCGCCGACACCGCCGACTGGTTCGACAAGCTGTACGAGAGCTCCCGTGCCCGCGACGGCGCCGCCCGGCGCTGAGCAGCCGAAACGCCTCCCCCGCGACGATGTGGCGTACCGCGACGATCGGCTCGTCACTGACTACTATCAGTGACAATGATCTCTATTTTCGGAGGCCGTGACCGACGCCGTCGCACCGCGCGGCGTCGCCCCGAGGTCATGCCCGCCGGGACTCTTTACCCAAGGAGGAACGCATGTCCTTGATGAGGTCCACGACCCTCGCCGTCTGCGCCCTGGCGTTCGGCGGCACGCTGGCGACGGGCACCGCCGCGTACGCCGACCAGGGCCCGGCCGGCAAGCCGCCGGCGGTGAGGGCGGCCCAGCTCGTCGCGGCGGGCAGCACGGTACCCGGGGTGGGCTGGGAGCCCTACAAGGACAACGGGCTTTCCATCCACGTCGACACCAGTTCCGCCCACTTCTCGGGGACCCCGGTCTACACCATCTCCGTCGGCGGCACCGGCAGGCAGTGGGTGCTCTCGGGCACGAACACCATCTACAACGCCGGCCCGGCGGGGTTCGACGTCTATTTGCGCTGGGTCGACAACGGACCTCTGAAGCCCGCGATGGCCATGATCGACAAGTGGTATGTCAACTGGATCGGGGTCGGCAGCTCGTAAGCCCCCCATCGACCGGGCAGGCGGAAGGCACTGCTCCGGAAAGCCGTGCGGTACGGGCGCGGGTCACCGAGCGTGACCCGCGCCCTGTCGTTGGCCTGGAGGCGGGTCACGTCAGGACCGCGCGGCGCGGCGCCTCCTCCGGCTCGGGAAGGGCGTCCGGCGGCGTGTCCACGGGATCGGGTTCGCCGGGGGAACTCCTCGTCCAGGCGACCGCGGACAGCAGGCTCGTCACCATGACCACGGGGATCCGCTGGCGGAAGATCAAGCCCATGTTGGACATGGTGGTGGCGTAGGCGACCGTGGCCGGGACGACGAACAGCAGAAGGACCAGCACGGCGCCACGCTCCCTGCGCCACAGCCGGCGGGCGCCGACCACGGCGGCGGCCAGCAGGAGGTACCACAGGCATGTGTCGATCTTGCTGAACTGCAGGGCGAAGCCCCCCGGCGTCCACGGGAACGGGGACAGGACCGTGTAGACCAGCCGGGGACCGAGAGAGTTCCAGGTGTTCCCGCCGTCGTCGAACTGGACGCCCGAACCTTGCCGCCACCAGACGCGGGGCGTGGAGTTGGCCCTCTGCACGGCCTGCGACTGGGCGTAGTCCATCTGCTCCCGCATCATCTCGACGGGCCCGTTGTCCACGACCACCTCCGGCATGAAGGCGAGCAGGACGGCGGCCACGGTGACGGCGAACAGCGTGCGCAGCGAGATCACCCGCTTCGGCGCGATGATCCCGACGGCGAGCGGCAGCAGGCACAGGAACGTCATGTAGGGGCGCACGTTCCACAGCGCCCACAGCAGAGGGACCAGCACGAGCAGTTTGGCGAAGGTGAAGCGCCTGACGAGCGAGACGCCGACGTACAGGGACGCCACCACGAACAGCGCGTTGAAGCCGTCCTTGAAGGTGTCGGAGGTGTGCAGCAGGAAGGCGGGCATGAACGCCAGCACGACCAGCAACCGGAAGGCGGCCCGGTCGTCCGCGCCGACCAGGCGGGCGAACCTGTACATGATCACGCACAGCACGCAGGCGAGCAGGCCGACGAAGGCGGTGCAGGCCACCGGCGCCGGGCCGCCGCAGAGGTAGACGATGACGGCCAGGAGGTTGCTGGGCAGCGCCACCGAGAAGGGCCGCCCGGCGCTGTCGGCGGTGACGTAGGAGAAACCGTCCAGCTTCCACTGGTCGGCGATGTCCACGGCCCAAAGCTCGTACCACAGGTTGTCGCCGCCGTACCCGATCAGGGCCCCGCGCTGCAGGACCACGTGGACGACCAGGCGGACGGCGAGCGCGAGCATCAGCACCGGGAAGACCCGTCGCGCCACCGGCGCGTCGAGGCTCACGCGTACGACGAAGGCGAGCGCCGCCACGGCCGCGACGACGACCAACAATTCCACGCGAACCCCCGACGATCTGGTGACGACGCCGCAACGACCGGCAAAAGATCCCTGCCTGAGGCTGGGCACTCCGGACGACGCTAACGTCCGAAGACCTGGCAGATCATCGCAGCGCCCGCATCTGACGCGACGATGACCCGTTCCATGCGCACTCTTTCCCGCCACCGTGCCGTTCGACAGGCGACCGCCCGGTGCACGATTTCCCTCCGGATATCCCCTGAAGCGATGGAACCGGCCCGGAACGCCCATATGACGAGGGCCCAGAACAACGTCCTCCGAATGGGCGTGTTCCACCTGAACGGCCGACCGCGTCATGCCTGATATCACTTCGGACAAATCCGGGATCGCCGGTGAAGAGGCCAGGTCAGGCCGATCAGCCATGCACCGGACCACACTCCGGCCATGAGCGAGTAGCGAATACGGAAACACTTCCGAGCGGACCGCGACGGTACCGATGAACCGAAAAACGGCGAGCTAGTTTCTTCGGCGTGACCAGGCCCACGTCAAGGAGCTGCTGTGAATCCAGACAGCCGGATTCGAGTCATGGAAATAATCGCCCGGTTGAACGTCGGGGGCCCGGCGACTCAGATCTCGGGGGTTGTCGAGCGGCTCGACCGGGATGAGTTCGACCACCGCCTCTACGCCGGGCACACCGAGGGAGACGAGGCGGACCATCTCCGGCTGGGCGGCCCGCTCATCAGGGACGGCCGGGAGTCCCGCGTCGGCGAGGCACGGGTGCACCCGGTGCCGGGACTCGCACGCTCGGTCCGGCCGGCCGACGACCTACGCGCGCTCGCGCACCTCGTCGCCGAGATGCGCCGGTTCCGGCCGCACGTCGTGCACACCCGGACGGCCAAGGCCGGCGCCGTCGGCCGCCTGGCCTCCCGCCTCGCGGGCGTCGGCTCGGCCCGGGTGCACACCTTCCACGGGCATCTCCTGGACGGTTACTTCACCGGGGCCAAGCGCACGGCGTACGTGTGCTCCGAGCGTCTCCTCGCGCGGGTCTGCGACCGGCTGGTGACCGTCGGGGAACGGGTCCGCGACGACCTGCTCGCGGCGGGGATCGGCCGGCCCGGTCAGTACACCGTGATCCCCCCGGGCGTGCGCATCGGCCCGGTGCCGGGCCGCGAGGCGGCCCGGCAGGACCTCGGCCTTCCGATGGACACGCCGGTCGTGGCCTACGTCGGACGGCTGACGCAGGTGAAGCGTCCCGACCGGCTGGTGGCCACCGCCCAGGCCGTGCTCCGTCACGTCCCCGGCTGCCGGTTCGTGGTCTGCGGGGGCGGCGAGCTCCGCGAGGAGCTCGAGGCGGCCGCGGCGCGGCTGCCCGGCTCGCTACTGCTGACCGGCTGGCGGAGCGACACCGAGACGATCTACTCCGCCGCCGACGTGGTGCTGCTCACCTCGGACAACGAGGGCACACCGCTCACCCTCATCGAGGCCGGGATGGCGGGGACCCCGGCCGTGGCCACCCGGGTGGGCAGCGTCGCCGAGGTCGTGCTGGACGGCCGGACCGGCCTGCTCGCCGGCCGTGACCCCGCCGAGCTGGCCCGGCACGTGGTGCGGCTGCTCCGCGACCCCGCCCTGGCCCGGGAGATGGGCGAGGCCGCCCGCCGGTGGACCACCTCCGCCTTCCCCGTGGAGCGCCTGGTCTCCGACACCGAGGCCCTGTACCGCGCGGCGGCGCGCACGGCCCCGCGTCTGCCGTCGCACGAAGTCATGGAGGTGAACGGATGAGAGTCCTGGTGACCGGCGGTGCCGGGTTCATCGGCGCGAACCTGTGCCGCGTCCTCGCCGGCCGTCCGCAGGTCGAGCGCGTCACGGTGCTGGACGACCTGAGCAGCGGCGACCCGGCCAACCTCGACGGGCTCGACCTCGACTTCGTGCGTGGCAGCGTCCTGGACCAGGAACTGGTGAACGAGCTCGTCGCCGGCGCCACGACGGTCGTCCACCTGGCGGCCGTCCCGTCGGTGCCCCGCTCGCTGAAGGACCCGCTGACCTCGCACGCGGTCAACGCCACCGGCACCCTCCACGTCCTGGAGGCGTGCCGCCGGAGCCTGCCGCACCTGATCCTCGCCTCGTCGTCGTCGGTGTACGGCAACAGCCCGGAGACGCACAAGCACGAGGAACTGCCGGCCCGGCCGCTGAGCCCGTACGGAGCCGGCAAGCTCGCCGCCGAGGGCTACACGCTGGCCTACGCCGAGAGCTTCGGCCTGCCGGTCCTGGCCTTCCGCTTCTTCAACGTGTACGGGCCGCTCCAGCCGGCCGACCACGCCTACGCGGCGGTCGTCCCGGCGTTCGTGTCGGCGGCCCTGGAGGGCCGGCCGGTCCCGATCTACGGCGACGGCACCCAGGCCCGCGACTTCACCTATGTCGGGTCCCTGGCGCGCATCCTCGTCGAGGCGGCCGCCCGCCGAGTGACCAGCCGCACGCCCGTCAATCTCGCGTTCGGCACCCGCGTCTCCCTTCTGGAGCTGAAGGAGGCGCTCGCGAGCGTGCTCGGGCGTCCCGTCGAGGCCGACTTCCTCCCGCCGCGCCAGGGCGACATCCACGACTCCAGGTGCGCGCCGCGCCTGTTGCTGGAGCTGTTCCCCGGGCTGCGCGCCGTGCCGCTGGAGGAGGGGCTTCGCCGGACGGTGGCCTGGTTCGAGGGCCTCCCGCATTCCCCTCAGAGCCTGGAGACCAACGCGAGCATCCGATGACCGACGACCGCCACCCCCTTCACCACGCATGTCCTCAAACGTCCGAAGGAGAAGCCGTGAACGATCCGGCAAGGAAGACCTATCTCATAACCGGCGGAAGCGGATTCATCGGGTCCCACCTGACCGACTCCCTGCTCGCCCGCGGCGATTCCGTCATCATCCTGGACAACCTGTCGACCGGCCGCCTGGCCAACATCGCGCACGTCACCGACCACCCGCGCCTCCAGTTCGTCCAGGGCTCGGTGCTCGACGAGCTGATCGTGGACGAGCTGGTCCATCGGTGCGACGTCGTCGTGCACCTCGCCGCGGCGGTCGGCGTCAAGCTGATCGTCGAGCACCCGCTGCGGTCGCTGACGACCAACATCCGCGGCTCCGAGATCGTCATCGAGGCGGCGCACCGCTACCGGCGCAAGATCCTGATCACCAGCACCAGCGAGATCTACGGGAAGAACGCCAGCGGACCGCTCTCCGAGACCGCCGAGCGCATCCTCGGCAGCCCGGCCGTCGTCAGGTGGGCCTACAGCACGGCCAAGGCCGTCGACGAGATCCTGGCGAACGCCTACCACAAGGAACGCCACCTGCCGACCGTCATCGTGCGGCTGTTCAACACCGTCGGCCCCCGTCAGAGCCCGGCCTACGGGATGGTCATCCCCCGGCTCATCAGGCAGGCGCTCGGCGGCAGCCCGCTCACCGTCTTCGGCGACGGCACGCAGACGCGCTGCTTCGCGCACGTCGCCGACGTCGTCCAGGCCCTTCTGATCCTGCTCGACCGCGAGGACGCGGTCGGCCAGACCTTCAACGTCGGCTCCTCCAACGAGATCAGCATCCTGGAACTGGCCAAGATGATCATCGACCTGACCGGGACGACGAGCGGCATCGAGCACATCCCGTACGCCGAGGCGTACGTGGCCGGCTTCGAGGACATGGCGCGCCGCGTCCCCGACACCTCCAAGCTGCACGCCCTCACCGGATGGACGCCGCGGCGCTCTCTCCTCGACATCCTGGAGCAGACCATCGCCGAAGCCCGCGACGAGGCGACGGTGTCACTGGGATGAGCGCCTCGACGATCCTCCTCGTCGGGCTGACCGGTTTCCTGTTCAGCGCGGCGGCCACCGGGCCGCTCGGGCGGCTCGCGAGGCGCTGGGGCCTCGTCGACCGGCCGGGCGGGCACAAGGCGCACGCCCGGGCGGTACCCTACCTGGGCGGCATCGCGATCATGCTCGGCACCGTCGTCCCCGCGATCGCCTGGTTCGGCCTGCGCGACCACACGATCACCGTGATCGTGTGCGGAGCCGTGGCGGTGTCCCTGCTCGGCCTGATCGACGACGTCGCGCCCCTGTCCCCCCTCACCCGGCTCGGCGTCGAGTCGGTCGCGGCGACCGGCGTCGTGCTGAGCGGCGTCCGCGTCCCGCTGACGGGCGGATGGGTGGACGCGCCTCTCACGATCCTCTGGATCGTCGTGATCACCAACTCGTTCAACCTGCTCGACAACGTGGACGGGGCCCTCGGGGCCATCACCATGGGAGGCGCGGCCCTGCTCTCCGCGACCGCCTTCGCCGACGGCAGGCAGGCGGTCGGCCTGCTGCTGGCCACGCTCTGCTACGCCAGCCTGGGCTTCCTGCCCTACAACTGGTCGCCCGCCAAGGTGTTCATGGGCGACTCGGGCTCGCTCTTCATCGGGTTCGTCATCGCCTGCTCGACCGCCCTGCTGACGGCGAGCCGGGGCACCGACGCCATCATCGCGAGCCTGCTCCTGCCCACCTTCGTCGCCACCGTCGACACCGGAGTGGTCCTGCTGTCCCGGGCGAGGGCCGGCCGCCCGCTGCTGCGCGGCGGCACCGACCACCTGTCGCACCGTCTCCACTCGTTCGGCTTCAGCGTGCGGCTCAGCGCCCTCGCGCTCGCCGGCGCGGCGTGCCTGTCCGGCGCGCTCAACCTGGCGATGGCACTGCACTTCACATCGCCCCTCGTCACGACGGTCGCGACCGTCACCGCGGCGATCGTGCTCATCGCCGTGCTGCAGAAGGCCCAGCTCCCCGAACCCGGCCGGTCCCTCGAACCTCCGATCGGCATCAGCGAAAGGCTATGACCAGGTGGACCCGATCTACTACCTCCGGCTCGTGCGCCGGAACTGGGCCCTCACCGTGCTGGCGGTCCTTCTCTCGGTGGGCATCGCGCTCATCGTGACCGCCAAGACGCCGCCCAAGTACCAGGCGACGATCACCATGCTCGTGTCCGGCCAGGACAAGGAGGGCAGTCTCACCACCGCCATCCAGGCGGGGGCGCTCTCACAGCAGAGAGTGCAGTCCTACGCCAACCTGCTGTCCAGCCGCCGAGTGGTCGGCCGGATCGCCCAGGGCGACGAGATAGGGCGCGTCCAGGCGAACATCAAGGCGGAGGCCCTCCCGCTGACCACGCTGCTCAGGGCCACGGTGACGGACGGCGACCCGCGGCGGGCGGCGCTACTGGCCAACAAGCTGGGCACCACGTTCTCACGGCTGATCGACGAGCTGGAACGCCCCCCACACTCGAGCCGCTCCACCGTGAAGGTCACGGTGGTGGACCCGGCGACCGTCCCCGACCGGCCGGTCAGCCCGCGGCCGCTGGTCAACATCGTCGTCGCGGTCCTCATCGGCCTGATCATCGCCTTCTCGTCGTTCGTCCTGCGCGATCGGCTGGACACGACGATCAAGACGAGCGAAGTGCTGCACCAGGTGTCGAAGAGCCCCACCATCGGTGTGATCGGCTTCGAGAAGGACGCGCGGCAGTATCCCCTGGTGATCCGGGAGGGCGGCCGGTCCACCAGGGCCGAGGCGTTCCGGTCGATCCGCACCAACCTGCAGTTCATCGGAATCGACCGTCAGCCGCGCTCGCTGGTCGTCACCAGTGGCCAGGAGGGGGACGGCAAGTCCTCCACCGCCGCCAACCTCGCGATCGTGCTGGCCCAGGCCGGCTGGCGGGTGCTGGCGGTGGAGGCCGACCTGCGCCGTCCCCAGCTCGCCGACTACCTGGGCCTCGAACGGTCGGCGGGCCTGACCGACGTGCTGATCGGCAGCGCGAAGCTGGAGGAGGTGACGCAGACGTGGGGTCCGTCCTCGCTCTCGGTGCTCACCAGCGGCAAGATCCCGCCGAACCCCAGTGAGATCCTCGCCTCGCAGGAGATGCGCACGCTGCTCGCCAGGCTCAGGTCCGAGTACGACATGGTCATCATGGACGCCCCGCCGCTGCTCGCCGTCACCGACGCGGCCGCCCTGGCAGCCATCTGCGAGGGCACGCTGCTGGTCGCGCGCTACGGGCGGACACGCTCGGAGCACATCGCCCGCGCGACGGAGATGCTGGCGTCGGTCAACGCCCGCCTGGTCGGCACGGTGCTGAACTTCGTGCCGACCAAGGTGGCGCGCACCTACGGCTACGAGCAGGGGTACGGGTACGAGACCGTCACCAGCGGCCGGCCATCGGCCGAGGTGGGGGTGTGACGGTTCCGGTGAGCAGCGTGGCCGGCGCCCACAGAGCGCCGGCGATCCGCCGGGCGGCCCTCCGGTAGGCCCACGCGGAGCGCCGGAACGGATCCGGCACATCGGGATCCTCCACCTGGACGAGCCCGCGCCGCCCACGCGCCTCCTCGACGAGCGCGTGGGCTCGCCGTACCGGGTCCCGGTGACGGAACACGGCCGAGGCCGAGCTGGCCCGGCTGATCACGGCCTCCGACAGGAGGCCGAACTCCACGATCGTGAAGACCCGCCGCGAAGCCTGCGGGTACCGCGACACCACCTGGGCCCGGTGCGTGCCGGTGGCGGTGAGGACGAGGTCGGCCTCCACCAGCATCCGCGTGGTGAGCGGCCGTGCCGCGAACCCCTCCGCGTCGGCTCCCATCCTCGTCAGCACCCGCACCGAATGGGGGCTCATCGGCGCCCCCTCCACGGCCTGGGTGCCCGCGCTGCCCACGACGACCGCCGACCCCGGCCCGAGCGCGCGGCACAGGAACCGCTCGGCGATGGGCGAGCGGCAGATGTTGCCCGTGCAGACGAACAGGATGCGGAAACGGCGTCCGTCCTCCAGTGGCCGCGCCTGTCTCATGGCGGCAGAGTATTTCGTCCCGGGGCGGGCGCCGTTCACGACGCACCGCGCTTTAACGTCCCCTGCCGATCACTCGTGGCCGCCCTGGGAGCGGATCACGGCGCGCAGCCCCGCGGATCCGTCTGTATCCGGGTCCGCTGGGAGCGGGCCAGCGGCTGCACAGGGACCACCGGCGGCCGGTCGGAGACCGGCTCCAGCAGATCGAGCTCCAGGGTCCTGCTTTGCTTGGGAGCGAGCTCGAGAAGAAGGGAGTAGACGGGATGGGACCGCTCGGACCGGGTGGAGACCGAGAACGGCTGCCCGTCGAGGCGTACCCCCGTCAGCTTGGCGCCGACACTCGCGTACAGGGACACCCACAGGAGGTTGGAGCCCGCGACGTGCGGACGGCCGGGCGAGTCGAGCCGTGAGGTGACGTAGCCGGGCAGGGTGCCGTCGGGAACGTTGTTGCTCAGCCCGATCCGCACCTTGCTCACGCGCGAACCGGCCCGGCAGGGGCCGAGCTCGTAGTCCAGAGAGCGGTCGAGGTAGTAGTCGAGCTTCCCGCCCGCGGAGTTGTTGACCACCAGCTGCGCGTACGGCCCCGGCTCCTCCGGCAGTACGCCCCCGACGGGCGTCCGGGCCAGGCGCCGCTCCTCGGCGGCGTGGCGGCTCCACACCTGGATCCGGCGGTCCTCGATCATGGCCTTCAGGACGGGCAGCACCCGGGACGGCCGGGTGAAGCTCTCCGGCAGGGCGCCGCTGACGGCCCTGGCGATCCGGATCAGGTACCTCTTGCGGGCCACGGGGTCGGTGTAGCGGGCGTAGGCGACGCGTTCGGTGAGGTCGACGACGTTCGCCGCCGTCACGTGCTCGCCTCCGGGGAGGGTGACGGGTCCGGTCAGGCCGAGCAGGTACGACAGGCCCACCGGATCGAGGGCGATGGCGCCGTCCAGACGCCGCCCGGTCTGGCGTTTCCAGAGGTCGGTCCAGGTGGAGGCGGCGTAGGGGAAGTGCGGGGACAGGTTCGACACCGACAGGATCCTCCCGGCGCTCGGCCCGCCGCTCCTGCGCTGAACCGTCCGGCCAGGGGGACCGGCATCGATCTCGTTGTTGGCGGCGAGCCGCGTGACCCGGACCTTGCCGTGGTCGGTCTCCAGGATGCCGAACGCGCCCACCAGGCCACCGGTCCCCCGGGCCTCGGCGTTGGTCTGGAAGGCGAGGAAGAGGCGGCGGGGGCCGTCGATCCCGAGCATCGGGGGCAGCAGGGCCGCGGCGTCCGCCGCGCCGCCGAGCCACTCCTCCAGCCGGTCGAACTCCGTCAGGGCCGTGGTGCGCGCCTGGTCGACCACCGCGAAGCGGGTATGCGGCGGGGTGGCCGCCAGGCGCGAGCGCGCCCGCCCGAGGCGGGCGACGGCGCCGTCGAGCTCGGGGGCGGCCTGCCGCATGTCGGCCAGCAGCCGCCGCGCGTCGTCCGGGGAGTCGTCCCGTCCGATCATCACCTCCATGCCGGCCCGCCGCACGCCGGCCAGCACGTCGGTGAGCTCCGCGGCGCTGTCCGCCAGCGCCCGCACGGTCGTCGCGCCCGGGCCCGCCACCGGCAGGTGGGTGAGCAGGCCCCAGTCGGGGCCGCCGGTCAGGCGACGCGCCTCGGCCGCATGCCACCGTGCGCTTTCCAGCGTGGAGGCGATGCGGCCGGTGTCACGCGCGCTCACCAGAGCGCGCAGATGTGAAAGCTCGTCCCTGGTGGCCTGAAGGTGGTCACGCGCACTCATGCCGAGGTGCGCGGACCACCCTCCTGCCGAGACCAGCGCGGCGGTCAGGACCAGCGACGCGGTCGTGATCGCCCGGCGACGCCTTCTAACGGGCACTGGTGGATCGACGGCGCCGCACGGAGATCAGGATTCCCGCGAGGCCGGCCACCAGCAGGCCCCCGCCGATGCCCGCCACCGTCGCGACGGGCGCGCCGGTGAACGGCAGCTGCCGCGCGGCGTGCTTGCCGCCGAACTCGCCGCCGCCGACCTTCGGACCGTGTTCCTCGCCGTGCTCACCGGGGCCGCCGTGACCGTGCTCGCTGACGCTCCAGTCACCGCCGCCTCCGCCGCCGTGGTGGCGGTCGGCGTCCTCCTCCCAGCGGATGACCTTGCCACCCTGGATGATCTCGTCGTTGTTGTGGTGCCGCCCGAAGTCGTCCTCCTCAGCCCTGTGGTGCCGGTTCCGGTCGTTGCGGAAGTCGTCCTCCTCGTGCTCGAACGGCTCGTGGGTGGCGGTCCGCGTCGGCTTCGGGGTGACCGTGACCGTCGGGGTCACCGTGACCGTCGGGGTCACCGTGACCGTCGGGGTGACCGTGATGGTCGGGACGATGGTCCCCGTGATCGTGATGGTGGGCTTGGCGGTGTGCCCGCAGTTGCTCCTGGGGCTGACGACGATGTTGCTCGACACCGACACGTTCCCCGCGGCGTCCCTGGCCCTCACGAAGTAGAACGTCGTCACGTCCGGGCTGTGATGATCGGTGTAGGTGAGCACGTTCCCCTGGACCGTCGCGATGAGCCTGAACGGCACCCCGGACCAGATCTCGTACTGCGTCACACCGATGTTGTCCGTCGACGCCGTCCACGTCAGCTGGCTCACCCCGCAACCGGGGTCGGTGAGAGTGAGGGTGGGCCTGGTCGGCCGCTCGTGGTCCGGCGGGACGGGCGGATAGGTCGTGAACGTGACGACGGGCTGCGCGTGAGGGACGACCGGCGGCGCGTGCCCGCCCGCCGCCGCGGCGGAGGCGCCTATGAGACCGGCCCCGGCCCCACCGGCGACGGTGGCCGCGAGAATAACAGGTATCGTGTATTTTCCAGGCATTCAGGACTCCCCGTGGGCCTCGATTCGGGCCATGAGAAAAATCGCCCGGCAGCCGAGCGACATGTCGACGCACCCGTTATATCCGCTTGCGACAGATGAGCCGCCGCCTGGCGCATGCCCTTTACCGAAACATCGCATACGGATTTTGAACAATGGAAAGCCCCCGCCGTGGGAGGGGTGCACGGCGGGGGCTTTTATCTCGGAGGGGGAGCTTTATCGAGAAGTCATATTCTTGGCTGAGCTTCCAGCCCTAATCACACACTTTCCGGCGAACCGGATATCCACCGGCTCGCCGGATGCCGCCCAGAACGAGGCGGCGGTGTGACGGGGTCAGTTGCCGACGTTGGCGGGGTGGCCGATGGCCAGACCGCTGTCGGAGTCGAAGAAGTGGAGGTTCTGGGTGTCGACCACGAGCTCGATGTTCTGGCCGGGGCGGACGTGGCTGCGGGCGTTGACGCGGGCCGTCCACAGCGACTTGTCGCCGACCAGCGGCAGCGCCGCCTCTTCGTCGTCACCGGTGTCCTGCGCGGCCACGGTGTCCTTGTGCTCGACCGGCGGGGCGTCGATGAGGAACAGGACGTTGATCTCGCTGCCCAGCTCCTCGGTGACCTCGGCGCGGGTGGGGATGCGGGCCCAGCCGGCGGAGTGGCCGTTGGCGGCGGTGGCGTCCTCGAAGTCGGAGGGACGGACACCGAGGATGATCTTCTTGCCGAGGTAGGCGTCGAGGCCCGGCTTCTCGGCGAAGGTGGACTCCGGCACCGGCAGCTTGTAGCCGGCGAAGGCCACGGCGGCGCCGCCGTCGTCGCGGACGAGCTCGGCGTTGACGAAGTTCATCGACGGCGAGCCCATGAAGCCGGCGACGAAGAGGTTGACCGGGTTGTCGAAGAGGTTCTGCGGGGTGTCGACCTGCTGCAGCAGACCGTCGCGGAGCACGCAGACGCGGTCGCCCAGGGTCATGGCCTCGACCTGGTCGTGGGTGACGTAGACGGTGGTGACACCGAGGCGCTCGTGCAGGGTGTTGAGCGAGGCGCGCATCGAGACGCGGAGCTTGGCGTCGAGGTTGGACAGCGGCTCGTCCATCAGGAAGGCCTGCGGCTCGCGGACGATGGCGCGGCCCATCGCCACACGCTGGCGCTGACCACCGGACAGGGCGGCCGGCTTGCGCTTGAGGTACTGCTCGAGGCCGAGCATCTTGGCGGCCTCCTGCACGCGCTTGGCGATGTCGGCCTTGGGCATCTTGCGGAGCTTGAGGCCGAACGCGAGGTTCTCCTCGACCGTCATGTGCGGGTAGAGGGCGTAGTTCTGGAAGACCATCGCGATGTCGCGGTCCTTCGGCGGCAGGTGGTTGACCACCCGGTCGCCGATGATGATCTCGCCGCCGCTGATGTCCTCCAGGCCGGCGACCATGCGCAGCGCCGTCGACTTGCCGCATCCGGACGGGCCGACGAGCACCATGAACTCGCCGTCCTTGATGTCGAGGTTGAGGCCGTTCACAGCCTTCACACCGCCGGCATAGATCTTGTCGACGTTGCGCAGAACGATTGATGCCATGACAGTCCTTCGTGCGTCCGGGTGCCGCCGGAGGTGGATACGTTTTCACGAATCTCATCTGAAGCGGACATCCGTGTCAAGCCCTTCCGGAATATAGGCTTCTCAGACTCTTCGGATGCCCTCCTGACACTGGCCTCCGGATGGAATCCATGATGGAATCGTTTCCATGATGGTGAGCGGGCAGCGCCGTACGACGATCAAGGACGTGGCCGAGGCGGCGGAGGTCGGGGTCGCGACCGTGTCGCGCGTGCTGTCCGGGACGGGATCGGCCAGCCCCGCGACCAGGGAGAAGGTGCTGGCCGCTGCCGCCAGGCTCGACTACCGGCCGAGCGCCCTCGGCAGGAACCTCCGCCGGCAGCGCACCGGCGGCATCGGCCTGCTGGTCCCCGACATCACCGACACCTTCTACGCCCGGCTCGCCGACGGGGTCCTCGACTGCGCGCGCTCGGCCGGCGAGCCGGTGATGGTCGGCGTCACCGCCGACGACCCCGAGCGCGAGGCCGAGCTGATCGGCTCGCTCATCGAGGAGAGCGTGGAGCGGGTGATCGCGGTGCCCTCCGGCGACGGCGAGATGTGGGGGCCGGCGTTCCGGGCCGGGCTCGGCGTGGTCTTCGCCGAGCGTCCCGTCCAGGGCGGCGACGGCGCGCCCGCCGTGGTCGCCGACGACCGCTCCGGGGTGCGCACCGCCGTCGAGTACCTCGCCGGGCTCGGGCACCGGCGCATCGCCTTCCTCGCCCGGCACGGCCAGGCCCGGCGCGTGCGCGCCTTCCGGGAGGCGCTCGGCTCGCTCGGGGTGGCGGTCGACGAGGAGCTGATCGTGCACGCGCGCGCGACCCGCGACTCGGCGTACGCGGCGGCCTCCGGCCTCTTCCAGCACCGCCCCGACCTCACCGCCGTGCTGGCCGGGAGCAACATCCTCGGCGAGGCCGCCGTCCTCGCCGCCCGGGAGCTCGACCTGCGCCTGCCGCGCGACGTCTCGTTGATCATGTTCGACGACGTCCCGTGGGCGGAGTTGTGCTCTCCCCCGCTCACGGTCGTGTCGCAGCCGGCCCGCGACATGGGGTACCGCGCCGCCGAGCTGGTGCTGCGCGAGACGCGCCGGGCGCGGACCGTCACGCTCCCCACCGAACTGGTCGTCAGGGGCAGTTGCGGGCCGCGCCGCTAGCCTTTCAGCCGACCACCTTCTCGATGGCCTCCACGACGGCGGGGTCCTCGGGCTCGGTGCGCGGGCGGAACCGCGCCACGACGTTGCCCTCCCGGTCCAGCAGGAACTTCTCGAAGTTCCACTGGATGTCGCCGGCCTCACCCTCGGCGTCCTGGGCCTGCGCCAGGGCCGCGTACAGCGGGTGGCGGTTCTCGCCGTTCACCTCGGTCTTCTCCAGCAGCGGGAAGTCGGCGCCGTAGTTGGTGGCGCAGAACTGCTGGATCTCCTCCGCCGATCCGGGCTCCTGCCCGGCGAACTGGTTGCACGGCACGCCCACCACCGTGAAGCCCTTGTCGCCGTACCGCTCCTGGAGGCGGACCAGGCCGGCGTACTGCGGGGTCAGCCCGCACTTGGACGCAACGTTGACCACGAGGGCGGCCCTGCCGCCGACGACCTCTCCGAACGTGCTGGGCGCGTCGGCGAGCGTGCGCACCTGAATATCGCGAAGACTCATGAAGACACCCTAATCAGACGCCCGGTGTGACGCGGCACGCCGGACGAGATGCGACATCGGTCCTGTATCGGCGGCCGACACGGCCGCAAACCTCAAACGTCCGGCATTTCTGGATCACGGCGCGATCATCTCCGGCACGACGCCCGCCAACCGGCCCCCGCGAGACGGCAGAGATCTCACGGCAAGATCGCAAACAACTGTCCCACGCGTGTCGCGAAAGGCGGGCCACCGGCGCGCCGCCTACTAGAAACCGCCCTAGAGCCCGTCGCGGCGCCGTCCGGAGGACAGCGATGTCTTCAACCGATTCCGGAACGGCCACGCGGACGCCGCGCGCCCGAGCCACTGGCGCGCGGCGGGGGCGTCCGTCTTTTCGGCCGCCTTTCCGCACGCGACCCGATGAATAGGACCGATTTGGACAGTAAACGCGCTTTTCATGGCGCAGTCGCGGCCGTCATCGCCGCCGTCGCCCTGAACGGGACGGCGGGCGCGGCACACGCCCTCTCCGGAGGGGAGGGGACGGCCGACGCCATCACCGACGTGTCCGGCACGTCGGACGCGGCCGGCTCCGCGGGCAGCGCCGCCCAGGCGTCGCAGGAGATCGCACCGGCCCGGCCGGGCGCGGACGCGCAGTCCGCCACCGGCGGGGAGAAGGCCACGGTCGAGGGGACCGCGACGACCGTGGAGACGACCGCCGCGGGGAAGACCGCCGCCACGTCGCAGGACCTCGCGATGGCGACCGCGTCCGCACCGCAGGTCCCGCAGGCGGGGACGGTGCCGAAGGCGGCGGGGACCGGGGCCGTCACGGCCGCCGGGGTCGCCGCGGCCGGGGAGGTCAGGCAGGCGGCCGCGCCCGAGGCGGGGACGACCGGGACCGCGGCCGCCCCGAAGGCCGCGGACGCGGGCATCGTCCCAAAGGCCGCGGACGCGGGGATCGCCCCGAAGGCGGGGAGCGCTCCGGAGTTCCGCGTCGGCGGCGCCCCGTTCGCCCGTCTCCACGGGGTGACGGCGGCCCTGCTCGGGCGGGCCGCGCCCGGGACGCCGGAGGCCGGGACGGGACCGGCCGCCCTCCAGGCGGCACCCGGCGGCCGTACCCTCCCGCTGTGGACGCGGGCAGGCCTGACAGGGGTGCCCAGAGGCCGCCTCGCGCCGGACGCCGCCCGCGCCGAGGCGGGCGAGCAGGCGGCCCGGCAGCCGGCCGCGCACGCCGTGGCGCGGAAGACCGCCGCGCACGCCGTGGCCGGGAAGGCCGCTCGCCCGGCCGTGGCGAAGAAGGCGGCCCACCCGGCCGTCGCGAAGAGGACGGCCCACACGGCCGTGGTCAAGAAGGCGGCCCACCCGGCCGTCGCGAAGAGAGCGGCCCACCCGGCCATCGTGAAGAAGGCGGCCCACCTGGCCGTCGTGAAGAAGGCGGCTCGCGCGGTGGTGGCCCACAAGGCCGCCGCGCCGGTGTCGGCGAAGAGGGCCGCGCTGCCGGTGCACCAGCGGGTGTGGCGGACCTCGGCCCGCCCGCACGTGCGGGTCTGGGCGCCGAAGACGCCCAAGAGCAGGAACAAGGCCATCGCCTACCGCCTGGTCACCCAGCGGGCCTGGCCCGTGACCGAGTTCCGGTGCCTGGACAGCCTGTGGACCCGGGAGAGCAACTGGAACCACCGGGCGCAGAACCCCTCCTCGGGGGCCTACGGCATCCCGCAGGCGCTGCCCGCGCGCAAGATGGTGGGGGTCGGCCCCGACTGGCGCGTCAATCCGGCGACCCAGATCCGGTGGGGGCTGAACTACATCAAGGGCCGCTACGGCTCGCCGTGCGGTGCCTGGGGGCACTGGCAGTCGCACAACTGGTACTGAAAGTGGGAGCGCCCTCGGGGAAGGGCGCGCTCCGGCGCCCGGGGATCACCCCCGGGCGCTTCCCTTCTCCGCCTTCGCCGCGCTCTTCGACTCCTCCAGCCGGACGGCCATCGCCTTGATCAGCATGTCGAGCCCGTACTCGAACGCCTGCTCGTGGTCGCACACCCCGAGCAGCGGAGCCAGGGCGCTGACCTCGGGGAACAGCGCGGGATCGACCACTGCCAGGTGCACGTCGTTGCGGTGCACGGGGGCGAACGTCGGCGTGACGCCGACCTCGCGCAGCAGCGACCCGACGACGTAGGCGATGAAGGTGCGCAGCAGCTGGACGGCGTCCTCTCCCCCGAAGCCGGCCTCGCGGAGCGTGGACAGGGCCCGCTCGACCGGGAACAGCCCCGCCGTCGACTTCAGCTGGCGGCTGACCACGACCATGGTGGAACGCGGGTAGTGGTGGGCGATCTGCCGGAAGGCGCGGGCCTGGATGCGCACCCTCTCGGTCCATTCCGCCGACGGGTCGTCGGTGAACTCGATCTCCGACAGCACGGTCTCGGCCACCGCGTCGAGCAGGGCCGCCTTGTTGGGCACGTGGTTGTACAGCGACATGACGCCGACGCCGAGATCGGCCGCGATCCGCCGCATCGATATCGCGTCGGCGCCCTCCCGCTCGATCAGGTCGATGGCGGCGGCGACGATCCGCGGGCGCGTCAGGGGCGTCATACGGCCATTGTCTCCTCATCCATTGACGTACGTACAGCGTACGTGTCAGGCTCGAAGGGATACGTACGGTGTACGTCCCTCCGGAGGCCCCAGTGTCGACGCACGAGCTCTACACGATCCCCGCCGAGCTCTCCACCTGGGATGTGGAGATGGCCGGCTCCTCCCGGTTCACGTGGGAGTACGACGAAGGCCGTGACCGCATGCTGGCCCTTTACCAGAAGGGCAAGGACAAGCAGTGGGACTCGGTCAAGCGCATCGACTGGGGGATCGAGGTCGACCCCTACGACGTGCTCGGCATCCCCGACCAGTCCATCGCGATCTACGACACGCCGCTGTGGCACAAGATGGACGAGAAGACGCGCAAGGAGGTCAGGCGGCACGGCGCCGCGTGGCAGTTCTCGCAGTTCCTCCACGGTGAGCAGGGCGCGATGATCTGCTCGGCGCGCATCGTCGAGTCCGTCCCCGATCTCGACTCCAAGTTCTACGCCGCCACCCAGACGATGGACGAGGCCCGGCACGCCGAGACGTACGCCCGCTTCCTCCAGGAGAAGGTCGGCCTGGCCTACCCGATCAACAAGCATCTCAAGGCCCTGCTGGACGACACGCTGAGCGACTCCCGGTGGGACATGCCCTACCTCGGCATGCAGGTGCTCATCGAGGGCCTCGCCCTGGCGGCCTTCGGCGTCATGCGCGACATCACCACCAAGCCGCTGCCCAAGCAGATCCTCGCCTACGTCATGCAGGACGAGGCCCGGCACGTCGCCTTCGGCCGGATGGCCCTGCGCGACTACTACAAGCAGCTGTCGCAGGCCGAGCTGCGCGAGCGCGAGGACTTCGTCATCGAGGGCTGCTACCTCATGCGCGACCGGCTGCGCGGCGTCGAGCAGTGGGAGAACCTCGGCCTGGCGCCCGCCGAGGTCGAGCAGGCCATGAAGGCCGTCGACGAGTCGGAGTACCTCAAGCTGTTCCGCTCCCTGCTGTTCAGCCGCATCGTGCCGTGCGTGAAGGACATCGGCCTGTGGAGCGAGCGGCTGCAGAAGGCGTACGCCGACATGGGGGTGCTCGAGATGGCCGGGCAGAACCTCGACGCCCTGATGAGGCAGGACGAGGAGATCGCCGACAGGCTCGACGCCGAGCGTTTCGCCGCCGAGGAGGCCGAACGGGCCGACGAGGTCGCCGAGACCATCTCCCTCGGCGCCGACGGCTGACCCTCAGACGGTCGTCAGGACGAACACCAGCGAGCCCGCCGCGACGGCGAGCACGCCCAGCCAGGCCAGGACGGCGTCGGCCCGGTCGTCCAGCGGCAGCCCCTCCCGGCCGGCCCGCTCGACGCGACGGTACCGAAGGCGGCTCCTGGCGAGCAGGACGGCGCCGCACAGGGACGCCAGCACGAACGGGACCGCCGCCAGGCCGTCACCCGACGACAGCCGGGCGGCGACGCCGGCCGCGCCGATCCCTCCGGCGCCCAGCAGCGCCGCGGTGCGGATCCACGCCAGCAGGGTGCGCTCGCTGTGCAGTCCCGGCCCGACGGGGACGTCGTAGCCGCCACCGTGCTCCTCGCCGGGGCCGGTGGTCAACGGGCGATCACGATCAGGACGAGCGCCAGTACGGCCACCAGCGCGACGCCGTACCCGAACACGGGGGCGAGCGCCAGCGAAGGCAGCGGTTCGCGCCGCCGCAGCGCCCTCTGGACCTGTCTCCACCGGGGATAGGCCAGGGCGGCGGCGAGCGCGGACAGCACGACCAGCACGACGGCCAGACCGGTGCGCAGCCAGGGGATGAAGATCTCCCGCGGCACGGCCGCCATGGCGATCCCGCCGGCGCTCAGACCGAGCGAGGTGCTCAACCAGGTGAGAAACGTGCGCTCGTTGGCGAGCGTGAACCGGGGGTCCGGCTCCCTTCCCTCGATGTCCATGAAACGAGGCTAATTCAGGCCCATTTCCCCTAGAGATGTCGGGTTTTAATGCCCGTCAGGTGCATTCTTCGGCAATGCTCTTGATCGCCTGGGCGGTGTCGGTCGCGACCTTCTGGGCGGTCCTGGCGGCCTGGTCGGCGTCGTCGGCGTTCAGCTTCTTGAAGTTGTCGGCGAGCTTCTGCAGGGCCTCGTTGAGCGTGGTGTTGCCCGCCTCGTCGGCGACCTTCTCCAGCTTGTCGGCCCCGTCCTTCAGGGCCTGCTCCATCGCCTTGGGGTCGTTGACCACGCTGGCGATCTTGGCGCCCGTCTCGCTGATGACCTTGTTGGCCTCGATGCAGGACTGGGCCTTGTCGACGCTGCTGCACCCCGTGGTGAGCACGCCGAGACCGATCACCGCGGCTGCGGCAAGGGGGAGGAATCGCATACCAAGGACACTAGCCAACTTCTCCCCGCCCCGGCCGTGGGCGGGATACGCGGGCAGACCGCCGGGCCGCACGGCGTGAGCGAGGTCCCGGCTCCACTACTCTCTACCGTCGAGGGGGGATGACCGGTGAGCGGTTGCGAACACATGGACTTCGACACGGAGGCGGAGCCGCGGACGCCCGACGGGTGCGAGGGGTGCCTCGCCGAGGGCCGCCGCTACGTCCACCTCCGCAAGTGCGTCGAATGCGGGCACGTCGGATGCTGCGACTCCTCTCCGGCGCGCCACGCCACCGAGCACTACAAGCAGACCGGCCATCCGGTGATGCGCTCGTTCCAGGCCGGCGAGGCCTGGCTCTGGTGCTACGTCGACGAGGTCGTCGGCTTCGCCAAGATCGCGCACTGAGGCCCGGCGGGGGCGTCCCCGGCTCAGTCGCGGGCCAGGGTGGCCTCCTCGTAGTCCAGTTCCCTGGTGACGCGGCGCAGGACCTCGTCGTCGATGCGGCGTTCGTCGCGCATGCGGACCAGCACGTCGCGTTCGGCGTCCAGCATCGCCCGGCGGAGCCTGCGGTACAGCGCGCTCGGGGTCTCCTCGCCGCCGGGGCCGACCCCGCCGCCGAGCCGCTCCCAGGCGCCCATCGCCCTGCGCTCGGCGAGGTCGCGCAGCCGTTCGACGACCTCGGCGTGGGTCTCCAGGACGCCGTCCTTGGTGAGCTCGTCGAGCCGGGCGATCGCGGCGCCCGCGGCCGCCTGCTGCGCCGCCGCCTCCGTGAGGTTGTCCTTGTAGACCTCGTGGTCGCTGTTGACCCCGAGCCGCCTGATCAGGAACGGGAACGACATCCCCTGCGCGAGCAGCGTGCCGATCACGACGACGAAGGTCAGGAACAGCAGCAGGTCGCGGTCGGGGAAGCCGGGAGGCAGGGCGAAGGCCGCCGCCAGCGACACCACCCCGCGCATGCCCGCCCAGCCGAGCACCGCCACGTGCGAGGCGCGCACCGCGGGCTCGCGCTCCCGGATCCTGCGGAACAGCAGCCGCGGCAGGTACGTGCCGGGGATCACCCACACGACGCGGGCCAGCACGGCGGCGGCGAACACCGCCGCCGCGTACCCGGCGACGCGCCAGGGGTTCTGCCCGCTCAGGCCCTGAAGGATCAGAGGGAGCTGCAGCCCGATGAGGACGAAGACCACGATCTCCAGGACGAAGTCGAGGACCTTCCACACCGAGTACGACACCACGCGCGTGCTGTAGTTGACGCGGTTCATCCGGTGACCGAGGAAGAGACCCACCACCACGACCGAGAGCACCCCGGACGCGTGCACCGCCTCGGCCGCCAGGTAGGACACGAACGGGATCAGCAGCGAGACGGTGTTGGTGATCAGCGGGTCCCGCAGCCGTCCGATCAGCCACCCGAACGCCTGGGCCAGGACGAACCCGATGACCAGGCCGCCGCCCGCGGCGTACAGGAACTCCCCCGCGGCGTAGGCGAACTGCGTGACGGTGCCGGCCCGGCTCATCCCCTCCCCCGCGACGGCGGCCACGGCGACGCGGTAGGCCGTCAGGGCGGTGGCGTCGTTGAAGAGGCTCTCGCCCACCAGGATGGTGATGATCCGGCGCGGCAGCCCCAGCCTGCGGGCGACCGCGACGGCCGCCACCGCGTCGGGAGGGGCGACGATGGCGCCGAGCGCGACCGCGGCGGCCAGCGGCAGGCCGGGGATCAGCGCGTGCGCCACCAGGCCGATCACGCCCGCGCTGAACAGCACGAGGCCCACCGACAGCAGGCCCACCGCCCGCCGCACATCGCGCAGGCGTAGGTAGGAGCTGTCCAGGGCCGCGGAGTACAGCAGCGGCGGCAGGAAGACGAGCAGCACGATCTCGGGGTCGAGATGGTAGGCCGGCATGCCGGGGATGCGCAGGGCGATCAGCCCGACCACCAGGCCCGCCAGCACCAGCATCAGCGGCACCGGCCAGCCCCGCCACCGGGACAGTCCCGCCACCGCGACCGCCCCGGCCGGCAGCAGCACGAGCTGGAGCGCGGTCGAAATGTCCATTGATCACAAGGATAGGCGCGGTGCGGCGATGCCCCTGCTCCGCCGCACCGCCCTCAGGAGATCACCAGTCCCGGCCCGGCTCCTGCGGGTACGGGCGCCCGTTCTCGTCGGTGCGGGGCCGGCCCTCGGGACGCATCCGCTCCCCGGTGCTGTACATGGTGTCACCGGAGACGTACGGGCGCGGGAGCCCGCCGTCGGCGGGGTCGGCGGGCGGCTGCGGCATGGCGCCGAGGCCCAGGGGGTCCGCCGGGTCGACGGGGGCCGCCTGCCCCCAGTCGTACCCGGACGGGTCGCCCTGAGGACGGTACCCGGAGTCGCCCCCCGGCCCGTAGGGCAGGGAGTCGTTGACGATGAGGTTCTCCCTCGGCACGGCGTCCTGGCCGCGCAGAGGGTCGCCGTGGCCCGGCACGGCGTCCGGATGGGGCGCGCGACGTCCGCCGCGTCCCGGCTCCGGACGGCCCTGGCCGGGGTGTCCCGCCCCGGGGACGTCCGCGCGGGGCGCGGCGTCCGGGTGGGGGTGCGGGTAGCGGGCCGTGGCGCCGTACTCCGACGGCGGCGGGTAGTCGGGCGAGGAGCCGTAGCCGGGCGGGGCGGAGTAGTCGAGAGGCGGCGTGGAGTAGTCGGCGGTCCCGAAGGGATCGGCCGGGCGGCTGTAGTCGCCCCGGGGGGCGAACTCCCTGGTGGGCCCGTACTCGTCCTGCGCGCCGTAGTCGCCGGCCGGCGGGAAGTCGTTCGGGCCGCCGTACTGGGCGGCCGGCGGGTAGTCGGGCCGGGAGGCGTAGCCGCCCTTGGCGCCGCCGTACTCGCCGGCGGGCGGGAAGTCGTTCGTGCCGCCGTACTCGCCCGCCTGGGGGAGGTCGCGCTGCGGGCGGGTCGCGTAGTCGCCCTGCGCCCCGTAGCCCCCGAGGGAGGGCTGCTCGGCGGGCGGGGCCTGGTCGCCGGGGAAGGCGAAGCCGGTGGGCGGGGTGTAGTCGGGGTGCGCGGCGTAGTCGGACGGCCTGGGCACCGGCTGCGGGCCGGTCTCCGGCGGCCGCCCCCGGGACGGACGGCCCGCCGGCCTGGCCTGCTGGTGCCCCTGCGGGGGCACCTGGCCACGCGGGGGCTCGCCCTGCGGCGGGAAGTCGACCTTCTGGGTCGCGTACTCGCCCTGCGTGCCGTAGTCGCCCTGCGCCGGGTAGTCGTTCTGCGGCGGGTAGTCGGGCCGGGCGGGGTAGTCGGGGTTCGCCGGATAGCCGGGCTGGTCGCCCCGGGGGGAGGGGGCGGCGGGGCGGGGCTGGGAGGCCACGAGCTTGTCGGGCGCGGGCGCCGTACCGCGTGCCACCAGGACGTCGTTGGGCCCGAGCGCCGGCACCGGGGCGGCGATGGTCTCCTCCTGCGGGTACGACTCCTGGGTGTACTGCTCCTGGGCGTACTGCTCCTGCGGGTACGGCGGCCCCGCCTGGCCCTGGGCGAACCGGGGCTGCTCGTCGGCGTAGGGGATGACGTCGGGGTACTCGGCCTGCTCTTCGGGCACCTGAGAGGGACGGGCGTACTGTCCCGTGCCGGGGTACTCGGGATACTCGACGTCATCGTGGTGCTCGTCGCCGTCGTCGTAGTCCTCGCCCTCGGCGTACTCACCACCCGCCTCGGCGTACCCCTCGTCCAGCGTGTCGAGCAGGCGCCCGACGTCCTCCATGGGCATGCGGAAACTCGCGGTGCACATCTCGCCCCGCCACAGGCTCAGGACCAGCGTGCCGTCATGCCATGTGACCCGTAGGACGCGCTCCTGGCCGCGAGCGTCGAAGAACACCTCGCCGAACGATGGCAGTGGGACAACTTCCGACATGGCAGACATCGTTCTCCAACCAGCCTTTATTCGTCCACTCGACCTCAGGAAACCCTACCGAACAGTAGACCTCGCCGTCATGGCAGACCTCATGGCCCGCTCCGCGCGAGCGGCCCCCTGCCGCGGGCGAGCGAATGGCGGGTCGCCGTCGTCGACCCCCCTGACCCGGCTCCGACAGTGTGCCACGGGAACCGCCGTTCGGGTTCCGGAATGCCGAGATGGACCCGGAACGCACCGCGAGTCGCCTCACCGCTCCGGGCGCGGCGACCCCCTAGCGGCCGGTAGCGTTTCCTGTCGTGCTCGACGACTCCATCACCGCCACCGAAGACGTGATCGGCACCGCCGAAGACCCCTACGACGACGCCGGCGACGGCTTCGACGAGCCCGGCGACGGCTTCGACGAGGCGGAGGACGACGACCTGCCTCCCGTCGAGGAGCTGCTGAGCGCCGCGGTCGCCGCCGTGGGCGGCGTGGAGCGTCCGGGCCAGGTGAAGATGGCACAGGCCGTGCGGCACGCCATCGAGCACGACGAGCACGTCGCCGTCCAGGCCGGCACCGGCACCGGCAAGTCCCTGGCGTACCTCGTGCCCGCGATCCGTCACGCGATCGAGTCGGACACCGCCGTGGTCGTCTCCACCGCGACGATCGCCCTCCAGCGCCAGCTCGTCGACCGCGACCTCCCGCGCCTCTCGGAGGCCCTGGCCGACCAACTCCCCCACGAGCCACAGTTCGCCATCCTGAAGGGAAGGCGAAACTATCTCTGCCGCTACAAGGTGACGGCCGTCTGGCCCGACGACGAGGAGGACCAGCTCTTCGACCCGCGCGAGGTCAGCGCCACCGGCCGCATGGTGCAGCGCATCCAGGAGTGGGCCGAGGAGACCGAGACCGGCGACCGCGACGAGCTGGTGCCGGGCGTCAACGAGCAGGCCTGGCGGCAGTTCTCCGTCAGCGCCAAGGAATGCCTCGGCGCGCAGCGCTGCCCGAGCGGGGCCGAATGCTTCGCCGAGCAGGCCAGGGAGCGCGCCGGCCAGGTCGACGTGGTGGTCACCAACCACGCGCTGCTCGCCATCGACGCCATGGAGGAGTTCGCCGTCCTGCCCGAGCACGACGTCGTGGTGGTCGACGAGGCCCACGAGCTGGTCGACCGGGTCACGAGCGTGGTCACCGACGAGCTGTCCGAGACCACGGTGTCCATGGCCGTACGCCGCGTCGGGCGGCTCATCGAGCAGGGCGTCGCCGACCGCCTCCAGGCGGCCGGGGAGGACCTCAAGGCGCTGCTGGCGGCCGCCCCTCCCGGGCGTCTCGACCAGCTTCCGCAGGTCCTCGGCACGACCTTGACGGTGCTGCGCGACGCCGCGTTCACCTGCCTCACCGCGATGGGGCCGCGCGGCGGCGACAACTGGGGCGGCGGCAAGAACGACGACCCCGAGCAGGCGGGGCAGCGCAAGGCGGCCTTCACGGCGCTCGACGAGGTCCACGACACCGCCGTGCGCATGCTGGAGGCCTTCGGCGGCGACTCGGAGGTCGACCGCGCCGAGGTGGTGTGGCTGGAGGCCGCCACCGACCGCCGTCCGGCCGTGCTGAAGGTCGCGCCGCTGAGCGTCGGCGGCATGCTCCGCGAGAAGCTGTTCGCCGACCGCACCGTGATCCTCACCAGCGCCACACTGGCCCTCGGGGGCACCTTCGAGGGCATGGCCCGCCAGTGGGGCCTCGGCCCCGCCCGCCCCGACCAGCCGGCCGTCCCCGACGACGGCTCAGGGGACGGCGCCGGCACCGGTCGCTCCGGCGAGGACGGCGAGCGGGCGGCGGGCAGGCCGAAGCCGTGGACTGGCCTCGACGTCGGATCGCCGTTCGACCACCCGCGCAGCGGCATCCTCTACATCGCCAAGCACCTGCCCCAGCCCGGACGCGACGGCCTCCCGCAGGAGTACCTCGACGAGATCGCGGAGCTGATCGAGGCGGCCGGCGGCCGTACGCTCGGCCTGTTCTCGTCCATGCGCGCCGCCAAGGCCGCCACCGAGGCGCTGCGCGAGCGCATCCAGATGCCGCTGCTCTGCCAGGGCGACGACTCCACCTCGCTGCTGGTCAAGCAGTTCGCCGAGGACCCGGAGACCTGCCTGTTCGGCACGCTCTCGCTGTGGCAGGGCGTCGACGTGCCCGGCCCCTCGCTGAGCCTGGTGATCATCGACCGCATCCCGTTCCCCCGGCCCGACGACCCACTGGCCTCGGCCCGGCAGCGGCACGTCGCGGCGCGCGGCGGCAACGGCTTCATGGCGGTCGCCGCGACCCACGCCGCGCTCCTGCTGGCCCAGGGCACCGGACGCCTGCTGCGCAGCCAGCACGACAAGGGCGTCGTGGCCGTCCTCGACCCGCGCCTGGAGACGGCCCGTTACGGAAGCTTCCTGAAGGCGTCCATTCCCCCCTTCTGGACCACCACCGATCCCCAGAAGGTCCGCGCCGCCCTCCGCCGCCTCACCGCCGCGTCATCCTGAGCGCTGGGACCCACTGCGGCCCCCAGCGCTTCCCTGCGGGAAGACCGCGCCCCAACCGACACGGGACTCAGGTGGAGAACGAGTGGGCCTTCCCGCCCTCCCCCTCACCAGCCGGTGTGAGATTGATCACGCGCGCCGGGACGCGCCGCGTGATCAGGCGTACGGGTCCAGGTTGGGGCGTTTGGGGGTCACGGTGTCGCCGGAGGAGGTGCCGCGGAGGCGGCGGCCGATCCAGGGGAGCATGTGTTCGCGGAGCCACTGGCGGTCCTCGCGGAGCTTGGTCCTGCGGTCGACCCGCTCCCTCGGGGGCCAGGTGTGGCGCCAGTCGTCGTCGGACGGCACGCCGAGGACCCGGCACACCTTCGCGGCGACCAGCCGGTGCCCCTCGGCGTTCATGTGGAGCCGGTCCTCGCTCCACGCCCGCCAGTCGCGGATGGACTGCATCGACCACTGGTCGACGACATGGCAGCCGTACAGGTCGGCGATCGACCGGATGTGCAGGTAGAACACCGCGCACTTGCCGCGGATCTGGCGCATGAGCGGGGTGTCACGAGGGTCGACGCCGGTGAACAGCACGACGTCGGCCCCGGTGGCGCGCAGATCGCGGACGGCCCGGGCGAGCGTCTTGGCCAGGCCGTCGGGGTCGGCGCCCGGCCGGAGCAGGTCGTTGCCGCCGGCGCAGAAGGTGATCAGGTCGGGCTTGAGGTCGATCGCCACCGGGACCTGGTCCTGGACGATCTGGTCGAGCAGCTTGCCGCGCACCGCCAGGTTGGCGTAGCGGAAGCCGGGGTCGAGGGCGGCCAGCCGCTCGGCCACCCGGTCGGCCCAGCCGCGGAAGCGGCCGTTCTCGCCCGGGTCGTTGAGCCCTTCGGTGAAACTGTCGCCGATCGCGACGTAGGAGGTGTACGCCTTCACCGGCCGTCCTCCGCGATGGCGCGCAGGGCCAGCTCGTAGGAGCGCAGGCCGAACCCGGCGATCGTGCCGCTCGCCACGGCGGCGACCACCGAGGTGTGGCGGAACTCCTCCCGGGAGGCGGGGTTGGAGATGTGCACCTCGATCAGCGGCGCCGTGCGCTGGGCGATGGCGTCGCGCAGCGCGTAGGAGTAGTGGGTGAACGCGGCGGGGTTCAGGACGACGGGGATGGCGCCGTCGGCCGCCTCGTGGATCCACGAGACCAGCTCGGCCTCGTCGTCGGTCTGCCGGACGTCGACCGCGAGCCCGAGCTCCCTGCCGGTCTGCCGGCACAGCCCCTCGAGGTCGTCGAAGGTCTGGGCTCCGTACACGTCGGGCTCGCGGGTGCCGAGCCTCGACAGGTTGGGCCCGTTCAACACGAAGACCGTCCTCATCACGCCGCCGTCCTGCCCTTGTCGATCGCGCCGGTCATGTCGAGCTCCGCGGTCACCTCGCGACCTCCCGGTAGGCCGCCTCCAGGAGCTTCTCCGAGGGGTCCTCCAGCCTGGTGACCTTGGCGATGTCGTCGAGGATGACGAAGCGCTGCCTGGCTCCGCGGTTCTTCTTGTCGACCCGCATGTGGTCGCGCAGCTGCGGCCACGCCTCGTGGCGGTACGACGTCGGGAGCCCGACCGAGGCCAGGATCGACCTGGTGCGCTCGACGATCTCCGCGGGCGCGTGGCCGGACAGGTGGGACAGCGCGGCGGCGTACACCATGCCGATGGCGACGGCCTCGCCGTGCCGCATGCGGTAGTCCTCGACGCGCTCGACGGCGTGGGCGAGGGTGTGGCCGTAGTTGAGGATCTCCCGCAGGCCGGACTCGCGCAGGTCGGCCCCCACGACGTCGGCCTTGATCTGGATCTTGCGCTCGATCAGCTCGCGGGTGTGGCGGCCGTCGGGCTCGCGGGCGCCCTCGGGGTCGTCCTCGACGAGGCGCAGGATCTCCGGGTCGGCGATGAAGCCGCCCTTGATGATCTCGGCGAGGCCGGCGACGTAGTCGTCGCGCGGCACGGTGACCAGGGTGGCGAGGTCGCACAGCACGCCCGCCGGCGGGTGGAACGAGCCGACGAGGTTCTTGCCCTCGGGGGTGTTGATGCCGGTCTTGCCGCCCACCGCCGCGTCGACCATGGCGAGCAGCGTGGTCGGCACCTGGACGACCTTGACGCCGCGCAGCCAGGTGGCGGCGACGAACCCGGCGAGGTCGGTGGTGGCCCCGCCCCCGACGCCCACGACGGCGTCGGACCGGGTGACGCCGTGCCGGCCGAACGCCGACCACAGCTCGGCGGCCACCTCGACGGACTTGGCGCCCTCGCCGTCGGGCACCGGCAGCGGCACGACGGAGTGACCCGCGGCCTCCAGGGCCCCGCAGACGGGCCGGGCGATCTCCGGCAGGGTGGCCGGGTGGACGACCGCCACCGTGCGCACCCCTTCGCCGAGCAGACCGGGCAGCTCGGCGAGCACCCCCGCCCCGACGACGACGTCGTAGGGGTGCTCGCCCTTGACGGTGATGCGGGTGCTGGTCACGCCGTGAGCCCCTTCACGATCTCGTCGGCGACGTCGTCCGGGGTACGGCCGTCGGTCACCACGATCGTCGAGGCCAGCCCCTCGTAGATCGGCCGGCGCTCCTCCATGAGGGCCTTAAGGCGGCTGCGCGGGTTCAGCACGAGCAGCGGGCGCGCCGAGGCGAGGCCCACGCGCTGGACGGCGTCGGACAGCCCCACCTGGAGGTAGACCACGTGGTGCTCGGCCAGCAGGCGCCGGGTCTCCTCGTTCAGGACGGCCCCGCCGCCCAGGGACAGCACGCCGTCGTGCTCGGCGAGCGCCAGCCGTACGGCCTCGGCCTCCAGAGCGCGGAACCGCTCCTCGCCGTCCTCGACGAAGATGTCGGAGACGGGCTTGCCGGCGACGGCCTCGACGTCGGCGTCGGTGTCACGGAAGCCGGCGCCGAGCCGATCGGCCAGCAGGCGGCCGACGGTGGACTTGCCCGACCCCGGAGGGCCGATGAGCACAGCTCTGGGAGAGGTCACTTGATCACCATGGACGAGAGGTAGCCGGAAAGGTTGCGGGCGACCTCCTCGACGGAGTCGCCACCGAACTTCTCGACGGCCGCGTCGGCGAGCACCAGCGCGACCATCGCCTCAGCGACGATACCGGCGGCGGGAACGGCGCAGACATCCGACCGCTGGTTGATCGCCTTGGCGGGCTCGCCGGTGAGCACGTCGACCGTGGACAGCGCCCTCGGCACGGTGGAGATCGGCTTCATCGCGGCGCGGACCCGCAGCGGCTCGCCGTTGGTCATGCCGCCCTCGACGCCGCCCGCGCGGTTGGTGACGCGGCGCACGCCCCCGCCGGTGTTCTCGATCTCGTCGTGGGCCTGGGAGCCGCGGCGGCGGGCGGTCTCGAAGCCGTCGCCGACCGCCACCCCCTTGATCGCCTGGATGCCCATGAGGGCCGCGGCGAGGCGCGCGTCGAGGCGGCGGTCCCAGTGGACGTAGCTGCCGAGACCGGGCGGCAGGCCGTAGGCGAGGACCTCGACGACACCGCCCAGGGTGTCGCCTTCCTTCTTGGCGGTGTCGATCTCCTCGATCATGGCGGCGCCGGCGGCGGCGTCCAGGCAGCGGACCGGGTGCTCGTCGACGGCCGCGAGGTCGGCGGGCGCGGGGACGACGCCCGCGGGCGCCTCCACCGTGCCGATCGAGACGACGTGGCTGACGATGTCGACCCCGAGCGCCTGCTTGAGGAAGTTGCGGGCGACCTGGCCGAGGGCGACCCGCGCGGCGGTCTCGCGGGCGCTGGCGCGGTCGAGGACCGGCCGGGCGTCGTCGAAGCCGTACTTCTGCATGCCGGACAGGTCGGCGTGGCCGGGGCGGGGACGCGACAGGGGGGCGTTGCGGGCCTGGGCGGCGAGGACCTCGGGGTCGACCGGGTCGGCCGCCATCACGGTCTCCCACTTGGGCCACTCGGTGTTGCCGACGCGGATCGCGATCGGGCTGCCGAGGGTGCGGCCGTGGCGGACGCCGCCGACGACGCTCACCTCGTCCTGCTCGAACTTCATGCGCGCGCCGCGGCCATAGCCCAGGCGGCGCCTCGCCAGAGCCTGCTGGAGCTCGGCCGTCGTCACCTCCACCCCTGCGGGCAGCCCTTCGAGGATCGCGACGAGCTCAGGTCCGTGGGACTCACCTGCGGTCAACCAGCGCAACATGATGACAAGTCTTCCATGTACCGCCTACTGCCATCGCCGCCCACGCCGCGTGCCCACCGGCCCGGGTGCCCGATCAGAGGAGGACGGCGGCGAGGGCGCCGAGCAGGATGAAGGGGCCGAGGGGGAAGTGGCTCTTCAGCGTGCCCCGGCGGGTCGCCAGCAGGGCGACGGCGTACCCGGCGCCGAGGAACTGCCCGCCGACCGCCGCCACCAGCCAGGCGTCGACCCCGAGCGTCCCGGCGAGCATGCCGACGAGCCCGGCGAGCTTGACGTCGCCGAACCCGAGCGCGTCCGGCCGTACGAACCACATCACCCCGTACACGCCGGCCAGCGCCAGCCCGCCGAGCAGCGCCGCCGGCAGGTCCCCGGTGGGGGCGAGCAGCAGCGCGAGGACCGGGTACGACGACAGGGTGATCACGTCGGGCAGCCGCCGGGTCCGCCAGTCGATCGCGGCGAGCGCGCAGCCGGCGACGGCGGCGTACAGCCAGGCGACCAGGGAGAAGCCGCCTTCCACCCTCCAGGCGACCAGGGCGCAGACGGCGGCGGTGCAGATCTCGGCCAGCGGCGGCCAGGTGAACGACGGCCCGCCGCGCAGCGCCCCCCGGAAGGCCTCCCGCGCCTCACCGCGCCGGTCTCGCGGGTGGTGATCGCGTGCCGCCTCGTCCGGAGGTGGCGCGTCCGGCCGGTCGCGCTCGGGGGCCGCTTCGTCGAGGTCGTCGTACGGGGCGAAGCCCGCCGCCAGGGCGCGGACGTAGGGACCCGCGACCAGGCCCAGCAGGGCCGCCCCGGCGACGACGAAGCTCACCCGCCGACGATAACGTCCACGCGAAGGCGGAGCCCATGGCGGGCGCGGAGCCCATGGCGGGCGCGGAGCCCATGGCGGGCGCGGAGCCCGTGAGGGGCGCGTGGTCCTGCTCCCGGGGTGGCGCGCGGGCACCCCGGGCCGGGGGCCGGGTAGGCTCGCGTGACGTGCCGAGCATTCCGCAGCCCCTGGTCCCCGACGACGACGGCAGCGCCGACGCCTCCGTGGCGGCGGCCCTGGCGGGCCTGGCCGCCGGCACGGCCGACGCCACCGAGGTGGTCTCGGCCCTGAGCACGGCGCGTCTGCTGGTGCCGGTCGTCGCCCTGCTGACGGAGTCGGAGGTCGGCGAGCACGGGCTCAAGCAGGAGAAGGAAAGCGAGATGGCGCTGCCCGTCCTGGTCGGCGCCGACGGCCGGAGGGCCGTCCCCGCGTTCACCTCGGCGGAGTCGCTGAGGCTGTGGCGGGCGGACGCCCGGCCGATCCAGGCCGTGACGCCGCAGGTCTGCCGCGCGGCGCTCGGCGAGGAGGCCGCCGCCGTGGTCGTGGACGTCGCCGGGCCGGTGCCGTTCGCGATCGAGGGCGCCATGCTGCACGCCCTGGCCTCGGTCGGCGGGGTCAGCGGCGAGGAGGAGAGCGTCCAGGCCCTCCTGCGCGACCTGTCCGGCCACGCGGAGGTCACCGTCGCCCGCCCGACCGCCGCCCCTGCCCCGAGGCGCGGCCTGCTGCGCCGCTTCCGCCCCCTCAAGGGCTGAAGCCCGGCGGCGAGCCGTGCGGTGGGCGGCCGCCCGGCCCGTAGTGGTGGTGCTCGTGCAGGTCTCCCGCCAGCTGGTAGACCGCGCCGTCACCGGACGCCCCGGCCCGCTGGCGGACCGGGCCGCGCCCCGGCGCCCTGACCGGCCGGCGGCCCCGGCCGACGCCGTCCGTCCGGCCTTTCACGCCTCGCCGGGCCCGTGGTCGTCACCGCCGATCTGGGTGATCACACCGTCGCCCCTCGCCCTGGCCCGCTGGACCATATGCCCCTCGGAGCCGGCCACCTGGCCGCCGGACGGATTCCGATCTCCACCGATCTGGGTCACCCGCCCCCGCTGTGACGCCTTCGCGCGTTGCGACCCCCGCCGGCGTCCGCCGGACGGGGACGCCACGCCGTACACCGACACCGCCAGTCCGACCAGCCCGGCCAGAGCCCCGATCACGCTGGCCCTCTGGTCGGCCTCGGACAACGGGACCTTGGAGAAGTAGACGGCCAGCCCGGCGACGGCCCCGGCCGTCACCACCGCGCCGCCCCACATCCATATCCGCCTCGCCATAGCGGACATCATCGACGAATCGCCAAGATCATGGGCCGAAGGAAGGGCTCAGCCGAGGTCCGCGATGGCGGCCACCGGGCCGCCGCCGGAGGGGCCCTGGTGGACGGCGGCGACGGAGACGAAGACGGCGGGGTCGCCGGTGACGCTCGCCGCGACGCCGCCGACCGTGGCCTTGATCTGCCGGTGCCAGTGCACGTCGGAGTCGTCGAGCATGATGTTCCTGCGCCCGCGCACCCGCCCGCTCGGGTCGGCCTCGCACTTCATGAAGACGTTGACCAGCCGGCCGCCGAGGTCGCTCGGGTGCGGGCGGGCGGGCAGCTCGATCCCGCTGGAACGGATGGCCTCCCAGATGCCGTCGGCGTCGAGGGCGTCCTTCATGACGCTGTGCCCGATGCGGTACCGGCCGCCGACGCCGCGCACGTTCCCCACCACGACGATCTGCGCGCGGTCGAGCTCGACCCCTGAGGAGCAGGAGGCGACGCTGGAGTACAGCGAGAGGTCCTTGTGGATCTGCTCGGCCGTGGGCGTCTCGATCTCGCCGAGCGCCACGGCGATGCCGAGGGCGGTGGTGGAGTTGGAGATGTCCATGGAGGGGCCGGTGTCCTCGGTGACGACGTCCTGGCCGCGCGACTTGGCGTCGGTGATGGTGGCGAGGGTCAGCAGCGGGGTCTTGGTCTGGACGTAGTGGACGTCGGCGGGGTCCTCGATGCCCGCGATCTTCATGGCCTCCCGTACCCCGGCGGCGACCTTCTCCACCATGGCGGGACGGCCGATGTCCTCGGGGAGGATCACCTCGCTCATCGCGACGCCGACCGACACGCGCGGCTCGTCGGTGGGCTGGACGGTGGACGGGTCGAGGGTGGCGAAGATCGTCGCGTGCGGGCTGAGCACGCCGTCCGTACCGCCGGACCACACCAGCGGCACCTGCGCGACCTCCTCCGGCGTACGCGTGCCCTTGGCCACCAGCACCTCGCGGAACGCCCGGTCGGCGAGGATGCGGGTGTAGTCGTTCACGCCGCCGTTGCCCTCGGTCTTGCCGATCACGGCGAGCACCCGGTCGGCCTCGATCACCCCGTCGTCGATGAGCTTCTCGAGCCCGGAGGCGTCGGTGACGCTCTCGATGGCGACCTTGCGCACCTCGATCGGATCCGGCATATCTCCTACCTTCCACTCATTGCGTGGCATATATCCGGCCGCGCGAACCGTTGACCCCCGGCCGTCACGCGATGTCCCCGGCGCCGCCCGGCCCCGCTGCCGGGTCTACCACGGTGCCGACGCGGCCGGTCAGCGCCTCGCCGATGCTCTCCAGCGAGGTGATGACGGCCCGGCCGCCGCCGGCCGCGAAGCGCAGCGCGGCCTCCACCTTCGGGCCCATGCTGCCCCCGGCGAAATGCCCGGCGGCCTGCAGTTCCCGCAGCTCGCCGACGGTGGTCCTGCCGATCGGGCGGGGGTCGGCGGTGCCGAACCCGGCGACGGCCGCGGGGACGTCGGTGGCGATGACGAGCACGGTCGCGTCCACGGCCCGCGCCAGCGCCGCGGCCGCGGCGTCCTTGTCGACCACCGCCTCCACGCCGGTCAGCCCTCCGTCCGGGGATCGGACGACCGGCACTCCCCCGCCTCCGGCGACCACGACGGTGTATCCGGCCTCCATCAGGGTGAGCGCGGCGGGGGCGTCGAGGATCTCCAGCGGCTCGGGCGAGGCGACGACCCGCCTCCAGCCCCTGCCGGGGAACTCCCGCCAGCTCTGGCCCAGCTTCTCGAACCGGCGGGCCTCGGCCTCGGTGAAGTACCTGCCGATGGGCTTGACGGGGTCACGGAACGCCGGGTCGCGGGGGTCGACCAGCGTTCGGGTGACGACCACGGCCGCGCGGTGGCCGAGCGCGTTCAGGATGAGCACGCCGATGGTCGCCTGGGTCTGCGCGCCGCACCAGTCCAGCGGTACGGGGGGCACCACGTGCGCGGCGAGCTGGTTCTTCAGCAGGAGGTTGCCCACCTGGGGACCGTTGCCGTGGGTGAGGACGACCTGGTGGCCGTCCCCGATGTGCGCGGAGACGCGCCGCATGGCGTCCTCGACCGCCCGCCGCTGGTCGACCGGCGAGGCGCTTCCGTCGGGCGCGGTCATCGCGTTGCCGCCGAGCGCGATCAGTACGCGTTCACCCACAGCCCGAAGCTATCCAGACCAGTAGCTCTCCCTCATTGGCCACAATTGCCCACGAAGCAGGATTTGTTAGGAACAATTCGCCAACCGGAATCGTGGCGGCGCGGGAGCCCAAGGGCCTCCACGGCCAGCGGGGCATCGTTGCCGGACATATCCGTCCCGCAACGACATACCGGCTCCCCGCTGCAAATCCCGCCGCGGAGGCAGAATCAAGGCGTGGATGCCCCCAAAATCGAGCGCGACGAAGTCGCCGCCGCCATGTCCGCGCACCGCGAACTCGGACCGCAGTACGAGCTGGAGCTGGCCCAGTCGCTGGTCGACCGGATCAACTCGGTGATCGACGCCAGGCTCGCCGCCGAGGCGCCCCGGCGCCGGCAGGCGGGACCCGACTGGGCCCAGATGGCCCTCGGCCTCGGATCGGTGGCCCTGGCGATCCCCCTGACGGCGCTGGTCGCCAGCGTGACCTCGCGGACCGCCCCCCTGATCCTGCTCTTCGCGCTGATCGCCATCGTCAACATCGTCTACGCGGGCAGCAAGGCGTCCCGCAACCGCGACTGAGAGCGCTGGGCCTCACCTCGGCAGCCGGGCCAGGCGCGACACCGCCTCGTCGATGATCTCGTCCTTCTTGCAGAATGCGAACCGGACGAACGGCCGCCCCAGCTCCTTGCGGTCGTAGAAGACCTGGGTGGGGATGGCCACGACCCCGGCGAGCTCCGGCAGGCGCCTGGCCAGGTCGAGCCCGTCGGTGAAGCCGAGCGGCCGGATGTCGGTCTGCACGAAATAGGTGCCCGCCGGCCGGTACACCTCGAAGCCCGCCGCCGACAGCCCGGCCATCAGCCTGTCGCGCTTGGTGGCGAGCGCGTCGCGCAGCCCGTCGACCCAGCCGAGCTCGTGCCGCAGCGCGTAGGCCGCCGCCAGCTGCCACGGGGCCCCGGCGGTGAACGTCAGGAACTGCTTGACGGTCTGCGCCGCCCGCACCAGCTCAGCGGGCGCGCAGATCCACCCCGTCTTCCAGCCGGTCACCGAGAAGGACTTGCCCACGGAGGAGATCATCACGGTGCGCTCGCGCATGCCCGGCAGCGCGGCGATCGGAAGGTGCTCCACGCCGTCGTAGGTGAGGTGCTCGTACACCTCGTCGCTGATCGCGACCAGGTCGTGCTCCTGGCAGACGGCCGCGATCGCCGACAGCTCCTCGGGAGTGAAGACGGTGCCGGTGGGATTGTGCGGGGAGTTGACGAGGATCGCCCGGGTGCGCGGGCCGACGGCGGCGCGCAGCTCGGCCGGGTCGAAGGTGAACCGGCCCTCGGCCGGCCGCAGCGCGACCGGCCTGCGCACGGCCCCGGCCAGCGCGATCGCCGCCGCGTAGGAGTCGTAGTAGGGCTCGAAGACGATCACCTCGTCGCCGGCCTCGCAGAGCGCGAGGACGGCCGCCGCGATCGCCTCCGTCGCGCCGACCGTCACCAGCACCTCGCCGTCGGGGTCGTACAGCAGCCCGTACCGCTCCTTGCGATGCTCGGCGACCGCCTGCCGCAGCTCGGGCAGGCCCGGGCCGGGAGGGTACTGGTTGGAACCGCCTCTGATCGCCTCCACCGCGCGCTCCAGCATGGCCGCCGGGCCGTCGGTGTCGGGGAAACCCTGGCCGAGGTTGATCGACCCCGTGCGGACGGCGAGGGCCGTCATCTCAGCGAAGACCGTCGTGCCGAACTCGCGCATGCGGCTGACCAGAGGCTCGTTCACGGCCGCCAGCCTATCCGCTCGCGGCACGCTAGCCTCTTCTGGTGATTGCCCGGTTCACACCCCCTTGGCATGATCTACGGCATTGTCCGGCCCCCCGGTGCCCTCGACCGGCGCCGCGCGCCCGCCGTGACCACGGCGACCGGACTCCTCGGACGGCACCGGACGTCTCGCACGGACCTCTCCCCCCGAGGCGGCCCTGGTGACGTCCGCCCAGGCTCGCGGCGGCCACGCGTCCCCCGCCGCGGGCCGCATCCGGGAGCTGGACGCGCTGCGCGGCTTCGCCGTCTGCGGGATCACCATCGTCAACACCTGGCAGCACACCGTCGGCGCCGTCCACCGGCACACCACCACCCCTGCCGACTGGGTGGTCGAGAACCTCCTGCAGAGCCGCTTCTTCCCGATCTTCTCCTTCCTGTTCGGCGTGAGCTTCGTGCTGTTCCTGCGGTCGGCGGCCCACCGGACGTCCCGTCCCCGGCTCGCGCTGCTGCGCAGGCTCGCCGTGCTCGCCTGCCTGGGGCTGCTCCACCAGATGGTCGACCCGGGCGAGGTGCTGCTGCCGTACGCCGTCATCGGCGCCGTCGTGCTGCTGCCCGCGTCCTTTCTGCCGGCCTGGACGGTGCTGATCGCCGGGGCCGCGGCCACGCTGTGGGCGGCGCTGTTCCACGCCGGAGGCATCTGGCTGGTCCCGGGGCTCTTCCTGCTCGGCATGGCGTTCATCCGGTACGCGCCCGGACCGCGTGCCCTCGGCCCGGTCTTCGCGGTCAGCGCGCCGCTCGCGGTGGCGCTCACCGGTGCGTGGGTGTACCTGTGGGCGCACCCGGGGACGTTCCTCTTCCCCTTCACCGTGAGCGTCTACCCGCTCGCCGGCCTCGCCGCCGCGACCGCGTACTGCACCGGCGTGCTGCTCCTGCTCCGCCGCCGGTCCTCCCCATGGCCGCCCGAGCCGGAACCGGGCCGGGAACCGGAGCCGGGACGGGAGACGCGACCGGAGCCGGGGCCGGGGTGGGAGGCGCAACCGGGACCGGGACGGGGGCCGGGGCCGGGCGGGCGGGCGGCGCGGGTGCTGGAGGCGCTCGGGCGCGTGGCGCTCACCGCCTACCTCGCCGGCACCCTGGCGACCCTCGCCGCCCTTCCGCTCCTGACCGGCGATGGCACCCGGGCCGGCGTGCTCGCCGTCGCGGCGGTCACGATCGCCGTCCTGGCCGCGTTCGCCCGCTGGTGGCTGGCCCGTTTCAGGTACGGACCGGCGGAGTGGCTGTGGCGCTGCCTCACCTGGTGGGAGATCGTGCCCAACCGCCTTAGGCTTGGGCGGTGACACGCATCGCCCTGTGCCAGATCCCGGTGTCCTCCGATCCCAAGGCCAACCTGGAGTGCGTTCGCGACGCGCTCGGCAAGGCCGCCTCGCGGGGAGCGGCCCTCGCGGTGTTCCCCGAGGCGACGCTCACCAGGTTCGGCCCGGGCATCACCGAGTCCGCCGAGCCGCTCGACGGCCCCTTCGTCACCGCCGTCGCCGACGCCGCCCGGGCGAACGAGGTCGCCGTCCTCCTCGGCACGTTCGAGCCGGTGGGCGGCCGGGTGTACAACACGGCGGTCGCCCTCGACCGGCGCGGCCGGCTCCAGGCGGCCTACCGCAAGATCCACCTGTTCGACTCGTTCGGCGCCCGCGAGTCCGACCTCGTCGCGCCGGGCGACCGGCCGGTCGTGGTGGAGCTGGCCGGGCTGCGCGTCGGCCTGATCACCTGCTACGACGTCCGCTTCCCGGAGCTGGCCCGCGCCCTGGTCGACCTCGGCGCCGACACCTTCGCCGTGATGGCCGCCTGGGGCGGCGGCCCGCTGAAGGAAGAGCACTGGACGACGCTGGTGCGGGCGAGGGCCATCGAGAACACCACATGGACCATCGCCGTCGGCCAGGCGCCGAACCCCGAGGCCAAAGACGCCTTCGGCGTCGGCCGGAGCATGCTGGTCGACCCGATGGGGGTGGTCCGCACCGATTTGGGCCCCCGGCCGGGCGTCCAGGTCGTCGAGATCGACCCCGCCGAGACCGCCCAGGCCCGCGCCACCCTGCCCTGCCTGGAGCATCGCCGCCAAGATATTTATGCCACCGAGCCGAAAGCGCAGCTCGGCTGATCGTAAAATGCGGGATGTGAGCGAACCGGCGCCAGGAACGCAGATGCAGAAGGTCATCCCGCCGCGGCTGCTGGTGCCCTATCTCGCGGGCCAGCGCACGATCATCTCGGGCTACGTCTACCGCGTGCAGGACTGCTCGCGGCTGGCCACCCCCGATCAGCTCGTCTCGGCGCTCGACCTCGCCTTCGAGGGCTCCGAGCTCACCCCGTCCGTCCCCGAGCTGTACGTCCTTCGGTGGCTGGCGCGCGACACCGACGTCTATGTCGTGCCCTACGGGCCGCACATGGGCGGAGATTGGAACGATTCGCCGCCGTTCGCCGGGAACGGGTTCACCACGTCGCGGCAGCACGTCGTCCCCCAGTTCCACACCTCGCCCATGCCGATCCCGGCCGGCGCCGAGATCAGCCACCTCACCGACCGGGCCGAGCGGCGGTTCGCCGAGTACGACGGGCTCACCTGGCGGCGCGCGGCATGAGCGACATCGCCCCCGTCGGCCTCGGCTTCATCGCCCACCTCGACGAGCAAACGTACGCCGCCGCCCTCGGGCCCGGCCCCGACGACGTCGTCCTGTTCAGCGAGGAGCCCCGCGAGGGCTTCGACCAGGTCGGCGGCTACTGGCGGCGGCAGGTCCGGCGCGAGGACCTCGAGTGGCTGGTGCTGCTGCGCACCGTCGGCGCGTTCGGCGGCGAGCCCTGCGTGGTCCTCGACGAGGACGACGACGGCCTCCACATCGCCTACACCGGCCACAGCGGCCTGAAGGCCGAGGCGCTCGGCTACTGGATGGTCGACCACGGCGCGTACGAGGTCGTGGTGCCGCACGAGGAGGTCCACTCGATCCGCGTCGAACGGATTCCGATCCCCTGTCAACCGGCGCAGGGCGCAAGTGTCTCTGGAGTGTGACCCAAGCTCTCCCACTATCGCGCGAGCGGCCGACGTTAGCCGAGATCTTCGCCGCGCACTACCCGGCGATGGTCCGGCTCGCGGGGCTGCTCGGCGCCGATGACCCGGAGGACATCGCGCAGGAGGCGTTCGCGCGTCTGCACCTGCGAAAGGCCCGGCTGCGCGACGACGCCGCCGCCGTGCCGTACCTCCGGTCGATCGTCTGCAACCTGACCCGCAACCGGCTGCGGCACCTGCGCCTGGTACGGCTGCGCCGCCCCGAGCCGCCGCCGCCCGCGACGAGCGGCGAGCACGCGTACCTGGTGTCCGAACGGCACCGTGACCTGCTCACCGCGGTCGACCGGCTGCCCCGGCGGCAGCGGGAGGCCGTCGTGCTGCGGTACTGGCTCGACCTGTCCGAACGCGAGATCGCCGACGCCATGGGCGTCTCTCCCGGCTCCGTCAAGAGCCACACCAGCCGCGCCATCGCGGCCCTCGGCCGTGCCCTGGAGGAGAAGGACGATGACTGACGACAGGTTCCTTCTGGAGGACGACCTGCGCGAGGCCCTGCGCGCCCGCGCCGCGACCTACGAGACGAGCCCGCACGCCTGGCTCGCCGTCCAGCGGCGGACGAACAAGGCGCGCCGCCGCAGGTGGACGACGCTGGCCGCCGCCCCGCTCGTGGCGGCCGCGGCACTGACCGCCGTCCCGATGGTGCTCTCCGGTATGCGTGCCGGCCCCGACGCCGGCGTCCGCACGTCCCCGACCGCCCAGGCCTCGCCGGGGCACGGGGACGCGTTCAAGTCCCTGATCAATGAGTACCCTCCGACGGGTGAGGTGCTCGCGATCGTGGACCCCGCCACCCGCAGGCCCATGATGCTGTGGTTCTCACGCAGCGCCTACCAACCCGCGCTGGACAAGCCCGTGCCGAAGGACGCGCCGAAGTACGACGTCCTGTGCTCGGCCCTCGAGGAGCCGGACAACGGCGGAAGCGTCGGCGGCTGCCCGATGGACCGCGACCCGTCCCACGCGCGCGACCAGGCCTGGTACGTCGGCGGCAGCGATGACGACCGGCCGCTCACGAACAACCGCTTCATCTACGGCGTGGCCCGCTCACCGGTGATCATGGTGAGGGGCCGGGAGAAGGGGGGCAGCCCCATCCCCGGCATGATCTACCGGCCCAAGGGCGCGCCGGCGGCCGTATGGGTGGTGCCCTATATGGCTCAGGAGAAGATCGCGTCGGTGGAATTCGTCGACTCCGACGCGAAGACCGTCCAGCGGGTGAAGCCGCCTGCCGAGCCGGGCCTCGCCAAGGGCGTCAAGGCCGTGAAGCCCGACATGGATCTGCCGGGAGGCCTGACCGCGCGCCTGCACACCGACGGCACTCTGGTGTGGCGGCACGACGGCACGGAGGTGGGCAGGAGCGAGGTGGAAGGGCCGGTCACCAAGGATGTCCTCGCCAGGCAGGTGTCCGGGGACTCCCCGTACGCCATGAGGATCCGCGACGACTTCTGGATCGGGCTCGCCACGGCCAGGACCGCCCGCGTGAGGCTGACCTTCCTGGACGGGCAGTCGGCCGAGGCCCGCACCAGTCTCGATCCGTGGACCCACAGCGTCGGGATGTTCTCGGCGCCCCTGCCCCGTCACGGTGACATCTACGCCAAGGGTTATCTCGTCACCGGGTACGACGCCGACGGCAAGGAGATCTGGCGGCACCAGGAGCCTCCGCACCCGCCGCTGTGGCCCGACGTGCCGATCTCGACCCCGGCCCGGTAGCACCGCGAACACCCCTTCTAAGCGCTTCCCAGGTGGCGGTACCGGGCGAGGCGGGCGGTGAGGCGGTCTTCGGGCGGGCGGCCGAGCAGGGTGATGATCTCGTGTTCGAGCGCCCGGGCGACCCGCTCGCAGAACGCCCTCGGCTCGTACGCCGCGTCGGGGAGCTCGGGGATGACGCGGTCGACGATGCCGTCGCGCCTGAGGTCGGTCGCCCGCACTCCCTGCGCCTTGGCGATCTCGGGGGCGAAGTCGATCGTCCGGTACAGCAGGGCGGAGGCGCCCTCGGGCGGCAGCGGCGACAGCCAGGCGTGCTGGGCGGCGAGCACCCGGTCGGCGGGGAGGAGCGCGAGCGCCGCCCCGCCCGCCCCCTCGCCGAGGAGCAGGCAGACGGTGGGCGCGTCGAGCATCACCAGGTCGGCGAGCGAGCGGGCGATCTCGGCGGCCAGCCCGCCCTCCTCGGCGGCCTTGGACAGCGCCGCACCGGCCGTGTCGATCACGGTGACCAGTGGAAGACCCAGCTCGGTCGCCAGGCGCATGCCCCGGCGCGCCACCCGCAGCCCGGCCGGGCCGAGGTGGCGGCCGAGGCGGCGCTGGCGGCGGTCCTGGCCGAGCACGACGGCGGGCGCCGTGCCGAACCGGGCCAGGGCGAGCAGCAGCCCCGGGTCGTTCTCGCCCACGCCGGTGCCGTTCAGCGGCGTGACGTCGGTGGCGCCCAGCTTGAGCAGCGCCCGGACGCTCGGCCGGTCGTCGCGCCGTGACCGGCTGATGGCCTCCCAGGCCTCGACGGCGACCTCGTGCTCCTCCGGCTCCTCGATCACGGCCGGCGCCGGCGCGAGCCGCCCGGCGTCCCTGGGCGCGCACAGGACGTTCAGCGCGCGGACGGCGATCTCGCGGGCGTTCTCGGCCGTGACCAGGGCGTCGACCAGGCCGTGCCTGAAGAGGTTCTCGGCGGTCTGGACGCCCTCGGGGAACGGGTAGCCGTACAGCGACTCGAACACCCTCGGGCCGAGGAAGCCGATCAGGGCGCCCGGCTCGGCCGCGGTGAGGTGCCCGAGAGATCCCCAGGAGGCGAACACGCCGCCCGTGGTGGGGTGGCGGAGGTAGACGATGTACGGCAGGCCGGCGGCGCGGTGGGCGGAGACGGCGGCGCTGATCTTGATCATCTGGACGAACGCCAGCGCGCCCTCCTGCATGCGGGTGCCGCCGGAGGCGGGCGCGGCGAGCAGCGGGAGATTCTCGGCGGTGGCCCGCTCGACGGCGCGGACCAGGCGTTCGGCGGCGGCCACGCCGATCGATCCGGCGAGGAACGAGAACTCGCAGACCATCACCGCCACCCGGCGGCCGTCCAGCAGCCCCTCCCCGGTGACCACCGACTCGTCGTACCCGGTCTTGGCGCGGACGGCGGCGAGTTCCTCGGCGTACGGCGAGCCCGGAGGGGCGGGATCGGCCGGGGGCTCGTCCCACGAGATGAACGACCCGGGGTCGAGGACGGTGTGGATGAGCGTGCGCGCGTCGGGACGGCCCGCGTTCACCGGCTCGATCACGCTTCCCGCTTCGCCAGCCATTCGAGCACGGCATCGTTGTCCTGCCCGAGCGCGGGAGGGGCGAGGTGCTCGGCGGGCGGCGCGCCGTCGAACCTGAGCGGCGAGCCCGGCAGCTCGATGCGGCCGAGCGCCGGGTGGTCGACGGTGACGACCAGGTCCTGCGAGCGTGTCTGGTCCCACCCGTACACCTCGTCGAGGGAGCGGATCGCCCCGGCCGGGATGCCGATCTCGGCGAGCGCGGCCAGCCAGTGGGCCCGGTCGTGGGCGCTCAGGGCCTTCTCCATGTCGGCGATCAGCTCGTCGCGGTGCGCGAAGCGTTCCCGGTTGACGGCGTATTTCGGGTTCTCCGGGTCGATGCCGAGCAGGGGGGCGAGCTTGCGCCACTGCGCGTCGTTGGCGACCGCGATCTGGATCATGCCGTCGGCGCAGTGGAAGGCGCCGTACGGGGCGATGGAGGCGTGGTGGTTGCCGCCGGCCGCCGGGACCTTGCCGCCGACCGTCCACGCGGTGCCGTGGTAGGAGTGCACGCCGACCACCGAGGCCAGCAGGGACGTGCGCACGACCTTGCCCTTGCCGGTGCGCTCCCTCTCGTAGAGGGCGGCGAGCACGCCGTACGCGCCGTGGATGCCCGCGAGCAGGTCGGCGATCGAGGCGCCCACGCGGTACGGCTCGTCGGGCGAGGGGCCGGTGAGGCTCATCAGGCCCGCCTCGCCCTGCGCGATCTGGTCGTACCCCGGGCGCCCGCCCTCGGGGCCGTCGTGGCCGAAGCCGGTGATCGAGAGGATCACCAGGCGCGGGTTGAGCTCGTGCAGGCGCTCCACCGGGAAGCCGAGCCGGTCGAGCACGCCGGTGCGGAAGTTCTCGACCAGGACGTCGCTCTGCCTGACCAGCCGGGTGAGCAGTTCCTTGCCGTCCTCGGACTTCAGATCGAGGGTGATGGACCGCTTGTTGCGGTTGGCCGCCAGGAAATACGTGGAAATGTCGCCCGAAGGGCCGACGAACGGCGGACCCCAGCCGCGCGACTCGTCGCCACCCTCGGGATGTTCCACCTTGATCACCGTGGCGCCCAGATCGCCCAGCATCTGCGCTCCATGCGGCCCGGCCAGAGCCCGGGACAGGTCGAGGACGACGATGTCACTGAGAGGTCCCTGCAAGGTCAGCCTCCACGGGGGTCGGGGGGAACGCGTACGGTCTCCACCGGCAAGCCTGCCAGGTCGGACCGGCCGCGCAGCACCCAGGTCGCACCAGTGCCCCCGGACGACGGCCGGAGCCCGTCCAGGCCTGGGGGTGATTCTTCATATCACCCCCAGTGGCCGATCGCCGCGACCGACACCGAAGTCCCGCACCCCCTGCTCCGACTTCCCTCCGCGTGAGCGGGCGGCCCTACGGACCTCCCCCGGCCGTACCCCGGACCCGCGGGAGGCCGGGATTCAGGGACGGGGCTTCTTGCTGCGGAAGCGGTCCATGAACTCCCGCAGCTTGCGCTGGTTCTCGGGGTCCCGGGCCATCGTCTTGACCTTCTCCACCTGCTCCTGGCCCTTCTGGCTGCGCAGGTACTCCTTGATGCGTTCCACCACGGACGCCATATCTTCACCACCGTGTGTAGGTAGCCGTTCCACTGACAGAACGGCTACCCTCGGCACTCAAGATCAATCGCCCATTGTTCTCGCCACCTGCAAAAACATGACAACCAGTGACAAGAGGTGGGACAGTCGCGGTCACGCTGTGACGTTCTCGGGGGCCGGCGCACGGGGGTCTTCGGGGGGTGACGTGCGGGGGTCTTCGGGGTGTGACGTGCGGGACTCTTCGGGGCGTGACGTGCGGGCGTCCCTGCGGCGGTGGTGGTAGCAGACGGTGGCGGTGGCCAGCGCCGCGCCCCAGACCGGCCAGAAGCATTCCGGCAGCCAGGCCCCCCACTCGTCCAGCGAGAACCGGCCGGCGATCGTCCACCGGATGTAGGTCAGCCCTGCCACGGTGATGATGATGGAGACGAAACCGGCCGGGACGACCGCCAGCAGCGGCGGCACCCGCCTGCCCCGCAGCCCCGGGATCCAGCGCGGGAAGATCTCGCCCCATCGCTGCGTCAGCCCCAGAGTGAGCACACCGCCGAACGCGCCGAAGGTCGCGAGATAGGCGCCCGCCAGCCACAGGCCGTCCTCACCCTGGGCCAGGAACCGCCGGCTCACCCCGAGCGGGATGCCGAGCGCCCACGCCCACCGGGTCAGGCAGTACAGCAGCGGCACCGCGACGGCCACGTACACGGCCGTACGTCCCCGCCGCGGCGTGAACCAGTTCGTACGGCCGGCTCGCCGGCCGTACGCCGACGCCGCTGCGGCCAGGAGCAGCCCGCCCAGCACACAGACGAGCTGGTTGAGCACCGGCCACGGCCAGGCGTCGGCGAAGGTGGCCCCGCCCAGGCCCCACCCGAAGATCGGCGCGACCAGGAGGAGCGGCGTATAGGCGACACCCATCATCAGCCGGGAGTCGGGAATCACCAGGACCAGGACGGCGGCGACCGGCCAGGCGGCGTACAGGGGCGCGCGGCCGCGGCCGCCGCGGGCCAACGCGAGCGCGGTCATCAGCGTGAGCACGGCGAAGGCGGCGATCCACCATCCGAAGCGCGGGGTCGTCCCGGCCAGGAGGGACAGCGCCCGATCGGGGTCCGGGTCGGTCGGGCCCCAGGGGTAGCCGGGCATCCCCAGCGCCCAGGCCAGCCCGAGCACCCCGTAGACCACGGCCCACACGGCCGCCGCGTAGCCTCGCCGGGCAGAAGTGACGGTTTCCATGCAAATCAGCGTCCCGGACCGCCAGGTGACGGGACATATGCCATCCGGCACCCCTTACGACCGGAGACCGTGCCGTTCGGCACCTCCGTCCCGATGAAAGCCCTGGTCCGACCTGCAGGAGAGGTTCCGCCGGCAGGGAGACCACTGACCGTGCCCTCGACACTGCCGGCAGCGGGGAGCCCCCTGATCAAGCCCGTCAGCACCGTCCGCGGGCACTCTCGGCGTGGAAGAGACTTCTGGCCAACCCCCTCCACACCGCGGGCGGACGATCCCGGCGGAGGAGACCACTGGCTCAGCCCCCTGGCCGGGCCCCTCGGCGGCCCCGGCGGACGATCCCCGCGGTGGGCGTATCGTCGGGCGGGTGAGTTTTCTGGGGGCGGCCGTCATCGTGTCGATGCTGGTTCCCGTCGTCACGGCGGCGACCGCTTTGTTCCTGCCGCGGCTCAGGCCGCGCCTGCCGGTGCCGACCGGCGTGGCCGCGGCCGTATCGCTGGCCACCACGCTGGCCCACGTCGGCGGTGCGTCGCCGCCTCGGGGAGCCGACGCCCTGGGGATGATCGAGAGCCTCGCGCTCATGGTCCTCATCGGCCTCGTCGTGCGATGGTCGCCGGTACGCCGGGCCGTGCCGTTCGCGGTGCCGGCGGGTCTGGCCGCGGCCGTGTGGCTGCTGCGGTACTTCACCCCCGCCTCGCCGCTGGAAGGGCTGGGTGTCTGCGCGTTCTGGGGGCTGGGCGCTCTCGTCGCCGCGGCCGTGGGCGGTTACCTGCGCTTTCTCAACCTGCGTCAGCTCCGCGCGGTGGCCGACGGCCGGACCGCCCTGCGGCTGCAGCTGGCCGGAGACCTGCACGACTTCGTCGCCCACGACATCAGCGAGATGGTGGCGCACGCGCAGGCGGGCCAGGTGGCGGGCGACCCGTCGCAGGCGCTGCGGCACGTCGAGGCCGCGGGCCAGCGGGCCTTGTCGACGGTGGACCAGTTCCTGGACATGCTGCGGCACGAGCGGCCCATCTCCTCGGGGGTGGACCTGGGCGACCTGCGCGAGGCGGCGGAACGGTTCTCCGCCGCGGGCCGGGCCGAGGCCCGCGTACGGCTGGACCCGTCCCTGACGGTTCCCGTGGAGACCGCGGCGTTGGCGTACCGGATCGTGATCGAGGGGCTGACGAACGTCCGGCGGCACGCTCCCCACGCCACCCGGGTCGACATCGACGTCAGCGCCGTGTCCGGCGTGCTCCAGGTCAGGATGACCAACGACGGCGTCGGATCCGCCCCGCCTGTACGCCGGGGCGGTGCGACGGCTGCCGTACCTCCGGGTGGTGACCGGCGGCGTGGCGGCTCCGGCCTGTCCGGCCTGGCCGCGCTCGTCCACGCACAGGGGGGCGAGCTGGTCGCGGCGCCCGCCACCGACGGCTGGTCGCTGACCGCCCGGCTTCCGCTGGCAGAATCTCCCAGGTGGTCACCCGTATCCTCATCGCCGACGACCAGGAAGGCATCCGCAGCGCCTTCAGGCTGATCCTCGACGCCCAGCCCGACATGACGGTCGTGGCGGAGGCCGCCGACGGCCGCACCGCCATCGAGACCGCCAAGGCGGTCCGGCCCGACGTCGTGCTCGCCGACATCCGGATGCCCGGAGCGGATGGCATCGAGGTGACCCGCGCCCTGGCCGACACCGGCATCCACGTCGTGATCGTCACGACGTTCGGGCTCGACGAGTACGTGCACGCGGCGCTGCGGCACGGCGCCTCCGGGTTCGTCCTCAAGCGCTCCGGCCCCGCCTTGCTCGTCGAGGCGGTCAGGGCGGCGATGAACGGCGACATGCTGATCAGCCCGCAGCTCACCGTCCGGCTGCTCCGACGGCAAGGCGTACCGGCCGAGACACCGGCCGCCGTCCTCACCGAGCGTGAGGACGAGATCGTCAAGCTGGTCGCCCAGGGCAGGACGAACGGCGAGATCGCGACGACACTCTTCCTCGCCCCGGGCACGGTGAAGAACCACATCGCGTCCGTCCAGCGCAAGATCGGCGCCAGGAACCGCGTCGCCGTCGCCGCCTGGGCCTGGTCCACCGGCAGAGCCGAACCGTGACGCCACACCGCCTCAGGCTGCCGGGGAAGAGCCCCAGGCGGGGCAGACCCATCCTCTGGTCCACTGACGGCCCCCGAACTCCGCGCCGAGGGCGAGCCGGGGCCGTACCTTCGGACATGGCTACCGATCTTTCGACAGACCGAAGGGACCCTGTGCTGACGAACACCGAAGACGCCGCCCGGGCGAAGATCATGGAGCGGGTCAGGCGATTGCTCGACCTCGCCGAACATCCCAACACGGGCGAGGAGGAAGCCGCCGTCGCCTCCGCGCACGCGGCCGCGCTGATGCTCCGGCACGGCCTGGACGCCGCCGCGGTACGGCGCGGATCCACCGGCCGCGGCGAGACCATCGACGGCATCGAGTTCGAGGTGTCCAACCGGGGCGGCCACGCCAGGGAACGCTGCTGGGCGCTCCACCTGGTCTGCGACGCCCTCGGCTGCAAGGGCGCCCAGCACTGGACCGGCGTCAGGGGCCGCGGCATCCGCGCCGCCAAGCGCGTCACCATGACGGTCATCGGCCCCGAGGCCGTCCTCGACAGCCTGCGGATCCTCCTGCCCTCCATCACCCTGCAGATGGAGAACCAGGTCGGCCCGGCTCTGCAACGTCACATGACCCGTCTGTCGGAGGCCACCTCGACGGGCCTCCTCGCGTCCCGCCCGGGCGAGGCCGCCTCAACGGGTACCTTCCCGCCGTATCGGGCCGAGGCCGCCTCAACGGATACCTTCCCCGGGGCCGAGGCCGCCTCTACCTCCCGGGCGTACCGGGCCGGGGCCGCCGATCAGAGCCCTGCCCGGCACGTCACGTCCCCCCTCGTGGACGTGATCGGTCGCGGCGACCGGAACCGTTCCGCTCCGACGGGCAAAACGGACGCCCCCGGCACCTCCAGCATCATCGGCGCCGGGGCGGCCACCATCACCGCCGAGGAGAAGTACCGGCGCGCCCGGACCTCAACCGACTTCAGGCGGGCCTTCTACGTCGGGTTCGGCTCCGGCGTGTCGGCCAAGCTGCGGGAACGGGTGGCCGAGGTCGCCGAACAGGTCAAGGGCACAGGCGCCGAACTCGTCCTGCTGGACCGCACCGCGCTCGTCCAGGCGGAGTTCGATCGCCGCTTCCCGGGCCTCCGCCGCGCCCGCGCCACCCAACTCGACCCGGACGGCTACGACACAGGCCTGCGAGCAGGCAGGCAAGCCGACCTGAACGACCGCAACCTCGGCACCATGCCGGCAGGCGAACTGGCTCCCTGAACAAGGGGCGGGCAGAGCTTGGCACGTTGTCATCGCGTGGTGGCCGACCTCGCCCCAGGGGAGTGGCCGGCCTCGCCTCCGCCGGGAGCGTGAGCCTTCACCCTCACGTGCTCCTCACTTGGTACGGCACGTGGACGAGTAGTCGAACGTCACCCCTCCGAACGCACCAGCGCGGCCGGCCATCGGAGGGCAGTGAGGACCCACCCCGACCACCGCCGGGCAATGAAGACAGCGTCCGAACTCCACGACCACCGCCCTCCGAAAGCGAGCAGCCGAACTCCGCACCGACCACTACCGGGCAATGGAGCAAGCACAAACGCCCCTTCTTGCACCATCTGAACGCTTCCCTTCACACACTGGGCACAACAATTCCGGCAGACGCGCTCTCCCCTCTGACTCGCTGGTTTACGTTGGTGGCACGGGGATCATCAGGCATCGGAGGGGCGTGACCACCTTGTCACCGGAGGAAAAGGGAACGGGAGCGGTGTCCTCGGGGGCGCCGGCACTGCCGACCGGGACGGGACCTCTGTCACCGCAGTTCACGGGGATCAACCCGGCCCTGATGGACGGGTTCGTCGCCGAGATCGACCATGCGCGGGGCGTCATCGGCGAACGCACCGAAGCCATCCGGCGCGTCTTCGCCGCCAACGGCGTCCCGGCCACCTCCCTCAATCCCATAGCCGAGATCGAACACTGGCTCGACGAACGCCTCCCCGACCTCCGGCGCCGTAGCAGGCAGGCCCACGAACTGGCCAAACTCCCCTCCTGGGCCCCTGGCGGCGCCGGCGCCCTGCTGCCGTACGAGGAGAAGACCGTGCTCCCGGCGGCCGAGGCGCGACGCCTCGGCACCGACCTGGCATCCCAGTACAAGAGCATCAACCCGGACGCCTTCTTCGACCCAGGACTGGACGAGAAGTACCAAAAGATCGTCAACGCCCTCGCCGCTCACAGCCACGACCCGGAGTTCACCACGGCCTTCTTCACCAGCCTCGGTCTGAACCGCACGATGCAACTCCCTGAGCGGCTACGGCGGGTCCTACAGGAAGGTGACCAGGAAGCCGTCGACACCGTCAGTCGGGCTTTGGGAACAGCCATCAGCGCCGGAGCCGCGGGCATGGCGGCTATCAGCAAAGGCCTTAAGGACAAAGCCGATAAATACGACGACCAGAAGGCGATCGGGGAGCTGCTTTCGGCGGGCCGCTTTCCCACTGAATGGCTTGCGCAAGTCGTCGCCACTCAGATCTTCACCCCCGGCGACAAGGCCACCGGTTCGGTCCTGACTCCCTACCTGCATGCGCTGGCGAACGACCCCGGTGCGGCCCGCCTGGCAATCAGCCTCGCGACCAGCGACAGCCCACTTCCGAGGGATGCGCTCGCGAAATTGTCAGCAGGCGGCCTGTTTCCCGTCGCCCTCGCCGACCGGCGGCCCAACCTAGTCGCATTCCTGAAGAACCTCAACGACCGAGCAGCAGTCGACGCCACCTCGGCTGACGCCTTCGGACGCGTACTCGCCGCCGCCTCCGGAGCCTACGACGAGAAGGACGGCCACCACAGCGACATGGCCGCCCGCTTCGCCTTCACCGTCATAACGACGGCAGACGGCTTGAAGCTGGCGGACCCGACCAGGATCCACCTGTCGGAGATCGCCGGAGCCTACGCCACCGAGATCACCGAGGGGGCGAACCTCAGCGACGTGAACCATCTGCTGTCCAGCGCATACGGTAACTTTAAATCACAGATTCCCGGACTGAAGCCAGCCTTTCGCCTCAGCCCCGAGGACACCTACAAGTTCATCAGGACCTTCACCGACACAACGGAAAACCAGATGCCGTTCCGGGAGGGCATGGGAAATCTGGCACGTCGGCTGATCGACGCCGAGGTGCCCACGATGATGAAGAGCAAGGATACTACCCAACTGGATGACCTCTTCGCAGCACTAGGCAATGTGTCAGGCCTGCAACTCGCGGCCGAGAAGAAGTGGGGCAAGGCGAAGGACGACGCAGCGGACGCATCCGATAAGACTTTCAGTACGATTTCCGGCAACACGTTAGGCGTATTCGGCCTCTTCGTCCCAGGCGCACAGGTCGGAGCGACACTTTGGACCGTACTGAGCGGCGTTTGGTCAGCTGCCGACACCTACAAGCCCGATCAGGAAAAAGAGGTCGAAAAGATCGAGAATACCGATAATCTTGAAACCCTCGGCCGTCAACACGCCATCGCTCAAGCCCTGATGGATGCAGGCTTTAAACCCAAGATCTCCCCACAGGACTACCAGGCAGCACACCCTAAGGCCGTCGCCATATCCGAGACGAACGGTCATCTGCGCCCCTTCGCCGATATCCTCAAGACAGGAAAGGGAGGCATCGAATCGCTCGACAGCTGGTTTCTAGATAATGGCGCAGACGACGACAAGAACTCGTTGGGTGGCGTCACCCGCTTTCTAGCAGATCGCTTTGACGGACGAAAAGATTACTCTCGAGATCGCGCACGCATGTTCGACTGACAACTACCCGATATCAAGGCACTGCGTTTCTCCACTGACAAGATACTCACCGTTTTTCGGTGAGCTGAGAATCAGAATTGTCTTCGTTGCCTTGTTCTGCACTCGGATAGGCTGACCCGGAGCCCCCGAAGAGATGATTTCGTATGGCGCCACTCTCTTAAGCGCGCCCAACAACGAATCTACGAGCGCATCCGGCCTTCTCTCAGGAAGATCTCGTCCTGATGCCGCAAACGTCTGCTTCGCCCTGTTGCCCGCACATGGAATGTTCCTGCCGCCTGCATCGGTTATAGCAACATCGTCCGCGTTTCGCTCCTTCAACAGCTGAAGGATGTGACTCTTCAAGATCTGACCGGCTTGAGTAGCGGTGGGGCCGTTGTCTGATGTGCAGGACGCCAAAGCCAGAGGCGTGAGCAATACCAGCATGGCTGCCTTACGACGCCAGGGCCTTAGGGGACTGGGCGGGACGAGCATCCTCTTTGCCTCCACGTCTGGCCGGATCCTGGTTGCGCCCCACATAATCTCATTGAGAACCGCTGCGCCACCTAGTATCTACATCCTGACCGACCATCCCACCGCAGCAGGAGTTCGGCGTTGCCCGTCGACGATGATCTGGTGCCTAACCCGAGGCATCGTGACCTGGAGATAGCCCTCGCCACCGTGCGCGAACACGCCCATGTGCTGGAGACCGCCCTTGATCCGGCGTGTGCGCACTTCGGTGGGCAGGCCGTGTGGGTGGGGCCGACCGCTCGGGCCTTCGGCGAGGAGTTGAACGGGCGCAGGGCACGGATCAAGACAGCCGTTCAGCATGTGCTCGCGGAGCTTGAGGCCGAGCTACGATCCACTCCCCGCAAGGTCTCGCGGGCGACGGCGGCAGCCAGCACGGACGGCTGGTCATAGTGATTCACCACTGGTCATAGCGATTCACAGGCTCGCCATGTCCCTGCTCGCTTGCCGTCTGCTCGGTCACCCCTAACAGGTGCCCTTTATGTACGTTCGCCAGCTTTACCACCGCAGACGGCGCCGACCTCGCCGTATCACCCCTCGCCGTCCCGGCGCCGAAAACTGGAACGCAGATGGGACGGGAGGAGCGCCCCTTCCCCCGCCTCTGACACGCTCTCCTTTCGGCGCCGAAATTGGAACGCCGGACCCGGCGAGCGGGACCCCCTTCCCCGCCTCGGCCATGCTCTTCCTATTGGCGCCGCGACGGCGGGAGGGGGTACGGCGAGATCGGCGCCCGTCTGCGGCGAAGAGCCGACGAAGCGCTGGGATATCACTGGCGAGGGGACAGCCAATCAGCCCCTAGCTAGGGATCCCGCTGGCAGCGTTGTCGGATTCGGGACTCTTAGTTCGGACAGGGCCTCTTGCCAGTCGGCTGTCACCGATCCGGAAGTGGCGAGAAGGGCGTCGAACTCGTGGGCGCGTACCACCACGACATGGCTGGGGCAGGTGGAGGGATCACGGATGGCGGCGGTGGCGATGTGGCATGCCTCTTCGATCTCTCCTGCCTTGACGAGAGCACACGCATAGGCGAAACGCACCAATGCAGGATCGGCGTTGTCCGTAGGGTCATACGCGGCAAGCGCACGCGTCGCCGCGTCGGCCGTTCCTTCTAGGTCGCCGAGGTCCGCACGGCCTCGCGTCTCGTAGAACATCTGCCTTTGCGGCTGAAAGGACAGGGCGCCTGACTGTTGATGAGCCGGCTCACATCGTTCAAGGGTCGTACGCGACCTGCTGATCGCGCGTTCGAAGGCGTCGCGATCGCCCAGGGAAGCGTGTGCGAGCGCCGCGAAGCCCCACATCCATGCGATTGCCGGAGTGGCGCCCGTGACCTGTTCCAGGCGAGGTGTGACCAGCGCCAGTACGCCCGGCGCGTCGCCCGAATAGGTCGGTAGGAGGGCCGTGTTCGCCAACGCCAGGTCGGATAGACGTTGGTCTCCGGCTTCCTCAGCCGCCCTGGTGGCCGCGGCGTACCAACGGCGCGCCAGAGGGAACTGGTTGGCGCAGAACATCGCCACACCGACCACGAGAGAAAGGCTGGCGCCGACGCGTACGAGGCGACGCTGAGCATCCGTGAGCTGCCGATGTGCAAGGAGTTCCCGAATGCTCGTCAGGCACAATAGCGTCTCGGGAAGAACACTTGCCGGGTGGGCCTTCTCCATTTTCTGGGCGAGCCGGTCGACTGCTGACTCCAGATAGAGGAGCCGGGCCTCGCCGACATTGCTCGAATCCAGCGCCTGCTCGAACAGGTCCGGGCCGCGGAGGATGCTTTCTGTCAGGCCCAGGGCCATGGTGGTGGCGCCGAGTTGGAAGACTTCTCTTCTGTTCGTGGCCGCCTCCCGGGGGTCGGGGCGCGTTTGCTGGACGCCGGGATCCTCGCCTCCAGGGTCATACGGCGCGAGCAGTTCCGCAACCGTGTGCCCGGGAAACATGCGCTCCAGCACCCGGCAGTGGTCGGCGTGCGGTTTGGTCTTCAGGTGCCCTTTCAGCCACCGCCCGTACGCCTCCCGGCTGGGCGACGACCCGACCAGTCGCCGGTCGACACTGCGCGCCACCTTGTCGTACTCCAGGCAGAACGCCCGGTGCGTCTCCTGGTGACGCTACATCAGCAACACCCTCAACAGGGTCTGTCGGCCAGGCATCGGTGACACCTTTCCGTGATCGATCGACTACTCAAAGCGATGACCTTCTCACCGTAAAGCCCGTTGGCACCGAGTTCAGCCTTCTTTACGCCCAAGGCATAGAGAAGACACACCGACGACCATCCAACGACCTGTCGCTTCTCCCCTGGAGCGGCAGTTGAGGTCTCAAGAAGCACGAGATCTCGACCGGCGATACGACGCGGCCGCCCCGACATCCTGATCGCGCAGGCCGTGCCGGACCTGTTCGGTGTCACCGTCTGGAACGGCGGTCTGTGGCCAGCCGATCATCACGATGAGCTGCGGCGTCTCGTGACGTACCGATTCTCGCCATTATGACTTCAAGGCGACACTCGCAACGGACTCCGCGAAGACGTCGCGCTGGATATTGCGACAGATCTTGCTTCTCAACGAGACAAGGTGTCCTTGCGAATCGTCTTTTCGTTCACGTCTTTAATGGTCAGACTCACGCTCTTACTGTCGCGAGCGATCAATGTCCAGATTCCATTACGGTCGCAAGTCGAACCGCCGGCCACTAGAGTCGCGCCATCCTCGGCGGTATGAATAGGAGCAAAGACGCATACATCGCTGGACGATCGAACGCTTCCCGACAACCCTGGAGTGTTGTTATCCAGCACGAACTCCAGTCCACTCTTACTCGTCCAGGAGCCGACGATTGAATCGGGTAGGCGAAACGAACCGCCGTCAGGCTCCCTTTGAAGCGTGATTACTTGATCCATGATACGTAGATCGAGTTGACCGTTTGCTCCCTTTCGGAACTCCAAGGTACCATCTGAACACCCGCTGGATTTATCGAGGTGCTCCTGCGTCACCAGCCATCCTCCGCTCATCTCTCGCGGAACGATGGATCCAGAGCAATCATGCAAGGGATAATCGACGCGCCCGTTATGCCAGCCGGAGATGAGGGAGACTCGCACCACATACAGTTGATCAGTTCCCTCGAGGCGACCATACCCTACCCAATTTCCGGATAATATCTCCGGAACAACGACACGCGGCATCAATTGCAAGAAGACGGCATAGATGGATACCGCAAACATAACAATGAATAAGAGAACTGACGTCACAACGAGCCAGATGACCAACCTATTTCTTTTTCGGCCAACTGGTGCATGTATCACGTATTGATGATGGGGACGTGCGTAACGTGGTACAGGCCCTGGCCCGCCTGATGGCGGGGGCCAGTGAAACTGACGTGGCGGAACGTGATGAGCCGCTCGATTCGTGTGCGACTCACTTTCCATTGGCGACGGAAAAGCTTCCTGCCATGAAGGAATTACGTCGGTTCGCGACATATCCCAAGGGTCCACCCTCTCCTGCCTAGAATGGCCAGGGTGAGAGGCGTGCGAAGTGGCCGACTCGGACGGGCCCGGGAACGCCCCCGATTCGGCACCACCTCAGGGATCGTTAAGGAAGATCTCCTCTGGTTCGATATCCCCTGCCCTGAAGTTGTCGCACTCGACCCGATTATTTAAGAGTGCATCCTTGGCAGCGTTGAGCAAACGCATATTTTTTTCACTGTCGGCGTCGAGATTCTTGTCGGGATGCCACTTGGCCGCTTGCTTGCGGAATGCTGTCCTTATCGCGTCGTCCGAGCTTTCTTGAGATACCCCGAGGAGCTCATATGCATCGCGCCCATCAAGATCTCTGAATCTCTCGTTCACGCCTTCATCTCCCGATACGACGAGTCACCGATGCGCGATAGCAGATCAGGGACCAGTGCGCAGTGGAGGGCGAATGCCCGGCTGGGATCATGCGCCTCCCTATTGCCATCGTCACGTCGTGATGGCCGGCCAGATACAGCATGAACGGATCAAGATTGTTGTCGTATCCCTCATAATACCAATCGTGATCTTTTATGCCCTGGCTCTCGATGAACGGGGCCTGCAGCAGCTCCTGTGCCCCAGGGGGAAGGTTTCCCAGCTTCCCTCTGACGCTTTCACTGATCCCATAATCGCAAGACAAAGAAGAGCGCTGTTGTATATTATGAGACATCTGGTTCAAGTGCGGCCGATGCTCGATATGCATACGCCGGAAACTGACGGGATCGAACAGATAGGCGCTGATGGCGTATACCGGCCGATGTTCGGTATTGAGCCGGGGCTCGGCGATACTCAATCCGTGTTCACCGAATACCACGGCTCTGGATCGATTGTCGGGGTCGGCCGGGTCGGTGGTCGCGAACCACCCTAAGACCTGGCCCGATAATTCCAACAGCCGTTGTCTCACGCGTCCGCTGAGTGAGTTCCAGCAGGCGTCACGAAGCGGCTTGCCGTGCTCCAGTCCCATAGAACCCGCTTGGTGAATGGGGATCGCCGGAGATCTCTGGGCCGGCAAGGCCTGTCCCCGAGAGTGAGGCGGCATGGCATCGGATGGAACAGCGGGCAAGTAATCCACAGATCAAGCCTCCGGCGAGTCAGAGAGACAGAAGGGTGATCGTAAGTGTCGTATGAATCGCTTGTCTCCGCCACCTCAGGACGATCGGAGGGACTCTACGTACTCGGCGAGCAACCGCCCATGCAGTCACTCGCGGCATGTCACTGGTCGAGGCTCATGCAGGTGGGCACGGCTGTTCCAAGGCGTTGATCTGAGCCAGGCCGGGCTCGGTGAGTAGATCGCAATTTGATCACGCTGGGGCGTTCTTCCTCGGCTGAGACGAAGCTCCGACTCCAGGTCTTTCAAGAAGCGGAAAAGGCTTGTACGGTGGGATGTCGATCATGGATCAGTTCCCGAGCCACGGAGGCGTGCCCTGGACGGCCGTGAGTACCTCGACCGGTACAACCATCAGGGCTGGTACGGCGAGTGTTTCGTTCAGGCCCTCGCCTCCGCGGCCGGACTGCAGGCGTACAAGCCCGTACCTGACTGCACCGGTGTCGACCTTCAGATCGCTCTGCCGCGCGAGATCGACGACGACTTCCCTCGCATGGAGGTGCAGGTCAAGACCTGGTCGACTCCGAAGGAGCGGGACGGTTTCTGGCGATATGACCGACTCAATGAGAATCGATTCAACCTGCTCACCGGAAAACGCCGAGTGCCGCGATATCTTTTCTTGCTCATCGTCCCGCCGGACGCCGAGCGGTACGCTGTGGCCACCGAGGACTCACTGACGCTGACCCGCGCGGCATACTGGGTGTCGCTGGCGGACGAGCCGAAGATTCTCAACCCAAGCAGCAGCAGCTACGTACAGGTCTCGGTCCCCAAGAGCAACTTACTCACCGTGGAGAGCCTGTTAAAACTGTTCGACCCCCTCCGACTGGTGGAGGCACCATGAACGAGCAGGCGTCCACGATCGATCCTGACGCGCTGAGCAGTTACCTGGCCAGCCGGGGGTGGCGGCACGGCGGCTTCTGGCGTGGAGCGATGGTATGGGAGCGTGAAGCCTTAGGTCGCTTGCTCGTGCCCACGCAATCCCAGCACGACATCGAAGAGTATGTAGACGACGAGGACCTGCTGGCCACGGCTCTCCACAAGCTCGCCAAGCTCGAAGACCGCCCGGAAAGCGAGCTCTTGCTCGACATCGCCGAACCTGAGGTGGACGTCCCCTCTTTCAGGTTGGAGCCAGAGACCCCTTCCGGAACCATCCCGCTGCCCGCCGCAGTGAAGGCGGTCCAAGGCATCCACGACCTTCTCAAAATCGCCGCGTTGACCCGCGAGATCGGCCCTCGCCCGCTGTTCACCGGCGCACGTTCCCGGTACGTGGACAACTTCCTCCAGCGCGTACGGCTCGGCACGTCCCGGCCGGGCAGCTACATCTTCGATGCCAGGGTTCCGATCTCCCAGCCGCCATCGACCTCACGCGCCATCTCTTGGAACGACGAACTCGCCGGCCGTGAGGTCATCGCCACCCTGCACAAGGCTCTTCATGCCGCGCACAAGGCCGCGATGGAGGCGGCCGGGAATCACGAGCGCCTGGACGCCTTCGACGACCATGTCGGCGACGGCGTCTCGGCCAACCTCTGCTCCACGTTGAGTGACCTCAGCGGGAACCACCCCGTCTCGATCAGCTTCGCCTGGGCTCGCGCCGAGCCCACCGACCTGCCGACGGAACCGCTCACGTTCACCACTTCCCTCGTCCGTACCCTCTCGGCGGCGGGGCGCGAGCTGGAACGACTCGCCAAGACAGGCCGTGTGATCGTGACCGGCGAGGTGGAGACGCTTCAGCAACCCATCGGCGAATCACCCCGCGTCAAGATCCGCGGCGAATTGAACAGCCATGCCGCTACCTCCCGCCGTGCCATCTGGGTCGTCCTGGACCCCGCCGACTACCAGCGCGCCTTCCACGCTCAGATCAGCAAGCGCCGTCTACGGGTGACGGGACAACTCGACCCCGATCAGCGACGCCTGGAGATGCGCCCCGACCCCGGAGGCTTCGAAGTGTTATAGCCGGTCTCCGCGCAGCAGGGCTGCGAGCTCGGGCACCGTCTGAAGCTACGCTGACGTCATCTGCTCAAAGGTGCACGGCGCACGTCTCCTGCCGATAGGGACGATCCTTTATCGTTTGCAGAATCGGCTTCCACCCGTCGTACTCGGGGTTCACATGCCGTCCCAGCACGATCGCGGCGACGCGGGTGGCCCCGGCCTGCTTGAGCGCATAGGAAGCCGACTGAACACGCGCGCCGGTGGTCCACGTGTCATCCAGCAGAAGCACCTGCGCTCCGGCGAGGCCGTCCGGCGATGCCGAGAACCGGTCCTCATGAAAAGCCCTGAGATCCGGCGATACCTTGAGATTCGCGGTGAGCTCGGCCCAGGGCAGCCTCAGCCGGTCCCCGATCAGAGCACGGAGAGGATGTTCGCCCGGCCGTCCCTTGGTGCTCGGTACCACCGCGGCATGACTCCACTGATCCACGCCGGCTGCCCTCGACACGCACGGATGGTGGTCCACGATGAACAGCAGGAGCAGGTTGAGGAGATCGGTCTGGACTTCGGGGGGCGAGTACGCCGCCTTGTAGGCCGCGAGCGCATGGGCATGCTGCTGCCGCTTGACCGCATAGGAGATCGGGACGACAACGTCGGCGACGAGGGACTGGGCGGCTCTCAGATGCTGTTCGCAGGTGTAGCAGCGGCTCCAGCCCGGGTTGGCCGGACCTCGGCACACGTAGCAGATCCCAGGCGCGGGTTCGAGGGGATTGCGCAGGTAGTGGGCTTGCTGAGCAACACGTCTACGGGCGGCGTTCCATGGGTCAGCAGCTCCTGGCAAGGGGGGAGACCTCCGGAAGCGAATCGGGGCCTGTGTTCAGTTCTGAGATCAATCTTTCCACAACCGACAGCAGCTCACGCAGGCTCGATACCACGTGCACCCCGGGCTTCTTCGCGTACTCGCGAGCCCAGTCGTGCTCCAGAAGCTGCTCCGGCATGACGACAGGACGGCCGTGCTCCAGTGCGAGGCGGGCCTGAATGCGGGCACCACTCTTCCAGGGGGCCTCGACCACGACCGTGGCGGCGGCGTATCCGCTCATCACCGCGTTCCGCATCGGGAAGTTCCGCTGGCTGGGCGGTGTGTCGGGCCAGAACTGACTGATCACCAGCCCTTCGTGGGTTATGCGTTCCTGGAGGGCGCGGTTCTCTGCCGGGTAGAAGCGGTTGATGCCCGTCCCGATCACCGCGACCGTACGGCCGCCGGCCTCGAGCGCCGCCCGGTGCGCGGCCGTGTCGATGCCCTTGGCCAGGCCGCTGACCACCGTCATGCCGTTCAGCGCGAGGTCTCTCGCCACCGCCGAGGCGATGTGGAGCCCCTGGTCGCTGGCCTGCCTGGTGCCGACCACCGCGATGGCGCGCCGGTCGTCGGCGAGAGCGCCTCGGGAGAACAGGATCGGCGGCATCTGGTGGATGCCGCGAAGTCGGCCAGGATAGAGCGCATCGAGGCATGTATGGACGGCGATACCCGCCTTCTCCCACTCTTCGACCATCTGCTTGGCGTCCGCTAGGGCCGCGCCCACCGGGTCGGTTTCGGGAAACAGAGTGTCTTGGACCCTTAGCTGCTCTGTGAGAACCGCGACCGCGCTGCCCCGCTCCAGCACGGCGAGAGCGACGTCGGACCACCTCAGCTCGCCACGCTGCAGCAGCGCCACCACAGCGGCACGTTCACACAGCTCAACAGGCATGTCAGCCATGGTACTCAGGCGGTCGGCCACGCCCCCACCATACATGGCAGGACTTACGGAATCGAACTGTTCGAATATACGTGTCATCGAGCCGGGTGGCGCGGGCCGTGGCCGGGAGGAGGGTCCAGCGGGGTTTGATACGGCTTGCGTCCGTCGATGGCATCCTGCATGGCGTCGTAGAGCTCAAGGATCAGGCGCTTCGTGCGGTATTCGCCGTACTTGGCCTCATCCTTGCGCTTGACGATGGGGAAGGTGTCCATGATGTAGTCCACATCGTCACGGGCGACACCGTAGAGGTGGAAGAACGCCGCATCGAGCTCGGCCCGGATCATCGATCGCCGTTCCTCGTCCCAGATGAATGGCGGCCCATCATCGCCGAGGTCATGGGCGAAAGATGCCATGTCGTAAGCGGTGTACGACAGCTCCGACACTCTCGCGCTGATCCATTCAAGGGTAGTTTCAGCGGCCCATGCACAGCTCCGCTCAAAGCTCTCTGGCGGGCAGAATGGCAACTGCTCGAACTGGAAAAAGTTCAGATTTGTTCCACCGAGTTTTTGTCTCAGGACGTAATCAAGCGGGAAGGATATCGCCGAGGCCAGCAGAGCTTGTGGCGCCCCCCGACCGGGAAGCAGGAGATTTCCAGAATCCCCTAACCCTGCCTTCCTAACAGCGAATGCGATATTTGTGCGCTCATCGGTCGACCTGCAGATCTTCCTAAACCCAAGGAACCAGTCGGAGCCCCAGTCCTTGTCATCCAGTCCCTGATCCACCTCTGCTTCGCTGACCCAGTACCGCGGAAGCACAACAGTGCTGGCGTCCTGCTTGTCTGACAAAGAAAGGTCGCTGGTAGAGCCGTCTGCGGTGTATGTGGCCCAGCGGTGGTCGTAGTGGTGGAGCATTTTGGCCTCGTACAACGGGAGGAGGCGCCTGTTGCCCTTGACGAGGATATTGCCCTCCAGCTTCCAGCCGTCGGCGAGCATCGTCTCCAGTGTCTCGCCATCCGCTTCGCTGGGGCGGAAGAGCGCGGAGTCGTTCGACATGTCGAACATCCGCATGAAGGTGACACCCCACGGGTTGCCGTTTGGGTCGCCCTCCTTGAGAAGGACCGGGACGCGGCGATAGATACCAAGAGTGATCTCCGCATCGCGACGAGCGCGAAAGACCGGGCAGGTGCCGGTGTTGGGATTGAGTAGCGTGATCTCGTCTGGGGTGAGCGTGAACCGCTTGCCATCGTCGCCGAGCTGGGCGGCGTCGTGCAGGAAGAACGCGAAGTCGGCTCGGTCCACGCCGCTCCTGTGCCCGGTGAGCGTGAGCAGGCTGAATTTGTAACTGCGGTGCACCTGAGCGAAGATCCCCTTGGCGTTCTCGAAGTCGTAGAGCGAGGCCAGGGAGCGCTTGAGGACAAGGTCTTTGAAGAAGTACTGCGTGGTGGCATCAGTGGCGATGCCTGTAGGAACGATGATCCCAAGACGGCCTCGTGCGTGCAGCACGGTCCGGTTGTTCTCCGAGAAAATGGCGTAGGTGTTGACGTCACCTCGGGCGGTCAGCGGATACCGTTCCGAAGCCCGCAGGAAGTGGCTCTCGCCTTCAGCCCGCCGCTTGGCGTCGGTGAACGCTTCGTACAGTGACCTTCCCTCTTCGGAGACGGCCAGTGCCTTGATGAGCTTGTCGCGGGCCGCTTTGTTGCCCGCATTCGCTATCGCGTCGTTCCGCCCCGCGAAGAACTCCTTCTCCGAAAGCTTCACCTTTTCCCAGGGTGGATTGCCGAGGACACAGGTGAAGCCGCCGCTCCACCCCGTCTCCAAGTTCACCTCTCCTCCCTTGACCTGGAAGACCTCGGGGAACTCCAGGTGCCAGTGGAAGAACTGGTACTGGTCGACCAGTTTCCGCAGCTCCACCGACTGCTCAGGCGTCAGCCCGCCACCACGCTTCAGCGCCCGGATGGTCGAGGTGGTGATGGCACGCGGAGCCTTGGGGTGCTTGCGCCAGACGAACGCCGCGCACCAGGCGTCGGCGATCAGCCGTTCCTGGGCCAGTTCCGGGGACGAGTCGTACTCCTGGAAGCGGCGCTCCTGCTCGCGCACGTCTGCCACGCTGAGCACGGGCATCTCGGCGAAGCTCTTGGCCTTCTTCACCAGGGCGTCCGCCAGGCCGGCGACCTCGTCATCGTCGAACAGCAAGCTTGTCCCCCACGCGTCATGGCGCGACCCGCGTCCGACCGTTCCTCGCAGTTCCTGCTTGTTCACCTTCTTCAGCTCGGCGACGACGCTCTTGTCGTCGCCTTCGAGTGCCTTGAAGGCCCCCTCGGGGATCCCCGCCTCGATGAGCTTCGGGGTCGTGCCGATGAGAGCGTTGCCGACCTTGATGTGGGAGTCCAGGAAGGCCAGCGGCTGGCCGGGCTCCAGCGATTCGATCCAGAGTGAGACCTTGGCCAGCTCGGCGGCGAGCGGCTGGAGGTCCACCCCGTAGATGCACGCGGCGACGACCTTGCGCATGGCCTTCCGCACTTCGGACGGCACGGGCTCGTCCTCGCCGGTGACCATGGCGGCGTACCGCTTGGCGATCCGACGCGCGGCAGCGACCAGGAAGTGTCCTGATCCACATGCGGGGTCGCAAACCGTGATCTTCAGCAGGTCGTCCGGGTCGCCGGAGGCGGCGTGCTCGTCGATGACCGGGTCGAGCGCGGTGTCGAGCAGAGACTCGATCAGCGAAGTCGGCGTGTAGTACGACCCGGTGAGCTTGCGCTCATTGCCGGAGACCTTCTCCCTCAGCTCGAACCGCGTGTGCCCGTTGGAGTGCGCGTACGGCACCAGCTCCAGCAGCGACTCGTAGATGCTGCCCAGCTCGTCGGCGCCCAGGTGCTGGAAGTCGACGTCGCGAGGCCGTCCGTCCTTGTCGCGAACCGTGGACATCGACCGGATGGCGGTCAGGAACGCCTCGTTGGGCAGCTCGCACCAGAGCAGCTGGTCGGGGCGGGGCTCGTCTGTCAGCTCCGGCACGGCGCCGGCCGTACGGAAGAAGAGACCACCCAGGCCGGGCAATCCCAGCTCCGGCAGCCCCTCGTCCGCACCGAGGGCCTTGATGACCATGACGGCGGTCTTCCACAGGTCCCGATGCCGGTCTCCGGCGCGCCGTACGGCAAGCTTCCGCAGCCGGCGGGTGGAGAACCAGTTGTCGTAGCGGTCCCGTACGGCCGGCTGCGCATCCGGATCGAGTAGCGCGTTCCGGTCCTCGGCGACGAAGATGAAGATGAGCTGGTAGGCCAGGCGCAGCAGCTCGTGCCGGAACTCCTTGGCCGTGAGCTTGCCCGATTCGACCTGCGCCCGGAGCTTGGGGTTGGCGACCAGGAAGCCGGTGCCTAGGGCCTCCAGGGCTCCTTTGACGCCGTCGCGGAGCTGGTCCCGGGCCCGCATCCCGGTCTCGGCGGCGAAGGCCCGCCACTTTTCCAACCAGCAGTCAGCACAGGTGGGCGTGCCCTCGTCAGGGGCGATCAGCTCGAAGCGGGAGGCGTGCAGCAGCGTGTAGAGGAGGACGAACTCCGCGTACAGCTCGCCGTCGAAGATGGCCTCCAGGTCGAACTCGACGTAGGCCGAGCCGACCAGCGCGGTGGAGTCGCGCAGGATGCGCAGCCGCCGGCCGTTTGACAGCACCGCCCATAAGTGGTCGTCGGAAAGGTTGAGGAACTCCTGCAGCATCGACTGGGGCGCACGCTTGACGACCCCGGGGACGCTACGGTCCAGGTCGGTCTTCCATCCGAGCAAGTGGATGGGCACGCTGTGCCACAGGTGGGAGACAGGGAACTCCTTGTCCGCCGCCTTGAGGCTGCCGTGGTTATAGGTCAGGCGTCCGAAGCCGAGCTCCTGGAAGAGGATGAGCAGCCAGCGTTCCCGGGTGAGCGTGGTCGCCGCGTCCGACTCGGGGAGGGCGACGAGCTTCTCGCGGAAGGCGCGGTAGGCACCGAGCAGGTAGTCCCAGCGGCGGCTGGCCGCGTCCGCGAGCCGTTCCGATTCGGCGAGGTAGTAGTCCTCGGGCCGCATGCCGGGCAGTCCGCGGTCCGCGGCGGCGATGCGGGAGAGCACGTCCTGCGGGATGAGGCCCCCCTGGACGTCGACGGCGAGGTAACCACCTTTCATCGGACGCCTCCGGCGGGCAGGTAGACGTAGACGCCGAGCACGTCGGCCGGGCGGATGGCGGTCACTTTCAGTCCTCTCGTCCCGGCGCCTGCCGCGCCGCGGACCCGCTGGTGGGATTCGGCGAGGCGGGCGGCGAGCATGTCGCCGCGCACGCCCAGCTCGGTGGCGAACTCGGGCGCCAGTTCGCGTCGAACCTGGCCGGTCTGCTCATCTTTGGTCTCTGCGACGAGCTCACCCAGGACGCGATCGGCGGTGCGCTGAACCAGCTCGGGCAGCGTGTTGACGGGTTTGGCCGCCAAGGCGGCGGTGATGTCGTCCTCCGTCAGCCATTCGCGGCCCTGTGCTCCGGCTCGGTACCCCATCACCTGGGCGTCCTCGGCGACCATCGTCCTGGTTCCGGTACGGCCCGGCAGGGTGACGTGGAAGCGGTAGCGGACCAGCAGCAGCACCGTCCGCGTACTCACGTCCGCGGTCCTGATGACCCCGAGCCGTTTGGCAGGGCCGTCGCCCTCCAGTGCGGAGTCCAGGACGGTTCTGGCGAGATCGCGGACCACGGGATCGGTGCGGACGAGCGCGTGGCTTCCGGGCGGGGCGGGAATGTCAGGGTGGAAGCCGAGATGGTCGGCCTTGCCGTGGAGATCCAGGCCGAGGGCATGCCGGAGGCTGACGGGCAAGTCGCGGATGTCGGCGCGGAAGCCGTCGCCGTTCGACTCGACAAGGGCGCCGAAGGCCGACAGAGCCTCTCGCGTGAAGCGGGAGACGTCGGCCGAGGTGCCCAGGGCCGCGCGGATCTCGGCGACCTCCTGCCTGACCTCGCCGAGCTTGATGGCCGAGTGGGCGTACTTGCGGATGGCCTTGGACTCTCGGTCGGCCGCATCCTCCCAGGCCTTGTGGACCTGGTCGCGGGTTCTGGTCACGCCGATGTCCAAGTCGAGCTGGTCCTGGCTGTCCTCGCCGCGGAGCAACAGGCCCTCGACCAGAGCCTTGATGACGTCGTCGCTGTCGGTCGGCACGGACACCGCGACGCCGGTCTGCTTGGCGATGGTGCGGTGCTTGCGGATCAGCACGTCGAGGACGATGCCGTCGATGCCGTTGTCGCGGCCGTAGAGAGTGATGGCTCGCACGCTCTCGGCGCGCTGGCCGAATCGGTCGACCCGGCCCTCTCGTTGTTCATGCCGGGTGGGGTTCCAAGCCAGGTCGTAGTGGATCACGCCCTGGAAGTGTTCCTGCAGGTTGATGCCCTCGGACAGGCAGTCGGTGGCGACCAGGACGTGCCGTCCCGGTTCGGCGGCGAGGGCCTGGATCGCCTGCTGGCGGGCTTCCGGCGGCAGCTGGCCGGTGACGTGCCGGACGTGGGCCTTCCTGCCGAGCGCCTTGGCCAGGTGCTCGGCGACGTACTCGGCGGTCGGGATGAAGCGGCAGAAAACGATCGGGTCGAAACCCTCGGCCAGAGACTCCTTGACCAGGTCGATCAGGGCGGCGAGTTTGGCGTCGTCCTCAGGACCCTCGATCTTTCCAAAAGCACGGGCGAGCCGCTTCAGCCGTTCGCTGTCGCTCTCCTCACCGTTCTGGCCTCCGGCCGCGGCGTCGAGGCCTTCAAGTGCCTCTTCGTCGGTGAGGTCGAGGACGCTGGCGCGGCCCAGCTCGTCGGCTTCCGGCTCGGTCTCGGCGGCGACTGTGGCCGATCGGGTGCGTAAGGTGGCGGCGGCGGCTCGAGGGGAGGAGGCCACCGAGCGGAGCAGCGCGAGCGCCGACCACCAGGAGACGCGCTGCCCCAGGCCGGTGCCAGGCTTGCGGACGGTCTCGCGGGCGTAGGCCAGGACCTGGCGGGCAAGCTTGTGATAGTCGCCCGTCAGCAGATAGGAGACGTCGCGGATGTAGCGGGCCTTCGGGAAGGGGGTCTCCTCGTCAAGGTAGCGCTTGATGTCGTTGCGGCGACGCTGGATGAAGTATTTGGCGAGCTCTTCCCGGCCCCTGACGGATTCCAGATCGACGCCGGCCAGCTTGGGGTCGAGCAGGCCGATGAGGTCGCGGAAGGCCTCTTCCTTGCCGCTGTGCGGGGTCGCGGTGACCAGAAGCATGTGTCTCTCGGGATCGGCGGCAAGTTCCTGCAGTAGCCGGTAGCGCAACTGGCTCTGCCTGCTGGTGGACCCCGCCGCGACACAGGTGTGGGCTTCGTCGACGATCACCAGGTCCGGGCAGGTGCGGACGAACTGCTGGTAGCGGCGGTCCGACTTGATGAAGTCGGTGGACACCACGGTGATCGGGTGACGTTCGAAGATGGATTCGTCCAGCCGGAGCCCGCGCTCCAGCCGGGTGACCGTGGACGGCAGGACGGCGGTGGCCTCGATGGCGAACTTGTCGCGCAGCTCGGCCACCCACTGGTCGGCCAGAGCCGGGGAGCACAGCACAGTCAGTCCGTTCGCCTCGCCGCGCTCCAGGAGCTCCTTGGCGATGAGACTCGCCTCAATGGTCTTGCCGATACCCACGTCGTCGCCGATGAGCAGGCGGACGGTGTCCATGCGCATGGCCAGCAGCAGGGGGACGAGTTGGTACTGGCGGGGCTCCACGGCGATGGCGGCCAGGGAGCGGAACGGCCCGGCGCCGGATGTGAAGCCGATGCGCAGTGCCGTACGGAGCATGCTCGCGGCCACGCTGTCGCCGACCTGGTCGGCCGTGGGCGGCGGGAAGGTGGCGTCATGGACCTCGTTGCGGAACAGGCAGGCCTCGAAATCGGTGTCCCCATTGAGCGGCCGGACGACGAGAAAGTCGGTTCCGCTCCCAGGCTGGACGACCCATTCGCGGCCACGAGCCGATACCAGCGATCCTGCGGTGTACGTCATCTGTTCCCTCGTCCCGTGCCGAAGACGCCGGAGTACCTGCGTGCGATCTCGTCCCAGTTGTCGTCATAGCGGAAACGAATCACCAGCCACCCCTGGTCCATCAGCCGGTCTTCCGCCTGTATGTCGCGCTCGATCACATCAGTTGAATCATGGTGCGGTCCATCGATAAAGATCGCAATATTGCCCGCTTTGGTGTGATAAGCGAAGTCCGGTCGGGCCAGTGCGTCGGGAACGAGCTCTTGGGCGGCGGTGGGAAGCCGGTAGTCGTGCTCCCGAAGGAATTCGACGAAGCTGCGCTCCAGTTCGCTCTCCGACCTCGCGCGAAGCTCGGTCAAGTGCTCCTCGGGAGTCGCCTTACCGTTGGTGGGCTCGGTGGACGAACCCGCGATTTCACGCAGGAGCGAGACCACGCTCAGCCGATCGATCCGCTCGTGCCAGCGCTGGTTCGAGTACGACAGCAGGCAGTCGTAGCAGCCTCGCTCGCACCGCTCACGTGCGCCGTTGGCACGGTCGAGGTCCTCACCGCTGTCCGGGTCGATGTGGATGATCTCCATCGCACGGCGGGCGACCCTGCTGAGCGCGTCCTTCTCGTCTTGGAGGCGGCGCAGCGCGCCCGCCCCGCCTTCGGCGCTCTCGATCAAGAGCATTCGCCCTCGGTTCTGCGGGTCGGGGAGAGGCTCGCTGTGCAGCTCGGCGTCCTCCAGCTGGAACTCGGCCTCGATGCCGCGCTCCAGCGCGTACCGGAGCGTGGTCGCGACGCTTTCCTCAACCGGTGCGGCCAACCGGATGACGCAGATGTTCTTCTGGTCTTGGACATAAGGAACGACCCGAGTGATCCGCTGCGCCTTATCGATGGGAAGCAGCCCTTCGTCCTCGGGTGCCTGGTTGGTGGCGTCGGAGTCCTTGGCCCACCGGCCGCGGACGGGATCGAGCCAATAACCGATCTCGTTGCGGTTCTTCCGGCCTCGCCGTCCCTGGTTGATGATGCGAACGGTCGCGACGTCTCCGTAGACGAGCTCGGCCACGTCGTCACCGTTCCGTACTCGAGCGTGGAGCTTCCCCTCTCGAGAGCCGTGCCTGCTGAACCGGTAGGTGATCAGCAGGTCGAATCCGGCCTTGCGGCGCTCCTCCTCGTCGGAGGAGATGCGCTGGCGACGGATGGTCTCAACGGTTGCCAGGTGCATCAGGCCGGGCAGGGACCCAGGAAGCTCCGCATCGCACTCGTCGCATACATCCGTACCGGCTTGCCGGTCGTGCCAGTAGCCGCACTGAGCACAGATACGAGCCTCGCTGGTGGTGACCTCGCCCTCTTCGCCGGTGGGCACCTGGATCTTGGCCACTTCGTAGCGACGCCCCTCGTGATAGATAAGCGCTCCGGGGCCGAACTCGTTGACCGCGATGAATCTGGGCCGTTGGATGTAGCTCCCCTTCGTGCCCCGCTCTCCGGGCACGTAGGCGGCAAGGGGCAGACGAGGGAAGGAGTAGCCCGGCAGGAAGCCCTCGGAGGCGAAGTAGCGATAGGTGTAGAAGTCACTGAACTGCCGGTCGCTGTCCTCGTTGAGCAACAGTTTCCGCTGGTTCTCCGCCTGCGTGCGGCGGCGACGGGCCTGGTCCTTCTTGTCGGGAGGCAGGGAGACCTCCATGACCCGGCGGTTCTGCTCCCTCTGCTCGGCGGTGGCCGCCTGAAACAGACCGCGCCACCGGTCGCAGGCGCTGTCGAACCACTTCGCCGCGCCGCGGACGGTGTCTTCGACCCACCCCTCGTACCACCAGCTGATCGTTGTGAGATTCGCGGGCGTCAGGACGTCGGCCAGCACCTTCTTAGCCTTGGGTATGGCCCGGCGGATCGCGCCTTCGTCCTCAAGCTGGACACGAAGGGTGTCCAGGATCGGCAGCTCGGCTTCGTTGGCGACGTCCAGGACCTCCGACATCCGCGAGCGCAAGGAGGCACCGGTCTCGGCCAACCAGACGGCATGGACGTGCGAACGCACCAGGTCTTCGTTGGTGAGATCGAGCCGGGGCGGTTCGACGCTTCCCGCGACCATACGCTCGGAGCGCCGGAAGTAGTACTGGTCGTGTGGACTTCCGGTGGAGCAGTAGGTCGTGATGAGCGCCGGCTGCCCGCTTCGCCCGGCGCGCCCTGACCGCTGGGCGTAGTTGGCCGGCGTCGGCGGCACATTGCGCATCGCGACCGCGTTGAGGGTCGCGATGTCGACACCCAGCTCCATCGTGGGCGAGCAGTACAACAGCGGCAGCGGCACCCCCTCGCGGAAGAGGCGCTCTCGTTCCTGCCTGATATCCGCCTGGACCTGAGCGGTGTGTTCGGCGGCTTGGATCGCCGAAAGCTCGACGGCGTGTTCGGCGTAAAGGTCGCGGAAGAACGCGTTGACCCTGGACCCCACGTCCGGGTCCACGGTCTTGCGCAGCGGATCGGGGGCGCCGGTCTTCCCGTCACCGCCGCGCCAGATCAGTTCCGAGGACTTCAGCCGATACCCCGGTGCACCGTTCCGCCCTTCATCGGCCTGGAGCAGCAGGCCGTACTTCTCCAGCGCCCACAACATGGTCGTAATGACGGACTGGGCGTCGTCCACCGTCAGCTTGTGCTGGGGATAGGCGACATAGCGTAGATAGCGGCCCAGCGCGGAGCGGCCGGTGAAGTTGACCCGGTTCCTCCGCTCCCCTGGACGCCCGGGGGCAGCGTAAACGGTGGCGGCCTCGATGCGGGTCTCGACCTCACCTAGCGCCCAGACGCCGGTCAGGTAATTGCGGGACTGCAGAAGGATGCGCTCGTAACCCTCCAGTGTGAGCACGTCCACATCGACGGCGAGGGCACGGCGCATCTCGTCCAGGACGATCTTGATCAGCTCCGCGCGATGACCAGGCGTGTCATCACGGAGCGCGACGTGGGTCTGAGACCAGTAGTCGTCGTCGGCGGCGATCTCGTCCAGTGCCACATAGTCGAACCGCAGCAGCCCGGTCTGCTCCAGGTTAGGCATGGTGATGCGCCAGCCACGAGCCAGGTCAACGTAGATCAAGTAGGAAAGAGCGCCACGTAGGGCCTTGTAGACGTGCTCAAGCTGACCGAACTTGACATCCGGGTTCTGAGCGAAGGCGGTCATGGGCAAGGCAAGTGCTCTTTCCACCTTCTGGGCAACATCGTCGTGACGGAGCCCGTCCTCGCCCGCGGCGACGGCAGCGCGATACAAAGCTCCCCGGACCTGGGTGACCTGGACGAAGTCGTTGAGGTGCCCGGCCTGAAGGCTCGCGTCCTGGCGGTTGTCGACGAAGGTCAGCAGCTTGCGGGCCTTCTGATCAAGTTCCGGCTGACGACGGAGGTTGCGGATGATGCTGGTGCTGATCAGCGACATGGCCGAGCTACGGCCTTCTGAGGCGAAGGTCGCCAGCTTGGCGAAGTCCTTGCCACGCACCTGTTCATAGGAGACCCGGCAACGCAGGCAGAACTTGAACGGCTCCTGGAAGTACCAAGCACGTTGTCCCTGCCCGGCCGGCACCTGACTACCGCCAGGACCGAGCCAGATCTCCTTGGGTAAGTGATCTAACTGGCTCTTACGGATTTGGCTTCCGCCGTCGTCACCCCCCTCCAGCCAGGAGTCGGGCAGCCTGCCTTCTGCGACAGGATCGGCGGGCCAGGGATGGTCGGTGCTGATGTACACGTACCCGTTCGCGTCGTTGCCACCGGCGACGTCGGCCTCCTGCCTGGCGCCGAAACTTTCGTCCTTGCGCTTGGCCACGACCAGGTATTCCTGGCCACATTCCCGACAGAAGGCGAGCGGAAAGAGCATCTTCTCGCGGTCGTGTGGCACGCTCACCTGGTACTGACTGGTGATGTGCCGCGTAGCCTCCGGTTCGAGACTGACGTAGACGGTGTCCCCCTTGGACAGGAACTGATGTAGCCGGAAGGCGAACAGCGGCCGCTTCGTTTCCGGGTGTCGAGCTCTGGCGCCCTCCTGAAGCACCTTCTCGATGATTACCGAGCAACGTTCGCGCTCCACGCCGGTCAGCGTGCGCAACTCCTCAGCGGCGTCGGCCACTCGGGTCGGCTTTCGCCGAACAAGCCGTTGGGTACCGGACTCCCTGGTAAGGCCGAACTTCGTCTCGATCCAGCAGGCCAACGCATCGTCGGCGAGTTGTGCATACTCACGACCTTCGCCGGCCTGTTCCATCGAAGCCAGTAGTTCGCTCTTGCCCGGGTCTCGGTCGGCGGTCGCACGAATCAGAGTTTCGCCGATCACGCGATCCGGAGTGACTTCGGTTCCGAACAACCGCGTGGCGACGTCGGCGACGACTTCCTGCGCCTGGGCGAAGGTCTCTGTGGTGGCCATGGTCGCCGAGGTTCCAACGCACTGCAGTTCTGGTGCCGCGCAGGCGTCACGAAGCCGCCGGACGAGCAGCGCGACGTCCGCGCCCTGGCGCCCACGGTAGGTGTGCAGCTCATCTAGAACGAGGAAGCGCAGCCCTTGCGCCGCACCGATGAGATGCCGCCGCTCGGTCGGGCGCGTCAGCAGGTATTCGAGCATCACATAGTTGGTCAGCAGGATGTCCGGCTTACGCGCCAGGATGGCCTCGCGGTCAGTGTCGCTCTCCTGGCCTGTGTAGCGGGCGAAGGTGACCCGCTGCTCGTTCCTGGCCAACCCCCATTTGAGATACCGGGCGAGTTCTTCCATCTGGCTGTTCGCCAAGGCGTTCATCGGGTAGACGACGATGGCCTTGACCCGGCCGGGCTCCGGGTTGCGGAGGATGGAGTCCACGATGGGGATCATGTAGGACAGGCTCTTGCCAGAGCCCGTGCCGGTGGTGAGGACGTAACTCAGGCCTTTACGCGCGACCTCGATCGCCTCACGCTGGTGACGATGGAGAGAGATGCTCCTAGCCCCTGGATCTTCCGACGTCTCCTTGAACCTGAACAGGCGCTCGCAGTGCGTGTGGAGCGTTCCCATTTCGGCCAGCTTGGCAACAGTGCCGCCCGGCTCGAAGCTCGGATTGAGGGATACCCACGGGTGGGGCCAGCGTGATCGCGCCGCGCGCTCGTCCTGAAGGTGCGCGGCGATGCGGGGGTCACGAACGCTGACCAGAGAGGTGGTGAACTCGTCGTAGTCAGCGACAAGCTGTTCATGCACCTCAAAGACGTCCACGCCACACTCCTCGATGGACATACCAATGTCGAGATGGATCACGCCTTCCAGGAGGCGTGGAGGTACTTAATCATCTTTTGTCGAGAAATTCAGCCATGTAGGACAGAACACGCTGAAGGATGTCTTCCCAATCGCGGTACACGAGCCCCGGGAGAGCAGTCACTCAAAGAAAGGGATTTTCTTCCACAAACCTCACTTATGTTCACGATCAGAGGTAGCGTCCTCCCCACGGCTCGTCTCATTGGCCCCGGACATCAAGGTGACTTTACTTACAGTAAGTAGCAACTTGATAACTGTCAGTGGCGAGGGATCGGTGATGGCGCCGCCACAGCTGACCACCGTCGTGGGCGTACCGCCCAACACGGGCCAGGTGACACCTGCATGACCTGAAGGCGGCACCTCCACGCCCTGGTATGAACCCACCGAGCGACTTCCCATGCCTTGCAAGGCGCGTACCGTCCAGGGCGATCACTGGGACGCAGGTGGCCTGAGCAGCGTGGACGTTTCTCCCCGGGGATGGGGCAAGTCATCTCTGCTTCCAAGGCCGACGCCATCGTGCCCGCCCGCCACATTGTGGCGCTAGGCCACCTCGGAGCGTCCTTTCCCGCTACGAAAGTGACGTCTGAACTCCAATGTCCAGAAGCCAAGCCGTTCTCGAGCCCTTCGAGGCCGTGCAGCGGATCCGGTACGCGGTGTGTTGCGGCGGTTTGTCGCTCATGGTGCTGATCACGACGACCGGGCCCTGGGTCGTACGACATGACGGCATCCGGTCCGTCGAAGTCCTCTCGCTGTGGGACCTGCCCGGGTCCGATGTCCGGGAGCTCGGTGAGCACGGCGTGAGCGCGCTCGGGATGCTGATGCTGAGCCTCGCCCTCACCCTCCTGACGGCGCTCCGCCCGGCGCGTCCCCTGGTGCTCTGCACGATCCTCACGGCCGTCTTGAGCTTCGTGAACACCATGTGGCTCGACCAGGCCCTCACCGGTACGGCTGCCCATCCGGCGGAAGTACCGGCCGCCGCCGGGCCGGGGGTGGCCGCCGCGCTCGGCGAGACGTTCGTGCTCGTCCTCGGCCTCGGCGCGCTGGCGCTGGTCGACACCGCCGACGACAGCGATTCCGTCCGGCGCAGAGTGGTTTCCGACGGCGCGCGGTGGCCTGCGGACATGGGCCGCAGGCTCGCGTACGCGGCCCGCGGAGCGATGCTCTCCGTTCTGCTGCTGATCGGGAGCACACTGCCATGGATGAGCCTCCGGCACGGCGAAGGCGGAGTCAGGCGCCTCTCCCTGTGGGATCTGGCGAACGGGTCGGCCGGCGACCAGGTGACCACCGGGGCCGCCGGGGCGGCGCTCGCGCTGCTGATCGTCTCCTGCGTTCTCCTGCTGCTCCTCGCCGCCGAGCCCGAACGTTTCCTCGCATGGTGGGTCGCCGTGTCGATCGGGGTCACGCTGGCGGCGCTCTGCCGGCTCCACCTGGTGACGGCCGGGCTGTCACAGGGTCGAGAATCAGTACGGTTGGCCGGTGAGGCGGTCACATTGGCCGTGCTCTTCGCGGCGGCGGTCGTCGTCATCGTGCCGCTGGGTCTTCCCCGAAGCCGGCGCCGTCCCGGCTGATCCCGAACGCATCATCGGCCTCCGTGTCATTCCCGTGAGGGAATTGCCGGAGGTCGTCGCATGCCCACAGGATGCCACGCGAACGAGAAGCGTTCTGAGAAGCCTGGGAAAGAGGAAGATCGTGAGCGACCTGAACGAGTTCGCGCGCCGTTACATCGCGATGTGGAACGAACCGGACGCCGAATCGCGCCGTAAGGTGATCGGCGAGCTTTTCGCGCCCGGCGCGGCGCACTACACGCCGACGCGGGAGGTGCACGGCCACGAGGAGATGGAGGCACGGGTCGCGGCGGCGTACGACCAATGGGTGCGGCCGGGTGAGTACGTCTTCCGTCCCGTCCCGAACGCCGACGGCCACCACAATGCCGTGCGGTTCAACTGGGAGATGGTGAAGGCGGCCTCGGGCGAGGTGGTCAGCGTCGGTTTCGACTTCATCGTGCTGGACGACGACGGGCTGATCGTCAGCGACCACCAGTTCATCGACCGGTGATCGCCATCCGTGGCTCTCGGGGTCGGGCCATCGCCTCATGGACCAGGTGCGCGAGGGCGCAGGTCCGTCGCCCGCGCCGTGTGTCGAGTCGCCCACCCGCCGTCGAACCGGCCCGCTGTCGCACCGGCCCGCCGTCGAACCGGCCGCAGTGACGACCCGGCCGTGGTATCGAGTCGACCTGGCCACTGAGTCGACCGGCCGGGAGGGTGATGGCCGGGGCCGCGTGGTTCTCGGAGGCAGAGGGGCGGATCGGTTACGACGCGGCTGCGACTCGTGATCGACAGGACTGCGACCTGGTGCGGCTCGCCGGGACGCTGTCCGGGGCGGGCTGGGCTTCCTAACGTCCACGGTTGAAGGCGAGAGGTCATCCGCTCGCCGCCCACGTCGACGACCTCACGAAGGACGAGGCCCAGATGCGCGACGATGCCGTCCGTCACACCACCCCCGAGATCCGCCTGCTGGAAAAGGCCGCCTTCCTCGCCGGCGCGACCTCCGCCGGCGAGGCGCGGCGGTGGCTCGGGAAGATCCTCGACGGCCACCCGCGTCGCGACGACGCCGTGCTCCTGCTGTCGGAGGCGATCACCAACGCGCTCGTCCACACCACGTCACCGGTGATCGGCGCGGTCGTGTTCGTCGAGGAGGACGGCTGCGTCCAGGTCGAGGTGGTGGACGACGGGGCGGAGACCGTCCCGTCGGTGTGCCGCCACTCCCCCGGCGACCTCACCGAGTCCGGGCGCGGCATCCGGCTCATCCGGGCACTGTCCTCCCGCTGGGGCTTCATCGAGGAGCGCCCCCGCTGCGTCGTCTGGTTCGCCCTGGGCCCGTGACGAGAGGGCGCGGATCGGACGGCCCTCGCCGTACGCACGTGGTCGTACTCGGGATGCGTCAAAGGATCGTCACGCACCCGAGCCGGACGGCGAGGGGCGATCCGCCCTACGCCGGATGCATCGGCGGGAACCGCCCGGCCACCTGCACCGATACCAGGCTGCAGCATCAACTCGGCGGTGTGGTCGTCCCGGCTCCGGACTCGCGGGCGATCTACGTGACGGCCTCCTACGACGCGGGGGCGATCAGCCGGTACGACAGAATGACGTCGTAAGCCGACCGGTCGGCAGTCCCAGAAGCCGCCCGGATCGCTTCGCGTGAAGTGCCACGGCCGGCCCATTTCGGGCTGGACAACAGCGGCCCTGTTGTAACAGGATTGGTTGCGATGAGTTCCAACAGCAGGTTCACCGTGGCCGTCCATGCGCTCGCCTGGATGGCGCTCGTCCAGCCGCGGCGGGGGGACGGGGTCATGACGTCCGAGCAGATCGCCGACAGCGTGAACACCAACCCGGTCGTGATCCGGCGCATCCTCGGGCGGCTCCGGGACGCCGGGCTGGTGGTGACGCAGCGGGGGCAGGGCGCCGGGTGGCGGCTGGCCAGGGATCCCGCTTCGATCGACCTGGCGTCGGTGCGCGACGCGGTGGAGGACGCCCCCCTCTTCGCCCTCCACGCCGGCACTCCGAACCAGGCGTGCCCGGTGGGCCGGGGCATCCAGCCGGTGCTGCGCAGCACGTACGCCAGGGCCGAGGCCGCCCTCCACGCGGAACTCGCGTCCACTTCCATCGCCGATGTACTGGAGGACACGATCGCCCGAACAGAACACCCTTGAGGACGCCAACGCCCACCCCGGCACCTTGAGGAGGACATCGACCCTCACACGAGCGCCCTTGAGGGCGCCGACTCACTCCCTCCGATGCATCGACGGAGCACGGGCACCGCTCTCGCGCGCCTGAGGACACGAAACCTCACGCGTCATCGAAAGTGTGTGATCGCCTGAATCCGTGGCCGGTCCGCCAGGGCCGGTCTTTCTTTCGCCGTTTGAAGTAACAGATTTGGTTACGATAGGAGCCATGTCATGTACCGGTCCCTGCTCGTGCTCGCCACGGGCGTGTTCGCCATAGGAACCGACAGTTTCGTGATCGCGGGGATACTCCCCCAGATGGCCGCGTCGCTGCACGTCGGCACGGCCGCCGCCGGCCAGCTGATCACCGCGTACGCGCTGGCCTACGCGGTGCTCTCGCCCGTCATGGGCGCGCTGACCGGCAACTGGCCGCGCAAAAGGTTGCTGGTCACCGGCCTGGCCGTCTTCGTCCTGGGCAACCTCGCCACCGTCACCCTTCCCGTCTTCGGGCTCGTGCTCGCCGGACGGATCGTGGCCGGCGCCGGCGGTGCCATGGTCACCCCGGCGGCGAACGCGGCCGGCGCCGCGCTGGCCCCTCCCGAGAAGCGGGGCCGGGCCATCGCCCTGGTGATGACCGGTCTCAGCGCGGCCACCGCTCTCGGGTCGCCGCTCGGCACCGCCCTGGCCGGCCTCACCGGCACCTGGCGGGCCACCATCCTGTTCATCGCCGCCGTCGGCCTGCTGAGCATGCTCGGCGTCGCGTCGCTGCTGCCGTCCATCGCCGCGCCCGTGCCGCTCGGCCTGCGGGAACGCCTGACCCCCGTCGCCGACGCCCGCGTCATGCTCACCCTCGGCACGACCCTGCTGGTGTACACCGGGCTGTTCTCCGTCTACTCCTACATCGGCATCGGCTTCGACCGGGTCACGCACGGCGACGGCACGACGCTCGCCCTGCTCCTGCTGGTGTGGGGGCTGGCGGCGACGGCGGGCACCCTCGGTTCCGGCCGGCTGACCGACCGGCTGGGCAACCGTCGTGTCCTGAACACGGCGGTCGCCGTCGCCGCGATCGACTTCGCGCTGCTGCCCTGGTCCAGCCGGTACCTGGCGACCTCCGTCCTGGCCCTGGTGGTGTGGGGCCTGTGCGGGTGGGGTGCGCTGACGCCGCAGACCCATCGGCTGCTGTCGGTGTTCCCCCACCTGGCCCCCGTGCTCACCGGCCTGGCCTCGGCCACCGTGTACGTGGGCGTCTCGCTGGCGGCGGCCGTCGGCGCGCTCGGCATGGCGGCGGTGGGACCGTACGGGCTGGGCCCCTTCGCCGCCGTCCTCATCGCCCTCGGGCTGGTCTGCGCCGAGCTGGCCCATTCGGCGATCCGGCGGCGGGAGGCACCGGACCGGGCCGCGGCCCCCGCCGTGGCGGCCGCCAGGCGCGCGGAGTGACTCCAGCGGCCCCCACCGCCGGTGTTTCCACAGGTGGGTACGCGCCGGGCCGAGGACCGGCCCGGCACGTACCGTCAGGCGCGGTCGCGGGCGAACCGGTCGGTGGTCTGTATGAGGCGGTCGAGGATCGCGGGCTCGGAGTAGGCGTGGCCCGCCTCGACCATGTGGAACTCGGCCTCCGGCCAGGCGCGGTGGAGGTCCCAGGCCGTGCGAGGCGGGGTGCACATGTCGTAGCGGCCCTGGACGATGACGCAGGGGATGTGGCGGATCCTGTCGACGTCGCGCAGGAGCTGCTCCTCCTCGAAGAAGCCGCGGTTGACGAAGTAGTGGTTCTCGATGCGGGAGAAGGCGACCGCGTAGTCGTCGTCGGAGTGCGAGGCGATGATCTCTTCGTTGGGCCGCATGGTGATGGTGGAGCCCTCCCAGATGCTCCACGCGCGGGCCGCGGGCAGGCGTACCTCGGGGTCGGGGTCGTTCAGGCGGGCGTGGAAGGCGGCGAGAAGGTCGCCGCGCTCCTGCTCGGGGATCGGCGCGAGGTAGTCCTCCCACAGGTCGGGGAAGACCATCGAGGCCCCCTCCTGGTAGAACCACCGCAGCTCGAAGTCGCGGAGCATGAAGATGCCGCGCAGCACCAGCTCGGTGACGCGCTCGGGGTGGGTCTGCGCGTACGCCAGCGCCAGCGCGCTCCCCCACGAGCCCCCGAACACCTGCCAGCGGTCGACGCCCAGATGCCCCCGCAGCCGTTCGATGTCGGCGACCAGGTCCCAGGTGGTGTTGTGCTCCAGGGACACGGCCGGGTCGCTCGCGTGCGGCAGGCTGCGCCCGCAGTTGCGCTGGTCGAACAGCACGATGCGGTACGCCTCGGGGTCGAACTGGCGGCGGTGGTTCTCGCCGCAGCCGCCGCCCGGCCCTCCGTGCAGCATGACCACCGGCTTGCCCTCGGGATTGCCGGAGACCTCCCAGTGGATACGGTTGCCGTCGCCGACGTCGAGCATGCCGGAGTCGTGCGGCTCGATCGGTGGATAGAGCGTCCTCATGCCCAGCCATTGTGGCAGCGTCCACCCGCGCGTGATCGGCAGGGCGCGCGCCGGGATCTCATCGTGAACTCCGGTGGGCTCCCGCGCATCTAAAGCGATGTTCTGCCGATGAGACGATGGGTGGATGGCGTGACGGGTGGCCTGCGGCCGGAGGATCCGGAGCGGCTGGGCGGGTACTGGCTGGCGGGACGGCTGGGCGCCGGCGGCCAGGGGGTGGTGTACGAGGCCTACGACGCCCAGGGCCACCGGGTGGCGATCAAGGTGCTGCACGGCGACGCCGCCGGTGATGGGGAGCTGAAGTCGCGTTTCGGTCGTGAGGCGGCGGCGGCGCGCCGGGTGGCGTCGTTCTGCACGGCGCGGGTGATCGCGGCGG
>NZ_JAHDTF010000019.1 GCF_018531465.1 Sphaerisporangium fuscum
AGAGGGCAAGAGGCGAGCCCGACGCCGTCCTACACGACAGAGGGCAGGAGGCGGACCGAAGGCCATCGCACGGGACAGGGGGCAAGAGGCGAGCTGGACGCCGTTCTGCACGGCGGAGGGCTAGAGGCGGGCTGGGGGCCATCGTGCGGAGCGGGGGGGGCGACCGGGGTGGGGGTGGGGTGCGTGCCGGTAGGGCTGGGTGTACCGGCAGGCACCTCTTGGCGGATGGAGAGGGTGCCAAGGCGTGAGGGGAGTAGGCCTTGACCAGGGCTGAAGGTCAGGGGAGGGTGCGGAGGCCGTAGATGGCGTTTTTGGCGGAGGTGGTCATGGCCCAGTAGCGGTCGCCGTATGACCAGTGCCACCACTCCGTGGGGTAGTTCACCAGGCCGGCGCCCTGGAGCGCGGCGCCGAGGATGTCGCGGTGCTGCCGTGCCTCGGCGGAGATGTTCGGGGCGGCGGTGTAGCAGGCGCCGGAGCTCTCCTCGGGGTTGGCGTTGACCCGGGTTCCCATGTCGAGTTCGACGCCGTCCTCGGTCGCGAGGGTCAGGTCGACGGCGGCCCCGGCCGTGTGCGGAGCGACCTCGATCGGCGAGACGTACCGGCTGGCGGCCGTGTGCAGCTCCTCGGGCGACATGTCAGGGAAAGTCACCCGCAGCTCGTCCTTGTACTCCTCGAAGTACTGCCGCTGGAGGGCCGGTGGCCGGTAACCCTCGACGACGAGCAGGCGATAGCCGGAGGGAAGCTGCCGCTCCGCGTCTTCGAGCCGGGCGAGGAGCCCCTGGCGAAGGTGGGCGTAGGCGCCCTCGGCGTCGGCGAGCCTGCTGTCGACGGCCAGGACGCCTCGCACGTCGGCCAGCGCCTCCCCGCTCTCCTCGACCGCGATCGAGGTCACCCGAGGGTCAGATATGAGGACGATGTCGTGCACGACCAGCTAGTCTCCCACAAGCCTCGGTCAAGCCCCGGCGAACTCCCGTCACAGCCACGCCGTGTCACCGTGACCAGCCACCTCCCCCGTGACAGCCACACAGCATCACCACGACCAGCCACCTCCCCCGTGGACTGCCTCTGCCGGCAGGTCCTCCTCGGTGGCGGCGCCGGCGTCCGCACGTAGGGAGCGGGCCACGGCTGGTGACGGACACCGGCAGCGTCCTGCCCGGGAGGCCCGAGGCCGCGGACGAACACGCCGATCCCCAGGACCGCCCGGATCGTCAGATGTCGACGGTGCTGGAGAAGACCTCCTCGCGGGCCTGTTCGAGGGCGGCCGTGACCGCGCCTCTGAGCACCGGATTGCCGTTCACCCGGGTCACCGTCACTTTCGGGCGGCTCGGGCAGATCCGGGCCACCGCCTTCTCGACGCGTTCGGCGAGCACGTCGCCACCCGCTCGGCCCACGTCGCCGCTGAGGACGACCAACCTGGGGTCGAGCACGACCGTCACGGAGGCGACGCCCACGGCGATCCGTTGCGCCAGTTCGTCCAGGAAGGCGTGGTAGCCACCCTCGACCGCCGCACGGACGATCCTGGCGCTGAGGCCTGGTACGACGGCGTTCAGCGAGGCGGGGCCAGGCACCCCGCCACCGGGCCCGGCGAAGCTCCGCACCACACCCTCCGAGCCACGAGAACCTCGGGCCGCGCCATCCGGCCGGACGGAGCTCGGCACCACACCGTCCCGCCCGACGGAACCCCGGACCACACCGTCCGAGCCCCGAGAACCCCTCGCCGCGCCATCCGGGCCCCCGTAACCTCGCGCCGCGCCGTCCTGGCCGGCACGGTCCCGCACCACACCGTCCGAGCCCTCGGAACCCCGCGCCGCGCCATCCGGGCCCCCGTAACCTCGCGCCGCGCCGTCCTGGCCGGCACGGTCCCGCACCACACCGTCCGAGCCCTCGGAACCCCGCGCCGCGCCGCCCGGCCCCTCCGAACCCCGCAGCGCGCGATCCGGGCCCACGTAACCTCCCGCCGCGCCGTCCCGCCCGACAGGACCCCGGACGACACCATCCGTGCCACGAGAACCCCGCACCGCGCCGCCCGGCCCCTCGGAACCCCGGACCACACCATCCCAGCCCTCGGAACCCCGCGCCGCACCGTCCGAGCCATGAGCACCTCGGGCCGCGCCGTCCGGCCCGGCGGAACTCGGCACCGCGCCGTCCCGGCCGACGGGGTTCCGGGGCACGTCGTCCGAGTTGCGAGAACCCCGCACCGTGCCGTCCTGGTCCCAAAGGCCTCGCTCCCCATCATGGGGGCCTCGCCCTCCGCCGTCCGAGCTGCCCGGGCGGTGGAGCGTGCCGTCCAGGCCTCCGGAGACCCACAGCACGTCGTCCAGGGCGCCGGCCCCCGGCACCCCGCCGTCCGTACCCGGGGAACGCCGGCCCGGGGAACGCCGGCCCGGGTTGTGCGGCTTGCCGGGCATCCGGGGCGCGCCGTCCGGGCTCGGGGAGGGCGGGACGGTTCCGTCCAGGCGTGGGAGGGCCGCGTCGCCGGGGACGGATGGGGGCGTGGAGAGGGTGTGGAGGGGGATGCCGTGGGTCTTGGCCAGGGCGGTGAGGGCCGCGGTCCCGAGGAGGCGCTGGAAGGACCCGGACTGCGGATCGGTCACGTCGACCGGCAGCGGCTCGCCGGGCACCGGAAGCCATCCGATCTCCCCCGCGCCCCCGGTGAACCCCCGGTGCAGCCGGGAGCCGAGCATGACCCCGAGGCCCTGCCCGACACCGGCCCACATCAGGACGAAGTCGTCGACCCCGCGCGCCACCCCGTACGCGTGCTCGGCCAGCGCCGCGAGGTTCACGTCGTTCTCGATCATCACCGAGGACCCGAGCGTGGCCCGCAGGTCGGCGAGCACGCCTGAGTGCCAGGACGGCAGGTCGAAGGAGAACCGGACGTCCCCGCTGCGCGGGTCGACGACGCCCCGGGTGCCAATGACCAGGGCGCGCAGCCGTGACAGGCTGACTCCGGCCGAGTCGCAGGCCTGCCGTACGGCGTTGTGCACGGTCTTGACGGGGTTGCCGTTCTCGCAGGGGTCGACGGCCACCTCGGTGATGATCGTTCCGGTGATGTCGGCCACGCTCGCGGTCACCCGGTCGGGCAGGACGTCGAGCCCGGCGACATAGGCGCACGAGGGGACGACGGCGTACAGGGCGGCGTTGGGGCCGCGGCCTCCGGGCCGCTCCCCCGACACCGCGACGAGGCCCCGTTCCTCCAGGCGGGCGAGCAGCTGACCCGAGGTGACCTTGGATAGCCCGGTGTGCTCGCCCAGTTCGGCCCTGGTCAGGGGCCCTTGGGACAGCAGGAGCTCCAGTGCCGCGCGGTCGTTGAGCTGGCGCAGCAGTCTCGGCGTCCCGGGGTGTCGTCTGGGCATGGGGTCGGGCCCCTCTCGTCACGATCCGCTAACGGACGTTTCTTTTAAGAAAGTTTCTTGTTAGTTTAGCGGCAGCCACCCCGCAGGCAAGCGATCGGACGCCTCGGGATGTCGCAGCGCAGAGCACGAGGATGGCGCCTTCGCCAGGTGTACGGCCCTGACGTGCACCCTCCGATGAGCGCGACCCCGACGCGATGCCGGGAAGGGAGAACCCAACGTGAAATTCGGAAAGATCGCTGCCGCGACGGCCACGACCGCCGCTCTCGCCATTGGTGTCGCCGCGTGCAGTGGCGGCGAGCCCGCCAAGGAGAACCAGCCCCAGGCCTCCGCGGCCTCCTCCGGCCCGAAGTTCGCCGGTCAGAAGCTGACGGTCTGGCGGCTCGGCGCCCCCAATGACGTACAGAACAAGTACATGGGCGACCTCGACGCCAAGTTCAAGGAGCAGACCGGCGCCGACGTGAACGTCCAGTGGATCCCGTGGCCGGACGCCCAGAAGAAGTGGACCGCCGCCCTGGCCGGCGGCGAGGGCCCGGACGTCACCGAGTTCGGCAACGACCAGGTCGCGGCGTGGGTCGCCCAGGACGCGCTCGCCGACATCACCGACCTGGTCAAGTCCACCCCCGACTTCCAGCAGATCCCCCCGAACCTGTGGGGGTACGAGACCATCGACGGCAAGGTCTACGCCGCGCCGTGGGGCGGCGGCACGCGCGCCGTGCTGTACCGCAAGGACTGGTTCAAGGACCTCGGCATCGAGACGCCCAAGACCTGGGACGACCTCGTGGCCGCCGCCAAGAAGATCGTCGCCAAGAAGGGCAAGGACGTCGACGGCTTCGCCTTCAACGGCGGTTCCGACGCCAACATGTCGCTCTCGCCGTTCGTCTGGTCCGCCGGCGGCGACTTCGCCAAGTTCGAGGGCGGCAAGTGGGTCGGCAAGCTGACCGAGCCCGCCTTCAAGGAGGGCTTCCAGTTCTACACGGACCTGGTGAGCAAGGACGGCGTGTCGGGCAAGGGCCGCCTCAGCCAGAACTCGGTCGAGATCAGCCAGCGCTTCGCGGCCGGCAAGGTCGGCATGTACATCACCGGCGGCTGGGACATCGCCACCATCAAGGAACAGAGCAAGGGCAAGGTCTCCGAGGACCAGATGGCGTTCTTCTCCGTCCCGAACAAGGAGGGCAACGGCCCGGCCCCGGCCTTCCAGGGCGGCAACGACATCGCCATCTGGAAGGACGCCAAGAACCCGGAGCTCGCCACCGAGTACCTCAAGCTCGCGGCCGGCAAGGAGTTCGGCACCCGGTACGCCAAGGAGGGCGGCCTGCTCCCGCTCTACCCGGACGCGCTGGCCGAGCTGGCGCAGGACCCCGCGCAGGCGCCGTTCGCCGAGACGTTCAAGGTCGCCAAGGGCTTCCCGGCCGACCCTGACTGGGCGCAGGCCAACGACACCAAGGCGGTGCTGCAGAACGCCGCCCGCGCCGTCATCGAGGGCAAGAAGAACACCGACACCGCCCTCGCGGACGCCAACAAGGAACTCGAGACCATCCTCAACCAGCAGCAGTGACGATGGCTCAGACGTCAACGGCCGCCCGGGGTGGAGCGCACTCCTCCGCCCCGGCGCGGCGCCGGTCGCACCGCCCTCCGGACCGTTCCCGAGGGCTTCCCGCGTGGGTCGTCCCCTACGCGCTGCTCCTGCCCGGCCTGCTGGTCATCGCGGTGCTGCTGCTCTACCCGCTGTACCAGATGGTCGACATGTCGTTCCACAAGGTGGGACTGCGGCAGATCCGGCCCAACCCGCAGCCGGCGGAGTTCCTCGGCCTGGACAACTACACCCAGGTCCTCCGGTCGGACCTGTTCTGGTCGTCCCTGCGTAACACCGTCGTCTTCGCCGTGATCACCGTCGCGCTGACGCTGGTCATCGGCACGCTGGTCGGACTGCTCCTGAACAGGCTCGGCAAGAAGATGTCGACCTTCGTCATCGTCGGCATCATGGCCGCCTGGGCCACCCCGCCCACCGCCACCGCGATCATCTGGAAGTGGCTGTTCGACGCGGACGCGGGCGTGGTCAACTGGACGCTCAACCTGCTCCCCGACTGGCTGTCGAGTCTGGTCTTCGGCCGGGCCGACTGGTCGGGCCAGCCCTGGCTCAACGACCCTTCGACGATCTACCTGGTGCTGATCGTCGCGGTGGTCTGGGCGTCGTTCCCGTTCATCGCGGTGTCGGTGCTGGCGGGCCTCAAGAGCATCCCGTCGGAGCTGTACGAGGCGGCGCGGGTCGACGGGTCGACCCCGGGCCGGACCTTCAGGAAGATCACCTTCCCGCTGCTGAGGCCGGTGTTCTCGGTGCTGCTGGTGCTCTCCGTCATCTGGGACTTCAAGGTCTTCACCCAGCTGTACGTGCTCGCCGGGGGCACCACGAACCGGGATTCGTTCAACCTGTCGCTGTGGGCGTACACCGAGGCGTTCAGCGCGCCGCCCAAGATGGGCTTCGGCGCCGCCATCGCGGTGATCCTGACGATCATCATGCTGATCATCACCGCCGTCTACGTCCGGCAAATCGTGAGAACGGAGGACGTACGGTGAATCCGGCGACCGCCAAGCGGCTCAAGAAGCACGGGCTCAACGCGGCCGGCGTCCTCGTGTTCCTGTTCGCGGTCTTCCCCGTCTACTGGATGGTCGCGACCGCGTTCAAGCCGAACGACGAGATCTTCACCACGCGGTTCATCCCCTTCCCGCTCTCCCCGACCTTCGACCACGTCTCGCGGGTGCTCACCAAGGGCGTCGCCGGGCACTCGATCTGGCAGTACCTCGCCAACAGCGCGGTCGTCGCCGTCGGCACGGTCCTCATCGGGTCGATCTTCGCGCTGCTCGCCGCCACCGCGGTGGCCCGCTTCAGGTTCAGGTTCAGGACGAGCTTCCTGATCCTGCTGCTGATCGTGCAGATGGTGCCGAGTGAGGCGCTGCTGATCCCGCTGTTCCTCATGGTGCGGCGGCTCGGCCTTTACGACCACCTGCTCGGGCTGATCATCGTCAACGTCGGCTTCACGCTCCCCTTCGCGATCTGGATGCTGCGGACCTTCGTCGCCGCGGTGCCCAAGGAGCTGGAGGAGGCGGCCGCGATCGACGGCGCCGGGCGGTTCCTCACGTTCTGGAAGGTGCTGTTCCCCCTGGTGGCGCCGGGGCTGGTGGCGACGAGCATCTTCTCGTTCATCACCGCGTGGAACGAGTTCGTCTTCGCGCTCACGCTGATCAACGACCAGGGCACCTACACGATGCCCGTGGCACTTCAGTTCTTCACCGGGCAGCGGTCGACGGACTGGGGCGGGATCATGGCCGCCTCGACGTTGATGACCATCCCGGTCATCGCGTTCTTCCTGCTGGTGCAGCGCCGCATGGTGTCCGGCCTGGTCGCCGGAGCCGTGAAGGGCTGATCCACCGCAGCCCCCATCCCCTATCTAAGGAGTCGAGTACAGCCATGTCTGAGTTCTCCGTGGGCGAGGTACCCCGGGACGCCGCCGCCGAGTCCTCACGGGACGGGGCGTTCCACGGCGACCTGGGGCTGCGCCGTCTCGCGGCCGGGACGCTGCTCGTCGCCTTCCCCGGCACCGCCGCACCGGAATGGGTCCTGCGGGACATCGACGGCGGGCTCGGCGGGGTGACCCTGTTCGGGTTCAACGTCGAGTCCGCCGAGCAGCTCGCGGCGCTCACCACCCAGCTCCGCTCCGCCGGCGACCCGGTGATCTCCCTGGACGAGGAGGGCGGCGACGTCACCCGGCTGGCGTACCACGTCGGCAGCCCGTACCCCGGCAACGCGGCGCTCGGCGCCGTGGACGACGTCGAGCTGACCCGCCGCGTCTACCGGTCCATCGGCGACGACCTCGCCCGCTGCGGTGTGAACCTCGACATGGCGCCCGACGCGGACGTCAACACCGCCGACGACAACCCTGTGATCGGCACCCGCTCGTTCGGCTCGGACACCGCGCTGGTCGCCCGGCACACCGTGGCCGCCGTCGCGGGCCTGCAGGACGCCGGGGTCGCCGCCTGCGTCAAGCACTTCCCCGGGCACGGCGCCACCCGGCAGGACTCCCACCTGGAGATCCCGGTGGTGGACGTGCCGCGCGAGGTGCTGTGGGAGCGTGAGCTCGCCCCGTTCCGCGCCGCCATCGAGGCGGGCGCCAAGTCGATCATGACGGCGCACGTGCGGGTCCCGTTCCTGACCGGTACGGCCCCCGCCACGCTGTCGCCGGCCGCGCTGACCGAGCTGCTCAGGGGCGAGCTCGGCTACGACGGCGTGGTGATCTCCGACGCGCTCGACATGCACGCCATCACCGAGAGCGTGGGGCTCGGTGGCGGCGCGGTGCTCTCGCTGGCGGCCGGGTCCGACCTGCTCTGCCTCGGCCCGCTCCCGACGCGCGAGCAGATCGAGCGGATCAAGGACGAGATCGTGGCCGCCGTCCGCGACGGGCGGCTCCCGCTCTCCCGGCTGGAGGAGGCGGCCGAGCGCGTCGCCCGGTTGCGCGCCTGGTTCGGCGCGCCCCGGGAGGCGGGCAGGGACGACGCGGTGATCGGCCTGACCGCCGCCCGGCGTGCGGTGAGCCTGTCCGGCACGGCGGGACCGCTGGTCGACCCGTTCGTGGTCGAGGTCGACACCCCGCCCACGATCGCGGTCGGCGACGTGCCGTGGGGCTTCGCCCCGTGGCTGCCGGACGCGGAGATCACCCGCGTCAAGCCGGACGCCGCCGACGCCGCCGACCTGCTGGAGCGGGCCCGCGGCCGGTCGCTGTTGATCGTGGTCAAGGACGCCCACCGGCACCGGGCCAGCCAGGACATCGTCTCCGCCCTGCTCGCCGCGCGTCCGGACGCGATCGTCGTGGAGATGGGCCTGCCCATCTGGCGTCCCTCGGCGGCCGCGTACATCGCCACCTACGGCGCCGCCCGCGCCAACGCCCAGGCGGCGGCCGAGCTGCTCAGCGCCTAGCCTCCCTGAGGCCGCGCGCCTCCTGACGCCGCGCCGGGGGGGTGCGCGGCGTCAGGAGGCGAAGATCTCCTCGCGGGCCTGTTCGAGGGCGGCGAGGATGGCGCCGCGCAGGACGGGCCGGCCCTCCACCTTGCTGACCACGACCTCCGGCCGGATGGGGCACATGTGGGCCACGGCCTCCTCCACCCGGTAGGTCAGCTCGTCGCCGCCGGCGCGGCCGACCTCGCCGTTCAGGACGACGAGCGTCGGGTCGAGGACCACGCAGACCGAGGCGACCCCGAGCGCGAGCCGGTGGGCGAACTCGTCGAGGAAGGCCGCTCCCGCCTCCCCGCTCTCGACGGCCGCCCGCACCGCCTCGGCGGCGGATCCCTCCGTGACGGCGACCCGGCCGGAGAGGAAGCCGTACGGCTCGGCGAGCTCGGCCACGGCTTCGGCGCTGATGAGGGACTGCAGGCCGCCGGCCAGGGACGGCATGCGGCCGGGCACCGCCTTGACGTCGCCGGCGAGGGGGACGCCGGGCACCGGCAGATAGCCGATCTCGCCCGCGCTGCCCGAGCGGCCGCGGTGCAGCCTGCCGCCGAGCACGACGGCGAGGCCGACCCCGCGCTCGACCCAGAGCAGGACGAAGTCGTCGACGCCCTTGGCCGCGCCCTCGGAGCGCTCGGCGATCGCGGCGAGGTTGACGTCGTTCTCGATGGTGACGGGCCGGCGCAGGTCGCGGGCGAGCGCCTGGTGGCTGCCCTCGTGCCAGCCGGGCAGGTCGAAGGAGAACCGGACGTCGCCGCTGCGCGGGTCGACGACACCGGGCGTGCCGATCACGACGCCCTTGAGGCGCGACAGCGCGACCTTGCCCGAACGGCAGGCCTTCACCACCGCGTTGTGGACGAGGGCGACGGGGTCGTCGTGCTCGTCGGGGGAAACCGTCACCTCTGCCACGATTTCGCCGTTGATATCAGCGATGGCGGTGGTGACCGATTGGGGCCCGACGTCGAGCCCGGCGACATAGGCAGAGGAGGGAATCACCCCGTAAAGGGCGGCATTGGGCCCCCGGTTTCCCGCCTGTTCCCCGACCACCTGGACCAGGCCCCGCTCTTCGAGCCGGGACAGCGTCTGGGACGCGGTGACCTTGGAAAGACCGGTCATGTCGCCGATCTGGCCCCTGGTCAACGGGCCCGAGGCGAGCAGCAGTTCCAGGGCGGCCCGGTCGTTGATCTCCCGTAGCAACCTGGGCACGCCAGGACGTCGCTCCATCGCATGCTTTCTTGTCGTGGATCCCCGTTGGGTTTATCACAAACGCCCGCGCCGTGTGAACGCAACCATTCCTCAATAAACCTTCCTGGCAGTTTACCGGCCTCGCCTTCCGCCGAGATCCACGGCCACCCGCGCCCGCCGGTGCGGCTCCGTCCTGCCACCCCGGGCGAGCGGGTGCCGCGAGCCGGATCCCCAGATCATCCGCCCGTTACCGTGCGGCTGAGACGAACCAATGTTTAGCAGGCGGGATAATCGACAACATGCGTCTTTCCGCCCGTGTCGACTACGCCCTTCGCGCCGCCGCCGAGCTGGCCGCGTCCGGCAGCGGCCCCACCACGGTGGGTGAGCTCGCGAAGGAACAAGAAATGCCCCCGAAGTACCTGGAGAACATCCTGCTCCAGATGCGCCGGGCAGGCCTGGTCCGTGGCCAGCGAGGCCCTGAGGGGGGTTACGTGCTCGCCAGGCCGGCGACCGAGATCTCGCTGGCCGATGTGATCCGCGCCGTCGACGGCCCCTTGGCCAACGTCCGCGGCGAGCGCCCCGAGCACGTCGGCTACCGGGGGGCGGCCCGCTCCCTGCAGCAGGTGTGGATCGCCCTGCGCGCCAGCGAGCGCGCGATCCTCGAAGAGGTCACGCTCGACCAGATCGCCGAGGGCAAGCTGCCCGAGCGCGTGACGGAGCTCGCCTCCGACCCGGCCGCCTGGGACTGATCTCACCATGCCCGAGGGCGACGCCGTCTACCGAACCGCGGTCAAGCTGCGGGCCGCCCTCGACGGACGGGTGCTCACCCGATCCGACTTCAGGGTCCCGAGGTACGCCACCGCCGACCTGACGGGCCGCGCCGTCCTGACCACCGTCCCGCGGGGCAAGCATCTGCTGACCAGGGTGGAGGGCGGCCTGACCGTGCACACCCACCTGCGCATGGAGGGCTCCTGGCGGGTCCAACCGGCGGGGGCGCGCGTCGGCAGGGGCGATGTCGTCCGGCTGATCCTCGCCAACGAGCGGTGGCAGGCGGTAGGCGTGCGGCTCGGCATGGTCGACCTGCTGCGCAGCGACCAGGAGGAGCAGGTCGTCGGCCACCTCGGGCCGGACCTGCTCGACCCGGGGTGGGACGCCGGGCACGCCGAGCGGGCGGCGCGCAACCTGGCGCGGCGCCCGGAGGTGACGATCGGGGAGGCGCTGCTCGATCAGCGCAACGTGGCGGGGCTGGGCACGATCTGGCGTGCCGAGACGCTGTTCCTGTCGGGCATCTCGCCGTTCAGGCCGGCCGGTGAGGTCGAAGATCTGGAGAAGATGGTGTCTTTGGCCCACCGCCTGCTGGAGGCGAGCAAGGACAACCCGGGGGGTCCGCTCACCACGGGCGATCGGCGCCCGGGACGGCGGCTGTGGGCGTACGGCCGGGCCGGGCGGCCCTGTCTTCGCTGCGGCAACAAGGTGATCGGCGATGAGCTCGGGGCGCAGCCATACGAAAGGGTGGTGTTCTACTGTCCCGCCTGCCAGCCCCGCTGAGGGGCCTTTCGCCGGGCAAAGGGCGAGCCGGCGACCGCCACGACTTCGTGACAGCCAGGCTCGTCAGGACGTGAAGGCCATAGGGTCTACGCGGCGACCATGTCCTTGACTTCGGGGAAACCCTCGAACTCCGGACCCGAGATCGTGCTGGACACGGACTCGGGAATTGGCAGACGCTCGTGCTCCGGCACATCGGCCAGCACGGGCGCGTGTTGAAGCTCTGCAAGTGCGAACTGGTCGGAGACCTCACGGAGCACCTGCGACAGCGGCACGCCGAGGGCACCGCAAATCGAGGCGAGCAGCTCCGAGGACGCCTCCTTCTGGCCACGTTCAACCTCGGACAGGTAGCCAAGGGAGACACGTGCCAGGGTGGAGACTTCGCGCAGGGTGCGTGCCTGCCGCACCCGCAGCCGCCGCAGCACGTCACCGAGCAGCTGACGCAGCAGGACCATCTGTCGCTCCCTCCCCGGCGCAGGAGCCTTCACGACGCTCCGCGCGGTCGGTTCGTATCGCCCGTTCTTCGAATGCCCCTCGTACATACTCCTCGCCGTCATCATCGGTTCGCTCGGCCCCTTTGCCGGGCGCACGTCGGACCTGCTCCTCACCGCTGGGTCACGAACCTCACTCACAGCTCCACCGTACCCGCATCGACCAACAGGGCGGCAGACCGTGGGGAGCATGTTCGCTGGTGACGTAACGCGGTAATCACCCGGAATGTTCCCCTCGATCGGCCTCCAACACACCTCTCAGGAGATCCAAACCCTCCCTAACCGTAAATTCTCTGATCTCATTCCTCGAACCCGGACGAAGTACGTCGCGGGGCCACAGTGCCCCGGCAGGCCCGGCCACGGCGAGGTGGACGGTGCCGACGGGTTTGCCGTCCTGCTCGTCGGGCCCCGCCACACCGGTCACCGCAAGCCCGTACGTCGCCCCGGCCAGCCGTCGTACCCCCGCGGCCATCGCCGCCGCCACGTCGGGGTGGACGGCGCCCTCGCGCGCCAGGAGATCGTCGGGGACGCCGAGCAGCCGGGCCTTGAGGTCGGTGGCGTAGACGATCACTCCCCCGCGGAAGGCCGCCGAGGCGCCGCTCACGGTGGTCAGCGTCGCGCCGATGAGACCGCCGGTGAGCGACTCGGCCACCGCCACGGTGGCCTTCCGGCGCACCAGAAGGGACAGCACGTGGGCGGCGAGGGCCGTGGTCATCCGCCGCGGGCCTTCTGGGCGACCTTGCGCAACCGGATCGCCCTGATGACGTAGTCGAGGCCGGTCACGACGGTCACGATCATGGCGAGCCCGATCGCGGCCCACCGCGCCACCTCGGGGACGCCGGGAAGGATGTACAGGGCGATGGCCGCGATCTGCAGCACGGTCTTGACCTTGCCGCCGTAACTGGCGGGGATGATGCCGTGCCGGATGACCGCGAACCGCAGGGCCGTGATCCCGATCTCGCGGCCGGCGATCACGAGCGTCACCCACCAGGGCAGCTCGCCGCGCACCGACAGGGTCACCAGGGCCGCGCCGATGAGCGCCTTGTCGGCGATCGGGTCGGCGATCTTGCCGAAGTCGGTGATCAGCCCGTACCGCCGGGCCAGCCAGCCGTCGAGCTGGTCGGTCAGGGAGGCCAGCAGGAAGACGACGAGGGCGGTCCACCGCCAGGTGGCGCCCTCGACGAACATGCAGACCACGAAGAACGGGACGACCACAAGCCGGAGGACGGTCAGCACGTTGGCGATGTTCCACGCGCTGACCCGCCGAGCCACGGAGGGGACGATCGGCTCGGTGCCGGTCTCCGGCGTGTTCGTCATGGCGAGGCCTTGATGCGGGCGATCAGGTCGACGCCCTCGGCGTCGACGACGGTGGCCCGCACGATCTGCCCGGGCACCAGGCCGATGCCCTGGACGGTGACCGAGCCGTCGACCTCGGGGCCCTGGTGGGCGGCGCGGCCCTCGTAGCCGCCGTCGCCCAGGTCTTCTTCGACGAGCACCTCGATCTCGGTGCCGATCCGCTCCTCCGCCCGCTGCGAGGTGAGCTCCTCGGCCAGCTCGGTCAGCGCGGCCACCCGGTCGTCGATGGTGTCCTGGTCGAGCTGCCCGCCGAACCCGGCCGCCTCGGTGCCCTCTTCGTTGGAGTAGCCGAAGACGCCGATGACGTCGAGGCGCGCCTCCTCCAGGAACCCGACCAGCTCGGCGAACTCGGCCTCGGTCTCGCCCGGGAAGCCGACGATGAAGTTGGACCGCACGCCCGCCTCGGGGGCACGCTCGCGGATCGTCTCCAGCAGGTCGAGGAACCGGCGGGGGTCGCCGAAGCGGCGCATGCGGCGCAGCACCGTGCCGCTGGCGTGCTGGAAGGACAGGTCGAAGTACGGCGCGACGCCCTCGGTGCCGGCGATCACGTCCAGCAGGCCGGGACGCAGCTCGGCGGGCTGGAGGTAGCTGACCCGGACCCGCTCGACGCCCTCGACGGCGGCCAGGCGGGGCAGGAGCTGCTCCAGGGCGCGCAGGTCGCCGAGATCTTTGCCGTAGGAGGTGGAGTTCTCGCTGACGAGCACGAGCTCCTTGACGCCCTGCCCGGCGAGCCAGGCCGCCTCACCGAGCAGCTCCTCCGGGCGGCGCGAGACGTAGGCCCCACGGAAGGCTGGAATGGCGCAGAACGTGCAGCGCCGGTCGCACCCGGAGGCGAGCTTCAGCGCGGCCACGGGGCCTCCGGAGAGGCGCTTGCGGAGCGTGCGGGGGCCGCTGGCGGGGGCGATGCCCTCGGGAAGCTGGCCGTGCCCCGGGATGTGGGTGTGGGCCTCGCCCGCCGAGCGCTCGACGGGCGTGATGGGCAGCAGCGTGCGGCGGTCGCGCGGGCTGTGGGGCACCAGGGGGCGCCCCTCGAGGACGTCGTCGAGGCGCGCCCCGATGTCGGTGTAGTCGTCGAAGGAGATGACCGCGGAGGCCTCGGGAAGGGCCTCCGCCAGCTCCTTGCCGTAGCGCTCGGCCATGCAGCCGGCGGCGACGACCTTGGCTCCGGAGTCGGACGCGGCGAGAAGCGTGTCGATCGAGTCTTTCTTCGCCGAGTCGATGAAGCCACAGGTGTTCACGATGACGACATCGGGGTTGTCGTCATCGAGCTGCCACCCGGCAGCCTCCATTCGCGCGGCGAGCTCCTCGGAGTCGACCTCGTTGCGCGCGCAGCCCAGTGTGATCAGCGATGCGGTTCGGCGGGAAGACATGATGGGCTCTACGGTATCGGGAGTTGGCCACCACCGGCGCACTCCCCCCGTACTTCCTCTGCTTCACCCCCCGGCCGCGGCCGGGCGTCCCGTCATCGTGACCCCGGCTCCTCGGGGCCGAAGGATTTACGGACCAGTTGCCCGTTCTTGCCGGGCGAGCCGATGTGCTTGCCGTTGACCTCCAGGTCGACTCCCCCCGCGTCACCGATGGTGACCCGGACCTGCTTGTGGGCCTTCCAGGTCTCCTTGTGCCCGGCGGGGATGGTGCCGCGGAACATCTGCTTGCCCTTGGCGTCGGTGACCTCCAGCCACGACGGCTTGTTGGCCTTGACCTTGAGCGTCACCAGGTCGCTGACCGGCTTGGCGGCCTTGGCGTGACCCGAGGGACGGCCCGAGGCGTGGCCACCGCTCGGCAGGGGGTTGGGCTTGAGGTCGGCGCTGGTCGCGGTGGGCTCGCCGGAGCCGCTCATCACCCGGGTCAGGCCGAAGATCGCGACGATGGCCAGGGCGATCGCCATGGCGGTGGACCAGTTGGGGCTGCGGCGCTCGCGGAGCTTGATCTGGCCCTCGGCGTGGAAGACCGCCGCGGCGCGCACGGGCTGGGGGCCGCCGCCGTGCTCCTCGTCGAACTGGTGGACGATCGCGTCGGGATCGAGCCCGAGCGTTTTGGCGATGTTGCGGACGTGCCCCCTCGCGTAGAAGTCTCCGCCGCAGAGCGAGAAATCGTCCCGCTCGATGGCATAGATGACCGTCTCCCGGATCCGCGTGCGGCCGCTCAGCTGAGCGACCGTCATGCCCGCCGCGTTCCGCGCCGCGGCCAGCGTCACCCCAATGCTCATACGTCCCCCTCGCCGTACGCCTGCGGCCACGCGCTCGTATTCCGACGAAGCGTAGCCATTCACATTCAATCAGTTACCGAGGGGGTGGGTCGCGGAGGGGTCACGTTCCCCGCAAGTCGGCGAGGAGGCCGGGCAGGTCGTCGGGTTTGACCATGACCTCCCGCGCCTTGGATCCCTCGCTCGGGCCGACGACGTTCCTGCTCTCCAGCAGGTCCATCAGCCGGCCCGCCTTGGCGAATCCGACGCGCAGCTTGCGCTGGAGCATGGAGGTGGAGCCGAACTGGGTGGTGACGATCAGCTCGGCGGCCTGGATCAGCAGGTCGAGGTCGTCGCCGATCTCCTCGTCGATCTCGCGCTTGGCGGTGTTGACGGCGGCCACGTCGTCGCGGTACTCGACCTGCATCTGCGCCTTGCAGTGGGCGACGATCTCGCCGATCTCCTTCTCGGAGAGGAAGGCGTTCTGCAGTCGCATCGGCTTGCTCGCGCCCATGGGCAGGAAGAGCGCGTCACCCTGGCCGACGAGCTTCTCGGCGCCGGGCTGGTCGAGGATGACCCGCGAGTCGGCGAGCGAGGAGGTGGCGAACGCCAGCCGGGAGGGGACGTTCGCCTTGATCAGGCCGGTCACGACGTCGACGGACGGGCGCTGGGTGGCGATCACCAGGTGGATGCCGGCGGCGCGGGCGAGCTGGGTGATGCGGACGATGGAGTCCTCGACGTCGCGCGGGGCGACCATCATCAGGTCGGCCAGCTCGTCGATGATCACCAGCAGGTAGGGGTAGGGCTGGTAGACCCGCTCGCTGCCCGGCGGGGGCACCAGCTTGCCGGCGCGGACGGCCTTGTTGAACTCGTCGACGTGCCGGAACCCGCTGGCGGCCAGGTCGTCGTAGCGGCGGTCCATCTCGCCCACGACCCATTCGAGGGCCTCGGCGGCCTTCTTCGGGTTGGTGATGATCGGGGTGATCAGGTGGGGGATGCCCTCGTAGGTGTTCAGCTCGACGCGCTTGGGGTCGACCAGGACCATGCGCACCTCGTCGGGCGTGGCGCGCATCAGGATCGAGGAGATCAGCCCGTTGACGCAGACCGACTTTCCGGCGCCGGTGGCGCCCGCGATGAGCAGGTGGGGCATCTTGGCGAGGTTCGCGACGATGGTGCGGCCCTCGACGTCCTTGCCCAGCCCGACGATCATCGGGTGGTGGTCGGCCTGGGCGACCTGGGACCGCAGCACGTCGCCGAGGCTGACCAGGTCTTTGTCGGTGTTGGGGATTTCGACCCCAATGGCCGACTTGCCGGGAATCGGGGACAAAATCCGTACATCTGCTGATTTAACGGCGTAAGCGATGTTCTTGGTGAGCGCCGTGACCTTCTCGACCTTGACCGCCGGGCCGAGCTCGATCTCGTACCGGGTCACCGTCGGGCCGCGCGTGAAGCCGATCACCTGGGCGTCGATGGAGAACTGCTCCAGGACGCTGCTGAGCGCGTTGACCACCACCGTGTTGGCCTTGGTCTGGGGCTTCGGCGGCGTGCCCGGACGCAGCACCTGCAGGTCGGGCAGGACGTACGGCCCGGCCTGCGGCGAGAGCACGAGCTGCTCGACCTTGCGGGGGGCCGGAGAGGGGTCGGGCGGGACGCTGCCGCGGCGCGGCTCCAGCGGCTCGGTGGGCTCCACCACGTCGTCGACCAGCCCGGGCACGATCTCCGGTGAATGATCGGAGAGCTTGTCCTGGTCCTCGGCGACGAGCGGCGTGTCGTACGGCTTGACGTGCTCGCCGACATCGCCGTCCTGCGGCGCGGGCTTGGCGGCCTGCCCGGACGCGGCGGGGCGGGTCTTGCGGGGACGGCGGGCGCCGGCGCGCTCGCCGTCCTTGGCCCCCTTGGCCGGCGCGGCCTCCGTGCTCTTGCTGAAGAGCATGTGCTGGATCTCGGCCAGCCGCTCGGGCACGCGGTGCACGGGCGTGGCGGTGATCACCAGGATGCCGAACCCGGACAGCAGCATGAGCAGCGGGATCGTGATGAACGCGGGCAGGATGCTGGACGGCGGGGCCGAGACGATGAACCCGATCAGGCCTCCCGCCGCCGCCACCTTGTCCATGCCGTCGGTGCCCGAGGGGGGCGAGGGGTACGGCGTGTTGTGCGCGACGTGGATGATGCCGAGCAGGCCCGCCAGCAGCGCCGTCCAGCCGATGATCATGCGGCCGGTGTCGGCGTTCTGGTCGGGATGGCGCAGCAGGCGCCAGGCCACCAGGGCCAGCAGGATGGGCACCGCCCAGGCCAGCGACCCGAAGGCGCCGCGCAGCACCGTGTCGACCACGGTGGCCACCGTGCCGCGCGTGGTGCGCCAGGTCATCGCGGCCAGGACGATCGCCCCGCCCAGCACCGCGAGCCCGAGGCCGTCGCGACGGTGGGCCGGGTCGAGCTCGCGCGCCTGCTGCCCGAAGGCCCGCGCGGCGGTGCCGACGCCGTTGGCGAACAGCAGCCAGACCCCGACGAAGAGCTTGCCGATCATCAGGAAGACCCAGCTGATCGGATCGGGAGGCGCGGACGCCGGGCGGCGGGCAGCGGGCCGGGCGGCGGAGCGCGCGCCCGAGGGCCTCGTGCCGGCCGGACGCCTGGCGGTGGACGTACGCGAGGACGGTGACCGCTTGGCCGAGCCTTTCGGGCTGCTTTTCGACGTACGGGTGGCCATGGTACGGACGCTACCTCTGAGGTGGGCGGGACGGCGGGAGGCGCGCCGAGAGGCCCCGAGGATTGTGTTCTATGTATTGACATAGTGTTTTATGTAATGGAATCTCACTTCCAACGGGGCGTTGGAAGGAGGATCGATGTCCGCACTCGACTGGTCCGTGCTGGCGGCCTACTTCTTGGTCATGGTCGTCATCGGGGTGTGGTCCAGGAGCCGCATCAGGACCGTCATCGACTACTTCACCGCAGGCGGGAAGATCCCCTGGTGGCTGTCGGGGATCTCGCACCACATGTCCGGCTACAGCGCGGTCATGTTCGTCGCGTTCGCCGCCGTCGCCTACGACTACGGGCTCACCGTGTACGTCTGGTGGGCGCTGACGATCGGCGTCGGCGTGGGCATCGGCGCCTTCCTGTTCGCCCCGCGCTGGAACCGGCTGCGCGCCAAGCACGGCGTGGTCTCGCCGCTGGAATACCTGACCCGGCGCTACAACCTGCCGACCCAGCAGGTCATGGCCTACAGCGGCGCGCTGCTGAAGGTGGTGGACATCGCCGCCAAGTGGGTCGCGATCTCCGTGCTGCTCAAGGGCTTCGCCGGGATCCCGATCCAGTACGGCATCGCGCTCACCGGCGCGGTGACGGTGGTGTACGTGACGGTGGGCGGCCTGTGGGCCGACGTCCTGACCGACTTCGGGCAGTTCGTGATCCAGGCCGTGGCCGGCGTGGTGATGTTCGTGGCCGTGCTCGCCCACCTCGGCGGCGTCTCCACCCTGTGGACCATGTGGGGCGAGCTCCCGCCCGGCCACGGCGCCCCGCTGGCCGGCCCGTACACCGGCGCCTACTTCTTCGCGTTCCTGCTGATCAAGACCTTCGAGTACAACGGCGGCATGTGGAACCTCGCCCAGCGCTACATGGGCGCGCCCTCCGGATCGCAGGCCAAGCGGGCGGCACTGCTGTCGAGCGCCCTGTGGCTGATCTGGCCGCTGATCCTCTTCATCCCGATGTTCGCCGCCCCGCTCATCGTGCCGAACCTGGCCGACTCCGACCAGGCGTACGTACGGCTGGCGCAGGAACTGCTGCCCACGGGGCTGATCGGCCTGGTGCTGGCCGGTTTCTTCTCGCACACCATGGCCATGGTCTCCTCCGACGCCAACGTGATCTCGGCGGTGATCACCCGGGACATCCTGCCGGTGTTCGTGCGCCGGCTGCGGACGCCGACGGCCGCGGGCGCGCTCAAGCTCGCCCGGGTCACGACGTTCGTGTTCGTGGTGACCAGCATGACCATCGCCATCGTCACGCAGGGGCAGGGCGTGGTGCTGAAGATCGTGGTCGACGTCGTGGCCGCCACGATGGGCCCGATCTCCATCCCGCTCATGCTGGGCCTGCTGCCCTGGTTCAAGCGCAGCGGGCCGACGGCGGCGATCGTCTCCTGGGCCGCCGGCCTCGGCGTGTGGGCCGTCGTCAAGTGGGTGATCGCCTCGGCCGACCAGACCCTGGTCGTCGCCGCGCCCCTGGTGACGTCGCTGGCGCTCTACGTCGTCATCGGTCTCCTCAAGCCGGAGCCCCGCCCGGACCGCGATGCCCTGGTCGACTCCCTCGGCTCCGACGCCGCCCCGGGGAAGGCCTCCGTCCCCGCCTGAGCCCGCGAGGGGGCGCCGAGGGCCAGGGAGACCTCGCGGGCGGCCCCGACGACCACCGGGGCGAGTCGCTCCAGCGCGTCGGGCTCCATGTCCATGGCCAGGGCCGAGATGGAGATGCCACCGAGCACCTGGCCGGTGTGGTCGAAGACGGCGGCGCCGACGCACCGGATGCTCGGCTCGTTCTCCTCGTCGTCCATCGAGTAGCCGAGGGCCCGCACCGTGCCGAGGTGGTCGAGCAGGTCGTCGATGTCGGTGATCGTCGCGGGCGTCAGCCGCGTCAGGCCGGTGCGCCCGGCGATGGCCCGCACCTCGTCGTCGCCCAGCGCGGCCAGGATGGCCTTGCCGATGGCCGTGGAGTGCAGGCGCAGGCTCATGCCGACCCGGGAGGGCATCTGGTAGGGCCTGCGGCCCTCGAGCTTGTCGACGTAGACGGCCTCGTCGCCGCTGCGGATGCCGAAGTGGGTGGTGTAACCCGTGCGCTCGTGCAGGGCGCGCAGCGCCGCGGACGCCTGGCGCGAGGGGTCGAAACGGGTCATCACCCTGCCCGCGAGGGTCAGGATGCGCGGCCCCGGCTCGTACCCCCCGGTGCCGTCGGCGCGGGCGAAGCCCCATTCGACGAGCGACTGCAGGATGCGGTGAACGGTCGACTTGGAGACGCCGGTCGCCGCGGCGATGTCGGTCACGCGGTGGTGCTCGGCGATCGCCTCCAGCACCGCCAGCGCCTTGTCGATGGAGCTGCCTTCCCTGACCACGTCCCGAGCCTACTAACAGGCGTCCCCGGCCGGCGTCGTGGCCGAACGGCTCACCGGGCGAGCCAGCCGCCGTCGACGGCCAGCACGTGGCCGTTGACGTAGTCGGAGGCGGGCGAGGCGAGGAAGACCGCCGCGCCGGCCAGGTCGCCGGGCGTGCCCCAGCGACCGGCGGGGATGCGATCCCTGATCGCGGACTCGCGCCCCGGGTCGTCACGCAGCGGCGCGGTGTTGTCGGTGGCGATGTACCCGGGGGCGATGGCGTTGACCTGCACTCCCCGGGCCGCCCATTCGCAGGCGAGCGACCGGGTGAGCCCGGCCACGGCGTGCTTGGCCACGGTGTACCCGGCGACGTTGACGCCGCCCTGGAACGACAGCATCGACGCGATCATGATGATCTTCCCCGAGCCGCGCCGCAGCATGGGACGGCCGGCGGCCTGGCTGAGCAGGAAGACCGCGTCGAGGTCGACGTCGAGCACGGCCCGCCAGTCGGCGTAGGAGTGCCGGGCGGCGGGCGCCCTGCGGATGATCCCGGCGTTGTTGACGAGGATGTCGACGCGGTGCCGCCCGAGCAGTTCCTCGGCGGCCCCGGGGAGCCTCGTCACGTCCGACAGGTCGTACACCCAGCGCCAGGCCTCCCGGCCGGCCTTGCGGACCTCGGCCTCCACCTCGTCCAGGTCGTCGCGGTGGCCGTGCAGGACGACGTCGGCGCCCGCCCTCGCCAGGCCCACCGCGATCGCCCGGCCGATGCCGGTGCGGGTGCCGGTGACCAGCGCCGTCCGGCCCTCCAGCGAGAACATCACCGCATCGCGCCGATCGCGACCTGCTCCATGTCGTCGTACGCCTGGTTCTCCCCGCCCATCGCCCACACGAAGGCGTAGTTGCTGGTGCCGAAGCCGCAGTGCACCGACCAGGAGGGGGAGATGACGGCCTGGCGGTCGGCCACGATCAGGTTGCGGGTCTCCTCGGGCCTGCCCATCAGGTGCACGACCCGCTGGTCCTCGGGGAGGTCGAAGTAGAGGTAGACCTCGGTGCGCCGCTCGTGGGTGTGGCACGGCATGGTGTTCCACATGCTGCCGGGCTCCAGCACGGTGACGCCGAGCACGAGCTGGCAGCTCTGGATGCCCTTGGCATGGATGTACTTGTGGATCGTGCGGTCGTTGGAGCCCTCCTGGGAGCCGAGGCGCGTGGGCTCGGCCTCCTCCAGGGTGGCCCTGACGGTCGGGTGCCCGGTGTGCGCGGGGGTGGAGACGAGGTAGAAGGCGCCACCGGAGAAGGAGACCTCGCACGCTCCCCTGCCGACGTACAGGCACTCCCTGGGGCCGAGCTCGTGGGCCGTGCCGTCGACGGTGACCGTGCCCGCCTCCCCGACGTTGACCACGCCGAGCTCACGGCGCTGGAGGAAGTACTCGGCGCGCAGCGGGTCCGGGCACGGGAGCGTGAGCGGCGTGTCGCCGGGGACGGCCCCTCCGATCACGATCCGGTCCTCGTGGGAGTACACCAGGCGGACCTCTCCGGGGACGAAAAGCTCCTCCGCCAGGAAACGCTCCCTGAGCCGGTCGGTCGTCATGCCCGGCACCTGGTCGGGTGCGGTCGCGTACCGTACCTCCACCATGCCTCCATCCCGCTACATGAAATGCTATCTTGCCATATAGAACAACTCCAGACGTGGGGGATCAAGCCGCGGCACTCGCGGCGGTCGTCAGTAGGTGCGGCGGACGCCCCGGGCGGCCACCTCGATGCGGTCGCGCGCCTCCAGCAGGCACGCGGCGATCTCCTTGTCGCGGCCCGCCGTCAGGCGCGGCACGGGGACCGAGACGCTGACCGCGTCGCGCGGAGGGTAGGCGATGTCGAGGGCGACACCGAAGCAGCGCAGCCCCTCGGTGTTCTCCTCACGGTCGACGGCGTAGCCCCGCTTGCGGATGCGGCGCAGATCGGCGACCAGCTGCCCCTGGTCGACGATGGTGTGCCTGGTGAGCCTGGGCAGCTCCGGCGGGAGCAGGCGCGCCACCTCGGCCTCGTCACGCGTGGCGAGGATCGCCTTGCCGAGCGAGGTGGTGCTCGCCGGCAGCCGTCGCCCGACCCTGGTGAAGGGCCGGAGGTAGTGCCGGGAGGCGCGCGTGGCGAGGTAGACCACGTCGAAGTGGTCGAGCCGGGCCAGGTGGACGGTCTCGCCGGTGACCTCGGCCAGCCAGTCGAGCGCGTCGCGCGCGATCTGGACGACCGGGTCGCCGTCGATGTAGGTCGCGCCGACCAGCAGGGCGCGCATGCCGATGCGGTACAGCGTGCCGGTCACGTCGGTCTCGATCCAGCCGAGGTCGACCAGCGTGCGCAGCAGCGCGTGCAGGCTGCTCTTGGGGTAGCCCAGCTTGCCCTGCAGGTCGGAGAGGCTGTGCAGGCCGGGATACTGCGCGAAGAAGTCGAGAAGCTCCACGGTGCGCACGGCCGACTTGACGTGCGGCGCCGAGGTTCCCTGCTCTGTCATCGGCGTCCTCCCCTGGCGCGTCGCCTCTATTGTCACCGGTCACGACTCCACGACGCGACCGCCCGCGTAGGCGTACTCCGGATCGGCCGGGTCGAGCTCCGGCATGCCCTCGGCGTACACCTCGGCGTCGTCCTGCGGCTCGTACCCCAGCGCCCTGCCGGGGGCGAGGTCCCACCACCTGCGGGTGTTGGCCGAGACGCCCCACACGATGGCGAACGTCAGGTCCGGGGCGGTCAGGCAGGCCTGCGCCAGGCGCACCATGTCGCCCGGGCTGAGCCACGTCGACAGCGCGCGCGGCGCGTCCGGGCGCGGCTCGAACGTGCCGATCCGCAGGCAGGCCACCCGCATGCCGTACCTGTCGGAGTAGTAGCGGCCGAGGGCCTCACCGTAGGCCTTGGAGACGCCGTAGTGCGAGTCGGGGGCCACCGGGGTGTCGGCCGGGGCCATCTCCTGGCGCGGGGTGAAGCCCGCCGCGTGGTTGCTGCTGGCGTAGACGACGCGCTCGACCCCGGCCTGCCGGGCGGCCTCGAACACGCGGTAGGTGCCCTCGATGTTGAGCGTGAGCGTCCGCTCGAAACTCGCCGAGGGCGAGGGGGTGCCCGCCAGATGGACGACGTCGGTGACGCCCTTCATGGCCCGCTCCAGCACCGCCGGGTCGAGGATGTCACCGGCGATCACCTCGTGCTCGGTGCCCTCGACCGGCTTCATATCGAGAAGGCGCAGCCGGTGGCCGTACCGGGGCAGCCCCTCGGTCAGGCAGGCTCCGATCCGGCCGGCGGCGCCGGTGATAAGGATGTTTTTCACCATGTGGCAACCGTATGGGCAGCGATGTGGTCCACGTCAAGATCATCACCCAGGCCTGGACGGTCCGGCATCGCGACGTTCCCGGCGTCGTCCAGCGGGTCGATGATCGAGCGCAGGTGCGGCGGCGGGGTGTCGTGGTCGGAGTGCGGGTGCAGCAGCCCGCGTTCGTACCACTCGCCGCACAGGGTGGCGCCGATGACCGCCAGCGCCCCCGAGCCGTTGCCGTGGATCTCGCAGCCCATCCCGAACGACTCGGCGGTGTGCACGGCCTTCACCGCCGGGATGATGCCACCGGAGCCGACGACCCCCACCCGCAGGATGTCGCACGCCTGCGCCGCCACCCACTCGGCCCGCGCCATATGCTTGCCCCAGGAGGTCTCCGGGCCGAGGACCGGCGTGGCCAGCTGGGCCGCCAGCCACCGGTACGACTGCACCGACGCCTCCTCCATCGGCTCCTCGTACCAGGCGAAACCCAGCTCGTCGAGGGCGCGGCCGAGCCTGAGCGCCTCGGTCCGGCTGTACCAGTGGTTGCTGTCGAGCATCAGCGCGACGTCCGGGCCGACCGCCTCCCGCACCGCCGTGCACGCCTTGATGTCGAGGTCCACGCCGTGCGGCATGGGCGGCATCCAGGTGTGCAGCTTGATGCCCCGGTAGCCCCGCGCGACCAGTTCCTTGGCGAAGCCGGCGTAGTCGGCGGGCGTGGCGAGGCCCCCGGGGATGTCGTCGCCGCACATCGTGCTGGCGTAGGCGGGGACACTCGAGCGCGCCCCGCCGAGCAGCCGCCACACCGGAAGGCCCAGTCTGCGGCCCATGAGATCCCACAGGGCCTGGTCGACGGTGCTGAGCAGGCGGTCGGTGAGGTTGCCGTGCGCGCCTCGCTGCCTGCGCGCCAGCGCGTGCCACAGGCGCTCGCGGTCGAGCCCGTCCCGGCCTTCGAGGACGGGCCGCACGTGCGCCCGGATCATGCTCTCGCGCAGCGTCTCCGGCTGCCCCAGGCAGTAGCCCTTCGCGCCGTCGCTGTCGGTGATCTCCAGCAGCGCCTCCTCGACCTCCCTGGGCGGGCCCGGATGCCGGTGGCCGTGCCCGTCGACCACCGATCGGGTGACGGTGGTGAAGACCGTGACGGTGACGCGCTCGATGACGGCCATGCGACTACCTTCCCTTCGGGGGATCGCCTAGGAGTGGGCCTTCTTCCATCCGGCCTGGGCCTCGGTGAGCTTCCGCGCCATGGTGTCGAGGAACTCCTGGGGCTTCATCTGGCCGAGGAGCACCTTCTGGAACAGCGGCTCGGAGTCGGCCTTGGTGATGGAGGAGTACTGCGGCAGGTAGTACGGCGGGGAGACCATGACGGTCGCCGGGTCGCCGAGCACCTCGACGGCGTTCTTCAGGTACGGCCGCTCGTCGAGCCAGGCGTCGGCCTGGGCCTCCTTGTTCGCCGGGATCTGACCGGCCTGCCGGTTCCAGTAGCTGTTGCTCTCCTTCGACAGCAGGAACTCCACGAACTTCCAGGCCGCGTCCTTGTGCTCGCTGTTCTTGAACACCGCGAAACCGTCGACCGGGTTGGCCAGGATGGTGCGCCTGCCGGAGGCGCCGACCGGCAGGGGGTAGGCGTCGACCTTGTCCGCCCCGAAGGCCTTGACGTGGTCGTTGTAGGAGCCGAGGTTGTGGTGCATCATCGCGACCTTGCCGCTGGTGAACTGCGCCACCATCTTCGGGAAGTCGTTGGTGACGTCCGCCTCGGGCGTGTCCTTCTTGTACAGCGCGGCGATCTTGCTGACCAGCTCGACGTTCTTGGGGTCGTTCACCGTGCTCTTCCCCGAGGCGTCGAAGAATCGGGTGACGCCGGAGTAGGCGTAGGCCTCGGCGAGGAGCTGGAAGATCGAACCGGCGCCGCCGCGGATCGTCCAGCCGTACCGCTCGGGGGCCCTGGTCAGCTTCTTCACCGCCGCGAAGAAGTCGTCCCAGGTCCTGGGCGGGGTGACGCCCGCCTCGGAGAGCCTGTCCTTCTGGTACCACACGACGTCGAGGTTGGAGGTCGCCGGGACCATGTAGAGCTTGCCGTCGGAGCCGGTCTGCTTGATGGAGGTGAGCATGCCGTCGAGCAGTTTCCCGTTGAGCGGGCTCCTGGCCAGGTAGTCGTCGGCCGGCTCCAGGGCCTGCTGTCCGGTCAGGTCGGCGAGGTAGCCGGTGGTGACGCCGCCGACGTCGGGGGTGTCCCCGCCCGCGACGGCGGTGTCGTACTTCTGCTGCGCCGAGGCGATCGGGATGCCGACGTAGGCCACGTGGATCGTCGGGTTGGCCTTCTCGAACCTCTTGATCAGCTCCTGGTAGATCGGCGTGCGGACGCCGCCGTTGTTGTCCCAGAAGGTGATCGTCGTCCTGCCCGGCCCCTCGCTCCCCGAGCCGCAGGCGGCGGTCACGGACAGCGCGAGGACCGCGAGGGCTGTCGCGGCGACCTTGGTGATCGGTCTCATGTGGTGTCCTCCAGGCGGGGGGTGCTACCCCTTGACGGCGCCGGCGCTGATGCCGTGCACGAGGTAGCGCTGAATCACTGCGAACACGCAGACGACGGGTACGGCCGCCACCACGCCGCCCGCCGCCAGGGCCCCGAAGTCGGCGCTGTACTCCCCGATCGTGTAGCTGAGGCCGACGGGGATCGTGAAGTTCTCCTGCCTGCTCATGAACATCAGCGCGAACAGGAAGTTGTTCCAGGTGTGGATGAAGGCGAACGAGCCGACGGCGACGAGGCCCGGCCGCAGCAGCGGCAGGACGACCGCGAAGAAGGCCCGCACGCGGGTGCAGCCGTCCACCATCGCGGCCTCCTCGACCTGGAAGGGCACCGCGGAAACGAATCCGCTCATCAGGATCAGCGACAGCGGCAGGTTGAAGACCGTGTCGGCCACCACCAGGCTCCACAGCGAGTTGATCAGCCCGAGGCCCTTGAAGATGCCGAACAGTGGGATCAGCATCATCGCGCCGGGGATGAACTGGGTGCACAGCAGCGTGACCACGAACAGCGTGCGCCCGCGGAAGCGGAACCGCGCCAGCGCGTACCCGCCCATGAGCGCGACCACCGTGGTGGCGACCAGGGACAGCACGCCGACGATCACGCTGTTCTTGAAGAAGACGGCGTAGCCGATGTCATTCCAGACCGTCGCGAAGTGCTCGAAGGTGATGGGCCACGGCACCGGCGCGTTCGACCCGGCGGGGCGCAGCGCGAAGACGATCATCCAGTAGAACGGGATCAGCGTGAAGGCCAGGTAGAGCGCCAGGGGGACGTACAGCCGGAGCACCCTGCCCCGGCCCCGCCTCCGGGAGCCTGGGGCGGCCCCGCTGCGCGCGCGGGTGCCGCCGCGTGCGATCACCTCGGTTGCCATGACTGCGTCTCTCATCCGTTGCGGTCGGCGCCGAACCGGCTCAGCCGGAGGTACAGCAGCGAGCAGAACAGCAGGATCAGGAACCCCGCCGTGGTGAGCGCGGAGCCGTACCCGAAGTCCTTGGAGTCGATGGCACGCTGGGCCACGTACAGCGGCAGCGTGGTCGTCACCTGGGCGGGCCCGCCGCCGGTCAGCGTGTAGATCAGGTCGACGTTGTTGAACTCCCACACCGAGCGCAGCAGCGTGGCGAGCACGATCGCGTCGCGCAGGTGGGGCAGCGTGACGTGCAGGAACCTCCGCACGCGGCCCGCCCCGTCGACCGCGGCGGCCTCGTACAGCTCGCCGGGCACGCCCTGCAGGCCGGCGAGCAGCAGGATCGCGAAGAACGGCACGCCGCGCCACAGCTCGGTCACCACCACCGCGCCGAAGACGGTGTGGGGGTTGCCGAGCACGGCCGTCTCCGGCGCGCCGAGGTAGCGCAGGATGCCCGTGGTGGGGTTGTAGAGCAGGATCCAGATGCCCGTGGTGAGCACCCCGGAGACCGCCCAGGGCGAGAAGACGAGCGATCGGGCGAGGGCCCGGCCGATGAAACTTTCATTGACGATGAGCGCGAGGGCGAGTCCGAGCACGAGCTGCAGGCCGGTCTCGACGACCACCCATTTGGCCGTGAAGCCCAGACTGGACCAGAACAGCGGGTCCTCGGTGAGCATCCGCCGGAAGTTCTCCAGCCCGGCGAAGCCGTCGGCCCACGGTTGGGTCAGGTTGTGGTGGCGCAGGCTGTAGTACAGGACGCTGCCGATCGGGTACACGAGGAACACTGCGATGAGCAGGACGGTCGGCGATATCAGCAGGTACGGCGCCCAGCGCCGGACGGGGGGACGTCCCCTGGCCGGCGTTGTCCTGGCGACAGCCACCTCGCGCTCCGTTCGGTCGGGGGGTGACACATTTCTGAATCCGGTTCACGCTTGTGGACGCGCCGTCAAGGTAGGAACGCGGCGGCGGCGGTGTCAACCCTCCTGGGGATGACCAAAACATTTCGACCAGCGGCCCTAGATGTTTCGGCGGCTCCCTTGACCGCCCGCCGGATCGGCCTTACCGTCCAGCTGTTCATGTACGTGAATGTCGTTCCGCATCATGTACGTAGGAGATGGCCGCATGAGAGCACGCTCACGCCTCCCCCGACGGGCCATGGCCGTCCTCGCCGCCACCCTGTGCGCGCCGGCGCTCGCCGCGGTCCCCGCGTCGGCCTCGTCCGGCCGGGACGTCCCGCTCGGACGGCGCACGCTGCCCGCCGGCGACGGCTGGGCCTCGGCCACCACCGGCACGACGGGGGGATCGGCGGCCGACGCCGCCCACGTGTACACCGTGACCGACCGCGAAGAGCTGGTCGCCGCCCTACGCCCGCGCCGCCTCCAGCGGGCGCCGAGGGTGAGGTTCCGGCCAGGTGCACGTGTACGACAACTTCTACGAGGTGCCCGGCGGCCGCGAGTACGTCTACAGCTGGGGAGCCGGGGTGCAGTCGAAGATCTACGCCGAGAACAACTACTTCCACCTGGGCAAGGGCGTCGGCGCCGACCAGATCATCTACGACTGGGGCGGCACCGCCCTGCACGCGACCGGCACGCTGGTGACGAGCGGCTCCGCCACCCGTCCGGTGGACGTCCTGGCCGCCCACAACGCCACCCACGACCCCGACCTGTCGGGCGACGCCGGATGGACGCCCACGCTGCACACGCGCGTGGACCCCGCGGCCGTGGTGGCCGCCACCGTGCCGTTCCTCGCGGGAGCCGGACGGCTGCGCTGATCACAGCGCTGTGACCACCGTCCGTCCGCGGCCGTCAGGTGATCTCGGCCAGCCAGCGCTCGTGGGCGCCGGAGAACGGCTGCCGGTGCCCGGCGACGGCCTCCATCAGCCAGGCGGCCGACCGCTCGGCCTCGGTGACGACCTCGGCGGGGTAGGAGTAGCGGACGCGGTGCTCGGCGAACTCGTCCTCGTCGTCGAGCAGGACGCGGCCGTCGCGCATCCGCAGCACGTCGAGGTCGAGGTCGACCATGGTGACGTGCCCGTCGCGCCACTGGGGCACGGTGGTGATGTCGCAGTAGATCGCGGCCTTGCTCGGCAGGCCGTTGAAGACGGCCGTCCACCAGGCGTCGCGCGGGAAGAGCATGACGAAGGGGTTCGACCAGACGATGGGCGGCTCGCTCCCCCGCCGCCCGCTGGTGCCGGCCGGGGAGCCGGTCCAGACGCCGTGCTCGTCCTCACCGAGCACCTTCGCCGAGTGGTGCCAGTGAAGCGACCCGTCGAACTTGGTGTACCTGACCTCGATCGCCGCGCCGGTGACGCCCGCCGTGCGGGAGTGGACGCTCACCGGCGATCAGCTCGTTCGTCTCGCATAAGGCTCCTCGTGCTCGAAACACCGGGCACGGGTAAACCTACGCGAGCTCAGACCTCCACTACCACCGGGATAATCATGGGCCTGCGGCGGTAGGTGTCGCTCACCCAGCGGCCCACCGTGCGGCGGGTCAGGCGGCGCATCTGCTGCAGGTCGGCGACGCCGTCGGCCGCGGCCTCCTGGAGTGCCGCCTCGATCAACGGGATGACCTCGTCGAACGCCTCCATGTCGATGCCGGAGCCCCGGGCGTAGATCTCGGGACCGCCGCTCACCTTGCCGGTGGTCGAGTCGACGACGACGACCACGGAGATGAAGCCCTCGTCCCCGAGGATGCGCCGGTCCTTCAGCGCGACGTCGGTGACCGCGCCCACCGAGGAGCCGTCGACGTACACGTAACCGCACTGCACCGCACCGACGATCTTGGCACGGCCGTCGACCAGGTCGACCACCACGCCGTCCTCGGCGATGACGATGTGGTCGTCGGGCACGCCGGTCAGCGCGGCGAGCTTGGCGTGGGCCCGCATGTGGCGCCACTCGCCGTGCACCGGCATGAAGTTGGACGGCTTGGTGAGGTTGAGCACGTACAGCAGCTCGCCCGCGGCCGCGTGGCCGGAGACGTGCACCAGCGCGTTGCCCTTGTGCACCACGCGGGCGCCCCATCGGGTGAGCCCGTTGATGACCTTGTTGACGGCCGTCTCGTTGCCCGGGACCAGGGACGACGCGAGCACCACCGTGTCGCCCTCGGCCACCCGGATCGGGTGGTCGCGGTTGGCCATGCGCGACAGCGCCGCCATGGGCTCGCCCTGCGACCCCGTGCAGATCAGCACGACGTCCTCCGGCGGCCACTCCTCGATCTCGCGGGAGTCGACCAGCAGGCCCGGCGGCACCCTGAGGTAGCCGAGCTCGCGCGCCACCGTCATGTTGCGGACCATCGACCGCCCGATCAGCGCGACCTTGCGGCCGTTCTCCTCGGCGGCGTCGAAGACCTGCTGCACGCGGTGGACGTGCGAGGCGAAGCAGGCCACGATGATGCGCTTGGCGGCGCTGCGGAACACCTCGTCGATCACCGGGCTGATGGTGCGCTCGCTCGGCACGAAGCCGGGCACCTCGGAGTTGGTGCTGTCGGACATCAGCAGGTCGACGCCCTCGGAGCCGAGCCTGGCGAACCCGCCGAGGTCGGTCAGACGGCCGTCGAGCGGCAGCTGGTCCATCTTGAAGTCGCCGGTGTGCAGCACGATGCCGGCCGCGGTGCGGATGGCGACCGCCAGCGCGTCCGGGATGGAGTGGTTGACGGCGAAGAACTCGCACTCGAACGGCCCGAAACGCTGCCGCTGCCCCTCTTCGACCTCGACCTTCACCGGCTGGATGCGGTGCTCGGTGAGCTTGCTCTCGATCAGCCCCAGCGTCAGCCGTGATCCGACCAGCGGGATGTCGGCCCGCTCGCGCAGGAGGTACGGCACGGCGCCGATGTGGTCCTCGTGCGCGTGCGTGAGCACGACGGCCTCGATGTCGTCGAGGCGGTCCCGGATGTAGTCGAAGTCGGGCAGGATGAGGTCGACGCCGGGCTGCTCGGGCTCCGGGAAGAGCACGCCGCAGTCGACCACCAGCAACCGGCCGTCGAACTCGAAGACCGCCATGTTCCGGCCGATCTCACCGAGGCCGCCCAGCGCGACGATGCGCAGGCCGTTCTCCGGAAGCGGCGGGGGAGGCCCGAGCTCGGGATGCGGATGACTCATGCTCTACCCCCGTTCGCGGCCGCCCGCCGCCCGCGTACGGCTCCCTCGCCGAGCCGTCCGGCGCGCCGCCGGCCATGATCGTAGTTTCTCTCTCTCAAACCCTCTGGTTCCTCCCCGCCGCGTCCGCGCGGCCTGTGGTCGTCATGGTTCTCCGCCGGTCACGTCGCACGCGCGGCGGGCAAGTCAGATAATTGTCGCGCCTGTGGCGCGGAGACCGTCAGTCGGCCAGCTTCACGCCACCCGCGACCAGCTCTTCCCTCAGCAGTGCGACCTGCTCGGCGGTGGCGTCCACCAGCGGCGCGCGCACCGGCCCGGCGGGACGGCCCTTCAGCGCGAGCGCGGCCTTGGCCATGATCACGCCCTGGGTGCGGGTCATGATGCCGGTGACGACGGGCAGCAGGCGGCGGTGCACCGACCGGGCCCCCTCGACGTCGCCCGCACGGTAAAGGTTGATCATGGAGGCGAGCTCGGAGCCCACCACGTGGCCCACCACGCTCACCACGCCCGCGGCCCCGACCGAGAGCCAGGGCAGGTTGAGCGCGTCGTCGCCGGAATAGTAGACGAGGTCGCTGGAGGCCATGACCTGGGAACCGGCGAACAGGTCGCCCTTGGCGTCCTTGACGGCCACGATGCGGGGGTGGGCGGCCAGGCGCAGCAGGGTCTCGGTGGCGATCGGGACGCCGGCGCGGGCGGGGATGTCGTACAGCATCACGGGCAGGCCGGTGGCGTCGGCGACCGTGGTGAAGTGGCGGTACAGACCTTCCTGCGGAGGCCTGTTGTAGTAAGGCGTCACCAGGAGCAGGCCATGGGCCCCGGCGCGCTCGGCGGCCCTGGCCAGCTCGACCGAGTGGCGGGTGTCGTTCGTGCCGGCTCCGGCGACGACGGTGGCCCGGTCTCCGACGGCCTCGAGGACGGCCCGCAGGATCGTCTCTTTCTCCGCGTCGCCGGTGGTGGGAGACTCCCCGGTCGTGCCGCTCACGACCAGACCGTCGTTCCCCTGCTCGTCGACCAGGTAGGCGGCGAGGCGCTGCACGCCGTCCACGTCCACGGAGCCGTCTGCGGTGAAGGGCGTGACCATGGCGGTCAGCATGCGGCCGAACGGCGCGTCGGAGGTTCCAGTGGGCGATGCCATAGACCGAACGGTACCCGGATCCGGCGAGACGGTGGACCCCGCCACCCCGGTTCGCGCTGTCGCGGCACTTCATCGGGGTTCGAAGGGCTTGATTCGGAGTGGCCGGACATGGATAGAGGCCGCCGATATGTGCTCGGGGGTACACACATCGACGACCTCTACCCGTGCAATCGGCCCCACTTACGAGGGCGTTACACGGATCTGAGGAGAATTTTCCGATCCTCCACTCCGAGCCGTCCGGGGCGCGGGCCGGGGGGCCCGGACCGCCCTCGGCCCCGGCGCGTCCCCGCTGTGCGATCGCGCAGGTGGACGGCCCCTGTTCCGCAGGCCATCACGGCGACACGGGGGGGGTGCCCTCACTTTACGTGCCCGCAGAATCACGTTTGGTAAAGTTGGGACTCCAGATCTTTCCCATTACTCCCCGTTGCCTTTCGATTACGACAGGATAGGGCGACCATCTTCAGGGAGCGGCGGCCACACCAGAAAGGAGGAGGGCGTTTCCTCCCCTGCCTTTCGGCGGGGTCTCCACGCCCGACACCCGATGAGCGGAAACGACCCGGTGTACCTCCGTGTGGTCGAAGAGCTGCGGGCGCAGATAATCGACGGCACTCTGCCGCCGGGCGCGCCCATCCCGTCCCGCGCACAGCTCACCCAGCGCTTCAGGGTCGGCGAGACCGCCGCCCGCCACGCCCTGCGCGTGCTCGCCGCCGAAGGCCTGATCGTCGGCAGAGTGGGTTCCGGGCACTACGTCCGCGAGCAGTCGGTGCTCTATCCCTTACAGCGCTGCCGTCACGCCGACCACGACGCCCCGTTCGCCGCCGACATGCAGGCCGCCGGCCAGCGCGCCACCTGGGACTGGCGGAGCGAGCCCGTCCGGGCCGGGCGCGAGCTCGCCCGCCGGCTCCACCTCGGCGACGGCGACCCGGTGATCCGCACGCGCTACGTCTTCCGCGCCGAGGGGAAGCCCATGCAGCTGGCCACCTCCTACGAGCCCGCGGAGCTCGGCCGCGCACAGCCGCTGCCCGAGGAGGGCACGGGCGGCCGCAAGGGCCTCCTGGCCCGCATGTCCGCCGCCGGGATCAAGGTCACCGACATTCGCGAGAGCGTCCACACCCGCATCCCGCAGCCCACCGAGAGCGACCTGCTCGACCTGCCCACCGGGGTCCACGTCCTCCACGTCGAGCGCACCCACTGGGCCGGCGACCGCCCGGTCGAGACCAGCGACATCGTCGTCCCCGGCGACCGCTTCCGCCTGGTCTACTCCGTTCCCCTCGGCGTCTGACCGCGGGAGCGCTGGGTGGCCGCGACGCAGACCAGCACGGCGAGGGCCGTGGCGATCGTGGCGGGTTGCAGTTCCTCGCCGAGGAACAGCCAGGCCCACAGCAGCCCCAGCAGCGGCTGCAGCAGTTGCGTCTGCCCCGCCCGGGCGATGCCCCCTCTGGCCAGCCCGGCGTACCACGGGATGAAGCCCACGAACGCCGACACCAGCGCGAGGTAGGCGAACCCCGCCATGGCGTCCCCGGCCGGGCGTACGGGAGTCGTGGCGGCCAGCACGATCGTGACCGGTACCGCGACCGGAAGCGCGACCACCAGCGCGTACGAGATCACCTGCCATCCGGGCGTGCGGCGGGCCAGCCGTCCGCCCTCGGTGTAGCCGACGGCGGCGCAGACCAGGGCGCCCGCCAGCAGCAGGTCCGCACCGGCGAGGCCCTCGGCGCCCCGGCTCAGCGTGAACGCCGTGACCGTCGCCGTGCCGCCCGCGCCGGCGACCCAGAACAGCGCCCGCGGCCGCTCCCCCGCCCGCAGCACCGCGCACACCGCCGTGGCGGCCGGAAGCAGCCCGACGACGACGGCCGCGTGCGAGACGGCGGCGCCGGCGTGCAGGGCGAGGGTGCTGAGCAGCGGGAACCCGAAGACGATGCCGAGCGCGATCACGATGTACGACCCGAGTTCCGAACGCGGCGGGAACGGGCGGGCGCCCGCCGCCACCAGGCACACGGCGGCCACGATGCCCGCCACCGTGCCTCTGCCGACGGCGACGAGGTACGGATCGAGGCCGCGCATCGCGAAGGCGGTGGCCGGAAGCGTCCCCGAGAAGCAGGCCACGCCGAGCCCCGCCAGCGCCGTCCCCTGCCAGGCCGGCCTCGGCACCGCGGGCCCAGGAGCGCTCACGAGGGGGCCGGCCGCGCCTTCGGCCGTGGTCTGTACTGTTACTCCCGGTTTGGCGATAGCGCTATTCTCATTCCTCATGAATGACGATAGCAGTATCGTCCGTCTCGCGGCCGTGCTGCGCGAGGAGGCCGGGCGGCTGCGGCCGGGGGACAAGCTGCCGTCCAGCCGCGAGCTGACCCGGCGCCTCGGGGTCAGCCCGGTCACCGTGTCGCGGGCCCTGGCCGCGCTGGCCGCCGAGGGCCGGGTGATCACCCGTCCCGGCGTCGGCGCGTTCGTCGCCCCCGCCTCCGCCGGACGGAGCGACGCCCCGGACGTGTCCTGGCAGACCGTCTCCCTCGGCGACCGCTCGATCGACGACGCCACGATCGCCGAGCTCCTCACCCCGCCGCCCGAGGGCGTCATCCCCCTCACCGGCGGCTATCTGCCTCCGGGGCTGCGCCCGTCGAAGGCCCTGGCGGACGCCGCCGCCCGCGCCACGCGCCGTCCGGACGCCTGGTCGCTCCCCCCGCTCGGCGGCCTGACGGAGCTCAGGCGCTGGTTCGCCGCGGAGGCCGGAGGCGACGTCACGCTCGCGGACGTCCTGGTCACCAGTGGTGGCCAGGCGGCGCTGACCCACGCGTTCCGCGCCCTGGCGGGCCCCGGCGCGCCGATGCTCGTGGAGACCCCGACCTACCCCGGCGCGCTCGCCTCGGCCCGTGCGGCCGGGCTGCGCACCGTGGCCGTGCCCGTGGACACCGACGGCGTGCGTCCCGATTTGCTGGCCGAGGCGTTCGCCGTCACCGGCGCGCGGGTCTTCTACTGCCAGCCCACCCTGCACAACCCCACCGGGGCCGTGCTGCCCGCTCGGCGCCGCGAGCAGGTCCTCGCGGTCGCCAGGGCGGCGGGCGCGTTCGTGATCGAGGACGACTACGCGCGCTATCTCGCCACCGGCCCGGTGCCGCCGTCCCTCGTCGCGATGGACGGGCACGGCATCGTCGTCCACGTGAACTCGCTCAGCAAGGTCACCGCGCCGAGCATGCGGGTCGCCGCCGTCATCGCCCGGGGGCCCGCCGCCCGCCGCCTGCGGGCCAGCCAGCTGGTGGAGTCGTTCTTCGTGGCGCGCCCGCTGCAGGAGACGGCCATGGAGTTCCTCGGCTCCCCCGCCTGGCGCAGGCACCGGGCGGCCGTTACGGCGGAGATCGCGGTACGGCGGGACGTTCTCCTGGCGGCCGTGGCCCGGCACCTGCCGGCGGCGCGGGTGCATCTGGTGCCGGAGGGAGGGCTGCACGTCTGGCTGCACCTCCCGCAGGAGGTCGACGAGCCGGCCCTGGTCGAGAGCGCCCGGCGCGCCGGGGTCGTGGTCAGCCCCGGTGCGATCCACTACTCCGCCGAGCCGCCGGGGCCGTGCGTCCGGCTCACCCACATCGCGGCGGCGCACACCGCCGAGCTCACCGAGGGCGTCCGCCGCCTCGGCGCCGTCCTCGACGCCGAGGCGGCCGGGTGATCTCCGGCCTCGATTCCGGGCGCAACCCTCTAATGACGTACAGTGGTGACATGACGACGCCGGCGGAACTGCTCCGCGACTTCGTGAACACCTACGACGTCGAGAGCGACACCGAGGAGCTGGCGTCCCCCGCCGAGCTCGCGGTCTGGCTGCGTGAGCACGGGCTGATCTCGGAGACCGACCGGGCCGTGGACGACGACCTCACGCTCGCCGCCGGCCTGCGCGAGGGGCTGCGGGCCGCGATGCTCCACAACCACTCCCGGGACGAGGCGTCCGCCCCCATGACGCCCGAGCTCGACGCCGCGCTCGCCGCCCTCCCCCTGCGCGTGACGCTCGCCGGTGGCACGCCCGCCGCCGAACCGCTCGGCGCGGGCGCCACCCGGGGCCTCGGGCTCCTCGCGGCCGCGATCCTCGCCGCGCACGCCGACGGCACCTGGCCCCGCCTCAAGGCCTGCGCCGAACACACCTGCCAGTGGGTGTTCATCGACTCCTCCAAGAACCGTTCGCGGTCGTGGTGCTCGATGCGCGTCTGCGGCAACCGCACCAAGACCCGCGCCTACCGCGCCCGGCGCCAGCAGGAGGGCGCCTCCGCCTGACGCCGCACCGGCCGTCCCGGCGTGCCCGTCATCCCCGATACGGTTGGGTGGACAGGCGGAAAGGGGGCCGGCGAGATGGCGGACGTGGGGGTGCGCGCGGCGCGGCGTGACGACGTGCTGGCGGTGACCGACACCCAGATCCGGGCCTGGAGGAGCGGCTACCGCGATTTCCTGCCCGAGGAGCCGCTCGAGCAGATGACCGGCGAGGCGGCGCGCGAGCTGTGGCGCCGCCAGTGGGAGGAGGCCGTCGTCTCCCCGCCCACGCCGCACCACCGCCTGCTGGTGGCCGTGGAAGGCGAGGACCCCTCGTCCGGGGTCGCCGACGACCCGCTGGCCTCCCTGGCGAGCGGCGCCGCGGGAACCATCGCCGAGCCGGGCGGCCGGCGGGTGGTCGGGCTGGCGTCGCACGCGCCCGCCGACGACGACGACCTCGACGCCGCCACCACCGCCGAGCTGCTGACCCTGCTCGTCGACCCCGATCACACGCGCAGGGGCCACGGCAGCCGCCTGCTCAACGCCACCGTCGACCACCTGCGCGAGGACGGCTTCACCACCGTGGTGACCTGGGTCTTCGCCGACGACAAGCCGATGGTCGACTTCCTCGCCTCCGCCGGCTGGGCCCCCGACGAGGCCGAGCGTGTGCTCGACATGGGGCGCCCGGTCCGCATGATCCGCCTGACCACCGACATCGGCTGACGGCCGCCGTCAGCGGGGTTCGGCGGCCTCCAGCAGGATCCTCAGCAGGTCCTGGGGAGCGTCGCGCATGAGGTTGTGGCCGCTGTCCAGCGCGTGCGCCGTCCATGAGGGGTCCTCGCGCAGCCGCTCGTAGACCGGGGTGAAGGGCGACTCGCCGTCCCAGCCCGCCGCGTACACGTAGACCCGGCGCCCGATCCGCGCGGGGTCGCCGGTGAGCCGGAGCGGCTGGAGCAGCGAGGCGAGCGGGTGCGGCGTGGCCCGGGCGTCGAAGAACGGCAGCGGCCGCGTCGCGTATCCGGTCTCCACCACGTCCGCGTACCACTGCCGCTCCCGCTCGGAGACCAGGGTCCAGCAGGAGTCGCCGTCGCCGGGCACCATGGCGTCGAGGTACACCAGGGCGCTCACCCGGCCGGGCATGCGGTCGGCGACCCCCGTGATCACCATTCCGCCGTAGCTGTGGCCGACCAGCACGGCGTCCCGGACGTCCTCGGCCGCCAGCACCCCGGTGACGTCCTGGATGTGCGTGTCGAGGTTCACGGTGCCGTGCAGCAGGTGGCCTCGTTCGCCGAGCCCGGTCAGGGTCAGCGGGTACACGCGGTGCCCCTGGTCGCGTAGCGCTTCGGCGAGCTCGCCGAAACACCAGCCGCCGTGGCACATGCCGGGGATCAGGACGAAGGTCGCCATGCCCGTGCTCCTTGTCGTCGTCGCTGCGTGAGCGGTCGGCGATCGTCAGGCCTCCGCCCGGACGGCGTCTGCCGGCGCACGGGGAGATCGAACCGATCGGTACGATCAGCGATGCTAACAGCTCGATCGAACCGGCCGGTACCATCCGAGGTATGCCGGTACCCAAGGGCTCGACGATCGACCCGGAGCGCACGCGCGCCGCCATCCTGCAAGCGGCCACCACGGTGCTGTACGAGCGCGGGCTCGACGGCATCGGCGTGGCCGAGCTCTGCACCCGCCTCGGCATCTCCAAGGAGACGCTCTACCGGCACTTCGGCACCAAGGACGGGCTGGTGGAGGCCATGCTCCGGGAGCGCAGCGAGCGGGTGACGCAGTGGCTGGCCCGCGTGGTGGAGGCCGCGGGGCACGACCCCCGCGACCAGCTCGCCGCGGTGTTCGACGCCCTGCAGCAGTGGTACGACGACCCGGTCTTCCGCGGCTGCGCGATGCTCAACGCGGCCGCCCAGCACCACGTCGAGGCCGTCCGCGCCATCACCGCCCGGCATCTCGACCGCTACCTGCGGCTTCTGACCGGCATCGCCGAAAGGGCCGGAGCCGCCGCCCCCGAGGTCCTGGGACGGCAGCTGCTCATGCTGGTCGAGGGCGCCACCGTCGTGGCCGCCCACCATGAGGTGGCGGGCGCGGGCGAGCACGCCCGCCAGGCCGCGCTCAGCCTGCTGTCCGCCGCGTCCCGCGGCTAAGGCCTGGCCGGGGGCAGGTGATGATCCACTTTCCCGCCCCAGCGCGAACCGCGAAGCGGTCATGAACTACCCTGCTTACGCAAATTCCCGGGCGGCTCGGGAAGATCCTTCGCCGCGCCCGGGACCCGAGCGTTCCGAGGAGAGGCGACGTTGGCGACACCCGCTCAATGGCTCGCAGGGGCCCGGCCCCGCACCCTTCCCGCGGCGGTGGTCCCCGTCGTCGTCGGCACGGGCGTGGCCCTCTCGTACGGCGGCGCGGTGTGGTGGCGGGCCCTGCTCGCGCTGTTCGTGGCGCTGGTCCTGCAGATCGGCGTGAACTACGCCAACGACTACAGCGACGGCGTGCGGGGCACCGACGAGGTGCGGGTCGGCCCGCTCCGGCTGGTCGGCTCCCGGGTGGCCTCCCCGCAATCGGTGCTGGTCGCCGCGTTCGGCTGCTTCCTCGCGGCCGCGGTCGCGGGCCTGGTCCTGGTCGTGGTGACCCGCGCCTGGTGGCTGATCATCGTCGGCGCCCTGGCGATCGCCGCCGCCTGGTTCTACACCGGAGGGTCCCGCCCGTACGGCTACCGCGCCCTCGGCGAGGTGTCGGTGTTCGTGTTCTTCGGCCTGGTGGCCGTGGCGGGCACGACGTACGTGCAGATGGAGTCGCTGCCGTGGCTTTCCGTCGCGGCCGCCGTGCCCGTCGGGTTGCTGGCCTGCGCGCTGCTGGTGGTGAACAACCTGCGCGACATCGCGACCGACGGCCCGGCCGGCAAGCGGACGCTGGCCGTCGTGCTCGGTGACACGCGCACCCGCGTGCTCTACAGCGCCTGCCTGCTGCTGCCGTTCGCCATCGCGCTGGCCCTGGTGCCGGTACGGCCGTTCGCCGCCCTCACGGTGCTGGGGCTCCCCCTGGCGATCCCCCCGGTGAGGGCGGTGCACGCCGGCGGGACCGGACGCGCCCTGATCACCACGCTGCAGCAGACCGGCCGTATCCAGCTCGTCTTCGGCCTGCTCTTCACGATCGGCCTCGCCCTCGGCTAGACCTGCTTGGCGGGCATCAGCACGATCTCCGGCAGGCCGACGTGGCGCGGCCGGGCGACGGTGAAGGCGACGACCTCGGCCACGTCCTCGGCGGTGAGCGGGTCGATGCGGGTCTTCATGTCCTCGGCCCAGGCGGTCCCGAGCTCCGAGCCCGACAGCAGCTCGGTCTCCACCATGCCCGGCTGGATGTCGGTGACCCGTATGCCGCGCGGGGCCAGCTCCAGCCGCAGGTTGCGGGACAGGTGGCTGACGGCGGCCTTGGTGGCGGCGTAGACCGAGGTGCCGAACTCCGCCTGACGGGCCGCGATCGACGAGATGGTGACCAGGTCGGCGACCTTCCCTGCGGGCGAGGCCGCCTCGATCAGCGCCGGCAGGAAGGCCCGGGAGAGCCGGAGCACCCCGGTGAGGTTGAGGGCGATCTGACGCTCCCACTCCTCCACGGGGGCGTCGGTCGCCAGGCCGGGCAGCAGGATGCCCGCCGCGTTGACGACCAGGTCCACTCCGCCCAGCGCCCTGACGGCCTCCTGGGCGGCCGGCTCGATCGCGTCCTTGTCGGCGAGGTCCAGCGGGATCGCCACCGCGCGCCCGCCCTCCTTCTCGATCTCCTCCCGCAGCGCGTCGAGCCGGTCGCGGCGGCGCGCCAGCAGCGCCACGTCCGCGCCGCGTGCCGCGAGCAGCCGGGCCGTGGCGGCGCCGATGCCGGAGGACGCTCCGGTCACGACCGCGCGGCGACCGGCAAGGGGGGAGATGACAGTCATCGAATACTCCAAAGGTCCAAGTGGATTGCCTGGAACGATGCTGCGGGCGGCCGTACGGGCACAGCCAGGACCCTGGCGAAGGTGGTACTGACAGGGTCAGGGCGGCGCGGCCGAAATGTCCGATACTGAGCGGTATGGACATGGGCAAAGAGCTGGGAGACTTCCTGCGCTCGCGCCGGGCGCGCGTGCGTCCGGACGACGTCGGCCTGCCGACGTACGGCGAGCGCCGCCGGGTCGCGGGACTGCGGCGTGAGGAGGTCGCCCTGCTCGCCGGCGTGAGCGTGCCGTACTACGTGCGCCTGGAACAGGGCCGCGCCGCGAACGTCTCCGACGAGATCCTCGGCGCGATCGCGCGGGCCCTGGCGCTGGACGAGACCGAGCGGGCGCACCTGCGCAACGTGGCCCGCCCCGATCGGCCCCGCGCCGCGCGCAGACCCTCCCAGCGGGTCCGTCCCACGATCCGCCTGATGCTCGACGCGACCGAGGCTCCCGCGTTCGTCGTCGGACGGCGCAGCGAACTGCTCGCCTGCAACCGCCCGGCGGCCCTGCTCTTCTTCTCCGGCGCCGGTGTCGAACCGCGCATGCCGGACGGGGGCGTGAACTGCGCGCGCCTGGTGTTCCTCGACGAACCCTTCCGAGCCCTGTACCGCGACTGGGAGCACAAGGCACGCGAGACCGTCGCCTTCCTGCGCCTGGACGCCGGACGGCATCCCGACGACCCGGAGCTGGCCAGGCTGATCGGCGAGCTGTCGATGAAGAGCACTGACTTCCGCCGCCTGTGGGCCGAGCACGACGTCAGGGAGCGTTCGAACGGCCGGGTCCACCTCGACCATCCGCTGGTCGGTGAGCTGGCCCTGCACTACGAGAGCCTCAGGGTGGGCGACGACCCCGACCAGGTGCTGATCACCTACCTGGCCGAGCCCGGCTCCCCCGGCGAGCAGGCGCTGCGCTTCCTGGCGAGCTGGCACGGCGGCACGGCCGGGGCGGAGGAACGGCCCGGTGAGCGTCCTGCGCCGTCCGGAACGCCCGCACCCCTACCCCAGACCGGATGAACGCCTCGAAGCGGTCAGCGGGCCGTACAGGGCCGCCGGCGGGCCCCTGCGGAGCACCACCGGCGGCCGTGGCGCATGTCAGAGATCGAGCAGGTTCTCCAGACCGACCGTGAGGCCCGGGAGGTCGCGGACCCGGCGGACACCGAGGAGCACGCCCGGGGTGAACGACGAACGGCTCATCGTGTCGTGGCGGATCGTCAGGATCTCGCCGTCGCCGCCCAGCAGGACCTCCTGGTGGGCGATCAGGCCCGCCAGTCGCACGCCGTGCACCCGCACGCCGTCGACGTCGGCGCCGCGCGCGCCGGGCAGCTCGGAACTGGTGGCGTCGGGCATCGCGCCCATGCCGGCCTTGCGCCGCGCCTCGGCGACCAGCTCGGCCGTACGGCGGGCGGTGCCCGAAGGGGCGTCGGCCTTGTTCGGGTGGTGCAGCTCGACGATCTCGACCGAGTCGAAGTAGCGGGCCGCCTGCTGGGCGAAGTGCATCATCAGCACCGCGGCGATGCCGAAGTTGGGGGCGATGAGGGCGTTGACGCCCGGGTTGGCGTCGAGCCAGCCCCGCACCGTGGCCAGACGCCCCGCGTCGAACCCGGTGGTGCCCACCACGGGGTGGACGCCGTGCTCGATGCACCACTTCATGTTGTCCATGACGACGTCCGGGTGGGTGAAGTCGACCACCACTTCGGCGCCGGTCAGCGCCTCGAGCGGGTCGCCCGCGTCGACCTCGGCCACCAGCTCCATGTCGCCGGCCGCCTTGACGGCCTTGCAGACCTCGACACCCACGCGCCCGCGCGCGCCCAGAACCCCTACCCTGATCACGCCCAAAGCGTAGCGTGAGCACCCCGCCCCACGCGGCATCGGAGACGTCCGTCCGGGCGGGTGAAGGCCGGCCGGAGACAGATGAGCCCCCGGCCCATCGGGTCGGGGGCTCACCAGATCGGATGTCAGGCGACGAACTGGGTGAAGTCCTTGTCGCCGTAGGGGCCGATGACGGCGAGAGTCATCGGCTGGGAGAGGATCTCCCGGGCGATCGAGGCCACCTCCTCGGGGGTGACGGCCTCGATACGGGACAGGATCTCGTCGACCGGCATCAGCGTGTCGTAAACCAGCTCGCTCTTGCCGATGCGCGACATGCGCGAGCCGGTGTCCTCCAGGCCGAGGACGAGGCCGCCGCGCATCTGGCCCTTGCCGCGCTCGATCTCCTCGGCGGAGATGCTCTCGGCGGCGACCCGGGCCAGCTCCTCCCGGCAGATCTTCAGCACGTCGTCGATCTTGCCCGGCAGGCAGCCGACGTAGACGCCGAACTGGCCGGTGTCGGCGTACTGCGAGGTGAAGCTGTACGCCGAGTAGGCCAGGCCGCGCTTCTCGCGGATCTCCTGGAACAGCCGCGACGACATGCCCCCGCCCAGAGCGGCGTTCAGCACGCCGAGGGCGAAGCGCCGGTCGTCGGTGCGGGAGAGCCCCGTCGTGCCCAGGACGAGGTTCGCCTGCTCGGTGGGCCGGTCGACCACCCGCACGCCGGAGCGCGGCCCGGCACCCGGGCCGGACAGGCGCGGCGGAACGGGCTGCCCCGAGCCGCCGAGCGCGCCCGCCCGCTGGTAGGCGGCGGCGACCAGCTCCACCACCCGCTCGTGCGAGACGTTGCCGCACACCGAGACCACGGTGTGCGGCGGCAGGTAGTAGCGCTGGTAGTACTCGGCGATGCGGTCGCGCGACAGCGCGTTGATCGTCTCCTCGGAGCCGAGGATGGGCCGCCCGACGGGCGTGTCGCCGTACAGCTCCGCCGAGAAGTGCTCGTGCACGGCGTCCGACGGGTCGTCGTCGTGCATGGCGATCTCTTCGAGGATCACCCCGCGCTCGGACTCGACGTCCTCAGGGGTGATCAGCGAGGAGGTCACGACGTCGGCCAGGACGTCGATGGCCAGCGGCAGGTCGTCGTCGAGCACCCGCGCGTAGTAGCAGGTGTACTCCTTGGCGGTGAAGGCGTTGATCTCGCCGCCGATGCCCTCGATCGCCGCGGAGATCTCCAGGGCGCCGCGGGTGGGAGTGCCCTTGAACAGCAGATGCTCGAGGAAGTGGGTGGCCCCCGTGTGCTCGGGGGCCTCGTCACGCGAGCCGATGCCGACCCACATGCCGACCGCGACGCTGCGCACGGTCGGCATGGTCTCGGTCACCACGCGAAGCCCACCGGGGAGGACGGTGCGCTGCACGACCCCGGCGCCGTCGCGACCGGGGTGCAGTGTGGTGGTCGTCACGAGTTGCGGTCGTCCCGTCCGCCGCGGGTGCGGGTGCGGCGCGGCCGGTCGCCGCTCCGCTCGCCGCGCTCACTGCGCTCGGCGCGCTCCTCGCGGGGCTCGTCCTCGGCCGGAGCCGCCTCGTCACCGGCGGCGCCGCTCTCGGCCTTGGCCGCGGCCTCCTTCTCGATGACCTCGACGGGCACCAGCGACAGCTTGCCGCGCGAGTCGATCTCGGCGATCTCCACCTGGATCTTGTCGCCGACGTTCATGACGTCCTCGACGTTCTCGATGCGCTTGCCGCCGTGCAGCTTGCGGATCTGCGAGACGTGCAGCAGGCCGTCCTTGCCGGGCAGCAGGCTGACGAACGCGCCGAACGCGGCGATCTTGACGACCGTACCGAGGTAGCGCTCGCCGACCTCCGGCATGTGCGGATTGGCGATCGAGTTGATCGTCGTGCGCGCGGCCTCCGCCGACGGGCCGTCGGTGGCGCCGATGTAGATCGTGCCGTCGTCCTCGATGGTGATCTCGGCGCCGGTGTCGTCCTGGATCTGGTTGATCATCTTGCCCTTGGGGCCGATGACCTCGCCGATCTTGTCGACCGGGACCTTGATGGTGATGATGCGCGGCGCGGTCGGGTTCATCTCCGCCGGAGAGTCGATCGCCTCCTGCATCACGTCGAGGATGGCCAGACGCGCGGCCCTGGCCTGCTTGAGCGCCGCGGCGAGGACCGTCGCCGGGATGCCGTCGAGCTTGGTGTCGAGCTGCAGGGCCGTGATGACGTCACGGGTGCCGGCGACCTTGAAGTCCATGTCGCCCATGGCGTCCTCGGCGCCGAGGATGTCGGTCAGGGTGACGTACTGGTCGCCCTCGCCGATGAGGCCCATGGCGATGCCCGCCACCATCTCCTTCAGCGGGACACCCGCGTCCAGCAGCGCCATCGTGGAGGCGCACACCGAGCCCATGCTGGTGGAGCCGTTCGAGCCGAGCGCCTCCGACACCTGCCGGATGGCGTACGGGAACTCCTCGCGGCTCGGCAGCACCGGCACCAGGGCCCGCTCGGCGAGCGCGCCGTGGCCGATCTCCCGGCGCTTGGGCGAACCCACGCGGCCGGTCTCGCCGGTGGAGAAGGGCGGGAAGTTGTAGTTGTGCATGTAGCGCTTGGTGCGCTCGGGGTTGAGCGTGTCGATCATCTGCTCCATGCGGAGCATGTTCAGCGTCGTGATGCCCAGGATCTGGGTCTCACCGCGCTCGAACAGGGCCGAGCCGTGCACCCGCGGGACCACGTGGACCTCGGCGCTGAGCTGGCGGATGTCCTTCACGCCGCGCCCGTCGATGCGGACGCCCTCGTTGATCACGCGCTCGCGCATGAGCTTCTTGGTGAGCGCGCGGAACCCGGCGGCGATCTCCTTCTCACGCCCCTCGAAGTCGGGGCCGAGCTTCTCCAGGGCCAGGGCCTTGACCCGCTCGAGCTCGGTCTCGCGCTCCTTCTTGCCGGCGATGGTCAGCGCCGAGGCCAGCTCGCTCTTCACCGCACCGGTGACCGCCTCGTAGACGTCCTCCTGGTAGTCGAGGAAGATCGGGAACGGCGCGGTCTCCTTCGCGGCGACCTGAGCGATCTTGTTCTGCGCCTCGCACAGGACCTTGATGAACGGCTTGGCGGCCTCCAGGCCCTCGGCCACGGTCTCCTCGGTGGGAGCGACCGCGCCCTCGGCGACGAGCTTGAGGGTGTCGCGGGTGGACTCGGCCTCCACCATCATGATCGCGACGTCGCCGTCCTCGAGGACCCGGCCGGCCACGACCATGTCGAAGGTGGCGTTCTCCAGCTCGGAGTGGGTCGGGAACGCCACCCACTGGCCCTGGATCAGGGCGACGCGCACGCCGCCGATCGGGCCGGAGAACGGCAGACCGGCGAGCTGCGTGGACAGGCTGGCCGCGTTGATCGCGACCACGTCGTACAGGTGGTCGGGGTGCAGGGCCATGACCGTGGCCACGACCTGCACCTCGTTGCGCAGGCCCTTGACGAAGGACGGGCGCAGCGGGCGGTCGATCAGACGACAGGTCAGGATGGCGTCCTCGGACGGACGGCCCTCCCGGCGGAAGAACGAGCCGGGGATCCGGCCCGCGGCGTACATCCGCTCCTCGACGTCGACGGTGAGCGGGAAGAAGTCCAAGCTCTCCTTGGGATGCTTGGACGCGGTGGTGGCGGAAAGGATCATCGTCTCGTCGTCGAGGTAGACGACGGCGCTTCCCGCCGCCTGGCGCGCGAGCCTGCCGGTTTCGAACCGGATGGTACGCGTGCCGAACGAGCCGTTGTCGATCACGGCTTCCGTGCTGTGGACACCCTCCACGGGGGACCTCCTCAATCAGGTCGGTCGCCCACGTCCGTGCTGCTCGCACTCGCTCGGGCACCTGCCAGGCCGACCGGATGCGTCGCGGTCGGCGGGCACGGGCCCGGCTCCTGTTATGCCGGCTCCCCGTCATGTGCAGCGCCGGTCTTCGATCGAAGCACCCGGGCTGAACGGCGTGCGTGCCGTCTGACATCCGGAAGCCACTACCGAGGACCGGCCCGCAGGCGTCACGGGAACGCGCGTTGCTGTGTGCTGTGCGGACGCGGGGCACTTTCTCGGCTGTTCAGTTGTGTGTCAAGGCCAGTTTGCTAGGAACCGGCCGTGCGCCGCATGCCGACGCGCCGACCGAATTCTCCATACCAGGAGGCCTTTGCCCTGATATGAGAGAGGGAGCGGCGCGACGCCGCTCCCTTCCACATTATCGGCGCAGACCGAGCCGCTCGATGAGGGTGCGGTAGCGCGTGATGTCCTTGCTGGCGAGGTACTTCAGGAGGCGGCGACGCCGGCCGACCAGCAGCAGCAGCCCACGGCGGCTGTGGTGGTCGTGCTTGTGGGTCTTCAGGTGCTCGGTGAGCTCGCTGATGCGCTTGCTCAGCAGCGCGATCTGCACCTCGGGGGAGCCGGTGTCACCGTCTCCGGTCCCGTATTCTGCGATGATCTGCTTCTTGGCGGCGGTGTCGAGCGACACGGCTCTCCTTCGTTCGTCTACGGGCACACATGACCAGTGCTGGATGCGTACGAGCGACCGTGTGTGCCTACAGTCGCCGTATCCGGCTCGCGGGCAGCGCGCAGCGCACCGGAACCGAGCCGACACGTCAGGCTACCACCGTCGCGGAGCCCTCCGCGCTCGTGCCTGATTGCCTCGCTCCGCTCGGCGGCCGCGCCCGTGCTCATGGCCTCGCTGCGCTCGGCGGCGAGAGGCGCAGGGTCAGCCGGCGGTCAGGCGCCGGGCCTCGTCGACGTCGTTGCGCATCTGCTCGATCAGGGCCTCGACCGAGTCGAACTTCAGCGTGTCGCGCAGCCGTACCCCGAAGTCGACCACCACATGTGCGCCGTACAGGTCGAGGTCGTCGCGGTCGAGGGCGTAGGCCTCGACGGTGCGCTCGACACCCTCGAAGGTCGGGTTGGTGCCGATGGAGATCGCCGCCGGCCAGCGCTGGCCCTCGTACGGTGAGGGCGACTGCACGCACTCCAGCCACCCGGCGTACACGCCGTCGGCGGGGATGGCGGTGTAGGCCGGCGACTCGACGTTCGCGGTGGGGAAGCCGAGCAGGGCCCTGCCCCGCTGGTGGCCCCTGACCACCACGCCCTCGACCCGGTGGGGACGGCCGAGCACCTCCGCCGCGCCCTCGACGTCGCCCGCGGTCAGCATCTCCCTGATCAGGCTGGAGGAGATCGCGTCGCCGTCCGTCACGATCGGCACGCCCTCGGCCACGAAGTCGTACTTCTCGCCGAGCTGGCGCAGCGTCTCGACGTCGCCGGCGGCCTTGTGCCCGAACCGGAAGTTCTCCCCCACCACCACGCCGGCGGCGTGGAGCCGGTCGACCAGGACGGCCTGGACGAACTCGTCGGGCGTCATCCGCGAGAACTCCAGTGTGAACGGCAGCACGCACACCGCGTCGACACCGAGGGAGGCCAGCAGCTCGGCGCGGTGCCGGGGCGTGGTGAGCCTCACCGGATGCGTGCCCGGCCGCACCACCTCGTCCGGGTGGGGGTCAAAGGTGATCACCACGGAGGGGAGGCCGAGTTCCGCCGCCATCGCGACGGCGCGCCGGACCATGCGCTGATGGCCTCGATGCACACCGTCGAACACCCCGATCGTGACGACGGATCTGCCCCAGTCTCCGGGCACGTCGTCGAGTCCGTGCCAACCCTGCACCTCGACCTCGTTCCTGTGCTGATGGTCGCGCTCGCACACCCAAGCCTGCCACGCGGGGCGGTTTTCCCCGCACGGGGACGAGGGTAGCCCAGCGGGCGCGAAGGACGGGCGACGCCCCCGCGCCCGGCGCTCTTTGCGATCACCCTAACGTCGCGCCCGGCCCGTGGGGATCCGGTGGCGGTAGTCGGGGCTACTCGCGGGTAGCAACCAGGCGTAACGTCGAAGCCGTCGACAGCCTCGAAGGGGGTCGCGATGACCGGATACGACAAGGCACGCGAAGTCGCCGAACAGGCCCGCGAGCAGGAATGGGCTCGTCCCAGCTTCGGCCGGCAACTGTTCCTCGGAGACTTCCGGCTCGATCTCGTCCATCCGGCGCCCCGCCTGACCAAACAGGACACCGACAAGGGGGAGGCCTTCCTTTCGGCCCTGCGCGGATTCCTGGCCGACAAGGTCGACCCGGCGCTCATCGAGCACAACGCGCTCATCCCCGACGAGGTCATCAAGGGCCTGCGCGCGCTGGGTGCGTTCGGCATGACGATCGACGAGGAGTACGGCGGCCTCGGGCTGAGCCATCTGTACTACACGCGGGCATTGTCCCTGGTCACGTCCTACTCCCCCGCGCTCAGCGCGCTGCTGTCGGCCCATCAGTCGATCGGCGTCCCCCAGCCGCTCAGGCTGTTCGGCACGCCGGAGCAGAAGCGGAAGTTCCTTCCTCGGTGTGCCGCAGGCGAAATATCAGCATTTCTGCTGACGGAGCCGGATGTGGGGTCCGACCCCGCACGGCTCTCCACGGTCGCGGTCCGCGACGGCGACCACTACGTCATCGACGGGGTCAAGCTCTGGACGACCAACGGCGTCGTCGCCGACCTCCTCGTCGTCATGGCCCGGACCGGGAGCAAGATCTCCGCCTTCGTGGTCGAGGCCGACAGCCCGGGCATCACCGTGGAGCACCGCAACGGCTTCATGGGCCTGCGCGGCATCGAGAACGGCGTGACCCGCTTCAGCCAGGTCCGCGTGCCCGCCGAGAACCTCGTCGGCCGCGAGGGACAGGGCTTGAAGATCGCGCTCACCACGCTCAACACCGGCCGCCTGTCACTGCCCGCCACCTGCACCGGCGTCGCCAAGTGGGCCACGAAGATCGCCCGTGAGTGGGGATCGGAGCGGGTCCAGTGGGGACGCCCGATCGGGGAGCACGAGGCGGTCGCCCGCAAGATCTCCTTCATCGCCTGCACCGCCTACGCGCTGGAGGCCGTCGTGGACCTGGTCAGCCGCCTGGCCGACGACGAGACCAACGACATCCGCATCGAGGCGGCCCTGGCCAAGCTCTACGGTTCGGAGATGGCCTGGCGGGTCGTCGACGAGCTCGTCCAGATGCGCGGCGGGCGGGGGTACGAGACGGCCGAGTCGCTGCGGGCCCGCGGCGAGCGGGGCGTCCCGGCCGAGCAGATGCTGCGCGACATGCGCATCAACCGCATCTTCGAGGGCTCCACCGAGATCATGCACCTGCTCATCGCCCGCGAGGCCGTGGACGCGCACCTGTCGGTCGCCGGAGGACTCATCGACCCCAAGGCCGACCTGCGGGCCAAGGGGAAGGCGGCGGCCAAGGCCGGCGGCTTCTACGCCCGCTGGCTGCCCACCCTGGTGGCCGGAGCGGGACAGCTGCCCACGTCGTACGGCGGGTTCGGCCCGCTCGCCCAGCACCTGCGGTACGTCGAGCGCACGGCCCGCAAGCTCGCCAGGTCCACCTTCTACGGCATGTCCCGCTGGCAGGGGAGGCTGGAGCACAGGCAGGGATTCCTGTCGCGCATCGTCGACATCGGCGCGGAGTTGCTCGCCATCACCGCCACCTGCGTCCGCGCCCAGGAGGAGATCGCCGAGCACGGCCCCGCGCCGGTGGAGATCGCCGACACCTTCTGCCGGCAGGCGCGGCTGCGGGCCGACGCGCTGTTCCACCGGCTCTGGGAGAACTCCGACAGCGAGGACGTACGGCTGGCGCGCCGCGTCCTCGGCGGGAAGTACCTGTTCCTGGAGGACAACATCCTCGACCCGTCACTGGAGGGCCCCTGGATCGCCCCACTGCTGACCGGTACACCGGACACACCCGACGTCCACCGCAGCATCCCGTGAGACCGCCGAGAGCGTGAGCTTCGGGTGCAGGCGCCACAGACCATCGAAGCGGACCGCCAGAGCGGACCAAAAGGGCAGCGGCCGCCAAGGCAGCATGTTGTGAGCGGTGTCGCGAGCGGCACATACTGGAGAGAATGAAGACAGCCAGCGGCGAATCCCGCCGTCACTTGCCCACAAGTCCCTTCAAACCCCCGCCCCCCGCCGCGCCTGCTGAGCGGTTCAGCGTGAACGACCAGGTGACCCACGATCGGTACGGCCTTGGCGTGGTCATGGACGTAGAAGACGGGGTCGCCGTGTTCGTCGATTTCCGATCGCGGCAGGAACGCATAACGACACCATGCAGCAAGCTGCACAAACTCTGAAACCGCTGCACCTCAGGAGAAGCTCGCAGCGCGAGACGCTTCGGCGGGCGTCCGCATGACGACGCCCCCCGAGGCGGCCGGGATGTTCATCCGCCCTCGTCGCCCGAACCCATCGGCGGCGGCACCTGCAGGGGCGACACGGTTCGGCACCAGGAAGCGCCCGGCCAGAACACGAGCGAGGCCCGCGCCTTGAAAGGCGCGGGCCTCGCTCATGATGTGGGGCCAGGTCAGGCGGGAACGATGTTCTCGGCCTGCGGCCCCTTCTGCCCCTGGGTGACGTCGAACGTCACCTTCTGGCCTTCGCGCAGCTCACGGTAGCCCTGGGCGGCGATGTTCGAGTAGTGGGCGAAGACGTCAGGGCCGCCGCCGTCCTGCTCGATGAAGCCGAAGCCCTTTTCCGCGTTGAACCACTTCACGGTTCCGGAAGCCATGTCTTACTCCTTTGTAGGGGCCGAGCCGGAATCCGTCCTGCACGGATTCCACGTCGCCGACTGAGGCCCCTCCGGAGATGGCCGGGAAAACAAAAATGCGCCTGAAGGTCACATCCTGTCAGGCGCACACAAGTTTCATGGGTACCACAACTGCAACTCCTGAAAGTATAGCACCTGCGCGGGATGACGCGCTCAAGATCGCTACATGGGCGGCTGGACCAGCAGGCTACGGGACGAAGACGGCCAGGGGCTTGGCCGTGCGGCCGTGCTCCTCGGCCAGGGCGAGCAGGGTGCCGTCGGGGGCGAAGACGCCGATCGGACCACTGCCGAGGCCTCGCGCGGGCAGCCTGCCGCCGTGGGCGACCAGCCTGGCCTCCTCGGCGGTGACGTCCATGCGCGGGAACGCCGCCGCCACGGCCTCCTCGATCGGCATGATCAGGCACTCTTCGGTGAGCTGCTCGATGGTGCGGGCGGCCGACAGGTCGTACGGCCCGACGCGGGTGCGGCGCAGACGGGTGAGGTGGCCGCCGACGCCGAGCGCCGCGCCGAGGTCGCGGGCCAGTGAGCGGATGTAGGTGCCGCTGGAGCAGCTCACCGAGGCGTCGATCTCGACGCCCTCGCCCTCGCGCCGGATGGCGGTGATCTCGAAGGCGTGCACCGTCACCGGGCGCGCCTGGAGCTCGACCTCCTCGCCGGCCCTGGCGCGCTTGTAGGCACGCTCGCCGTTGATCTTGATAGCGCTCACCTGCGGCGGGACCTGCATGATCGGGCCGGTGAGTGCCGCCACGCCCTTGCGGATCTCGTCGTCGGTCACGTGGCCCGCGGGAACCTCGGTGAGCGGCTCGCCCTCGGCGTCGTCGGTCGTGGTGGTGGCCCCGAGGCGGATCGTGGCGTCGTACCCCTTCCCGGTGAGCGCGAGGTGGCCGAGCAGCCGCGTGGCCTTCTCGACGCCGATCACCAGCACGCCGGTGGCCATGGGGTCGAGGGTGCCGGCGTGGCCGACCCGGCGGGTGCCGGCGATGCGCCGCATCTTTCCGACGACGTCGTGGGAGGTCCAGTCGGCGGGCTTGTCGACGATGACGAGCCCGCTGGGCGGCGCCGGCCGCTTGGGAGTCCTGGAAGTGCTCATGCCTGCGGCTCCAGCAGCTCGCGGAACCTCGCCACCGTCTCCTCGGGTGAGGCGTGGGAGGTGAACCCGGCGGCCCGGACGTGACCGCCGCCACCGAGGGCCGTGCACGCCCGCCCGACGTCCACCTTGCCCTTGGACCGCGTCGACACCTGCCAGGCGCCGTCGTCGTCCTCCTTGAGCACGACGGCGACGTCGCACTCGTCGGTGCGGCGGACGACGTCGATCATGCCCTCGCACTCGTCGTACGGCAGGCAGTGGGCCGCCCGGTCGGCGCGCGGCACGTACGTCCACACCATGCCGAGCCCGCCGGCGGCCTCCTGGTCGAGCCGCACCCGCGACAGGGCCGCGCCGAGCACCTTGAGGTAGGCGAATGGGGAACGGTCCCACAGCTCACGGGCGATCTCGTCGGTGCGCAGGCCGCAGGCCACCAGCCGCGCCGCCATCCGGTGGACGGCCGGGGTGGTGGAGGAATGACGGAACGATCCGGTGTCGGTGACCAGGCCGGTGTAGAGGCCGACGGCGATGTCGTGGTCGATCTCGTACCCCAGTCGCGTCATCAGCTGCTCCACCAGCATCGACGTGGAGGCGGCCGAGTCGTCGACCAGTTGCACGCTGCCGAAGCCCGTGTTGGAGGTGTGGTGGTCGACCACGATGAGCTCCCGGGCCTTGCCGGCGTTCGGCGCCAGCAGACCGAGACGGTCGACCGTCGGCGCGTCGAAGCTGATCATCAGTTCGGGCTCCGAGGGGTAGGCGCCGGGCTCGACCAGAAGGTCCTGCCCGGGAAGGAAGCCGAGCAGGCGCGGCACGGCGAACCGCCGGTCACCGAACGAGGCGACCACCTGCTTGCCGGCCCGCCGCAGCGCGAGGCCCAGGCCGAGCATCGACCCGAGCGCGTCCCCGTCGGGGGCCACGTGGCAGACCAGCGCCACCTCGCGGGCGCCGCTGATCAGCTCGACGGCGCGCCCCCAGTCGGCCTCCCGCACGACGTGCGCGGAAGGCCTCTCCTGTGGTTCTGCGTGAGCGTTCACTGCGCGGAACGCCCCGCATGGTCGGACGTCTCGGCCTCGCCCTCGTCCTCGAAGTCGTCGTCGGCCTGCTCACCGGGCTTGCGATAAGGGTCGGCGTCGCCCGCGTGGACGGCGCCCTCGGCCTTCTTGGCGATCTCCTCGTCGCGGGCCTTGGCCTCGGCGAGCAGCTCGTCCAGATGGCGGGCGCTGTCGGGGAGCGGGTCGTGGCTGAAGGTCAGGGTCGGCGTGTGCCGCACGCCGGTCTGCCGCCCGACCTCGGACCTGATGATCCCCTTGGCGCTCTCGAGGGCGGCGGCGGTGTCGGCACGCTCGGCCTCCGAACCGAACACGGTGTAGAACACCGTGGCGTCACGCAGGTCGGGGGTGATGCGGGTGTCGGTGATCGTCACGAAGCCCAGCCGGGGATCCTTGATCCGCCGCTCCAGCATCTCCGCGACGACCTGCTGAATCCGGTCCGCAAGTTTACGGGCGCGTGCTGCGTCCACGATCGCGCTCCCCCTTCGCTGTCTTTATTCGTTTAACGGCCCGCGGGAAGGGGTGACTTCCCGCGGGCCCTAATCTTCGTCCTCGTTGAACAGCCGTTGCCTGGCGGACAGCAGCTCGATCTCGGGGTGGAAGGCCACCAGCCGCTCGCAGGCGTCGAGCACCTCACCGCAGTTGGCGGCCGTCGCGGACACCACGGCCACGCCGATCTCGGCACGGCGGTGCAGGTCGAGGTGGCCCGTCTCGGCCACCGCCACCGAGGGATACCGGCGGCGCACCTCGGCGATCAAGGGACGCACCACGGAACGCTTCTGCTTCAGCGAGCGCACGTCGCCGAGCAGGATGTCCAAAGTCAGAGCACCTATGTACATGGTCGTCGCCGCGGGCACGGGCGAGAGGACGGCGGAGGGTCCCCGCGGGGGACGCACCCCCGCGGACACCCGCCGCCGTCACTCCTCACTCCGTCAGACGCGCGGCTTCTCCCGCATCTCGAACGTCTCGATGACGTCGTCGAGCTTGATGTCGTTGTAACCGACACCGATACCGCACTCGAAGCCCTCGCGGACCTCGGTCGCGTCGTCCTTGAAGCGGCGCAGCGACGAGACGGTGAGGTTGTCGGCCACGACGACACCGTCGCGGATGAGCCGGGCCTTGCTGTTGCGGGTGATCACGCCCGTGCGGACGATACAACCCGCGACGTTGCCGATCCGCGGAACCTTGAAGACCTCGCGGACCTCGGCGGTGCCGGTCTGGATCTCCTCGAACTCCGGCTTCAGCATGCCCTTCAGGGCCGCCTCGATCTCCTCGATCGCCTGGTAGATGACCGAGTAGTAGCGGATGTCGACGCCCTCGCGCTCGGCCAGGTCGCGCGCCCGGACCTCGGGTCGCACGTTGAAGCCGATGATGACGGCGTTGTCGTCCGCGATCGCCAGGTTGACGTCGTACTCGGTGATCGCACCGACGGCGCGGTGGAGCACCCGCAGGCGCACCTCGTCGCCGACGTCGATCTTGAGCAGGGCGTCCTCGAGGGCCTCGACCGAACCGGACACGTCACCCTTGATGATGAGCTTGAGCTCGTCGACCTTGCCCTTCTCCATGTCGCTGAAGAGCTCTTCGAGGGTGCGCCTGCGGCTGGACCTGGCCATGTCGGCGATGCGCTGCCGGGCCGCCCGCTGCTGGGCGATCTGGCGGGCCATGCGGTCGTCGGTGACGACGATGAAGTTGTCACCGGCGCTCGGGACGGCCGTCAGACCGAGGACCAGCACCGGACGCGACGGGTCGGCCTCGCTGACCTGCTCGCCGTTGTCGTCGAGCATCGCCCGGACGCGGCCGAAGGCCTCGCCACAGACGATCGAGTCGCCGACCCGCAGCGTGCCGCGCTGCACGAGCACGGTGGCCACGGGGCCGCGGCCCTTGTCGAGGTGGGCCTCGATGGCGATGCCCTGGGCGTCCATCGTCGGGTTGGCCCGCAGGTCGAGCTCGGCGTCGGCGGTCAGCAGGATCGCCTCGAGCAGGTCGTCGATGCCGAGGCCCTGCTTGGCGGAGATGTCGACGAACAGCGTCGAGCCGCCGTACTCCTCGGCCACCAGACCGTACTCGGTGAGCTGGGCGCGGACCTTCATCGGGTCGGCGCCCTCCTTGTCGATCTTGTTGACCGCGACCACGACCGGGACCTCCGCCGCCTGGGCGTGGTTGAGGGCCTCGATCGTCTGCGGCTTCACACCGTCGTCCGCGGCGACCACCAGCACGGCGATGTCGGTGGCCTGGGCGCCACGGGCACGCATGGCGGTGAACGCCTCGTGACCGGGGGTGTCGATGAAGGTGATCTTCCGCTCGGCACCCTCGTGCTCGGTCGCCACCTGGTAGGCACCGATGTGCTGGGTGATGCCACCCGCCTCGCGGGCCACGACGTTGGTGTTGCGGATCGCGTCGAGCAGCTTGGTCTTACCGTGGTCGACGTGACCCATGACGGTCACGACCGGCGGACGCGGCGCGAGGTCGGCCTCGTCGCCCTCGTCCTCGCCGAACTCGATGTCGAAGGACTCGAGAAGCTCGCGGTCCTCCTCCTCCGGGCTGACGACCTGGATGACGTAGTTGAGCTCGGCTCCGAGGAGCTGCAGCGTCTCTTCGTTCACCGACTGGGTGGCGGTCACCATCTCGCCGAGGTGCAGCATGATCTGCACGAGCGAGGCGGGGTTCGCACCGATCTTGTCGGCGAAGTCGGACAGCGAGGCTCCGCGCGGCAGGCGCAGGGTCTGGCCGGTGCCACGAGGAACCTGCACGCCGCCGATCGACGGCGCCTGCATGTTGTCGAACTCTTGACGCCTCTGGCGCTTGGACTTGCGGCCACGCGTGGGACGGCCACCGGGACGCCCGAAGGCACCCGCCGTGCCGCCGCGGCCACGACCGCCGCCGCCACCGGGACGACCGGCGAAGCCGCCGCCACCACCGGCACCGGCCCCGGCACCACCGGGACGGCCGCCGGTGCCCGTGCGGGGACCGCCGAAGCCGCCACCGCCGCCACCGGGACGACCGCCGCCGCCACCCGGACGGCCACCGCCGCCGGGACGGCCACCGCCGCCACCGGGACGCGGGCCACCCGCGCCGGCACCACCGGGGGCCGACGGGCGCGAAGGCATCATCATCGGGTTCGGACGCGGGCCACCGGGACGCGGGCCACCCGCACCCGGGCCGGGACGCGGGCCACCCGGGCCGGGGCCCGGACGGGGACCGGCCGCACCGGGGGCGCCGGAACGCGCGCCGGGCGGACGCGGCATCGCGCCGTCACGGGGGCCTTCGCGGCGAGGCTCGCGAGGACCGGCGCCCTCAGGCCGCCGCTCGCGGGGACCACCCTCACGAGGACCGCCGTCGCGGCCGGGGCCGCCACCCTCGCGGCCCGGACGCGGCGGGCGCTGGCCCATGCCGCTGGCGGTGGAAGAGAAGGGGTTGTTGCCCGGACGCGGACCACGCGGGCCCGGCTTGGGAGCACCGGGGCGCGCGGCGCCCTGACCCGGGGCACCCGGACGGGCGCCGGACGGGGCGCCGCCGGCGGGGGCACCCGCACCGGGACCCGAAGGGGCCGACGGACGCGGAGCCGGACCGGGACGCGGACCCGGCTTCGGGCCCGGACGCGCGCCGGGCGAGGCCGGACGCGGAGCGTCGGTGCGAGGGGCCTCGAAGCGGGGCGCCTCGGTGCGCGGGACCTCGGGACGCGGAGCCGCGGGGCGGGCAGCCTCGGGACGCGGGCCGGGCCGCGGAGCCTCCTGCTGAGGCTGCTGACCGACGTGGGGCATCGGAACGGGCGGACGCGGCGGGACGTTCGCCGGTCCGGGACGTGGGCCGGGCCTCGGGGCCGGGCCGGGACGCGGGACGGCCTGACCGGCACCCGCGCCATTGCCGGCCGGGCTCGGAGCCGGCCGGGGGGACGGCTTCTGCGCCCCGGACGGCCTGCCGCCGCCCTTGGATTCGGAGGATCCTCGCGAGAACGCCTCCGTAAGCTTGCGGACCACCGGCGCCTCTATCGTTGAAGACGCCGATCGCACGAACTCGCCCATTTCTTGGAGCTTGGCCATCACGACCTTGCTCTCTACACCGAACTCCTTGGCGAGCTCGTAGACTCGGACCTTCGCCACTGCACTCCCTAACTCGGCCCGGGAGGCTGTGCCGCCGGACCGTCGCTACCTAGACGTACTCATCGCCGCATGCTCATCAGGCGCTCATCGCTATCTGACCCGCCTATCGACTCGGCGTCCTACATGACAGTTGGTAACCATTCACCCGGTCCTACTCGGCGTCAAGCCCCGCAAGACGAGATCGCACAGACGCCGCGTCGAGCGGTCCCGCGTGGCGAAACGCACGCGGAAACGCTCGGCGACGTTCGGCGAGCTCCAGGCAGCTCAGAACCGGATGCACATAGGCACCACGACCCTGCAGCCGTCCTCGCTGGTCGGGAACGATCTCGCTCTCGACCACCACCAGGCGGAGCAGCTCGGACTTTACCGTGCGAACCCGGCAGCCCACACACGTTCTCAGCGGGGCGGCCCGGCCACCGTATTCAAGCTTACCTTGTGGACGCATCGGCAGGACCGACGGCATCCCCTGCCGTAGCGGCCTGGGTGTCGGGACGGATGTCGATGCGCCACCCGGTGAGGCGAGCGGCAAGGCGGGCGTTCTGCCCCTCTTTGCCGATGGCCAGCGAGAGCTGGTAGTCGGGAACCGTGACCCGCGCCACCCTGGCGTCCGGATCGATTACCTCGACATGTGAAACCCGCGCGGGCGACAGTGCATTCCCGACGAACTCGGCCGGATCATCGGACCAGTCGATGATGTCGATCTTCTCGCCGTGCAGCTCGGTCATGACGTTGCGCACTCGTGACCCCATCGGGCCGATGCAGGCGCCCTTGGCGTTGACCCCGCCCCGGCGGGAACGCACCGCGATCTTGGTACGGTGGCCGGCCTCCCGGGCGATCGCCGCGATCTCGACGGTGCCGTCGGCGATCTCGGGGACCTCCAGGGCGAAGAGCTTCTTCACGAGGTTCGGGTGGGTGCGCGACAGGGTGACCGACGGGCCCTTGTGGCCCTTCTTCACCTGCACGACGTAGCAGCGGATGCGCTCGCCGTGGACGTACTCCTCGCCGGGGACCTGCTCGTTGTGGGGCAGGATGGCCTCGATCTTGCCGAGGTCGACCAGCACCACCCGGGGGTCCTTGCCCTGCTGGATGACGCCCGCGACCAGCTCGCCCTCGCGGCTGGCGAACTCACCGAAGTTGATCTCGTCTTCGGCGTTCCGCAACTGCTGGAGGATGACCTGCTTGGCCGTGGTCGCCGCGATGCGGCTGAAGTTGCTCGGAGTGTCGTCGTACTCTCGCGCGACCTGGCCCTCTTCGTCGAGTTCCGCGGCCCAGATCGTCACGTGGCCGGAGACGCGGTCGAGTTCCGCGCGCGCCTTGGCCGCCGCCCCCTCCGTGCGGAAGTACGCGATCAGCAGTGCGTCCTCGATCGCCTTGACGACCAGGTCGAAGGAGATGTCCTTCTCGCGCTCAAGGCTGCGCAGGACGCTCATGTCAATGTCCACAAGGCTCCCCCTTAGCCCTCGTCGCCGTCGCCGGCGCGTTCTTCATCGTCGTTACGATCCTCGGTCGCCCGGTCAGGCGACCGCGACGGCGGCTCCTCGCCGGCGACCATGTCATCGTCGAACCCGTCTTCGTCGTCCGGCTCGTCGTCGAGCCTGCGGAACTCCACCTGGACCCGGCCCCTGGCCAGCTCGTCCCAGCCACACCGGCGTGGCGACCCGTCCACCGAGATCTCGACGCCGTCGTCGTCGGCGCCCAGGACGCGGCCCTCCACCGAGGCGCCGTCGCGCAGGTCGGCCTTCACCAGCCGCCCCTTCGCGCGCCGCCAGTGGCGGGGCTCGGTGAGGGGCCGGTCGACCCCGGGCGAGGTGACCTCCAGGACGTACGGGCTGCCGCCCATCACGTCACTGTCGTCGAGCGTCTGGGAGACCATCTGGCTGACGTCGGCGACCTTGTCGAGGCTGACGCCGCCATCGCCGTCGACGATGACGCGCAGGAGCCGTCGCTTGCCGGCAGGAGTGATCGTGACGTCCTCGAGGTCCAGGCCCTCCGCGGCGGCGACGGGTTCGAGAAGCTTTATCAGGCGGTCACGTCGAGCATCGGCGCCCATGCTGACCTCCCATTTGTAATATCGGCCGCCTTCGCGGCGGCCGGAGTGTGTGCCTCGCCCCAACGTTTCACAAGCCTATCGACACCAGGGCACGGAAAGAGCGCCACTCGGTCACCCACCGGGCAGCGCGCCGTACGATGCTATGTGCCAAGCCAGGAAAAGCCGTCATCAACGGGAGGCGCAGTGCGTCAGCATGCCCTGTCCCGGCGTGCGGTGCTGCGCGGCACCGCCGCGGGGGTGGTCGCCGCCACCGCCGCCGGCTGCTCCAAGCACGGCTCCGCGCCGCCCGCCGTCCCCGAAAAGCCCGACCTTGACACGGTGCTGCTCACCAGCGTGATCGCCGACAAGGAGCACATCGTGACGCTGTACCGGCAGGCCGCGCTCTCGGGGGCGAAGATCGCCACCGTCCTGCTGCCCTTCCAGCAGCGCCACGAGGCGCATCTGGCCGAGCTGCGCCGTCGCCTGCCCGCCGGCCCGTCCGCCTCCCCGGCCTCGGGTGGCACGCCGCCCGCCTCACCGGCGCCGTCGGCCTCGGCGAACGGCAGGGTCTCGATCGGCACGCTGCGCGAGCTGGAGCGCAAGGCGGCCGCCGCCCGTCCCCGCCAGATCGGGGGCGTCTCCCCCGCCCTGGCGCAGTTGCTGGCGTGCATCGGCGCCTGCGAGGCCGCTCACGCCCTGGCGCTTGCGAGGGAGTCGTGACCGATCCGCTGCACGGGCTCAACAGGGTGCTCGACGCCGAGCACGCGGCGGTGTACGCCTACGGCATCGTGGGCGCGCGCACCAGCGGCGGCCAGCGCTCGTCGGCCACCAACTGCTACAACGCCCATCGCGCCCGGCGCGACCAGATCCGGCGCCTGATCACGGCCAGGGGCGGCACGCCATCGGAGTCGGGTGTGGCCTACGACCTGCCCTTCCCCGTGAAGGCGGCCCGCGACGCGGCGCGCCTGGCCGCCCTGGTCGAAGAACGCGTCACCGCGGCCTACCTCGAGCTGGCGTCCGTCGACGACGCCTCGCTGCGCCGCCTGGCGGCCCTGGCCATGCAGGAGGCGACGGTCAGGGGGTACGGCTGGCGTCCGGTGATCGCGGCCTTTCCCGGCTGGCCGCCGCACCGGCCCGCCACACCGAACCCCACGCCGGCCGAGCCGAGCCACCCGCCGGTCTCCCTCGAGCAGTAAGGCAGGCACGGCGTTCCGGTCCGTTTGTGATCGCCGTAGCGGGTAGTCGCCCATGCATCCGAACACACGGAGGGACACATGGGCTGGAGCTACCGTAAGTCAATCAATATCGGGCCGTTCAGGCTGAACCTGTCGAAGAGCGGCGTCGGCCACAGCTACGGCGGCCGAGGGTTCCGGGTCACCAAGACCGCCGACGGGCGGCGCACCATCACGGTGAACCTGCCCGGCGGCTTCCACTGGCGCAGGACCCTCAGCCGCTGACCGGCCCGGCCGGTCTCAGGCCTGCGGGCTCGCGGCGGCGAGAACGCGGGCGGCGGCCTCGTCGAGGGGGATCTCCTCCTTGACCCCGCTCGCCCGGTCGCGCAGCTCGACGACACCCTGGGTGAGCCCACGCCCGATGATCAGGATCGTGGGGACGCCCAGCAGCTCGGCGTCCTTGAACTTCACGCCCGGGGAGACGCCGGCGCGGTCGTCGACGAGCACGCGAAGGCCCTTGGCCTCGAGCTCCTCGGCCAGCCGCAGCGCCACCTCGACCTGGTTGTCCTTGCCGGTGCCGACGATGTGGACGTCGGCCGGCGAGATCTCGCGCGGCCAGACCAGTCCGAGCTCGTCGTACTTCTGCTCGGCCAGCACGGCCACCGCGCGCGAGACGCCGACGCCGTAGGAGCCCATGGTGATGCGGATGGGCTTGCCGTCGGGGCCGAGGGCGTCGAGGCCGGCGGCGTCGGCGTACTTGCGGCCGAGCTGGAAGATGTGCCCGATCTCGATGCCCCGGTCGATGGACAGCGGGTGGGCGCAGCGGGGGCAGGCGTCGCCGGCGCGCACCTCGGCGGCCTCGATGGTGCCGTCGGGCTCGAAGTCGCGGCCCGCCACCACGTGGGCGGCGTGCCTGCCCTGCTCGTTGGCGCCGGTGACCCACTCCGAGCCGTTCACCACGCGGGGGTCGACGAGGTAGCGGATGCCGAGCTCCTTGAGGACCTGCGGGCCGATGTAGCCGCGGACCAGGCCGGGGTGCTTGGCGAAGTCGGCCGCCTCGAAGATCTCGGGCACGCCGGGCGACAGCGCGGCCTCGAGGCGCTTGAAGTCGACCTCGCGGTCGCCCGGGACGCCGATGATCAGCGTCTCGACGTCGTCGGAGCCCGGGGTGCGCACCTTGACCACGACGTTCTTGAGGGTGTCGGCGGCGGTGACGCCGAGGCCGTACCTCTCGTTGACGTAGGAGACCAGTGACTCGATGGTCGGGGTGTCGGGGGTGTCGAGCACCTCGAGCCTGGGGCGCTCGACGGTGACGGCGGGCGGCGCGGGGGTGACGACGGCCTCGGCGTTGGCGGCGTACCCGCAGTTGTGGCAGGCGACGAAGGTGTCCTCACCGGTGGGGGTGGGCGCGAGGAACTCCTCGGAGGCCGAGCCGCCCATGGCGCCGGACATGGCGAAGACGATCTTGTAGTCGATGCCGAGGCGATCGAAGATCTTGATGTACGCCTCGCGGTGCTGCTCGTAGGAGCGCTTGAGGCCGTCGTCGTCGAGGTCGAAGGAGTAGGAGTCCTTCATGACGAACTCGCGGCCGCGCAGGATGCCCGCCCGGGGGCGCGCCTCGTCGCGATACTTCGTCTGGATTTGGTAGAGGATGACCGGATAGTCCTTGTAGGAGGAGTACTCCCCCTTGACCATGTCGGTGAACATCTCCTCATGGGTGGGGCCGAGCAGGTAGTCGGCGCCCTTGCGGTCCTTCAGCCGGAACAGCGTCTCGCCGTACTCGGTCCAGCGGCCGGTCGCCTCGTAGTAGTCGCGGGGCAGCAGCGCGGGGAACAGGACCTCCTGGCCGCCCATGGCGTTCATCTCCTCGCGCACGACGCGGGCGACGTTCTCCATGACGATCTTGCCGAGGGGCAGCCACGAGTAGATGCCCGGGGCGACGCGGCGGACATAGCCGGCGCGGACGAGCAGCTTGTGGCTCGGCACTTCCGCGTCCGCCGGATCCTCACGCAGGGTGCGCAGGAACAGGGTGGACATACGCAGCAGCACGGCTACTCCTCGGTCGCGGGGATTGACAGGTACAAGGCTATCGACTCTCGCGCGAACCTCACCCGTTTTACCGCGCGTCCGGCGACACGCCCCCCACCGGCGACGATCAGGCGCACAAGACCCGGACCGCGTCGTCCACGCTGTCGTAGACGGAGAAGATCTGGTTCAGCCCCATGATCCGGAAGATCCGCAAGATGTGGGAGTCGACGCCGGCCAGGGCCAGGCGGGCGCCCGCGTCCTGCGCGAGCTGGTAGGCGGCGACGAGGGCGGCGATGCCGGTGGAGTCGCAGAAGGTCATGCCCGACAGGTCGATCACCAGGCCGCCGCCGGACTCGAGCGGGACCTCCTTCACGACCGCGTTCAGGCGAGGGGTGGTGTGGTGGTCCAGGTCGCCCGTCACGAGCACCAGGCAGGGTCCGGCCGGATGAGGGTCGACAGAGACGGTCAGATCGTGGCGCACCGGAACTCCTGCACGGGGACGGCGATCGGGGGTGGAAATAAACGGAGAGGAGGGGATTTTGCGCAGTACAGGGGCAGGGGATGCCCGGGGGCGGACTGCCCTATCCTACGTAACCGCTGAGCTGAACCTCCCTTCACCGGACGTAACCGGCACGTCGGAGGGCGGTCGGCCCGGCGGGCAGGGACCTTGCGGAGGGAAGGCGATGCGATGAACGGCGCACGGCTCTCCGGGCCGGTGGACCCGCCCCCGTCCCGAAACGGCCGCGCGGAGCTGATGTTCCCCGGGACCAGCGAGATGGCGCGGCGCATGCGCGGCCACCCCTGGCCGCGGACCCCAATGGGCGACCCGTCCACCTGGCCGACGAGCCTGCGCACGGCGTGCCGCATCTGCCTGACCTCCCGCTTCCCGATGATCGTGTGGTGGGGGCCGGAGCTGCGGTTCCTCTACAACGACGCCTACCTGCCGCTCCTCGGCTCCAAGCACCCGGCGTTGGCCAAACGGGGAGACGAGGTGTGGACGGAGATCTGGCACACCATCGGCCCCATGCTCGAGTCGGTGATGGCCTCGGGGGAGGCGACCTGGTCGGAGGACCTCCTGCTCGCGACGAACCGGCACGGCTACTGGGAGGAGACCTACTGGACCTACTCCTACAGCCCGCTGCACGACGACGACGGGGCCGTCCGGGGGGTGTTCACCGCGGTCAGCGAAACCACCGAGCGGGTGATCGGCGAGCGGCGGCTGGCGGTGCTGCAGGACCTGGGCGCCCAGGCGGGCCGGGCCCGCACCGTCACCGAGGCCTGCGAGCTGGTGGCGGACGTGCTGGAACGCTCCGGGCAGGACGTGCCGTTCGCGGCGATCTACCTGCGCCATCCGGAGAACGGCGAGCCGGTGCTGGCCGCCACCAGCCCGCGGGGCGCGACAGTCGCCCCGCGGCCCGGCGGGCCCGGCGACTGGCCGGTACGGCAGGTGCTGCTCGCCGAGGAGCCCGTGACGATGACCGACGTCGCCGAACGCTTCGGCGAACTGCCGTCCGGAGGCTGGCGGACGCCGCCCACGCAGGCGATGGTGCTGCCGCTGGCCGGCGAGACCGGCGGGCGGACGGTCGGGGCGATCGTGCTGGCGGCCGGGGCCGGCCGCGTCCTGGACGAGGCCTACGAGTCGTTCCTGAGCCTGGTGGCCCGCCAGACCGCCGCGCTGGTCAACGCCGCGGTGGCCTACCAGCTGCAGCAGCGCCGGGCGGAGGAGCTGACCGAGCTCGACCGGGCCAAGACCGCCTTCTTCTCCAACATCAGCCACGAGTTCCGTACCCCGCTGACCCTGATCATGGGGCCGGTGCAGGAGCTCCGCGGCGCCCTGGCCGGCGCCGACGAGCGGGTGCGCGAGGACCTGGAGGTGGTCCACCGCAACGGGCTGCGGCTGGGCAAGCTGGTCAACACCCTGCTCGACTTCTCCCGCATCGAGGCCGGGCGCATGCAGGCCCGCTACGAGCCGGTCGACCTCTCCGCCGCCACCACCGAGCTGGCCAGCGTGTTCCGCTCCGCCGTCGACAAGGCGGGCCTGGCCTTCGAGGTGGACTGCCCGCCGCTGCCCGAGCCCGTGCACCTCGACCGGGGGATGTGGGAGAAGGTGGTGCTCAACCTGCTCAGCAACGCGTTGAAGTTCACCTTCGACGGCTCCATCCGCGTCGCGGCGCACGCCGAGGAGTCCCATGCGGTCGTCACGGTGGCCGACACCGGCATCGGCGTGGCCAAGGACGAGCTGCCGCGGCTGTTCGAGCGCTTCCACCGCATCGAGAGCGCCCGGTCGCGGTCGAACGAGGGCAGCGGCATCGGGCTGGCGCTGGTACGCGAGCTGATCGGGCTGCACGGGGGCACCATCACCGCCGACAGCGTCGAGGGTGAGGGGACGACCTTCACCATCCGCCTCCCGTTCGGCAGGGAGCACCTGCCCGACGACGCCCTGGTGCCCGCCGTCGGCACGGAGGCGGTCTCGGCCACCGCCGCCCCGTTCGTCGAGGAGGCCCTGCGCTGGCTGCCCGGCGACGACACCGAGGCGCCGCGGTGGGCGGCCGCCGAGACGTTCGGCGGGGACGTGACCGGCTCCCCGCGCCCGGCGGCGGGCGAGGCCGCGCCGGCGCGGGTGCTGATCGCCGACGACAACGCCGACATGCGCGACTACCTGACCCGCCTGCTGGGCCCGCACTACGAGATCACGGTGGTCACCGACGGCCAGGCCGCCCTGGAGGCGGTGCGCGCCGGCGCGCCCGACCTGCTGGTCAGCGACGTGATGATGCCGCGCCTGGACGGGCTGCAACTGGTGGCCGCGCTGCGCGCCGATCCTCGCACCGCCGGGGTGCCGGTGCTGCTGCTGTCGGCGCGCGCGGGGCAGGAGGCCTCCATCGAGGGGCTCGACGCGGGCGCGGACGACTACCTGGTCAAGCCGTTCTCGGCCGCCGAGCTGCTGGCCAGGGTACGGGCGAACGTCGAGCTGGCGCGGATGCGCTCCCGCCACGCCCGGTGGCGTACCGCGATCATGGAGTCGCTGCAGGAGGCCTTCTTCGTCACCGACGAGACCGGCGCCGTCATCGAGATCAACGCGGCGTTCACCGACATCCTCGGTTACGGCCCCGAAGGCCTGCCCTACACCCCCCTGCATCCGTGGTGGCCCCACGAGGCCGAGGATCCCCAGGCGCACCGGATGGTCGCCGCCCTCTTCGCGCAACTGGTGACCGAGGGCAGAGGCAGCGGCATGCTGCCCCTCACGCACCGTGACGGGCACCGGGTCTGGGTGGCGGTCACCTTCAACGACGTCGCCGACCCCGAGACCGGACTGCGCCGGATGGTGGGCACGCTCCGGGACGTCACCGCGGAGCACTATCGCGTACAGCGCGAGACCGCGCTCGCCGCCCTGAGCATGCGCGTCTCCCAGGCCGACAGCCTGCGGGACGCCCTGTCGGGGGCGCTCGAGGAGCTGCGCGGCGTCTGGCACGCCAGGCGGGTCCTGGCCGCGGTGTGGTCGGACCGGGACGAGCCCGCGCTGACCTCCACGACGTCCGGGCCCCGCTGGCACGACCTCCCGGAGCGCCTGCGCCGGGCGCTCACCGGCCTGCGCGAACGACCTCCGCTGAGCCCGGTCGCCGACGAGCCCGGGGGCGCCGGCGTCGCGCTGGAGCACCCCGACGGGATGCTCGCCCTGTGGGTCGACCTGGGCCGGAACAGGCCCTTCACGGCCGAGGACCAGACCCTGCTGGCGCTGCTGGCCGGGCACCTGGGGCAGGGGCTGCACCGGGCCCACCAGCTCGACCAGCAGCGTGAGACGGCCGTCGCCCTCCAGCGCGCCATCCTCGGCCCGTCCCACCTGCCCGGCGGTTTCGCCGTGCGCTACGAGCCGGCCACCCGCCCGCTGGAGGTCGGCGGCGACTGGTACGACATCGTGCCGCTGGCCGGCGACCACGTGGGCCTGGTGGTCGGCGACTGCGTGGGCCACGGCGTGCAGGCGGCGGCGGTGATGGGGCAGCTGCGCAGCGCCTGCCGTGCCCTGCTGTTGCAGGAGGCTGGGCCCGCCCACGTGCTCACCGCCCTCGACAGGTTCGCGGCCTTCGTCCCCGGCGCGTTGTGCACCACCGTGTTCTGCGGGCGGCTGGACACCGTCACCGGCCGGCTCGTCTACTCCAGCGCGGGTCACCTGCCGGGCATCCTGGCCCTGCCCGGCGGAGGCGTCGAGCTCCTTTCGGAGGGACGCTCCACGCCGCTCGGCGTGCGGCTCGGCCGTCCCCGCCCGGAGGCCGAGTGCGTGCTGCCCGCCCGGTCCACCCTGATGCTCTACACCGACGGGCTGGTCGAGCGCCGCCGCCGTCCGATAAGCGAGGGCATCGACCGGGCCGGGAGCGCGATCCAGGACGGCCGGGGGACCGCGATCGAGGATCTGGCCTCCCATGTCATGTCCCTGCTGGAGCCCGCCGCCGGCTTCAACGACGACGTCGCCGTGCTCCTGTACCGCAGGCCCGCGCCGCTGGAGGTGACCTTCCCCGCCGAATCCGCGCAGCTCGCGCCGGTGCGCACGGCTCTGCGCGACTGGCTGGGCCGCTGTGAGCTCAGCGCGCTGGTCACCCAGAACGTCCTGGTCTCCGCCGGGGAGGCCTGCGCCAACGCGATCGAGCACGGCAGCGGCTACGACGCGGGTCAGAGCATCCGCCTGCGGGCGGTCGTCACGGCCGACGACCTGCGCGTGACCGTGACCGACACGGGCCGCTGGAAGCCGCCGCGACCGGAGGCCGGCCGCCATCGTGGCCGCGGCATCGCGCTCATGCGGGCCCTCATGGACGAGGTCGTCATCGACCGCGGCACCGCCGGTACCACCGTCGACATGCAGACGAGGATCAGCTGATGACTTCCCCCCTGAGCCTGGCGGCCTCCCGGCGGATCGACGGCAGGCCGGTCCTGGTCGTCACCGGCGAGATCGACATGAGCAACGCCGACGCCTTCGACGCCGCCCTCACCCGGTCCGCCGCCGACGGTGACCGGCTGGTGGTCGACCTCGGGGCGGTGGGCTATCTCGACAGCGCCGGGCTGGCCGTCCTTTTCGCCCACGGCGCGCGCATCGAGCTCATCGTCAATCCCGTCCTCGCCCCCGTCGTGACCTTCTCGGGTCTCCCGGAGGTCGTCCCGGTGCACGGGCCGGCGCCCGGCGCGGACAGCGTCTGATCGCCCTTGCCGCCAGGCGGCTGGTTGCCAAGCAATCGCTTGGTTAGGCTAGGCGGATGGACCTGACGGAGGAGCAGCGCGACCTGCGCTCGACCGTACGCGCCTTCCTGCGCGACACCTGCCCCCCTCCTCTTTCCGGGGAGTACCGGGGTGACGGGCCGTGGAAGAGGTTCGCCGGGGAGCTCGGGGTCACCGGGCTGGCCATCCCCGAGGAGCACGGCGGGGCCGGATGCGGCATGCCCGAGGTGGGCGTCGTCTGCGAGGAGCTCGGCCGCGCGCTCTCCCCTCTCCCCTACCTGCAGACCGTGCTCGCCGCGGAGGCGATCAAGGCCTGCGGGGACGAGGAGGCCGGCCGCCGCCTGCTGCCGGGGATCGCCTCCGGCGCGACGACCGCCACCGTGGTGCTGCCGGACGACGCCGACCTCCGGCTCGGCACGGACGGCCTGCACGGCGTCGCCCCGTACGTCCTCCCCGGCGAACTGGTGCTGGCCTGCGTCGGCGACCGCCTCGTCGAGGCGCGGCCGACCGCGCGCCGGGACCTGCCGACCCTCGACCCCACGCGCCCGCTCACCGAGCTCACCTTCGACGGCGCCCCCGTACGCCTCCTGGGGGACGCCGCCTCCCACGCCCGGCTGCGCGACCTCGGGGTGACCGCGCTCGCCGCCGAGCAGGTGGGAGGCGCGGCGCGCTGCCTCTCGGCGGCGGTGGCCCACGCGAAGACCAGGCGTCAGTTCGGCCGTCCGATCGGGTCCTTCCAGGCGATCAAGCACAAGCTCGCCGACGTGCTGCTCATGGTGGAGTCGGCGAGGTCCGCCGCGTACGCCGCGGCCCGCGCGGGCGATGAGGAGCTGCCCGTGCGCGCGGCCGTCGCCGGGTCGTACTGCACGGAGGCCTACCTGGCGGCGGCCGGGGAGAACATCCAGGTCCACGGCGGCATAGGCGTCACCTGGGAGCACGACGCGCACCTGTACTTCAAGAGGGCCACCTCCGACGCGCAACTGTTCGGCCCACCTCGATCCCACCGCGCCCGCCTGGCCGCCACCGTCTTCCCGGCTTGTTGAGGGGGGTTGCGGCTGGTAGTCTCAGCCAAGCGAGCGCTTGGTTGAATCCAAGCGAGCCGGATGGCGTTACGGAGGCGTGGATGACGTCCCTACGGATCAGCCTGGGGTACGAACTGGAGGTCCGCGGGCGCACCCGCGAGGTGGAGCGGCAGGCATTCGAGAACGTGATCGACCAGGTCGTGCTCGGGGACCGTCTGGGATACGACACCGCGTGGTTCGTGGAGCACCACTTCACCCGCGGCTTCTCCCACTCCTCGGCCCCCGATCTGGTGCTCGCCGCGATCTCCCAGCGCACCGAGCGGATCCACCTCGGCCTCGGCGTGGTGCTGCTGCCCTTCCAGTCGCCCATCCGCACGGCCGAGCGGGTGGCGACCCTCGACATCCTCAGCAACGGGCGGGTGGAGTTCGGCACGGGCCGCGGCGCCTCGCCGCTGGAGTACCAGGCCTTCCAGCGGCCGTTCGAGCAGTCGCGCAAGATCTGGGAGGACTCGCTGGAGGCGGTCCTCGCGATCTGGAACGCCGACGGCGAGCCGATCACCCGGTCCAACCCGTTCTTCGAGATCCCCGACGTCGCGGTCTACCCGCGCCCGGTCCAGCACCCCCACCCTCCGGTCTGGGTCGCCTCCACCTCGCTGGAGGGGTACCTGGCGGCGGCCAAGCACGGCTACAACCTGCTCGGCATGACCATGCTGAAGGGCATCGACGACGTCGCCCTCGACATCGCCAAGTACAAGGAGTGCCTGGCCGACAACGGCTTCGACCCCGGCAGCAGGAGGATCGCGCTCATGATCCCCTGGCACGTCGCGCCCAGCCGCGAGCAGGCCATCGAGACGGCCGCCGACCCGGTGCTGTGGTACATCCGGCGGCAGGTCAACCTCGTCACCCCGCCCGACTACTACGACGCCCGGCACGCCACCCACCGCGTCCTCGGCCAGGTCGCGGCCGGCCAGCCGCCCGAGGAGGCCATGGCGACGCTGCGCGAGCACCTCATGGTCGTGGTGGACGACGTCGAGGGCTCGCGCAAGGCGGTCGCCAGGATCGCCGAGGCCGGGGCCACCGACCTGATCCTTCAGGTCCAGGTGGGCGGCCTCGCCGACGAACGGGTCCGCGACTCGATCGAGCTGTTCATGGGGGAGGTCATGCGTTGACGACGACCCGATGGCTGACCAGGGACGACCTCGGCGCGGCCGCGCGATCGGCGACCGGCCTGCTGCAGGTCGCGCCGGACGCGGAAGGCGTCTGGCCGCTCGACGCCGAGGCCAGGGCCGCCGCCGTCGGCCTGACCTCGGCGGCGCTGCGGGCGGCGGGCGCCGGGGACCGCGACCGGGTGGTCGTCGCCCTCGCCGAACCCGCCGGGGCGCTGTGGGCCGCCGCCGGCGCCGAGACGGCCGCGGCGTCCGCCTCCGTCGGCCCGCGCGGCCGCATGCGCCTGCACCACGCGCTGAAGACGCTCGGCGCGACGACGCTGGTCGTCACCCCCACGGGCGCCATGGACCTCCTCGCCCGCCTGCACCTGGAGTTCCTGCTCGACCCCCTCGACCTCGGGCTGCGGCAGATCGTCCTGGCCGGTGAGATCGCCTCGCGCCGCACGCTGACCCACCTGGCCGGCGAGTTCGACGCCCGCGTGACGGAGGTCTACCTCAACCCCTTCAGCGGGAGCGCGCTGGCGTGGCGTGACTCCGAGGACGCGCCGCTCACCCCCCTGGCCGGCGGGTCGCTGGGCCTGGCGTCCCTCGACAAGGACTCGCCGTTCGAGGGGTCGGACGGGCTGGCGGAGCTGGTCGTGCACGGCGCGGGCGCCACGGTGCGCACCGGGCAGGTCGCCCGGGCCGGCGGCGACGCGGCCGGGATCCCCGCGCCGTCCCACACGGTCGGCGACCACGTCCTGGTCAAGGGCGTGTGGCTGTCGTTGCCGCGCGTCGAGAAGGCCCTTTCCAAGATCGACGGTGTGTCGGCCTGGGATCTGGCGATCTCGCGCCAGGGCACGCTCGACACGGCGGTGCTCACGGTGGGCTTCGCCCGGCAGAGCCTGATCGGGAACCCCATGTGGCGGTCCCGGATCGAGCAGTCGCTGGCGGCGCTCACCCCGGTGAAGATCGGCGTGGAGATCGCCGGCGAGGTCGTCGAGACCGCCCGCCCGGGCACGGTCACCGACGCCCGCGGCCATCACCTCGGCAGGGATCGCACCGCCATAGCGCACTGACAGGGCGGCACGGGTTCGCGGGATCCGGGAGGCGCGACATGGCTGGAGACGGGTCGGCGGAGTCCTCGGGCGTGCCGGGCTGGGGGACGATCCCGCGCATGCTGCGCGACCAGGCGGCGCACCATCCGGACGTGACGGTCGTCGTCGACGGCGACGTACGGCTGTCGCTCGCGGAGCTGCGCGCCCGGGCCGCGCTGGTCGCCAAGGGGCTGATGGCCCTCGGCGTCCGGCGCGGCGACCGGGTCGCGATCTGGGGGCTGAACGACGCCGACTGGGCGGTGGGCGCCTACGGCGTCTGGGACGCCGGCGCGGTCATCGTCCCCCTGTCGTCCCGGTACAAGGGCATCGAGGCGGCCGGGCTGCTCGCCAGGACCGGCGTACGCGTCCTGATCACCGGCCGCAACCTGGACGGCTCCCCTCCGTTCGCGGACGTCCTGGCCGCGGAAGCGGGCCCCTCCACCGGCGCCCGGCCCTTCGCCGGGCTGCCCGAGCTGGCTCACGTGCTCGTGCCGGACGGCCTCGACCGGCCCGGCGCGCGGACGTCGTCCGCCCTGCTCGCCGCCGGATCGAAGGTCACCGGCGCCGAGTCCGAGGAGCGGGCGCTGGCCGTACGGCCGGACGACCTGTGCGAGATCATGTCGACGTCCGGCACCACCGGGACGCCGAAGGGCGTCATGCTCGACCACGGCCAGATCGTGCGGGGCTACTGGGACTGGGCCGAGATCGTGACCCTGCGGGAGGGCGACCGCTACCCGGTGATCGCGCCGTTCGCGCACGGGTTCGGGCTGAACGCCGGCCTGGTCGCCGGCGTGATGCGGCGCGCCACGCTCATCCCCGTCAAGATCTTCACCCCCGACGGGCTGCGCGACCTCATCCAGCGGCGGCGCGTCACCGTCCTCGCCGGGGCGCCCACGCTCTTCCACCGCCTGCTGGACGAGGTGGACCTGTCCGGGCACCAGGTCCGCGTGGCGATCTGCGGCGCCGCCGCCGTACCGGCCGAGCTGGTCCGCCGGCTGCTCCGCGAGGGGGGACTGGAACGGGTGATCAACGCCTACGGCCTGATGGAGGGCACCGTCGTCTCGATGACCCGGGCGGGCGACCCGGTCGAGGTGATCGCCTCCAGCACGGGCCGGCCGGTGCCCGGCATCGAGGTGAAGATCGTCGACGACGACGGCGAGGAGGTGCCGACCGGCGGACGTGGCGAGATCCTCCAGCGCGGCTACGGCGTCATGCGCGGCTACTGGGGCGAACCGGACAAGACGGCCGAGGTCGTGCGGGACGGCTGGCTGCACACCGGCGACATCGGCACGCTCGACGCCGACGGCAACCTCGCCGTGGTCGACCGCAAGAAGGAACTGTTCATCGTCAACGGCTTCAACGTCTCCCCCGCCGAGGTCGAGAGCCTGCTGCTGCGTCACCCCGGCCTCGCGCAGGCGGCCGTCGTCGGCGTCCCCGACGACCGTTCGGGCGAGGCGGGCCGGGCCTACGTCGTGCCCCGGCCTGGCGCGGCACCGGACGCGGCCGAGATCATAAACTGGGCACGAGGGAACATGTCGAACTACAAGGTCCCCCGCCAGGTGACCGTCGTCGACGCCCTGCCCGTGAACGCCAACGGGAAGATCGACAAGCGCCTGCTCCGCGCCCGCGCCGAAGAGGAGCGACCGGCGCGGCCGCCGGCGGGACCGGGGTAACGGAAGCGGATTATCTCGATCACCTCGGCGCGCGAGCCTGGCCGGGAGACCCGTCGTCCGCGACAATCTGCTCCATGACACCGTGGGGCCGATGAGTCCCGCTAAGGAGGCCGCATGTCGCTCCGCGTGGCGATCGTGGGATCCGGGCCCGCCGGCATCTACACGGCCGAAGCACTGACGAAGCAGGCGGGCGAGCAGGTCGAGATCGACGTCCTCGACCGCCTTCCCACGCCGTACGGGCTGGTCAGGTACGGCGTCGCGCCCGACCACACCTCCATCAAGTCGATCGCGGGCTACCTGCGGCGCGTGCTCGAACTGCCGTCGGTGAGGTTCCTCGGCGGGGTCGAGCTGGGCGGCGAGATCTCCGTGGACGACCTGACCGCCTGCTACGACGCGGTGGTGTACTGCACCGGGGCGATGGTCGACCGGCACCTCGGCATCCCCGGCGAGGACCTCCCCGGCAGCGTGGCCGCCACCGACTTCGTCAACTGGTACTGCGGCCATCCCGACATGCCGCCCGACACCTTCTCGCTCGACAGCACCGAAGTGGCCGTGATCGGCGTCGGCAACGTCGCCGTCGACGTCGTCCGCGTCCTGGCCAAGACGGCCGACGAGCTGCGGTCGACCGACGTGCCGCAGGAGGTGCTCGACCGGCTCGCCAAGAGCCAGGTGACCGGCATCCACATGATCGGCAGGCGGGGTCCCGAGCACGCCAAGTTCACTTTGAAGGAGCTGAGGGAGCTCGGCGAGCTCGCCAACTGCGACGTGTCCGTCCGCCCCGAGGAGGCCGGCAGCGGCGAGGTCGGCGAGCTGTCGCGGCAGATCCGGGGCAACGTCGAGGTGCTGAGGTCGTGGTCGGCACGCGAGGCGAAGGGCCGTCCGCGGCGCCTTTCGGTGCGGTTCTGGCTGCGTCCGGTGGAGATCCTGGGATCCTCGCGGGTGGAGGGGCTGCGGCTGGAGCGCACGCGGCTGGCCGACGGGCGCGTGGTCGGCACCGGGGAGTACGAGACCCTCCCGGTCGGCATGGTGCTGCGCTCGGTGGGCTACCAGAGCGTGCCGCTGCCGGGGGTGCCGTTCGACGGCGCGACGATGACCGTGCCGAACACCGCCGGGCGGGTGTCGGAGGGGCAGTACGTCGCGGGCTGGCTCAAGCGGGGGCCGACCGGCGTGATCGGCACCAACAAGTCCGACGCCGCCGAGACCGTCCGCACGCTCCTGGCCGACCTCGCCTCCCGGCCGGACCGCAGCGCCCCGCCGTCGCGGCTGGACGACCTGCTGGCCGCGCGCGGCGTGCGCCCGGTGACGTACGCCGACTGGCTCTCGATCGAGGCCGCCGAGGCCGCCCTGGCCGCCTCCCTGGGGCGGGGGGAGCACGTCAAGCTGGTGGGCCGCCAGGCCATGTTCGCGGCCTTCGGACGGGCGCCGGCGAGCTGATCGCCGCCGCGTTTCCGGGGCGGATGCTGGGAAGGACTACCTCGAGACGGGACAAGTCGGGGGGCTTCCCATGACCATGCACGCATACCTGCACGTCCTTCGAGCCGCCGGAGGAGCGAGGTCATGACTTCGGTGGCCGAGCAGTTCGTCCAGGTCCTGCGGCAGGCCGGCGTCCGGCGGGTCTACGGCGTGGTGGGCGACAGCCTCAACCCGATCGTCGACGCGATCCGCCGGGCCGAGGACGTCGACTGGGTGCACGTCCGCAACGAGGAGGCGGGGGCGTTCGCCGCCGCCGCGGAGGCCCAGCTGACGGGACGGCTCGCCGTCTGCGCCGGCAGCTGCGGGCCCGGCAACACCCACCTGCTCCAGGGGCTGTACGACGCGCACCGCACGGGCGCCCCGGTGCTCGCCCTCGCCTCCCACATCCCCTCGCCGGAGATCGGCACCGGCTTCTTCCAGGAGACGCACCCGGAGCGGGTCTTCGTCGACTGCAGCGGCTACTGCGAGATGATCAGCCGGCCCGCGCAGATGCCCAGGGTGCTGCGCACCGCCATCCAGCACGCCGAGGGGGAGGGCGGGGTCGCGGTGATCGTGCTGCCCGGCGACGTGGCCGGCGAGGAGGCCGTCAACCCGACCGGCGAGAGCATGCTGCTGCCGGAGAAGGGCGCCGTGGTCCCTCCGCCGTCGCAGGTCGAGGCGCTGGCGTCCGCCCTGGACACCGCGCGCACGGTGACGCTGTTCTGCGGCGCGGGCTGCCAGGACGCCCACGGCGAGGTCATGACGCTGGCCGGGAAGGTGCTCTCGCCGGTCGGGCACAGCCTGCGCGGCAAGGAGTGGATCCAGTACGACAACCCGTTCGACGTCGGGATGAACGGCCTTCTGGGGTACGGCGCCTGCTACGACGCGCTGCATGAGGCCGAGCTGGTCGTGCTGCTGGGCACCGACTTCCCCTACGACCGGTTCCTCCCCCGCGCCCACACCGCTCAGGTGGACCACGACGCCGTCAAGCTGGGACGGCGCACCCCGCTGGACGTCGCCGTGCACGGGGACGTCCGCGAGACGCTGCGCGCCGTCCTTCCGCTGGTGAGGCAGAAGACCGACAGGTCGTTCCTGGAGCGGATGCTGCGCGAGCACGCCCGCAGCCTCGAACGCGTCGTGGACGCCTACACCAGGAACGTCGAGCACCACACCCCGATCCACCCGGAGTACGCCACGGCCGTCCTGGACGACCTCGCCGCCGACGACGCGATCTTCACCGTCGACACCGGCATGTGCAACGTCTGGGCCGCCCGCTACCTGACGCCGAACGGCAGGCGGCGGGTCATCGGCTCGTTCCTGCACGGGAGCATGGCCAACGCGCTGCCCCACGCGATCGGGGCGCAGCTCGCCCATCCCGGGCGGCAGGTCATCTCGATGTCGGGCGACGGCGGGCTGGCCATGCTGCTGGGCGAGCTGCTGACCGTACGGCTGCACCGGCTGCCCGTGAAGATCATCGTGTACGACAACTCGTCGCTCGGCATGGTGAAGCTCGAGATGCTGGTCGAAGGGTTCCCCGACTACCAGACCGACCACGAGCCGGTCGACTACGCCGCGATCGCCTCGGCGGCCGGCATCCCGTCGCTGCGGATCGAGAAGCCCACCGAGATCCGCGACGGCCTCGCCCAGGCGCTGGCGTCGTCCGGCCCGTTCCTGGTCGACATGGTCACCGACCCGAACGTCGTCGCCATGCCGCCGCGCCTCACGCCGGCCCAGATCAAGGGCTTCGCCCTCGCCGCGGGCAAGATCGTGGTCAGCGGCGGCGTCGGCAAGATGGTCGACATGGCCCGCGCCAACCTCCGCAACATCCCCCGGCCGTAGTCACTCCTCGGTGCCGCCGAGAGCGAGCGTGGCGCGGTGGAGGGCGGTGACGAGGGTCTTGATGGTGGCGGGCTCGTCCATGACCCCGCCGTCGGCGTCGCGGCCGGCCTCCCAGGCGCGCACCCGGGCCGCGTAGGCGTCCCGGGCGGCCAGGTGGAAGGCGTAGACGGCGGCGTACCGGGACACGAGGTGCGAGGGGTGCATGTCCCAGCCTTGGTGGAAGCCGTGGCGCAGGGAGTGGCGCACCATGCCCGCGTGCGCCCGCCACAGCGCGTGCACATCCTCGGTGGAGCCGGACGCGGGCGAGGCGGCGAGCGAGCCGTCCGAGAGCTCCACGCCGGTGCCCGCGAGCGCCACGCGCGTCGCCTCTCGGGCGTGGTCGCACACCGGATGGTCCAGCCGCTGCTCGCCGGGGGGAAGCCCGCAGGCGGCGGTGTAGTCGAAGACGCCGAAGTGGGCGGCGGCGAGGCGCCCGTCCAGGGACGGCACCAGGTCGGGCGAGCGCTGGAGGAACATCACCGTCTGCGGCGCCTCGACCTGCATCTCGAAGCGCAGCGTCCCGGCGGCCAGGCCCAGGCCCTCCTCCAGCCGGGCGAGGAAGGAGGCGAACCGCCCGAGGTAGGCCTCCATCAGCACCTTGGGAAAGGTCACCCTGAAGCCGCCGGGCAGCGTGCCCGCCCGGTGCGTCACCCCCGTCAGGAACGCGTCCAGCGTGCGGAGGCTGCGCGCCGGATCACCGTCCGCGAAGGACTTGACCCGCAGGCCCCAGCGGCGCGGCAGCGTCCCCTCGGCGTGCATGGCGGCGACGGCCTCCGCCGCGGCCTCGGCGTGGGCGTCCTCCTCGGCGGCGGGACGGGTGCCGTACCCGTCCTCGAAGTCGATCCTGAGGTCCTCCACGGGCTCGCGGGCCAGCTTGCGCGCCACCCGGGCGCGTACGTCCGCCGCGTGACCGGCCGGGAGGGAGCCGAGGACGGCCTCCAGGTCGTCGTCGGAGCGCAGGTGGCCGGAGGCGAGGTCGAGCGCCGCCTCGCCCCAGGAGCGCACCGTGAGCCGGTCGAAGCGGTCGGCGGGCACGTACACCGTCTGCACCGGTTGCCAGGCGGCCGGGGGGCCTGGGTATCGCCTGGCCTGCTCGGCGAGCACCTCGCCCATCCCGGGCACGTCGTGGTCACCGAACGTGAGGCGCATGTCAGATCGTGTCCACCAGCTCGCGCCAGCGCCGCACCCGTTCGGCGTCCACCGGGTGGGACCACGACTCGCGGACGGCCCCGCCGACGTGGAAGGCCCGTACGCCGTAGTCGAGCAGCGGGGGGACCAACTGCGCCCGCAGCCCGCCGCCGGCGAGGATCAGCGGCGCGTCGCCCGCCTCGGCGCGCGAGCGCAGCACCGGCAGCCCCGCCGCGATGCCCGACGGCTCGCCGGAGGTGAGCACGGTGGCGAGGTTCGGCAGGAGCCGTACGGCGCGCCAGCTCGCCTGGACGTCGGCGGCGTTGTCGACGGCGCGGTGGAACGTCCAGGGCAGGGGCGTGACCGCGTGGATGAGGGCCTCGGTCGCCAGGAGGTCGACGGCCCCCTGCTCGTCGAGGAAGCCGAACACGAAACCGGCGGCTCCGGCGTCCGCCAGTTCCCGTGCGGCCCGCTCCAGGCCTCGCAGTTCCTCGGGGGTCACGGTGAAGCCGGCGTTCGACCGGAGCATCACCATTTGCGGCAGCGCGGACTGCTTGGCGATCGCCTCGACGGTCTCCGGGGCGGGGGTCAGCCCGCCGACGGACATGTCGGCCACGATCTCCAGGCGGTCCGCGCCGCCCTCCTCTGCGGCCACGGCGTCGCGCACATCCAGCGCGATCACCTCGAGCAGCGATCCGGTCATGGGTCCAGAGGTTATCGGACCCTCCTGTCCTGAGTTGGACCGCTACCACCCACAGGCCCTCACCTGTCCGGGGTTGGACGGCTAGCGCCTGATCTCACCCGGCATGCGAGGGGGCCGCTTCCGCCGCAAATCACCTGGTGTGGGCGTGCGAGGGCACTCGCCTGCGCGCCCGGGGGACGGCCGGGGACGCCAGGCCGGCGGTCCGCTGGAACAGCGCGCCCGAGGCCCGGTGCGGGAGGTCCACCGTGCGGACGTGCTGGAAGCCGATCGTGCGGTAGTAGCTCTGCAGGCCGGGGTTGTCCTTGGAGCAGTCCAGGCGCAGCCACCGCCGTCCGGACGCCGCCACGCGCAGGTTCGCCCAGTCGAGCAGCGTCTCCCCCAGCCCTCGGCCCGCGAAAGCCCGCTTGACGGCCAGCTTGTGGACGTACAGGGCCGCCTCGGGGTGGTCACCGCGCCGCCAGAACTCGGGGTCGGCGTGCTCGTCCAGCGTCAGGGTGGCCGCCGGAGCGGAGCCTTCCTCCCCGGCCTGCGACTCGTCGTCCAGGACGTACAGGTTGCCCTCGGCGATCAGCGGCTCGATGCGGGAGGCGGGGAAGCCGCCGGCCGGCCACTGCCGGATGCCCCGGCCGTTGAGCCAGGCCGCGGTCTCCGCCAGCAGGGTGAGGACGCCCGGGAGATCATCGAGGGTGGCGTTGCGGAGGGTGAGGGATGTGGCCTGGTGGAGGGTGTCGGAGGACATGAGGGATCCTTTCGTCGCCGTTGGTAGCGCCGCGGGCACGGTAGGTGCCCGCAAGGGAGCGCACGGCCTTCCCAGTGAAGGCCGCTGTCAACGGCGTCCGCCGCCCGCCTGCTGCCCGATCTCTCTCCACACGGCCTGGACCTCGGTGCTCCATCCCCCTGAACTGCGCGAAAGCGCCGTAACCGCTCCCCGTCCTCCCGACCGCGGGCGCCGACAGAAGAGCCGTCGACAGGCGGACAGGCCGAGACCGCCCCTTGCCGTCGGGCAGTGGGCGGTGGATGGGGTTCTCGGTCAGGTGACCTTGAGCTCGTACCTGATCAGATGCTTGTCGGCGGGGAGGACCGACACCGCGACGCGGACCGGAGTGTCCTCGCGGTCGTAGCCGACGCGGACGTACACCACGACGGGGGTGCCGGGTTCGAGCTGCAGGCGCGACGACTCCTCAGGAGTCGGCATGCGCGCCGAGATGTCGTCGATCACCCGGACCTGCCGGTGCCCCAGCTCCTCCAGCACGCGGTTGGCCCCCCGCGTGATGTCCCCCGGCCGGGCGATCTCGGAGTCGTGGACGAGGGTGAACGGGAAGTAGGAGTCGTTGGTGTTGTACGGCTGGTCGTCGACGTAGCGGAGCCGGCGCCGCACCACGGCGACGGCGTTCTCCTCCAGCTCCAGCCGTGCCGCGATCTCCTCCGGCGGCTCCACGATGGAGACCTGGATCTCCTGGCCGGGCTTGCGGCCCTCCTTGCTGACGGCCTCGGCGAAGGCCTCCCGGCGCAGCACGCCGGGCGCGACGTTCAGCTCGTCCTGGGGGCGCATGAGCAGTGCCCGGCGGTCGCGGACGAAGCTGCCGCGCCGGCGCATCCGGGTGATCAGGCCTTCGTTCTCCAGCTCGGCCAGCGCGAGGCGAACCGTGTTCCGGCTGACCTCATGGCTGTCCATGAGGTCCATCTCGGTGGGCAGCTGAGCGCCCGGCCCGAGCTCACCTGAATAGATGGCCTTGCGCAGCTCGCCGGCCACCTGCTGATACAGCGTCGACCGTGCCAAATCTCACCTACGGTTGCGTCCTTTTGTACCTACGAATCTAGACGATCTCGATCTGACAGCAAACAACCCCTTGACCCAAGCGTCCCCAGCCCGCATTATCCAAACGTTGGTACAAATCCATCAAAGAGCCGGGCGAGGGGGTGAGGGACTGTGCTGGCGGTTCGAGCGGGCACGCCGTACCTGCCCTGGCACGATCCTCGCGAGGCGACGCGTCTACTGCGCTACGCGTTGCAGCAAGAGGGGTTCACTCACACCTACCAGAGCAGCGGAATCGGCATGTCCGTGCTCTCGGTGACCACCGAGCTGACGGTCTGGTGCAAGAAGGGGTCGTTCGTCTGGAACGAGGACGGTCTCACCGTCACGCATCCGGCGGCCGATCCCATGGGCGCCGCCCAGCTCGTCAAGCGCCATCTCAGAAGGCCGACCGGGGAGCGCTCCAGGGATTCCTGGGCGAGCGGCCCCGGCGAAGGGCCTCCCACCGACTCCGTGCGATAACGACGGCCAGGACCCCAACCCTCGCCGGGGTCCTGGCGGTCACGCCGGAGCGGAACGTGTCCTGGCGGGTCCCCCACGCCCGCCAGGACACGTTTCCGTTATCACGGTCATCCCGCGGACGCTCTCCGTCAAGCCCGAAATTCCCGGCAGACGCCGATCCTCAGCACGGCCGCCAGTCGATCACGCAGAAGCGCTCGTCGACGTACGAGAAGACCGCCTGGACGGCCTGGCCGGCGGCCGGTGCGGCGTCCCCCTGCCAGCCCCCGACCATGACGCAGTCGGGCGCGTCGGCGAGCCGGACCATCACGACGGTGTACGGCACGGGCGTGTCGGGGAGGAACGGCTGATGGTTGACGATCCAGCTGAGGACGTGACCCGACGGGCCGACCTCCTGCCAGTGCCACCGCCGGTCGTGACAGGCGTGGCAGTACGCGCGGGCGGGGAAGCGGAGCGTGCCGCAGCCGTCGCACGCCTGGATCACGAACTCGTGCCTGGCGACGCGCTCCCACCACTCGGCGGAGTCGCGGTCCGGCACAGGCTTGATCATGTCATCCCTTCCGCAGGATCAGCGCGGAGGTCGCGGGCAGGATGTAGCCGGGCTGCGCCGTCGACAGGGCGACCTCCGCGCCCGGCACCTGGCGATCGCCGGCGTCGCCTCTGAGCTGCGACACCGCCTCCGCGATGTGGTTCACCCCGTGGACGTATCCCTCCGACAGGAAGCCGCCGTGCGTGTTGACCGGGATCGTCCCGCCGGGGGCCGTGGCGCCGGAGGCGACGAACGGCCCGCCCTCGCCCTTGGCGCAGAAGCCGTAGTCCTCGAGCTGGACGATCACCGAATACGTGAAGCAGTCGTAGATCTCCGCCACGTCGACCTCGTCCGGTCCGAGGCCCGCCATGCCGTACAGCCGGGGCGCCAGCTCGGCGGCGCTGGTGACGGTCGGGTCGGCGCGCCCCTCGCCGCCGGAGAGGAACGAGTCGCCCCCTCCCCACGCGGCCGCCGAGATCAGCACGGGCGGGCGCCGCAGGTCGCGGGCCCGTTCGGCGGTGGTCACTACGAGCGCGCACGCGCCGTCGGTCTCCAGGCAGCAGTCGAGGAGGCGGAACGGCTCGGCGATCCAGCGGGCGGCGAGGTAGTCGTCGAGGGTGATCGGCGTGCGCATGAGGGCGCGGGGGTTCTTGACGGCGTTGGCGCGTTGCACGACGGCCAGCCGACCGAAATGTTCTTCTTTAGTGCCGTATTTCAACATATGGGCGCGGGCGTACATCGCGTACTGCTGCGGCGGGGCGACGTAGCCGTACGGCGCCTGGTACTGCACCTCGGGACTGACCGGCACCGCCCGCCCCGTGCCGCCCATGCGGAACTCCGAGCGGGCGTTGATGGCCCGGTAGCAGACGACGGTCTCGGCGATGCCCGCCGCCACCGCCAGGGCCGCCTGCCCCACCACCGCGTGGGAGACGCTGCCGCCGCCGAACTGGTCGAGGTACCACGAGGGGGCGTGGACGCCGAGCGCCGGCCCCACGACGGACGGCGCGGCCGAGTCGCCGACGCGGTGGGTGGCGATGCCGTCCACGTCCGCCGGGCCGAGGCCGGCGTCGTCGAGGGCGGCGAGGATCGCCTCGCAGGCGAGGGTGAGCGTGCTGACCCCGGAGTTCCTGGAGAAGGCGGTGTACCCGACTCCTGCCACCGCCGTGCGGTCCCGGAAGCCTCCCACGGTGACGCCTCCTCGGTCTCGTCAAGCAAGCGCTTGTGAGGTTTCGAGGTTAGGTGCGCCTGATCCAGGATGTCAACGAAGCGTGTTCCCGTCGATCTCCAGCGGCCACGAGTTGACCTGAACCTTTGTTCAGGTTGCATGCTTGACCCCGTACGTCCCCCGCCGAGACGAAGGACCCGCCCAGTGGAGAGCCAGGTCGACCTGCGGAGATCCCTGCCCCGCTTGACATCCCGGCCGGAGGCCTCCTATCGTCCAAGCAAGCGCTTGGTAAAGTGAGGGATACGATGGAGGAGCCCGTCCCCCAGTCATCCCCGTGGTCGAGCACTTCCCGGGGGCAGGTAGAGGCCACCCAAGGAGGCGAGTACGACGATGAGCACCCACGCGGCCCGGCTGATCGCGCCACACGGCGCCGCCGCGGTCCTCGGCCCGGCCGTGCATGACGGCCGGCCGGCTCCGCCGCCTCCCCTCCCGGCCGTCCCCCGGACGCACCCCCTGAACGGCCACCCGGTCCCCGCGGGCGACGTGCGTCCCGTCCCGGCCGTGGACGGCTCCCCCGCTCCCCGGGCCGTCGACCCGCAGCACTTCAGGAACGTGCTCGGCCGCTTCGCCACCGGGGTCGTCGCCATCACGGCCCTCGACGCGGCCGGCCGGCCCTGCGGGCTCGCGGCCAACTCCTTCACCTCCGTCTCCCTCGATCCGCCCCTGGTCGCCTTCTGCGTCGCCCACACCAGCACGAGCTGGCCCCGGCTGAGGTCCGCGGCGCGGCTGTGCGTCAACGTCCTGTCCGAGGACCACGAGCAGGTGTGCAGGCAGCTCGCGTCGAAGGGCGGCGACAAGTTCGCCGGGCTCGCCTGGGACCTGTCCCCCGGCGGCAGCCCGGTCATCGAGGGCGCCATCGCCTGGATCGACTGCTCGGTCGAGGCCGAGCACCCGGCGGGCGACCACCTCATCGTCGTGGCCCGCGTGCACGACCTCGACGGACACGCCGACCACGGCCCCCTGGTCTTCTTCCGCGGCTCCTACGGCCGGTTCGACGGATGAACTTCCGGGAGGAGGTCCGGGCCTGGCTGGAGGCGAACCTCACCGGCGAGTTCGCGGGCGCCCGGGGCCTCGGCGGCCCCGGGCGCGAGCACGAGGGCCACGAGCTGCGGGTCGCCTGGGAACGCCGCCTCGGCGCCGCCGGGTGGACCTGCCTCGGCTGGCCCGAGGAGTACGGCGGCCGGGACGCCTCCCTGTCCGACCAGGTGGCCTTCCACGAGGAGTACGCCCGGGCGAACGCGCCGGCCCGGGTGGGCCACATCGGCGAGGGCCTGATCGGGCCCACCATCCTCGAATACGGCACCGAGGAGCAGAAACGCCGCTTCCTGCCGCCCATCCGGTCCGGCGAGGAGCTGTGGTGCCAGGGGTACTCCGAGCCGGAGGCCGGGTCGGACCTCGCGGGCGTGCAGACCCGCGCCGTCCTCCAGGGCGGCGAATGGGTCGTCACCGGGCAGAAGGTCTGGACGTCGCTGGCGCACGTCGCCGACTGGTGCTTCGTCCTCGCCCGCACCGAGCCCGGATCCGAGCGGCACCGGGGCCTGTCCTACCTGCTGGTCCCCATGCGGCAGCCCGGTGTCGAGGTACGCCCGATCATGCAGCTGACCGGGACCGGCGAGTTCAACGAGGTCTTCTTCGACGGTGCCCGCACCGCCGCCGCGAACGTGCTCGGCGCCTCTGGTGAGGGCTGGCGCGTCGCGATGGCCACCCTGGGGTACGAGCGCGGCGCCTCGACGCTCGGACAGCAGATCGGTTTCCGCCGCGAGCTCCAGACGGTGATCGACACCGCCCGGCGCACCGGCGCGGCGGACGACCCGGTGCTGCGCGACCGGCTCGTACGGGCGTGGCTGGAGCTGGAGATCATGCGCTTCAATGCGCTGCGCACGATGACGTCCCTGTCGGCCGGGGAGCCCGGGCCCGAGGTGTCGATCGCCAAGCTGTACTGGTCGGAGTGGCATCGCCGGCTCGGCGAGCTCGCGCAGGCCGCGCAGGGCAGGGAAGGGCTGGTGGCGCGCGGTGAGCCGTACGACCTCAACGACCTGCAGCGGCTCTACCTGTTCAGCCGGGCCGACACCATCTACGCCGGTTCCAGCGAGATCCAGCGCAACATCATCGCCGAACGCACCCTCGGCCTCCCGAAAGGCTGACCCATGACCCCCGCCTACCCGCCCGCCCACGGCCTGCTGGACGGGAAGGTCGCGCTCGTGACGGCCGCGGCCGGCGCGGGCATCGGGTACGCCACCGCGCGGCGCTGCGCCGAGGAGGGGGCCGTCGTGGTCGTCTCCGACCGGCACGAACGCCGTCTCGCCGAGGCCGCCGCGACGCTGACCGAGCTCACCGGGGTGAAGCCGCTGGCGGTCCCCTGCGACGTCACCTCCGAGGCGCAGGTGCTCGCCCTGTTCGACGCGGCGGTGGAGGCGTACGGGCGGCTCGACGTCGTGGTCAACAACGCCGGCCTCGGCGGCACGGCCGCCCTGGCCGACATGACCGACGAGCAGTGGCACGCGGTGCTGGACGTCACGCTCAACGGGACGATGCGGTGCACGCGGGCGGCCCTCAGGCACATGATCCCGCGGGGCCGTGGGGTGATCGTGAACAACGCCTCCGTCGTCGGCTGGCGGGCGCAGAAGGGCCAGTCGCACTACGCCGCCGCCAAGGCCGGCGTCATGGCGCTGACCAGGTGTTCGGCGCTGGAGGCCGCCGAGCACGGCGTCCGCGTCAACGCGGTGGCGCCCTCGCTCGCCATGCATCCGTTCCTCGCCAAGGTGACCAGCGAGGAACTGCTCGCCGAACTGGAGGCCAGGGAGGCGTTCGGGCGGTCCGCCGAGCCGTGGGAGGTCGCCAACGTGATCGTCTTCCTGGCCAGCGACTACTCGTCCTACATGACCGGCGAAATCGTCTCGGTCTCCAGTCAGCACCCCTGACCGGGAATCCCACCAAAAGTAACGAAACCCTAAAAATCACTCTTGTCATGGACAAATCTCGATGACACGGTGATCACATGCTCAAGCGCCTCAAGGTGATCGCCACGGCCGTACTGGCCTTCGCGGTCGCCCTCCCCGCGGGGGCCGCCCAGGCGGACCCCGGCACCCCCCAGGCACCCGCCACCTGTGATCCCACCCAGACCACACCGGCATATCGCAACAAGGTCCCGACCCCTAAGAGCGTGCTCGGGTTCGACCTCGGAGCGCGCGAGGTCACCTCGGCCGAGTCGGACACCCTCCTGGAGGCCATCGACAGGGCCAGCGACCGCGTCGTCTCCGGCACCCTCGCCACCACCGCGCAGGGCCGCCCGCTGAAGTACGCCATCGTCGGCCGGCCCGCCAACGTCACCCGGGCCGGGCTGGCCGCCACCGAGATCGCCGTCAAGGCCCTGCGCAACCCCCTCACCCCCTCGGCGCTCGCCAAGGAGATCGCCCGGCGCAGCCCCGCCGTCCTGTGGGTCACCGGCAACGTGCACGGCAACGAGGAGAGCGGCGCCGACGCGGCGCTGAAGACCCTGTACGACCTTTCGGACCGCGACGACTGCGCGGCCAGGCGCATCCTCGACAACGCGGTCGTGGTGATCCTGCCGATCCAGAACCCGGACGGCCGCGAGGCGGACACCCGCCGCAACGCCTACGGCTTCGACATGAACCGCGACTGGTTCGCCCGCACCCAGCCGGAGACGGACGGCAAGCTGGAGCTGCTGCGCAGGTACCCGCCGCAGCTCTACATCGACGCGCACGAGCAGGGCGGCACGGCGTACTTCTTCCCGCCGAACGCCGACCCGATCCACCACGACATCGCCGAGCCGGCGTACGACTGGATCAGCAACCTGTACGGCCGGTCGATGATCGACGAGTTCACCCGCCGCGGCATCCCCTTCACCAACCGCGACGTGTACGACATGTTCTACATGGGCTACGGCGACACCGTGCCCACCGCCGGCTTCAACGCCGCGGGCATGACCTTCGAGAAGGGCGGCGACTCGCCCATCTCCACCCGTACCTTCGAGCAGAGCCTCACCCAGTGGGTGTCGCTGTCGGCGGCCGCCTCCCACAAGGAGAGCATCCTGACGACCTGGCACGGCATGTACGCCGAGGCGCTCAAGGAGGGCCTCGACGGGAAGCTGGAGCCCAACCAGGTCTACAACCCCGGCCACGAGGTCATCACCCAGGTGCCCGACCGTCCGGTGCGCCACTACTTCCTGCGCGCCGACGACCCGGCCAAGAAGGCGGCGGTGGAGTCGATCGTCCGCCGGCTGCAGCGCATGGACGTCCAGGTGTTCACGCTCGCCAAGGCGGTCACCTTGCCGGACTTCAAGGAGTACGGCAGGCCCCCGGCCCGCGCCACCCTGCCCAAGGGCACCTACTGGATCCCGATGGCACAGGGACAGAAGCACTGGATCCAGGCGATGCTCGGCGAGGACAGCTACACGCCGTTCCCCTACTTCTACGACGTGACGGCGTGGAGCCTGCCGCTGCTCGCCAACGTGTCGGGCGGCTCGTCCGGCAGCGTGCTGCTGCCCGCCGCGGTCCCGGCCCGGCAGATCCCCGCCGTCGTGTCGCCCCCGGCTCCCGTCGAGCGGCCGAAGGTCGGGGTGCTGGCACTGTCGGCCACCTCCACCACGACCTTCGAGTCCCTCGGGTGGCTGCGCCACCGCCTCGACCGCGAGTGGAAGCTGCCCTACACCACGCTGACCCCGGCCGACGTCGCGGCGGGCAGGCTCGCCGGGCTCGACGTCCTGCTGGTGCCCGCCGGCCCGGCCACCTCGGCGAACAACGCCCTGGGCCAGGCCGGACGCGACGCGCTCAAGGCGTGGGTGGGCGGCGGAGGCAGGTACGTCGGCTGGAGCGGCGGCGCCCAGCTCGCGTCCCTCGCCGGGGTGAGCACGGCGACCTTCACCGAGCCGACGTCCGACGTGCCCGGCTCCCTGTTCCGGGTCCAGGTCGCCAAGGGCCCGCTCGCGGACGGCGTCGGCTCCACGGCCTGGCAGTTCTACTCCTACGACCCGCTGATGCGGGCGTCCGACCCCTCGCAGGTCGTGGCGTCCTACCCGGTCGCGAACTCGGCCGACTGGTACGTCTCCGGCTTCCAGATCGGCGCCGAGGAACTGGGCGGTACGGCGGCGGTGCTGGACGAGCCGGTCGGCAAGGGGCACGCCGTGCTGTTCGCCGCGGAGCCCAACTTCCGGGCCTTCACCGACGGCACCACGCACCTGCTCACCAACGCGATCACCGCCGACCTGCCCAGGGCCCACGCCCCCCGCGCCCTGGACACCGCGACCGTCACGCCACCGGCCACGACCGCGGCGGTCCCCGACCGGGAGGCGCCCATCCGCGTCACCGTCGACCCGGCCGACAAGGCCAAGGTCGCCTCCGTCCTCACCGGTTTCGGCGCCAGGTGGACCGAAGAGGCCGGACCGCGCGGCGCGGTGAGGTTCGTGGTCGACAACCCCGGCGGCCTCGGCCTCGACGAGCACCCCTGGGCCACCCGCCTCCCCTCCACCCTCCGCACCGCCGGAGTCACCCCCCTGGCCCTCGTCCTGCCCTGACCCGTCCGGACACCTGTACGGCTCGCGCCCCGATTCCCGTGTGGCGCGAGCCGTTTTCATGTCATCATGCAGCCGTCCGTGATTTGAACATCACGGAAAGCGACATTCCCCTTGTCCGCACAACAGGTCTGTCAGGAGTCGCCGGTCAGCGCGCCGAGGCCGTTCTTCAGCAGGGTGAAGGCGTGTTCGGTGTCGCCCAGGGCGGCCGGGAGCCGTTCGTGGGCGGGCATGCCGTTCACCATGTGTTCTCTGTTGTCGAGGGCGAGGGCCCACTGCACCGCGACGATCTGCACGGCCGCCAGGCGCGCCGTGAGCGGTGGCACGCCGGCGGTGTCGCGCAGGGCCTCCGCGAGCGCGGCCTCCGAGGCCGCCTTGAAGCGTTCCAGCCGGCCGACCAGGGCCGGGGTCCCCGCGAGCATCCGGTAGAGCGCGAGGATGTCCGGGCGGTCGTTGAGCCCGGTCATGGGGTCGTGCCGGTCGAGCGCGTCGAGATGGTGCGCGCGCAGCGCCTCCAGGGGGCCGGTGCCGGGCGGGCGGCCCCGCACCACACGAGCCGCCTCACCTTCGTGGTCGGCGAACCGGTGCACCACGAGGTCTTCCTTCGTCGGGAAGTAGGCGAACAGGGTGCGCCTGGACACCTCGGCCGCCTCCGCCACCTGCGTCACCGACACCTGGTCGAAGCCGTGCTCGAGGAACAGCGCGATGGCCGCCTCGGAGATCGCCAGGTGCGTCCGCCGCTTCTTCCGTTCTCGCAGACCCGGAACGTCGCTCACAGCCGTGATCGTATCAGCCTGCTGCACTTGAGCTTTATTTGCACTCGGTATACCTTCGCACTCAGTCGAGCCAAGGAGATGCCTTGACGGAGATCGAGACCGAGGTCGTCATCGCGGGTGCCGGACCCACGGGCACCACGCTGGCGTACGAGCTGGCCCTGGCGGGGGTCGGCACCGTCGTACTGGAGAAGCAGTCACGGCGCGTCGAACAGGTGAAGGGCGGCGCGATCCAGCCACGCACCGCGGAGTTGCTGGAGTCGCGCGGCCTGCTGGAGCCGCTGCTGTCCCGGGCCGTCGCGCGGGAACCCGTGGGCGGGCACTTCGCCGGTCTTCCGGTGCCGCTGGACTGCACCCCCTGGCACACCAGGCACCCGTACCCCATCACCGTGCCGCAGTCGACGGTGGAGGAGGTCCTGGAAGGGCAGGCCGTCGCCCGCGGCGCGCGAGTGGTCCACGGCGCCGCGGTGACCGCGGTGGAGCAGGACGACGACGGCGTGAGCGTGACCGCGGGCGACCTGCGGGTGCGGGCGCGCTTCCTGGTCGCCTGCGACGGCGGGCACAGCACGGTCCGCAAGCTGCTCGGGGCGGCCTTTCCCGGCCGGCCCGGCACGTTCGTCGGCGCGCTGGCCGACGTCCGGCTGTCCGCCGTCTCGTCCCTGGTGCCGCGCAAGATCGGCCATATGAGCGACCTGACCCGCGAGGCCAACGGCTACTGGGCGATGCTCGTCCCGGTCGGCGGCGACAGGTACCGCCTCACCTACGGGCAGGTGGAACAGACGCAGGCGCGGCGCGACGCCCCCGTCACCGAAGAGGAGATCGCCACCGCGCTGCGGGCGGTCTACGGCGAGGAGACCGTGCTGGACGGCGTGACCTCCTCGTCGCGCTTCACCGACGCCACCCGGCAGGTGGAGCGGTACCGCGAGGGACGGGTGCTGTTCGCCGGGGACGCCGCGCACATCCACCCGCCCTACGGCGGGCAGGGCCTGAACACCGGGATGCAGGACGCGTTCAACCTCGGCTGGAAGCTGGCGGTGACCCTTCAGGGCCGGGCGCCGGACGGCCTGCTGGACACCTACCACGCCGAACGGCATCCGGTGGGCGCCCGGGTGCTGCACCACACCTCCGCGCAGCGGGTCCTGTTCCACCCTCGGCCGGACGGGGACGTCGCCGCGTTGCGCGACATCTTCAGCGACCTGCTGCGGCTGCCCGACACCAACCGCCACCTGGCGGGCCTGATGTCCGGCCTGTCGCTGTCCTACGACCTGCCGGGTGAGCATCCCCTGGTCGGGCGGCGGGTGCCGGACATCAGCCTCGATTACGGACAGAGGTGGCTGTCGGCCCTGTTCCGTGCCGGGCACGCCGTCCTGCTGGACCTCGCCGGGATCGTCCCCGACGACGTCCGGCTTCCCGGGTGGATCGACCTGGTCCGTGCCCACGGCGCGGAGGATCTCGGCGCCGCCGCCCTGCTGATCCGTCCGGACGGCTACGTCTGCTGGGCCGCCGACGACGCGGACGCCTGCCGTGGCACGCTGGCCGAGGCCGTCGCGACGCACCTGGCGCCGCGCCCGGAGGACCTTCCGGTACGCCCCGGCTGACGGTCCGGGGTCCTCCAGCTCGGGCACCGGCGAGACCGACGGCTCGCGCGCCCCGTTCGCCCGGCAGGCGCGAGCCGTTCCCCGTCTACAGGAACTCGCGCAGGGCCGCGGCGAGCCGGTCGGCGGCGCCGGGGGTCTCGCCCAGGTACAGGTAAGGCTCGGTCAGCTCCAGCTCGATCAGCGCCGGGGTGCCGTCGGGCAGGCGGACGAGGTCGACGCGGGCGTACAGGAGTTCCTCGCGCACCTCGCCGAGCACCCGCTCGGCCAGCGTGAACTGGTCGGGCTCGGGGTCGCGCTCGATGGTGCCGAGGTGGTTGAGGGGCTTGCCGTCGGGGCCCTCGGCGAGCATGGCGTTGCGGCGCCTGGCGTGGCTGAACGACCCGCCGATGAAGATCAGGGAGGTCTCGCCCTCGGCCTCCACCATGTCGAGGTACGGCTGCACCATCGCGACCCGGCCGCCCGCGACGAGGTCGCGCGCGTGCTCCTCGGCCACGGCGCGGTCGACGGTGCGGATCGTGTCGCGGGCACCGGCCGAGATGGCGGGCTTGACGACGTACTCGTCATGGTCCGGGAGCGTCACCTGCTCGCCGGGGTGGATCCAGTGCGTGGGCACGATGGGCACGCCGAGGTCGCGCAGGTAGGTCTTGTCGGTGTTCCGCTCGATCACCGAGGCGGGGTTGAGGAGCCGGGTGAGGCTCGCCGCCTTGTGCGCCCACTGCACGAAATCGTCCCGGTGGAGGATGTAGTTCCAGGGCGAACGCACCACGGCCGCGTCGAACGACGCCCAGTCGGCCGCCGGGTCGTCCCAGCGCACCGCGGCCCCCTGCATCCCGGCCCGTTCCCAGGCCGCGATCAGCACTTCCCTGTCGTCATCCGGACCGTCATAGGTGACATAGGCGATCTTCACGACACTCCATCCCGAAAATGACACGCCAGTACCGTCAGCATCGTACGGACATGTCATCGGCGCAGGAGCCGCGGGCCGCGAGGCGACGTCGCCGGGGCCACGGCCGGCAGGCAATCAGATGGTCGGAAGATGGCCAGTTGTCCGATTTTCGCCACTTTCGCCACATGCAGAGCCGAGGGCGAGGAAACGAGTAAGAACGAGACGACAGCGAACTCAGGGGGTAGCGATGTCGCCGCGTGTTCCATTCGCCGAGGTCACGACGGCCGCCGCGATCGTCCTGCCCGTACTGGCGGGCGGCTCCCCGGCGGCGGCGCGACTGGACGCCTCGGAGCGGGACAGGACGTTCCTCATCCAGGCGCACCAGGACGACCTCGGCGGGATCGCCGCCGGGAAGCTCGCCCGGGACAGAGGGCAGGACCCGGACGTCCGCTCGATCGGCTCCACGATGGTCGCCGACCACAGCGAACTGGACACCGTGGTCAAGAGCACCGCGAACGCCCTCGGGGTGTCGCTCCCGTCGGAGCCCTCGGCGGAGCAGAAGGCCGGACGGGACCGGCTGAACGGGCTCTCGGGGACGACATTCGACCGGGCATGGGTCGAGGCGATGATCCAGGACCACCACACGGCGCTGGAGCTGGGAGCGCGGGAAGTCCAGCAGGGCTCGTCCAAGCAGGTCAAGGACCTCGCCCGGTCCAGTGCGCCGGTGATCCGGAACCACCTGAACCGCCTCCTCCAGGCGCAGCGCCGCCTCAACGCCGCGGGCTGACCGCGGAGCCGGGCCGGACGCCCTCGGCAGCCGCATCGCCCTCGCGCCAAATTAATCAGCTATGGATAGTTGACTTCAGACTATCCATAGCTGACTATTTAGGAGATCGACACGAGCTGAGGAGAGAGCATGAGCACGGTGAAGACGGCACTGGTGATCGGTGGCGGGATCGCGGGGCCGGTGACCGCGATGGCGTTGGCGAAGGCGGGGATCGAGGCCACCATCTACGAGTCGCACCCGGCGGCGGCGGACGGCGTCGGAGCCTGGCTGAGCCTCGCCCCCAACGGGCTGGAGGCGTTGAAGATCGTCGAGGCCGACAAGGCGGTGGAGGCCGTCAGCCAGGCCGTCCCCGGCGTGGTGATGGCGGACGGCGACGGTAACACCCTGTCCGTGTTCCGCGGCTTCCCCGGCCTGCCCGCCTCCCGGGCGATGCCCCGTGCAGCCCTGTTCACCGCGATCGCCGAGCACGCCGCGGCCCGGGGCGTGCGCGTCGAGTACGGCAAGCGGCTGGTCACCGCCGTGGAGAACGCCGACGGCGTCACCGCCACCTTCGCGGACGGCACCACCGCCACCGCCGACGTGCTGATCGGGGCCGACGGCATCCGCTCCACCGTGCGCACCCTCATCGACGCCGGCGCCCCCGGCCCGGAGTACGGCGGCGTGCTGAGCTTCGGCGGCTACAGCAGCGGCGCCGGGGTCACCGCCGAGCCGGGCGAGATGTACTTCGCGTTCGGCCGCACCTTCATGGGCTACTGGCGCCTGCCCGACGGCCGCGTCTGCTGGTTCGCGAGCCTGCCCAGCGCGGCGCCGCTCACCTCGGCCGAGGTCGCCGCCGTCCCCGCCGCCGACTGGCTGGCCCGGCTGCGTGAGCTGTACGCGGGCCACGTGCCCGGTGAGAGGCTCCTCGCCGGCACCGCTCCCGAGGACCTCATGGCGGTGGGCCCGATGGAGCGGATGCCGTCGGTGCCGCGCTGGCACAGCCAGCGCATGGTCCTGGTCGGCGACTCGGCCCACGCCCCCTCCTCCAGCTCCGGCCAGGGCGCCTCCCAGGCCGTCGAGAGCGCCGTCGAGCTGGCCCGCTGCCTGCGCGACCTGCCCACCCCCGCCGCCGCGTTCGCCGCCTACGAGCGCCTGCGCCGTCCCCGGGTGGAGATGATCGGCGGCAACGCCGTCGCCACGAACAAGGCCAAGGCGGGGCGGTCCGGCGACCGGCCGGCCATGCCCACCCCCGAGCAGATGTTCGCTCCCGTCCACCTCCACCGCATCGACTGGGACGAGACCGTCACCTCGGCGGAATGACGGGCACCGTCACAACCCCACCGGCGTCGTACGCGGGAAGGCGCGCCGGTAGTCGCTGGGCGACACGCCGACATGCTTCAGGAAGTGATGGCGGAGGTTGTTGGCCGTGCCGAGCCCGCTCAGCTCCCCCACCTTCTCCACCGGCAGATCGGTCGACTCCAGCAGGCTCTGCGCCCGGGCCAGCCGCTGGTTGAGCAGCCACTGCAGCGGGGTGACGCCGGTCGCCGAATGGAACCTCCGGTAGAAGGTGCGCGGGCTGACCGCAGCCCGCCGCGCCATGTCCTCCACCGTCAACGGCCGGTCCAGACGCCCTCGGACCCATTCCAGGACGGGCCCGAGCCCTCCCGAGTCGGCCACGGGCACCGACAGGTCGACGAACTGGGCCTGGCCTCCCGGCCTGTGGGCGGGCACGACCATCCGCCGGGCCAGCTGGTTGGCGACGTTCGCGCCGAGGTCGCGGCGGACCAGGTGGAGGCAGAGATCCAGTCCCGCCGTGAGCCCGGCGCTGGTGAGCACGTCACCGTCGTCCACGTACAGCACCGAGTCGTCGACCTCGACCTTCGGGTACCGCTCGGCCAACTGCGCGGTGTGCATCCAGTGGGCGGTGGCCCGGCGCCCGTCGAGCAGTCCCGCCTCGGCGAGCGCGAAGGCGCCGGTGCACAGCGAGACCATGCGCGCACCGGCGTCGTGGGCGCGGCGCAGCGCCGTGACCAGCTCGGACGGCAGCGGCCTGCCGTCCTCCACGCAGGCGTCCGGCACCGACGGCACGATCACCGTGCCGGCGCCGGCGAGGTCGTCGAGGCCGTACGGGGTGTGCAGCCGCAGCCCGGCCGTCGCGGGGGAGCCCGGCGGCCGCGGTTCGCCGCCCAGGCCGCACAGCCGCAGGTCGTACCAGGGGTCGGCCAGGTCCGGCTGCGGCTTCCCGAAGACCGTGCACGGGATGCTCAACTCGTACAGGTCCCAGGAGGGGATCCCGATGTCCTCGATCACGACCACGGCGACGGAACCGGCACTCATGCCGTAGAGGCTATGGCAGCATTTTGGTGACAGGCGTCATCAGTGTCACTGTTCCCGGCCGTCGTCCCCTGTGAGGGTGGTCATCGCCCGACCAACCACCGTCAACGGGCTCGTGAGGAGTTGTGACATGAACACTGATGACCGCGGCGTGGCCGTCATCGGACTGGGGTCGATGGGTTCGGCGCTGGCCGCGGCGCTGCTCGACAGCGGCCACCCGACCACCGTCTGGAACCGTTCGGCGGAGAAGGCCGCCCCGCTCGCCGCCCGGGGCGCGCGTGCGGCGGCCTCGCTGGAGGAGGCGCTCGCGGCCGCCCCGGTGGTCCTGGCGTGCGTCCTCGACTACGACGTGCTGCGCGCGCTGCTGACGCCGGTGGCCGGCTCCCTCGCCGGGAAGGTCCTGGTGAACCTCACCAGCGGTTCGCCGGAGCAGGCGCGCGAGATGGCGTCATGGGCCGGTTCGCACGGCGCCGACTACCTCGACGGAGCCATCATGACCACCCCGCCGGGAGTGGGCACCGCCGAGGTGATGTTCCTGTACAGCGGGCCGGACGCCGTGTTCGAGGCTCACCGGCCGCTGCTGTCGGCCCTCGGCGACCCGCTCCACCTGGGCGGCGATCCGGGGCTGGCCTCCCTCTACGACGCGGCTCTGCTCGGCCTCATGTGGGCCACGATGACCGGCTGGCTGCACGGCACCGCGCTCGTCGGCGCCGAGAAGACGGAGGCCACCGCGTTCACCCCCGTCGCGATCCGCTGGCTGAGCACCGTGGCCGTGTTCCTGACGACGTACGCGCCGCAGGTGGACGCCGGCCGGTACCCCGGGGACGACGCCACCGTCGACGTGCAGATCGCCGCGATCGGCCACCTCATCCACGCCGCGTCCGCCCGGGGCGTGGACAACGCCCTGCCCGAGCTGCTGAAGGGCATGATGGAACGCGCCAGGGCCGCGGGCCACGGGTCCGACAGCTACGCGAGCCTGATCGAGGTGCTGCGGAAGTAGCCGGGCCGGCGCCAGCGATGAGTGCGGTCAGGAGTGGCGTCGTTCGAGGGCGGCGACGATGAGGTCGACGGCGATCTCGAACGTCTCGTCGGGCTCGCCGTCGCCCTCCAGGCTCTTCAGCAGGCCGTTGCTCTCGGCCGTCAGGAAGCCGAAGACGAAGGTGTACAGGACCTTGCGGACGTGGGCCAGCTCGTCGTCCGGGACCCCCGCCATGTGGAGGATGCGGGTGTACACCTCCCACAACGGGCCGGCCGCCAGGTCCCACACCTCGGGATGGGAGCTCATGTACGCCCACAGGGACGGGTGGGTGCGCGCGATGGAGCGGTAGGCGCGGGCGAGCCTGCGCAGCTGGTCCTGCCAGGGGCTGCCGTCGTCGGGGGGCAGCTGGATCTCGTCCCCGGCCAGCGCGCACACACCGCGCAGCAGCTCGGTCTTGTTCTCGACGTGGTGGTAGACCGACATCGGGTTCACGTCGAGGTCGGCCGCCAGCTTGCGCATGGACAGGGTGTCCACCCCGACGGTGTCGACCAGGCGTAGGGCGGTCGCGTAGATCTCTTGGGGGGTCAGGGGCGTCCCCCTGCGCGCACTGGCAGCCATACACCGTATGGTAGCGTCATCCATACAGTGTATGGCCGGCGGTATCGGGAACCGCCGGCGAAGGAGGGGTTCCCCATGGCGGCGACTCGGTCCATTCCGGCTCCACAAGGGCTGCCCGTTTTCGGCAACACGTTCCAGATTCCGTCGCACTCGCCGGCGGCCTTCCTCGAGCAGACGGCGGCGGAGCACGACGAGGGCATCTACCAGCTCGACCTGCTGGGGCGGAAGGTCCTGTTCGTCTACGACCCCGACCTGGTGGCCGAGTTGTGCGACGAGACCCGGTTCTACAAGGGCATCGACCCGCCGCTGTCGATCGTCCGCGACTTCGCTGGGGACGGGCTGTTCACCGCCCGTCGCGACGAGCCCGTCTGGGGCCACGCGCACCGCATCCTGATGCCGGCGTTCAGCCAGCGGTCGATGAAGGCGTACTTCCCGCAGATGCTGGAGGTCGCCGAGGCCCTGGCGGCCAAGTGGGCCGTGTCCGACCGGGTCAACGTGCCCGAGGACATGACCCGGCTCACCCTCGACACCATCTCCCTCACCGGCTTCGACTACCGGTTCAACTCCTTCGAGTCGCCGACGCTGCACCCCTTCCTGCAGGCGATGGGCAACGCGCTGACCGAGGCGATGATCCGCAACCGGCAGCTCCCCATCGTCACCAAGCTCAAGAAGAAGAACCAGGAGAGCTACCGGAGCGACATCCGTGTCATGCAGGACCTGGTGGACGACGTCATCCGGCGGCGCCGCGCCGAGGGCCACGGCGGCACCAAGGACCTGCTCGGCCTGATGCTGGAGGCCGCCGACCCGCAGAGCGGCGAGAAGCTGTCGGACGAGAACATCCGCAACCAGGTGCTCACCTTCCTCATCGCCGGGCACGAGACCACCAGCGGGCTGCTGTCGTTCGCCCTGTACAACCTGCTGCGCAACCCGCACGTGCTCGCCATGGCGTACGCCGAGGTCGACCGCCTGCTGCCCGGCGACGCGGTTCCCACCTACGAGACCGTCATGAAGCTGGATGTGATCCCGCGCATCCTGGAGGAGACGCTGCGGATCTGGTCCCCCATCCCGGCCTTCTCGGTCAAGGCCTTCGAGGACACCACCGTCGGCGGCTACCCGGTGTGCAAGGACCAGACGGCCGTCGTCCTGCTGCCGCCGCTGCACAGGAGCTCGAAGGCGTGGGAGCGGCCGGACGAGTTCGACATCGACCGGTGGCTCCCCGAGAACAGGGCGAGCCACCACCCCGCCGCCTACAAGCCGTTCGGCAACGGAGAGCGGGCGTGCATCGGCCGCCAGTTCGCGCTGACCGAGGCGCGGCTCGCCCTGGCCGTGGTGCTGCAGCGCTTCGCGATCTCCGACCCGGAGGTCTACCGGATGCAGATCAAGCAGACCCTCACCCTCAAGCCGGACGACTTCACCGTCAGCGTCCGGGAGCGCAAGCCGCACGAGAGGGCGGTGGCCGAGGTCGCCGAGACGGTCGAGGAGGAGCAGGTCGAGGTGGTCGCCACGGGCGTGGCCCTCACCGTCGCCTACGGCTCCAACCTCGGCACCTGCGCCGACATCGCCGAGCGGCTGGCCGAGCGGGCGGGGCGCTCCGGCTTCACCACCACGCTGACCTCGCTGGACGAGCTGGAGCCGCCCCGCGACGGGCTGCTCGTCGTGATCACCTCCACCTACAACGGCAAGGCGCCCGACAACGCCCAGCGCTTCGACGCGCTGGAGGAGTTCCCGTCCCTGGAAGGGGTCCGCCTGGCGCTGCTGGGGTGCGGCAACACCCAGTGGCCCACCTACCAGGGATTCCCCCGGCGCGCCTTCGACAAGCTCACCCGCGCGGGGGCCGTCCCGCTGGTCGAGCGCGGGGAGGCCGACGCCGACGGCGACTTCGACGGCGACGTCTCGGCGTGGACGGCCGCGTTGTGGGCGGCGCTGGCCGCGGAGTACGGCACCTCCGCCGCCGACAGCGGGCCCCGCTACGAGATGGACGTGCTCACCGAGGCCGAGGTGCGTCCCGCGGTGGTGTCCCCGAACGCCGTCCCGCTGACCGTGCTGTCGAACGAGGAGCTGACCGGCGACCCGGCCGGGCTGTGGGACTTCTCGGTGGAGGCGCCCCGCCCGGGTGTGCGCTCGATCGTCGCCGAGCTGCCCGAAGGCGTGAGCTACACCGCCGGCGACCACCTGGCCGTCTTCGCCAAGAACGACCCCGAGCTGGTCGAATGGGCGCTGCGCTGCCTGCGCGTCCCGCGCGACCAGGTCGTACGGCTGCGGGCGCGCGGCACGACGCACCTGCCGGTGGACACCCCGGTCACGGCCGGTCTGCTGCTGACGGAGTTCGCCGAGTTGCAGGAGGTCGCGACCCGTTCCGACCTGGCGGCACTGGCCGCCCACACCGAGTGCCCCTGGACGCGCGGGCAGCTGGCGCGGCTCGCGGACACCTACGCCGACGAGATCCTCGCCAAGCGGGTCTCGGTCCTGGCCCTGCTGGAGCGTCTCCCCGCGATCACGCTGCCGCTGCCGGTGTTCCTGGAGATGGCGGGGCCGATCCGGCCGCGTTACTACTCCATCTCGTCCTCCCCGCTGGCCGACCCGCGCCGGGTGCGGATCACCGTCGGGCTGGTGGAGGGCCCGGCCTGGTCGGGCAGCGGCGAGTACCGCGGCATGTGCTCGGCCTACCTGGCCGGGCTCGTGCCCGGCGAGGTGTTCTACGGGTACGTCCGGGTGCCGAGCCCGCCGTTCCGCCTGCCGGGCGACCCCGCGACGCCGGTGATCCTGGTGGGGCCGGGCACCGGGTTCGCCCCGCTGCGCGGATTCCTGGAGGAGCGGGCGCTCACCGGCGCGTCCGGTCCGGCGGAGGTGTTCTACGGCTGCCGCCACCCCGAGCACGACTGGCTGTACCGGTCGGAGCTGCGCGGATGGGAGGACGAAGGGGTCGCCCGGGTGCACGCGGCCTTCTCCGCCGTGCCGGGGCACCCGTTCCGGTTCGTCCAGGACGCCATCGCCGCCGAGGCGGACACCCTGTGGGGGCTGCTGGAGCGCGGCGCGCACGTCTATGTCTGCGGCGACGGCCTGCGCATGGCGCCGGCCGTCCGTCAGGCCCTCGCGGGGATCTACCGCGACCGGACCGGCGGCGACGGCGAGGAGTGGCTGCGCGGCCTGGAGGCCGAGGGGCGCTACCAGCAGGACGTCTTCGCCTGACCCTCGGGCGGTCGCGGTGAGTGACCGTCAAGTCCCCGCCCAGCCGCGGGCAAGTTCTCCTCAAACGGTGTGGTGGACGGTGGCCCCGTTGAGATCGAAGCCCGCCGGTCCGCGCCACGAGCGTGCCGGCGGGCCGCGCCCATGAGGAGAGAGCATGACTTCGCACGACATCGACGGCGCCTCCGGCCTGGCCGCCGACCTGCGGCGGGCGGTACGGGGCCGGGTGTCGGTCCCCGGGGACGAGGGCTTCGAGGCGTCCCGCCGGCCCTGGGCGGTCAACGTCGACCAGCGGGTCCGGGCCGTCGTCGAGGTCGAGGACGCCGCCGACGCCGCCGCGCTGGTCGGCTACGCGGCCAAGGCCGGGCTGCGGCTCGCCGTCCAGCCGAACGGCCACGGGGCCACGGACGGCCTAGACGGCGAGATCCTTGTCCGCACCGGCCGGATGCGCGGGGTGGAGATCCGCCCGGAGCGGCGGACGGCGCGGGTGGAGGCGGGCGCCTCGTGGGGTGAGGTCCTCACGGCCTCGGCCGGGCATGGGCTGACCGGGCTGTGCGGCAGCTCCCCCATCGTGAGCGCCACCGGTTTCACGCTGGGCGGCGGGCTCGCCTGGTTCAGCCGCCGCCATGGCCTGGCGGCCAACGGCGTGCGGTCGTTCGAGGTGGTCGACGCCGAGGGCTCCCTCCGTACGGTCAGCGCCGGCAGCGACCCCGAGCTGTTCTGGGCGCTGCGTGGCGGTGGCGGCGACTTCGCCCTGGTCACCGCGATGGAGATCGAGCTCTACCCGGCACCCCACCTCTACGGCGGCCGCCTGATCTGGCCGATGGAGCGCGCGGCGGAGGTCATGGCCGCCTTCCGCGCGACGACCGCGGTCGCGCCGGAGGAGCTGAGCCTGTGGTTCACGCTGATGCGGTTCCCGCCGTTCCCCCAGTTGCCCGAACCGCTGCGCGGCCTGTCGGCGGTCGTGATGGACGTCACCTATCTGGGCGAGGCGGCGGAGGCCCGCCGGCTGCTCGACCGGTTCGACCGCATCCCCGGCCTGGTCGTCGACACGCGGGACGAGATCGCCATCCCCGAGCTGGGCGGTGTCTGCGCCGAGCCCACCGACCCCAGCCCCGCCGTGCAGCACGCCGAGCTGCTCCGTGGGCTGGACGACGACGCGGCGGCCGCCTTCCTTGCGGCGGCGGGACCGGACACGATCTTCCCGCTCGCCGTCGCGCAGATCCGCCACCTGGGCGGCGCCCTCGCCCGTCCCGTCCCGGACGCGGGAGCGTGCGGGCACGTGGCCGAGCCGTACATCCTGAGCCTGCTCGCCATCGCCGGAGCTCCCGAGGAGATGGCGGCGGTCGAGCGGCGCATGGGCTCCTTCCGGGAGGCTCTGGCGCCCTGGATGAGCGGCGCGAGGCCGTACACGTTCCTGGGCCACTCCGAGGGGCCGGAGGCGGCGTTCCCGGCCGACGTGCTCGCCCGGCTGCGCGCGGCGAAGCGGCGCTACGACCCCGACGGCGTCTTCCGCGCCAACCACCCCATCTCTAGCTGAGAGGTGATTTGCCCGGCTTGTTCTTCGACAGGCCGCGACGCGGGTACAAACCGTCATGACTGGGGGAAGCCATGAGAAAGATCGCGACGGTTGTCATACTCGCCACAACGGCCATGGTCGGCACGGTGGCGGCCGGAGGGCCGCCGGGACACGAGGGCAAGCAATCGGTCAGCGAGGAGCAATACCGGATCCTGATGCGTCAGTGCAGGTACGCCGACACCGATCGGGCGCGCCGGGAATGCCGGGCGGAGGTCCGGACGAAGTATGAGATCGGGAAAGCGTCCACCACTCTCGACTGCCGGACCTACTCCGGGGTCACGGTGTGCGGTGTGCTGAAGCTCAGCGTGCGCCAGCGGCAGTGCGTCGACAAGTCCGTGCAGGGGGGCCTGACCTACCGCCGCGCCGAAGTGGAGTGCTACGCGTTCTCGGCCGGGGCCGGCACGCCCGCGCGTGCCGAGTGACGGCGGAATGGGAGCGCCGGCCCCGATCCGGCTCCCATCCGCTCACGCCGGAGCGTCCCGCTCATCCCTGGGCGACCCCGTAGACCGGGGCGGGGACGGGGGCGCCGGCCAGGAGCTCGGCGACGGCCGCACCGATCTCGCCGACCTCCCACTTCGCGCCCTTGTCCACGCCCGGGCCATGGGTCCAGCCGGTGGCGATGGAGATCATGCCGCCCTCCACCTCGAACACCCGCCCGCTCACCCCCGCCGACTCGGCCGAGCCGAGCCAGACCACCAGCGGGGCCACGTTCGCGGGGTCCATGACGTCGAAGCCCGACTGCGGGGGCGCCATCATCTCGGGGAAGACCTCCTCGGTCATCCGCGTGCGCGCGGCCGGGGCGATCGCGTTGACGGTGACCCCGTACCTGGCGAGCTCGGCCGCGGCCGTGTGGGTCAGCGCGACGATGCCGGCCTTGGCCGCGGCGTAGTTGCTCTGGCCCACGCTGCCCAGCAGCCCGGCCCCCGACGAGGTGTTGATCACCCGGCCGTCCACGCGCTCACCCGCCTTCGAGCGCTCCCGCCAGTACGCCGCGGCGTGCCGCAGCGGCAGGAAGTGGCCCTTGAGGTGGACGCGGACGACGTCGTCCCATTCCTGCTCGGTCATCGAGACCAGCATGCGGTCGCGGACGAAACCGGCGTTGTTCACGAGCACGTGCAGCCCGCCGAAGGCGCTGACCGCGGTCTTCACCAGCCGTCCCGCGCCGTCCCAGTCGGCCACGTCGTCGCAGTTGGCGACCGCCTGGCCGCCGAGGTCCCTGATCTCCTCCACCACGGCCTGCGCCGGGCCACCCGAGCGGCCCGCGCCCTGACGGCCCGTGCCGAGGTCGTTGACCACGACCTTCGCGCCCTGCCGGGCGAACTCCAGGGCGTGCGCCCTGCCGATGCCGCGACCCGCGCCGGTCACGACGACGACCCGTCCCGCACAGATACCGCTCATTCACCGTTCCTTTTTCCGCAGTGAGCAGGCAGAGTTCCCTGATCTTTCATATTTCATGTGTGATTCAGGGGAGTTGTCGCCAAGCCGGAATCTCGCCGCCCCCGTGGAGGTGCAGCCGCGCGCCCGTGACGTAGCCCGGTGACGCCAGCCACAGGCAGGCCGCCGCGACGTCGTCGGGCCGCGCCATCCGCCCGGCCGGGACGGTCGCGGCCACCCGCTCGACGTCGCCGCCGTAGTGATCCGCGGCGTTCTCGGTCTCCGCGAGCCCGACGACCACCGCGTTCACGCGGACCCGCGGCGCCCACTCGGCGGCCAGGCACGCCGCCAGGTGGTGCAGCCCGGCCTTCGCCGCGCCGTAGGCGGAGGTGCCCGGCGAGGGCCGGTCGCCGCTCACGCTTCCGATCATGACGACCGAGCCGCCCGAGGCCGCGAGCAGCGGGTGGGCGCGCTGCGAAACCAGCAGCGGGGCGGTCAGGTTCAACTCGACGATCCTGGCGTGCAGGCGGGGCGAGGTCCCGGCCAGCGGGGCCGGCGGCGAGCCGCCCGCGTTGTTGACCAGCACGTCGAGCCGTCCGTACGCCCCCTCGATCCGGCCGAGCAGCCGGTCGACGTCATCGGGGTCGCGGACGTCCGCCGGGAGGAAGCGGGCCTCCCGGAAGGGTGCCGGGCCGGGCGTCCGGATCGGCCGGTCGGGGGGCTTGCGGGCGCAGACCACCACCTCGGCGCCGGCCCGGAGGAACGCCCCGGCGACGCCGGCCCCGAGGCCCTTGGTGCCGCCCGTGACGAGCACCACCCGGCCGCTGTAGTCGTACTCCGCCATGCGCACCACCGCTCCCGAGGCCGCCCTCGTGCTACCGTACCAAGCAAGCGTTAGGTGCGGGAGGGTGAATGGGCTTCAAGGGGATCACCGTGCACCACGGCGGCCCGATCGCCGAGATCGTCGTCGACGTCCCCCCGGTCAACGCGCTGCCCGTCCAGGGCTGGTTCGACCTCGCCGAGGCGGTGCTGTCCGCCGGCCGCGACCCGAGCACGCGGGTCGTGGTGCTCCGCGCCGAGGGCAAGGGTTTCAACGCCGGGGTCGACATCAAGGAGATGCAGCGCACCAGCGGCTTCGAGGCCCTCGTCGGCGCCAACCGCGGCTGCTACGCCGCCTTCGCCGCGGTGTACGAGTGCGAGGTGCCGGTGCTGGCGGCCGTCCACGGCTTCTGCCTGGGCGGCGGGATCGGCCTGGTCGGCAACGCCGACATCGTCGTGGCCAGCGAGGACGCCTACTTCGGGCTGCCCGAGGTCGACCGGGGCGCCCTCGGCGCCGCCACCCACCTGGCACGGCTCGTGCCGGCCCACCTCATGCGGGCCATGGTCTACACCTGCCGCAACGTCACCGCCGCCGAGCTGCGCCACCACGGGTCCGTACTCGACGTCGTGCCGCGCGGCGAGCTCAGGGACGCGGCTTTCGAGGTCGCCGGGCGGATCGCCGAGAAGGACCCCTACGTCCTGCGCAGGGCCAAGGAGTCGCTCAACGGCATCGACCCCGTCGACGTGAAGCGCAGCTACCGCTTCGAACAGGGCTTCACCTTCGAGCTCAACCTGATGGGCGCGGGCGACCGCCACCGCGACGCCTTCGTGGACCGGACGGACCCGGCCCCGGACGGCGCCTGAACCCCGCACGAGGAGGGCGATGACGGACAAGACGATGTCGATCGAGCAGATCGTCGGCACGCTGGAGAGCGGCATGACGATCGGGATCGGCGGCTGGGGGTCCCGCCGCAAGCCGATGGCCCTGGTCCGCGCGATCTGCCGCTCACCGCTGCGCGACCTGACCGTGGTGACCTACGGCGGGGCCGACGTGGGGCTGCTGTGCGCCTACGGCAAGGTGCGCAAGGTCGTGGCCCCCTTCGTCACCCTGGACTCGATCCCTCTGGAGCCGCACTTCCGGGCCGCCCGCCAGAGCGGGGCGATCGAGTTCACCGAGTACGACGAGGGCATGTTCATGTTCGGGCTGCTCGCCGCGGCCCACCGGCTGCCGTTCCTGCCGACCCGGGCGGGCCTCGGGTCCGACGTGATGCGGGTCAACCCGCACCTGCGCACGGTCCGCTCGCCCTACGGGGACGGCGAGGAGCTGGTCGCCGTCCCCGCCCTCGGCATGGACGTCGCGCTGGTGCACCTCAACCGGGCCGACCGGCGCGGCAACGCGCAGTACCTCGGCCCCGACCCGTACTTCGACGACCTGTACGCCAAGGCGGCGGGCCGGTGCTACGTCACCTGCGAGCGGCTGGTGGACACCGCCGACCTGCTGAAGGAAGGGCCCGTGCAGTCGCTGCTGATCAGCAGGTCGATGGTGACGGGCGTGGCCGAGACGCCGGGCGGCGCGCACTTCACCGCCTGCGAGCCGGACTACGGGCGGGACGAGGCCTTCCAGAGGAGCTACGTCGCCGCCGCCGGCGACCCCGCCGCCTGGGAGGCGTTCAAGGAGCGCTTCCTCGCCGGTGACGAGGCGGCCTACCAGGACGCCGTGCGCGAGGAGAGCCGATGAGCGCGGCGACGCGGGCCGAGGTGTGCGTGGTGGCCTGCGCGGAGGCCTTCCGGGGGGACGGCGAGATCCTGGCGGCGGGCATCGGCGGCGCCGTCACCGTCCTCGCGGCCCGGCTGGCGCGGCTGACGTTCGAACCCGACCTCATCACGCACGACGGGGTGTGCCTGCTCACCGGCGACGTGCCGCCCCTCGGCGAGAGCCCCGAGGTGGTGGAGGGGTGGCTGCCGTTCCGCGACCACCTGTGGCTGACGCTGCGGGGCCGGCGGCACGTCATGCTGGGCGCCAGCCAGATCGACCGGTACGGCAACACCAACATCTCCTGCATCGGCGACTGGGAGAGGCCGAGATCCCAGCTCCTCGGGGTACGCGGCGCGCCGGGGAACACGGTGTGCGACCCGACGAGCTACTGGATCCCCCGGCACTCCAGGCGGGTCTTCGTGCCCCGGGTCGACATGGTGAGCGGCGTCGGGTACGACCGGGCGGCCGCCGCGGGGCCCGGCGCCTCCCGGTTCCACGACCTGCGCCGCGTGGTGACGAACCTCGCCGTCCTCGACTTCGCCACCCCCGACGGCTCGATGCGCCTGGCCTCGGTCCACCCCGGGGTCACGGTGGAGGAGGTCGTGGCGAACACGGGCTTCGACCTGGCCGTGCCCGAGGGCGAGGTACCCGAGACCCGCGCACCCACCGCCGAGGAGCTCCGGGTCATCCGCGACGTCCTCGACCCGAAGGACCTGCGCGCCCGGGAGGTCCCCCAGTGAGGACCGCTTTCACCGACCTGGTGGGGTGCCGGTACCCGATCGTGCAGACCGGGATGGGGTACGTCGCCGGGGCGCGGCTGGCGGCGGCGACCTCGCGCGCGGGCGGGCTCGGGATCATCGCGGCCGCCACCATGTCGATCGAGCAGATGACCGGCGCCATCAGGTCCGTCAAGGAGCGCACGGACGCGCCGTTCGGGGTGAACATCCGCTCCGACGCCGACGACGCCGGCGAACGGGTGGCGGTGATGATCCGCGAAGGGGTGCGGGTCGCCTCGTTCGCGCTGGCCCCCAGGCCCGAGCTGATCGCCCGGCTCAGGGACGCGGGGGTCGTGACGATGCCGTCCGTGGGCGCCCGCCGGCACGCGGAGAAGGTCGCGGCGTGGGGCGTGGACGCGGTGATCGTGCAGGGCGGTGAGGGCGGCGGGCACACCGGACCGGTACCGACCACCGTCCTGCTCCCCCAGGTGGCCGACGCGGTGGACATCCCGGTGGTCGCCGCCGGAGGGTTCTTCGACGGGCGCGGCCTGGTGGCGGCGCTCGCCTACGGCGCCGCCGGGATCGCCATGGGGACGCGGTTCCTGCTGACCTCGGACTCACCGGTGGCCGACGAGGTGAAGAAGCTGTACCTGACCGCGTCCGGCACCCTGGTCACCACGCGCGTGGACGGGGTGCCGCACCGGGTGCTGAGGACGCCGTTCGTGGAGTCGCTGGAGAGATCGGGCCGCCTGACGGGCCTGATCAGGGCCGTCGCCAACGGCGCGCGGTTCCGGAAGATCTCCGGTATGAGCTGGCGGCGGATGATCGCCGAGGGGCTGCGGATGCGGCACGGCCGCGACCTGACGTGGGCTCAGGTGCTCCAGGCGGCCAACACCCCTATGCTGCTGAAGGCCGCCATGGTGGACGGCCGCGCCGACCTCGGGGTGATGGCGTCCGGGCAGGTCGTCGACGTGATCGACGACCTGCCCACCTGCGAGCAGCTGATCACCCGGATCATGGCCGAGGCGTGGGCCGCGCTCGACCGCCTCCCGGGAGGGCGCCCGCCCGGCTGAGCGTCACTCCGGGTCGTAGGCGAGGTTCGGGCGCAGCCAGCGCTCGACGTAGGACAGCTCGACGCCGAGCCGCCGCGCGTAGTCCTCGGCCTGGTCGCGCCCGACCCGCCCGACGGTGAAGTACCGCGAGGCCGGGTTGGCGAAGATCAGCCCGCTGACGCTGGCCGCGGGCGTCATCGCGTACGACTCCGTCAGGCCCATGCCGAGCTTCCCGGCGTCGAGCAGCTCGAACAGGTCCTTCTTGAGGCTGTGGTCGGGGCTCGCGGGGTAGCCGAGGGCCGGGCGGATGCCGCGGAAGCGTTCGGCGTGCAGGTCCTCCAGGGACGGCTCGGCGTCCGGCTCGAACCAGTCGCGCCTGGCCTGGAGGTGCACCTGCTCGGCGAACGCCTCGGCCATCCGGTCGGCCAGCGCCTTCACCATGATCGAACGGTAGTCGTCGTGGTGGGCCTCGTAGCTCGCGGCCAGCTCCTCGGCGCCGTGCACGGACACCGCGAACCCGCCGATGTGGTCGCCCTCGGGGGCCAGGTAGTCGGCGAGGGAGCGGTTGGGCCGTCCTTCGGGCTTGGCGGTCTGCTGGCGCAGCATGGGCAGGCGGACGGCCGCCTCCGGCCCGGCGTCGATCAGGATGTCGTCGCCGTCGGAGCGGGCCGGCCAGAAGCCGTACGCGCCCCGCGCCTCGAAGCGCTCCCCGGCGATGATCTCGTCGAGCAGGGCGTTCGCCTCGTCGTACAGCTCACGGGCCTGGGGCTGGTCGAGGATCCCCGGCCACTTGCCCTTCAGCTCCCAGGCGAGGAAGAAGAACTGCCAGTCGATCATGGCCCGGACGCCGGAGAGGTCGGGGGTGACCATCCGGACGCCGGTGAAGGCCGGGACGGGCAGGTCGTCGAAGGAGACGCGCTCGCGGTTGGCGCGGGCCTGGGCGAAGGTCAGCAGGGGACGCCGCTGCCGGTTCTCGTGCTGCTCGCGCAGTTGCTGCTGCTCGACGCGGTTGGACGCGGCCAGTTCCGAGGCCCGCTCGGGGTCGAGCAGGTCGGAGACGACGCCGACGACGCGGGAGGCGTCCAGGACGTGCACCGTGGTGCCGTCGTAGGCGGGCGCGATGCGCACCGCGGTGTGCTGGCGGGACGTGGTGGCGCCGCCGATGAGCAGGGGGAGCTTCATGTCGCGGCGCTGCATCTCGGCGGCGACGGCGACCATCTCGTCCAGCGACGGGGTGATCAGCCCCGACAGGCCCACGGCGTCGGCGCCCTCGGCGATCGCGGTCTCGAGGATCTTGGCGGCGGGGACCATGACGCCGAGGTCGATGACCTCGTAGTTGTTGCAGCCCAGCACGACGCCCACGATGTTCTTGCCGATGTCGTGGACGTCGCCCTTGACGGTGGCGAGGACGACCTTGCCGTTGCCGCGCGAGGCCTCGGCGCCGCTCTTGTCGGCCTCGATGTAGGGCTCGAGGTAGGCGACCGACCGCTTCATCACCCGCGCGCTCTTGACCACCTGCGGCAGGAACATCTTCCCGGAGCCGAACAGGTCGCCGACGATCTTCATGCCGTCCATCAGCGGGCCCTCGATCACGTCGAGGGGACGGACGGCCTTCTGCCGGGCCTCCTCGGTGTCGGCCTCGATGAAGTCGACGATGCCGTGCACGAGCGAGTGGGCGAGGCGCTCCTCGACGGGCGCGTCCCGCCAGGACAGGTCGACCTCGCGCTTGGTGCCCGCGCCGCTCACCGTCTCGGCGAAGGAGACGAGCCGGTCGGTCGCGTCGGGACGCCGGTCGAAGAGCACGTCCTCGACGAGTTCGAGCAGGTCGGCCGGGATGTCCTGGTAGACGGCGAGCTGCCCGGCGTTGACGATGCCCATGTCGAGCCCGGCGCGGACGGCGTGGAACAGGAACGCCGAGTGCATGGCCTCCCGCACCACGTCGTTGCCGCGGAAGGAGAACGACAGGTTGGAGATGCCGCCACTGGTGCGGGCGCCCGGGCAGCGCTGCTTGATCAGCGGCAGGGCCTCGATGAACGCCTTGGCGTAGCCGTTGTGCTCGGCGATGCCGGTGGCGACGGCGAGGACGTTCGGGTCGAAGACGATGTCCTCGGGGGCGAAACCGGCCCGCTGGGTGAGCAGGTCGTAGGCGCGGGCGCAGATCTCGACCTTGCGCTCGGTGGTGTCGGCCTGGCCCTGCTCGTCGAAGGCCATGACGACCACGCCGGCGCCGTACCCCTTGATCTTGCGGGCCTGCTCCAGGAAGGGCTCCTCGCCCTCCTTGAGGCTGATGGAGTTGACCACGCCCTTGCCCTGCACGCACTTGAGCCCGGCCTCCAGCACGCTCCACCGCGAGCTGTCGACCATGATCGGGATGCGGGCGGCCTCGGGCTCGGTCGCGATCAGGTTGAGGAAGGTCGTCATGGCCTGCTCGCTGTCGAGCAGGTCGGCGTCCATGTTGACGTCGAGGATGTTGGCGCCGCCGCGCACCTGCTCCAGCGCGACGTCCACGGCGCCCTGGTGGTCGTCGGCCTCGATCAGCCGGCGGAACCGGGCCGAGCCGGTGACGTTGGTGCGCTCACCGATCATGACGAAGCCGGTGTCCGGGCCGATCTCGAACGGCTCCAGGCCGCTGAAGCGCGTGGCCGCCGTGGGCCTCGGAACCTCGCGCGGCGCCATCCCCGACACGGCCGCGGCGACCTTGGCGATGTGGGCGGGGGTGGTGCCGCAGCACCCGCCGACGATGTTCACCATGCCCGAACCCGCGAACTCCGCGAGCAGGCGCGCGGTCTCCTCGGGCGTCTGGTCGTAGCCGCCGAAGGCGTTCGGCAGGCCCGCGTTCGGATGGCAGGCGGTGTAGGTGCCGGCCAGCCGCGCCAGTTCGGCGATGTGCGGGCGCATCTCCTCGGCGCCGAGCGAGCAGTTGACGCCGACCACCATCGGCTCGGCGTGCGCGATCGAGTTCCAGAACGCCTCGACGGTCTGCCCCGACAGGGTGCGGCCGCTGAGGTCGACGATGGTCACCGAGATCCACAGCGGCAGCTCGGGGGCGACCTCGCGGGCGGCCGCGATCGCGGCCTTGGCGTTCAGCGTGTCGAAGATCGTCTCAATCAGCAGCAGGTCGACGCCGCCCTCGGCGAGGGCCTTGATCTGCTCGGCGTAGGTCTCACGGACCTGGTCGAACGTCACCGCGCGGTAGGCCGGGTCCTCCACGCGGGGGGACAGCGACAGCGTGACGTTGAGCGGGCCGACCGAGCCCGCCACGAACCGTCCACCGGCCTCGTCGGCGGCCTGGCGGGCGAGCCGGGCGCCCTGGAGGTTCATCTCGGCCACGTACGCCTGCAGGCCGTAGTCGGCCTGGCCGATGCTCGTGGCGGTGAAGGTGTTGGTCGTGGTGATGTCGGCGCCGGCCTCGAGGTACCGCCGGTGCACGTCGAGGATCAGGTCGGGCCGCGTGAGGTTCAGCAGGTCGGGGTCGCCGGTGACGTCCCAGGCGTGGTCGGTGAAACGGTCGCCGCGATAGTCGGCCGGGGTGAGCGACGCCCCCTGCAGCATCGTGCCCCACGCACCGTCGAGGACGACCATCCGCTGGTCCAGAAGCTCACGCAGCGCTTCGGTCCTGCTTTTCATACGACCACCTCCCAAGATCTGGGAGGCGCCCTTGTTGACAGTGAGGGGGGCCGAGCGTGGCGGGCCTGAGCCCGTTGCAGCGCCTCTCGACCTAGATCGCAATGATACCTGCCCGAGACCTCAGTCGACCAGCAGACCGGCCAGGGCCTCGGCGGCGGCCTGCCCGCAGACCCGGGCGGCGCCGTGCGTGGCGAGGTGGACGGCGCCGAGGTCCGCGCGTCCCGGCAGGCCCATCTCCACCACGATCGCGTCGGGACGGGCGGCGAGCACGCGGTCCAGCACCGCCGTCTGCCAGGAGTGCCGGTGCGCGTCGCGGACCACGACCACGAGCGGACGGCCGGCGGCCGGCGTCAGCACGGCCTCCTCCAGCCGGTCGAGGTGGCCCCCCTCCTGGAGCCGCACGCACGTGGTGCCCGGCAGCAGCTTGCCCAGCGGCTCGCCCACCCCCCACGGCATGTCCTTGTCGATGGCGAGGTTCATGCGTGGCGACAGCTCGGCCACGTGCGGCGCCACGGTGATCGGCAGCGCCCCTCCCCCGGCCTCCGGCCTGATCCGCAGCGCGCGCCGGGCGGCCTCCAGACCGGCACGGGGGTCGCCGGGGTCCTGGCGGCGTCCGGGGTCGGTCCATCCGGCCAGCGCGGTGACGCGCTTGGCCGCGTCGGCCAGCCGTTCCTCGGGCAGCAGCCCCGCGGCGACCGCGTCGGCGATCGCCTCGCGGAGCTCCGCCACCACCTCGTCGCCGGCGTTCTCCCCGCCGACGCAGATCAGGTCCGCGCCGGCGGCGATGGCCCGCGCGCCACCCCCGCCGATGCCGTACCGGTCGGCGACGGCGGCCATCTCGATGGCGTCGGTGACGATCACGCCCTCGAAGCCCAGTTCCTCCCTGAGCAGTCCGGTCATGACGCGAGGGCTGAGCGTGGCGGGGACGTCCGGGTCGTAGGCGCCGACGAGCAGGTGCCCGGACATGATCACACGGACGTCGGCGGCTATCGCCGCGCGGAACGGCGGCAGCTCCACCTCGTGCAGCCGCTCCCGTGAGCCCGCGATCGTGGGCAGGCCATGGTGGGAGTCCACCGCGGTGTCCCCGTGGCCGGGGAAGTGCTTGGCGCACGCGGCGACGCCCGCCGCCTGGAGCCCCCGTATCCAGGCGGCGGTGTGCCGGGCCACCAGCGCCGGATCGGCGCCGAACGACCGCAGGCCGATGACCGGATTGGCGGGGTTGGAGTTGACGTCGGCCGTGGGGGCGAAGTCGACGTCGACGCCGGCGGCGGCCAGGTCGGCTCCGACGCCCCGGGCGATCTCCTCGGTGAGGGCCACGTCGTCGACCACGCCGAGCGCGTAGTTGCCCGGGCGGGAGCTGCCGGTGCGGGCCTCCAGCCGCGTCACGTCGCCCGTCTCCTCGTCGATGCCGACGAGGGCGTCGGGGTTCTCGGCGCGCAGCGCGGCGGTCAGTTCGGTGAGCCGGGCGACGGTGTCGACGTTCCTGGAGAACAGGACCACGCCGGCCAGCCCCTCGCCCAGGCGGCGGCGCAGCCAGTCCGGCGGCGTCAGCCCCTCGAACCCGGGGAGGAGCACCGAATCGGCCAGACGCAGGAGCTCGGGGCTGCGCTTCATTCACCACTCCTCGCCCGGCGGCCGGCGCGCGGGACCGTACGGCTGCGCCGTCCCCCCGCCGGCGGGCGCGGCACTGGGACGGTCTGGGACAACGGGTAAATTTAATAGGAAAGTTTCCTGTTTTCTAGTCCCGTTGACGTGCGTCATCGCGCGAGTGGCCTTCCTCACACCGCCCGCTCCCGTCGCGCAGGCGATCCCCGAGGTCCACCCGGCCGCGTCCCGCCACCACCGCGAACGAGGCGCCCCTCCTACGCGCGGCCCTCCTTGACCAGGGCGGCGAAGCGGGAGGCCACCGTGCTCCAGGCCGCCGTCGAGAGCGGGTCGTCCGCCACCGCGGCGGCGTACAGCTGGTCCAGGTCCAGGCCTCGCCTGCGGGTGTACTCGGCGTCCCACTGCCGGATGCGCTCGGGCCCGACCTCCGGGTGGAACTGCACCCCCCAGGCGCGGCCGCCCAGCCGGAAGGCCTGGTAGGGACAGCGTTCGGTCTCGGCCAGCCAGACCGCGCCCGGAGGCAGGGCCGTGATGGCGTCGATGTGGTTCTCGATCGCCGGGACGGCGGCGGGCAACCCGCCGAAGACCGGGTCGCCCGCGGCCTCGGCCCGCATGGTGATCGACGTGCTGCCGTGCTCGGGCGCCCCGGCGTCACCCAGCACCTTCCCGCCGCCGATCGAGGCGAGCATCTGCCCACCGAGGCAGATGCCGAAGAACGGCACCGACCGGGCGAGGGCCTGCTCGACGAGGGCGCGGGTGGCCGGCAGCCAGGGGGCCTTGTCGTCGTCGTCCGGCAGGTAGCCCCCGCCGAGCACGATCAGGCCGTCGTGCGCCAGCCGGGACGGCAGCGGGGACCCGTCGAAGGCGGTGATCACGTCGACGGCGACCCCGGCGGCGTCAAGCCATTCCCCGAACCGCCCAGGACCCCCCTTCATCCCGTTCTGTACGGCAAGCACACGCGGCATTCCTGGCATGAGGCCCGACTCTACCGGCCCCCGGCGGACAGCCGGCGAAGCCCTCGCCGGGGCCCGCGGACAAGGGGTCAGAGGCGTTCGAGGACGGTGACGTTCGCCTGGCCGCCGCCCTCGCACATGGTCTGCAGGCCGTAGCGGCCGCCGGTGCGTTCGAGTTCGTGCAGCAGGGAGGTCATCAGGCGGGCGCCGGTGGCGCCGAGGGGGTGGCCGAGGGCGATGGCGCCGCCGTTGGGGTTGACCCGGTCGCGGTCGGCGCCGGTCTCGCGCAGCCAGGCCAGCACGACGGACGCGAAGGCCTCGTTGATCTCCACGACGTCCATGTCGCCGATCTTCATGCCGGCCTTGCGCAGGGCGTACGCGGTGGCCGGGATGGGCGCGGACAGCATCATGATCGGGTCGCCGCCCCGGGCCGACATGTGGTGGAGGCGGGCGCGCGGGGTGAGCCCGTGCGTGCGCACGGCCTCCTCCGAGGCGATGAGGAGCGCGGCGGCGCCGTCGGAGATCTGCGAGGACACCGCGGCGGTGAGCCTGCCGCCCTCGACCAGCGTCTTCAGGCCGGCCATCTTGGCCAGGGTGGTGTCGGGGCGCGGCCCCTCGTCGGAGAGCACGCCGCCGTAGGGGGCGATCTCGCGCTCGAACCGGCCCTCGCCGATCGCGACCAGGGCCCGCTGGTGGGACTCGAACGCGAACTCCTCCATCTCCCGCCGCGAGATGTCCCACTTCTCGGCGATCATCTCGGCGCCGCGGAACTGCGACACCTCCTGGGCGCCGTACCGGGCCGCCCACCCCTTGGAGCCGGCGAACGGGGTGGCGAACCCGAGCGCCTGCCCCGCCACCATGGCGTGGGCGATGGGGACCATGCTCATGTTCTGCACGCCCCCGGCGACGACCAGGTCGGCGTTGCCGCTCTGCACGGCCTGGGCGGCGAAGTGGACGGCCTGCTGGGAGGAGCCGCACTGCCGGTCGACGGTGACGCCCGGCACCTCCTCGGGCAGCCCGGCGGCGAGCCAGCAGGTGCGGGCGATGTCCCCGGCCTGCGGGCCGACGGTGTCGACGCAGCCGAACACGACGTCGTCCACGGCGGCCGGGTCCACCCCGGTACGATCCATGAGCGCGCGGATCACGTGGGCGCCGAGGTCGGCGGGGTGGGCCGCCGCGAGGCCGCCGTTCCTGCGCCCGACGGGGGTGCGCACGGCGCCGACGATGTAGGCCTGGCTCATGGCAAGGGCTCCTCCCGGATCCGGACATGCCATACAAAGCTAATCAACAGGGTAGCAAGCGCTTGTTAGACAAGGGAACATGGGGTGAGCAGGCGACTCACGCCCGCCGTTACGTGAACAAGCGATTGCACGGAGGCCCATAATGGAGGGCGTGAACACGCGAAAGAACGCCGGCGGCACCTCGGCGATCGCGGGGGCGGCCGGAGCGGCTCCCGCGCGGGGCGGCTCCGCGGCCAAGCGCCAGGGCACCACACGGCGGGCATCCGCGTCCGGATCCGCCTCCGAGCGCCGCGACCACCTCGTCAAGCTCGCCGCCGAGCTCTTCGCGCGCAAGGGCTTCCAGGCGACCACCGTCCGCGAGATCGCGGACGAGGCCGGCATCCTCTCCGGAAGCCTCTACCACCACTTCGACTCCAAGGAGACGATCGTCGACGAGGTGCTGTCGACGTTCCTCAAGGATCTCATCGGCCGCTACCGCGTCGCACTCGAGAGCGAAGGCGACGCCCGCACGGTGCTGTCGGAGATGGTGCGCATCGGCTTCAGCACCCTGGAGCCCCACCGGGCCGCCATCACCGTCATGCAGAACGACTGGAACTACCTGCGCTCCCTGCCCGGCGACCGCTTCGACTACCTCATCAAGGCCGAGGACGAGGTCGAGCGCATGTGGGTCGAGCAGATCAAGCGCGGTCAGGCCGAGGGCCTGTTCCGCCCCGACGTCGACCCCAAGCTCACCTACCGCATGATCCGCGACACCATCTGGGTCGCCGTGCGCTGGTTCCGCCCCGGCGGCCGGCTCAACACCAACGGCCTGGCCGAGCACTACATCACCGTCCTGTTCGACGGCCTGGCCACCGGCGAGCGGAGCAGCCAGAAGGCATGACCCCACTCCACCAGGCCATCCGGGTCGCGCTCACCGAAGTCGCCGATCCGGACAAGGCCCCCGCCATGCAGGCGTACATGAAGTCCACGATGCCCTTCCTCGGGGTGCAGGCCGTGCCGCGGCGGGCGGCGGTGAAGCGGGTGCTCGCCGAGCGCCGCATCGACGCCGCGCCCGAGTGGCGGCGCGCGGTGCTCGCGGTGTGGCGCGACGCCGAGTACCGCGAGGAGCGGTACGCCGCGATGGAGCTGGCCGCGCACCGCTACTACCGCGAGTTCCAGACGCTCTACACGGTGCCCATGTACGAGGAGATGATCGTCACCGGCGCCTGGTGGGACTACGTCGACGACCTCGCGATCAACCGCGTCGGCGGGCTGCTGCGCGCCTTCCCCGACACCATGCGCCCGCTGATGCTCGAATGGTCGCGCGACGACGACCTGTGGAAGCGGCGCACCTCGATCCTCTGCCAGAACGCCTTCAAGGACCGCACCGATCCGGGCCTGCTGTACGCCTGCATCGAGCCGAGCCTGTCCGACACCGACTTCTTCGCCCGCAAGGCGATCGGCTGGGCACTGCGCGAGTACGCCAAGACCAGCCCGGCCGAGGTCGTCAGGTACGTCGACCACAAGGGGCTGACCGGCCTGAGCCGCCGGGAGGCGCTGAAGAACCTCCCGGTCGCCTAGCCGGCCGCCACCAGCAGGGCCGCGCTGCCGTAGCTGCCGCCGAAGCCGGTCACCAGGGCGGTCCCGTGGTCCCCGCCGCGCAGCTCGCGGACGGCCTGGGCGAGGTTGTTCAGCCCGTGCACGTACCCCTCCGACAGCAGGCCGCCGTGCGGGTTGACCTTCCGGTGGCCGCGTCCCAGCAGGTACGGGCCGAGGTCGGCGCGCTCGGCCAGGCCGAAGTCCTCCAGTTGCCGGGGGACGAGCCAGGAGTAGGCGTCGTAGAGGAGCGGCACCTCGACGTGGCGCGGCGTGAGCCCCGAGGTCTTCCACAGCATCGGGGCGACGTAGGCGGAGAAGATCGTGGTGACGTCGGGCGCCCGGTCCATGGTGGAGCATCCGGGGCCGCCGCCCCGCACCACCGCGTGGACGCGCGGCGCCTCGGGCGCGAGCCGCGCGTCCCGGACGACCAGCGCGCACGCGCCGTCGGTCTCCTGGCAGCAGTCGGCCGTGCGCAGCGGTGTGCAGACGTAGGGCTTGGCGAGGTACTCCGCGAGCGGGAGCGGCTCGCGGCGCAGCGCGCGCGGGTTGCCGGCGGCGTTCTCCCTGGACTGGGCGACGACGGCGTGCAGGTGCTCCTCCGTCAGGCCCGTGTCGTGCAGGTAGCGCTGGGCGGCGAGGGCGAACATCGGGACGGGCCCCGCCATGCCGTACGGGATGGTGAACCTCTCCTGCGGGCCGGTGGAGACGGTGTTCATGCGGGTGCCGGAGCGCCCGTTCAGCGCCCGGTAGACGAGCACGTTGGCGGCCGTGCCGGTGGATATCAGCATCGCGGCGTCGCCGAGGATGGACGCCGCCTGGGTGCCGCCGCCGCTGATGTCGTTGTGCCAGCCGAGCGTCCCGATCCGCAGGGCCCGGGCGACCTGCACCACGGGCGCCGAGTCGTTCAGGTGGTAGCTGAGGACGGCGTCCACCTCGCCCGGCTCGATCCCGGCGTCGGCGAGCGCGGCACGTGAGGCCTCCACCGCCAGTTCCAGCTCGGTGCGTCCGGACCGCCGGGTCAGCCCGGTCATGCCGATCCCGGCCACGGCCGCGCGGCCGGCGAACTCCTGCATGGCACCTCTCGGATACGAGCCGCTCGCCGGGGCAGGGCGCGATCCGCCCCGGCGAGCGGCGGCTGGAGGACGGGGTCACAGGCCACCCGCTCGCTGCTTCGAGTCGACGCCGTCACGCTAACGCCGCCCATCCCAATTAGGCAAGCGCTTGCTCGGTTTGGAGACGGAATCCGCGTCGAGGACCCGACACCCGGACGCCGACCAGGCGGAAAACCGCCACATGATCAACTATCTCGGGCTTTTCGTCTATATTCACCCCTAGGGCGTTTTCGCGAGATGACGTCTCAGGGGACTACGAGGCGAGGGCGGATGAGCGAGGAGCAGGCTCCACCCGGGATCGATCCCAAGATCCCCAGCGTTGCCCGCATGTACGACTACTACCTCGGAGGCAAGGACAACTTCGCGTCCGACCGCGAGGCGGCCGAGAGGGTGATCAAGCTCTTCCCCCGCGCCCGGGACATCGCCCGGGAGAACCGCGCCTTCCTGCGGAAAGCCGTGCGCCTGCTCGCCCGGTCGGGGATCGAGCAGTTCATCGACATCGGCACCGGGCTGCCCACCGCCGAGAACGTCCACCAGGTCGCACTGGAGGCCTCGCCCGACGCGCGGGTCGTCTACGTCGACAACGACCCCATCGTGCTCGTCCACGCCCGCGCGCTGCTCGCCGACAACCCGCAGACGATCGTCATCGAGGGCGATCTGCGCGACCCGAGGGCGATCATCGAGCACCCGGGGGTGCGGGCGCACATCGACTTCGGCAAGCCCTTCGCCGTCATCCTGTGCGCGGTGGTGCACTTCGTGGAGGACGACGCCGAGGCGGCGGGCATCGTGGCCTACCTGCGCGACCGGCTCCCGCCCGGCGGGGCGATGGTGCTCTCGCACGGCTTCAGGGGCGACCGCGGCTCCGACAGCGTCGACGAGGCACAGAAGATCTACTCCCAGACCAGGGGAGCGCTGAAGATGCGCGACCGCGAGACGATCGTGTCGTACTTCTCGGGGCTGGAGCTGGTGGAACCCGGCGTGGTCCAGGTCGAGGCGTGGCGTCCCGACTTCGACTACGACATCGACCCCTCCGCCCCCGGCGGCCTCGGCGGGGTCGGCCTGGTCCCCCGCACCTGACGGAAGCCCACTGGATAGCTGAAGTATCCAGTGGGGTAAGATGAGGCATGCGGATTTCCCAGCTCAGCGCGGCCTCCGGGGTCCCGATCCCCACGATCAAGTACTACCTGCGCGAAGGCCTGCTCCCCCAGGGCGAGCAGACCGCCGCGACGCGGGCCGAGTACGGCGAGGGGCATCTGCGCAGGCTCCGGCTCATCCGCGCGCTGCTGGAGGTCGGCCGCCTGCCCGTCGCCGCCATCAGCCAGATCATCGAGGCGGTCGAGGACGACGCGTTGCCGGTCCACCAGATGCTGGGCACGGCGCACTACGCGCTGGCCTCACCGGTGGAGGTGCAGCCGGACGACGAGGCGCACCAGGCCGCCCGCGAACGCGTGGACACCCTGATCGCCGAGCTCGGCTGGCACATCCATCCCGAGGCGCCCACCCGCGACGAGCTGGCGCAGATCCTGGTGCGGATGGACCAGCTCGGCATGCCGGCCACCGACGGGGAGCTCCGCCATCACGCCGGCGTCATACTGCGCCTGGTCGCCGAGCGCGAGATGACCAAGATCCCCTTCGACGGCCCCCGGGAGACGGCGGTCGAGTCGCTGGTGGTCGGCACCGTGCTGTACGGCAAGGCGTTCGACGTGCTCAGGAGGCTCGCCCACGAGTCGGAGTCGGCCCGGCTCCTCGCCCCTGAGGGCTGAGCGCCCCCGGGAGCCGCACCGACCCGCCTCATGAGGCCGTGATGTGGCGGCCCGACTCGGCCAGGGCCGCGACGAGGGCCGGCACGTCGTGGTGCAGGAGCGTGCCGCCGCGCTTGACGATGCGCCCGCCGACGATCACGGTGTCGACCGCCCTGGTGTCGGCCGCCAGCACCACTGCGCCGATCGGGTCGTGCACCGGGGCGTGGCCGAGGGCGTCCATGCGCAGCATGATCAGATCGGCCTGCTTGCCCGTGCGCAGCGAACCGGTGACGTCGGCGAGGCCCGCGACCTCGGCCCCCTCGATGGTGGCCATCCGCAGCGCGTCGCGGGTGGTGAACTCCATGCCGGCGCCCTCCGGACGTGCCCGCTCCAGCGTGTAGGCGGCCCGCATCAGGCTGAACATGTCACCCGGGGCGCTCGCCACCGTGTCGGCGCCGAGCGCGGCGGGCACCCCGCGCGCCCGCGCGCGTCCCGTCGCCGGGTAGCCGATGCCGAGCTCCGCCTCGACGACCGGGGAGAGCGACACCGATCCTCCACTGTCGGCGATCCTCCCGAGCGCGTCATCGGTGTAGAAGTTCGGGTGGACGTAGGTGGTGCGGGTGCCGAGCAGGTCGTTCTCCCGCAGGAACGCCAGGCCCCGCTCGGCGCTCTCGGCGCCGTGCCCGCCCATGTGGACCGTGACGGGCAGGCCGAGGTCGCGGGCGAGCCGCCACTCGTGCAGGGCCTGCTCCTCGCTGACGATCTCGGGCCCGAGCGCCGCGACCGCCATCGAGAGCAGGTCGCCGGTGAGTTCCTTGTGCACCCGGCGCCCCTCGGCCGCCAGGCCCTCCGGCCCGCCGTCGCCTCCGTAGCAGTAGCCGACGACGGCGCGGATGCCGGCGTCCTTCAGCGACTGGACCACCGCGTCGGTGTGCGCGGGCGTGAGGTTGATGTGGGACCAGTCGACGAGCGTGGTGATGCCCGCGTCCAGGCATTCCAGCGCGCCGGCGAGGTTGCCGGTGTAGACGTCCTCGGCGCGGTAGCGGGGGGCGTACCGGCCGAGGACGCGGCCCAGGTAGCCCGGGAAGTCGATGTCGGGGGCGGCCGAGCGGATGCCGGCCTGCCAGGTGTGCCGGTGGGTGTCGACGAACCCCGGCATGACGATCATGCCGGTCGCGTCGATCACTTCGGCGCCGGGGGCGTCGGGCAGCCCGGCGCCGACGGCCGCGATGACGCCGTCCTCGACGAGGACGTCGCCCCGCTCGGTGGTGGTGGGGACCGGCTCGGTGTCGACGAGCAGGCCGTTGCGCAGGAGAAGGCGTGAAGTCATGAGCGGTAACTTAGAAGAAAGCTTTTCAGAAAGCAATCTGGATGAGGAGTAGCCTTCTGGGGTGCAGCACGACGAATCCCGCGACGAGGTCGACGCGCTGGTCCCGCGATGGGAGGAGTCCGGGCTCTCCTCACGGCTGATCGCGTCCCTGGAGCTCGCCAAGCGCAGCTCGCGCATCGGCCTGCTGGTCGAGCAGGCCACCAAGGCGAGGCTCACCGAGCTGGGGCTGACCTACGCCGAGTTCGACGTCCTGGCGGCGCTGAGCCGCGTCGGCCCGCCGTACCGCCTCAAGCCCAGCGAGCTGACCCGCCGGCTGTTCCTGACCTCCGGCGGCATCAGCAACGTGCTGCAACGGCTGACCAGAGCGGGTTACGTGCGGCGCGAGGACAACCCCGGCGACGCGCGCAGCCGGTGGGTCGAGCTCACCGACGAGGGGCACCGGATCGCCACGATCACACTGCAGGGCGCGGGCGACGCGCACGACGAGGTGATGGCCGGCGTTCCCGAGGAGACCCTGCGGCGCGCGGCGGACGCCCTGCGCGAGGTGCTGCTCGTCGTCGGCAGACGCCGCGTCCGTTAAGGGTTCTCGGGCCGGCGGCGCCCGGCCGCTCCACGACAGGGCGGCGCCCCGGGCCGTCGCCGAGGCGAAGGGAACCTCGGCTCCCGGCCGGCACCGGCGCTTTCTCATGATCGCCGGAGGCCTGGGCGTCCGAATCGTCACCCCCGGCGAGAACGGGGCTCTCCATCGCGGCGTCGACCTGATACGCTTCCCAAGCGAGCGCTTGGTTTACGGTGACCGATCCGGGTCACCGGTGGACCGGGGGCACGGCACGGGCGCGACCGACAGGGCATGTGGAGACGACCGCCAGGGGTACTGCCGATGAAGTTCTCGACCTTCCACCTCTTCCACCGGTCCGACGGCCAGAGCTTCAAGGACGTCTACGACTACCACGTGCGGCTCGTCGAGCTCGCCGAGGAACTGGGCTTCGACGGGGTGCGGCTGGCCGAGCACCACTTCCGCGACTACGGCGTGGTCCCCAACCTGTTCACCATGCTCGGCCACCTCGCCGCGCGGACCGAACGGCTCCGGCTCGGAACGGGGATCGTCGTACTGCCCCTGCACAACCCCGTCCACGTCGCCGAGGAGGCGGCCCTGGTCGACGTGCTGTCCGGCGGCCGGCTCGACCTCGGCATCGGGCGCGGCTACCAGAGCTTCGAGTTCGAGGGCTTCGGCGTGGACCTGGCCGAGGCGCGCGACCGGTTCAACGAGTCGCTGGAGATGATCCTCGGCCTGTGGAGCACCGACAACTACCAGCACGCCGGGAAGTTCTACAGGACCGGGACCGAGGTGTCGCTGGTGCCGAGGCCGCTGCAGGCCCCCCACCCGCCGATCCACGTGGCCGCGGTGTCGCCCGAGACGGTGACCATGTACGCCGAGCGCGGCCTGCCGATCCTCGCCGACCCGGCGGCGCCGTTCCACAAGATCGCAAAGGCCGCCGAGACGTGGCGCGCCACCGCCGAGGCCGCCGGGCACGACGTCACCGAAGCCGGGCTGGTCGTGGCCCGGACGGTGTACGTGGCCCCGACCATCGAGCAGGCCAGGGAGGACCAGGCCAGGTTCGAGAAGATGTTCGACCGGTCGCGGATCTTCAACGAGAAGAGCGCGCCCATCGACTCCCGCACCGGACAGGCCGCGCAGGGGTTCGAGTACTACCAGAACCGCTACCTCAAGGGCGGCTCGGTGAGCAACGAGTTCCGGTGGGAGCAACTGGAGGTCATCGGCGACCCCGAGCGGGTGATCAGCCAGATCAGGATGCTTCAGGACTTCGGCTTCAGCGATCTGATGTGTGACTTCGGCAGCACGCGGCCCATCCCGATCGACGAGATGGAGAACGTCATGCGCTTCTTCGCCGCCGAGGTCATGCCGGCCTTCCGCGACTGACAGAACCACTCCCGCTCAGGAGGCGCGATGAGCACCGTCCACCGTCTGACCCTCGCGGACGTCCTCGCCGAGCACGGCCGCAGCCGTCCGCTGGTCACCGCCGTGGTCGACGGGAACGTCCGGCTGGACTACCCCGCGCTCGACCGGCGCGTCACCGCCCTGGCGGGGGCGCTCGCCACCGAGGGCGTCGGGGTGGGAGACCGGGTGCTGTGGGTGGGCCGGAACTCCCACCGGGTACTCGAGCTGCTGCTGGCCTGCGGCCGGCTCGGGGCGATCTTCTGCCCGGCCAACTGGCGTCAGTCACCGGACGAACTCTCCTTCGTGCTCACCGACCTCACCCCGAAGGTCGTCGTATGGGAGCCCTCGGAGGCCGTGGAGGCGGCCCGGCCCCCGGACGGCGCGCGGTGGGTGCCGTCCGGGGAGGAGTACGAGCGGTTCCTCGCCGGCGCCGTGCGGGGCGGGCCGTCCGAGGGGGAGCACGAGGAGCGGTCCCGCGGGGACGGTTCGCCCGGCCTGGGGGACTTCGGCGACGACGGCGCGCCCGTGCTGGCCCTCTACACCGCGGCCTTCGACGGGCGGCCGAACGCCGCGCTGCTCAGCCACGCGGCGCTGATCGCGCACGCGGCGTCCCTGCTGCACGTACGGCAGATGGAGCCCGGCTTCACCTTCCTCAACAGCGGACCGCTGTTCCACGTGGGCACGATGATGTTCTGCCTGGCCACCCTGCTGGCCGGCGGCACCAACGTCTTCACCCCCACCTTCGACGCCGAGGAGGTCTGCAGGCTCATCGAGGCCGAGTCGTGCACGCAGGCCTTCCTGTTCGGCCAGATGATCGACGCCGTCGTCGCGGCCAACGCCGGCGGCCGGTACAACCTGAAGTCGCTCGGGTTCGTCTCCCACTCGGCGGAGTGGGACAGCATGATCACGGTGTCCGACACGCCGTGGTGCCGTTCCGGGATGGGCGGGTACGGCCAGACCGAGGTCGGCGGCATGCTGACGTTCCTCGGGCTCGCCCCCGGAGGCGCGGGGTACGCCGGACGGCCCTCGCCGCTCGTCCAGGTGCGGCTGCTGGACCCCGCGGACGAGGAGGTGCCGACCGGCGAGGTCGGGGAGATCTGCGCGCGCGGCAAGTCGATCTTCTCCGGCTACTTCAACAGGCCCGAGCTGAACGAGCGGAAGTTCCGGGGCGGCTGGCACCACACCGGCGACCTCGGCCGCAGGGAGCCCGACGGCACCCTCACCTTCGTCGGCCCGAAGCTGCGCATGATCAAGTCCGGGAACGAGAACATCTACCCGGCCGAGGTGGAACGCGCCCTGAGGTCCCATCCCGCCGTCGCGGACGCGGCCGTGATCGGCGTCCCGGACGAGCGCTGGAGGCAGGCGGTGAAGGCGATCGTCGTCCTGAAGCCGGACGCGACGGCGGACGCCGGTTCGATCGTCGGGCACACCCGCGGCCTGCTGGCCTCCTACAAGAAGCCCAGGCACGTGGAGTTCACCGACGCCATCCCCAAGAAGGGCTTCACCCCGGACTACGACGCCCTGGACGAGCTGTACGGAGGCGGCGCCTACCCCGGCACCTGACCACCTTGTGACGCCCCGCCCGGCTCGATCGACGACGGCGCGGAGAAGGGCGACGTCAGGCGGTGGCCGAGTCGCCGTGGTCGACGGGGGCGTCCAGCAGGGCGTTCGCCGAGCGGTGGATCTTCCTCAGTGCGCTGAGGAGATGTTCGCGTTCGGTCTCGGTGAGGTCGGCGGTGACCTTCTCTTCCAGCAGCCGCCGTTCCGTCTCGATGGGCGTCCGCAGGGCGCGTCCGGCGTCGGTGAGCCACAGCCGGACCAGCCGGTTGTCCCGGTCGTCGCGGCGTCGGATGAGCAGGCCCGCCGCGGCCATCCGGGTGGCCGCCTTGACCACGTTGGAGGTGGTGACGTTCAGCTCGGCGGCGACCTCGCCCGGGGTGCGGCCGTCCTGCCGCCACAGCACCGCGAGCAGGTGATCTTGCCCCAGGTGCAGCCCGTGGCGCCGCACGGCCGCCTCGGCCGCCGCCCGCAGCGCCTTCGACGTCTTGCTGTGCATGTCCAGGAATTCGGGCACGTCCAGGGCCTCCAGGTGATGTCGCGAGCGCGGCAGGGTGCGGTTGACAGTAAATCGTGTACCGGTTAACGTTTTTTCTGATCATTAACCGGTTCACGATTAAGAGGCTCTCATGATACTGGTCACCGGTGCCACCGGGAACGTCGGCCGCGAGCTCGTCCGCGAGCTGGACGAGACCGGCGTGCCGTTCCGCGTCCTGGTCCGCGACCCTGCCCGCGCCGCCACCTTGCCCGAGCGGGCCGAACGGGTCGTGGCGGACCTGAACGACCCCGCGACGCTGCCGCCCGCCTTCGCCGGGGTCGAACGGCTGTTCCTGCTCACCCCCGGCATCGGCCTCGACCACACCCGGCACGCCGTCGCCGCCGCCCGGTCCACCGGCGTGCGCCACATCGTGCACCTCTCCTCGTTCAACGTGCTCGGCGACCCCATGCCCGCCATGGGCCGCTGGCACCACGAACGTGAGCAGGTCATCCGGGCCTCCGGCATCCCGGCCACCTTCCTGCGGCCCGGCGGCTTCATGACCAACGCCTTCGACTGGCTGCCCACCATCCGCGAGGAGGGTCATGTCCTCGATCCGGTCGGCCCCGGCCGCTACGCGCCGATCGATCCCGCCGACATCGCCGCCGTCGCCGCCCTGGCCCTGACGGATGACGGCCACCAGGGCCAGGAGTACGTCCTCACCGGCGAGGAGTTGTTCACCGTCGCCGAACAGGTCGAGATCCTCGCCGCGGCGGCCGGCCGGGACATCACGGTCCGGGCCGTGACCACCGCGGAGGAGGCCGTCGCCTCCCGATTCCCCCACGGGGCGCCCCCGGCGCTGGCCGAGGCCATCATCGAGGGGTTCCACCTCATGCGCGCCGACACCGCCGGATTCCGCACCGATACCGTGGAGCGCCTGCTCCGGCGCAAGCCCCGCACCTTCGCCGCCTGGTGCGCACGCAACGCCGGCGCCTTCCGGACCACCTGACCGGCCCGGCGTCCCTTCGCCCACTCACAGGACGGCGAGGGGGTTGATCGGGCTGCCGGTGCCGCCCTCGATCTTCAGCGGGGCCGCGATGAACAGGAAATCATGCCTGCGCCCGCCCCCGGACGCGGAGCCCTCCGAGGCGGGGGGCTCGGGAGTGGAAGGCGGCGCGGCCAGGGCCGCCGAGAGTTCCTCCAGCCACAGCATCTCGGCCAGGTGGATCCCGTGCCGCCACAGAAGGACCATGTGGAGGTCGTCGTCCAGGCCCTCGTCGGCGAGTTGCCGGGCGTTGAGGCCGCCGATGGCCGCGTTGTCCGAGGCCACCAGGGACACGTCCCGGGCGGCGAGCCACCGTCCGCCGTCCCCCGAGAGCCCCGGCTGACCCGACCAGTACTCCTCCCGCGACCGTTCCCACACCACCGGCCAGCCGGTGCGGACGACGGCGACGTCCCCCGGCCGTACATCGGGGACGATCTCCTCCAGCAGGTCGCCGGACACGCGGAAGTCCACGGGCAGGTGCTCCACCCCGAGGTGCCTCGGCACGTCGAACAGCACCCCCCGCCCCACGACGCCCCCCACGGTCTCGATGCCGCAGCGGGAGGCCCCGTACGACCGGACGCGCGCGGCCGGGTGCCCGTTGTAGAGCGTCTCTCCGGACCACATGTGGCACAGGGCGTCCATGTGGGTGCTCGTGCCGTGAGGGGTGACGATCAACGCGTCGTCCGCCATGCTCAGCCCCGCGCCGATCGCGCGGGCGCCCGCCGCGTAGTCGCCGCCGTCCACCGACATGAAATGCTGGGGCAGCGGCCGCCCCTTGAGGTGCGGGACGGTCGTCGGCGCCGGCGACGACGTCGCTCCTCTGATCGGCATCGACAGGCTGACGACCTGGCCGGTGGATGCGGCGCCCAGGGCCTGGAGGACGGCGGCGGGGGTCAGCAGGTTCAGGGTGCCGCGTTGATCGTCTGGGCCGAAGCGCCCCCAGTTGTTAGGCTCGGTGACCAAGCAAGCGCTCCCTTCTACACGAGGTGCGGAGGTTCGGATGACGGCTCACGGCCACTGCGATCCCCGGTTCGCCCGGGTCCGCGAGGTGTTCGACGACCACTTCGCCAAGGGCGAGGAACTGGGCGCCGCCTTCGCCGTCTTCCTCGACGGCGAGCCGGTGGTCGACCTGTGGGACGGGGTCGCCGACCGGCACACCGGGCGGCCGTGGGAGCGGGACACCCCCGCGCTCGCCTATTCGTGCACCAAGGCGGTCACCGCCACGGCGTTCCTCATGCTCGCCGAGCGGGGGCTCGTCGACGTGCGGGGCCGCGTCGCGGAGGTGTGGCCCGAGTTCGCGTCCGGCGGCAAGCAGGACATCACCATCGAGCACCTCCTCAGCCACCAGAGCGGCCTGCCGGTGATCGAGGAGGAGGTCCCGATCGAGGAGTTCGGCGACCAGGCCGCCATCGCCGCGCGGCTCGCCGGGCAGACCCCGATCTGGGAGCCCGGCACCGCGCACGGCTACCACGCCCTCACCTACGGCTTCCTCGTCGGCGAGGTGGTGCGCAGGGTGACCGGCAGGACGGTCGGCGAGGTGGTGGCGGACGAGATCGCCGGTCCGCGCGGCCTCGAGCTCTGGCTCGGCGCGCCCGACGACGTCATCGCCCGCACCGCGCGGCTGTCCGCCGGGCAACGCCTCGCCTCCGGCCGCGCCGACGGCGGCCGTCCCGAGACAAACGGCGGCCGTCCCGGCGCGGACGGCGGCCGGACGTCCGAGGGAGCCGGAGACGGTGTGCCGGGCACCCGCCCCGCGGGGGCGGCGGCGGGACTGCCCGGCAAGGGGCCCGGCGATCCGGTGTACGAGCTGGCGCGCGCCTCGATCGACAAGGACAGCCTGATGAACAGGGCCATGAGCAACCCCAGCCCCAACAGGCTGAAGGGAGGCGCCAACCACCCGGTGATCATGCGGGCGGGCTGGCCCGCGATGGGCATGATCACCACGGCCCGCGGCCTGGCCGGGTTCTACCGCGATCTGGTCTCGGGCGACATCCTCAAGCCCGACACCTTGCGGGACGCGCTGCGCCGCCGGGTCGAGGGCCCCGATCGGGTGATGTTCATCGACAGTTCCTTCGGCCTCGGGTACATGCGCCCCTCGTCGGCGTTCCTGGTCCCGGCGAAGGGAGCCGAGACGGCGTTCGGGCACACCGGCTTCGGTGGCTTCCTCGGCCTCGGCGACGTCCGTCACGGGCTCGCGATGGGCTACACGATGAACATGATGGCCAACGCGATCGCGGGCAGCCTGCGGGCGTATCGCCTGGCCGAGGCCGTCTACGATTCGCTCGGCTGAGCACCGGGCCCCCGCGCTCAATGCATCGTGATTCCGCCGCTGACCGACAGGGTCTGGCCGGTGACGTACGCGGCCCGCTCGGTGCACAGGTACGCCACCAGCCCGGCGACGTCGGCGGGCCGCCCAAGACGCCGCAGCGGTATGCCTTTGGCGATCTTGTCCACCAGGCCCGGCTTCTCGGCGTCGATCCGCCGGAGCATCGGGGTGTCGGTCGGACCGGGGCAGACGACGTTGCTGGTCACGTTGCCCCGCGCGGCCTCCCTGGCGAGGGTCTTGGCCAGGCCGAACAGTCCCGCCTTGGTCGCGGCGTACGCGCCCTCGCCCCCCGATCCGGCGCGGGCGCCGTCGGAGGAGATGAAGACCAGCCTGCCCCAGGAGCGCGCGAGCATCCCGGGGAGCAGCAGGCGGGTGAGCAGCATCGGGGCCCGCAGGTTGACCCTCCACATCAGGTCCCATCCGGCCGGATCACTGCCGGCGAACGGCTCCACGATCGACACCCCGGCGTTGTGGACGACGATGTCGACCGGCCCCACCGCGTCACAGAACTCCTGGATGGATCCGGGGTCGGCGAGGTCGACCTTCGTTCCCACCGCCCCCGCCGCCCCTTCACGGCGGCTCTCCCGCAGGCGCGCGGCGACCTCGGCGGCGCCGGCCCCGTCCACGTCCGCGACGACCACGCCGGCTCCGAGCGCGACCAGGTCGGCGCAGATGGCGGCCCCGATCGCCCCCGCTCCCCCGGTCACCACCGCGGTGCGCCCGCCCAGCCACAATCCGTCCATCACACCTCGAACCCTAGCAACCAAGCACTTGCTCAGCCAGAGTGGCGGTCCTCCCGCGCACCCCAGACGCCGACGAGCTCGGCGGTCTTCGCTCTCGCGGCCAGAAGGCCGATCGTGTGCTCCAGGACGGCTTCGGCGTAGGACTCGGGGAAACCGGCCACGGCGTCGGTGATCACGACCGCCCGGTAGCCGAGGTTGACCGCCTCCAGGGCCAGGCCGGGGATGCCGAGGTTGAGGGAGACCCCGGCGGCCACGACGGTCGAGACGTCCAGCGAGCGCAGGAGCATGTCCAGGGACGTCCCGGTGAAGGGCGAGAAGCCGTGGCCGCGCCGCGACTCCAGGTCCGACGGGTCCCACAGGCCGGGGACGACCTCCACCGCGCCGGTGCCCTCCAGCATGTGCGCGGGGTCCTTCAGCAGGACGGTGATGAACGGGCTGTTGCGCGCGTGCGAGCCGGCCCGGTCGGGCCGGAAGGCGGCGGTGCAGTGGACGACCGGCACCCCGGCCGCACGGGCGGCTTCCAGCAGGGCGTGGGTGTTGGCGATCACGCCGACCCGGTCGCAGGCCTTCACCAGCTCCGGAAACCGCGCCAGGTCCCCGACCACGCCGCGCTGCATCTCCATCACCAGCACCGCCGTACGGCCGGGCGCCACCATCGCCCCGAGATCCACCGGCATGATCGTGTCTCCTTCCGAGCGGCCCCACTCCCTCGCCGGCCAGAGGCGATCGAGGCGCGCAGCCCTCGCACAGGGGCCCGGCCCGACTGTACCTACCTAGCACTTGTTCGGCTAGCCACCCATCGCAGCAGAAGACGATCTCCGGCCGAGCCCCCCGCGGACGCCTCTCCCGGAACCCGCGGTCAGGACTAGTGGAAGCCGGGGACCACCAGAGCACCGGACCATGCCCGGTAGCTATAGGTGTGTCGGAGACGAGCCTGCCCGCCTCCGACGGGCGGAGGGTGGCCTACGTGGCGTCCGACGGTCAGGAAGGGACCGATGGCGTGGAGGCCGGGCACCACATGCTCGCCACCGTCGACGTCACGACGGGCAGGACGCTGACCAAGGTCAGGTTCCGCGGCGTCCCCGAGGACGTCCGGCGGCTCGGAGGTCACCTTCACCCTGGAGAACCAGCCCGCCCTCTGCTCGGCGAGGAAGACCCGTATGAGGATCACCCGGACATAGGCGTCCATGTCGTCCGCCGCGCGGGCCCGGCGCCACTTGACGTAGAGCCTCGTGATCGTCGTCTGGACGAGGTCGTCGGCCCGATGCCAGTCCTGGCACAACAGGTAGGCGGTACGCCGCAGCCACTGCAGCCGCCCGCCGACGTAGGCCGTGTACTCCTCATCGGAACTCATAGGGCTCCCAGGAAAGTAGCTTCACATCCCGGGAGATGCCGCCGGCCCGCCGACGGGTTGCATCGCGGTGTCGCCGGATTCGTCCGCCGTGCCGGCGTCTCCCATGCTTCCCTGTACCAAGCCATTGCTCGGTTTGCCGGAAAAGCTACCGAGACCTTGACATATGCTGAACCGGCATACCTTCCGTAATTGAATCGTCACAGTGGTGATCTACCAAACTCGTGACAACAGGCGGTTCCGGTGAGACCGTCGTCTGGGGAGTCAGGAGCTTTGGTCACTCCGAGGGGACAACGATGGACGCCTGGACCGTTCCGGGGTACCGGGAAGAACGTGTGCTCGGCACCGGCGGCAGCGGCCGGGTCGTACTGGCCACCTACAGCGGCACGGGCGCCCATGTGGCGATCAAATACCTGAGCGACGAGCTCCGGGCCGATCCGCGTTTCCTGGCCGCCTTCCGCGAGGAGGCGCGCACGATGGTCGAGATCAGTGATCCGAACATCGTCCGCTTCTACGAGTACGTCGAGAGCCCGCTGGGCGCGGCCATCGTGATGGAGCTCGTCGACGGCGTCTCGCTGCGCGCGATCCTCCGCGAGCACGGGTCCACCAGCCCCGAGGCCGCGCTGGTGGTGCTGAAGGGCTCGCTGCTCGGGCTGTCGGCCGCGCACGCCGCCGGCATCGTCCACCGCGACTACAAGCCCGAGAACGTCCTGGTCCAGCCCGACGGCTTCAGCAAGCTGGCCGACTTCGGCATCGCCACGCCCGCCGGCAGCCCTGGCACGCCGTCGGGCACCCCGCCGTACATGGCGCCCGAGCAGTGGAACGGCGCCCCGGCCGGTCCGGCGACCGACGTCTACGCCGCGACGTGCGTCTTCTTCGAGTGCCTCACCGGGCACAGGCCCTACCGTGGCGATCACCCGGCGGCGCTGATGCACCAGCACCAGAGCGGCGCGATCCCCGTCGAGGCCGTGCCGGGCTCGGTACGCATGCTGGTGGCCCGCGGTCTCGCCAAGAATCCCGCCGACCGTCCCACGTCGGCCGCCACGTTCGTCGCGGAGCTGGAGACGGCGGCGCTCGCGGCCTACGGCCCGGAGTGGGAGGACCGCGGGCGCCGCCACCTGGCCGAGCTGGCCGCCCTTCTGGCGCTGTTCTTCCCGCTCTCCGAGCAACAGCCGCAGGCGAGCACGAGCCTGGCCCGCACGGTGCTGCGCCGGCCGCTCAAGAACGGCCGCCTGCTCGCCGGCACCGTCGGAGCCGGCATCCTCGCGGTGGGCGTGGTCATCGCCGTGCTGGCCGCCAACCGCCACGACACGCCGGTACGCGACGTGGCGCTGACGAAGCCGACGGCGCGGGCGCAGGTGAACGACCCGGCCGGCGATCCGACCAAGGCGCTCGCCAAGAAGCCCCTGACGCCGAGCCCGGGGCACCCGGCGACCACCGATCCGCGGCCTCCGGCCTCCACCCGCCCCGCCACGGTGCCCAGCCGCACGCACACGGCCGCGCCGAGCCACACGGCCTCTCCCACCCACACGCCGCCGCACACCCCGACGCCGAAGCCGACCCCGACTCCGAAGCCGACGCCGACCCCCACACCCACTCCCACTCCGACGCCCACGCCGCAGGCGGTGAGCGATCTGGCGGTGACCGGGTTCGACGGCCGTACGGCGACGGTCACCCTGCGCGCCTCGACCGCGCAGAACGTCACGCTGACGGTGCGGTTCGCCGAGGGGCGGTCGCGGTCGGAGCTGACGCCGGGGAGTACGAAGACGCTGGCGCTGACCGGTGCGACGTCCTACACGCGGTCGGTGGACGGCGGCTTCGCCCCGCCGCCCTGCGGCACGACGGTGTACCGGCAGGTGACGGTCTCGACGTCGCCGAAGGCCGCCGACGGGGCCGACAGCAGGATCGTCTCGGTGAAGGGCGAGGCGTGCGCGCCGCCCTCGGTGCGCAACCTCTCCCTCGGCTGGAACGGCCGCACGGCGTCCGTCGGGGTGCGCACCGACGGTCCCGGCGCGGTGCGCCTGGCGGCCGAGTTCACGCGCCGGGAAGGCGAGGGCACGGCCAAGGTCGTCGACCAGGCGAGCCGCACGCTGTCCGGCGACACCGCCTACGACCTGTCGCTGGCGGGCGACCTCGGCGACGTGCCCTGCGGCACGGTCGCGTACTTCGGCGTGCGGGTGACCACGCAGCCCGCCGCCGCCAACGGCGCGCAGTCGAAGGAAGTGCGGGTCGTCGGGCCGAGGTGCGCGCCGCCGACGGTCTCGATCACCTCGTGGAACGGCACCGCCGCGACGGTCAGGGTGCGCAGCTCGACCACCGGCCCGGTGAAGCTCACCGTGGGCTTCACGCAGACCGTCACCATCGGTGAACGCACCGTCCAGCACACCGACGGGCGCCAGGAGACCCTGTCCGGCGGCACGGCGTACGACCGCACCTACTCCGTCCGGTTCGGCAGCGTCGCCCGGTGCGGGTACGTGGACGCGAGAAGGGTCTCGGTGCACGTCGAGTCGGCCCTCGGGTCGGCGGACGACAGCGGCAAGGTGGTGCGGCGGGGCGTCCCCTGCACGGAGCCGACCAAGGAGCCGACGAAGGAGCCGACGAAGGAGCCCACGAAGGAGCCGACCAAGGAGCCCACCCGCGAGCCGACGCGGGAGCCCACCCACGAGCCCACCAAGGAACCGACGCACGAGCCTCCCACGAAGGAGCCCACCGTCGAGCCGACGATCGACTGACGCGGACACGGGGGTGGGCGGGCGGGTCGTGAGGGGGCCCGCCCGCCCATCGCGCCGCACCCGGCACCCGACCGGCCCAGCCCCCAGTGCGGCAGTCGTCCCCTGTCCAGGGTGTCGCCGGGCGGCCGGCGGACCGGGGTGGACTGACCCGGGGCCGGGGTTGTGGCAGGGGTGGCCCGAAGTGGTCGAATGGCGGGGTACCCGAACGTGATCGAATAGCGGCACTCCTGGACCTTGTCGGACAACCAAGCGTGCGCTAGCTTGGCTTGCGATGAGCGGTGACACCTCGCCTTACTGGGACGCCTGCCGCCGCGGCGAGCTGGTCGTCCAGGCCTGCGCGGCCTGCGGCCGCCGGGTGCACCTGCCCGCCGCCGAATGCCCCTACTGCGGGACGCCCGGCCCGCCGTTCGCGCCCGTCTCAGGAGACGGGCTCGTGCACACCTTCACGGTCGTGCACCGGAGCTTCGTCCCGGAGTTCCGGGGACGCGAACCGTACGTGCTGGCCTGGGTCGACCTGCCGGAGGGCGCACGGGCGTTCGGGCGGGTGGTGGGGTGCCCACCGGAACGGGTGCGCATCGGCATGCCCGTGCGGGTCACCTTCGACGACGACGATCTACCACAGTGGAGGCCGGCGTGAGCGCGCACGCCCAGAAGCTCGGCAACGTATTGATCCCGGTGGACGACCTCGGTAAGGCGGTGACCTTCTACTCGGAGGTGCTGGGCCTGAAGGTGAAGTTCCGGGACGGCGACCGCTTCGCCGCCCTGGACGGCGGCGGCATCACCATCGCGCTCGCCGCCCAGGCCGAGCAGGTGGCGGGGGCGGTCACGGCGCCCTCCTACAAGGTGGGCGACGTCGAGGAGGCCGTGCGCGACCTGACGGCCGCGGGCGCGGAGCTGGTCAACGGCCCGGAGGCCGGCCCGCACGAGATGAGGGCCGTGCTGCGCGACCCGTCCGGCAACGTCCTGGTGCTGTACGCCCCCTTGCAACCCCCCGCCGCCCCCTGAGCCGCACCCCCGGCGACACGGCGACACCTACCTCGTGTGGAGGCCGTCCATGGCTCGACCGCATGGCAACCCCTACGGCAACTACGGCTACGCCGTCCTCACCGCGAACGCGCTGCGCACCCCCGACGACGTGGCGCTGACCTACTGCGGCGAACAGAGCTTCACCTACGACCAGCTGAACAAGGTGGTCAACCGGCGCGCCCACGCCCTGCGGGCCGCGGGCGTCCAGGCGGGGCGGCGGGTGGCCGTGCTGCTCAACGAGACCCTGAAGGTCGCCGAGGTGTACCTCGCGCAGGCCAAGCTGGGGGCGCTGACCTCCGCCCTGAACCCCTACTGGCCGGTGGAGACGCTTCGGGCGGTGGTGGCGCACTCGGAGTGCACGGCCTTCGTGTACGACGCGACGGTCGAGGAGCTCGCCGGCCGCATCCGCCGGGACCTGCCCGGGGTCACCACCTGGATCAAGGTGGGCGGCCCCGGCACCGACGCCGACGTGGTGGACCTGGACGCGCTGACCTCCGCCGCCCCGGACGGCGAGCCGGAGCTCGGCGGGTTCTGGGACGATCCGCTGGCCCTCTACTACACCTCCGGCACCACGGGCCTGCCGAAGGCCGTCGTCCACACCCACGCCTCCTCGCTCGCGACCGCGCAGATCTGGCTCGACGTGCCGCGCGGCCCGGACTCGGTGTTCGGCACCGGCGCCATCATCTGGGGCATCGGCTTCCCCGCCATCGTCGGCCCCGCCCTCTACACCGGCATGCGCCTGGTCCTGGAGCAGGACTGGGGGCCGGCCAACTTCCTGCGGGTCGTGCCGCGCGAGAAGGTCACGCACGTCAGCCAGATCCCGTCGTTCTACGCCGCGCTGCTCGGCTCGGAGGACCACGCGGGGGCCGACCTGTCGACGCTGCGCGTGATCATGCTGGGTGGCGAGCCACTGTCGGCCGCGCTGCTGTCCCGCATGAAGGAACGCCTGCCCGGCGCCGGTGTCTACAGCTACTACGGCCAGACCGAGGCCCCCTACACCTGCGTCGGCCGGGTCGACGACGGCGGCACGCCGCTGGGGTCGTCGGGCCGCGCGAGGACGGGCTGCGCCGTCCGGGTCACCGGCCCGGCCGGTGAGCGCCTGGTGGGCCGGCCCGGCGAGATCAACCTGGCGGGGCCGCACCGCATGGCCGGGTACGACAAGCTGCCGGACAGGACCGCCGAGGTGCTGCGCGACGGGTGGTACGTCGGCGGCGACCTCGGTGTGGTGTCCGAGGACGGCACGCTGACCGTGCTGGGCCGCCGCGAGGACGCCATCCTCAAGGGCGGCCGGTGGAGCCAGCCGGCGGCCGTGGAGGAGGCCGCCGTGACGCTGGACGGCGTGGCGGAGGCGGGCGCGGTCGGGGTGCCCGCCCACGTCGAGGGCCGGGACGCGGCCGAGCAGCGGATCCTGCTCGCGGTGGTGCCGCGGGCCGGGCGGTCGCTGGACGCCGAGAAGCTGTCGGCGGCCCTGGCCGAACGCCTGCCCGAGCACCAGCGGCCCGACCGCGTGGTGGTCGCCGAGGAACTGCCGCACTTCCAGGACGCCTCCGGCGGACCCGGCAAGCTGCTGCGCCGCGAGATCCGCGAACGCTACGGCCACCTGCTGGAGCAGGCGTGAGCCGCGGCCCCGGCGGAGCGGAGATGATCTACAAGCGGCACGGCCTCCCGGCGGAGCGCCGATGATCCACGAGCACGAGGTCAAGGCGCTGCTGCGTGACGCCGGCGTCGCCGTCCCGAGGGGGGTCACGGCGTCCCGGCCCGCCGAGATCACCGGCGCGGCCGAGGTGCTCGCGCCACCGCTCGTGCTGAAGGCCTACGGTCCGGGCCTGCTGCACAAGTCGGACGCCGGGGCCGTACGGCTGGGGCTGGCCTCGGCGGCACAGGCCGCGCGGGCGGCCGAGGAGATGCGCGGGCGCCTGGCCGCGCAGGGGATCACCCCCGAGGGGTTCCTGGTCGAGGAGCAGGCGGCCCCGGGGGTCGAGCTGATCGTGGGCCTGGTCCGCGACCCCGCGTTCGGACCGGCCGTCCTCGCCGGGCTCGGCGGCGTGTGGACCGAGATCATGCGGGACACCGCGCTGCGGCTGTGCCCCATCGGCGAGGCCGACGCCCGCGAGATGCTGGCGTCGCTGCGAGGCGCTCCCCTGCTGTCCGGCCATCGGGGCACGCCGGCGGCCGACCTCGGGTCGCTGGTCGAGCTCCTGGTGCGCCTCGCCGGCGAGGACGGCCTGTGGAGGGATCTGGACCTCGGCGAGTTCGAGCTGAACCCCGTGATCGCCTCCCCCGCCGGGGCCGTCGCGGTGGACGCCCGCCACATCCCCTCAGGCCGGCCGTCCGGGACGCCGCGCGGCCCGGCGGCGATGACGGACTTCACCGCGCTGTTCGAGCCGAAGAAGGTGGCGGTCGTGGGGGCCTCCACCACCCGGCCGAACTTCGGCAACATGTTCCTGGAGTTCTACAAGCTGACCGGCGTCCCTCTCGTCGCCGTGCACCCCGAGGCCGCCGAGATCGCCGGGGTGCCCGCCGTACCGTCGCTTTCTGACAGCGGCGCCGACTATGCCCTCGTCGCCGTGCCCGCCACGCGCTGCCCGGATGTCGTACGGCAGGCGGCGGGCGTTCCGTTCGTCCAGGTGATGAGCGGCGGGTTCGGCGAGCTCGGCCACCCGGAGCTGGAGGAGGACCTGGTCACGGCCGCGCGCGAGGCCGGGACCCGGCTGCTCGGCCCCAACTGCATGGGCGTCTACAGCCCGCGGGGCCGGCAGACGTTCGTCGGCGGGGAGCAGGGGCGGCCGGGGAGCGTGGCCCTGATCTCGCAGAGCGGCGGCCTGGCGGGAGAGGTCGTCAAGGTGGGCGAGCGGCGCGGCCTGGCGTTCAGCCGGGTGGCGACCGTGGGCAACTCGCTGGACGTCACCCCGGCCGAGCTGCTGCGCTGGCTCGCCGCCGATCCCGAGACCGCCGTCGTGGGCCTGTATCTGGAGGATCCGCGCGACGGCCGGGCACTGCTGGACGCGCTCATGGCGGTGCGCGGGCGGATGCCGGTGTCCCTGCTGGTCGGCGGCCGCAGCGCCCAGGGGCGCCGCGCCGCCGCGTCGCACACCGGGGGCCTCGCGGGCGAGGGCCGCGTCTGGCAGGCGGTCGCCGACCAGTGCGGCGCGGCGCTGGTGGCGAGCCAGGACGACCTGATCGGCACGCTCGCGTTCTTCCAGGCCCACGCGGCCCGCGCGGACGTGCCCGGGGACCCGGGGGTGCTCGTCATCGGGCCGAGCGGCGGGGCGGCGGTGCTGGCGGCGGACGTCCTCGACGGGGCGGGCCTCGCGCTGGACCCGCTCCCCCCGCAGGCCCGGGACGCGCTCACCGCGCTCGGCCTCGGCGTGGGCAGTTCCCTGGCCAACCCGCTGGAGATCCCCGTGGGGCCGAGGGCGCGTCCCGACCTGGTACGCGAGGCGATCGCCGCCATCCAGGCCCGGCGGCCGTACCCGGACGTGGTGGCGCACGTGAACGTGCAGAGCTTCTTCACCTACGGCGACACCGCCGAGCCCCTCTACGCCTACACCCGCCACCTCGCCGAGACCCAGGCCCTGCTGCCGGGCACCCGGATCACACTCGTCACGCGCAACGGGGAGTGCGCCCCGCCGGGGGTGGAGGACGAGGTGCGCGCCGTCGCGGCCGCCGGCGGGATCCCCGTCTACCGCTCCGTGGAGGCCGCGGCCGTCGCCGTCGCCGCCGGCAAACGCCACGCGCGTGCCCGCGCCGCCGCCACCGCGCCGGCCTAGCCACCCGACTACGACTTCCGGAGGAACCGATGGGGATGCTCGAGGGAAAGGTCGCCCTGATCACCGGCGGGGCGCGCGGCATGGGGGCCTCCCACGTCCGCCTGTTCGTCCAGGAAGGGGCGCGGGTGGTCTTCGGCGACGTGCTCGAAGAGGAGGGCAAGGCGCTGGCCGAGGAGACCGGCGCGGTCTTCGTGCGGCACGACGTGACCCGCGCGGAGGAGTGGTCCCACACGGTCGAGGTCGCCACCGGGACGTTCGGCAAGCTGGACGTGCTGGTGAACAACGCCGGGATCCTGAAGTTCCGCAGGATCGCCGACATGAGCGTCGAGGAGTACCAGCGGGTGCTCGACGTCAACCTCAAGGGCACCTGGCTGGGCATCAAGTCGGTGATCGAGCCGATGAAGGCCGCGGGGCGCGGCTCGATCGTGAACATCTCGTCGGTGGAGGGGTTCATCGGCGCGGAGGGGATGTCGGCCTACGCCGCCTCGAAGTTCGGTGTGCGCGGGGTGACGAAGTCGGCCGCCCGGGAACTGGCCCCGGCGAAGATCCGCGTCAACTCGGTGCATCCCGGCGCCATCAACACCCCCATGGTGGCCGATCCCGACATCGCGGCGGAGGTCGACGGCGAGGCCTTCATGAAGGCCATGGTGATCAAGCGGTTCGCCAAGCCGGTCGAGGTCTCCCATGTGGTGGCCTTCCTCGCCTCCGACCGCTCCAGCTACTGCACCGGCAGTGAGTTCACCGTGGACGGCGGCCTGCTCACCGGGGCCGGTTACTGACCTCGGGCCGGGCGGTCAGCCGGCCAGGGCGCGGGTGAACCAGATCGTCTTGCCCCTGCCGCCGGGGCACGGTTCGACGCCCCAGCAGTCGGTGAGCGCGGTGACGATCCGCAGGCCGCGCCCGTGCTCGAGATCGGTGCCGGCGGTGCGCAGGCACGGCCATCCGGGGCCGCCGTCGCTCACCGAGCCGGTGAGGGTGCGGTCCGCGGCGACGAGGGCCACGCGGATCGGGGGACCGCCGTGGATCAGGGCGTTGGCGAGCAGTTCGGTGACGACGACCACCATGTCGTCGGTCAGGCCCTGCAGCCTCCATTCGGCGAGCGTCTCCCGCACGACCGCGCGGCACTTGGCCGTCACGCCCGGATCGGGGGGCAGCTCCCAGCGGGCCTCGCGGGGGCAGGATGGAATGCTGGTCATCAGGAATCTCCCTGGCCTTTCGCGCTTAGGGGTGCATCGGCCTCGAGACGGCTCCCGCCGTGCGAACGAAGGACGGACGGGGCCGGACCTTTACCTTCCGGTGGGCGACGCCGGGCCGAACAGGCGCTCAGACCGGGGGCGTCTGTAGCCCGCGAGGGCGGATCGGCCCCGCGTACCGCCGCTCGTCGCGGAAACCGGCGGTCTGGTCGCCGATTTCCGGCAACCCTGCGTAGTCATGGAATCGCTTTGACTACTGTCGGTGGCGGCGTTACGAATCCAACGGGGGTCGGAGGGGTACGCGATGCCACGCAAGCCACGCAGCCTCAAAGAGGAGATGGACCGCCTCACCACCGAGCTGCGCGAACGGGGCTCCACCTGGGCCGAGATCGCTCAGGAGTACCGGCGGCGCTACCGGCTCAACGCCCGGCAGGCGTTCCGGGAGGCGCACCGCTACACGCAGGAACGCGTGGTCGCCGAGTGGAAGGCGCTGTGGCCGTCCGAGCCGTTCAGCGTCCGCAAGCTCGGGTCCTGGGAGGCCTGGCCAGGCGTCACGGGCAACGAGCCGCCCATGGCGGGCCTCAACCGGCTCGCCCGCATCTACGGCTGCCGGGCCTGCGACCTGGTCGACGGCGAGGACCACACGGGGGTCGACGAGAACGCGAATGTCTCCGGTCGGCGGGATATCCCACCCCCACATACTCCAACTAACCTCACATTCAGCGACATTAAGGGCATCCTGCCGACTCAGCCGCTCCCCGGGCCGACGTCGCCGGGAGAACTGCGTGACCGGGAGTTCGAGCAGCTCGTCCACGCCTTGACGGATTGGGCAACGCAGATGAATCGACGTGACCTCCTCGCCCTGATCGGAGCGGCGGCCACCTCCGCCTACGCCTCGCCGGCCCTCGACCGGCTGAACGGCGACGAGACACAGCGCCTCAGCAAGGCGATGGGCGATCCGAGCCGGGTGGACGACACCACGGTGGGCCACATCGAGGCGGTGCTGCGCCACTGCATGCGCCAGGAGGACGCCCTCGGCCCGCAGGCGACCGTGGCCACAGTGCTCGCCCAGCAGCACCTGGTCGTCTCCCTGCTGTCGAACGGGGTGACCGAGCGGATGCGGCCCAAGCTGCTGTCCCTGCTGGCCGACATCCGCCGCTGCACCGCGTGGATGCTGTTCAACCTCAACGACTTCCGCGGCGCCGACTACCACTACGCCAAGGCCCGCGACGCCGCCCACCAGGCCGACGACGACGCGATGTGCAGCATGGTCCTCGCCAACTGGAGCCAGCTCGCGACCTGGCGGGGCGACCCGCGCCTCGGGGTCGAGCACGCGCTGGGCGCCCTGGCGTGGGGGCAGCGGGCGGGCAGCAGGCTGCTCACCGCCTACGCCTGCGACGTCGGCGCCCGGGCGTACGCGGCGGTGGTCAGGCGCTCGGCCAAGGGCGCGCGCCGGGCCGACCACACCCGCTGCTTCAGGTCGGTGGACCAGGCCCGGCGGGAGCTCCACGGGGCCGACCCCGGCGATCCGGGTGCCCGTCTGGTCCCGTTCTACGGGGAGGGCCAGTACCTCTCCACCAAGACCGGCTGCCTGCTGGACACCGGCGATCCCGCACAGGCCCTCCAGGTGGCCGCCACCGCCGTCGCGGGCATCGACCCGACATTCGTCCGCAATGTCGCCTACATCCGCCTGAAGACCGCGCAGGCCCATCTCCGGCTGCGCGAGATCGACGAGGCCTGCCGGGAGCTCGGGGAGGCGGCACGGCTGGCGGTGCACAACACCTCCCCGCGCCTGGTGCGGTCGGTGGTCGAGACGCGCGAGAAGCTCGGCCCGTGGCACCGTACCCGCGCCGTGGCCGAGCTGGACGAGCGCCTACACGCGTCCCGGCTCATCGCCTAACGGCCGGGGGCGCCCTTCACCGCCTGGCGAGGCGGATCCACACGGCGGCGGCCAGGCAGGCCGCCGTGAGCACCGCCAGGACCACCGGCACCGCGCCCACGCCGTACCACTCGATGGCCTTGCCCGTGACCGGCGGCACGGCGACGCCGCCGATCATGGACGCGGCCACGATGTACCCGCTGGTCCCGGGAAGCAGCCGGGTGAGCCACGGCAGGCCGGTGGGAAAAATGGGGGCGATGAACAGCCCGACTCCGGCGTAGGCGTACGGGGCGAGCGCCGGCACCAGGGCCAGCAGCAGGCAGGCCAGCATGCCGGCCAGGCCGCCGATGACGATGGCCGGGGCCGACCAGCGCAGGCTGAGCGGGGCCGCCACGAGCCGTCCCACGGTCATCATCAGCCAGTAGACGGCGGTGGCGGAGGCGGCGGCGCGAGCGGAGTACCCGGCCGTCTCCAGGTGGGTGGGTTCCCAGCCGCCCACCCCGCTCTCGACGCCCACGTGCAGCACGTAGAGCACGAGGAACGCGGCCAGCAGGCCCCAGGCCCGCCGGATCCCCGTTCCGGACCCGTCACCGGAGCCCGCCCGGGCGAGGTCCTCCTGTCCCTCGCCCACGCCGCGCAGAGTCAGCAGCAGTGCCGCCGACAGCACGGCGAAGCCCCCGAAGATCAGGCCGTAGCGTTCGGGGCCGAGCAGGCCGACGAGCGCCGGCCCGAGGATGGCGCCCACGCCGAACTGGGCGTTCAGCACGTTCAGCATCGCCGTGCTGCGGGCGCCGAAGCCGATGGAGAACAGCTGGTTGAGGCCGTAGTCGATGCCGCCGAAGCCGAGCCCGGTGACGAGCGCGGCCGGCAGAGCCACCGACCACCACGGCGCCAGGGCGAATCCGGCGGCGCCCACGGCCATCAGCAGGTAGGAGGCGCCGATCATCCTGCGGTTGCCGATCGTCCGATGGATCCGCTGGAAGAGCAGGACGCCGAGCACGCCACCGACGAAGTGGGCGCTCAGCGCGAGGCCGGCTCCGGACGGCGACAGGCCGAAGTTCCCCCGGAAGGCCGAGATCGCGGGTCCGTACAGGGCCTGCAACGCGCCGATCAGCACGAACCCGGCGCATGAGGAGACGACCGCCCCCCGGCTGAACAGCCGCGTCCCTGCTTGCCCTTCTGCCCGTAGGGTGCTCCCCACCTATCCCCCCGAGAATCCATGTGAACGTTCACAAGAACCCTCACGGTAACCGGCAAAAAGGTCAAGATCGTGACAAGATGGACTTCTAGTCCGGTTCCCCCGTATCCTCCGCCACCTTAGCGGCGGGCCGGGGCACGGGACGGCGATGGCGCAGGGCCCGCGCGACGCTCAGCACCACCAGGCACAGGATGATGAGGTCGGCGGCCAGCGGGGCCACCAGCGGGCGGTAGGTCTCCGAGATCCACTGAGTGAAGGCGGTGGGGCTCAGGATCGCGGCCCCGCCCGGCAGGTAGATCAGGCTCGTCACCACGCCCCGGGCGACCAGCAGCCCGTCGAGCCGCCCCGCGGGCATCAGGGCGAGCATCGGGAACAGCATGGCGTCGTACCAGGGGTGCTGCACCGGGGAGGTGAGCAGCCAGCACAGGCACCAGGCCAGCGCCGGGCGCACGGACCCGAGGCCCTCCGGCCCCTCGGGCAGCCCCCAGCACAGCAGCAGGCCGATGACCAGGGCCGCGCCGAGCGCGAGCCGCCCCTCCAGCACCGACGACTGCACCCCGAGTCCCATCGCGTCGGTGATCAGGCGCCAGGGGTCGGCCAGGGAGCGGGACCCGATCTTGCCGGCGACGTTGTCCAGCGCCTCCGGGCCCTGCGTGGCGTACGCGGCGACCAGGGCGGCGCCGAGCCCCATGAGCATCGCCGCCAGTGCCGTGAACCGCTTGCGGGCCGCCCACATCAGACCGGCCCCGGCGAGGATGAACGGCGCCTTGACGGTGGCCGCGGCGGCGAGCAGCACTCCCGATCCGAACCCGCCGGCCAGCCCGCCCCCGCGCAGGGCGAGGAACGCCGCGATGAGGAAGAACGCCCCGAGCCCGTCGATGTGGCCGCCCAGCACGACGTGCCACAGCATCAGCGGGTTGAGACTCCACAGCAGGTGCACCCGGGCGCGCCGGCCGCGGTCGGGGCCCGCCAGCCGGTCGAGCATCAGCGCCGAGAGCAGGAACGCGACCGCTGTAATGATCTTGAAGGCCAGCACGGTGCCGGCCATGGAGTCGCCGCCCAGCCGCGAGGCCGCCATCTGCGCCCAGGTGGCGAGCGGCCCGTACACCGAGGGCGTGTGGCGCCAGGCCTGCGGCGCGAAGACCCCGACCGGGTCACCGATCTTGAACAGCCAGGACGGCGTGGTGATGTACGGGTCGTGGCCCAGCGCGGCGATCCGGCCGTAGACGGCGTAGTTGAGCACGTCCGTCGAGCCCGCGGGCGGCACCAGCGCCATGGCCGGCACGGCGAGGAGGACGCCCGCGAGCAGGACGCCGCGTGCCGGGCGCCATCCCCGCCGCAAGGCGTGCAGGGCGACGCCGACGCCGAGGCCACCGGTGATCATCGCCACCCATCCCAGCTGGACGGCCAGCGTGTCCGACGGCCCGGCCCGCCACGACCACGGAGGGGGACCGCCGACGTTCGGCACGGCCGCGGACGGCCCCAGCAGCGCGATGGCCAGCATGACGGAGACGGCGAGGCCGATCAGCACGAGCCCGGCCCACCCCGCGACGCGCGCGGGCCGCGACGGCTTCCCCGCGGGCAGCGGGCCCGTCATCGAGGGCGGGACAGCGCACACCGACGTCGGCACCGGCCGAACCTCCTCCGCTGGAGCACCAGGATGGTCATGGCGTCACGGCGGCCGGACCGCGGGCCGGCACGGTCGCCTGACCTGCCCCATGATCGGCTCCTGCCGGGACGCGATCGGGTCGCCGACCTCACGGTAAAGGGAGCCGGGTCAGCGGAAGCTTGGCGCAGGATTAACGCAATGCTTACCTTAAGCGAACCTGAGCGCCTCCGCGGCCCCCGCGGGGTCGTGATCCAACAGGGCGCGGAGAGGAGGTATCATCGTCCACAACAGGGGTCTCAATACCCCTTCGAGATCGATTTCCCGATGATTATCGGATAATCGCATCCTTTGTGGCCGGTTAACGCTGAATAAGCGAATCATTCCGGAGAACGGGCGAGCCGCAAGAACGTTCTCGCCCGCTTTCCCCCGGCATTTCCCGCCCCTAATGCACTGGGGCCGATTACGACGAAACCGGAAGCGGCCCGCCGGACGGTGGCGCTTCGGACCTCGCGATGTCGGACGCGGCGTTGTCAGGCCGTCCGCCCCCGGACGGCGTGCCGACCGGCGCCGCACCGCCTGATCGCTTCGCTCCCGCCCGCGCGGCGCCGGTCGCCCTGGTACGCGACGGCTTCGCCCCGGAGGCGCCGCTCCCGGACCCCGTGCCGCTCTCGGGCCCCACCTTGTCGAACCGCGCGGTCGCGGGCGCCGGGCCACCAGGCGCGGCGCTAACCGACTGCGCGGTGTCCGGCGAGCCGCTCCCGGACCCCGCGGCGCCGGACACCGTCGCCTCGGGCCGCCGGTGGCGCTTGCCGGGCAGCGGCAGCTTCGGCATGCCGACGGTGAGGAACGCCTCCGCCTGGAGCGCCGAGACGCCGATGCGCGGCAGGTCGCGGGCGGTGGGGTAGACCAGGAACCTCGGCTCCCAGAAGGGCCGGAACTTGGCGTTGAACTTGTACAGCGACTCGATCTGGAACCAGCGCGACAGGAACACCAGGATGCCGCGCCAGGCGCGCAGTACCGGGCCCGCGCCGAGCCGCTCGCCCCGGGCGAGCGCCGAGCGGAACATCGCGAAGTTCAGCGAGACCCTGGTCACCCCCAGGGAGGGGGCCGCCTGAAGAGCCTTGACGATCAGCAGCTCGTTCAGCCCCGGGTCGGCGCCCCGGTCTCGGCGCATCAGGTCGAGCGACATGCCGTTCTTGCCCCAGGGGACGAAGTTGAGCACCGCCCGGATGTCGTCGCCGGGGAGGTCCTGGCCGTCCTCGGAGGCCTTGTGGGCGGTGACGACCACGCACTCGTCGTCGGCCGGGTCGCCGAAGCGGCCCAGGGCCATGGAGAAGCCGCGCTCGGTCTCGGTGCCCCGCCAGAAGTCGGCGGCCCTGCGGATCTGGTCCTTCTCCTCGTCGGTGAGGTCGCCCACGCGCCGCACCAGGCAGGTGTATCCGGCGCGCTCGGTGCGCTTGACCATCTGGCGGACGTTGCGCATCGCCCGGCCTTCGAGGGTGAAGTCGGCGACCTCGACGATGGCCTCGTCGCCGATCTCCAGCGCGGACAGCCCCGCCTCGCGCGTCCAGACCTCGCCGCCGGTCTCGCCGCACCCGATGACCGCCGGGACCCAGGCGTGCCGGCCGGCCTCCTCCATGAAGCGTTTGATGGCGCCGGGCCACGCCTCGATGTCGCCGATCGGGTCGCCGCTGGCCAGCATCACTCCGGCCACCACACGGTAGGCGATGGCGGCCTTGCCCGAGGGCGAGAAGATCACGCTCTTGTCGCGGCGCAGGGCGAAGTAGCCCAGCGAGTCGAGCGAGCCGTGCCGGGCGAGCAGCTCGCGCAGCCTCTGCTCGTCGTCGGGGCTGAGCGCGGCCACCGGCCGCTCGGGACGGAGCAGCAGGTAGAGCGTGGTGATCGCGGTGAGCGCCCCAAGGCCGGCCAGCGAGTAGTAGACCAGGTCGGAGGTGCGGTCGAGGGAGTACTGGACCGGGCCCTCCATGCCGAACAGGCCGAGGACCACGTGTTGCAGCCGCTCCCCCGCTGAAGGATCGCCCACCATGGTCATCGGGTGGATGCTCACGATCACCCAGCCGATGGCGATGTCGAGCAGGCCGAGCGCGAGGAAGTTCCACAGGGCCCGCCACCTGGACCTGGGGTCCGACAGGGCGTGGAACTCGCGACGGTTGATGATCAGCACGATGAACAGCAGAATGCTGATGACGGCGGGCGCCGACTTGCGCCAGTGGAGCGCCTCGATGAGGGCGCCCAGGGGTAGCAGCACCACCACCGCCCGCCACGCCCGCACCTTCCGGCGCCGCAGCGCGTGGGCGATCATGACGAGCAGCACGCCGACGAGTATCGAGGCCGCCGCGGCGAGCGTGGTCACCGTTCCCGGGAAAACGCTCGCAATGGCCTCGACGCGGCTCCTGCGGAAATGCGGGACCACGCCTCTGATGATGTCGAGTATGCCGATGGCGAGCGCGGCGTAACCCGCCGCCGCCGGCACCCAGGAGCGCGACGCCAGCACCCGCGAAAGGGGTGTCCGATCCTTCACATCAGGACACACTAGAGGCTGAGGTCCGTGCATCGGACGTCCGTAGGGTGATACATCCTTACTTTGCCCTTATATCGATTGAGTAACTTTTGCTAGGCACTACCTTAAAAGACGCTGTGAGCAGCACCAAGACCGGGGGACGTTAGATTGGGACTCACGTCGACAAAGCTGGAGATTGCGATGGCCCTGCTCGCCGTGGCGGGCCTCGTCGCCACGGTCTGGTGGGTCTGGCCTCGCCTGAGCTCCCGCACCTGGAAGGCCGTGCTCGGGCGGGTGGGGGTGCTCCTCGCCAACCAGCTTCTCATCCTCCTCGCGCTGGCCCTGGTCATCAACAACTACGGCCTGTTCATCGGAAGCTGGAGCGACCTGTTCGGCACCGACGAGAACACCGGCGGATCCATCATCACCCAGGGCGGCGAGATCGACACCACGACCGGACAGGGGTCCAAGGGCGTCCAGGTGATCAACACCTCGCCGGTGGGGTTGCTCGCCAAGGGCCATTCGGGGGGCAAGCTCCAGGAGGTCGTCGTCTCGGGCGCCACCTCGAAGCTCAGCTCCTCCGGCTTCGTCTACCTTCCTCCCCAGTACTTCGAGAAGAAGTGGCAGAACAAGCGCTTCCCCGTCATCGTCGCGCTGACCGGCTACCCGGGTGACGCCCGCAACCTGATCACCAGGATGGAGCTTCCCACCCGCCTGGCGCAGGCCATCGACAACCACGAGATCCGCCCGACGGTGATGGTGCTGATGCGCCCCACCGTCGCCCCGCCGCGCGACACCGAGTGCATGGACGTCCCGAACGGGCCGCAGGTCGAGACCTACTTCACCAAGGACCTGCGCGAGTCGCTCTCGAGCGCCTACCGGGTGGGCACCAAGCGGGAGAACTGGGGCATCCTGGGCGGGTCCACGGGCGGCTACTGCGCGTTGAAGATGAGCATGCGCCACCCCGAGGCGTTCGCGGCCGCCGTGTCGCTTTCGGGCTACTACAAGGCGCCCATCGACCCCACCACGGGCGACCTGTTCGGCGGCGACCACAAGCTCCAGGACGAGAACGACCTGATGTGGCGGCTCGCCCACCTGCCGCACCCGCCGATCACCGTGCTGGTCACCAGCAGCAAGAAGGGCGAGGCGAACTACAAGTCGACCATGGCGTTCCTCGGGGCCGTGAAGCCCCCCATGCAGGCCTCGTCGCTGATCCTTCCGAGCGGCGGGCACAACTTCAACACCTGGAACCGCGAGCTGCCCCAGGCCCTGCCCTGGCTCGGCCAGCAGCTGCAGGCGCCGACCGACGAGGCCGCGACCCCGACCAGCGCCGACGCGACCCCCGCGTCCTGAACCCGCCCGGCGCCCGGCTCACCCCGGGCGCCCGGTCACCGGCCCTCAGACCGGGCCGTTGCCCTCCAGCCAGGCCGAGGGCGTGATGAACAGGCCCGTCGCCTCGACGAGCACCGTTCCGTCCGGCGAGGCGATGGCGCCGTCCACCCAGGTCTTGCGGCCCTCGACACGGGAGACGGCCGCGGAGGCGGCCAGCGGCTCGCCGTACGGGACGGGCCTGCGGTACTTGATGCTCAAGGTGGCGGTCATGCCGGGTCTGCCGGCCGCGGCGACGGCGTCGCCGAGCATGTGGTCGAGGATCATGGCGCTGACCCCGCCGTGCACGGAGGCGGGCGGCCCCTCGTGGACCGGGCGGAAGGTCACCTCGGCTGTGGAGCCTCCGTCGTCGGCCCTGTCGATCACCAGCGGCAGCGCGTGCGGGTTGCATTCGCCGATGACGGCGTTGCCGAGGTGCCGGAAGCGGCCGTCCGGCCCGTACTCGTGGGGCAGGGGCCCGCTGCGGCTACTGGCCTCCAGCCGTTCGGTCAGCGCGACGAGCTCGGCGGTCACCGCCCTCAGCTCGTCCTCGGGCACGTCCGTCAGCACGACCGCGTCAGCGAGGTCCCTGACCTGCTGGGCGAGTACGGCGAGGGCGCCGAGGCGGGCCTCACCGCCGGACTCCTGGGGCGTCGCGAGCTCGGGCATCATGACGACGAGTCTAGAACGATCGACCGAACGCTGTTCGACTTTGTCCGTTTTAGTCATGTTTGGGTAAAGAAATCCCAATCCATGCATGATCTGCCGCGAAGCCGACCGGGGCGCGAAACGCCTGGTCAGGGGCTTCTTGCGATCACCTCCCCGAGCCGGTGACGGGCGACTTGGGCTGTCTTGGTGTGCTTTTGACCTGCTCTTTCCCTCGCTAACGTCCTGCTCCACACGGACAGCCCCTGACGTGGCCCGCGTCAGTCGTACGAACGGAAGGATCCCTCGACTTCCCATGTCGCCTGAACTGCAGAAACTGATCCACTTGCTCCGCACCCAGCTCGGCTACAGCGAGCAGGCGGGCGGATACACCAAGTTCGGATCCTGGTACGGCAAGACGGTGGAGTTCGACTCCGACTACTCGGCCCAGCCCTGGTGCGACATGTTCCTGTCGTGGGGCGCGCACAGCCTCGGCTACGACAAGTGGTTCGGCCAGTTCGCCTACACCGTCGACCACGCCAAGTGGTTCATCGAGAAGGGCGCCTGGGGGCACGCTCCCAAGCCCGGCGCCGTCGTCTTCTTCGACTGGGGCGGCTCCGAGGTGGTCGACAACATCGACCACGTCGGCCTGGTCACCTCGGTCGACGGCGACACCATCCACACCATCGAGGGCAACGTCGACGGCCAGTACGTCAGGGAGAAGGTCAGGGACCAGAGCTACGTCGTCGGCTACGGCTACCCGGACAAGATCAGGCAGAGCACCGACGCCCTGATCCTGGCCAAGAAGGCCGCGGCGGAGTCCGCGCTGCCGGTGGGCGCGGCCACGATGGGCGTCCCCGTCGGCGCAGGCGGCCTCGCCGGTCAGCAGGACCTGGGCGCCCTGGTGATCCCGGTCCTGATCGCCGCCCTGGTCGTCCTCGCCTACCTCAAGGTCCAGCACGCCGGCGTACGGCTGGCGGCGGCCACCCGGCGCCACCCCGGGCGGCACGGCACGGCCGAGTAGGGCTCGCGGCTCAGGACTTCTCGGCGTGCACGAAGCGTTGATCGGCGAGACGGGAAGATCACGACCGGCGGGCCGAAGGTACCTGGAGACGTAGTCACCGGTGCCGACCTGCTCGCGCTCGGCCCAGCCGTACTCGCGCAGCAGACCGCCGACAAGGTCAGCGTGAAGGAGCGGGCGCCGTCAGGTCGTACCGGGTCGCGAACTCCTCCAGCTTCGCGACCGCCTCCCGGCCGCGGCCCCACGGGCGGACGATCATGCGGTCGACGCCGAGCCGCTCCCAGGCGGCCACCTCCTCCGGCCCGCCGAGCCAGTAGGCGTGCACGGTGACGGAGAACGGCCGGTCCCCCTCACGCAGGGCGGCGAGCCGGTCCAGCCGGGGACGGATCGACTCCAGCGTGTGCGGCATGCTGATCCAGCCGTCGCACAGGCGCGCCGCCCGGCGCAGCGCCGCCGCCGACTCCCCTCCCGCCAGGATCGGGAGCCGTTCCTGCACCGGCTTCGGCTCGAAGGCGACCTCCGGGAAGGAGAAGAACCGGCCGTCGTGGGCCACGGCCGGCTCCGACCACAGCCGGCGGGTGACCTCGATGGCCTCGTCGAGGCGGGGCCCGCGCGTGGCGAAGTCGAGCCCGGCGGCCGCCCACTCCCCCGGGTACCACCCGGCGCCCACCCCGCAGACGGCCCGGCCGCCGGAGACGTGGTCGAGGGTGGCGAAGGCCCGCGCCGACACCAGCGGGTGGCGCAGGGCGTACAGGTGGACGGCCGTGCCGAGCCGCACCCGCGTGGTGAGGGCGGCGAGCCAGCACAGGTAGGCGGGCGCGTCGAACAGCGGCGTGGTAGGCGATATGCCCGGCTTATCGGTCCCCGGGTAGATCGCCAGGGACAGGTCCGTCGCGAACACCAGGTGCTCCGGCAGCCAGACCGACTCGAACCCGAGCTCGTCAGCGGCCACCGCCACGTCCTTCCAGGCCCCCGGATGCAACAACCCGAGCGGCACCCCGAACCTCACCGGCGCCACCTGCCCTTCACCGGGGCGGACACGGCCGTCATCGGCATCTCCGCAGTTGCGGGGTGCCGAGAACGGCCGATCTGAGGCGTGCGCGGTGCAGGCCGGTGTCGCCGTAGGCCGAGGCGAGCGACCACACCCGGGCCAGCCACAGCCGCAGGTCGAGCTCGTCGGTGTACCCGATCGCCCCATGGACCTGAAGGGCCACCCGGGCCGCCCGGTCGGCCGCCTCACCGGCCGCCGCCTTGGCCGCGCTGACGTCCCGGTCCGCGGACGGCAGGTCGCGGTCGGCGGCGAGCGCCGCGGCGTACACCAGCGGCGCGGCGAAGTCGACCGCGATCGCGACGTCGGCGAGCTGGTGCTTGACCGCCTGGAACGACCCGATGGCGGCCCCGAACTGCCTTCGCGTCCTGGCGTACTCCACGGTGGCCGAGAGCAGGTGCCGGGCGAGGCCGATCAGCTGGGCGGCCACCGCCACCGTCACCTCTCGCAGCGCCCCCGGCTGCTGATGGGCCACACGGGTGCGCGGCGAGGGGTCGAAGGCGACCGTGAACAGCCTGCGCACCGGGTCCACACCGGCCTGCGGCGTGAGCCGCACCGCGGGGGCGGGCACGGCGTGCAGCTCGCCGCCGCGCTCCAGGAGGAGCAGGCCGGCGAGGTCGGCGTCCGGCGCGTACACCTGGTCGCCGACCCGCACGCTGACGCGGGTGGTCCCGGCCGCCACGTCGGGGAGGACGGCGGCGGCCGCGGCCGGGTCGGCCGCCAGGAGCGCGGGCGCGGCGGCGGCGGTCTCGGCCACCGGTCCGGGCAGCGCCGCCCTCCCGATCTCCTCGAAGGCGAGCACCGCGTCGGTGATCCCGAGCCCGACCCCGTCGTACCGCTCCGGGACGAGCAGGCCGAACAGCCCCACCTTGGCGAGATGGGCCCAGGCGGGCGTGCGGTCGCCGTCGCGCGCGGCCTCCCGTACGGCGGACGGCGGGCAGTGCGCCCGCAGGACGTCCCGCACGGTCGCCGCCAGGGCGAGCTGGTCGTCGCTGAAGGAGAAGTTCATCGCGGCAGCCCGAGGACGCGTTCGGCGATGATGTTCCGCTGGATCTCGTTGGTGCCGGCGTAGATGGGCCCGGCCAGCGAGAACAGGAAGCCGTCCAGCCACCGCCCGCCGTCCGGCGCGTCGGGCGCGCCGCCGGACAGCAGCCCCCGCTCGCCGAGCAACCGGAGGGCCAGGTCGTGCATCCGCACGTCCAGCTCGGACCAGAAGACCTTGCCCATGCTGGACGCCGGCCCGATCTCCTCCCCGGCCTCGATCCTGCGCGCGGTGCCGAAGGTGTGCAGGCGGTACGCCTCGGCGTCGGCCCAGGCCCGCGCGACCTGGTCGGCCAGCACGGGGTCGGGGTCCAGGGTGCGGGCGAGCCGTACGAGCCGGTCGGCCGTGGCGAGGAACCGGCCGGGGCTGCGCAGGGTGAGTCCGCGCTCGGAGGAGGTGGTGGCCATGGCGATCCGCCAGCCCTCGCCGGGGGCGCCGAGCACCTGGTCGTCGGGGACGAACACTCCGTCGAAGAACAGCTCCGCGAAGCCGTGCTCGCCGTCGAGCTGGGCGATCGGCCTCACCGTGACCTCTCGTAGCGGGAACATGAAGTAGGTCAGCCCGCGATGCCGTACCGACTCCGGGTCGGACCGGAACAGTCCGAACCCCCAGTCGGCGTAGCTCGCCCGGGAGCTCCAGGTCTTCTGCCCGTACAGGCGCCAGCCGCCGTCGGCACGCTCGGCCCGGGATCGCAGCGAGGCCAGGTCGCTGCCGGCCTCGGGCTCCGACCAGGCCTGCGCCCAGACGTCGTCCGCCCGCGCCATCCGGCCGAGGAACCTCTCGCGCTGGGCGCCGGTGCCGAAGGTGAACAGGGTCGGGGCGAGCAGGAAGATGCCGTTCTGGCTCACCCGGCCGGGCGCCCCGGCCGCCCAGTACTCCTCCTCGAAGATCAGCCATTCGACCAGGGACGCGCCCCGCCCGCCGTACTCGGCGGGCCAGCTCACGACGGAGTACCGCTCGGCGGCGAGGAGCCGCTCCCATTCGCGGTGCGCCGCGAACCCTTCGGCGGTGTCCATGGACGGCAGCGGCGGATCGGGCACGTGCTCGGCCAGCCATTCGCGTACCTCTGCCCGGAACTCCTGCTCGGCCCGCGTGAAGTCGAGATCCACAAGCCCTCCATCGGTCGCCCCTTAACCAAACTAGCGCACGCTTGGTAGAACGGCCAGCCGCCGGCGGCGGATCAGAAATCGTCGCGGCCGGCGCCCCGGTAGCTCGCCTGGGCCTTCGCCATCCGCCGCTTCAACGGCGGCAGGTGGTTGACGGCACGCATGGCCGTGCGCATGCCGGCCAGCATGATCCGGCCGATGACCGGACGGTGAAGGGGGTCGTCGCCGCTCATCTGCCGCCGCGACTTCACCACCGCGTCGAAGCCGTAGTCGATCATCCGGGTCTCGTAGGCGCGGACCGCCGCGAGCAGCGGCTTCTCCCCGTCCCGGACGGCGACCAGCTCGCGCCGCAGGATCGCGGCGTCGCGCAGCGCCGTGTTGGCGCCGACGCCGCGCCCGGGGGTCATCGTGTGGATGGCGTCGCCGAGCAGCGTGACGTTGGTGGTGTCCCACTGCGGGATCGGCACCGAGGTGCGGATGTTGAGCGGGAAGCACGTCGTCGGGTCGGTCTTCGCGACCAGTTCACGCAGGTTCGGGTGCCATCGGCCGGTGAGCTCCCTCACCATCCGGTGCAGCTGCGGACCGCTCATGCTCAGCACCTCGGACGGAAGGTTGCGCCGGGCCCCGGCGAAGCCCCACATGATGTAGTCGCGGGTGTTGTCGAAGGTGAGCCCGGGCCAGGCGGCCAGCAGCTCGGCGTCGTCCCCGCCGATGCCGTTCTTCAACTCGCCCCGCTGGTCCCATTTGAACTCCATCACGTGAAGAATGCAGGAGTACCCGCCCGGCGCGAAGATCATCGATACCCCCTCGATCGCCTTCGGCGGGAGCAGCGTCCTGGTCTCCCCGGTGAGCGGGAGCTTCCCCGTCACGCCGACCAGGCCGGAGTCCTCCAGTCCGGCGTGCGGAAGGTACTGCCGCCGCACCCGGGAGTTGGAGCCGTCGGCGGCCACCAGCAGGTCGGCTGTGTCGGTGGTGCCGTCCTCGAAGTGCGCCGTCACCCTGCCGTCGGCCCCGTGGGAGTACCGGGCGAAGACCTTGCCGAAGCGCACCTCGTCCTCGAGGCCGGTGAGGAGCACCTGGCGCATGGTCATCCGGCTGACGGACTTCTCGCTGTCGACCGGATCGGCGGACACCGGCCCGGAGTCGACCGAGAGGACCTCCTTCAGGCGCTCGGTGTAGATGTTGCCGTAGCGGGGGGCGCGGGCGCAGGTGGCGACGAAGGTGTCGTACAGCTCCTTCGGCAGGCAGGCGTGCAGCGCGCGGCTGCCGTCGGGGTCGATGCCGACCCGGTAGCCCTGCAGGCCGTCACTCCTCGTGCGGTCGCGCTCGTACACGGCGACCTCGATGCCCGACCGCTTGAGGCCCTGGGCCAGGCAGAGCCCGCCGGTTCCCGCCCCGATGACGATGACCTTCACTGCCGCTCCTCCTCCATGGCCTCACGAAGCTCCTGCTGCGACCAGCCGAGACGCCCCGAGCGCAGGTCGTCGACGACGGCGGCCACGAAGGACAGCTCGGCGGCGGCCATCCCCCGCAGGTACTCGACCTCGACCAGGGACACGCGCGGCAGGCTCTGGCGGTACTCGGCGAGCTCCGCGTCCAGGCGTGCGACCTCGCCCTCCAGATACGCCCGCCGCGTCTCCAGCGCCTCCCGCGCCTGGTCCGGTTCGAGCAGCGGCAGGAGGGAGATGGCGGCGGGGAACTCCGGGAACTCGCGCCTGGGCGCGGAGAGCATCTCCCGCATCCACCGACGGGAGACCTCGCGCCCGGCGTCGGTCATCTCGTACACGGTGCGCTCGGGGCGCAGCCGCTCACGTTCGGTCTCGCGCACCCTGATCAGCCCGTCCCTGACGAGCCGGTCGATCGTCTTGTACAGCGTCGCGCGCGAGCCGACGTTGATCACCTGGTCCTTGCCCCACTGCTTGATGACCACCTGCATCCGGTACGGATGCATCGGCGCGCTGGTGAGCAACGCCAGCACGGCCAAGGCCAACGGAGAACGATGATATTCCGTCATAGTTGCCAGCATACTAGTTTCCCAACGACTAGTCATCTCTGGATATTTGCGTCTGGCGCATGATTGGCCGGTTGTGCTCACGAGCGATTCGTCCTCCCTCTGACGGGCGAGCCCGGGAATCCCTCGCACCGGCGATGTCCGCCACCCCCGGTGAGGCCGAGGATTTCCGGCATGAACTCTCGCATCGCCTTCATCGCCGCTCCCGTCCTGGTGTTCGCCTACGGGGTGATCCGCATCCTCGACGGCCTCGACGGCAGCCGCGGCCCCGGCCTCGCCTGGACCACCGGGCATCTCGCGTTCATGGCGGCACTCGTCCTGTTCGTCCGCACCTTCTGGACGATGCGGCGGATGGCCGGGGGAAACGCGTTGGCCACCACGGGCGCGGTGGTGGGGACCGCGGGCGTCGTGGCCCTGCTCGCCCAGTTCGGGATCGACATCGCGGTCGGGTTCCTGTCCGCCGACCACGCCGGCATGAACGTCCTGTTCGACCAGGTCAGGAGCGTCCCGGGCGTACCGATCGCGGTCTACGACGGCGGCCCGTTCCTGTTCTACGCGGGCCAGCTGGCCCTGGTGGCGCAGCTGGCGGCCATGCGCCGGGTCAAGGCGTGGACGCCGGTCCTGGTCCTGCTCGACCTCGTCGTGCCGTTCATCGACAAGGACCTCATCCCGCTCGGGGCCCTCTGCCTGCTGGTCTCCTACGTCCCGCTCGCTCGCGGAGCCGCCGTCGCCAGGCCCGCCGCCGCCCTCGTCTGACGCGACGGGCAGGATTGGACACCGTGTTCGACCCGAGGTTCCTCACCCGGCTTCGCCGTTGGGCGGGATCACTGCCCCCGATCTGGCTGGACGCCGCGCTCGCGGCCCTGGTGCTGATCGTGCAGCTGTGGCCGCTCCTGACCCGCGTGAACCCCCGCGGCGGCCCCTGGCACTGGTGGGGCTACGTCGTGGTGATCGCCGCCTCCGTGCCGCTGGTATGGCGGCGGCGCGCTCCCGTGGCCGTCCTGCTGGCCACCCTCGCCGCGACCTCGTCCTACGACGCCGTCGACGATGTGGCCGCCCAGCCCATCTGGTACGGCGGCCTGGTGGCCCTCTACACCGTGGCCGCCACCTCCGCCCGGTGGCCACGGATGATCATGCTGGTCGTCACGACCGGCGGCGGCCTGCTCCTGGTCGGCTCGCCGGAGACCGCCATGCGGGGCGTCGTGCTCTTCGTCGCCGCCTACGCCATCGGCCGCGCCGCCGCCTCCTCGCGGGCCCACGCCGCGGCGCTGGAGGAGCGGGCCGCCCAACTGGCCCGCGAGCGCCAGGCCGAGGCCGAGCGGGCCGCCGAGCGCGAGCGGGCCAGGATCGCCCGCGACATGCACGACATCCTCGCCCACGCGGTCAGTCTCATGGTGGTCCAGGCCGAGGCCGGGCCCGTGGTGGTCGGCCGCGACCCGGCCAAGGCGGAGGCCGCGTTCGACGCGATCGCGGCGGCGGGCCGCGACGCGATGGTCCAGCTCCGCCGCCTCCTGGACGTGCTGAAGGAGGAGGACGGCCCCCGGGCGCCCCAGCCGACGATCGCCGCGCTCACCACCCTGGCCGACAACGTCAGGGCCACCGGGATCACCGTGACCTACTCCACCTCGGGCGAGCCCCGCCGGCTGTCCCCGGACACCGAGATCGCGGCCTACCGCATCACCCAGGAAGCCCTCACCAACATCGTCAAGCACGCGCGCGCGACCCGCGCCGACATCGGACTCGCCTGGCAGGACGACACCCTCATGATCGACATCACCGACGACGGGCGCGGCCCGGCATCGTCCGCCCGCTCCGGCGGCAACGGGCTGATCGGCATCCGCGAGCGGGCCGCCGCCTGCGGCGGCACCGCGGTCGCCGGTCCACGCACCGACGGGCCGGGCTTCCAGGTTCGCGCACGGCTCCCCCTGCCCGCCCCGGTGGTGACGGCATGACGGTGCGAGTGGTGGTGGCCGACGACCAGGAGCTGGTGCGGGCCGGGTTCGGCATGATCCTCGACGCCCACCCCGACATCGAGGTCGTCGCCGAGGCGGGGGACGGCGCGCAGGCCGTCACCGCCGTCCGGGAGCACCGTCCCGACGTCCTCCTGCTGGACATCCGCATGCCGGTCATGGACGGCATCGAGGCGGCCCGCGTGGTGTGCGCGGACAGCGACTGCCGCGTCATCATGCTGACCACGTTCGACCTGGACGACTACGTCTACGACGCGCTGCGCGCCGGGGCGAGCGGGTTCCTGCTCAAGGACGTGCGCCGCGACGACCTCGTCCACGCCGTTCGCGTGGTGGCCGCGGGCGAGTCACTGCTCGCGCCCTCGGTCACCACCAAGCTGATCGCCCAGTTCACCTCCAGGGTGCCCGCCCCGCCCGCCGCCCCGCCGGCCGAACGCCTCGCCGTGCTCACCCCGCGCGAGCGGGAGACGCTGCGGATGGTCGCCCGCGGGCTGTCCAACGCCGAGATCGCCCAGGCCATGGTGGTCAGCGAACACACGGTGAAGACGCACGTCAGCAACGTGCTGACCAAGCTGGGGCTGCGCGACCGGGTGCAGGCGGTGATCACCGCGTACGAGACGGGCCTGACGGTCCCCGGCGATCCACGCTGAGGGCGGCCAGGTCACCGACATGGCTCAGGAACCGGCGCAGGGCGGGGTTGGGGTTGTCGCGGTGCCAGGCCATGGTGATCGGGACCGTGGGGACAGGGTCGGCGAAGCGCCGGATCGCGACGCCGGGGACGTGCAGCGTCGCGGACTTGCCCTCGGTGATGAAGGTGATGCCGTGGCCCTGGGCCACGGCGTGCAGCATGTGCTCCTCCTCCGGCTCCCAGTGCGCGACAGGTGGGCGGACGCCGTCCCCGAAGACCTGGTCGAGCATCCGGTCCCACATGCGGGGCCCGTGTTCGCGGGGCCACCACACCAGCGGGCGGCCGGCCACGTCGTCTCTGCGGAGGCGGCGTTTGCGGGCGAGCGGATCGGTGCTGGTGACGGCGGCCACGATGGCCTCGCCCCCGACGGTGCGGACGGCCAGGTCGTCGCGCGGGTCGTCCAGCAGCCGCAGGAACGCCACATCGATCGAGCGTTCGCGCAGCCGCTGCTCGTCCCGAGCGGTGAAGCCGCTGGTGAGCCAGACGTCGACGGCCGGGTTGGCGGCCCGGAAACCGTCGATGACGTCGGTGACGACGCTGCGCGGCGCCGAGCGGGTCAGGCTGATCGCCAGCCGTCCCGCCTGCCCGGCGCCGTAGCGGCGGGCGAGCTCGACGGCGGCGTCGGCGCGGGCGAGCACGTCCTGGGCGGCGGGCAGCAGTGCGCTGCCGGCGTCGGTCAGCGACACCCCGCGCCGGTTGCGGGTGAACAGTGAGACCCCCAGCTCACGTTCGAACGCCTTGATCTGCTGGCTGAGCCCCGGCTGGGCGATGTGAAGCCGCTCGGCCGCGCGCCCGTAGTGGAGTTCGCCGGCGACCGCGACGAAGTACCGAAGATGCCGCAGTTCCATGGCGCCCAGCTTAACGCCTGTGATAAGCGCGGCTTCTCACACGGAAAGATCCTGGACTTGGACGCCACAGTGCGACAGGTGGCGAAATGACCACATGGTCACCGTCATGAGGAATCCGCGCGCCGCCGTCCGGGGCGGCACGGACGCGCGGAAGTGGATCGCTTTGGTCTCGGTGTTGCTCGCCACGTTCATGGGCCTGCTGGACGCCGCCATCGTCACGGTCGCCGTCCCCTCCATCCAGCAGGACCTGCGCGCCTCGTTCGGCGAGGTGCAGCTCGTGTCGGCCGGGTACACCCTCGCCTACGCCGTCGGCCTGGTCACCGGCGGCCGGTTGGGCGACCTGTACGGCCGCCGCCGCCTGTTCCTCGTCGGGGTGACGCTGTTCGTGCTCACCTCGGTCGCCTGCTCGGCCGCCCCGGCCGCGCCGGTACTGATCGGGGCACGCGTGTTTCAGGGGCTGGCCGCCGCGGTGATGCTGCCGCAGGTGTTGTCGATCATCCAGAACGCCTTCACGGGACCGGCCCGCGCGAGCGCCCTCGGCGGCTACGGAGCGACGATCGGACTGGCCTCCATCTCCGGTCAGATCGCCGGCGGGCTGCTGCTCGCCTGGAACCCCGCGGGCCTCGGCTGGCGGGCCGTCTTCCTGGTGAACGTGCCGATCGGGCTGCTGGTCATGGCGGTCGCGGGCCGTACCGTCACCGAGAGCCGCGGCGCTCGCTCCCGCCTCGACCTGGCAGGAGCCGGGCTCCTGGCGGTCGCGCTCACGGCGCTCCTGCTGCCGCCCGTGCTGTCCCGGGGCCTGCCTCTGCTGGCCGTCGGCGTCGTCCTGCTCGTGCTGTTCGCACTGGTCGAACGCCGTGCGGCCGACCCCCTGGTACCCCTGCGGCTGCTCACCCGGCGGCTCACGCGCGGCCTGCTCACCGTGGTGGCCTTCTACTCCGGCAATGCGGGCTTCTTCCTTCTGTTGGCCTACCACCTGCAAGCCGGCCTCGGGCAGAGCCCACTGGACAGCGGGCTGATCTTCGCGCCGCTCGGGATCGGCTTCGCGGTGACGAGCCTGCTGGGCAAGAGGCTGAACGCGCCGGTCCCCGGCGCCGCCCTGATGGCGGTCAGCCTCGCGTCGGTCGTCCTCATCGCCTGGCACATCCCCCCGCGGCACCAGGTGGCCTGGCTGCTGCCCGCCCTCGCGCTGTCCGGGCTGGGCGAGGGCCTGGTCGCCGCCCCGCTGATCGGCCGGGTGCTGTCCGGGGTGGATCCCGCCGAGGCCGGGGCCGCCGGCGGCGTCCTGCTCACCGCCACCCAGATCGCCAACGCCTCCGGCGTCGCCCTGATCGGCGGCCTGTTCGCCCGCGTGCTCGGCGGGACACCCGCCACGCCGGGGATCCCGTTCACCGAATACGCCCACGCCACGGCGATCACCACCTCCGCCGTGCTCGTCCTCGCCGTCCTCACCGGACTGCTCGCCCGCACCCGCTGACACCCGTCTGGAGACATCATGCCGCTCGACCCCGAACTCGCCGAGATCGTCGCCGGCCTGCCCCGTACCGACTTCAGCGATCCCGTCGCCACCCGTGAGGCCGCCCTGGCAGCGGCCCGTGCCGCCGTCGCCGCGCTGCCTCCCGACGATACGGTGAGCGTCACCGACCGGGCCACCACCGGGCCGGCGGTCCGGATCTACCGGCCCTTGCGGGCCGCCTCGCCGTCCCCCGTCCTGCTGGACTTCCACGGCGGCGGGTTCGTGATGGGCAGCCTGGACAGCGAGCACGGGCGCGCGCTGGACCTGGCCCGCCGCACCGGCTTCGTCGTGATCTCCGTGGACTACCGGCTGGCCCCCGAGCACCCCTTCCCCGCCGGGCTGGAGGACTGCTACCACGCCCTGGAATGGACCGTGAAGAACGCCGCCGAACTGGACATCGCCCCGGACCGCGTGGCCGTCGGTGGCGGCAGTGCCGGTGGCGGCCTGGCCGCCGCTGTGGCGCCCCGGGCTCGCGTTTCACTGCGGGCCCGCGAGGAGATGGCCGCCGCTCTCGTCCGAGCGCTGTCGGGTGAGTCGGCCGCGGAGGTCCGCCGCCGGCCCCGCTAGTGCTCCTCGGCGCGCAGGAGGACGCGGCGCAGGAGGTCGGACAGCAGTCGCCGCTCGTCCTTGTCGAGGGCTCCGAGGAGGCGGTACTCCTCGTGGCCGACGCCGTCCATCGCCCCCAGCCAGGCCTGCCGTCCCTCGTCGGTCAGCTCGACGTCGACGCGCCGCCGGTCGGTGGGTGAGGGGGTGCGGCGGACGAACCCGCGGCGGGCGAGCGCGTCGAGCCGTCCGGTGACGGAGTTGGCCGGCATCCGGAGATCGGCGGCGAGCTGCGACGGCGCGGCGCGCCCTCCCCGCCCGGCCAGGGCGTGCAGGGTGTCGTACTCGTGGGACTGCAGGTGGAAGTCGGCCAGCGACTGCTCCTTGACCCGGCGCAGGTGGTCGGTGAGCACCTTGGCGCGGGTGACCGCCCCCTCGATGTCCGGGTCGAGATCGGGCAGGACGGGCAGCCAGCGCGCGACGTGATCGTCGGTGCGATCGCGCCGACCCTCGTCGCCGTGCCTCTCGTCCTGGCGGTGGTCCATGGCATGGATCGTAACGCGCACAAGCCGGAGATCCCCGTTATCTCGACGACGAATACTTCCTTGACGAATATATCGCTATCGAACTACCGTCTGGCACATGCCTCATCCCCTGCGCGACCGGGACTTCCGGCTGCTCTTCACCGCCCGCACGCTGTCGTTGAGCGGCGACGCCGCCGTACCCGCCGCCCTCGCGCTCGCCGTCCTCCGAGCCACGGGGTCGACCTCGGCGCTCGCCCTCGTCCTCGGCTGCGCGATGGTGCCGAAACTGCTCCTGCTGCCGATCGGGGGCGTGGCCGCCGACCGCTTCGACGCCCGCTCGGTCGCCATCGCCACCGACCTGATCCGCTTCGTCTCCCAGCTCTTCGCGGGCGTGGAGCTTCTCGGGGGCCACCCCACCCTGTGGCACATCGCCGTCGCTCAGCTGGCCGGCGGCGCGGCTTCGGCGTTCGCCGCGCCCACCGGCTCACCGCTCGTCACCGGCACGGTCGAGGCCGCCGCCCTGCAGAAGGCCAACGCCCTGCTCGGGACGGCGAACGGGGCCACCCGCCTCGCGGGCCCGGCGCTGGCCGGCGCCTTCGTGCTGACCGTCGGCCCCGGCTGGACGTTCATGCTGGACGCGGCGACCTTCGCCGCGAGCGCGGCGCTGCTCGCCATGATCCGCGTGCGGCGCGTGCCGGTGCCGCGCCGGTCACTGCGTGCCGACCTGGCCGAGGGGTGGTCGGAGGTGCGCTCCCGGGACTGGTACTGGACGAGCCTGATCGCGCACGCGGTGTGGAACGGCGCCTCAGGCGTCCTGCTGACCCTCGGGCCCGCTCTGGTGGTCGGGGAGGCCGGCGGCGAGGGCGCCTGGATCGTCGTCCTGCAGACCGGCGCGGCAGGGCTGCTGCTCGGCTCACTGCTGGCGGGCCGGCTCCGGCTCCGCAGGCCCGTGCTCGTCGCGAACCTCGGCCTGGCGACGTACGCCCTGCCGCTCGCCGCGCTCGCCCTCGGCGCACCCACGCCGGTGATCACCGTCGCGTACGGCATCGCGCTGACGGGGCTCGGCCTGCTGAACCCGGTATGGGAGACGGCCGTGCAGAAGTCCGTGCCGCCGCACGCGCTCGCCCGCGTCACCTCCTACGACTGGCTGCTCTCTCTGGCCGCCATGCCGCTGGGATACGCTCTGGCGCCGCTGGCCGCCTCGGCTTTCGGCCCGGCCGTGCCGCTGACGGTGGCCGCCGTCCTGGTCGCCGCCGCCTGCCTGGCGACGGCCGCGGTGCCGGGGGTGCGCCGGAACGGCCTGACGGCGCGAGCCGTCCCGGCGGAAACGGGCGCCGCCGTCAGGTGAGGCGGCCGACGTAGGCGAGGGCCTGCTTCAGCAGCACGCCCTGGCCGCCCGCCATCTCCTGCTGCACCAGCGGGGAGGCGGCCTCCTCCGGGGTGAACCAGGCGAAGTCGAGGGCGTCCTGACGGGGACGGCAGTCACCGGCCACCGGCACGATGTACGCCAGCGACACGGCGTGCTGGCGCGGGTCGTGGTACGGCGTCACGCCGGGCGTCGGGAAATACTCGGCGATGGTGAACGGCTGCGGCGAGGGCGGGATGTTCGGCAGCGCGACAGGGCCGAGGTCCTTCTCCAGGTGGCGCAGCAGCGCGTCGCGCACCCGCTCGTGGTGCAGCACCCTGCCGGAGATCAGTGCCCGGCTGACCGTCCCCTCCGGGTTGATCCGCAGCAGCAGGCCGACGCGGGTGACCACGCCGGTGTCGTCGACCCGCACGGGCACGGCGTCGACGTAGAGGATCGGCATCCGGCCCCGCACCGACTCCAGCTCGTCCGGAGCAAGCCACCCGGGCACGGTTTCGGTCTGTTCGGTCACCCGCCGATCGTACTTCCTGGCACCACTCCCGCGACGCGGCGACCCCGCCGTGGACGGCGGAGCTCTCACCCCAGGTACGCCGCCCGCACGGCGGGGTCGCCGCGTATCTCGGCCGGCGTGCCGGTGGCGATCACCTTGCCGAGGTTCAGCACGATCAGCCGGTCACAGGTCTCCATGACGAACCCCATGTCGTGTTCCACCAGCAGCACAGTGGTGTCCAGGGCGGCGACGACCTCCTTCAGCCGAGCGGTCTGGCCGGCGTCCAGGCCGGAGGTGGGCTCGTCCAGCAGGAGCAGGGACGGCCGGTCGGCGATCGCCCGCGCCAGCTCCACCAGCCGCCGCCCGCCGACCGGCAGCGCGGCCGCGTAGGCGTCACGCAGGGCGGAGAGCCCGCACAGCTCGAGCACCTCGTCCACGCGCTCGCGCCTGCGCCGCTCCCGGGCCCGCCGCCCCGGCCAGGCGGTGAGGTCGGCGAGCAGGCCGCCCCCGCCGCCGCGCCACTCCATGGCGGCCAGGACGTTGTCGGCCACCGTGAGCCTGCCGAACACCTGGGTCCGCTGGAACGTCCGGCGGACCCCGGCGCGGGCCCGGCGCACGGCGGGGACGGCGGTCACGTCCCGGCCGCCCACCCGCACCGAGCCGGCGCCGGGCCGCCGCAGGCCCGAGACGACGTCGAACAGCGTGGTCTTGCCCGCGCCGTTCGGCCCGATGACGCCGCAGACCTGCCCCTCCGGGACCGTGAACGACACCTCGCTGAGCGCCCTGACTCCCCCGAACGACACCGAGACGTCCTCTACGGCGATCACGAGACCCCCAGGTAGGCGGCGGTGAGGCGTTCGGGGTCGACCTCCGCGCGCGGGCCGGTCCAGGTGATGCGGCCCAAGCGCATGAACGCCACCCGGTCGGCGACGCGCAGCGTCTCGGTGGCCTTCTCCTCCACCAGCAGCAGCGCCACTCCCCTCTGCCTGAGCTCGGCGAAGACCTCGAAGATCTGGTCGACGACGAGCGGGGCGAGGCCGAGCGACGGCTCGTCGGCGATCAGGACCCGGGGCGGCCTGACGAGGGCGGGGGCGAGGGTCAGCAGTTGCTGTTCGCCCCCGGACAGGGCGCCGGCCGCGACCGTGCGGCGCGCGGCGAGCTGCGGCAGCCGTTCGTACACCGGGCCGGGGTCGGGGAGCCACGTCCTGAGGTTCTCCTCCACGGTGAGGCCGGGGAACACGCCGCGTCCTTCGGGGGCGAGCAGCACGCCGCGCCGTGCCCGGTGGTGGGCGGGCCAGGCGGTGACGTCGGCGCCGTCCAGCCGCACGGCTCCCGCGGTGACCGGAAGGTCTCCGGCGGCGACGGCGCAGGCGGTGGACTTGCCGGCGCCGTTGGCGCCGAGCAGGGCCACCACCTCGCCCGGCCACACGGCCAGGCTCACGCCCCGCAGCACGGTCACCTCGCCGTACCCCGCGACGACGGACTCCAGCGCGAAGACCGGCGGGCGGTCCCGGCCGGGGGCATGCGGCGCGGCGTCCGGTGCGCCGGCGCGCTCCACGACGGCGGCGCGCCGCGCGGACCCGGCCCGTTCCCGGCGCGCGTGCCGGCGGTGGCGGATGCCGGCCATCTGGGCGAGGACGCCGTCGGGGTGCCGGGCCAGGATCACGCCGCCCGCGCCGAAAAGGATCGACCCGACATGCGCCGACAGCCCGAGGGCGGCCAGGATCTCCGGGAACGCCGCCGCCACGACGCCCGCCAGCACCGCCCCGCCGATGCGGCGGACCCCCTGGAGCACCACCACCGCGATCCACACGAACCCCGCGAACGCCGGAAGGTCGGTGGCGGTCACCGAGCCCTTGAAGACGGCGAACAGCACCCCGCCGAGGCCCGCGACGGCCGACGACAGCGCGAACAGCAGGATCTTCGCCCGGGGCGCGGAGATGCCGCTGGTCGTCGCGGCGGCCGGGGCCGACCGCACGGCGAGGACGGCACGGCCGGACGCCGACCGCTCGAGGTTGCGCACCAGCACCCCGACCACGCCGATCAGCGCCAGCAGCAGCACGACCCGCACGCGCGGATCGGTCGTGTCGGCGAACCCGAAGCCGAGCGCGGGCAGCTGCCATCCGATCGTGCCGTTGCTGAACGCGTCGATCTGGAACAGCACCTGGTCGGCCAGGAGCGCCAGGGCGAGCGTGGCGAGGGTGAGGACGCGCCCGCCGAGCCGCAGCGCGGGCAGCGCCACCAGGACCCCGACGGCGGTGGCGGCGGCCACGCCGGTGAGGATCGCCGCGGCCAGGGGCAGTCCCGACGAGAACGCCCAGCCGCAGGTCAGCGCGGCCATGGCGGCGAACGAGGCCTGGGCCAGGTTCACCATGCCGCCGATGCCGGTCACCACGACGAACGAACAGAAGATCAGCGCCAGCACCAGCCCCTGGGCCGCGATGCCGGCGTAGTAGTCGCCCGCGGTGAACGTCCACGCGAGCAGCGCGACGGTGGCCGTGATCCAGGGGGCGCGCCGCCGCCACACGGGCAGGCCGGCCAGGTGGTCGGGCGGCGGGGCGTCCTCCGCGGACGACCCGGCGACCCGTTCGCGGGAGCGGTTCAGCAGCACGAGCCCGGCGAACAGCAGCAGAACGGGCACGGCCGTGCGCAGGCCGGTGATGTTCTCGGCGAAGTCGGCGTACCCGGCGACGAGGTTCTGCACGACGCCGAGCCCAAGCCCGGCGGCGAACGTCACCGGGATCGAGCTCAGCCGCCCGAAGACGGCGGCGGTCGCCGAGACGAACAACATGACGGTGAAGGCCGTGGAGTCCAGCCCGAGCGTGGGGAGGGCGAGCACGCCGGCGAGACCGGCGAGCGCCGAGCCGAGCATCCAGGCCAGGGCCGAGGCGGCGTCGGCGTCGATGCCGCGCAGCGTGGCCAGGCGCCTGCGGTCGACCGCGGCGCGCATGCGCAGGCCGTACGGCGTGTGGCGCATGAACGCCCGCAGTCCGGCGGCGGCCAGCGCGGCGAAGGCGAAGGTGATGATCTGGTCGGAGTCCAGCGTCACCCCGGCCGCCTCGGCGGTCACCGGAGGGTGGGGGCCGAGGCCGCGCGGCAGGGCGGTGGAGTCGGCGGCGGGCAGCCGGCCGTCCGACAGCTCCACGATCCACAGGCCGAGCGCGGGCAGGGCGATCGTCAGCCCGATGGTGGCGACGATCTGCGCGGTCTCCCCCGCCTGGGCCAGGCCCCGGAACATCGTGCGGTGCAGTGCGTACCCCAGGGCCGGGGCGAACAGCGCGAGCGCGGCGAGCCCGGCGAGCCACGACGGCCAGCCGAAGCCGGCCGTGAGCTCGTAGAAGACGAGCGCGGTCAGGAAGCCGACCGCGCCGTGGGCGAAGTTGAACACCCCGGTCGCCGCGTACGACAGGGTGAGGCCCGACGCCATGACCGCGAAGACGGCGCCGGTGACCAGGCCGCTCAGCACGTATCCGGCGAGCTCCGACATGTCATCCCCCTGGTGTCGCCGACCCGGTGGCCGGGAGCCCGGCTCCCGGCCACCGGTGTCGTGCCGCCGTGAAGTGGCCCGCCGGTCACCTCAGGGGCACGTTGTCGAAGCACTTCATGTTCCTGGCGACCTGGAAGGCGCCGTGGACGAGCCGGACCAGGGCGCCGCAGCCGTTGGGCTCGTCGTGGTCCTTGGGGTAGTCGACGCGGCCGAAGCCGGCGTTCTCGTAGGTGAAGCCGGAGTTGGCGGTCCGCAGGAACTTCGCCCTGGTCACGTCCTTTCCGGTCTTCTCCAGCACCTTGAGGAAGATGTCCGCCGACCAGTAGCCGATGGCGAGGTGCTGCGTCAGCGTCGTACCGGGGGCGATCTTCTCGACGTCGGCCCTGAGCTGGGCGATCTCGGGGGCGGTGGACTCGAAGGGTTCGAACATCGGCGCGGCGACGACCCCCTCCAGCGCCTGGGCGGTGGCCGGGTCCTTGAGGATGGCCGCGTCGTAGCTGGTGGCGTCGGTCAGGTAGCCCTTGTACCCGGCCTTCTTGAGGGCGGAGTAGAGGCCGGTGTTGAACTTGGTCCCGGCGATGATGGAGACGACGACGTCGGGCGGCCGGCCGCCGGCCGACTTCATGATCTTGTTGACGTACGGCAGCCAGTCGGGGGGCGGCGCGGCGGCGGGCAGGCCCGAATTGACGCCGGCGAGCCTGAAGCCGGCCGCCTGGAACGACTGCGAGATGGTGGTGCCGCCGTACTTGCTGCCGCTGGAGTCGGTGGTCTGGACGTAGACGGTCTTCCCCTGGGCGCCGCCGATGAGGTCGGCGAACTGGTGGCCCCACCAGGTCTGGGAGCCGGCGCCGGGCTTGGGGGCGAGGCAGCCGTTGTAGCCGAAGCCGGTGGTGGTCCCGCACCACTGCGGGCCCGTCGCCCAGCCGAACCACGGCACCTTGCTCTGTTCGAGGAAGGCCGCGCCGCCGAAGTTGGGCGCGTGGACGGGGACGACGGCGAAGACTCCGTCCTTCTGCACGAGCTTCTTGGCCGCCGCGTCGCCCTTGGCGGCGTCCTGGTTGTCGTCCTCGGCGCCGACGAACTCGATCCTGCGGCCGTTGACGCCGCCCTGGGCGTTGGCCCGCTCGAACCGGGCCCGGGCCCCGATCTCGGCGTCCTTGGTGGAGTACCCGCTGGCACTGGTCCTGGTCAGCACGGCGCCGACCCTGACGGTGGTGGCGGTGACGCCTTCGCCGCCCGGCGCCGTCCCGCCGCCCGCCTTCTGCTGGGCCGCGCATCCGGCGCATCCCGCCAGAGCGGCCACCACGATGAGCCCTGCGAGCGCCTGCCGTCCCATGTCACTCCTTCGCGCCGTACCCTCACGAGCACCTCACTTGCCCTAGCGCTCGCTTGGTTGCCCGCAGAGTAAGTTCGGCCCGCGACGGTGTCAATGGAAGCCCTGCCCGCCAAGCAATTGCTTGCTTCGATCGGACCGCCTCGCTAGCGTTCGAGGCGGACAGCAGGTGGCAGACGGGAGCCCCGCCCATGTTGATGCGCGCAGCCGTAGTGACCGAGTTCAAGGCCCCCATGCAGGTCCGGGAGATCGAGATCGCCGACCCCGGCCCCGGCGAGGTGCGCGTCAGGATCGCCGCGTCCGGGGTGTGCGGCTCCGACATCAAGGCCCTGGACGGCAAGAGCGCCGTCCTGCGCGAACCGCCGTTCGTCCTCGGCCACGAGAGCGCGGGCGTGGTCGAGAGCGTCGGCGCCGGCGTCACCGCCGTCAGGCCCGGCGACCACGTCATCATCGCCATGAACGGCCCCTGCGGGCGCTGCCGCAACTGCGGCGCCGCCCGCTACCACCTGTGCGGCGGGCGCGCCCGCATGGCCGCCATCATGGGCACGATGGCCGACGGCACCACCCGCCTGAGCGTGGACGGCGTCCCGGCCCGCCCGATGATCGGCATCGGCTCGTTCGCGGAGTACGCCGTCGTCAACGAGCCGATGTGCGTGAAGATCGCCAAGGACGCGCCGATGGACGTCATGTGCCTGCTCGCCTGCGGGGTCGTCACCGGCGTCGGCGCGGTGCTCAACGTCGCCCGCGTGCCGCCCGGCTCCAGCGTGCTGGTCGTGGGCTGCGGCGGCGTCGGCCTCAACGTCGTCCAGGGCGCCCTCCTCGCCGGGGCGACCACGATCATCGCCGCCGACGTCGCGGAGAACAAGCTGAAGCTCGCCGAGAGGTTCGGCGCCACCCACACGATCCTGGTCGGCGACCTGCCCGCGCAGGTCCGCGAGATCGTCCGTGGCGGCGTCGACCACGCCTTCGACGTCACCGGCGTGGCGGGCGTCCTCGGCGCCGCGTTCGCCGCCACCCAGCCCGGCGGCACGACCGTCATGGTCGGCAGCCCGCCCCCCGGGAGCACCCTGGACGTGGACGCCTCCCTGCTGTTCGCCTCCCGCCGCCTGATGGGCACCCAGGGCGGCGACGCCGCCCCGCTGCGCGACCTGCCGATGCTCGCCGAGCAGTACCTCCGGGGCCGCCTCGACCTCGACGGCCTGATCAGCGAGCGCCTCCCCCTCGACGAGGTCAACACCGCCGTCGAACACGTCCGCCGGGGCGCCGTCGCCCGCAGCGTCATCGTCTTCGACTGACCTCCTCCCGCCGAAATCGTCACAACATTTCCGCGAGCGCGACCGTCTACCTCTTCGACGGGGGCAACCGCCCTCGTTCGCTCCCACATGGAGGGGACACACGTGGTCGCGACAATCTCCCAAACCGTCCGGCTGTCGGCAGACGGGGCACGCGTGACGGTCGACCTGCCGCCGGAGGCCGGACCTCTGGCCTGGCACGGTCACACGCGGTTCGCCGGGCCCGGACTGGTGCGCAACTTCGGCCTCGCCCCGGCGGGCCACCACCGGGTGATCCCGGACAAGATCTTTCCCGGCGGCCGGGCGGAGACGTACCGCAGGCAGGGCTTCGACCTGCTGCTGTTCGAGTCCGCCGACCGTTCGGACAGCTGCCTGGTCTGGGCCGGGGCCTACAACGAGGCCACGACGTGGTTCAGCGGACCCGCGCCCCGCCGCGTCGTCCTCAACAGGCTCGTCTCCTCGGTGAGTTTCGTGGACGCCCCCGAGGGCGCGAAGCTGACGCCGATGTTCACGCCGGCGATCCAGCAGTACGGCACGATGGTGCTCGGCGTCAGCGACGACCTGATCCTGATGATCAGGGACGCCCGCGCCGCCAAGGACCGGCTGCCCACCTGGCAGGGCGCGCCGCAGGGCGACGCCGAGGTGTGGAAGGAACAACTGGACCTCGACCCGGAGCAGCAGAAAGCGCTTGCCGGGACCCCGTTCGAGTGGCGCTACACCTTCGCCAACCCCACCAGCGTCTTCACGCTGGTCTTCCCCAGGAGCCCCGGCGCGGCGAGCCTGCGGAGCACGGCGGAGAACGACCGCGTCGACGCCGTCATGTCGAACGTCAAGGTGGCGTGGAGCGCATGAGCCTCGCCACCTCGCTCGCGCTGCTCGCCCTGCTGGTCGCGGTGTTCGCGGTGCTGGCCGTCGGGGCCGTGTACATCCGGGTCCGACGGCTGGAGGCGACGGCGCTCACGCCGGGGAGCGCCCGGCTGGCCGACGAACCCCGCCTCGTGCCCGGCGCCCTCGCGCCCGAGCCGGGGCAGCGGGCCGCCCTGGTCGTGCTCCTGGACGGCACCTGCGCCATCTGCCACGCCCTCTGGGACGCCGTCACGGCCGCCCATCTGCCGCAGGTCAGGGTCCTCGGCCTGCTCCCGGACGAGACGGCGGCCGGGACGTTCGAGGGCGGGACGGTGCTCGCCGACCCCGGTCTGTGGAGCTCGCTCTACGAGGGGTACACCCCCTGCCTCTATGTGATCGACACCTCCGGCGCCCTCACCGACCGGCGCTTCGTCTACGGCGACACCGACGTTCCCGCGCTCCTGGCCGAGCTCGTGCCGGCCGCGCCCGAACCGGCCGCCTCCAGCCAAGGGAGTGCTCATGCTTCTTGACTCGATCCCCAGCATGGACCGGCCGCCCGCCGGGGCGGCGCCGAGCCGCGTGCGCGAGCTGATCACCGTGATGCCGGTGTCGCGCCGCGGCCTGCTGAAGGGGCTGGCGATCTCGGCGATGACCGCCGCCCTCGTGCCGTTCGACTGGTTCGTCTCCCGCCGCGCCGCGCACGCCGTGGGCCCGACGTCGGAGTGGACCGGCGCCGACTGCAAGGACTCCTACCCCGGCGGGTACGAGCAGGAGCGCGCCAACTGGTGGGCCGGCCCGGCGGTGTGCTACGGCGGCTGGCGGATCGGCTCCTACCCGTGCAACACCAACAACCGCCACTTCGAGGGCGAGCGCGTGCACAAGAACGGCGAGGAGGTGTACAAGGCCTACCGCATCGACACCGCCTGCGGCGAGGGCGACAAGACGCGCAACGCCTGGCGGTGGACCTACGGAGGCGGCGTCTACCGCTGTTCGGACGCGTGGACCAAGGTGACGTGGGCCGACGGCACCTACCACAGCGATCTCACCGTCGCGATGTGCAAGCTGTGACCACCCGTCTTCGCCGGTCGGCCCTCCACCCCCTGGTCGTCGCCGTCCCGATCGTGTTCGGGCCGGCCCTGCCCTGGGCGGCCGGAGGGCCGGCCGTGGTCCTGTTCCTGTGGGCGGGCCTGATCGCCGGGTACGCCAACTCCGGCAGCACTTGAAGCCACAACTCGGCGTTCCTGCTGAGCGCGTCGGTCTGGCGCGGTTCTGGTGCTCTGGCCTTCTTCGGAGTCGGCCTTCTGCTCGGTGCGTGGTGTGTCGCGGTCGTGGGCGCGGTCCTCGGCGGCGTGGTCCAGGCCCTGGCGCCCTGGCCCGTGCGCCTGGCGCTGCTCGGCCCGCTCGCCGCGGTGGTCCTGCTGCGCGAGACCGGGATGATCTCGCTGCGGGTCCCGGAGAACCGGCGGCTGGTCCCCGAGCACGTCCTCAACCGGGGGCGTGTCCTCGGCGGCGTCCAGTTCGGCTTCGAGATGGGGACGGGCATGCGCACCTACTCCCCGTCCTCGCTCCCCCACCTGGTGCTGGCCGCGCTCCTGCTGGCCGTCCCCTGGACGGGAGCCCTGGCGGCCGGCGCCGGTTTCGCCGCGGCCCGCTGGATCATGGCGGCGGCGAGCATCGCCCACAGCGACGACGGCTCCTGGACGACGCTGTGGCGGGCCAACTCCCGCCTCCTGGCCACGGCCACGGCCGTCGCGGCGATCGCCTCCCTGGCGGCCGGCCTGGCGATGGAGTACGGCCTGCCGTACGGGTGAGCGGCCCGGCCGCGGTGCCGGTTCCCGAAGGGGTCACGGCCGGGTGCTCGGGTGGCACCCGGCCGTGGACGTACGGCGCGGTCAGCTCGCCGCGGTGCCGACCAGTTGCTTGTCGTGTTCCGACGCCGCCGGCTCGTCGTCGTCGGCGTGGTCGGCGATGGAGAGGTTGGGCAGGAGACGGTCGAGCCAGGCCGGGCACCACCAGTTGGCCCGGCCGAGCAGCACCATCGTGGCCGGGACGAGCAGGCCGCGGATGATCGTCGCGTCCACCGCGATCGCGACCGCGAGCCCGACGCCGAACACCTTCACCAGCGGGTCGGGGTAGGCGATGAAGGCGACGAACACCACGACCATGATGAGCGCGGCCGAGGTGATGACGCGCCCGGTCGCGCCCAGTCCGTCGGCGACCGCCCGCCGGTTGTCACCGGAGCGCAGGTAGGCCTGGCGGACCGACGTCAGCAGGAAGACCTCGTAGTCCATCGACAGCCCGAACAGCACCGCGAACAGCATCAGCGGCACGTAGGAGTCGATCGGCACGCTGAAGAAGATCGTCGACAGGTAGGAGCCGTCCATGGACACCGGCGGGTCCATGCCCACCAGGCGGCTGCCGAGCCCGTAGGAGAACACCAGCGCCAGCGCGCCGAACGCCGCGCCGAGGGAGATGAGGTTCATCAGGGCCGCCTTGAGCGCCACCACCGGAGCGCGGAACGCCAGCAGCAGGAGCAGCGCGCTGAGCAGCACGACGACGGCGATGACGGGTGGTGTGCGGTCGGCGATGCGGTCGCTCGCGTCGGTCAGGCCCGCGACCTGGCCGCCCACGTGCAGCTGCACGCCGGGCACGTGCATGCCGCGGATCGCCCGAACCACGTCGCCGGCGCGGGGATCGCTCGGCCGGTAGTCGGACACCACCTGGACCAGCACGGACATCCCCGAGATGTTGATCTTCGCGGGGGCGACGTGCGCGACGCCGGAGGTGTGCTCCAGCCGGTTCTTCAGATCCTTCACCACGGGCGCGTCGGCCGAGGCGACCTTGGTGTCGAGCTCGCCGACCACGATCATCGCGCCGTTGCTGCCGGGCCCGAACCCGGCCTCCATCAGCTCGTACGCCCGCCGCGACGCCTGCCCGCGGTCGCCGTACCCGTCGTCGAGGGGGCCGAGCTTGAGCGCGAGCGCCGGGGCGGCGAGCGCGCCGATGACCAGCAGGGAGGCCAGCAGTACCCGCCACGGGCGGCCCGCGACCCAGTTCCCGAGCCCTGCCCAGCCGCTCCCGGAGTCGCCCGAGCCGCGCACCCGTCCGACCAGCGGCAGGCGCAGCGCGTTGATCCGGTGGCCGAGGAGGCCGAGCAGCGCGGGCACCAGGGTGAGGGAGGTGAGCACGGCGCACACGACCGAGATGCCGGTGACCCAGCCGAGCGTGCGCAGCATGGGGAATCCGGCCAGCATCAGCGCGCTGAGCGCGATGACGACGGTGCCGCCGGCGAACAGGACCGCGCCGCCCGAACCGGTCGCCGTACGGCGGATCGACTCGTGGACGGGCACGCCGTCGGCGAGCAGTTTGCGGTGCCGCGACAGCAGGAACAGGGCGTAGTCGATGCCGACACCGAGGCCGATCATCGAGGACATGACGCCGGCCTGCTTGGGGACGTCCACGAGGTGGCCGAGCAGGCCGATCACACCGAGGCCCACTCCGAGGCTGATGACCGCGGTGAAGATGGGGACGAGCGCGGCGACGAGCGTGCCGAAGGCGAACAGCAGCACGAGCAGGGCGCACGCCACGCCGATGATCTCGCTGGCCCCGGTCTTGATCTCCTTGTCGGCGGGGTTGCCGCTGCCGGCGGGAACGACCTCGACGCCGACCCGCCGCACCGGCTCGGCGGCCGCCGAGAGCTGCTGGGTGGTCTCGGTGAGCTTGCTGTGGTCGTTGCCCGACAACCGGACGGCGATGACGCCGATCTGGAGGCTGGAGGAAAGGCCGCCCACGCGATAGGGCGTGTCCACCTGGACGACGTGCGGCACCTTGCGAATCTCGGCGACGGCGTCCTCGACGGCGTGTTTCCGCGCGGTGGCGAGAAGCGATCCGTCCTTCGAATAAAGGACGAGCTGAACGCTGCCGCCGGGGTCGTATCCGGGACCGAAACCGTGGCGCATGAGATCGTGCGCCCGCTGGGCGTCGGTGCCGGGAATAGAGACGTCGCTGCTCACGGGGCGGCCGAACACCAGTGTGCCCGCCGTGAGGGCGGCCGCGAGCATGAGCCAGGCGGCGAGCACGATACGCCCGTGCCGTGCGCACCACTCGCCCAGTCGACCCAGGAAGCTAGCCATCGGTGACCGTCCAAGACACTATTGAGGAATTGGAAACATTGCTGCGACGCTCGTTCTGTACGGCCGTTCAGGACGTACGTTTAAAGCTTAGGCGCGAATATCCTTGAACGCTCGACCGCGCTGAGAAGTGAGACGATGACCACATTGGACCGGGGCAACGACACCCGCAGCCGCATCCTCGCGGCCGCCTGCGAGCTGTTCGCGGAACGGGGGTACGCCGCCACCTCTCTGGCCGACATCGCCGCCAGGGTCGGCCTGACCAAGACCGCCGTTGCCTACCACTTCCACCCGAAGGACCGCCTGGCCGCGGAGCTCATCGCGCCGGCGGCCGACGACCTCATCGCCCTGCTCGGCCGCGACTTCGGCCCCGATCCGCGCAGCTTCATCGAGCCGCTGACCGACTTCGTGGTCCGGCACCGCGCCGTCATCGGGCTCCTCATGGAGGACATCGGCGGCGCCGACGGCGCCCCTCCCGGTTCCCCCGGCGAGACGATCCGGGCCTTCCGCGACGAGATCTACGCCAAGCTGGCCGGCCCGTCCCCCGACGACGCCTCGCGCGTGCGGGCGTGGGCCGTCATGGGCTCGCTGTACTTCGCCGTCGTGAAGACCATGGACCTGCCCCAGGAGTCCGTGTACGACATGCTGCTCACCGCGGCCCTCGCCGTCCACGACGCGTCCTTATCCACCGGCCGGGGACGGTGACCGGTGCGGGAGCGGGGCGAACGCGGCGACGGCTCCCATCCGGCCACCCGCTCCGGGAGCCCACCACGTCCCCCTGACACCGAGGCCGGGACCTCGGTGTCGGAGAGCCGGCCGGCGCTGCTGCGGCGGCTGGAGTCGGCCCTGCTCCGCCCTCCCGTGACCCTGCTGATCCACGGCGAGGCCGGCATCGGCAAGACCCACCTGCTCGCCCGGACCGAGGCACTGGCCAAGGACATGGGCTACCGCGTGCTCCACGGCCAGGCCCGCGACTTCGGCAGCGGTCTCGCCTACGCCTCCCTCGCCGACGCGCTCGGCCCCCTCCACTCGGTCCCCGCCGCGCGTGAGCCGCTGAAGGACCTGCTGTGCGCCATCGACGAGGCCGCGCTCGGCGCCACCGGCTCGGCCCCCGCCGTCCGCACCGCCAACCTGCTCGAACGGCTGCCCGGACGTACCTTTCTCGCCATCGACGACCTGCACCTGGCCGACGCCGACACCCTCGGCGTCCTGTCGTACCTCCCCCGCCGCGTCCGCGACCTCGCCGTGGCCGGTACGGCGCGGCGGCTGCCCGCGATGGACGCCGACCTGGTCGTCCGCCTCAGCCCCCTGTCGCTGGACGAGGTCACCGCGCTGGTCACCGCCGTGCTGGGCCGCACACCCAGCGAACCGGTCGTGCGGCGCGTCCACGAGGAGAGCCGGGGCAACCCGTGGTTCGTCCGCGAGGCGGTGCTGACCCTCGTGCAGGGCGGTGCCGTGCAGTCCACCTACCCCGGGCCGCGCCGGGGCGCCATCCTCAGCCGCCTGTTCCAGCGCGACCGCGGCGGGCGGGACCTCGCCCGGGTGCTGGCGGCGCTGCGCCGTACCCGTCCCGCGCGGACCGGTGACCTCCCGGCGCTCGCCGAGGTGGCCGGGCTCGACCCGGGACAGGCCGAGCGCGCGTTCGACGGGCTGGTGCGCGACGGCCTCGTCGTGGCGACCTCCGACGACACCTACGAGTTCGCGCACCCGCTGGTCGCCGACGCCCTGTACGCCGACCTCGGCCCCGCCGAGCGGCGGCGCGTGCACGCGCGCATCGCCGAACTGCTGCGACGGCGGGGCCTGACCGGCACGCGCCGGGTCTTGGAGTGGGCGACCCACGTCGCCGAGGGCGGGACGAACGCCGAGGCGCTGGCCGCCGTCCTGCGCGCCGCCGAGGCCACCCGCTGGACGGCTCCCCTGTCGGCCGGCCACTGGTACGGCCGGGCGGCCGAGCTCGCCGCGCCGGAGGAGCGCGGCGTGCTGCTCGCCCGGCAGGCGCTGTCGTACTGGAAGGGGTCACGCCCGATGGAGGCGCTGCGCGCCGGACGGGCCGCCCTCGCCGTACTCCCACCGGGACGGCGGCACACCCGCACCGCGCAGACCATGGTGAACGCGGCCCGGGCCATGGGACGGTACCGCGAGGCGGTGTCGATCGCCGAGGAGCGACTCCCCCACGCCGACGACCGTACCGCCCTGCTCGCCCAGCAGGCCGTCTGCGCCACACAGCTCGGGCTGGACTCGGCGCGGCCGGCGGCGGAGGCCTGGAAGGCGCTGCCGGGATGCCCGCCCGAGGACCTGGTGATCGCCCTCACCGGGCTGGCCGGGAACGCGATCATCAACGGCAGGTGGGAGGAAACCGAGCGCGCGCTGTCCGCCCTGCTGTCGGCCTCGGCCGCGCTGCCGCCCGCCGCGCGGCTGGCGTCCCTGGAGTCGGCGGCCCACCTGCTGGCCAGTGGGGGCGCCCGCACCCGCGCCCTCGACCTGCTCTCACAGGCCGAGCAGATCTACCGGGGGCTGGGCTGGCACAACATCGCCGGACAGCACGTCCGCACGATGGCGGTGGTGCGGCGCCTCGGCGGCGAGTGGGACCACGCCCTGCGCGACATCCGTTCCGACGCGGTCACGCTGGGCGACGCGGGACTGGTGGAGAACGTCGCACTGCTGCGGAACATCGAGATCGACATCCTGCTCGACCAGGGGAGATACGCCGAGGCGGAGCGCCTTTTCGCCGATCCGCCGCCGGACTGCGTCCTGCAGGTGTCGCTGCGGGCGATGTTCCGCGCCAGGCACGCGTTCGGCCTCGGCGACCGTACGACGGCCGCCCGCCTGCTGGACGAGGCGGCCGGCGGACCGCCCGACGTGGTGTACCGGGTGCTCGCCATCCGGGCCCACATGTACGGCACCGCCGGGGAGCCGGCCGCGGCGCGGGCCGCGGCGGAGGCGCTGCGGGACGTCGCCCGCACCGGCGTGCCGCGGGCGCGGCTCATCTCCGAGCTGACGTCGGCCGGCGCCTTCAGGAGCGCGGATCGGGCCGAGGCGGCGCTGGAGCTGGCGCGTGCGGACGGCCAGCGGTTCGAGGAGGGACGGGCGCGGCTCGTCCTCGGCACCCTCGGCGACGGCGCCCAGCTGGTCCGTGCCCACGCCATCTTCGCCGACCTCGGCGCGGCCCCCTGGCGCGACCGCGCCGCCCACCACCTGAAGGCCGCCGGCCTGGCCCCCTCCCCGACGGCCGCCCTGACCCCGGCCGAACGCCGCGTCATCGAACTGGTCGCCGGCGGCCTGTCCAACCCCCAGATCGCCGAGGAACTCCACTACAGCCGCAAAACGGTCGAGGTCTATCTGACCCGCGTCTACGCCAAGACCGGCCTCCGCTCCCGCGTCGAACTCGCCCTCGCCTACGAACGCGGCGAGGTGTGACACCGGTTCCGGCCGCCGGGGTCAGGAGGCGGTCGAAGGGGGACGGGAGAAGGTCCTGACGTCCGCGGTACGGCAGAGCGAGGCGACCGTCCTTGCCGCGGTCATCGACCAGTGGCCGTGACCTGGTCGGAGGGCGACTCGTCCGCCAGCCGGTTGTTGCGGTCGATCTCCGGCATGTGCGTCTCGGCCCAGGCCCGCAAGGCGGAGAGCGGTCTTTCGAGGGACAAGCCGAGCTTGGTAACCATCCCTCACCACCAATGGAGTCCCGGCATGCCCGAACTGCGACGCGTCCCCGTCAACGGTGTCGAACTGAACGTCGCCCTCGCCGGATCCGGCCCGGCCGTCCTGCTGCTGCACGGCTTCCCGCACACCTGGGAGCTGTGGACGGATGTCATGGCCGATCTGTCCGGCCGCTACCGCGTCATAGCGCCGGACCTGCGCGGGTTCGGCGCGAGCAGCCGGGCCGTCTCCGGATACGACGCGGGCACCCTGGCCGAGGACGCCGCGGCGCTTCTCACCACGCTCGGCGTGTCCTCGGCCGCGGTGGTGGGCATCGACGCGGGCACCGCGCCGGCCTTCCTCCTCGCCCCGCGCCACCCCGGCCTCGTCCGGCGCCTGGTCGTCATGGAGGCACTGCTGGGCAGGCTGCCCGGCGCCGAGGACTTCCTCGCCGACGGGCCGCCGTGGTGGTTCGGCTTCCATTCCGCCGCGCCCGGCCTGGCCGAGACCGTGCTCGAAGGCCACGAGGCCGATTACGTCGACTGGTTTCTGCGCACCGGCACGCTCGGCGAGGGGGTGCGCCCCGCCATCCGGGACGCCTTCGTCCGCGCGTACACCGGCCGGCAGGCGTTGAGCCGCGCGTTCTCGTACTACCGGGCCCTTCCCGAGAGCGCGGTGCAGATCGAGCGGGCGGTCACCACTGCCCGCCTGACGGTACCGACGATGGCCCTGGGCGCCCGGCCTGTCGGTGCCGCGCTGGAACGCCAGCTCCGCCCGGTCACCGACGATCTGACCGGACACCTCATCGAAGACTGCGGCCACATCATCCCGCTGCACCGGCCGCGCGCCCTGCTCACGCTGCTGCGCCCGTTCCTGGCCGGTGCGGCGAGAGCGTGACGGGGGCGGGGGCCGGTCGGCGAGGTCCCCGATCGAGGAGCGCTACGCGGGCTGACGGCGGGGGCGCATGTCGAAGACCGCTGGCCGTGGCCCGTTACCGCGAACGCCACACCGTCGCCCGCGCGAAGTCCGACCACGCCGACGCCATGACTCTGGCGAACATCCTGCGCGTCGACGCCGACCACCACCGGCCCCTACCGGACGACTCCGAGCTGGTGCAGGCGATCGCCGTGCTGGCCCGAGCCCAGCAGGACGCGGTCTGGAGCCGCCAGCAGCCGGCCAACCAGCTCCGGTCGCTGCTGCGCGAGTACTTCCCTGCGGCGTTGAAGGCCTTCCACGTCAAGAACATCGGCCTGACCTCCCGCGAGGCCCGCACCGTCCTTCAAGCCGCGCCGACGCCCGGCGCGGCCGTCAAGCTCACCACCCGCCGGCTGCACGCCCTGCTGCGTGCCTCGGGCCGACAGCGCAACCTTAAGACTTGGGTCGACCGGCTCCAGGCGCTGTTCCACGAAGAACACCTTCGCCGGCTCCCACTGGTCGAGGAAGCGCTCGGCCGCCAGGCCCAGGCCCTACTGTTGCAGCTGGACGCGGCCTGCCGCGCCGCCGACGAGCTCGCCGAGGCCACCAGCGAGGCCTTCCACCAGCACCCCGACGCCGCCATCATCACCAGCTTCCCGGGCCTTGCCGACCTGACGGGCGCCCGCGTGCTCGCCGAACTCGGCGACGACCGTACCCGCTTCGCCGACGCCCGCGCGCTGAAGGCCTCCCGATCCAGCTGGAGGAAGGGCGTGGGAGTCTTGACATATGACAATTGAGTGGTCCCGACAGGAGGTCCTCGAAGCGGTCAGGACACGCTTGCTACGCCCGGGCGGTGTGACGAAGGAGTACTCCGCCGTCGATGTCATGGCAGCGCCCGACGGCATGCTAGTGATTTTCCACTGGCGGCGAGATCCGAACACATACGCCATCAAGGTCGGGTTTCCGATGGCGTCGAGGAGTCCGTGGACCGGCGGTTCGTACACTGGCCTGCCGGTGACCTCGGCGGATGAATGGGCCACAGACTTCGCATCCCGCCTTGCGGAGGAACTCGATACCGGGCTGGTTCGCCGAAGCCGCCGGGTAATCCGAGATGGGTACGTCCTGTTGGACACTCACGATGCCCCAGACGTATGCCCCACCGGGTTCTTCATCAGTTCGGTTCCACTTGACGTGGGGCTCTCCGCCTCGCCGGACGACCTCGAGAGGGCCTATTCCATTCTGGGATCGCCGTCGGCATCGGTTTCTCCGCCTGCGTCCAAGGTCGGCATCTGGCTGGCCCGGGCAGGGATGGATGTCACCACTCCCAGACGACTGATCGTCGAGGCCCGGCTCGCCTGCTGGCTTCAGGCCTACGTCGACAACGCCCGCGGGGAACCCTTTGTCGGTCAGGCAGCCGCGTCTTGGGAGGACGAGCGGCACACCATCGCCCGTCTCGAGGTGGTGCACATCCAGCCCGGCGTCCCATCACAGGTGCGCGACGCGCTGGTGCGTCTTGCGGTCTGCGAGGTAGCCGAGGCCGGCGCCCTACGCGTCGTCACCGCGGTCGACGATCCCGAGTTCCATGGACTGGGGTTCCGGCCCGCGAGCGGTGGCGGCCTTACGCTTCACACCAGGAGCACTGAACCGCCATTGGATCCGTGGCCGGAACCTGATCCAAGGCGAGCTTGACGGCTTAGGCAGATCGGATGTCTCGGCGCTCGGCGGCTCCACGACCACGCGCAGGCGTCCCGGTCCTCGGCGCGGCCCTGTCGTCGCACAGGCCTGCTCCCCCACGAGGGCCGGGACTGTGAACGGCCGGCCCGTCAGGGGCGGGGGCGGAGGCCGTCCAGCAGGACGGTGAGGTAGGCGTCGGCGAGCTCCTCGGACGAGGGCCGGGCGCGGGCGACCGCCAGGGCGGTCTGGCCGATCAGGGTCGTGGTGACGGCGGGGTCGATGTCGGTGCGGACCGTGCCGTCGCGGCGCGCTCCGTCGATCATCTCCTCGACGGCCCGGACGAGGTCGGCGCGCAGGGCCGTGGTGGCCGGCAGGTCCAGGCCGCCCAGCTGGTCGTTGATGGCGTGGTGCGCGGTCTGGAAGGCGATCAGCTCACGGAGGAAGACCCGCAGGGCCCGCGTGGGCGTGGTCTCGGCGAGCAGGTCGCGGGCGCGCCGCACCACTGGTTCCAGCAGGCGGGACACCGCGGCGTCCAGGAGCGCGTCCTTGCCGCCGAAGGCCCGCACAACGGTCCCCGCCCCCAGGCCCGCCTTCTTGGCGATGGCCTCGACGGTCAGGGAGGCGCCCGGCTCGGCCAGCAGGGCGGTGGCCGCGTCCAGGGCGAGCCGGCGGTTGCGCACGGCGTCCGCCCGGCGCTTGGGCCCATCGGAGGTTGACAAATGGAATGCCCCTTCCAAATAATCAACTGGAACGCACATTTCGCTTATCGTAGCGCGAAGGGGCTCCCCATGAACGAGCGGATCCTGATCTCCGGCGCCAGCATCGCCGGCCTGACCCTGGCCCACTGGCTGGCCCGGCACGGCTTCACGCCCACCGTGGTCGAGCGCGCGCCCGCGCCGCGCTCGGGCGGCAACGGGGTGGACGTGCGCGACAACGCAGTCGAGGTGGTCGAGCGGATGGGGATCATGCCGCGCGTCCGCGAGCTCGCCACCGACGTCCAGGGCATGAAGTTCGTCGACGCCGCCGACCGGGCCGTCGCCCGGATCGACACCCAGGACCCGGCCTCCGTCGAGATCATGCGCGGCGACCTGGCGGCCCTGCTGCACGAGGTGACCGACGTGGAGATCCTTTTCGGCGACTCCATCACCGGTATGGAGCAGGACGACGACGGCGTGACGGTCACCTTCGAGCACGCGCCCGCCCGCCGCTTCGACCTGGTCGTCGGGGCCGACGGCATGCACTCCAACGTCCGCCGTCTCGCCTTCGGCCCCGAGGAGCGGTTCGTCCAGTTCAAGGACCACTACTTCGCCTTCGCCGACACCGACGCCTCGCTCGGCGAGGACCGCTGGGTGACGATGTTCAACACGCCGGGCAAGATGACCGGGCTCTACCGCTCCGGCAACCACGCCCAGGCCAAGGCGTACTTCATCTTCCGCTCCGCACAGCTGGAGTACGACCACCGGGACGTCGGCGCCCACAAGCGCCTGGTCAGCGAGGTGTTCGGGGACGACTCGTCCTGGCGGACCCGGGAACTGCTCGACGCGGCCCTCGCCGACCCCGACTTCTACTTCGACGCCCTGGCGCAAGTGCGGATGGGCTCCTGGTCCAACGGCCGCGTCGCGCTCGTCGGCGACGCCGCCTGGTGCGCCTCCCCCGCCTCCGGCGCCGGCGCGGAACTGGCCCTGGTCGGGGCCTATCGCCTCGCCGGCGAGCTCGCCGCCGCGGGCGGCGACCACCGCGTCGCCTTCGCCCGCTACGACGCCGTCCACCGTCCGCTGGTCGACAAGAAGCAGCAGATCGGCGCCAACGTCCGCCTCATGGTGCCCAGGACCGAAGGCGGCCGGTGCCTCCGCGACACCGTCGCCCGCCTGCCGCTGATGAAGGCGATCGGCGCGGTGGAGCGCCGGGTGCAGGCCAGGAACGCCCGCCCGCTGCCGGAGTACACCCCGGCCCGTTAGACGAGGGCGCACGCCCATGGCGGGAGGCCGCTCCCGCCATCGTCACGCCGGTGGAATGCCGAAGTCGGCGCGGTCGGCGTCGACCAGCTCCCCCAGAAGCGTGACGAAGACGTCGGCCAGCTCGCCGACGGTGGCGTCGGAGGCGGGGGAATCGCTCTCGAACGCGCGCCGGACGGTGCGCGCGAGAAGCTCGGCCCGCCGCTCGGGGTCGTCCACCGGCACGGCGCTCTCGGCCCGCAGGAAGCCCTCGAAGGTCGCCTGGTAGGCGTAGCCGACCTCGTCGGCGCTCAGGTCGTCGCGCAGCAGACCGTGCCGGGCGAGCAACCGGAAGTACTCGTTCAGCGTCGCCGCGTGCCGGTCGTCGCGGCCGGTGCCGGGTGAGCCGGTCAGCTTGCCGAGCAGATCGGGGTCACCCAGCAGGAACCCGCGCAGCAGCGGCCGCTTGGCGATCGCCAGGAAGTAGGTCCGCGCGAAGCGGTGCAGCAGGCTCACCCGCGGATCGTCGCGCAGGGCCTGGCGCAGCTCGTCCACCGCGTCGAGCACCTCGCGCGCGAACACCGCGCCGAACAGTTGCTCGCGGGTCTTCCAGTGCAGGTAGACGGTGCCCTTGCCGATGCCGGCCCCGGCGGCCACGTCGTCGATGGTCACCCGCCGGTAGCCATGGCGCAGCAGCAGGTCGGCCGCCACGTCGAGGATCGTCGCGGCCCGTTCGGCCCGCTGCCGGGGATCACGGAGTCGTTCGGACGAGACACTCACACACGGACCTTATGACCAACTGGCGAATAGAGTCAATCCACAACTGCTAGTTGACCAAATCTCAAAAATCGTCATATGTTCATGCCCAGCACAACGACCGCATCACAAGGAGCACTCCATGAACACCACCATCGAGACCCGCGACAGGACCGTCCTGGTCACCGGCGCCACCGGGAACCAGGGCGGCGCCACCGCCCGCCACCTGCTCGCCGCCGGCTGGCACGTCCGCGCCCTGGTCCGGGACGACGCCGCGCCAGCGGCCGTCGCGCTCGCCGCCGCCGGCGCCGAGCTCGTCCGCGGCGACCTGGACGACCGCGCCTCCGTCGAGGCGGCGGCACGCGGCGCCCACGGCGTCTACAGCGTCCAGTCCGCCAACCCGAACGAGCTCGCCCAGGGCATGAACGTCGCCGACGCCGCCAAGGCCGCCGGCGTCCGGCACCTGGTGTACTCGTCGGTCGGCGGCGCCGAGAGCCAGAACGCCTTCTACCTGGAGCGGGGCTGGGGACCGATCGAGAAGTGGCGGATCGAGGAGCACATCCGCGACCTGGACCTCCCCGTGACGATCCTGCGCCCCGCCGGGTTCATGGAGGACTTCACCAGCCCCGCGCGCTTCTTCCAGAACGGCTCGCTCAACGTCCCCTGGCACGACGACCTGGTCATGCAGCTCATCGCCATCGACGACACCGGGGCGTTCGCCGCGCTGGCCTTCGCGAAGCCGGACGAATACCTGGGCAAGGCGATCGAGATCACCGGAGACAGGCTGACCGCCCCGCAGATCGCCGCGAAGCTGAGCGCGGCGGCCGGCCGCCCGATACCGCACACCCAGGTTCCGCTCGACGCCCTGTGGGAGCACGCGCCCGAGGCCGCCAAGGTGTTCACCTGGGCGGACGAACGGTACTTCGACACCGACGTCGTCCCCCTGCGGCAGGCCCACCCCGGCCTCATGGACTTCACCACCTGGCTGGACCGGACGGGCAAGGCCCGCCTCCTGGCCCAGCTGGACTCCCTGCCCGCCTGACCGCCGGCCCGCCCTCCCCCGCCCACGCCCCGGCTCACTCCCCGCGCGGCACTGCCTGCGAGGTGACCGAAGGACACCGAACCGTCCGGCTCGGCCGGACACGGGGCGGGAGGCCGGGGTTCAGCAGCGGCAGCCCGCCGAACCGCTCACGCAGCAGCCGCCGGAGTGGTCCTGCAGGTCGGGCGCGTCCTTCACGATGCGGCGGTAGTCGGGGCAGTGGGTGAAGTCGTCGGCCGTGCATCGCATGAGGTGCTCGATCAGCGCCTTGGACGCCGAGATCTCCCGGAGCCGGTGCTCCAGTTCCGCGTGGTGGCGCTGGAGGAGCGCCTCGCGTTCGGCCCGGCCGGAGACGCCGAGCATCTCCCGGATCTGCTCCAGGCTCATCCCCGCGGCCTTGGCGCGGATGATCGTCAGCACCCGGACGACGTGGTCATCGGTGTAGCGGCGGCGTCCGCTCACCCGAGCGGCCGGCGTGAGCAGCCCCATCGCCTCCCAGTGGCGTAGCACGTGCGGCGCGAGGCCGAACCTCTCGGCCAGCTCTCCGATCCGCAGGTACTCACTTGACTTCATGTTCACATTAACTTGCAGAGTTGTCTCCGCGTCAAGCGATCAACGCTCATGGAGGCAAGATGTTCGACGTCGTCATCGTCGGCGCCGGCCCGGCCGGCACGGCCGCGGCCCTGACCCTGGGACGGGTCCATCGCACGGTGCTCCTGCTCGACTCCGGGGAGGGCCGCAACGCCCCGGCCGAGAACGTTCACAACTTCCTGACCCGGGACGGCACGCCGCCCGCCGAGTTGCGCAAGCTCGGCCACGAGGAACTGGCCGCCTATCCGTCCGTCACGGTACGGAACGAGGCGGTCGGCGACGTGCGCGTCCTGGACGGCGGTGGCTTCCTGGTGGAGCCTTCCGGCGGCGGCACGGCACAGGCACGGCGGCTCCTGCTGGCCACGGGACTGGCCGACCAGCTTCCCGGCCCTCGCGGGGTGGAGGCGCTGTGGGGCCGGTCCGCGTTCCACTGCCCCTACTGCCACGGGTACGAGTGCACCGGCGAGCGGGTCGCGGTGATCGGCGCGGAGCCGGCCCGCATACGGCTGGCGCTGCAGCTGAGCCGCTTCGCCGCCGACGTCGTGCTCTGCACCGACGGCGAGCCGCTCGGCCCGCCGTCGCGCGCGAAGCTGGAGCGCAACGGCGTCGGCGTGCGCTGTGAGACCATCGCCCGCCTGGAGGGGACGGACGGACGGCTCGAGCAGGTCGTCTTCGAAAGCGGCCCGCCGATGCTCAGGGACGCGGTGTTCGTCGTCAACGTGCCGCGTCAGCGCTCCGACCTTGCCGCCCGTCTCGGCTGCGCGTCATTCGCCGACGGGTGTGTGGAGGTGGACGAGTTCGGCCGGACCAGCGTGCCCGGGGTGTACGCGGCCGGGGACATGGCGCGGCGTGCCACCGTCCCGATGCCGATGGCCGCCGTGATCGCCGCCGCCGCGAGCGGCACCGTGACCGGAGGGGCCATCGACCAGGACCTGCTGTGCGCCGACTTCGACCTGCCCGACCCGCTCGCCCGGGCGAAGGGGTGAGCATGGCGTCCGCGAACCTCACCCAGGCCCGGCCTAGGGCGGGTGGCAATGTGCCGCTCGCCACGGCCGGCCTCCTGATCGGCATGCTGCTGTCGGTCCTGGACCAGACGGTGGTGGCCATCGCCCTGCCCGACATCGCCACCGACCTGGGCGGCATGAACGCGATCGGCTGGATCGTCACTTCCTACGTGCTGGCCTCCACCGCGACCGGCGCGCTGTACGGCCGCCTCAGCGACCGGTTCGGCCGGCGAACCGTCTTCATCACCGCGGTCGCCGTCTTCGTCGCGGGCTCGGCGCTGTGCGGCCTGGCCCAGACGATGCCCCAGCTGATCGCCGCCAGGACCGTGCAGGGCATCGGCGCCGGCGCGCTGTTCGTGCTGCCCACGATCACGCTCTCGGAACTGTACCCACTGCGTCTGCGCAGCAGGATCCAAGGTTTCACCGGCGGCGTCTTCGCGATCGCCAGCGTCGGCGGCCCGCTCGCCGGCGGCGCCATCACCGACGCCTGGGGCTGGCGCTGGATCTTCTACATCAACCTGCCTCTCGGCCTGCTCAGTATGGCGCTCATCGCGTTCGCACTGCGGTCGCCCGGGTCCGGCGGGGACGGCAAGGTCGACCTACCGGGAGCCGCGCTGGTGACCGGCGCGATCGTGGCCCTGCTGCTGGTGGGCGAGTGGGGCGGCCGGACCTACGCCTGGACCTCCGGCGTGATCGTCGCGCTGGCCGGGGCGTTCGCCCTCCTGCTCGCCCTGTTCCTCTGGCGGGAACGACGCGCGGTCGACCCACTGCTCCCGCTGCGGCTGTTCGCCGAGCCCGCCCTGCGCGTCGCGCTCCCCGCCACCGCGCTGCTGGGTGCGCTGCTCGGTGGATCGGTCGTCTACCTGCCCACCTATCTGCAGGACGCGTACGGCATGGGCGCCACCCAGGCGGGCCTGGCGCTCAATCCGTACGTTCTGACGTTCATGGTGGTCTCCTTCCTCTCCGGCGCCCGAATCGGCGCCAGTGGCCGGTTCAAGCCTTATCTGATCGCGGGCTCGGTGATCGCGGTGCTGGGGTTCGCGCTGCTGAGCCGGCTCACTCCCGGCACTCCCTACGTTCTGCTGGCCGCGGAGATCGGCCTGCTGGGTGCGGGCTTCGGGCTGCTGATGCAGAACCTGGTGGTCGTCGCACAGAACGCGGCCTCCCCCGCGGATCTGGCCGCGACCACCTCCGCCGCGGTGTCCGTCCGCGGGCTGGGCCTCTCGCTCGGCGTGGCGGTCTTCGGCAACCTCCTCACCCGGCGACTGCAGGGTCACGCCGCGGGCCCGCGGGCGACGTCCGCGGCCATTTCCGACGTCCTCTTCTGGGGCGCCCCGGCCGCCGCCGTCCTGGTGGCGCTGATGGTCTTGCTGCCCCGGACGGTGAACCACCACCCCACAGCCTCAGGAGACGCACCGTCATGAGCACCGGCGACCAGACCGTCGTGATCGAGGGATACGAGGCCGTACGCGCTCTGCTGGCCGACGCGAGACTCTCCAGCGCGCCGGCCCACGGACAGCAGGGCTTCGGCGGCCGGCACATGCTCAACTCCGACCCACCCGATCACACCCGGCTCCGCAAACTGACGCAGAAAGCATTCACGGCACGGCGGGTGGAAGCACTCCGGCCACGCATCCAGGAGATCACCGACGCGCTGATCGGCGACATCTCCCCACTAGGGAAAGCGGACCTGATCGGGGACGTGGCCTTCCCTCTTGCCACCACTGTCATCTGTGAGCTTCTCGGGGTTCCGCCGAGCGACCGGTACAGGTTCGGAGACTGGTTCACCGCTGCTCTCACACCGGCGGACGCCCCCGACGCGGCCACCATCGTCGGCCGGGCCCTCCGGACGCTCGACGCCTACATACAGACGTTGATCGACACCAGGCGGAACTCTGCCGAGGATGCCGGCTCCGACCTGCTCACCGGCCTCATCCAGGCCAGGGACGGCGATGACGCCCTGAGCGAGCAGGAACTCGTGGCCACCGTGTTCCTGCTGCTCGGAGCCGGCCACGAGACCACCGTCAACCTGATCGGCAACGGCATGCTGGCGCTGCTCACCAACCCCGATCAGTACCGGCTCCTCAAGGACCGGCCTGAGCTGTTGCCCTCCGCCGTCGAGGAGTTCCTGCGCCTGGACGGACCGGTACAGCACGCCACACCGCGCACCGCGCTCGAAGAGGTGAAGGCCGACGGCATCGTGATCCCCGCCGGCAGCCGCGTCATCCTGAAGATCGCCGCAGCCAACCGCGACCCGGTCGTCTTCCCCGAACCCGATCGTCTCGCCCTCCACCGCACAGGCCCTTCCCACCTGGCATTCGGTCACGGTATCCACCACTGCCTCGGCGCTCCCCTCGGCCGCCTCGAAGCCCGGATCGCCATCGGCACCCTGCTCACCCGGCTACCCGACCTCCACCTGGACGGCCCGGCCACCGGTCTACGCTGGAAACGAGGTGACTTCCTCCGTGGCCTCGAAGCACTGCCTGTGCGATTCACCGCCGTCTAGCACTCGCCTCCCCCGTGGCGAGAGCCACCATCGCCGCGCTCCTGGCCGTTCCGGCCCATGCCGAGGACCACGAGGCCGCCGATGACCGCCAGGCCCAGCAGAACGGCGCCGAAGACGGTGGCGCCGCCGGTGAGGCCGATGGCGTCGCTGAGGTAGCCGGCCGCGACGGGCAGGGCGCCGGCGGGCAGGTAGCCGCCGACGTTGAGGGCGGCGTTGGCCTCGGCCAGATGCTGCGGCGGGACGCCTGTGTTGAGCAGGGACAGCCCGCCGAGCTGCCCCATGCCCTGCCCGGCGCCGGCCAGCAGGGCGGCGGCGACGAGCATCGGGACGGACGAGGCGTTCACGGCGGCGACCAGGGCCGCCATGCTGATCGTGGTGCTCACCGCGCCCGCGATGAGGATGGTGCGCCGGCGCAGCCTCTGGACGGCGAGCTGCACCCCGGTGGCGGCGAGGAACATCACGAACGCCATGGCGCCCGCGACGACGCGGCTGGTGGTGCCCAGCAGGCCGGACAGCAGCGAGGGCCCCAGGGACAGCACGAACGAGGTCGCGGTGATGCCCGGGGCGAACACGGCGACGCCGAGGATGAGCTGCCGGCCGTTGCCATGGGGGACGCGCGGCAGGCGTACCCAGGCCCCCGTGCCGGGCGTGGCCGGGCGCGGGACGGGCATGCGCCGGACCGCGAGGACGGCGGTGACCAGCAGCACGGTCTCGACGGCGAAGACGGTGACGGTCGGGCCGGGCAGGAGCTCGGACAGCACACCGGCCAGCAGCGGTCCGAGTCCCGCCCCGAAGACCATGGAGCAGGAGGCGAGCAGCGCGGCGAGCCGTTTGCGGGCCGGCCCGGCCACGTCGGTGACCGCCGCCATGCCGGCCGAGACGACGGCGCCGACGGCGACGCCCGTGAACAGGCGGGCCACGATCAGCGCGGCCACACTCGACGCGGTCGCGAAGATCCCGGAGGCGGCGAGGGCGAGGGCGAGCGCGGGCAGCAGCACCCGCTTGCGTCCGAGCCGGTCGGACACCACGCCGGAGACGAGCAGGGAGCCGAGCAGCCCGGCGATGTAGCAGGCGAAGATCACGGTGAGCGTGCCCCTGGAGAACCCGATGTCGCGCTGCCACAGCACGTACAGCGGGGTCGCCGCGTTGGACAGCACGAACACGGCGGTGACCGGCCAGGCGGCCAGCCATACCCACCAGGTCGGAGCCGGGGAGGCCCCGGGACGCTCGCCCGCGGCGGCGCGGATCGCCTCCTCGGCCATGATCCGGCTATCTGACACGGCATCCTCCCAGCACGACGACAGTACGACTTGACTCGAATAAGTACGAGCGGAGTCGAACATAACATGCTGTACGATTGGAGTCGTACAAGGGGACCGCGAAGGAAGGAGCCGCCGGTGCCGACCGTGGCCGCCGTCAAGGAACTACCGGAGCCTCCCGGCCTCCCCCAGCCGCTGCCCGAACCGGCGCTGGAGGAGCTGCGTCTGGAGACGGTGATGGGCGCGCTGAGCGACCCGCTGCGCATGCGCATCGTGCAGAAGCTGCTGCTGGAGCGCGAGCAGTTCGACCACCCCTGCGGCTGGTTCGGCCTCGACCGCCCGAAGTCGTCGCTCACTCACCACTTCAAGGCGTTGCGCGAGGCCGGCATCATCAGGCAGCGCCAGTACGGCCTGGAGCGCCGCAGCCACGTCCGCGTCGCCGACCTCGACACCCGCTTCCCCGGCCTGCTGGCCCTGGTGACGGCCTGGACCCCGGCCCCCCGCTGACCGCGCCGCCGTCATCGCGTGGCTCCTGCGAGATTGAACCGTGGCCGTACGCCGCGGGGACGGCCGTGCCGCTGGGCGCCGACGTATGGCTGTACCTGGCTTTCGACGACGATCGCCGGCACCTGCCCGTTTCGGGCGGGCTACCCGACGAGGTCTACCGCGACGACCCCCCGCCGCGGCTGCCGTTCGACGCGTTCCGGCCCGACGTGGACGTGTTCCTCATGACGCTGGCACGGCTGCCGGAGGTCCGCCGGCCATGGCTCCGGGCGATCTATGACCAGGTGAGGGAACACCGATACAGTCACCCGTTCTAGAGATCAGCCGGCGGTGGGGAGTGCCTGCCGACACCGCGGGTGCCGGCAGGCGGTTGGTCAGGAGACTCTGTCGAAGCGGAACGAGGTGCGGCCGTTGGCGTCGGTCCAGACGTCGGCCGCGTTCGCCACGCCGGTGTTGTCGTTGCGCTGGACCTCCAGGCGGATCGTCGTGGGACCGCTCACGGTGACGAGCTCGCTGATCGGAGCGGTCACGTTGCCGCCGACGGCCCCGGCCGCCAGAAGGGTGTTGTCGTAGACCTGGTTGAGGATGCGCTCGCTGTTCGGCAGGGCGGCGCCGGAGGTGACGTCCCAGAGACGGCCGACGATGTACACGTTGACGGGCGGAAGCCCGGTGAGCCGTGTCCGGACGTTCAGATCGAGCGCGTACGTTCCGGCCTGGGGCAGAGTCACCTCCAACCCGGTGTTGACCCACGTGCCCGACACGGTGGGCAGGAGGTTGACGCGCGCGGGCAGATAGGCGATGCCCGAGGGCCAGGCCAGCTGATGGTGCTCAGTGGAGGGGACCGGGACCGGGTCCGCGGCTGCCGCCGCCGGCATGGCGGCACCACCGATCGCCAGGACGGCGGCGCCCGCGGCGATCAGGCATGCCCGCCTGCTCGAGATGAAGGCCTTGCCACAAAGATTGGACAAACTGAACTCCCACAGCTCGGGTTGCAGAGTTGACCGTGCACATCACACGGCCCGATTCACGGCCGCGTACGACCCACGTCAGGGGGAACCGGTCCATGAGCTGAGCGGCCCGCCACAGGCACGGGCACATACAGCGGCGGTACGGGTCGTCACACGAGCGCGATCATTCTCTGCGGGTCGGAGCGGGAGCGGGCTCGCCGTACGTATGTGTCGGGCCTCGAAAAGGTAAACGATCAATGCGGCGATGCGGCTGGTGATCTTCCAAAATACGTTGAGGCGGGAGCGAAAGCGGCGGTGGAGCGGCTTGGATGGGGGCCCTGACACACGACGACGATGAAGAGGTGAGCGCCCGATGAGGCGACATGCGGTGCTGTGCATGCCGCTGGTGACGGTGTCGGTGCTGATGGGGGCGGCGGGGCCCGCCGCGGCCCAGAGTCCTGCCGAGGTCGCCACTCCTGACGCGGCGAGGCGGGCGACCGGTGACTACGGCCAGTACTCGCGGATGTTCGAGCGCAGCGCCGGGCAGTACTGGGCCGACGGGAAGGCCGCCGGGCAGTGGGCGTGGAAGCCGCTGTCCAGCACGGTGTCGGAGATCAGCTGGGGCGACCCGGCGCAGTGGCCCCCGGACTACGCGGAGAAGTTCGTCCACAGTGGCGAGTGGGTGATGCTCGACGGCTGGCGAGGAAACGGCACGTACTACACCCTCAGGGTGACCAAGGAACAGATCGGCAACGCGAGCTGCGGCGACCTGCGCACCCTGGCCACCTCCGGGCGTCAGCACTACGTGAAGTGGGACATTCCCGCGCAGGGGTACTGCCTGAAGGCCTGGGGCACGCTCACGGAGAAGTCGTCAGGGAAGGTGGTCCAGTTCGGGCACACGCAGATCTGGTCGCCGCCCGCGCCCTGTTCCAACCCTCATCTCGGCGCGCAGACCTGCATCAAGCAGTGGGAATCCTGGTGGGACGACAAGGACGCCCCCGGCAAGCCGATCACCAGGAAGCTGGACCGCGACCAGCTCATCGCCCGCGGCCACGGCATGGCGTTCTCCATCCACCAGTACTTCCCGAAGCCCTGGCAAGCCGACGCCAAGTCCTACTGGAACTGGTAACCCGGCACAAAGAACCCGGCACCACCGCACGACGCCCCTCTCCGCCCCCGCAGACCCTCAAAACCGGCACCGCGACGGCGGGAAGGATGCACGGCGAAACCAGTCCCGCCCCACAACACCGTCCCCGCCCATCACAGCGCTTTCAAACCCGGCGCCGCGACGGCAGGGGACGGTCCAGCCCCGCCGCACAACACCCTCCCCGCCCATCACGGGACTTTCACAACCGGCCCGCGACAGCGGGGGACGATCCAGCCCCGCCGCACGGCACCCTCCCCGCCGATCACGGGGCTTACACAACCGGCGCCGCGACGGCGGGAAGAAGGTACGGCGAAACCGGCGCCGCCGTACGGCGAGGACCTGGCGAGGGATCGGTGCCGTGCCAGGCAGGAAAGGTCAGGTGTTGAAGTGGCCACCCTTGATGCCGCTAAGGAACGTCGCCCACTCCCCCGGTGCGCAGGTCAAAGCCGAGCCCGCCAAATCCTTGCTGTCGCGGACACCGACGACACCGGGAAGGTTCGAGGCAACCTCCACACACTCACCTGCATCGGCGCTGAAGCTGCTCTTGCGCCACGACGCGCCCCGAAGATCACGTATCAATGTGGTTCACCGCTTCCTCTATGAGCCGGAGTGACTGCTTGAACGGTACGGCTTCTGCCCTGATCGCGTCATAGCGCCGGAGCAACTCCATCAGCACCTGAGGATCGTCCAGTGTGCGCCCTACCGGTTGAACGTCCACGTATGCGGCGTACACGTGGTTGTTCCGTTCGGCGATGATGAAGCCGCCCTGTAGCCCGCAATGCGGCCGGGCCTCGTAAGGGACGATCTGGATCGTCACATTGGGGAGCTGAGCGATCTCCAGCAGGTAGCGCAGTTGCTCCCGCATGATCTCGGGGCTCCCGACAGGATGGCGGATGACATCCTCGTCGAGGATCACATGGAACACTGGCGGATTCTCTCGGTGGAGGATCGCCTGCCTTTGTAGGCGATTCGTGAGCTTTTCCTCAAGCTCCTCGTCGGTAATGCCCGGCCAGCTGGCCAGCACAGCCCGCGCATACGCCTCCGTCTGCAGCAGACCTGGGATGACCATGGGCTGCCACGTCCGTAGGCAGTGGGCGCGTGCTTCCTCGTCCAGCCAGGACAGGAGGTACTGCGGCGCCCTGTTCCGGACGATGCCCAAGTACAGCCTCGTCATGACGCCGTCGAGGCCGAAGACCTGGTCGCAGAGTTTTGCGAAGTCCTCCGACGGGGGCCTTTTGGCCTGTTCGACCATGTTGACCATGGAGTCGGAGTACTTGAGGCGGGCTCCGAGTTGCCGCTGGGTGAGCTTCGCCGCCTGACGAAGGCGTTGCAGCTCGAACGCGAACTGGGCGAGCGGGGACTCGTAAGGGTCTCTTTCGCGGTTGGGGGGCACGTTTCACCTACCTGTCCGAAAAATCAGCGCTTAAGAGGATTAGCCGGTTCGCTTACACGGCTGTGAGCACATGTGACCCGGTACCGCTGCTGACGATGCGCTCTCAACGTCATTCTGAGGACCGGATGACGACCGCGCACGGGTTTTCAAAAAGAAAGACAGGTGAAAGAAGAAAGCCGCTACCGGAAGGGCTGAAGCCCTCGCAGCACACCCCTCCACCTCCTCATACGTATATACGCATACGACAGGTGAACCACAGCGGGCAGAGCGCGCACGACCCGTACACGCGCCGCTCGTTCGCGCATTCATACGGGACATGGAGTCGTTCAATTCAAAGGGTGGGGCCACCTCTTGGCCACGACAGAAACCGGACGGAATGTCACACCGGCAGCCGGATTTCGAGCCGTACCAGGAGGCCTCGGGCGCGCGAATCGCCTGGGGGGCCCTGTCGCACCCCTGAACGCCGGTCCCTGGCACAGCGCGGTCTGCCATGGTCCGGGCCCCGCTGGCAGGGTTGATGTGTCACGGCCGCCCGACCGGAGAGGAGACACCAGCATGCGGACCACACCATCGGGCGCCGACCGCCCCAGGCCGGGGCCTGGCCGCCGCCCGCACCGCGGGAACCACCGCCCGCGCCGCAGGAACGGCCGCCCGTGCCGCGGTTCGAGATACCGGAACGGCCCGGTCGGTGTCACCGGCTTGGGAGGCATGGGCATGACGTCGAGCCCACGGGACGACTCCCCTCAGGACGCCCTGCCCGCCCCCGTCGGCGGCCGCCACTGATCCATCCCGAAGGAAGAAATTCGATGCGAGCGACTTTGATGTACGGCGCCGGTGACGTGCGCGTGGAGGACGTCCCCGACCCGAAGATCCAGAACCCGACCGACGCCGTCGTGCGCGTGGTGCGTTCGTGCGTCTGCGGTAGCGACCTGTGGCCGTACGGGTCGATGCCGGCCGCCGAGCAGGGCAGGCGCATGGGGCACGAGTTCCTCGGCGTCGTGGAGGACATCGGCTCGGAGGTGTCCGGGTTGAAGCGTGGCGACCTGGTCGTCGCGCCGTTCGTCTGGGCGGACGGCACCTGCGACTTCTGCGCCGAGGGCCTGCACCCGTCCTGCCGTAACGGTGGCCGTTACGGTTTGGACGGCGTGGACGGCGGCCAGGGCGAGGCCGTGCGGGTGCCGCAGGCCCAGGGGACGCTGGTGAAGCTGCCCGTAGGCGAGGACTCCGCGCTGCTGCCCTCGCTGCTCACTTTGTCCGATGTGCTCTGCACGGGCCACCACGGCGCGGTGACGTCCCGGGTCGGGCCCGGGACGTCCGTGACGGTGGTCGGCGACGGCGCGGTGGGGCTGTCGGCGGTGCTGGCCGCCAGGCGGCTGGGCGCCGAGCGGATCATCCTGATGGGCCGGCACAAGGACCGCACCGACCTGGGCCGCGAGTTCGGCGCCACCGACGTGATCGCCGAGCGCGGCGAGGAGGCGGTCGAGCGGGTGCGGGAGCTGACCGGCGGCGACGGGACGCACGCGGTGGTGGAGGCCGTCGGCACCGAGCAGTCGATGGACGTGGCGCTCGGCGTGGTGCGCGCCGGCGGCGCGATCAGCAGGCTGGGCGTGCCGCAGTACAACGAGGTCCCGTTGGGGCGCGACACCTTCATGCGCAACATCACCGTCACCGGCGGCCCCGCGCCCGCCCGCGCGTACATCGAGGAGCTGCTTCCCGACATCCTCGACGGGAAGATCGAGCCGGGCCGGGTGTTCGACCGTACGGTCGGCCTGGAGGAGGTGCCGGACGGCTACCGCGCGATGGCGGCCCGCGAGGCGCTGAAGGTGCTCATCCAGCCCTGAGGCACGTGAGCCGGCCCCGCTTGCGGCGGGGCCGGCGACGATCAGTCGACCATGACCAGCTTGCCCGGAGCTGGGCGGGCCCGCGACGATCAGTCCAGGTCCATGACCAGCCTGCCCGGAGTCGGGCAGGCCCGCGACGATCAGTCCAGGTCCATGACCAGCCTGCCCGGAGTCGGGCAGGCGGGCGACGATCAGTCCAGGTCCATGACCAGCCTGCCCGGAGTCGGGCAGGCGGGCGATGGTCAGTCGAGGTCCATGACCGCCTTGCCCGGAATGCGGCGGCCGAACAGGGCCTCGACGGCCTCGCCGAACCTCGTCCAGCTCCCGCGCCAGCCCACCCCCGGGTCCAGGACGCCACGAGCGGTCAGGTCGACGAGAGTGGCCAGGTCGGGGCCGGGTTCGGCGGCGTCGCCGAACGAACGCAGCGACTTGGCCGCCCCGAGCGCGAAGATCGAGTTCGGTGGGAACACCGCCGGCTCGCCGGACGCCCAGCCGATGCTCTCCAGTACCCCGCCCGGCTTGAGCAGGCCCCACGCGGCGACCAGGTGCGCTCCCCCGACGTTCTCCAGCACCACGTCCACCGGCTCCGTGACCGTGTCGAGCCCGACCACCACCTCGTCCGCCCCCAGCGCCGCCAGCCCCTCCCCGCGGGCGGGCGATCCGACTGACGCGACGACGTACGCGCCGGCATGCTTGGCGAGCTGGACGGCCGCCCGGCCGACACCGCCCGAGGCCCCGGTGACGAGCACCCTGCGGCCGAGGACGAGACCCGCGTCACGCAGGGTCCGCAGCGCGGTGATCCCGACCAGGGGCAACGCCGCGGCGGCGGCGAGGTCGACCTTCTCCGGGACGACCGCGACACTGTCCGTGCCGAACACCGCTCGCTCTCCCCACGCTCCCGGGCCGAACGCCACCACCCGCTCGCCCACGGCGGGACCGCTGCCGTCCTCGGCGGCCTGGACGACGTACCCGGCCGCGTCGTACCCGAGCACCGTCCCGGCGGGCTGGAAGCCCAGGTGACGGACCTCCCCGAAGTTGACGGACGCGTGCCGCACCTCCACGGTCACCTGGTCCGGGGCCGGGACCGGCTCGGGGGCCTCGGCGTGGCGGTACCCCTCGGTCGTCTCGGGGGCGGAAATCAAGGCGCGCATGACAGAACCTCCACGGATATCCGGACCGACAGTCCGGATGTGTGCAGGCGATACTATACGGACCAACAGTCCGATTACCAGGAGACGCCATGGCACCCGAACGCGCCGACGCCGCCCGCAACCGGCAGGCGATCCTCCGGGCGACCGAGGAACTGCTCACCGCCCACGGCCCCGACCATGTCTCCCTCGACCGCGTCGCCCAGGTCGCGGGGGTGGGCAAGGGCACGGTGTTCCGGCGGTTCGGCAGCCGTACCGGGCTGTTCCAGGAGCTGCTCGCCGAACGGGCGGCCCGCATCCGCGACGCGATCGAGAACGGCCCGGTCCCCCTTGGGCCCGAGGCGCCGCCCCGCGACCGCCTCCTCGCCTTCCTCGACGAGCTCGCCGAACTGGCCGCGCGCAACATCGCCCTGTTCGCCGCGCACGAGCAGGCCTGCGCGACCGACAAGCACCAGGACCCGACCTACCGCCTCTGGCACGAGCACGTGACCGGGCTGATCGCCGAGATCCGCCCCACGGCCGACGCGGACTTCCTCGCCCACGCGCTGCTCGGCTGCTTCGACGGGGACCTGGTGCGCGAGATCACCTCCAACGGGGGCGTCACCCGCCTGCGCGCCGCTCTCCGCGAGCTGGCCACCGCCGTCATGTCGTGACGACCGAGAACAGCGCCGCAGGCCTGTCACCGGTCGGTCGTGCCGTTGAGGTAGGCGAGGACGGCGAGGACCCGCCGGTTGGTGTCGTTGGACGGGGCGAGGTCGAGCTTGGCGAAGATGCCGGTGGTGTACTTGCTGACCGAGCCCTCGCTCAGGCAGAGCCGCTGGGCGATCACGGTGTTGGAGTGCCCCTCCGCCATCAGCGCGAGGACGTCCAGCTCCCGAGGGTTCAGGCGGGACAGCGGCGTGCCGGCGGCGGTGCCGGCCAGGAGCTTGGAGATCACCTCGGGGTCCATCGCCGTGCCGCCGGCGGCCACGCGGCGCACCGCCTCGACGAACTGCTCGGCGTTGAACACGCGGTCCTTGAGGAGATAGCCCACCCCTCCGGTGCCGTCGGCGAGCAGCTCCCGGGCGTAGAGCTGCTGGACGTACTGCGACAGCACCAGCACGGGCAGGCCGGGAACGCGGCGGCGCGCCTCCAGCGCCGCGCGCAGGCCCTCATCGGTGAACGTCGGCGGCAGCCGCACGTCGACCACGGCGACGTCGGGCCGCTGGTCGGCCAGGGCCCGTTCGAGCTCGGGACCGCTCTCGACGGCCGCCACCACCTCCAGACCGTGAGCCGCCAGCAGCCGGGACAGGCCGTCTCTCAGGAGGTAGAGGTCCTCGGCGAGGACAACGCGCACGGAATCTCCATCATCACTCTGGTGGGACCGCCGCGAGGGCTGTCCACGGTCACATTTCCATCGAAGACGCCCAGCCGGCGCCGTACGCCCTGCAGTCCACCGCCACACGCCGGATCAGCGCCACCCCGGCCGTCGTCGGCCACCGCGATGCGCAGCCGCTCTCCGTCGTGCCGGACGGTCAGCTCGACGTGCGTCGCCCCGGAATGGCGTGCGGCGTTGGTGAGCAGTTCCGACACGGCGAAGTACGCCGCCGACTCGAGCGGCGGCTCGGGGCGGCCTGCCATGTCCACCTCGACGCTCACCCGGAGCGGGGCCTCCAAGGCCAGCAGGCGCAGCGCGTCACCGAGACCGCGTTCGGCCAGCACGGGCGGATAGATGCCGTGCACCAGGTCGCGCAGCTCGCCCAGCGCTTTGGCGGAGCTCTCGCGGACCTCGGCGACCAGCGCGGCGGCGGCATCCGGATCGCTCCTGATCAGCTGCTCGGCCGCCCCGAGCGTCATGCCCATCGCCACCAGCCTGGCCTGCGCTCCGTCGTGCAGATCGCGCTCGATGCGGCGTAACTCCGCGGCCTGCGCGTTGACCGCGTCGGTCCGCGTCTCGGTGAGACGCTCCACACGGCGCGCCAGCCACGCCTGACGGGTCGGTGCGAGCACGGCGTGCGTCCATCGCCCGTGCATGCGCAGCAAGGACGGCGCGATCGCCACCCCCAGCAGCGCGATCACCACCCCCAGCAGCACGGTCACCACCCCAACCGCCGCGGCCGGCACTCCGAACAGCGCGGCACCCCCGACCGACACTCCCGGCGACCCGGCGCCCCCAGACGGCACTCCATACAATGCCGCGCCCCCGACCGACACTCCGGGCAATCCGGCGGTCCCGGCCGACAGCACGGACACTCCGGCCGGCACGGCAGGCACTCCGGCCGCCGCCACCCCGGCCGGCATGGCGGCTATGAATGGGACGGTCGTGCCGGTCCACGGCATGGCCAGGCCGTAGGCCACCAGGCCGGCGGGGAGCAGGGCGAGCAGGCCTCCGATCAGCGGGTCCGTCGCCAGCCAGAGCAGGTCACGCCAGGTCGCCGGGTCGCGGACCAGCCAGTTGAACATCAGGGAGACCCTCGCGACCCACCGCGAGTGGTGGTAGTCGTACCCCGTCCAGTACCAGCCGTGCGCCACCCGTTGCAGGGCCGGACGCGGCAGGTACGGCGCCGGTATCTCGATGCCGCCCCACCGGCCGTTCAACCTCCTGGTGAGACCGGCCAGCCACCGCCCGCCGAGCACCGTGACCGCGAGCGCAGGCGAGATCGCGCCGGCGTAACCGGTGACCACGACGAGCACCGGCAGCCCGGCGAGCATCGCGGCCACAGGCTTCAGGCCGCCGAGCAGCAGCCCATGCCCCAACGCCCCGAGGTGCCGGGCAGCCCGCGCTCCTACCTTTCCCACGCGCCCAAGTGTCCCGCCTGCCGGCCTCCGATCACACCCGGCTGGACCCAGACTCGGGTGGGGCCAGCCCCACCGAAGACGGGGTCTGGCGGGATTACGGCGGACCCGTGGTGGTCCCTACCGTCGACACGTGCTCCCTACCGTCGACACCGTTCGACTCTCCCGGTCGGCGACCGCTCATCCCCAGAAAGGCCTTTGATCATGAATGCTCAGGACGTCCGTGCTTCCGCGACACCGGCGCCCGCGCCCAGCGTGCCGACGGGGCCCGCCATCCGCCGGGTCTTCGTCCTGCTCTACGTCAACTGCGTGCTCAGTGCCGGGTTGCTCGGGGCGGTGTGGCTGCTGCGAGACGGCCTCGACCCCGTGGTGTGGATCCGCGCCGCCGGGGTGACGGTCCTGGCGCTACTCTGCCTGCGCTGGGCCGGCCGGCTCCGCGCCGGGAGGCGTTCGGCCTACCTGCGCATGCTGTGGGTCTCGATCGCCGGCCCGATCGGCATCGCGGCGCTGGTCTCGCTCCCCGGGCCGTACCCCGTCTGGGTCCGCGTCGAGCAGGGCGTCCAGGGGCTGGTGCTGCTCGCGGTCGCCTGGGCCGTCACCCGCCCGGAGATCCGCGCCCACGTGCCCCGCAAGTCCCGCTGACCGCCCCCGATCATCCGATTTCCGCCTGTCCCAAGGCTGCCCGCCGCGATCCAGACGGCCGCCTACTTCGCCGATTGTCGAGAGGTACCCACCATGACCGATACGACCCGTCGCGCCATGTTGCGTCAGACCTCACAGGCCGCCCTGGCAGGCCTCCTGGCCACCGGGGCGCTCGCACCCAGCGCCCACGCCGACGCCGACGCCAAGGCCAACGCCCACGTCCACACCCACGCCGACCCCGACGCCGACGCCGACGCCGCACACCGCTGCAGGCCGACGTTCGTGCTCGTCCATGGCTCCAACGGCGGCTCCGGTTTCTGGGGGCCGATCATCGGCGAGCTCGCCGTGCTCGGGTACCGCGCCCTCGCGGTCGACCTGCCGGGGCACGGCCCGGCCGCCTGGTACCCCGCCTCCTACCAGTCACCCCAGGATCTCGGCACGTTCGCCACCGAACGCTCGCCGCTGGCCGATGTCACCCTCCAGGACTACGTCACCCACGTCACCGGCGTCGTACGACGGGCTGCGGCGCACGGGCCGGTGGTGCTGGCCGGGCACAGCCTGGGCGGAGTGACCATCACCGGAGTCGGCAACGCCGTACCCCATCTGATCAGCAGGATCGTCTACATCTCGGCATTCTGCTGCTCCACCCTGGGGAGCGTCCTTGAGTGTTACCAGTCGCCCGAGGGCCGCGACAGTCTGGTCCTCAAGGTGCCGCACGTCGGCGACCCCGCCAAGACGGGGGCCCTGCGGACGAACTGGCGTACGGCCGACCCCGGCTTCCTCGCCACGGTCAAGGCCGCCTTCCTCGCCGACGGCACCGACGACATGCTGCGCGTAGTGATCAACGAGTGCCAGCCGGACGAGCCGGTGTCGATATCGCTGGCCGAGGCGCGCATCGCCCCCGAGACCTGGGGCCGCATCGACCGCACCTATATCCGGCTCCGCCATGACCGGTCCCTGCCCCTCGCCCTGCAGGACCGCATGATCCGCGACGCCGACGCGCAGGCCCCCGGCCGGTTCCGGGTCGAGACCCTCGACACCAGCCACCTCGGCATCCTGTCCAAGGCACACGAGCTCGCCGGCCTCCTTGCCGGCCTCGCCTGACGGCCTCCGGCGTGTACGGCCTGATCGACATGGGAGCACTGCGAGCCCACCTGGTCGCGGCACCGCCGTCCCGATGGGACCACGGCGAGCCCACCTGGTCGCGGCACCGCCGTCCCGATGCGCGGGGCCGCGCGTGCCGGCCACCGACCGCGAACAGCCCTCGTCCAGACGTGCTCCCCGGCGACGCCTCGCGCGTTCCCATCGTCATCTCCTGATGGCAAAGACCTGGAGATGTAGGGAACTCCCTACTGCTGCTCGCGGGCCATCCGGGTCAGGCTTGACCGCATGACGTCACCGATCCTCGACCACGCTGACCGCGTATGGCGCGGGTCGGTGGCCCCGCAGGACGTACCACTGCGGGACCTGCGCTCGAGGGGGGTGCAGGAGGTGGCCGAGGGCGTGGTCATGTGGCCGGCCTTCGGCAATGTGTACGGCATTCGGGGCGATGGCGGCCTGGCTCTGTTCGACACGGGCAACACCGTGGACGCCTCCACCATGCACGCCGCCGTGCGCGCCTGGTCGGACGGGCCGGTTCGCTATGCGATCTTCTCCCACGGGCACGTCGACCATGTCGCGGGCATGGACCCGTTCGACGCCGAGGACGGCCCGCGGCCCCAGGTGGTCGCGCACGAGAACGTGCCCGCGCGGTTCGCCCGCTACGCCAGGACCGCCGGGTACAACACGGTGATCAACCAGCGGCAGTTCGGCTTCACCGGCCTGCGGTGGCCGACCTCCTACCGCCAGCCCGACCTGACCTACCGCGACCAGATGGCGCTCTCGCTGGGTGACGTGACCTTCCGGATGCGGCACGCGCGCGGCGAGACCGACGACGCGACCTGGGCGTTCCTGCCCGAACGCGGCGTGCTGCTGACCGGCGACCTGTTCGTCTGGGTCACGCCGAACGCCGGGAACCCGCAGAAGGCGCAGCGCTACCCCGACGAGTGGGCCGTCGCGCTACGCCGGATGGCGGCCCTGGACGCCGAGGTGCTGCTGCCCGGACACGGCCTGCCCATCGCCGGCGCGGCCCGCGTACGGCAGGCGCTCACCGACACGGCCGACTACCTCGACAGCCTCGTCGACCAGACGCTGGAGCTGATGAACGCGGGCGCCCGGCTCGACGAGATCATCCACGCCGTCCGGCCGCCACGGGAGCTCGCCGGGCGGCCGTACCTGCGGCCCGACTACGACGAGCCGGAGTTCGTGGTGCGCAACATCTGGCGGCTGTACGGCGGCTGGCACGACGGCAATCCGGCACACCTCAAGCCGGCGCCCGACGAGGTGCTGGCCGAGGCGCTCGCGGGTCTCACCGGGGGCGCCTCCGCGCTGGCCGCGCGCGCCGCCACGGCCGCCGCCGACGGCGACCTCCGCCTGGCCTGCCAGCTCGCCGAGCTCGCCATGCAGGCCGCCCCGGCGGACGCGCAGGTGCACGAGATCCGGGCGCGGGTCTACACGCTGCGCGTACGGCAGGAGACCTCGACCATGTCACGCGGCGTCTACACCTGGGCCGCCGCCGAGTCGCGCAGCGCGATCACCGGCGCCGACCTGCTGGACGTCTACCAGGAGATCGCGTCCGGGGCGATGTGGTGGGTGCCGCCTCCTTCTCACAGCAGCGACGCGTAGCGGTCGAGGACGGGCAGGACGACGTCGGAGGAGGCGCTGGGGAGTTGGCAGACGACCTCCTCGATGCCGAGCCCGGCGTAGTAGTCGAGCTTCTCCCGGCTCGGCACCGTCCCGAAGGGCACGACCGTGACGGTCCCGGGGTCGCGGCCGGCCTTGTCGTACGCCTCGCGCAGGGCCGGCAGGGCGTCCTTCACTCCCTTGCCGCCGATGGGCATCCACCCGTCGGCGTACTCGGCGACGTGCGCGAACAGCTTGGGCCCGGCGCCGCCGCCGATGTAGACCGGCGGGCCGGAGACCGGCTTGGGCCACGACCAGGACGGCTCGAAGCGCACGTGCCGCCCGTCGTAGCCGGCGACGTCCCCGCTCCACAGCGCCTTCATGGCCAGCACGTGCTCGCGGGCGACGTCGCGGCGGGAGCCGTACGGCACGCCGTGGTCCTCCATCTCCTCGACGTTCCAGCCGAACCCCACTCCGAGCGCGACCCGGCCGCCGGACAGGTGGTCGAGCGTGGCGACGGCCTTGGCGGTGACGATGGGGTCGCGCTGGGCGGCGAGGAGGATGCCGGTGCCGACGGTGAGGCGTTCGGTGACCGCCGCCGCGTAGGCCAGGGCGACCAGCGGGTCGAGGGTGCGCTTGTACTCCTCGGGCAGCGCCTCCTGCCCGGCGGGGGGCGGTGTGCGGCGGGAGATCGGGATGTGGGTGTGCTCGGGCACGTACAGCGAGGCGAGGCCGCGCTCCTCGGCCGCGCGCGCCAGGTCGGGGACCGGCATCGCCTGGTCGGTGGTGAACATCGTGACGCCCAGCCGCATGCGCCCATCCTCTCGCCGTGTCCATCGTGGGGCCAGCCCTCATGGCTAAACAAGCGATTGCTCGGTTAGCATTCCTAGGGTAGCTTGCCTGGCGGGAAGTCCTCAGCAGGAGGGGCGCTCATGGCATTCGCCGACGTCGACGGCGTGCGGTTGTTCTACACCGATGACGGCTCGTCCGACTCGGTGCTGCTGCTCGTCCACGGATGGGGCTCCGACTCCCACGAGTGGTCCCACCACATCCCCACGCTGAGGGAACGCCACCGCGTGATCGCCGCCGACCTGCGCGGGCACGGCTACTCCACCTGCCGTGACACCGGCAACACCCCGCGCCGCATGGCCGACGACCTCGCCGAGCTGCTGACCGGGCTCGGCGCCCCGCCGGTCGTCGCGGTCGGCCACTCGATGGGCGGGCAGGTGGTCTCCCACCTCGCCGTCGAGCACCCCGACCTCGTCCGCGCCCTGGTCACCGTCGACCCCGGGTACGGATTCGCCGGGCCGGTCGCCTCGGCGTTCCCCGCCATGGTGACGGCCCTGCGCGACGGCGACACCGGCGCGGTCGCCGTCGACATCGACCGCTGGTCGTACACCCCGGCCACCCCGGCGTGGATCAAGGAGTGGCACCGCCGCCGCACGCTCGCCACTCCCCCGCACGTGCTGGTGGAGGCGTTCGAGGCGATGTTCGCCGCGCCGGGCGCGATCGGGCTGCGCGCCGGCTCCGACGAGTACCTGGCGCGGCGGGACCACCCGGTGCTCAGTTTCTGGTTCGACCCCGCGCAGGCCGCCTGGGAGTCGGGGGTGTTCAAGGACCCCCGCTCGCGGGCCGTGGTCTGGGAGGGCAGCGGCCACCGGCTCCACGAGGAACGCCCGGCGGAGTTCCTCCTCGTCGTCGACAACTGGCTCAAGGCGCTCGCCGGCGCTCGTGCATGAGGAGTTTGCCGTGAAATTCGCAATAATGCTCAACCCGCAGATCCCCGGCTCCGGCTACAGCCAGGAGGAGAACGCCCGGGCGCGGCGGCCGATCGGACGCGACACCGAGTCGTACCAGAAGCTGCTGCACGAGGTCCGCGAGATCGCCGTCCACGCCGACCAGCTCGGCTTCGACGCCCTGATGATGACCGAGCACCACTTCCACTCCGAGGGGTTCGAGTTCTCGGTCAACCCGCTGATGGTCCTCACCGACCTCGCGGCGCGCACCGAGCGCATCCTGCTCGCGCCGCTCGGCCTGGTGCTGCCCGCCTGGGACCCCATCAGGGCGGCCGAGGACGTCGCCCTGCTCGACCAGTTCTGCAAGGGACGGCTGCGGCTCGGCGTCGCGCGCGGGTACCAGAACCGCTGGATGAACGTCCTCGGCCAGCGCTGGCACGCGGCGGCGGCCCGCTCGGACGGGTCGGCGTCCGACAACCGCAACTTCGACGTGTTCGGCGAGATCCTGCACATCATGAAGCTCGCCTGGACCCAGGAGACGCTCCGGTACAAGAGCGAGACGCTCGACTACCAGGTGCCCTTCCCCTACGACGGCATCGAGGGCTGGCCCGCGCTGGAGTGGACCAGGACCTTCGGCGCGCCGGGCGAGGTGTCCGACGACGGCAGGATCCAGGCCGTCGCCGTGTGCCCCAAGCCGTACCAGAACCCCCACCCGGAGCTGTGGCAGCCGTTCACGATCAGCGACCGCTCGGTGATCAGGGCCGCGCAGGAGAACATCATGCCGTGGATGTTCACCCCGAACCCCGACGAGCACGCCGCCAAGGCCAAGCTCTACCAGGAGGAGTCGGCCAAGTGCGGGCGTGACTACAAGCTGGGCGAGCACACCGGCATCCTCAAGGTCGTGGGCATGGCCGACACCCGCGAGGAGGCCATCGCGACCTACGGGCCCATGCAGAAGGACTTCGCGGCGTTCTTCGGCCCCTTCGGCTACCTGGAGGTCCTGCGCAAGCAGGAGGACGACAGGCACGTGCCGATCTCGCCGGAGAAGGGCGACTACAAGCGCATGAACGAGGTCGAGCTGGCCCTGCTGGGCACACCCGACGACGTCAAGCGCGGCATCCAGCGGATGCTCGACCGGATGCCCGACCTGGAGTGGTTCGGCCTGTTCATGCAGGGCCAGCAGGGAGTGCTGCCGCTCGACACGGTCAAGCGCAACCTGGAGCTGTTCGCCACCAAGGTCATCCCCGAGTTCACGGGCTGACGGCCTTGTCCGGGATGCGCTTCTGGCTGGGGGCGTCGTTCACCGACACCGACCAGTTCGTCGAGCTGGCCAAGGCGTCCGAGCGGTGCGGCTTCGACACGCTGACGCTGTCGGACCACATCTTCTACGCCGACTACAGCTCCCCCTACCCCTACTCCCGCACGGGACGGCCACGCTGGACCGCCGCGACACACTGGCCGGACGTCTGGGTGACGATCGGGGCGATGTCCGCCGTGACCGAACGGCTGCGGTTCGCCCCGAACGTGTACATCGCCCCGGCCCGCGACCTGTTCACCGTGGCCAAGCAGGTGTCCACGGCCGCCGTCCTGTCCCGCGACCGTGTGAGCTTCGGGGTCGGCGTGGGCTGGTGCGAGGACGAGTTCCTGCAGACCGGGCAGGACTTCCACACCCGGGGCAAGCGGCTGGACGAGATGATCCCGGTGCTGCGGGAGCTGTGGACGGGCGGCACGGTCGAGCACCACGGGAGGTTCTTCGACTTCGGGCCGCTGTCGATCGCGCCGACGCCGGGGCGCCCGGTGCCGTTCTTCGTGGGCGGGGACAGCGACGCGGCGCTGCGTCGCGCGGCCCGGCTCGGGGACGGGTGGATCGGCAACCGGGTCTACACCGAGGAGCAGCTGGACGACGTGCTGGCCCGGCTCCGCGGCCACCTGAAGGAGTACGGCAGGGCCGAGGACGCGCTGGAGATCGTCGCCGGCGTCGCGGCCCTGCCCGACCCGGCGACCTACCGCAGGATCGCCGAGAAGGGCGTCACCGGAACCCTGGCCGCCCCCTGGTGGCTCGCCACCCCCGAGGAGAAGGAACGGTACGGCGAGGGCGGCCTCGAACTCAAGATCGCCACCCTCGAACGCTTCGCCGAGGAGGTCATCACCCGGATGTAGCGGTGGTTCTCCGTACCAGGCGGCCGAGGAGGAGCTCGAGCTCGGCGGCCGGGTCGGCGGTGAGGCCCGCGTGGACGGGGCCGGTCTGGACGACCGTGCTCCGGGGGGCGGTCAGCCAGCGGAAACGGCTGCCGAGGGACTCGCGGCGCAGCGGGCCGGAGTCCTCGGTGCAGGCCCGCTCGTAGGCCGCCAGCGCCTGCCGGATGCCCGCGACGTCGGCCCTCTCGTCGAGCGCGAGCAGCCGCGCCTCGTCCAGCTCGACGCGGGCGCAGAGGTACCCGCACGGCTGGGAGTAGAGGATCACCCCCGCGTTGATCAGCTCGCCGCGTACCACGCACGGCACGACGCGGACCACGGCGTACTCGTAGACGTGCAGCTCGCTCATCGGGCGGCCACCTCCGGGAGCCAGGCGCGCGGGCCGTGGGCGCGGGCGAGCAGGTGGTCGACGTACGCCCGCCGCACCGCCGCGGCGTCGTCGAAGCCGGGCTCGCCGTCGAGCCACTCGTCGGGGACCAGGGCCACGACCTCGCGCAGCAGCCCCTCGGTGATCAGGCCGGGCAGCTCGGCGTCGGCCTCCTTCAGACGGGACGCGAACGGCGCGAACACGTGGTCGTCGGCCTTGAACGGGCGCTGCGGGTCGGCCGTACGCCAGTTGTGGTGGAACCACAGGGCGGCGCCGTGGTCGATCAGCCAGGTGTCGCCGTGCCAGACCAGGAGGTTGGGGTTGCGCCAGCTGCGGTCGACGTTGTGGACGAGCGCGTCGAACCACAGCACGCGTGAGGCGAAGCCGGCGTCGGGCGTCCAGGCGAGCGGGTCGAAGCCGAGCGCGCCGGGCAGGAAGTCGACGGCGAGGTTGTGGCCCTCGCTGGCGTTGAGGAGGTCCTGGATCTCCTGGTCGGGCTCGCGCGTCCCGATCTGCGGGTCGAGGTCGATGACCTTCAACTCGGGGGTGCGCATGCCGAGGCGTCGCGCCAGCTCCGCGCAGATGATCTCGGCGACGAGGACGCGTCGCCCCTGTCCCGCGCCGCGGAACTTCACCACATAGGTGCCGAGGTCGTCCGCCTCGATGACACCGGGCAGCGACCCGCCCTCCCTCAACGGGGTCACGTACCGCGTCGCGGTCACCTGTTCGAGCACCCGCCCAGGGTACCGGCGCCGCGCACCCCGCTCGTGCCGAGGGATCGGGCGAAGGGTCAGAACAGCACGGACATGAACGTGTCGACCTCTTTGAACCCCACCCGGCGGTAGGCCGCCCGCGCGGGGGCGTTGAAGTCGTTGACGTACAGCGACACCGTCGGGGCGAAGTGCCGCAGGGTCAGGTCGACGATCGCGGCCATGCCCGCCACGGCGTGTCCCTGACCGCGCCGCTCGGGATGCACCCAGACCCCCTGGATCTGGCAGACCTGCGGCGTCACCGCCCCGACCTCGGCCTTGAAGACCACCTGGCCGTCCTCGATGCGGGCGAAGGAACGGCCGATGCGGATCAGCTCGGCCACCCGCGAGCGGTAGAGCGCGCCGCCGTCGCCGAGGTCGGGCGAGATGCCGACCTCCTCGGTGAACATCGCCACGCAGGCGGGCAGCACGGTCGCGAACTCCTCGGGCCGGACCTGCCGCACGAGCGGATCGGCCGGCACCGGTGACGGCGAGGACGTCGCCATCACCGGCTGGGCCCAGCGGATCGCCCGCGCCGGGCCCCAGTGGGGCTCGAGCCGTTCCCACAGCTTCTCCACCGCGTCGACAGGGCCGACGATGGAGGAGCATCGGCGGCCCTGCCTGCGGGCACGCTCGGCGAAGGCCTGGACGGCCTCCGGCCCGGCGTTGACCGGGACGAGGTTGGCTCCGGCGTAGCACAGTGAGGTCATCGCGCCACGCGGGCCGAATCCCCACATCTGTCCGCCGAGCCTGGCCGGGTTGAGCCCGACGGACCGCACCCGGGAGGCGACGAAGACGTTGGCGACGGGGTCCGCGTCGAGGATGCCGAGCACCTCTTCGCGGTCCTGATCGTCGAGCACACGCGACGCCGATGTTCGCAGCATCACGGGCCCAGCCTACGCGACCGTCCCGATTTTGGAACGAACCGACCCTACTGGCCGAGAAGCGCGTTGGATGTGCGCAGACGATCAGGGGTCGACGCGAGCGGAAGGATCGGCCGTGGCTCGGGCGTCGTGCCGCAGACGGCGTCGGCCTGGCGCCCGGAGTGCCGGTCCGCCCCACCCGGGACGGTCGCGTCGCGCAGGTAGGCGAACACGTGCCGGTCGACGCAGGTGTTGCCGCTCAGGGACACGCCGTGGTTGCCGCCGGCCTCGGCGACCAGCCGGGCGCTCGGGAACAGCCCGCGCATGCGCAGCGCCCCCGCGTACGGCGTGGCGGCGTCCTGCTTCGACTGGATGAGCAGCATGGGCGGCAGGTGGGCGACGTCGCCGATGTGCGGCGCGGTGCCCCCCTTGACCGGCCAGAAGGCGCACGGGGCGTTGTACCAGGCGTTGGGCCAGGCCATGAACGGCGCCTTGGCGTTCACCTTCACGGTGTCGGACTGCCAGCGCGACCAGTCACGCGGCCACTCGGCGTCGCGGCACTGCACGGCGAGGTAGACGGCGTAGTTGTTCTCGGCCGCGGCGTCGTGGTCGACGAGCTGGCGGTAGGCCGCCATCAGGCCGTCCGGCTGCCCCTTCTTGGCCTGCAGCGAGAAGGCGGCGGCGAACAGCGGCCAGACCGCGTTGGTGTACCCGCCGACGGTGAAGATGTCGTCCAGCTCGCTCGGGCCCACCAGGCCGCCCGCGGGCTTGACCGCGAGGTGCTTGCGCATGGCGTACCAGGCCGACGACACCTCGTCCTCGGTGCGGCCGAGGTGGTACACGTCGTTGTGCCGGGCCACCCAGGCCAGGAACTCCCGGTGCCGGCGGTCGAAGCCGTAGTCCTGGGAGATGTTCGCGTCGTACCACACGCCCTCGGGGTCGACCACGCTGTCGAGCACCAGCCGCCGCACGTGGCTGGGGTACATGGTGGCGTACAGCGCGCCGAGGTAGGTGCCGTACGAGTACCCCATGTAGCTGATCTTCTGCTCGCCGAGCGCCTCCCGGATCACGTCCATGTCGCGGGCGGAGTTCTCGGAGGTCAGGTGCGGCAGCAGCCACCCCCAGCGCGCGCCGCACGCGTCGGCGTACCCCTTGGCGCGCGCCAGCAGGGGCGCCTGGGCCGCCTCGCTCAGCGGCACCTGGTCGGGCCGGGGCGCGGCGAAGAGCTTGTGGTAGTCGACGCAGGTCAGCGCCGGCTCGCTGGCGCCGACGCCGCGCGGGTCGAACCCGACCACGTCGTAGCGCGAGGCGATGTCCTTCGGCAGGGCTCCGGCGATGAACCGCGACAGCGCGATGCCGGACGCGCCGGGCCCGCCGGGGTTGACCAGCAGCACCCCCTGCCCCTGGCGGTCATGGGACGCCGAGCCCTTGATGCGGTTGAGCGCCAGCGTGATCGTCTGCCCGCCGGGCTTCGTGTAGTCGAGCGGCACCTTCACCGTCGCGCACTCGACAGTGCTGGTGCTCTTGGCTCCCGGGCACGAGGTCCACGCCACGGTGTCCCGTGGAACGGCCGACGCCCCCTGTGCTCCTCCCGTCAGGCTCGCGACCACCATCGTCGCACCGGCTATGACGCAGAAAACCCGCTTCACCCGTAACTCCCCCTGCTCCTTGTGGCAGAGGTGATGCTGCCGGATGCGGGCTCGTGGTCACGCACGACCCGGCCCAAAGTTTACCGTTCCGTAGTCAGCGGATTGCTCTTCGTATCCCTAATCGGGCAAACGCTGGATCGCGACCATGGCGGCGTCGTCGCCCAGACGGCCCCCGACATGGGCGAGCAGGTCGTCGCGGACGTAGTTCACCAGCGTCTCGGGGCCGTCGCCCTGCCACGACGACAGCCGTTCGTGCAAGGGATAGAACCGGCCGTCGGGGCAGCGGGCCTCGATGACCCCGTCGGTGTACAGCAGGATCGTGTCGCCCGCCTTGAAGTCGAAAATCTCGGCGTCGTAGCCGGGCTCGGTGAGCTCTCCGAGTCCGAGCGGGGGCGCGGGGTTCGGCACCTGAAGGCTCATGACGTGGTGGTCGCGGATCAGCAGGGGTGGGGGGTGCCCGCAGTCGATCAGCTTGATCACCGGCCGGTCGTCGGGGATCTCCATCACCGCGGCGGTGATGAAGTTCTCGAACAGCTGCTCGCTGCCCTCCAGCTCCCCGGCGTGCTCCTCGACCTCGGCCCGCACGCTGTCGTCCAGGTGGAGCGCGACCTCGGGCAGGGTCGGGTCGCGGCGGGCCGCCTCGCGGAAGGCGCCGAGCAGCATGGCGACATCCGAGACGGACGCGAGCCCCTTGCCGCGGACGTCGCCGATGACCAGGCGGGTGCCCGAGTCGCCGCGCGTGGCGGCGTACAGGTCACCGCCGATCTGGGCCTCCTCGTCCGCGGCCAGGTAGCTGGAGGCCAGCCGGATGGAGCCGAGCCGGTTCGGCAGTGGCCGCAGCAGGGCGCGCTGCGCGGCCTCCGACACCGACCGCACCCTGGTCAGCACCTCTTTGTGCCGGTGCCTGAGGTAGGAGAACAGCACGAGGAACGCCGTGACCACGATCAGCGCGAGGAGCTCGGTCTGCACCACCCGGCGCCCCAGCAGGCCGGAGTACGTGTCCAGGAAGATCTCGTCGAGGATCGTGAGGGCGCCCACGAACCCCGTGAGACGGGGGCCGGCGAACGAGGCCGTGATCGCGGGAGCGGTGATCAGCAGCGGGCTGAGCGAGATCTCGGTGGGCGTCAGGATGTCGGCGATCGTGATGAACAGGATCAGCGCGAGCGGTATCGCCGCCAGGGCATGGCCCGGCGGCCACTCCCCCGACAGTCGCTCCCGAACCCGCACTCTTCCTGAATACACCCCCGGCCCCCGCAGCAGGAATGCCAAGCCCCCCTGACCAGGCAGAATATGCCCAATCCCCCCAAACCGCCAGATAACCCCCACCGCCCACTTCTCGCACTCCATGAGCGCCTTGACCGGCACCGACGCCGACGAGGACCGCAACCCGGCAGAGCTCTCGGTCAGCGCGGGAGAGAGCGGGGCAGCGGGGGGACGCCGGGCCAGTGCGGGGGACGCCGGGCCAGTGCGGGGGACGCCGGGCCAGTGCGGGGGACGCCGGGCCAGTGCGGGGGACGCCGGGCCAGTGCGGGGGACGCCCGCCCGGCACCCCGGCGAGAAAGGCCGCGGCCCCCTCGCGCTCCGTCAGCGCTATGACCGGCGCCGCGACGGCGGGGACCGTAGTACGGCGAAACCGGCGCCGTACTACGGGGAGCAAGCCCTGGAGGCGGTGCGGGGAGGCCCGCGTCAGCGGACGATGACCTCCGGGCCGGGGGCGGCCTCGTCGTCGACGTCGACCTCCACGCCCATCTCCTCGGCCAGCCGCAGGGCCTCCTCGATCAGGGTCTCCACGATCTGCGACTCGGGGACGGTCTTGACGACCTCGCCCTTGACGAAGATCTGCCCCTTGCCGTTGCCGGAGGCCACGCCGAGGTCGGCCTCACGCGCCTCGCCCGGACCGTTCACGACGCAGCCCATGACCGCGACCCGCAGGGGGACCTTCAGCCCGTCGAGCCCGGCGTGGACCTGCTCGGCCAGGGTGTACACGTCGACCTGCGCACGCCCGCACGAGGGGCAGGAGACGATCTCCAGGCCGCGCTCGCGGAGGTTGAGCGACTCCAGGATGCCGATGCCGACCTTGACCTCCTCGACCGGAGGCGCGGACAGCGACACCCTGATCGTGTCGCCGATGCCCTCGGCCAGCAGCGCCCCGAACGCCACCGCCGACTTGATCGTGCCCTGGAACGCCGGGCCCGCCTCGGTCACGCCGAGGTGCAGCGGGTAGTCGCACTTCTGGGCGAGCAGGCGGTAGGCCTGGATCATCACGACCGGGTCGTGGTGCTTGACCGAGATCTTGATGTCGTGGAAGCCGTGCTCCTCGAACAGCGAGCACTCCCACAGCGCCGACTCCACCAGCGCCTCCGGCGTCGCCTTGCCGTACTTGGCGAGCAGGCGCGGGTCGAGGGAGCCGGCGTTCACGCCGATGCGGATCGGGACGCCGTGGTCGGAGGCGGCGCGGGCGATCTCGCCGACCTTGTCGTCGAACTTCTTGATGTTCCCGGGGTTCACCCGGACGGCCGCGCACCCCGCCTCGATGGCCGCGAAGACGTACTTCGGCTGGAAGTGGATGTCGGCGATCACCGGGATCTGCGACTTCTTGGCGATGACGGGCAGCGCGTCGGCGTCGTCCTGCGAGGGGACCGCCACGCGGACGATCTGGCAGCCGGACGCGGTGAGCTCCGCGATCTGCTGCAGGGTGGCGTTGACGTCGGCGGTCACCGTCGTGGTCATCGACTGCACGGAGACGGGCGCGTCGCCGCCGACCGGCACGGAGCCGACCATGATCTGCCGCGACACCCGCCGCTCGGCGATCGGCTTGCTGCGTACCGAGGGGATCCCCAGATCAACAGATGTCATATCTTCCAGCACCTTGGTGTTCGGCGACAGATCAGAGCGGACGCACCCAGTCTAAGGAGCCCCGCGCACCGCCGGGTGCCGGACGCCGGTACGCGCCCTCATCGGACAGCCGCCGCCCCTGCTCACCTGCCGTCCCCTGGAAGGGGCGAGCGGAGGCGTGTCGAGAGTCACCTCCCCCGGGGCCGTCACCCTCCGGCGGTCAGCTCGCGGGCGCGGGCGCGGGCCCAGGCGTCGGCCGCCAGGACCTCCTCCACGGAGCCGGCGGGAGAGATCTCGTGCTCCTCCACCACGGTGGCCACGGTGTCGACGATGCCGAGGAACGGCAGCCGCCCGGCGAGGAACGCCGCCACGCACACCTCGTTGGCCGCGTTGTAGACGGCGGGAGCCGTACCCCCCTGGGACCCGACGTGCCGGGCCAGCGCCACGGCCGGGAAGGCCTCGTCGTCGAGCGGCTCGAACGTCCAGGTGTGGGCCTTGGTCCAGTCGACGGCCCTGGCCGCGCCCGGGACGCGGGACGGCCAGCCGAGGGACAGCGAGATGGGAAGCCGCATGTCGGGCGGGCTGGCCTGGGCGATCGTCGAGCCGTCCACGAACTCCACCATCGAATGGATCACCGACTGCGGATGGACGACCACGGTGATGCGGTCGAAGGGGATGTCGAACAGCAGGTTCGCCTCGATGACCTCGAGCCCCTTGTTGACCAGGGTGGCCGAGTTGAGAGTGATCACGGTGCCCATGTCCCAGGTGGGATGCTTGAGCGCCTGCTCGGGGGTGACGTCCGTCAGCTCGGCGCGGCTGCGGCCCCGGAAGGGCCCGCCGCTCGCGGTGACCACCAGCCGCCGCACCGCCGCCGGGTCGTAGCCGGACGGCCCCGCCGCCCACAGGCACTGGGCGAGCGCGGAGTGCTCGGAGTCGACCGGCAGGATCTGCCCCGGAGCGGCCAGCCGCTTCACCAGCGGGCCGCCGATGATCAGCGACTCCTTGTTGGCGAGCGCGAGCACCCGTCCGGCCGACAGGGCCGCCAGGGTCGAGGTGAGGCCGACGGCCCCGGTGATGCCGTTCATGACGATGTCGCACGGCCAGGCCGCGACCTCGGCGACCCCCTCGGCGCCGGCGAGGATCGGCACCGGGCCGACGGCCTCCCGCAGCGCGGGAACGGCGCGCTCGTCGGCGACCGCCACCACCTCGGGGCGGAAGCGTTCCACCTGCCGCGCGAGCAGATCGACCTGCCCGCCGCCCGCCACCAGCCCGGCGACACGGAAACGGCCCTGCTCACGCTCGATGACGTCGAGCGCCTGGGTGCCCACCGATCCGGTCGATCCGAGCACCACGACCGACCGCGGCCGCCCCTGGGCCTCTGATCCCGCCGGCACGACGGCGTCCCCGAGCTCGGCCTGGTCCACAAGCGGCGTCTGCATCCCCCCATTATCGGCCCGGCGCGTGCCGGGCCGGGAAGGGCGGGAGGTCGTCACCGCAGGGACGGGTGAGAAATCAGCAGTTCAATGCCCGAATCCCGTCATACCGGTCTCGGTGAAACGCGAGAAATGCGGCGTTCGACCGCACTACCTTCCCCCGTCAGAACGGCACCCCTCACCCGCGCGGAAGCCGGGCACGAGGAGGCACGCAGCGCGCCGTCCCCGCGGCGGGCCGTGCCCTCGCATGCCCGGCGAACGCGACCACAGCACGGAGGACCCCCGCATGCACCGCACGGCACGACGTCTCATCCCCATCCTGGCGATCTCGCCCATCGCCGCGGCCGGAGTCCTGGCGGCCGCGCCGGCGGGCGCCACGCCCTCCGCACGCCCGCGCCCCATCGTCCACGACGCCGCCGACACCAAGAGCGAGCAGCGCGAGGTCAAGGACTTCTGGACCCCGGCGAAGATGGCGGCGGCCAAGCCGCTCGACCTCGTCCGGTCACGCGGCGGCCGCACGACGACCACACCCGGCGGCATCCAGGGCTCCGGCACCGCGAAGCGCGCCGACGGCATCCAGGGCTCGGGCGGCGCGGTGAAGCGCGCCGGGATTCAGGGCTCCGGCCGCGCCGGCGGCATCCAGGGCTCCGGGGCGAACCGCGCCGGCGCCGCGCCCGGGGCGCCCACCGCGCCTCCCCCGCCGGTGACGGCCTCCCCCACTCCCACCGCCTCCGCGTCCTCGTCCACCGCCGGCGCCCCGGCGCTCGCGGCCCGCTCCTCGGGCGCCCCGTGGACGGCCGGCGGCGCGATCGTCAAGACCGAGGGCCGCGTCTTCTTCACCTACCAGGGACGCAGCGCCTCCTGCTCCGGCACCGCCGTCACCAGCGCGAACAAGAGCGTGGTCATCACCGCCGGGCACTGCGTGAAGCTCGGCGGGGCCTTCCACACCAACTGGGTGTTCGTCCCCGGTTACAGCAGCGGCAGCCGCCCGTACGGCACCTGGGTCGCGACCAACCTGCTCACCACCCAGCAGTGGAACGCGAGCGAGGACATGAACTACGACGTCGCCGCCGCCGTGGTGGCCCCGGTGGACGGCCGGCGGCTCACCGACGTCGTCGGAGGGCAGGGCATCGCGTTCAACCAGGCGCGCGGCCGGCAGATGTACGCCTTCGGGTACCCCGCCGCGAGCCCGTACGACGGCTCGAAGCTGATCTACTGCGGCGGCAGGCCGTTCGACGACTTCCTGGTCTCCACCGACCAGGGCCTCACCTGCGACCAGACCGGCGGCGCGAGCGGCGGCGGATGGTTCGCCGGCTTCGACGAGAGCACCGGCGCCGGAACGCTGAACTCGGTGAACAGCTTCAAGTACAACTTCGCGCCCTACTGGATGTTCGGGCCGTACTTCGGCCCCGAGGCCCAGGCGGTGTACACGACCGCGCAGAACGAGAACCTCACCTGACCGGCCCCCGCACCGATCTAGATCTGATTACCGAAAGTATCCGCAAGGCCGCGAACGGTAGTACAAACTAGGGGGCCATGACCCCGATCCTCCCCCTGCTTGCCGTCGCGCCGCTCGTCGCCGGGCTGGTGGGCCCTCCGCCCACCGGGCCGGCGGCCTCGGGCGACGACCGCCAAGCCGTCACGAGGAACGTCCGGACGGCTCTCCCCTCTCCTGGTGTCGTCCAGCACACGGCGGCCGAGACCGTGGCCGAGCAGCGCCGGGTGCTGGCCTACTGGACCTCCGATCGCATGGAGAAGGCCCTTCCGGCCGGCCTGCTCGGCGCCGTCGCGAAGATCGGCAGGCTGGCCGGCGGCGCGCTGCCCCTGCGCCTGACACTCCACTCGCGTTCCACGGCCGGACCCGCCGCCCGCGGCGCCTCGTCCGCCTCTCCGGCGAGCGCGCCCGGCGTGAACACCAGTGGCGCCAGGTGGACGGCCGCGGGCGCCGTCACGCGCACCACCGGCCGGGTGTTCTTCACCCTCGGCTCGGTCGACTACGTCTGCTCGGCGGGCGCGGTCAGGAGCCAGAACATGGACGTCGTCGTCACGGCGGGCCACTGCGTCAAGGACGGCGTGGGCGCCTGGTCGAAGAACTGGACGTTCGTGCCCGGCTACGACGGCGGCCGCCGCCCGTACGGCGTCTTCACCGCCCGCCGCATGTACGTCGCCGAGCCGTGGTCACAGAAGGGCGATGACAGCCACGACGTCGCCATGGTCGCCGTCAACCCCTCGCCCGAGGGCCATCTGAACGAGGTCGTGGGCGGGCAGGAGATCGGGTTCGCCCAGCCGCGCGGGAGGCGGGCCTTCGGCTTCGGTTTCCCCGCCGACCCGCCGTACGACGGCGAGCACCTCATCTACTGCTCGGGCGCTCTCCACGGCGACCCGCACAACCAGACCCGTGACCAGGGCATGCGGTGCGACCTGACCGCGGGGTCGAGCGGCGGCCCGTGGCTGAGCTCGTTCGACCCCGCGACCGGGCAGGGCGTGGTGACCTCGGTGAGCAGCTTCAAGTACAGCGACGACCCGGGCACGATGTACGGCCCGTACTTCGGCGACCAGGCCCGGCACCTGTTCGAAGCCGCCCAGCGAGGCTAGCCGGGCCCGTTTTCCGCACCTCGCCCTCCGATCACCGACCGCGGACATCGTCCGAGCAGGGAGAGCGGAGAGCAGGCCTAAAGGGTGAGGCCGGTGAGGACCATCACCTTCTCGTAGGTGAAGTCCTCCATCGCCGAGCGAAGGCCCTCGCGTCCGATGCCCGACTGCTTCACGCCGCCGTACGGCATCTGGTCGGCGCGGTAGGACGGCACGTCGCCGATGATGACCCCTCCGACCTCGAGCTCCTTGTTCGCGCGGAAGGCGATGTCGATGTCCCGGGTGAACACCCCGGCCTGCAGGCCGTACTTGGAGTCGTTCACCGCGGCGAACGCCTCGTCGACGGAGGCGACCGGCTGGATCACCAGCACCGGCCCGAAGACCTCCTCCTGCACGACCTTGGCGTCGGCGGGCACGTCGGTGAGGACGGTCGGCTCGACGGTGGCGCCGTCGCGGCCGCCTCCGGTGAGCAACCGGGCGCCGCCCGCGACGGCCTCGCTCACCCACTGCTCGACCCGCTCGGCCGCCTCGACCGACACCAGCGGCCCGACCTGCGTCTTGTCGTCGGCGGGGTCGCCGACGACGAGCGACTCCACGGCGGCCACGAGCTTGGCGGTGAACTCCTCGCGCGCGGCCTCCTCGACGATCACCCGCTGGACGGCGATGCAGCTCTGCCCGGCCTGGTAGTTGGAGAACAGGGCGCAGCGCGTGGCGGCCCAGTCGAGGTCGGCGTCGGCGAGCACGACCGCGGCGGCGTTGCCGCCGAGCTCCAGCGTCACGTGCTTGCGCGGCACCTGGTCCTTGATGGCGTAGCCGACCGGGCCGGAGCCGGTGAACGACACCACCGGCAGGCGCGGGTCCTCGACCAGGGCGGCGGCGCGGTCGTTCGGCACCGGCAGCACCGAGAACATGCCCGCGGGCAGGTCGGTCTCGGCGAGGATCTCGCCGAGCACCAGCGACGACAGCGGGGTCGCGGGGGCGGGCTTGACGATCACCGGGGCGCCGACCGCGATGGCCGGGGCCACCTTGTGCGCGACGAGGTTGAGCGGGAAGTTGAACGGCGTGACGGCGAGCACCGGCCCGTACGGCTGGCGCGAGACGTAGGCGAGGCGCCCCTTGGCGGCGGCCTCGGTGTCCAGCCGCTGGACGTCACCGCTGAAGCGCCGGGTCTCCTCGGCGGCGAAGCGGAAGGTCGCGATGGCGCGGCCGACCTCGCCGCGCGCCCAGAAGATCGGCTTGCCGTTCTCGGCGCTGATCAGCTGGGCGATCTCCTCGGCGCGCTCGGACAGGCGTCGCGAGACGTGGGCGAGCGCCTCGGCGCGCACGTGGATGGGCAGGGCCGCGGCCTCCTTGCGCACCGCGTGCGCCGCCGCGATGGCCTGCTCGACCTGCTCGGGCGTCGGCATCGAGGCGACGCCGACCACGCGGTCGTCATGGGGGTTGGTCACGGTGAGCTCGGCGTCGCCCGTGGCGGGCGAGCCGGCGAGCCAGAAGGGGCGTACGTCCATGTCTCGACCGTATGCCACCGGGTCGGCGGCGGTCCCACTCCAGTGCGGACAAGCAGCCCGGGAAGCGCTACATTTCGGATAAGTGACAGAGCTTTCCCCGTTCTGTAACGGACATGCGGCAATTTCGGGATGTTTTCTATTGCATGCCGGTTTGAAGCTCTTGGCACATGGTTAAGTCAACATGCGGGTCCGCGCGGGACCCTTGGGGAGAAGGGGCTGAGGTCTACTCATGGGTTCGCCTGCGCCGCTCGGGCTCCAGGGAGCGTACGCACGGGGCAGCCACACCTCCCAGGACGAGCTGCGCAGCCGCCTCATCGCCGTAGCGGGAGAGCTTCTCCTCACCGACGGACCGGACAGCCTCACCGTACGGCGCATCGCCGCCGAGGCGGGATGCGCGACCACGGTGGTCTACACGATGTTCGGCAACAAGGAGGGGCTCGCCGAGGCGCTCTACCTGGAGGGCTTCGAGCGCTTCCGCCGCCGGCTCGCCGCCGTGCCGCGCCACCCCGACCCGCTCGAGTACCTCGTCTCGCTCGGCCCGGCCTACCGTGACGCCTGCCTGGCGGAACCGGGCTACTACAGCGTGATGTTCGAAAAGGCGATCCCGGGCTTCGAACCGAGCGAACGCGCCCGCACGCTCGCCCGCGCGGCGGTCAACGTCCTCGACCGCGCCATCGCCGACTGCATCTCGGCCGGCTACCTCGTCCCCACCCAGCCTCGCAAGATCGCCGACTGCCTGTGGGCCGCCGCGCACGGCGCCGTCAGCCTCGAACGCGCCGGCCATCTCAGGGACGACCGCGTCTACCGCTCGGTCACCCTCGCCGCCATCAGCCGCTACCTGGTCCAGAAGAACTCCCTCCACGTCCCCCTCTAGCTCCGACGGCCGACAGGGCTATCCAGAGCTCGGCGCGGGCGGCCGGGTCGTCCAGGTCGCGGTCGAGCAGCTCGGAGACGCGGCGCATCCGGTAGCGCAGGGTGTGGCGGTGGACGCCGAGGCGGTGGGCGGCGGCGTCCCAGTGGCCGTTGCAGGCGAGGTAGGCCCGCAGCGACTCCACGAGGTCGGCCCGCGAGCCGTACTCCCGCAGCGGTGCGAGCAGCGAGGTGGCGAACCCGGAGAGCACCCCGGGGTCGACCAGCGACAGCAGGCCCTGCCCCGCCAGATCCGCGAATCTCATGACGGGAGCGGCCGAGGCGAGTGCCCGTTGCGCCTGGTCGAGCCCCGTGGCGAGGTCGGCGAGCACGACCGGCCCTCCGATCCCGACCCGGCCCAGCCCGGCGGCCGTCCCGATCGCCTCCTCCGCCTCACCGGCCCCCACCAGGGCGACCACGAGCCGCCCCCAGGGGGCGGTGAAGCCCGGCAACGCGTCCTGCAGCGCCTCGGCGTCGCGCGGCTCGCAGGCCAGCACGGTCACCGGCCCCGCCGGCACGGACGCCGGCGCGCCCTCGCCGACCGCCTCCAGGGTCTCCTCGGCGGCCGGCCGGTCCCCCGCCAGCAGCAGCCGCAGCGCGGCGGAGCGGACCCGGCGGACGACGGCCAGCCGTTCCCGGGCCTGTTCGAGCGCGAGGGTGAGCAGCGAGCTCGCGGTGTTGACGACGGTGTGCCCCACGGGCGAGAACGGCCGCGCCCCGCCCACCGCGAAGAACCCGCGGATCCGCCGGTGGTCACCGAGGGGCTGCACGATGACGTGCTCATACGGGCCGGAGAGCGCCAGGCTGGACGGCGCGCCGGGGGTGCGCAGCCGTCGGAGGTCGCCCCGGACCGCCGCCACCCCCGCCTCGGCCCCCTCGCCGGCGGCGTGCAGCACGGCGCCCGTCTCGTCCAGCAGCACGGCCCAGCCCTGGATCTCCTTGGCGAGCCGCTCCACCACGGCGGCCATGCCACCCGCCTGGACGGCGGCGCGGGTGAGCCGTCCCTGCGCGGCGAAGGCGTTGCTCAGCTCGTCGTACCGCTCGGCGGCCAGCATCTCGCTGACCGCCTTGCCGATCGCGATGAACGGCGTCTCCCTCGGCACCTCCAGCAGCGGCAGCCCGGCCCGGGCGGCGGCCTCGACGAACTCCGGCGGCACCCGGTCGTGGCCCAGCCCCACCCCGAACCCGAGCCCCGCCACGCCCCGCTCCACCAGCCGGGAAAGGTAGGGTCCCGCGTCGTGCGCGGTCAGGCGCATCCCGGTGGTGAGCACCAGCTCGTCGCCCTCGAGGAACGGCGTCGGGTCCTCCAGCTCGCTGACCGCGACCCAGCGCACCGGCCGGTCGAGCGCGCCCTCGCCGGCGTGCACCCTCAGCCGCAGCGGCGCGAGGGCGGCCACGCGCCGCAGGGTCGGAGCCATCGGAAGCCCCCTGGGACGTCGGCGGTTTGTCCACCGTGGACAAGTGTGATGTCCATATTGTGCCATGTCGCCAGGTCGGCAGGCGGGGGCGGTGACCGTAGCGTCGAGGCCATGAGCATCGAGTCGCCCCATCAGCCCGTAACGGGCGGTCCCTCGCTCCCGCAGGAGCGCCGCCTGGTCACCGAGATCCCCGGCCCGAGGTCGCGGGAGATGTTCGCGCGCAAGCAGGCGGCCGTCCCGCCGGGCATCGGCACCACGCTGCCGGTCTTCGTGACCCACGCGGGCGGCGGCGTCGTGGTGGACGCCGACGGCAACTCCCTGATCGACTTCGGCTCCGGCATCGCGGTGACGACCGTCGGCAACGCCGCGCCGCGCGTGGTCGAGCGGGTCCAGAAGCAGGTCGCGGACTTCACCCACACCTGTTTCATGGTCACACCGTACGAGTCGTACGTCGAGGTCTGCGAGAAGCTCAACCGGCTCACCCCGGGCGACCACGACAAGCGCTCGTTCCTGGTGAACTCGGGCGCCGAGGCCGTGGAGAACGCGGTCAAGGTGGCGCGGCACGCGACCGGGCGCCAGGCGGTCGTGGTCTTCGACCACGGCTACCACGGCCGCACGCTGCTCACGATGACGCTGACGGCCAAGAACATGCCCTACAAGCACCGGTTCGGCCCGTACGCCCCCGAGGTGTACCGGATGCCGATGGCCTACCCGTTCCGCTGGCCGACCGGCCCGGAGAACTGCGCCGAGGAGGCCGCGGCGCAGGCCATCGACGCGATCACCAAGCAGATCGGCGCGGAGAACGTCGCCGCCATCGTGATCGAGCCGATCCAGGGCGAAGGCGGCTTCATCGAGCCGGCCAAGGGCTTCCTGCCGAGGCTGCTGGAGTTCGCCAAGGCCAACGGCATCGTGTTCATCGCCGACGAGGTGCAGACGGGCTTCGCCCGTACGGGCCACCTGTTCGCCTGTGAGGACGAGGGCATCGTCCCCGACATCATCTGCACCGCCAAGGGCATCGCGGGCGGCCTGCCCCTCGCGGCCGTCACCGGCAGGGCCGAGCTCCTGGACGCCGTCCACGTCGGCGGCCTCGGCGGCACCTACGGCGGCAACCCGCTGGCGTGCGAGGCGGCCCTGGCCGTGCTCGACACCATCGAGGCCGACAACCTCGTCGAGCGGGCCCGGCGGATCGGCGACATCATGCTCCCGCGGCTGCGGTCGATGGCCGAGCGGTTCGACGTCATCGGGGACGTCCGGGGACGCGGCGCCATGATTGCGATCGAGCTGGTGACGCCGGGCACCAAGGAGCCGAACGCCGCGGTGACCGGCGAGGTCGCCAAGCGCTGCCACGCGGAGGGCCTGGTGGTGCTCACGGCCGGCACGTACGGCAACGTGCTGCGCTTCCTGCCGCCGCTGGCGATCTCCGACGAGCTGCTGGAGGAGGGGCTGTCCATCCTGGAGAAGGCCCTTTCGTCCGTTTAACAGCACGACAAAAGGGGCACCCGGCTTGCTGCCAGGTGCCCCTTTTGTCGTTATACGGCCTGCTCGATGCCGCCGATTTAACCCGTCCTTGACATCGCGCTAGTCGATCACTGGCTGTAGTGAGGCTATAACGGTTCGGGTACGAGACACTCGATCCACGGGAGCGTGATGAGCTGGGATCCGACCGGAGCGGCACGGCTCAACCTGACATTCGACCCGGAAGACCTCAGCGTCCCGCAGCGTGAGGGGGACGCCTGCGTGGTGTGCCACAAGAAGTGGCCCCGGCCCCGCGTCCGCGTCGGAAGGCTGCCGAACGACGCCCCCGTCATGGCCTGCGAGGAGTGCGCCCACGCACTGCTGCCCGCCGCTCCCGCGCCGCGCCAGAAGCCCTCCACCAAGCGTGCCGCGCTGCCGTAGTCACTGCTCGCGCATCCCCCACGGGGAGCCGTACTCGTTCAGCAGGTCCAGGAACGGCAGCGGGTCGAACGCCTCCGGGCCGAGCACGCCCTCGCCCTTCCAGATGCCGCGCGCGAGCAGCTCCAGGGCGACCACCGGGTGCACCGCGGTCTGCCACACGACCGCCTGGGCGCCGTACTCCCGCATGGACCACTCGTTGTCGACCACGTGGTAGAGGTACACCTCGCGCGGCTCGCCGTCGACGCCGACGCCCTTGATCCAGGTGCCGGCGCACGTCTTGCCGCGCATCCGCTCGCCCAGGGTCGCCGGGTCGGGCAGCGACGCCGCCACGACGTCGCGCGGTGACACCTCGGCGCCCCGGACCCGTACCGGCTCGGTCGAGTCGAGTCCCAGCTTGTGGAGGGTGCGCAGCACCTCGATGAACTCGCTGCCGAGACCGTACTTGAAGGTGACCCGGCCGGCCTTCACCCAGCGCGGGACCAGCAGCACCTCCTCGTGCTCGACGTTCACGCACTCCACCGGGCCGATGCCCTCGGGGAAGTCGAACACCTCCGGCTCGCTGAACGGCTCGGTGGTGTGCCAGCCGCCGTTCTCCCAGATGACCGGCGGGTTGAGGCACTCTTCGATGGTGGTCCAGATCGAGAAGGTGGGCGCGAAGGCCTCCTCGCCGTCCGGGCCCTCGACGACGAGGTTGGCACCGTCGCGGATGCCGATCTCGTCGATGCTCTCGAAGAGGTGGTCGGCGGCGTACCTGGCGAAGACGTCGGCGAGGCCGGGCTCCACGCCCATGCCGACCAGCGCCAGCTTGCCGGCGGCCTCCCACTGCGGCGCCATCGCGAACTGCTCGTCGCCCAGCTTCACCCCGGGCATCTCGTACGGCCGGTTCGGATGCGGGCGCGACAGGGACAGGGCCATGTCGAGATAGTGGGCGCCGACGTTCAGCGCGGCGCGGAACAGGGACATGTTGAAGCGGGGGTCGACGGCGTTGAACAGGACGTCGCAGCGGTGCTCGCGCAGGGCGGCCTCCACCGCCTCCTGATCACCGGCGTCGAGGCCGATGGCGCTGAAGCGGGTGTCCCCCGCGGTGTCGGGCCCGTGCTCGGACCCGACCTGTTTAGAGACCCTGACCTGTTTGGAGACCACGGCCTCGGCACGTGAACGGTCATAGTCGGCGACGACGATGTGCTCGAAGAAGTACCGGCGGGCGGCGATCGGGACCACGGCGGAACCCACGCCTCCCGCACCCACGAGAAGGATTCGCATGACCAGACCGTACCAACTGACTGGTCGACCATTCAATATGTGAGGCACAAGAAGGTGACGCATTTCACGACGGAATCCGTTGCGTAAGAGCGATCAAGAAGAGGAGATCAACGGTCGGAGCCGACGGAACCTCCGGATCGTCACATGCTGAGAGGGAGGCGCTCCGGAGTCAGGGGAGTATCCGGAGCGCCTCTGGCAGGCGACGCCCAGCGGGGGGACGGGCGCGCCCGCGGCCTTCTCACGTCGTACCGATCACCCCGTCTACTCGACGAGCCGCGCCCATCGCGCGGCCCAGTCGTCGGTGTAGTCCGTGCATTCCCCGCCACGGCCACCGCAATCCTTCGTCGGGCGAACGGCAAAATGGATCTTTTCCAGCAGGGCGTCGTCGTCGATCCGGTAGGCGTCGCACGTCCGCTTCGCCTGGGCGGACTGCCCGGTCTTGACGGGCTCGTCCTTGAGCTTCCAGGTGCAGGCCAGCGGGTTGGCGGGAGCGAGCCCGTTCCACACCGCCGCCTGCTGCTGGACCTTGGCCGTGCTGGTCCAGTCGAGCCACCTGTAGGCGCAGTTGGGCGAGGCCGCACGCGCCGAGACCATCCACGAGTCGACCCAGCCCGTCATCGCGTCGCCGGAGGCCTTCACCGACCCGGCGCCGCGCAGGAGCATCAGCTGGTACGGCAGCGCGCGCGCCACCCGCGCCGTCCCTCCCGCGAACGCCTGGACCAGGTCGACAGGCTCCTTCCAGTAGGGACGCCCGTCGCCGCGCCACTGCTTCAGAAGATCGAAGGTGGCGTCGAGCTGGGGCCGGGTGAGCTGGAAGGGATCCTTGATGCCGAGCTCCGGCCGCTCCCCGGCCAGCAGCAGCGCGGCGTCGGCCACCGACATGGGGCTGTCCTTGAGCATGACCGGGCCGTCCTCGAGGGCGCCGGCCGCGGTGCCGTCGTGGATCGTGAGGAAGTATCCCCACAGGTAGGGCACGCCGTACACCGCGTCGCCGTCGGCGATGGACGGCTGCGACCGCAGCCACCGCGGGATCTGGTCATAATGCGGGATGAGCGAAGTGGTGAGCCGCGTGACCTTCTTCTCGGCGATCAGGCGCATCGCGGTCTGGGGCGGCGCCGACACCACGTCGAAGCTCGCCCTGGCGAGGTAGTCGTCGGCCGGCTCCCCCGACGGCGGGGACTGGAGGTTCACCCGGCAGCCGGTGCTCTTCTCGAACGGCGTGACCCAGTTGAAGTTGGGGTCGCCGCCGCCGTACTCGGCGTAGCCGGGGAAGGTCAGCACCGTCAGGGTGCCCTCCCCCGGCCCGAGACCCTTCGGCGTGGGCGAGGGCCGGCCCGTGGCGGACGCGGAGGGGGAGGGCGAGGTAGGGGCCGCCGAGGTCACGCGCCCGGCGGCCGCCCGCGTCGTCCCGGGGACGGCCGACGGCCCGCCGCACGCCGCGAGGGCGACCACCGACGACGCCAGAAGACCGGCGACCCCGATACGTCGTCGACTCACCGCTGCCATGACCGGACCCCCTCGCGCCCTCGACTTCCGCTGGAAGCCTATAGTCCGGTGACGGCGGCGGCCGGACGCCTCAGCCGTTGGTCGGGAAGCCGAGGTTCAGGCCGCCGTGGCTGGGGTCGAGCCAGCGGGAGGTGACGACCTTGCCGCGGGTGTAGAAGTGGACGCCCTCGGTGCCGTGGACGTGGGTGTCGCCGAAGAGCGAGGCCTTCCAGCCGCCGAAGCTGTAGAACGCCATCGGCACCGGGATGGGCACGTTGACGCCCACCATGCCGACCTCCACCTCGTTCTGGAAGCGCCGCGCGGCGCCCCCGTCGTTGGTGAAGATCGCGGTGCCGTTGCCGTACTCGGTGTCGTTGATGACACGCAGGCCCTCCTCGTAGGAGGAGACCCGGACGATCGACAGCACAGGGCCGAAGATCTCGTCACGGTGGACGACGGACCCGGGCCTCACCTGGTCGATCACCGTGGGGCCCAGCCAGAACCCGGAGGTCTCGGCCGCGGTGGTGCCACCCTTGACCGGTGTCTCGCGCCCGTCGACCACCAGCTTGGCGCCCTCGGCGACGGCGGTGTCGAGGTAGGAGGCGACCTTGTCGCGGTGCGCCCGCGTCACGAGCGGCCCCATCTGCGCCTCGGGGTCGTCGCCGGGGCCGACGGTGAGCCCGGCGACCCGCTGGACGATCTTGTCGACCAGTTCGTCGCCGATCGGGTCGACGGCGAGCACGACCGAGATCGCCATGCACCGCTCCCCCGCCGAGCCGAAACCGGCGTTCACCGCCGCGTCGGCCACCAGGTCCAGATCGGCGTCCGGCAGCACCAGCATGTGGTTCTTGGCGCCGCCCAGCGCCTGCACCCGCTTGCCGTGTCGCGTACCGGTCTCATACACATACCGGGCGATCGGCGTCGAACCCACGAACGACACCGCACGCACATCCGGGTGCTCCAGCAGCCGGTCCACCGCCACCTTGTCACCCTGCACCACGTTGAACACCCCATCGGGCAGACCCGCCCGCTTCCACAGCGACGCCATCAGCAACGACGCCGACGGATCACGCTCCGACGGCTTCAGCACGAAGGTGTTCCCACAGGCGATCGCCACCGGGAACATCCACATCGGCACCATCGCCGGAAAGTTGAACGGCGTGATCCCCGCCACCACCCCCAGCGGCTGCCGGATCGAGAACGAGTCCACGTTCGTCGAGACGTTCTCCGAGAAACCACCCTTGAGCAGATGCGGGATCCCACAGGCGAACTCCACCACCTCAAGACCCCGCGCCACCTCACCCAGCGCGTCCGAATGCACCTTGCCATGCTCGGCCGAGATCAGCCCGGCCAGCTCGTCCCGATGCGCGTCCAGCAGCTCACGGAACCGGAACAACACCTGCGCCCGCTTCATCAGGGAAGCGTCCCGCCAGGCCGGGAAGGCCGCCTTGGCGGCCGCGACCGCCGCGTCGACGTCCTCGGCGGACGCCAGGTCGACGTGCCCGGCGACCTCGCCGGTCGCCGGGTTGAAGATCTCCGCGTGCCGGGACGAATCCTGCTCCGCCTCCGCGCCACCGATCCAGTGCGTGACCCGCTTCACTTGCCGTACTCCTCGTTGATGGTCTCGAGCGCGGTGACGATGATGCCGAGCCCCTCGCGCGCCTCGTCGTCGGTGAGCGTCAGCGGCGGCGCCATGCGCAGCACGTTGCCGTACAGGCCGCCCTTGCCGGCGAGCAGGCCGAGCTTCTTGGTCTCCTCCATGAAGCGGCCCGCCAGCGCCGGGGCGGGAGCGCCGGTGGCGGGGTCGACCAGCTCCAGAGCGAACATCAGGCCCTTGCCGCGCACGTCACCCACGATGGGCAGGCGGCCCTTGGCCTCGCGCAGCCCTTCGAGCAGGATGGCGCCGGTGGTGGCGGCGCGGGCCTGCAGGTCGTGGTCGAGCACGTAGTCGAGGGTCGCGTTGGCGGCCGCCATGGAGATCGGGTTGCCGCCGAAGGTCGACAGGCCGATCGCGTGCAGGCCGTCCATCAGGTCGCCGCGGGCGACCACGCCACCGACCGCGAACCCGTTGCCGAGCCCCTTGGCGAAGGTCATCATGTCCGGCGTCATGCCGTGGTTGTGGATGCCGAAGAACGCCGAGCCGGTGCGGCCCCAGCCCGTCTGCACCTCGTCGGAGATGAAGAGGACGCCCTCCTCGTCGAGGACCTCCTTGTAGGCCCTGAACAGGCCGTCGGGAGCCATGGTGAAGCCGCCGACGCCCTGGATCGGCTCGGCGATCAGCGCGGCGACGTCGCCGCCGACGGCGGTGGCGAGGACGTGGCGGAGGTCCTCCACGCAGACCTTGATGTAGTCGGCGTCCGACAGGCCGCGGAACTGCGGCAGGTGGCGGTCGGCGCCGTGCAGGAAGTGCACGTTGAGCGGGGAGAGCGAGTTGTTCTTCCAGCTGCGGTTGCTGGTCACGGCGACCGCGCCGAAGCTGCGGCCGTGGTAGCTCTGCCGCATGGCGAGCACCTGGCCGGTCTTGCGGGCGTAGGTGGCCAGCAGCAGGGCCGCCTCGTTGGCCTCGGTGCCGGAGTTGGTGAAGAAGACCTTGGCGTTCTCGATGCCCGACAGCCTGGCGATCTTCTCGGCCAGCTCGACCTGGGCGCGCAGGAGGTAGACGGTGCTGGTGTGCACGACGCCGGTGGCGAGCTGACGCTCGACCGCCTCGCGCACCTCGGGCACGTCGTACCCGATCATGTTGGTCAGGATGCCGGCGAAGAAGTCGAGGTAGGTGTGGCCTTCGGCGTCGACGACGCGGTTGCCCTTCCCCCGCACGATCTCGATCGGCTGGTCGTAGTAGAGGGACAACCAGTTGGGCATGACGGCACGATGGCGCGCAAGCAGGTCGGACATAGTCCGATTATGGCCATTTATGCCCATCGGTCACACCTCCAAGGTGTCGGCGTACCGCGAATTCACCTTACATGCTGCTGCCTCGCTTGCGGACATGATGTCCTGACATAGAGACGGCCCTCCGGCATCGGCCGGAGGACCGTCGCCTGCTCACGCGACCGGCTCATGCTGGGGCGCGGCGGCGGGAACGGGACGCGGACGCAGCACCACGAAGGCGAGCGCGCCCGCGGCCAGGGTGAACGCCACACCGACCCAGGAACCGAAGGACATCGCCGACACGAAGGCCTCCTTGGCCGTGCGCGCGAGGCCGGGGTCGCCGGTGGCCAGCGCCGCGCCGATGGAGTCCCTGGCCGCCGCCGGAGCGCTTTCGGGCATCTCGGCGGTGTACACCCCCGCGAGCACGCTGCCGAGGACGGCCACGCTGAGCGCCATGCCCACCTGTTGGACGGTGTCGTTCAGCGCCGAGCCCACGCCGGCGTGCTCCGGCGGCACCGCGCTCAGCAGGGTGGTGTAGGCGGCCGGCCCGGCGATACCACCGCCGACCCCCATGATCAGCAGTCCGGCGATGAGCTTGCCGTACCCGTCGGACGGCCCGATGAGCCCCAGCGTCGCGAAGCCACCGGCCATGATCACCATGCCGAGCGCGACCAGCACGCGGTTGCTGACCCGCTGCCCCAGACCGGCGCCGGCCGCGTTGAACACCGCCGCGGCGACCGCGTACGGCAGCAGCCCGAGGCCCGCCTTCATCGGCTCGTACCCCAGCACGAACTGCAGGTACTGGGTGAGCATCAGCAGCAGCGCGCCGGTGCCGAACGACATCAGCACGATGGAGAACGACGACCCGCTGAAGTTCCGGTCGCGGAACAGCCGCAGCGGAAGCATGGGGTGGGCCGAACGCCGCTCCCACAGCACGAAGCCCGTGAGCGCCACCACGGCCACGGCGACGGCCGCCAGCGTGCCGCCCGAACTCCACCCGTCCCGGGGACCGGTGATGATCATGTACACCAGGGCGGTCATGCCGGCCGTCGACAGCAGGGCGCCGAGCGGGTCGGTCGGCCTCGCCGGGCCGCGCGACTCGGGCATCAGCAGCACGGCCGCGACGATGGCCAGCACGGCGATCGGCACGTTCAGCAGGAACACCGAGCCCCACCAGTAGTGCTGGAGCAGGAAGCCGCCGAGGGTCGGCCCCGCGATCACGCCCACCATGGCCACCGCGCTCCACGCCGCGAAGGCCTTGCGGCGCTCGGAGTCGTCGAAGACGGTGATCACGATCGACAGCGTGCTCGGCATCAGGAACGACCCGCCCACGCCCATCAGCGCGCGAGCGCCGATCACCTGCCACGGCTCCTGGGCCATCGTCGCCACCAGCGAGGCCCCGCCGAACAGCGCGAGCCCCACGATGAGGAAGCGGCGGCGGCCGTACCGGTCGGACAGGCTTCCGGCGGTCAGCAACAGGCCGGCGAACACCAGGATGTAGGCGTCGATGATCCACTGGATGTCCGCCGGCGTGGCGCCGAGGTCGCGGATCAGCGAGGGGATCGCCAGGTTCAGCACCGTGTTGTCCACGACGAGCACCAGCAGGCTCAGGCACAGGACGCTGAGGATCCACCAGCGTTTCGGATTCTTCTGACCGGGTTCTTCTCGTACAGTGTTCGAGGTCACTCGCACAGTGTACGAGCCTCCTCGAACACTGTGCGAGTGGATTTATCCTGTAGGGGATGAAGGAGATCCGCGCGTGACGAGCAAACCGCCATTCACCTCGGTCTGGGCCCGCCGGCCCGACCCGAAACGCCCCTCCCGCGACCAGCCGGCGCTGAGCCGCGACCAGATCGTGCGCGCGGCCATCGAACTGCTCGACGCCGAGGGCATGGAAGCCCTCAGCATGCGCAAGCTCGGCGCCAGACTGGGAGCGGGCGCCACCAGCCTCTACTGGCACGTGACCAGCAAAGACCAGCTGCTGGAGCTCGTGCTCGACGAGGTCTACGGCGAGCCCGGCCTGCACGACCCCGCCCGGAGCGGCTGGCGCGAGGCCGTCTCCGCCTTCGCCCACGGCCTGCGCCAGGCGATCCTCAAACACCCCTGGTCGGTCGCGCTGATCGGCACCATGCCGAGCATCGGCCCGAACGCCATGGCCGTCTCCGCCATGCTCATGAAGGCCTTCCAGCTCGCCGGCTTCAAGGACGGCCTGGTCCGCGACTACGCCATGGGGGCCGTCATGTCGTACACCCTGGGCGCCACGATCCCCGAGGCGAGCTGGATGAACAGCATCGGCGAGGTGGAGACCCAGGAGTGGATGGACTCGATGCACCCGCAGATCGAGGTCGCCGCCGCCGACTACCCCGAGATGCTGGCCAGGTTCGAGAAATACGAGAAGATCGACATCAATGTGGCCCGGGAGCTCAGCTTCGAATTCGGCCTGCTCGCGCTGCTCGACGGCCTGGAAGGTCGTATCGCGCAGCAGTGAACCCGGCAGCCCCTGCGGCCTACACCATGTCAGGTAGTCGCCGGTCGTTCTTACATCGTGATCGGCTACGCTCGGACATATGCTACCGACCCTGGCCGACGTCCTGGCACTGGACGCCGTCCGCCGAGGCAACCCGCGGGTCGTCGCGGGCGCCGACCGGCTGGACACCCGCGTGCGCTGGGTGCACGTCGGCGAGGTCAGCGACATCGCCCACCTCCTGCGCGGCGGCGAGCTCATCCTCACCACCGGCGTCGCCCTGCCCGACGAGCCCGACAAGCTGGCCGACTACATCGCCGACCTCGCCGCGGTGGGAGCCTCCGGCCTGATCGTCGAGCTCGGACGCCGGTTCATCCGCGAGCTGCCCCGCGCGGTCGTCGAGTCCGCCGAGACCCACGGTCTCCCGCTCGTCACGCTCGCCCGCGAGACGCCGTTCGTGCAGATCACCGAGTCGGTGCACGCCCGCATCATCGACATCCAGCTCGAAGAGCTCCGCGCCTCCGAGCACCTCCACGAGGTGTTCACCGAGCTGTCCGTCGAGGGCGCCTCGCCCGCCGAGGTGCTGCGGCAGGTCTCCCGCCTGTCGAGCCGGCCCGTGTTACTGGAGAACCTCGCCCACCAGGTGCTCGCCTGCGAGTCCGCCGGGCGCGACACCGGCGTCCTGCTCGCGAACTGGGAGGCCCGCTCCCGCGCCGTCGCGCCCAGGGAGCGCACGGCGTACGACGCCACCTCCGGCTGGCTCGTCACGATGGTCGGCGCCCGCGGCCACGACTGGGGGCGGCTCATCCTCCTCTGCGAGTCGACGCCCGGGCCGCGCGACATCGTCCTCGCCGAGCGGGCCGCCACGACGCTCGCCCTCGGCCGGCTGCTGGAGCGCCACCAGGAAAGCCTGGAACGCCAGGCGCACGGCACCATCATCACCGGCATCCTCACCCACGCCTACGCCGACCCCGACGAGGCCGCCGCGCGGGCCCGCGCCGTCGGCGTCCCCCTCACCGGACGCAAGCTGATCAGCGTGGTCCTGCGGCTCACCGAGCCCACCGACACCGCCCTCAACCTCCAGGCCCGGCTCGGCGAGCTCGCCGAGGCCGCGGCCGCCGCCTGCCGCGACGCCAAGCTGCCCGCCCTCGTCGGCGCCCTCGACCAGAACCGCGTCGGCGTCCTGCTCCCCCTGCCGCCCCGCACCCTGGCCGAAGGAGCGCTGACCACCCTCGCCGAGCGACTGCGCACGACGTTCACCACGTCGTTCGTCCTGGCCGCCGGGTCGGTCGTCGAATCCGTCAGGGACGTACGGCGCAGCTTCCTCGAAGCCGAGCAGGTCGCCGAGGCCGCCGCGCGCCAGCCCGACCGGCGCCCGTTCTACCGCCTGCCCGACCTGCGGTTGCGGGGCCTGCTCCACCTGCTGCGCGACGACGCGCGGCTGCAGACGTTCGCCGAGCGGGAGCTCGGGCCGCTGCTCGCCCACGACGCCCACCGCGGCGGCGACCTCACCGGCATCCTGCGCGTCTACCTCGACGCCGGGCGCAACAAGGCCGTCGCCGCGCAGCGCGCCCACCTGTCCCGGCCCGCCTTCTACGACCGGCTCCGCCGCCTGGAGCGCATCCTCGACACCGACCTCGACGACGTCGAGTCGTGCCTGTCACTCCACGTCGCACTCCTCGCGCTGGAGTCGTTCCGAAGGGAGACCCGTTGAGCCCCGCGGAGGCGAAGCGGGCGCGCGACCACGGCATCGCGATCGGCACCGGCACGCCCGGCCGGTACAACGCCATCACCGACGTCGCCGGAGTCAGGGTCGGGCACACCACCCTGATCGACGGCGAGGGCCCGCGGGTGAACGGCCGCGGCCCCGTGCGCACCGGCGTCACGGTGGTGCGCCCGCACGGCGGCTCCGCCTTCGAGGAGCCGCTGTACGCCGGCTACCACTGGCTCAACGGCAACGGCGAGATCACCGGAATGGCGTACCTCCGGGAGTTCGGCATGCTCGGCTCCCCGATCGGGCTCACCAACACCTCCTCGGTCGGCGTCGTGCGCGACACGCTGGTGGAGATCGAGCTCGGGTCCCTCGGCAGGGGGCGGCTGGCCTGGTCGCTGCCCGTGGTCGGCGAGACCTGGGACGGCGTCCTCAACGACATCGACGGCCGCCATGTGACGGCCGAGCACGTCAAGGCCGCCTACGCGGCCGCGGCGAGCGGACCGGTCGCCGAGGGCGGGGTCGGCGGCGGCACCGGCATGATCTGCCACGGCTTCAAGGGCGGCATCGGCACCGCCTCCCGGGTGCTCGCCGGGAACGACGGCGGCCACACCGTCGGGGTGCTCGTCCAGGCCAACCACGGCACGCGGGAGCGGCTCACCGTGAACGGCGTCCCGGTAGGACGGCGCCTCGGCGACGTGCCGCGCCCGGCGGCGGCGCCCGTCGAGGGCGCCGGGTCCATCATCGGCGTCGTCGCCACCGACGCGCCACTGCTCCCCCACCAGTGCCGCCGGCTCGCCCAGCGGGCCGCCCTCGGCGTCGCGCGCACAGGCGGCGCCGGCGAGAACTCCAGCGGCGACGGCTTCCTGTGCTTCTCCACGGCCAACCGCGTCCTGCCGCCCAACGCGCTGGACGCCGCCCCGCCGCGCACGTACGAGGTCACCGTCCTCGCCGACCACCACATCGACCCGCTCTTCCACGCCGTCATCGAGGCGACGGAGGAGGCCGTCGTCAACGCCCTGGTCGCCGGGCGGACCATGACCGGCGCCGACGGCGTCACGGTCCACGGCCTCGACGGTGAACGCCTGGCCCGGCTCCTCAGCTAGACGAGTAAGTCCTAAGTCGCTGTGAAGAGGACTGCGGGGAACAGCGAAGGGTGTCGATGATCCGTTTGTGACGACAGACATCAACACCCTTCTCACCGCACTGTACGTCAAGATCGATGACT
>NZ_JAHDTF010000020.1 GCF_018531465.1 Sphaerisporangium fuscum
GCCGCCCGCTCCGCCCGGCCGGGCGTGCGGCGTGGACGCCGGTCCCGGCCGGCGGCGGGAACGCGGGCCGCCCGCCGCACCCAGCACCCGCCGCACCAACCCGCACCCGCCGACCAGAAGACGCGCCGCCGCCCAACCAGCCTCACATCATCGGCATGCGCCGTCTCCCTTCGGTCGGCTTCCCGCCGTGGTGGCTGAGCCATGAGTCGGCCATCACACCCACTCAGGTTGCGATCGCGCTGTGGCTGGACATCGTTTCGGGGTTGAGGGCGATCGAAGGACTGGGACTTCGTTCCTCAGCCCCAGTCCAGCGGGCAGCGACAGTCACCGTTGCGAGTCGGGCCCAGGGGTAATGGTCGAGGCAGACGGGACAGCGAGGCTTGGGAGCCGTGCCCAGGTGCTGAACCCTGCTCTAGCCTTCTCACCCGCAAGCCGCCAGACTGGTCGGAGACCTTCGAGGGAGTCAAATGACCGAGATGCTTGCATCAGAGTCGAGGCGGAAGCAGCTACTGCGTAAGCCACTACTCTTGGCGCTGGCCTTCGCCATCGTGCTCGTTACCGGGTTCGTGCTTCTCAACCGCGACGACTACGAACAGGCCGACCTCCGGTTCGTCACCAGCCAGATTCAGAAACACAAGGTCCAGAGCGCCACCATCAGGGACGAGCAGCGCATCGAAATCACAACCATCGATGGCCGACGCTTCCATGCGGAATTGGAGACACCCAGCCAAGCAGCAGAGTTGGCTAATGCCCTACAAAAAGCTCAGCCAGCCGAAGGATACAGCGTCTCCACGTCGACGACCCTCTTCCCGGTCCTGTTCGGTCCCCTTGTCCTGGGGATCTTCATGGTAGGGGCGCTAGTTGCAGTTCTAGTTGCAGTCCCCCGGCGTGCCAAGCGGTTCCAGAGGGACCATTAAGCGCTGTAGGTCCATATTGCACAGATATGGACGGCCAAGATCCGAGCTGCTAATGCGGTTTGGGTCTACAGCCCATCCGGGGTTCAAATCCCCGAGCCTCCGCTCTTTAGAGGCCCTCTCTCGGATCCCGAGGGAGGGCCTTTTTGATCTCCATGCGCTCGCTCCTGTCTCTTATCGAGGAGCCCGTGGGCATGGCCGTGTTACGCCGGCCACCTCAAGGACCGAAGGCTGTCGTGACGGCTCTAGTTCACAGAGCTCTCGAGATGGGCGAGCGCGCTGTCCAACAGCGCCGGGGCGTCCATCTCCGGGTCCTTGGCCCAGTCCAGCCAGACTGACAGCAGGACGCCGAACACCGCACCTGCGACGGCCCGCACTCGGTCGTCGTGTTGCGGACGGCCGAGCCTGGCTGCGACCAGTTCGGTGAGCGTCTGCTTGGTCCTGGTGATGTTGGCGAGGCTGGCCGCCCACAGCGAGGGGACGCTGAGCACCAGCGCCTGGCGCTCCTGCTTCGCGGTGACCTCTGCGTCGGCCAGGTCGGTGAACACGGCCCGGAAGGCGTTGCGTAGCGCCGACACCGGACCGAGTTCCGGCGGCTGGGCTACGCACGCCTCGGCGATGAGGGTGTCGTAGTCGTCGAGGGTGACCAACGCTTCCTTGGTCGGGAAGTAGCGGAACACCGTCCGGTGCGAGACGTCGGCCGCTTGGGCGATCTGCTCGACGCTGGTGGCGTCGTAACCCTGCTCACGGAACAGGCGCAGCGCATGCCGCTGGATGGCGGCGCGAGTGCCGGCCTTCTTGCGCTCCCGCAGTCCGGACGGCTCGGAATCTGACATCATGCGAAATCCTTCAGCGGGATGACCGTCCGATACTTTCCGCCGGGGGATTGCTGCGGCGGCTCCTCAGCGCGTTCCAGGATGACATGGTCCAGCTTGTGGTCGGCGAGCAGGCCGCCGATCCCGTCACGCACCGTCCTCCACACCGTTTCCGGATCCGCCCCGGGCAAGGGCAGCAGCCGTATGCGCAGGCTCGCCGGGCTGGTTTGGACGATCTGGTAGAGCTGCACTCCTGGCGTGCGGTCCACCAGGGTGTTGAGCATCAGCGGCGCGATGACGACCTCACCCCGTCCGGTGGTGAACGTGAGTAGGTTGGCCACGCGTCCCTGTACCCGTATGGCCGGCAGGGGGTTGCCGCACGGACACGGGTCAGGCCGTTGTAAGACGCTGTCGCCGAGGTCGTAGCGCAGGATCGGCTGTACTCGGTTGGCCAGATTGGTCACCAAGACGGTGTGGGATGGCCTGCCCGGCGGGGTCGGGGAGTAGTCGGCTTCGACCGGTTCGACCAGGGCCCAGTCGCTGTTGACGTGATACCAACCGTGCGCGCAGCCCTCGGTGAGGAAGGGACACTCGCTGGCGCCGTAGGTGTCGCGTACCTTGGCTTCGAAGGCGCGGGCCATCCGCGCGTAGTCACCGCTGGTCAGCGTCTCGCCGGCGGGTTCAACCACTACCGGCGCGATGCGCAGCCGTCTCGACTCCTGCTCGGCGGCGAGCATGCTGAGGACACTGCCGTATCCGAGCAGGAGGGCGGGGCGGAACTGGTTGAGCGCCTCGACCAGTGCACCGAGAGGGGTGTGCACGGAGAAGAGGCGGATGGCCTTGCGCTGTAGCCGATGTGCGTGCATGCGGGCGGCGCCGGCCGAGACCAGGAAATGGCCGTTCGTCGCGGCCACGATGGCCATCCGTCCGCCGCCTGCCACGATCCGGGCGATATCGGCGAGGTCGAGCCAGGACCCCATCATCCGCATGCTGAGGGCGTAGTTGACGGCGATGTCGCGATCGTCCTTGATGAAGATCGCGGGATTTCCTGTCGTGCCTGAGGTGGTGACCAGCAGGTATCGGTCGAGGAACCGTTCACCTACCAATTGCGGATCTGCGGCGAAGGTGCGCGCCCGTGCCAGCGTTACCTCACGGTCGGTGGCCCAATCGTCGTAGTGCGCCATCAGCGCCTTCTTGTCGGTGACGGGCAGCGATGCGGAGTCGTCGATACCGGGAGCCAGGCCGCTGTAGAGATCGCGGTAGTAGGGCGAGCTGGTGCGGGCGTGCTCGACGATCTCGGCGAGCCGCCGTCGCTGGACCGCCATCCACTCATGGCGCCTTCTTGCGCGGTGTGCGTCTCGCAGTAGCCGTGGAACGCTGTCCTTCATACCGAACATTATGTCACTTGAATGTCAAATGTCATTTGAATGACAGATTTGACGGCCCAGGAAGTCGCAGGAGACCGCCCCACCCACCTCAGAGGCTCACGAGAGGGGGGCGGTCTCCTGGTCGGGAGGGGAGGCCTCGGCGGGGGTACGGTGGGCGAGTTCGGCGAGGGCCGTCAGTAGGAGGTCCGCCGTGGGCCAGTGGCGGCGGCCGTTCTGTCCCAGTTCGACGGCGAGCTCGGTGACGTCGGCGGCGGTGTGGCCGAGGGCGGTGGCGATCTGCTTGGCGGCGATGAGGAGCTCGTGGTCACGCGGAGAGGGCACGGGGTCCATGGTGGAAAGCCTCTCGAAACGTTCGGACCATCGCCAGAGCCGCACGTGACGGCCAGGTTCCCGGGGCCGGAAAATTCCCGCCTCCGCAGAAGGAATATCGATCCGGGGCATGGGATCATGGTTTGTCACGGTCCAGGCATCCCCCCATCCTGGAAGAACAGGCAGCAGCCCATGGATACCTCCCCCGAGTCGCCGCCGCTTCCGCGGCGTGACGAAGCCGATCGCTGCGATGAGACGGATGCGGACCGCCGCTGCGTCCTTCCGCCCGGTCATCCGGGCGAGCACGTCTATCCCCGTTCGCCCGAGGGCTGACCGGGCTCCCGGACGGACGGTGTCCGGCGTCGATCACGGACGGCGGGGGTTCGACGTGCTTTGATGCGTGAGTGGACCAGGTCAGAGGCGGCACCGATGATGGCGCGCGGCTGATGTTGGCGGACGCCCGTGTGGCGCGGCTGGCCACCGTGGACGAGGCCGGGCTGCCGCACCTCGTCCCGGTGACCTTCGCCCTCGACGGCGATCGCGTCGTGACCGCGATCGACCACAAGCCCAAGACGACGACCCGGCTGCGGCGTCTGCACAACATCAGGGCCAACCCGAACGTCTGCCTGCTGGTGGACCACTACGAGGAGGACTGGTCGCGGCTGTGGTGGGTGCGGGCCGACGGGTTCGCCACGATCTTGGAGGACGACGAGGAGCGCCGGCCCGCCCTCGCTCCCCTTCTCGCCAAATACCCCCAGTACGCCGGCCACGTCCCCGAAGGCCCGGTCATCGCGATCCAGATCACCCGGTACGCGAGCTGGTCCTCTTCGGATTCGTCCTGACGGATGCAACAGAACCGGCGTGCCGCACGTCCCTGGAGTCGTGGAGCTGGCCACCGATTTCGATGAGTTCGTACGGGCACGCGGCGGCGCGTTGTACCGATACGGCTTCGTGCTGACCGGAAACGCCGAGGACGCGGGCGATCTCGTCCAGGAGGCGCTGATGCGCCTGGGCGACGCCTGGCCGAGGGTCCGGAACAAGGACGACCCCGAGGGGTACGTCCGGACGGTCATGGCGCGACTGCACATCAGCTGGTGGCGCCGCAGGCGCAGAGAGCAGTTGGTGCCCGTCGTGCCGGAGACGAGGTACACCGACCAGGAGATCGAACGGCTGGGCGGGGACTCGGGCATGTGGGCGGCGTTGCGGGGGCTGCCGCGCAAGCAGCGGGCGGTGCTCGTGCTGCGTTACTTCGAGGACCTCGCCGACCAGGAGATCGCGGACATCCTCGGCATCTCGCGGGGAACCGTACGCAGCCAGGCGGCCCGGGCTCTCGGCAAGCTCCGCGTGCAAGAGGGCGAGATCGAAGTCGAGGCGGGGAAGTCGAGATGACGCAGAGATCAGAACAGGACCTGGCCCGAACCCTCCGGGCCGCCGCCGGTCTGGCGCCGGAGCCGGTGGCCGACCTCACCGTCGCCGTGGCGGCGCGCAGGCGCAGCAGGAGGCGGGCCCGCGTGCGTACGACGCTGGTGGTGGCGGGTGTGGCCGTCGCGGTGGGCTGCGGCACGGTCGTCGCGGCAGGCTCCTTCCCCTTCAGGGGCGGGGAAGGGGGCACCGTCGGCGTGGCGGTGGCCACGCCGACGCCGAGTGAGATCCCGTCCACGACGCCGGAGGGAGCGTCCATGAAAGTGAAGCCGGCCGCGGAGGTGTGGCCGGAAGCGGTGTTCAAGATGCCGGCCAAGGCCGCCGACGGCTGGCGGTACCGTCCGGTGACGGCGTTGAGCCCCACCGAGGTGCTGCTGTTCGCCGAGTCGTCCTTCGAGAAGGCCGGCCGGCTCGAGGTTTACGACCAGACGACCAAGCGGTTCTCCGTCCTGGCCGAGACGCCGCCCACGGAGGGGCTGAAGAAGTACTTCATCCAGGAAGCCGAGGTCGACAGCCGGAACATCGCCTATTACGCCACCGCCCAGAAGCCCGACGGGACGCCGGTGGCCGAGTTCTGGGTCGTCCCGCGCAGCGGCGGAAAGCCCACTCTGGTCACCACGATCGACGGTGAGCAGGCGGCAGACGTGGTCTCCGTCGCCCTCGCCGGTGATCACCTGGCCTGGTCGCTGAGAAAGGGCGGGGTCTACCGGGTGCCGCTGGCCGGCGGTGATGCCGAGAAGGTGCCAGGATCGGACGGACTTCAGGTGCTGTCCTGGCCCTGGGCGGCCGACGCGCGCGCCATCGGTGACGAGCCCGGCCCGGGCAACCAGAGCCGGCTGCTCAACCTGGAGACCGGAGAACGCAGGTCGATCGAGAACGCCGACGGTCTGAAGCTCCTGCGCTGCGGTCCGGCCCTGTGTTACGGCAACCGCGACGGCGGCCGGACGCCTGCGGGCGTGGTGCAGGGCGTCGACGGGGCGGACCGCCGTGAGCTGCCGGGACTCGACGGCGACGGCTCGCCGCCGATCGCCGACAGGTTCGTGCTCTTCGGCGGGATCAACGCCGTGGAAGGCGGTCAGGACGACCCTGCCTCGGCGCCGGTGGCCGTAATCTACGACCGGGTCACCGGGACGCTGGGGGGCATCGGCTTCAGGACGAAGGACGGTTCGGGCGGATACGGCAGAGGGACGTCCTCATCGCCCAGCCTGATCTTCTACTGGGGGGTCGACCGTCTGGACAAGCCGGCGGAGTACTGGGTGCTCAACCTGGCCGCCGTCCATTCGGCAGAATAATATTCCGCCTATGCGGATCTTCTCCAACCTGAGCGAATTGAAGGCGGCCAAGGGCGAGCACCTCGGGTACACCGAGTGGCGCGAGGTCACCCAAGAGCAGGTCAACCTGTTCGCCGACGCGACCGACGACCACCAGTGGATCCACGTCGACGTCGAGAAGGCCAAGGAAGGGCCGTTCGGCGGCCCGATCGCCCACGGGTACCTCAGTCTCGCCCTGCTGCCGTCGTTCATGCAGCAGCTGTTCCGGGTCGAGGGACTGAAGATGGGCATCAACTACGGGCTCAACAAGGTGCGCTTCCCCGCCCCCGTCCCGGTGGGCGCCAAGATCCGCGCGGGGGCCGAGGTGGTCGACGTGAAGGGCACTCCCTCAGGCACTCTGTCGAACCTGCGCATCACCATCGAGGTGGAGGGGCAGCCCCGGCCCGCCTGCATCGCCGAGTCGCTCTCGCTGTACATCGTCGACTAGAAGGCGTCCAAGCCGGGGTACAGGATGGCGGCCTGGACGCGGCTGCGGACCCCCAGCTTCCCCAGCACCCGGCTCACATGGGTCTTCGCCGTGGCCTCGGTCATGTCGAGCTCCCGCGCGATCTCGGCGTTCGACAGCCCGCGCGCCACGCAGGCCAGCACCTCGCGCTCCCGCGGGGTGAGGACGCCGAGGTCGTACGGCTTGGGCTCGCTCGTCCGCGCGAACGCCGCGATGAGGCGGCGGGTGACCGAAGGGGAGATGAGCCCGTCGCCGCGCGCCACCAGCCGTACGGCCTGGACGAGTGCGTCGGCGTCGGTGTTCTTGAGGAGGAACCCCGAGGCGCCCGCGCGGAGCGCTCCGAAGACGTACTCGTCCAGATCGAACGTCGTCAGGACCAGCACGTCCGCGATGCCGCTCAGCTCGCGGGTGGCCGAGATGCCGTCGAGCCGGGGCATGCGGATGTCCATCAGTACGACGTCGGGGCGCAGGTCGCGTGCCATGCGGACGGCGGCCTCCCCGTCGGCCGCCTCGCCGACCACCTCCATGTCGGCCTGCCCTTCGAGGATCAGGACGACACCCGCGCGTACGGCCGCGTGGTCGTCGGCCACGAGCACCCTGATCATCGCCCGCCCCCGCCGGGCGAGTACAGGGCCGGTGAGGGGGACTCGGCGGCGGGCAGCCTGGCGGTGACCCGCCAGCCGTGACGCGCCGCACCGTCGTCCGAGCCGGACGAGAAAGCGCCGCCATCCGAGCCGGCCGACAACGAGCCGTCGCCCTGATCGGCGAGGCGCGAGCCGTCGTCCCGGCCGTAGGAGAACGAGCCGTCGTACGCTCCGCGGGAGAACGAGCCGTCGTACGCTCCGCGGGAGAACGAGCCGTCGTACGCTCCGGCGGAGAACGAGCCGCCGACGAGGGCCGCTCGTTCCGCCATGCCGATCAGCCCGGTGCCCGAGCCGGGCAGGGCGGCCGGTGCGGCGGCGGGAGGGTTCTCCACGGTGAGGACCACCTCGTCCCGTCCGTAGTCGATGGTCACGTTCGCCGGACCGGTGCCGTGTTTGAGGGCGTTCGTCAGAGCCTCCTGGAGGATGCGGTAGCCCGCCAGCTCGATGGGAAGGGCGAGATCGCGGGGCGTCCCGGAGACCGTCAGGTCGATCGACATCCCGGCGTGGCGGGAACGTTCGACCAGGTCGGCCGCGTCCCTCAGGCGATTCCCCACCGGCTCGACGTCGTCGCCCTCCGCGCGCAGCAGTCCGATCATCGTGCGCATCTCGGCCATGCCGCGCACGCTGTTCTCCCGGATCGACTCCAGCACCCTGCGCACCGCCTCCCCGTCGAGATCCTTCCGCGCGATGACCGCGGCCGACTGGATCGCGACGGCGCTGAAATGGTTGGCGATCATGTCGTGCAGCTCGCGGGCCATGCGGGTACGTTCGCTCGTCACCGCGGCCTGGCGGTCGAGCTCGGCCAGGCGCGCCACCTGCTCGGCCCGCGCCCGCTCGGCGATGGCCTGGTCCCGGTGCTGCCTGATGGCGAGTGCGGTCAGGGTCGGGGTGGTGAGGACCAGGGCGGCCTGGATCCCGTACACCGCCAGAGCCATCCAGTCACGGGTGAGGAACCCGGCGATCGCCCCGATCACGACGGACAGCACCGAGGTGACGCCGAGCAGCCAGTCGGCGAGCCGCCGGGGACCGTACAGGGCCGCCGCGTAGAGATTGTCGGTGAAGATCAGGACCGTTGCCAGGGACGGGCCGATCGCGATGTCGCCGCTGATCGCGGCCACGCCGAGGACGAGCGCCGCCATCGGCGACCGTCGCCGTACCAGTACGCCGAGGCAGGTGACCGCCAGCGGGATCACCAGCAGGGGCACCGAGTAGGTCGGGTGAACGTACGCGCCACCGGCGATCAGGACGAGACCGCCGGCGAAAGCCCCCGCAGCCATCAAGGCGTCCTGCCGACCCGCGTCCATGTCCCTCATCCCACCACGCGGGCTCATCCCGCGTGACCGCCTCGGGGACGGCCGGCGCCTACATCTTTGTGTGTACGCCCGGATCCTCACCGCCGACGACGCGGGCGACGGCGGCCTGGCCGAGGCTGAGAACGTGATTCTGGCTGTCATCGTGGGATGCGAGATCGGGTTCTGGGTGCTGCTGCTCCTCGGCCTGCTGGCACGGTACGCGCTGCGCCTGCGCCGTCTGGGCGGCGCGCTGCTGCTCTGCGTGCCCCTCGTCGACGTCGTGCTGCTCGTCGCCGTGGTCATCGACCTGCGGGCGGGAGGGACGGCGTCCTGGAGCCACGGGCTGGCGGCGGCCTACATCGCCTACTCGGTGGTGTTCGGGCACCGTACGCTCCGCTGGGCCGACCAGGTGGCCGCCCACCGCCTCTCCGGCGGCCCACCGCCGTGGAAACCGCCGGCCGGGGGGATGGCGAGGGCACGGTACGAGTGGGGGATCTGGCTGCGGGTAGTGCTCGCGTACGGCATCGCGTGCGGACTCCTGTGGATCACGATCGAGGTCATCGGCGACCCGGCGCGTACGGGGGAGCTGTCGGCGTTCATGCTCGGCCTGGGCAAGGTGCCGGCGATCGCCGTCCTCTGGCCGCTCAGCTACACGCTGTTCCCGAAGAAGGTCGGCACACGGTGACGGTCCGCCGGCTTCCAGGGGCCGGAGTGGTGGCTCTCAGAACGGAGCCGGATCCGTCCGGAAGGGCGGCTCCGCGTGGACGTCCGCCCGGAAGGGCAGCTCCGCGTGGACGCGCCAACCGCCCTGGTACGGCCCGGCCGTCAGCGAGCCGCCGAGCTTGCCGGCGCGGCGGCGCATGGCCTCCACGCCCTCCTGACGCCCCTTGACCGGCGGTCTTCTTCCGCTCATCGAGCTGTCCACGGTGACGAGGAGCCGGTCGGGACGGTACTCCAGCATGACGGTGGCGCTGGCCGTACCGTGCTTGAGCACGTTCGTGAGCGCCTCATGGATGATCCGCATGCCGGCCAGGTCGACCGGGTCGGGGAGGATCCGGGGCGGTCCGGCCACATGTAGACGGATCGAGAGTCCCTCCTGGCGGGAAGCCTGCACGAGGTCGGCCAGCGAGGGCCGGGGATAGTCGTACTGCGTGCGGAGCAGCAGGCGATGGAGATGCCTGACACGCTCGGCGTGCGCCCGGACGGCCGCTGTCCGCTTGCGTCGCTTCAGGAGCAGCGCCGTCACGATCAGCACGGCGCCCAGGCAGGTCAGCGCGACCGCTACGACGACTTGCGTAGGGAGATCGCCCATGCCGTGCAACTTCCTGCCCTCAATCCGCAGTACTGGCCCGAGGGCCACCCCGTGACCCGAGAGGTTCATTGCCGTCGACCTCCGCCGCCACGCCCGGGAGCGCGAAAGTTTACGGATGTATTGTCCGGTTCGGACGGGGTTGGGGCGCCTTCCGGTGTTGTCCGCTGCTGCGGTGAGGCGTGGGGGCCGTCCTGCCTATGCTGAGGGCGTGGACGAGAACTTCATAGAGGAGACCTTTCAGCTGCGCACGGACTACATCCCTCTGTGCGACCTGCTGAAGTTCTGCTCGATCACCGAGAGCGGCGGCGAGGCCAAGCACTTCATCGCCGAGGGCAACGTCATGGTCGACGGCGAGGTCGAGCTCCGCAAGACCTGCAAGATCAGAGCCGGGCAGATCGTGAGCGGCCTCGACTTCGAGATCCGCGTCATCGCCCCCTCCTCCTGAACCAGCCCGCCCGCCCCTCCTGGACCAGCCCCGCCCGCCGGCCGGACGCCTGATCCGCACAGCCCCCTCACCCCTGCTCCGACGCCCCATCCACCCCGCTTCCGTTATCTGGTTCGGCGCACTCCCCAAAACCCGCTATGCTTATCCACGTCGCAAGCGGCCGTAGCTCAATGGATAGAGCATCTGACTACGGATCAGAAGGTTAGGGGTTCGAGTCCTCTCGGCCGCGCAGCAGGTGAAAGGCCCTTCGGGATGATCCCGGAGGGCCTTTTGCATGGCCATACGGCAGCGTTGTACAGCAACGAGGCCACACGCGGACGATCGTGCGTGGACATCACGCGTCGAGGTTGGCAGCTTTCCGCGGGAGCTCGATGACGCCCGCTCAGGCTTGGGAGGCCGACGGCTCGCTCAGGCGCCGGCGGCCATGACACAGGTCAGGTCGAAGCAGAGGGCTACCGAATTCGGTCGACGAGTTGTGGTGCCAATACCGTAAGCGCTGCTCCACCTCGTCCACTGTCGGCAACACCGGCCTAGCTAACGGCCATCAGTGGTGAGTTGCTCGCCCAGGCCGCTGCGCGCGTACAGAACGGTCCGGCCAGCTCGCACCCGTGTCACCAGGCCGGTCGCCAACAGCACGGCGAGATGTTGGGACACGGCGCTCGGTGTGACACCCAGGAGCCGGGCCAGCGATGCGGTGGACTCTGGAGTGTCCAGGGCAGCGAGTACGGTGGCCTTTGGTCGCCCGATCAAAGCAGCGAGAGAATCGGGCGCAGGCGCGGCGACCGTCTCCCACAAGGTGGCGACCCCGCGGGCCGGATAGTCGACCCGCGGCACCTCACCGATAGGCGCCGTTGCCTTGCGGCCGAACAGCGTAGGGCACAGGGTGAGGCCGCTCCCTGAGGGTACGCGGCTGTTGGTGCCCATCGGGTGCAGCCGGAGAATCCCGGAATCCCACGCCACGTTGGGGTGAAGACTCGCGAACAGCGCCGTCGCGCCGCCCTCGGCAAGCAGTTGCGCCCGGTAGAGGACGTCTGCCTCCAGCACCCCGCGCATCCTCGGCCAGTGCGGTTCCAGGGCTGAGTGCCAATATGCCTCGAGTGCGTCGGCGATGCGGTCACGCACTACGGCCGGATCACCGAGGAGTACCGTCGGCACGTCCTGACCCTGGTAGGCCGCCTCGATGTCCCGGCGCACTGTGGCCGGCTCGGTGGCACGGACGGTTTCCATCTCCTCCGCCAGGCTTGGCATACGCGACAGGGGACGCGGTGTGATGAAATCCGGCAGCCACCGGTGTTCACTGACCAGGGCGAGCAGCCTCTCAGCGTCAAGGTCGGCGAGATGTGTCCGGACCAGCCGCAACCACCGCAGGTGCAGCGGGAAGTCGCCGGGGTCGCGCAGCGCCCAGAGGCTGTGACAGGTCTCCTGTAGCGGAGAGATGGCGAACCGGACGCTCACCAGGTCATCCACGCCGAGGACGATTTCGATCATCGCTCCCCCCATGATTTAGGTGCAGTCTAAATTCCTACCGGGCGAAGCGGGGCAGCCATTTCAGTAGTGCCATGATCTTCAGGAAAACCATGGTCCTGCCGCCACGCGGGCCTCTGCGCGTATATGCCACCCTGACTTTCTTCGACGCCCTCGTACCGGGAATCATGCTTGCCGGCGACGTTCTCTTCTTCACCAAAGTCGCTGGGCTGGAGGCCGTGCAAGTTGGCATCGGCCTGTCGGTCGCCGCCCTTGTGGGACTCGCTGCGGCTGTGCCGACGGGCCGCCTCGGCGACAGCATCGGTCACCGGAAACTGCTGATCGGCATCAACCTGCTACGGGCCGTGATCCTTGGTGCGTACCAGCTCGTAGGCTCATTCCCCGCGTTTCTGGTGGTAGCCGCCCTTGCCGGACTCGCTGAAAGCGGCGTCGCCCCAGTACGCCAGGCATATCTCGGCACCATAACCACACAGGAGAACCGGGTGGCAACGCTCGCGTTCAATCGCGTCGTACGCAACATCGGCGCGACCCTGAGCACCCCGGCGCTCGGCGTCGCCCTCGCTGTCGACAGCGCAATCGCCTTCCGACTGCTGATCGGTGCAGGCGCGGTCAGTGTGCTCATCGTCGCGCTCATCGCGGTAAAGCTGCCAGAAACCCGAACTGCCGCGCCCGTTGTGGCGGACCACCCCGCCCCGAAGGCGATGGGGGTCATGCGCGATCGGCCCTACATCGGCCTCTCCCTTTTGAACGGATTCCTCATCCTGCACATGGAGCTCCTCGAAATCGGCGTGCCGCTGTGGGTCACCGGACACACCGACGCACCTGCGTGGGCCACGTCAGTGCTGCTCTTCGTCAATGTTCTGGTGGCGATCGGATTCCAAATGCAAGTAGGAAGGACGGTCACTGACGTGAAGTCGGCAGCCGGGGCCATGAGGCGCGGCGGCTATTCTCTCCTGTTCGCGTCCGTCATGTTCGCCCTCACCGGCTCACTCCCCTCGCTGGCCTGCGCAGTCGTACTGGCCGGCGCCGTCGTGCTCCTGACGCTCACCGAGCTGCTGCAGTCGGCCGGCTCCTGGGGACTTTCCTACGATCTTGCCGACACGCGCCGGCTCGGCGCGTACCAGGGCGCCTGGAGCGTGGGAACACAACTCGTCCGGTCCGGCGGGCCGTTCCTCATCACTCTCACCCTGTCCTCGAGGGAAGAAACCGGCTGGCTCGTCATCGGCATCGCATACGCGGCGGTGTCCACCCTGGCCGCTCCTTTGGCGCACCGTGCGGCGCGCGGCACGACACTGCAGGAGATCAGGACCGAACGGGTCGTGACCCATAGCACCTGATGGGCTACTGCTGTACAGCAGCTCGTACAGCGACACAGCCTTACGTGACCACATACCGGCGCACTCGATCCACCACCTGACCAGCCCTCGAGGCCGTCAAGGAGGCGCCTGCCCTTCCCTACGGATCAGAAGGTTAGGGGTTCGAGTCCTCTCGGCCGCGCCGCAGGTGAAAGGCCCTCCGGGATCATCCCGGGGGGCCTTTTGCGTGGCCGTACAGCGGCGTTGTATGCGCCGCAGTCTGGATGTCCAGTGGCAGGGATCAGGCCGCGCGATTACGCGTTGCTCTGGTGATGGCGCTTCGTCTCGCGCAACAGATCCGGCTGCCGCGTGGACCTGAGAATTTACTGCAGCACCATGGGTTGCCCGGGATGACGGTAGTGATGGAGTTCCCAGGGGTCGTGGGCGCTGAAGATCGACACCTGGTCGCCGTGGTGGCGGAGGAGTTCGCGTAGCCGAGCCTGAGTGCCGAGTCTGAGATCGTGGTGAACTTCTGAGCTGGTTTGCACCAGGTCCAGGAGCGGGTGAGGCTGGGGGTCGTCACCGAGTTCCCGATGGTAGTAGTAGGCGTCACCGCAGTGTAGGAGCCAGCGGTCGCCGTCCTGGACCGCCACTCCGGTGTGGCCGGCCGTGTGGCCGCCGAGCGGGACCAGGCGGATCTGCGGCGGAAGGCCCTGGGGCTGCAGGGACGTGAAGCCGAACCAGTCCTCGCCGGAGCCGGTGGGGTAGGTCACCCAGTTCGGATGGTGTGCCCAATGGGCCGGGCGATAGCGGAAGCTGGGCGCCTGGCTGAGCGCGGCTTCGAGCTCGGCCGCCAGGACGTGGACCTGGGCGGCAGGGAAGTCGGGCAGGCCACCGCAGTGGTCCACATCGAGGTGCGTCACGATGATGTGGCGTACGTCGCCAGGGTCGTACCCGAGCCGGGCGATCTGGCGTATGGCGGTTTCCTGCTCGTCCAGCACGGGCTGGGCCATCTCGACCCAGTCGGTACCGAGGGTATGGCTGGGGCTGCGTACATCGTCCAGGCCGAGACCGGTTTCGATGAGGACCAGTCCTTCGGAGTCGGTCTCGACCAACAGGCAGTGGTTGACGGCGTGCGCGGGGGCCGGGCCCGGGTAGGTGGCTTCGATCTGCCGTACGGACCCGCAGTTGAGGTGATGGATCTGCATGTTGGCTAGCCTGCTAGTTGAAGCGTGGTTCAAGTCAAGGAGGCATGGTGGGCGAGCAACTGCTGGACATCGCAGAGGTAGCCGAGCGTTCCGGACTGGCGGCGTCGGCGCTGCGGTTCTATGAGAAGCGGGGCCTCGTCGCCTCGGCGGGCCGCAACGGGTTGCGCCGGACCTACCACCCCGGGGTCCTCGATCATCTCGCCTTCATCACCTGCGCACGCGGCGCCGGGTTCACCATTGCCGAGATCGCCAGATTCCTGCGGGCGACCCCCGGCGACCTGGAGCTACGTACCCGCATGACGCGCAAGGCCGAGGAACTGGAGGAGGACATCGCCCGCTTGATCCGCATGCGCGACGGCCTCCGCCACGCCTCGACCTGCACGCACGAGCCGCTCGTGGAGTGCCCCGACTTCAAGCAGACCTTCCAACCCGGCGGCCCTCCCGCCCCCCTGAGACCAGTCCCTGTAGATCAGGCGTGATCCCGATGCACCGTGTTCGTGCAGTGAAGACGCCCTGCCAAACGGGCGGTTTGAGTCCTCTCGGCCGCGCGTACGGGAAAGGCCCGTCATCAGGGGAAGCCTGGGCGGGCCTTTCGCTTTGTCCGGGCGCCGCCTACCGTGCATCGGTCCCGACGGTGTCGTGGGTCATCAGCGACCTTGTATGTCCCGTCGCCAGCGAGCTGGTGGTGTGCCGTAGCGGTTCTTGAACGCGCGGCTGAATGCCGCCTCGGACGTGTAGCCGACTCTCTGCGCGATGGTCGTGATCGGAAGAGAGGTGTCGCGCAGCAGGTCGGTAGCGGCGTCCAGGCGTACGTGCGCGAGATAGGCGGCCGGCGGCATCCCGACGCGGCCGACGAACCGCGCGGCGAACGCCGACCGGGAAAGGTTGCACGCTCGGGCCAGCTCCTCGACCGTCCAGTCGTGGCCGGGATCTCGGTGGATGACACTCAAGGCCCGACCGATCTGCGGGTCGAACGCACCGGGCAGCCAGCTCGGTTCGGCGTCCCTGCCGGCGGCCCAGGCACGCAGAATCTGGATGAAGATCAGATCGAGGATGCGGGCGACCATCACCGCCGACCCTTGAGAGGGCGATTGCATCTCCAATAAGAGCATCCTGCGGGCGACTTCGAGCCCTTCGAGTGCTGGACCGTGGGCGCCGCGCAGGATGATCATGGCCGGGAGGCTCCCGAGCAGGTGGCTCGCCCGCGGGTCGCCGATCGTGAACGTTCCGCAGAGCCAGCGCGCCGGCGCCGGTGCGTCGTTCTCGGCCGCGCCGGCACTCACGGTCGCTTGCGCGCGCTTGCCCGTGTCGCTGATCTGGTGCGGGTCGCCGCGCGGCAGCAGGACGACATCGCCGCGGCTCACGTGCTCGACGTGCGGCTCTCCGTCGACCCGAAGCATGAGTTCGCCCTCTTCGATGATGTGCAGGCTGCCGACATCGGCGAAGCCGATCGAGAAGGTCCGCGGCGGAGCGTACGCGACGATCCGTTCTCCGCTCAGACGGACCCTGCGGAGCAGCTCCGAGAGCAAATCGTGCGACTGACTATCTGCGTCGAGGCCGAGCGCGGCATCTTCAAGCGCCGGCGGATCGGCAACCTCTTGCGGTCCCAGCAAATCGGCTGACGTCGCTGGACGATCAGCAAAATTTCCTGGCGGAGCGGTCATGGTCGCTGCCCATTCCTCTAACTACGATCGACGAACAGTGAGTGGGGCTAACAAACGGAACGAATTAGGACCGCGCTGAGCGCTCTGTGATGTGCCGACTTCTTCTATCGGAGAAGCGGCCGCGCTAGCGAAAGTTCGCCCGACATCATCACCCAATTCTGGGTCTGCTCGCTTGTATCAACCAAGTTTGACAAACAGGAGATCATCCATGACGCAGCAAGACAAGCCGACCAAGATCAGCTTCATCTATTCCAACCCCACCGACCCGGATGCGTTCGAGGCAGCTTACTCCGATCAGCTCGCGCTGGCGCGCAAGCTCCCCGGCCTGACTCGGCTGCAGGCGTCGAAGGTCTGGCCCAAGGAGGACGGCAGCCCGACTCCGGCGTACCGACTGCTGGACCTGTACTTCGCCGACTACGCGGCGGCCAGCGCCGCCGCCGCAGAGGCGGGTCCCCTCGTCGCCGCTACCCGGGAGCACGCCACCGGAGGCGTTCTGATCGCGTTCGCAGAAGTCCTCGAGGACGCCTAGGCCGAACGAGACGGATTCATTCCGTCGCTGCGGCGGCCAACGGTGACCGTCAACGGCGTGATCGTGCTAACGCGGATGCGAACGACGGCTCCGGACGAGCATGGACATGCAGGGACCACACGTCGAGCCGAACCCATCTCGAGCAGGCCCTGATATCTGCTGTGGACGGCCGTGGACGATGTTCGTTTGACTACGGATCGTTCGAGGCTTCTCAGCCGCGCGTACGAGAAAGGCCCGTCACCAGGGTGAACCTGGGACGGGCCTTTCTGCTTTCCATGTTCATGCGATGCCCTCCACCTGTGTGAATCTTCCCAGCGCCTCACCGCGCCAAGGCCGACGTGGCCGCGTCCACCGCCCACCGCCCTACGCCAGGTTGTGCGTCTCGCTCGTCGTCGGAGCACCTGTCACCCAGCGCGTACGCCTGTACGGAGAGCCTGTCGGACAGGCTGACAACACGATTTTCTTGTGGACAGCGTGAGCGACCCGAAACTGTGGGCTCCGTCACAGGAATCCTCCCAGCGCCTGTACCCAGGAGAAACGATGAAGCTGCCCGCATACGCTGCTGTCCCTGTGGCGGCCGCCCTGCTCGCTTCCTTGACGGGGTCGTCCGGGATGTCGGCGGCATACGCGGCCGACGCCAGGGCCCTTCCGAGCGTGAACATGGAAGCCACCGTCAAGGCAGCCCAGATCGACCCGCGGCGGCCCGACGACACGCTGACCCCGGGCGCCAAGGCCGGCGTGCTCCTCGTCGAGCAGGCGCTGTGCGACCGGGGCCTGCTCGACGCGAAGTGGGTGGACGGCTATTTCGGCACCACTACGGTCGCCGCCTTCGCGAAATTCCAGGAGTCGCTCGGCCTCACCGGTCTCGCCGCCAACGGACTGCCGGGCGAGGCATCACTCACCAAGCTCGGCACCGGCCGCTTCAAGGTCACCAACGTTATCGGCCCCGGTGCCCGGGTGTCCGCCGGCGGCGTCGTCATCGACGCCCGCACGCAGAGCATGCTGGCCGAGGCGAAGCGGCTGCTCGGCCGCAACCTCGTGCTGTTGCAGGGTTCGTACAACCCCGGTGGCGACCCCACGTCCGCAGGTACCCACGACGGCGGGGGCGTCGTCGACATCTCGGTCAAGGGGATGAACTCCGCCACCCGCATCGACGTCGTCCGTGCGTTGCGACGCGTCGGCTTCGCGGCATGGGTGCGTAGCCCCGACCAGGCCGGCTGGCCGTGGCACATCCACGCCGCCGCCATCAGCGACACCGACCTCTCCAGCCAGGCCCAGCACCAGATCGGTGACTACTACCTCGGTCTGAACGGGCTCGCCGGCCGTGGCCCGGACGACGGCCCGAAGGTCACCATCCGCACCTGGGAGGAGTACCGGCGCCGCTGACCATCCGAAACCCAGGCTGTACAAACACGAAGGAGAACACCATGGGAACGCTCAACAAGATCCTCACCACGGCGACCGCCGCGATGGCGCTGGGTGGGGCGGTGCTCGCCGCCGCCTCGCCCGCCTCGGCGGCGACCCGTAACGGCGTGTGCGAGACCGGCGAGTTCTGTTACTACTTCAACAGCGACAACCAGGGATCGCTCTCCGACTTCTCCGGATCCGTCGGCGACTACGGCACCGAGCAGCCCTCCTGTTTCGACTTCAAGGGACCCGGTACCGGCAAGGGCAAGTGCGTGAAGAACTCCGCCGCGTCCGTCTGGAACCGCAGCGGCCAGACCGTCCGCGTCTACTACAACAGCAATTACGGCGGCAGTACCTTCCAGGACTTCAAACCCGGCGCCAAGGGCAACCTCAACGCCGGCCTCAAGAACCAGAACGCCTCCCACCAGTTCATAAGCCCGTCGTCACCGGCACACGTCGACATGTCGTACGCGCTGTACCAGACCGGCGGCGGCCACATCAGCTGCCCCTTCGACGGTTACGTCCACACGCGCGGCCGACACGAGGGCATCGACATCGCCCGCAGCATAGGTTCGGATGTCCACGCCCTGGTCAGCGGACAGATCATCAACGTCGTGCGCGGGGCCAACGGCGGCTCGGGGCTCTCCACGATCGCCATCTACAACGCCTCGTTGAACAAGACGATCATCTACCTGCACTCCGCTCCGTTGTCCTCCCTGCGCGTGGGCCAGCAGATCTCGCGCGGCCAGGTCATCGCGGACGAGGCGTGGCACGGGGTGTCGTCCAGTGGGGCGGCGCACACCCACGTCGAGATGCGCCCTGGACGGCAGACGCTCGCCGCCAAGAGCGTCGGCGACCCGGTTCTGAGCAACCCGAACCCGAACTCGTTCTGGGTCTCCCAGGGCTACAACGTCCGCTAGCGGACTGCGGCCTCTGATGAAGAGGAAGGCACCTGTGTCTCCACGAACTGCACGGCTGATCTCGCGGCTCGCCGCGGCGACCGCCGCGATGGTGCTAGGCGGGGGGCTGCTCGCCAGCGCCTCGCCCGCCTCGGCGGCGACCCGTAACGGCGTGTGCGAGACCGGCGAGTTCTGTTACTACTTCAACAGCGACAACCAGGGATCGCTCTCCGACTTCTCCGGATCCGTCGGCGACTACGGCACCGAGCAGCCCTCCTGCTTCGACTTCAAGGGACCCGGTACCGGCAAGGGCAAGTGCGTCAAGAACGCCGCCGCGTCCGTCTGGAACCGCAGCAGCCAGACCGTCCGCGTCTACTACAACAGCAATTACGGCGGCAGTACCTTCCAGGACTTCAAACCCGGCGCCAAGGGCAACCTCAACGCCGGCCTCAAGAACCAGAACGCCTCCCACCAGTTCCTGAGCTCCGCACCACCGACCGGATGCAAGACCGACGGCACGCACAGCAAGCTGCCCACGACGATCCTCGTCTACCGGGAATCCCTCAATCGGGTGGACCGGGTGGAGTTCAAGACCTACATCAAGAACGTCCTGCCCAACGAGTGGCCGTCGTACTGGCCAAGCGAGTCCCTCAGGGCCGGGGCGATCGCCGTCAAGCACTTCGGCTGGTACTGGGCGCTGAGGTCGGCGAGCAAGACGCCGAGCGGCCAGTGCTACGACGTCTCCGACCACACGACCAGCCAGGTGTACAAGCCCGGCTCCGCTACGGCGGCGACGGACGCCGCGGTGGACGCGACGTGGGGCACCCGGATGACGCGCGATGGCAAGATCTTCAAGGCCCAGTACTGCTCTACGACGACGGCGTGCCGCCATTGGGTCACCGGCGACTGGATGTCGCAGACCGGCTCCCGAGACAAGGCCAAGGCGGGCTGGAGCCACTCCAGGATCCTCCAGTACTACTACACGGGGATCGTTCTCAACCCCTGAACCCCGGAGACCGTCCGCCCCTGGTTCCCCGCCGTGTCATGCACGGCGGGGAACAGGCGTCAGCCGACGATGACCTGGAAGTTGAGCGGCCGGCCTCCGGGGAACGCGACCCGTCCCGAACCATCCATCACCTTGAATCGCACGTAGCACAAGCCCGGCTTCCTGGGCATGGTGATGTCCGTCCGGATGTCGACCATCTCTCCGGGCCGCGTGTCGTTGATCGGCACGTCGGAGGCGGTCTGACATTGATCAGGTTGCTGCGGGAGGTCGAGGCGATGCAGCGAATATCCCTCCCACGGTACGGTCCCAGCGTTCTTGAGCCGCCATACCTTGGTCACGGTCTGACCGAGGCCGACACGCGTGCAGTCGGGTAGCGTGATGTCCCCGATGAACTTCGCCGAATCACCCTCGTGCGCAGGTGGGACCCACGGTGGGCTGGTCGGGTGCACCGGGCAGTCGGCTGCCGACAGTGCTGTCTTCGATGGGCTGCCAGACGGGGTCGGGCCGCGCCCGTCGGTTCCGGAGCCGCGGCCGACGACGGTCGCGATGAGGACCGCCGTCCCTATACCGACGGCCGCTGTCGCGAGTACGGCCGCGGCCGGGCGGGTCGGTCGGAATCGCCCGCGGCCCCCCGGCGCAGGGCGGACCGGCTGAACGTCGCCCGCGTTCTCGTCGGGCGGTGGCGGCCGCGTAGGCGCGGTTCCCGAGGGCTCATCAGCCAACTGTGGCGCTTGTGCGTCGATGGCGGTGTGCACGGTACGACCTTCCGTGGCGCCTGCGGCAGAGGCTGGGAGTCCATCAGGCGGACGGGCCCCTACGGTGCCCGCGCGGATCGAAGGATCTCCTGCGCTCGCCGATCTGACCGCCAGGTTCGCCTTCTCCCAGCGTTCGCGGTATGCGGCCGGGTCTGCGCCGCACGCCTTGACGAACTCGACGGTGGTCTCCCAACTCGGCAGCCGGTTCCCCTTCGTGGCTTCGTGCAACGTCGTGTGTGAGATCGCCCCCGACCGGCCAGACATTTCCCGGAAAGGTGGGTTGCCGACCGATTTGCGAAGTTCACGCAGTACCGCCGCGAAGTCCTCGATCGCCTCTGCCCGTGCAGGCATGTCGTCCACCGGGCGAAGCTAACAGCGCCCACGCTAGTCGCTCAAGCAAATGGAGCATCTCGAATACGTCCCCCTACGCCTCGCCGACCACAGCAGGCTCGGGAGCGGCCTGCGCTCAGAACGCCTCCGCCGACTCAGGTCACGTCCAGGAAGTGATGTACAGCAGGTGGTACGGCAACGCGGACGAGCGACCGCGAAGTCGTTCTCACCGCCGAGGTGGTGGTCGTGGATACCAGCGGTGCTGGGCTCCTTGAAGTACCGCTCTAGCTGCTGCGGAGTTGACGGCCTCATCCATACCGAGCTCGGCATGGGATCGTCCGTCACCGAGCCGGAAGAGCGCGAGACCGAGTAGCCTCGACGGGGCAGAAGGACAACACCCGAGCCACTGACGAGGCCTGTGATTCCGCACATTCTTGACGACCCTTCAGCGCTGTCGTCCCGAGCACAGCGGTTCCTGCGGGAGAAAGGCCGGCGCGAGAAGGTGTCGTCCGCCGAGAAGCTTCGCGAGCACTGGCGAAGCATGGGGAGCACCGGGCCCCTGGTCGACCGAATGGTGGATTACCACGCGCGATGGGGCGGCCTCGCCCTCCCCGAATTGGCCCTCCCGCTGTACGACGGCGGCGTGGCCGTCATGTACGGAGACGACCCGGACGACATCGAAGGCGTTGGTCCGTGCTTCACCGCCGGCACGGACCACTACTCGGTCGCCCACTGCTTCTGTATCAACCTTCAAGGTCGATTCGGCGTCCTCTACGAGAACTGGGTACCGCTCCACTCCTCCGTATCCGGATGGATCGAGGCAGCCGCTCTCGCCGACATGGCCCAGACGATGCACGAGATCAGAGTCTGGAGAGGCGATGAAGCCCGCCAGGCGCAGAACCTCGTTCAGACCCTGCCAGATCTGATCCCCGTCCCCCAGGTCAAAGGACTCGCCGACAACTGGTGGCAGGGCAACGGCACACTCCTCGCCATCTACGACGGAGAGGCCCAGTTGTTCCGAAACGGGAGAGAGGCTTTCACCGCCCTCTACGCCGAGTCAGAGGACCAGGCCGACGAACTCCGTGCCCGACTTGACGGCATTGCAATCTGACGCGGCAGGCCTGCGGGAGGACCGGCTCTCCCGCTTCCCCTCGTTCACCGCGGCCGCCGACGGCGGGCGGTCCGTCCTCGTCACGGGCCAGGGCTCCGGGGCGCCGATCCAGCTTCGGGACCCTGTCAGTGGTGCGGTCCTGGATCCCCGGGAGCTCCGGGCGGGAACGCCCGCCGGCCTGTCGACCCGGACCAGGCCACGGCCGACGACTAAGCGATCCCGGTCGCAGGACACCTCCGGGTGGCGGGACTCCTGCACGCTGAGCGCCGTCCGACAGTGATCGCGCTACCGGTGCTCCCCGAGGGCGGGATCCTCCTCGTGTACGCCACAGCCGTGCACGATGACCTGGACCATGTCCTGGACGGTGTCCCTGCTGACGCTCCCTGTCGGGGAGGTGACCAGGGTGTACAGCGCGCCCGCGTAGAACGTGATCAGGGCGCGGATCGTCGTGTGGGGGGTGGTGCGGCCGAGTTTGTCGTGCTGCCCGGCGGTGATCTGCAGCGCGGTGCTGTCCAGTTTCGCGAGCGCCGAGGCGAGCGCCGGCCGGCGGGTGGCCTCCAGCTGTAGTTCGAAGATCGCCAGGTAGCGGTCGCGCAGGGTGGTCGCCGCTGTGAACAGGGATTCCGTCAGCAGGTCGACCAGGGTCGTGGGCTCCTCGGTGGCTTGCCGGGTGGCACGGTCGGTGTCGGCGAGGTGCAGCTCGACGATGCGCTCCGCGGCGGCCACCAGCAGCGCTTCCCGGCTGCGGAAGTAGTTCGAGGCCGTTCCCGACGGAAGGCCCGCCTCCTTCTCCACCGCGCGGTGGGTGACTCCATGCACGCCCGAGGACGCCAGCAACTCGATGGCGGTATCGGCCAGGGCTTGGCGACGGGCCGGATTGGTAGGCGGCATAGGGCCATGCTACCAATAACCGTATTAGTACGATCGTAGTAGTTAGGGGGAGGTCTCATGAAGATCGTGGTGGTCGGCGCCGGGCTCGGAGGAGTGGCGGCCGCGGTGGGACTGCATCGCACAGGCCACGAGGTGACACTCTTCGAACGGGCCGCCGAACTGCGGGAAGCGGGCACCGGGATCGTGGTCATGCCCAACGGGCTTCGCGCGCTGGACGCGCTGGGACTGGCTGATGACGTCCGCGGGCACGATATGCGGGACGGCCAATGGGGGCTGCGGGACCGGCTCGGACGACCGCTGCTGGTCACCGGCCTGTCCCAAGCTCAGCAGGTGGTCGGGACGCCCGCCATGATCGTCCGAGCGGAGCTGCACCGGGCGCTGCGCGCCCCGCTGCCCCCCGGTCTGGTGCGAACCGGGATTCCGGTCGAGCGCCTGGAAGCCGACCTCACCGGGGTGACCGTGGTCAGCGACGGTGAGCCCGTCGCGAGAGCGGACGCCGTGATCGCGGCCGACGGCAACGGCAGCAAGCTTCGCGCGCAACTCTTCCCTGGTCACCCCGGACTGCGGCGCACCGGCCGGATGGACCTGCGCGGCATGCTGTCCCGCCCTCCGGGCATGGCATCGGACCTGCTCGTCGGCCAGTTGGTCGACCGCCGCACCGGCGCGATGTTCGGCCTGTTCCCCGTCGGCGAGGACCGCCTGTACTGGTTCACCGACTCCGTCCTGGACGGCCCGCCGCCCGAGGCGGACGAGGCACGCCGGCAGATGCTGTCCCTGATGGCCGACTGGCACCCCCTCGTCCCCGCGCTGATCGAGGCCACCCCGCCCGCCGACATCTACGTCGACCCGATCGCCCGCCTGGCCGAACCCCTGCCCTCGTTCGCCGTCGGCAGGATCGCGCTCCTCGGCGACGCCGCGCACGCCATGTCACCCGACCTCGGTCAGGGCTCCAGCCAGGCCTTCGAAGACGCCGCCGCGCTGACCCGCCACCTGACGGGCGGGGGACCGGCCGACGTCGTCCAGCGGCTCCTGGCCTACGACGCCGAGCGCAGGCCCAGCGCCAACCGCATGATGCGCGGGGCGGCCCGGCAGTCGCGGCTGACCTCCCAGACCGGTGTCACCGCGTGGCTGCGCGACACGCTGCTCCGCGCCGTACCGTCCCGGCTGGCCGCCCGGCAACTCGCCGCCCTCTGGCACGCCTGATACGTCTCATGCCGTGCTGTGGCAGAGGGAACGGTGGCGGCGTCGCCCGGACATCGCGACTCCGGCCGGTCAGCGGTGGAGATAGGCGAGCACCGCCAGGACGCGGCGGTTGTCATCCTCGGATTCCGGCAGGTGGAGCTTGCCGAAGATGCTCGCGATGTGTTTGGTGACCGCGCTGGCGGAGATCGCCAGCTGATGGGCTATGGCGACGTTGGAGCGCCCGGCGGCGATCAGGCTCAACACCTCGCGTTCGCGGGGGCTCAGCTCGGCCGTACGGCCGCGCGCGTCCCCTCGGGCGAGCAGTTTGGCGACGACCTGCGGATCCATGGCCGTGCCGCCGCCGGCCACCGATGCGACCGCGTTGATGAACTGTTCGGTGTTGGAGACCCTGTCCTTCAGGAGGTAGCCGACCGCCCCGGCGCCGTCGGCGAGCAGTTCACGGGCGTAGAGCTGCTCAACGTACTGTGACAGCACCAGCACGGGAAAGCCGGGCCGCCGGCGGCGCATCTGGATCGCGGCCTGCAAGCCTTCGTCGGTGAACGACGGAGGTAGCCGCACGTCGACGACCGCCAGGTCGGGCTGCTCCTCGGTCAACGCCCTGAGCAGTGACGGGCCGTTGTCGACGGCGGCCACGACCGTGAACCCGTGTTCGGTGAGCATGCGGACCAGCACGTCTCTGATGAGGAACATGTCCTCGGCGACGACTACTCGGACCTGATCGCGCACGGCACCTCCAGGTGGACGCGAGTAGGGCCACCGGGCGGGCTGTGGACGGCGATCTTCCCGTCGAAGACGGCCAGCCTGCTTTGGACGCCACGGAGCCCGGTGCCGTTGAACGGATCGGCGCCACCGGCGCCGTCATCGATGACGTCGCAGCTCAGCACGCCGTTCCGGTAGTGGAGTGTGACGCTGACGGTCGCCGTGCCCGCGTGTTTGCTCGTGTTGGCGAGCAGTTCGTTGACGGCGAAGTAGACGGCCGATTCGACCGGCGGGGTCGGCCGTCCGGGCAGATCGGACGACACTTCGACATCGAGCAGGGCGTCCAGCGCCAAGGCGCGGATCGCGTCGGCGAGGCCCCGGTCGGCGAGGACCGGCGGATGCACGCCCCGTACCAGGTCGCGCAGCTCGTCCAATGCCTTCGACGACGCCTGCCGCGCCGCGATCACCAGTTCGCGGGCCGCCTCCGGATCCTCGTCGAACAGCCGCTCGGCGTTGCCGAGCCCCAAGCCGAGGGCGACCAGTCGTGCCTGGGCCCCGTCATGCAGGTCACGTTCGATGCGGCGCAGTTCCGCGGCCTGTGCGTCGACGCTGTCCGCGCGCGTCCGCACCAGCGTGTCGACCCGGTGTTCCAATTCGGTCGTCCGGGACGGCCCGAGCAGCGCGCGTGTCCAACCGGCGCGCAACCGCAGCACCTTCGGCCCGATGTACAGGCCGAGCGCGATCAACGCGAGCCCGGCCGGGACGGCGGCCAGCGCGCCGGCCGTCGAGGTCACATGGATGACGCCGTAGGAGTTGCTGCCGCCGGCCCGTGCGTTGGCCTGCCACACGAGCGGCTGCGCCAGGCCGTACAACCCGTAGATCGGCATGCCGAGCGCCAACGCTGCCGCCCACGTGCCGATGATCGGGTCGAGGACGGCCCAGAGCACGTCCCGCCAGGTCGCCGGCGCCTTCAGCAGCGCGACCGCGCCCGTTTGCGGACCGTAGGGACGTTCGATGTCCACGCCCAGCTGACCGGCCAGCCGCCGGGCCGCGTCCGCGACCTTCCGCAGCAGCGAGACCGCCGGCGGCAACACGTACCGCCCGACGCCGACCACCATCAGTGCCGCGCTGATCACGACCAGGGCGGCCGCGCCGAGACCGGCGACCGACAGGCAGATCATGGCCAGCGCGCGAACCGGCGTCGCGAGTCTCGCCTTCATCCATGTCTCCCCGTTCCGTACCGGGGGCATCATCGCATTCTCGTCCGGACGTCTCATGACCAGCCCCGATGCCCTGTCCGCCGGAACAGCGGCAATATCGTCAGGCCGACGACGCTCGCGACGCAGAGCCAGGCGAACAAATCGCCGACCACGCCGTAGACCGTCCAGGTGCCCCGCGTCGGTACGGACACGACCATGCTCTGTTGTGGGGTGCTGAAGTAGTTCGTCCTGGCGAGGTCCACACCGTAGGCGTCGACGGTGATCGCGATGCCGTTGCTGGTCTGCCGGACGAGGCTGTAGCCGTTCTCGACGGCACGGAACACCGCGTTCGCCGAGTGCATGTGCTCGATGCCCTTCCAGTCGTTGGCGGGGACGAACATGATGTCGGCCCGGGTGCGCAGCGTGCTGGGGAAATCGGCGTCGAAGCAGATGACGTTGGACAGCCTCCCGAACGGCGTCCTGGACACCGGCGCGACACCATCACCTGGTCGCAGACTCTCCATGCCGGGCACCGGATGCGCCTTGTCGAAGGTCGAGAGCACCTGGCCGTCCGGAGCCACGAGTACGGCGATGTCGCGTGAGCGCGGCTGCCCGTCGAGGATGACGGCTATCCCCATGTCGAGATAGATCCGCTTCTCTTTGGCCAGGTCTTGGGCCTTCCGCAGGAAATCGGGGAAGTCCTCGTCGAGCACGACGGCGGCGGCCTCCGGCCACGCGACGATCTTCGCACCACCGTCGGCCTCGATCCGGCTGTGGGCGAACAGATCGTCGTTGAGCACCGCGAACGCCTTACGCAGCACCGGCTTCTGCTCGGGCAGGACCTGCGGTGTGTGGAAGTTGTCGATCTCTCGCATGCGCTTCTCGGCGGTGAGTGACGCGCTGATGCCGGCGACGCGTACCAGGCTCGGCGCCGTCGGCGCCATGGCGATCCGCAGGCCACCGCCGATGAGGACGAGAACGAGCACCGAGACGTAGGCCGGCGTGACGGCCCGGATCGACGGCCGGCTCGGCCTGCGTTCCAGTGCGAGGTTGACGACCGGCGCGGCCCAGGCCATCAGAAAGCTGATCCCGTAAATGCCGGTGACGGACACCAGTTGCAACAACGGCAGGTTCGCCGACTGCGTCGCGGCCAATGGCCCGAAAATCGTCCCGAGCGGGCTGATCGCCGCGACCAGGAATTCGACCGCCGCCCGAGCCGCTGGAAAGACCAGCGTGCCGAGGAACGGGTTCAGTCGCTGGAACAGCAGTCGGTCGACCAGCAGTGGAACACTGAGGATCAGGTTCAGCATCAGGCAGCCGAGCAGGATCGGCAGGACCCCGAGCCGGCCTGCGGCCGCGACGTAAACAACCGTCACCGCCGTCGCCGACAGGCCGACGTACCCGAAGCCGGCGAGTACGCCGGAGCTTCGGGTGAACCGCATGAGGCCAATGGAGAACAGCCAGCTCGCGATCGGAACCGACCAATCGCTGTTCGCGCTGAACAATCCGAGCGCTATACCTGCCGCCAACCAGGCGTATTTTCGCCAACCGGTGGCGAAAGACGTGTTTGCCATGCACCAAAGGCTGTCCGATCGCCCGGCCGCTGCCATTGCGGTTGACTCCCCGCGCTTCCTGTAGTTATCTCCACCCCCAGCCCGGATGCTTCTGCCGACTGGCCTTGTCCGGCGCTGCAAGGAGGCCACGGAGACCCAGTACAGGCGAGACGGTCGATCCCACAGCACAGGGGGCGGTGAGCCTCGGTGCCAGGTGCCGGCGCCAGGGTGCAAGATCCGACGGCGGGTTGAAGGCTGATCGGGCGGGCTATGCTGAGATGTCCGCCGATGTCCTCTTCGCCGCTCGGCGGGTGGGGATCATCCGGCGGGGCCGTGCGGCGGCCTTCCACGGGCTCGGGCGATCGCCTGCGAGATGTGGCGCGGGGAGGCCGACTCGAGCTGGTGCTGGTCTCCGGCACCCCTTCACCCCGGCCTGAGGTAGCGCGCGCCGTCCCGGTGGGGCGCAGCCCGATCTTTCAGAGCGGCCGGCTCTTCAGTGTGTGGTGTGGGGGTGTTCATCCAGCTCATGGGTGATGCGGGTGGTGTCCCGCGCGGCCGGGAGATTGTCCGCTGCCGGTGAAAATCGGGTGACATTTCGTACCATTTGCCGAGATGCTGGGCTGGGGACGACGAGTTTTGTCGGTGGTGCCGGACAGACTTTGCATGACCACAACTTCTTGCGAGACCCACGGCTGGAACGCCAGCCACGAACGTCATGTCCGACAACCCTGATCGAGGTGCCGTGCCCATCCCACAGCTCGACTCACCCGCCAAACCCGCGGCCGCCGTCTCGCGTCGCACTCCGGCCGTGATCCGGTTGCTGGTGCTCGCCACGTTCGTGGTCATCCTCAACGAGACGATCATGATCAATGCGATCCCGCGGCTGATGGGCGCGCTGCACATCACCGAGCAGACCGCGCAGTGGCTCTCGACCGCCTTCATGCTGACCATGGCCGCCGTCATCCCGATCACCGGATGGTTCCTGCAGCGGGTGTCCACCCGCCGCGCGTACACCACCGCGATGGGTCTGTTCCTGCTCGGCACGGCGCTGGCCGCCGTCGCGCCGTCGTTCGAGGTGCTGCTGGGCGCCCGCATCGTCCAGGCGTCCGGGACGGCGGTGATGATGCCGCTGCTGATGACCACCCTGATGCAGGTGGTGCCCGAGGCGGAGCGGGGCCGCGTGATGGGCAACGTCAGCCTGGCCATCTCGGTCGCGCCCGCGATGGGCCCGACGGTCTCGGGGTTGATCCTCCAACTCGGGTCCTGGCGGCTGCTGTTCGCCGTGGTGCTCCCCATCGCCGCCCTGATCACGTGGGGCGGGCTGAGGCAGCTCAAGAACGTCGGAGAGCCCCAGGCCAGCACCATCGACTGGTTGAGCGTGGTGACCGCGGCCGCGGGCTTCGGCGGCCTGGTCTACGGGCTCAGCCGGTTCGAGGGCGGTGACGTCCGCGTCGCCGGCGCGATCGTGGTGGCCGGCCTGGTCGCCATCGCCGTCTTCGTCGTCCGCCAGCTGTCCTTGCAGAAGCGGGGCACGCCGTTGTTGGACCTGCGCACCCTGCGCCACCGCACCTACACGGTCTCGCTGATCCTGATGTCGGTGGCCTTCATGGCGATGCTCGGCTCGATGATCCTGCTGCCGCTGTACCTGCAGAACGTCCGCGCGCTCAGCCCCCTGGAGACCGGACTCCTCGTGATGCCGGGCGGCCTCGCGATGGGGTTGCTCGGTCCGACCGTCGGCCGCCTGTTCGACCGCTTCGGCGGCCGGGTTCTGGTCATCCCCGGCGCGATCGGGATCATGCTCGCGCTCGCCGGCTTCACACAGGTCACCATGACGATGCCGGTCTGGCAGCTCCTCGGCCTGCACGCGCTGCTGATGGTGAGCCTGGCCGCGACCTTCACGCCGGTGTTCACCCTCGGGCTCGGAGCGGTTCCCCCGCACCTCTACTCCCACGGCAGCTCGATCCTGAGCACGCTGCAGCAGGTCGCCGCGGCCTTCGGCACCGCGCTCGTGATCACCGTGATGAGCGCGCGAGCCGAGGCCCTGAGATCCGCGGGAGTCGCGGAGAAGCTCGCCAACCTCGACGGCATGCGGCTGGCCTTCATCATCGGCGCGGTGCTGTCCTTGGCCGTGGTCGTCACCGCCCTGCTCCTACCTGCCCGAGCGAGCAGCGCCGGCGAGATCGAGGAACCGGCTGACGAGCCCAGCGTGGCGGCGAGCCACTGATCCACGGAGCGCCTGGGGAATCCCGTTGCCCCCCTCGCCCATCCCGGCGAGGGGGCTCCGCGTCCGATGGAAAAGAGATCATGAACGCCCACGACGTCGCCCGGATGCTGCCTGATGTCCCGGTGCTTCGCGACCTGTGCAGGTCCATGGCGGTGCTGGAGGCGGTCCTGAGTCCGGACTGGGAGAGTCGTTACCACTCCTTCGACGCCGACTGGGGGCCGGCGGAGGAGATGGCCTCGATGCGGAACGGCTCGGGAGACGAATACTCGATCGTTTTCTCGGACGGAGGCGCGTTCGTTCGCGGCTTCGATCACGAGGCGGTGATGAGTCCGTACGGGAACGACGGGCCGTGGCCGGGGGTGCTCGACTCGGTCCCCGATGTCTTCCGCCAGTACCTGGAAGAGCCCGCGTTCCGCGACGAGGCGGGCATGCCGGTCGTGACGGCCTGCCTGTGGCGTGAGGGCGGCGATGGGCGGTGGCGGGTCGGTGAGATCGAGTATCCGGACGGCGAGAGCGACCCCGATGGAGCGGCGCGCCTGTTCGCGTTGCTCGTCGATCCGTCGCCGCAGGCGTTCCAGCGGTTCGCCGAGGACTACTACGAGGTCCCGGTGGACCTTGACGCGGTCCGGCATGTCTATGCGCTGCGCCCGCTGACACAGGCGGTGGTCGCCACGCTGAACGCCGACCTGTCCCTGGAGGATCTTGTCGAAGACCTCTCGGCCTCTCGGTATCCGTTCACCGTCGGCTGAGAAGCAGGGCGATCGGCGCGCACGCGCTCCGGAGCGGACCAGTGCCCGAACGGGAAGCCACCTGCTTCCGGTGCCGGCGGCCAGGGTGCCGATGTGCTGCGGGGAGGGGTGGTCGGGTCCACCGCGAACTTTGCCGACGGCGCATGCGTCGAACCTGTCATGATCGCCGTTAGCCTCGCGATGTCCGCGCTTCTCGCCGTCTCGCCCATTCCGAAGAACTTCCTGATCACCGAGCATGATGCCCGCACGCCGTCGAGCGGGGTGGAGCTCGGCGAAGAGTGGTGGAAGATCAGCGACAAGATCGACAAAAAGTTGGAGCTCAATCCCTGCGGACGCAGGGGCACGGGTTCGGACGGGCGGGTGGCGATGCGGACCATCACCTACCACGCCACGGCGCCGCTGAAGTCCAGCGAACAGCTTGTGATCTACAAGAGCCCGAAGGCCGCCGCCACGGCTCTGGCCCGGCTGCGGGCGGATGTCCGCAAGTGCGCCGAGCACAGGCGGGGGTCTCGCGCCGGCTGGGACCCGAACGGGAGCTACCGCTACGTGGGCCGAGCCGTGCGGTTGGCCGACGAGGCGCTCTGGGTCCGGGAGCAGGCTTACGAGGAGCATTCGGGGTGGAGCTCATACGACTGGTTCCTCGCCGCTCGCCGCGGCGCCGCTCTGATGATCTACAGCGCGGACGACGGCGCGGTGCTGGGTGACCGGAGCGGGTGGAAGCAGCTGTCGCGGAAGGCCCGGAAAATGTCGGTCAAGGTGTGCGAACTCCCGGGCGTCTGTGCGCACCGCGGAAGGTGAGCAGGCGAGTTCGGCTCCGAGCGCCCCTACGGCCTTGGCCTGGGGCACCCAAGGGCCGACGCGGCCTCGTCAGGGCGTGGCGAAGCGCTCCTGGCCCAGGACGGCGAGCAGTTGCAGCTTCTCGTGGCCCTCGGTGCGGGGAGGAGCGGTGAGCACGAGGAGGGCCTGGGACTGGTCCTCGGTGAACAGCACCTGGCAGTCCAGCTCGATCGGGCCGAGTTCGGGATGGATGAGAATCTTGTGGTCCTCGAAGCGTTTCGCGACCTCGTGCCGGTCCCACAGCTCCGCGAACTCCGTGCTCGCCTTCTGCAACGCCCGGACGAGCTCGCCGGCCCGGGAGCGCGGGCCCATCGAGCCGTAGGCGGCCCGCAGGTTCGCGACCTGGGCACGGCTTTGCCTGTCGCGGTCGTCCTCGGGGTAGCGCAGCCGCTCGGAGGGGTCGGTGAACCAGCGGTAGATCTCGCTGCGGGCGAGGCCGGTGTACCCGGACTTGTCGCCGAACAGGGCGTCGGCCATCCGGTTCTGCACCAGCGTCTCGCCCAGGTTGGACAGGATGAGAGCGGGGGTGTCGCTCAAACGGTCGAGCACCCGCAGCAGCGCGGGGGCGACGTGCGTCGCGGCCGCCACCGGCGCCGGGGGGTTGTGGCCGGCGATCTGGAACAGGTAGTCGCGTTCGTCGTTCGTCAGCCGGAGCGCACGGGCGAGTGACCCCAGCATCTGCTCGCTCGGCTGGGGGCCGCGTTGCTGCTCGAGCCGGGTGTAGTAGTCGGCCGACATCGCGGCGAGGGCCGCCACCTCTTCGCGCCGGAGGCCGGGGGCCCGGCGGCGCGCACCGGCGGGAAGCCCGACGTCCTTCGGCTGCAGCGCCTCGCGCCGGCGGCGCAGGAAGTCGGCGAGTGCTGTGCGGTCCATGCGTTCAGTATCCGCCGGGTGCCCCGGCGCTCGGGACCGCGAACCAGGGATCGCCGATCCCCCGATAAGCGCTCTCTGCACCCGCCGCGGCCACCGGCGCAAGCTGGACGCATGAACATCTCAGGGAACACCGTCTTCATCCCCGGCTCCACCAGCGGCATCGGCCTCGCCCTCGCGCTCGAACTGAAGGCCAAGGGGAACACCGTGATCGTCGGTGGACGGCGCGCCGAACTGCTGGAGCGGATCGCCGCCGAGCATCCCGGCATCGACACCGTGGAGATCGACACCAGCGACCCGGTGAGCATCGAATCCGCCGCGAAGGAGGTGCTGGCCAAGCACCCGGACCTCAACGTCCTCGTCACGATGGCCGGCATCATGAAGGTCGAGGACTGGCACAGGCCCGAGTCGTTCCTCGCCTCGGCCGAGTCGGTCATCACGACCAACGTGCTCGGCCCGATCCGCCTCATCGCCGCGTTCATCGAGCACCTGCGGAAGCAGCCGGACGCGACCATCGTCACCGTCTCGTCGGGGCTGGCGTTCGCGCCGCTCAAGGTCACGCCGAGTTACAACGCGTCCAAGGCCGCGATCCACATGCTCAGCGAGTCGATCCGGCTGCAACTCGCCGACACGAGCGTGAAGATCATGGAGCTCGAGCCGCCGGCCGTCCGCACCGCGCTGCTGCCCGGCCAGGAGGAGAGCGAGTTCGCGATGCCGCTCGACGAGTTCGTCGCGGAGGTCGTCGCACTGATCGAGGCGCGGCCCGACGTGAAGGAGATCCAGGTGGAGCGCGTGAAGTTCCTGCGCTACGGCGAGGCGCGCGGTGACTACGACCAGGTCGTCCAGACGCTCAACGCGTCCGACCCGCACGGCAAATAGCCGAGGGAAGCCGGAGGCGGTCCCTGTCGACCCTCCGCTTCCCTCGGGGGGCTCGGGCGGTCAAGTGGTCGCGGGATCGTGCGGCTTTCGGCGGCAATCGGCCGAGAGGTCCTGGGGAGGCCCCTCAACGGGCGGAGTGATCGCGGGAGTAGGTGATCTCGAAGTCGAGGGTCCAGTTCACGCCGTCCTCCGACATCTCCCAGCGCGCCTCCACGGTGTCGCCGTCCGGGCTCAGTGTGCCGGTGAAGCGCTGGTTGAAGCCGGGGGCCTCCCGCCACATCCGCCACTCGCCCTGGGCGAACGTCATGCGGTAGACCCGGTGGACGCCGCGGGAGTCGGCGTACAGCATCGTGAACTCCTCGCCGGTGTCGTCCAGGCCGATGAGGGCGATGGTCGGGAACGGCGCGTTCTCCCGCCATGCCTTGGGCGCCGTGTCCGGTATCGAGTCGATGTCGGACTCCTGCCGCAGGAACGCGCCGTCGTCCTGCCAGGTGAACTCCATCCACGCGCTTCCGAGGCCGGGAACCTTCGGCCGGACCGCCCAGCGGCCCACGAGCACGTCGAGCCGCTCAAACGCGGGGTGCCTGTCGCCCATCGCCATGTCCCTTCTCGCCGAGGTCCTCACAGACCGTCACGGGGAAGCGGCCGGACGACGACCGCATCCGTGCAGGAAACCTAACCGAGGGCGCGTCCGGCGGGAAGTCCGGCGCCCGGCTTCGCAAGCGATGTACACCGAATGCCCTATCTCGCGAACTAAGTCCCTGTGGTGGTTGTCCAACTGATGGGACCGGTTCTTCACCCGCCTCGCCGGCGGGTGGCGTCCGGGCGAGATCAGGTGCGCCGCGGGGGGCGGCGCGAGGGGGGTTCGATGAGAAGCGGTATGTGGGGGCGAGGGACGGCGACGCGGTCCCGTGTCGCGGGCGTGCTCGCCCTGGCGGCGGCCCTGCTGGCAGGCTGCGGCACGAGCGGCGCGAGCAGGACGAGCGGCACCGCGTACTCGCGGGCGTCGGCGGACGGCCCCGCCCAGGCCGCGCGGCCCCTGGTCGTGGACCGCGGCCTGCGGGCACACCCGAAGGTGCTGCGCCGCGACCCCCGGCCGGGGCCACCGCACCCCGTCCCGTCGGCATCCGCCGCCTCGCCCACGCCCACCGTTCCCGTCGCGGAGGAGGCGCCCGACTGCCACAAGGTCAAGTGCGTGGCGCTGACCTTCGACGACGGCCCCGGCCCGTACACCGACAAGCTGCTGCGCGAGCTCGCCGCGTACCGGGCGCCCGCCACCTTCTTCCTCGTGGGGAGGAACGTCGCCGGCAGACCGGACGTGGTGCGGCGGACCGTCGAGGCCGGACACGAGATCGGTGACCACACCTGGTCGCACCCGGACCTCACCAGGCTCTCGGCCGCCCGCATCCGCTCGCAGCTCGGCCGCACCGATCGGGCGATCGAGAAGGCGGCCGGTGTCGTGCCGGCGATCGTCCGGCCGCCGTACGGGGCCGTGAACCGCACCGTACGGCGGCAGGTGACGCGCCCGCTGGTGTTGTGGAACGTGGACACCGAGGACTGGCGGTACCGCAACAGCGCCCGGGTGGCGCGGGCGGCCCTCAAGGACGCCAGGCCCGGCAGCGTGATCCTGTTCCACGACATCCGCCCGACGACGGTGAAGGCGATCCCGCGGGTCCTCAAGACCCTCTCCAAGCGTGGCTACCGGTTCGTCACCATCAGCGAGATGTTCGGCGGGAAGCCTCCGAGGCTGGTCTACGGCGGTCCCGGCCCGAAGGCACGCTGACCCCGTACGGACGGAAGGCCCCCGGCCGCGAGAGGCCGGGGGCCTTCGTCGGCCAGGGGTCAGCTCACCTGGATGGAGGCGCCCACACCCGGCGCCGAGGCCGGACTGCAGGGGATCGTGAACGTGCCGAAGATCGTCACGGCCGTGGCGGTCACCGTGCCGGGCGTGAGGTTCACCTGGCCGGGGGAGGTCAGGGTGAGCGTGCCGGTCAGGGGCGGGAGCTGGGCCGGCTGCCCGGCGGGGAGCGGCTGGCTGTTCGGCCGGCTGGTGACCGTCGCGGTGCCGCTCTGCGCGCCGGACACGGCGAGGTCGCCGGCGGCCGTCACCGAACCGGCGTCCAGTGTGATCGGCGGGGTGACCGGGCTCGGGCTGGTGGTGACGTCGATCGTGACGGTGTCGCCGACGTTGGCGGTGGCCGGGACGTCGATGGTGACCTGGACGTCACCGGTCTGGGTGCCGAGGATCGGCGTCTGGCAGGAGTAGGTGACGGTGGTCGTGGCGGCGTGGGCGGTTCCGCCGGCGAACAGGGTGAGGCCGGTGGTGAGGGCGAGGACCGCCGAAGAGGCCGCCAGTCTACGGTGACGGAAATGGATCATCGGAACTCCTTCGGGGGGAAAAGAGCGCGACGGGCCGGGCGCGTAACAGAGGCGTGTGGCCACCCGATCCATTACCTGATTATCAACTCTGTCCGACAGTGACGGTCAATGCACTCGGACGCGCGTTTTCACCGTCGTTTTTCGTCCCTGGTGAGCGTGTTCCGGCGCTTGACGGCACTCCCGAGAAGTACTTCCGTCGACGATGACAATCGGACGGAGTTTCCTTGTCGACCGGTCACAGAAAGCGCGGACGGCCGGGCGTGATCGCGCTGTTCGTTTTTCGCCGACAAATGAAAGGCGAGAAATAGGGTGCGACGCACGAAGCCTTCATGGCTCTCCCCGATTTCGTCGCCGGTGAAGGCGCGACCGCCCGGCGGCCGGGGAGAAGGGGTACTACCGAGCCGCCGGTAGGGCCGACCGGACGGCCGTGAGGCAGCGTTCCACCACCGGGCGAGGGTCGAAGGCGTACGTGCCGTCGCCGAAGAGCTCGAAGGTCAGCTGACCCTGGTACCCCCGGCGGTCCAGCGCGGCGAGGTAGTCGGCCAGCGGCAGCTCCCCGTCGCCCCACGCCAGGTGCCCGGCCGGGCTGCCGTCGATCAGGTGCACGTGGCGGACGCGGTCGCCCAGGTTGTCGAAGTAGTCGTCGACGCTCTCGCCCGCGACGGCCATGCCCACGGTGTCGAGCACGGCGCCGAGGTTGGGCGCGCCCACCTCGTCGATCATCCGGGCGAGCGTCCGGGAGTCGTTGACGAGGTTCGACTCCACCCGCTGCAGCGCCTCCAGCACGCAGGTCACACCGAGGGAGGCGGCGTAGGCGGAGATCTCGCCGACCGCGTCCACCGAGCGCTGCCACGCGTCACGCACCGGCTCGCTCTCCAGGCCCCGGCCCGGGGTCAGGAGCAGCAGCTCGGCGCCCAGCTCCGCGGCCACCTCGGCGGCGCGGCGGAACATGGCGATGCTGGAGGCCCGCAGCCAGGTCGCCGGGGAGGCGATGTTGACGGGATACATCACCTGCTCGGGGGTGAGGCAGTGGACCTTCAGGCCGAGCGCGTCGGTGCGGCGCCGGACGGCGCGGGCCTCGGCGTCGCTCAGCTGCGGGATGTGGAGGTGCGGGGCGATCCCCCACAGCTCCAGCCGTTCCCGCCCGAGGGCGGCGGCGTCGTCCAGGAACCGTTCGAACGGCAGGTGCTGGTAGGCGAAGTTCGAACCGGTGATCTGCCCGGTGGAGAGGGTCATCGGGGCTCCTGTCCTGAATCGTCTGGTGCGGTCACTTGCCGACGCCGTCCGCGAGGCCCTTGACGATGTAGCGCTGGCCGAAGAAGAACAGCAGCACCATGGGGAAGGCCGCGATCGCCATGCCGGCGAAGACGACCGGGAAGTCGGTGCCGTGCTTGCTCATCAGGCTCGTCAGTCCTACGGGAAGGGTCTGCACCCCGCTGCCGCTGGTGAGAACCATCGCGAAGAGGTATTCGTTCCAGGCGAAGAGGATGTGCAGCAGGACGGTCGAGGTGATGATCGGCTTGCACATCGGCAGGATGATCCGCCAGAACGCCGTCCAGCGTCCGCAGCCGTCCATCTCGGCGGCCTCGTCGACCTCCCTCGGCAGGTCGAGCATGTAGGCGCGGATCAGGAAGGTGGTGAACGGCACCCGGAACGCCGTGTAGAGGATGAGCAGCGCCCAGAAGCTGTTGTACAGGCCCATCGCCTGGAACATCTTCACCAGCGGGACCAGTGCCACGGTGGGGGCGAGCATGAGCCCGCCGAGGATCGCCGCGGTGATGGTCTTGTTCAGCGGGATGTTCACCCGCGTCAGGCCGTAGGCGGCCCAGGCGCTGACGAACACGGTGGCGATCGTCGAGGTCAGCGTGACCAGCACGCTGGTGGTGAGGTAGTCGCTGACCCCCCGGTTCCACGCCTTCTGGTAGTTCTCGAAACTCCAGTCCACCGGGAGGGCGAACGGGTTGTCGAAGAGCTCGGCGTTGGTCTTGAACCCGTTGACCACCATCCACAGCAGCGGGTAGAGCACGACCACCGCGAGGCACAGCAGGAAGACCCACATGAAAACGCGGGCGATCACGCCGAGAAAGTTCAGGCGACTCACCATTCCACCCTCTTCCTGCGAGTGACCCACAGCTGTGCGACGGCGATGCCCATCGTGATCACGAACAGGACGGTGGCGATCGCGGCGGCGTAGCCGAAGTTGTTGCGCACGAATCCGCTGCGGTACAGCCAGGTTCCGAGCACCTGGGTCGAGTTGTTGGGGCCGCCGCTGGTCATCACCATGACCTCGTTGAAGACCTGGAACGCCCCCGAGATGGTGACCATCATCATCAGCCCGGTCATCTCGCGGACCAGGGGAACCGTCACGTGGACGAAGCGGCGGATCGGTCCGGTGCCGTCGAGGGCCGCCGCGTGGTAGATCTCCGACGGGATCCGCTGGATCGCGACGGCGAACAGCAGCGTGGAGTACCCGAAGCCCTGCCACTGGCTCATCGCGATGATCGCCGGCATCGCGGTGCTCTCCTGGCCGAGCCACGACTGGTCGAACCGCCCCAGGCCCACCGCGGTCAGCAGGTGGTTCAGCGGGCCCAGGTTGGGTTCGTAGATGAAGTAGAAGAGCAGGCCGGCGACGGTCATCGAGATCGCCGAGGGGATGAAGTAGATCGCCCGCAGGGCGCGCTGCCACCGGACGCTGCGGATGCTCTCGATCAGCGCGGCGAGCACCAGCGCGCCGAACACCTGGAAGACGATCGAGACCACCGCGTACAGCACGTTGTTCCAGATCGACGTCCAGAAGACGTCGTCGTCCAGGAGTTTGAGGTAGTTGGCGAGGCCGACGTACTCCTGGCTTCCGCTGTAGATGTCCCACTTCAGTGTGCTGAACCCGAAGTTCTGCACGAGCGGGAGGTAGACGAACACCCCCACCAGCACGAGGGCCGGGAGGACCCACGCGAACCCGAGTGCTCTTCGCAAGATGGTGCGCACCGGCATGCTCTCCTTACAAGCGGGCTACTTGGCCGAGTCGGAGGCCTGGCGCACGCTCTCGAGCACCTGCTCGGGGGTCTTGCCGCCGCTGATCAGCGCCTCCCCACCGGCCAGCCACGCGTCGGACACGTCGGGGACGGTGACGGTGTCGAGCCAGATCCCCAGCTTCGGCGCGCTGTTGATCACCTGGATGCCCTCGTACACGGCCTTGCTGGAGGTCTTCGGCGTCACGGCGCCGATGACCGTGCTGGGGTTGCCGTACGGCGGCGCGGACAGCGTCTGGGCGTTCTTGAGGTTCGTGACGAACTTCATGAAGTCGATGGCGAGCGGCACCCGCGGTGACTTGGAGTTGATGAAGTACCCCTCGGGGGCGCCCTCCAGGGCCTTGGCGTTGCCCGGCGCGCCGGCGGGGGCCGGCAGCTGGAAGATGCCGAAGTTGTCCGGCGAGAGCTTCTTGGCGGCGGTGGCGTTGTCGAACTCCAGGATCTCCTGGTAGTACATCGCCGCCTTGCCGCTGGCGAAGGCCTCCTGGGCGGAGGTGTAGAGCACGCCGTTGGTGCCGCTCCCGGTGTTGGTGCAGTCCGTGACCAGGGTCTTGAACTGCTTGAGCGCCGTCACGTAGCCGGCGTCGTTCAGCTTGGCGGTCTCAGGCTTCAGGTCGGCGTCGTAGGTCGCCTCGGGCACGTTGTAGGCGAAGAGCTGGCCGAGGTAGTGCAGGGCGGGCCAGCCGTCCTTGTTGCCGAAGGCGATGGGCTCGTATCCGGCCTTGCGCAGCGGGGCGCAGCTGGCGATGAGCTCCTCGAAGTTCGTGGGCACCTTGACGCCGGCCTTCTGGAAGGCCGCCTTGTTGTACCCCATGAACTTGGCGTCGTTGTAGAGCGGGATCCCGTAGTACTTGTCGCCGAACTTGAAGGCGGACAGCGACCCCTCGCCGAAGGTCTTCCCCCACTCGGTGCCGGGGCCGATCACCTTGCTGAGGTCGACGGCGCGGCCGCCGCGGACGAAGTTCTCCGCCCAGTTGCCGGTCCAGGTGAAGTAGATGTCGGGCAGGGCGTCGGAGGCGGTCAGAGTCTTGGTCTTGTCCTTGATGCTCTGGTCGGTCTCCTGGATGAGCTCGATCTTCACCCCGGGGTGCTGCTTCTGGTACTCGGCCGCGATGTTCTCGAAGTACGAGCTCAGCGGGTCGCCGGCGAACTTGGTGAGGATGCTCAGTGTGCCGGTGTAGTCGGGCTTGGCGTCGATGTCGGCCGCCGGGGCCTTCGCCGCGGTCGATCCGCCGCCGGCGCAACCGGTGAGGAGCACAGAGGTGCCGACGAGTGCCGCGAACGTCGTCAGTGCGCGAGGGCGCATGGGCTTCCTTTCTCTCGTGGGAGAGGGGACCCCCGGTGCTTTGGCACCTCAGATCCGCCGTGGGGTGTCCGCGGGAGGACACGACCCGTTTGGTGTGGGCTGACTGTACAGAGATTCTGATACCGGTACCAGACCTAAGCCCAAGATCTTATTTTTCGGCCGCGAATCGTTGCCGGACGGCAACCTGGAAACCTGCGTAGCGGCTGGTAGAGGGACATCGAGGACGTCCCGGTGTTGACGTCGCCCGTCAGCTGTGCCAGCGTGACCCTCTGCGTGATACCGGTATCAGGTCATGTGAGCGGCGCGGGCCGCAGGCAATCCCGAAAGGACGCTGAGATGCTCCGATTCAACGAGCCGGAATTCCTCTCGCAGATGGCGAGCGCCGTGGCGTTGCGCCCGCAGATCGAGGAGCTCGTCGATCGCCTGGTCGACGAGGGGTTCGACAACCTCTACCTGGTGGGCGCCGGAGGCACCTACGCCCAGATGTGGCCGTACGAGCACCTCGCCCGGCGCAGCTCCACCCTCCCCGTGCGCGCCGCCATCGCGGCGGAACTGATCGCGTCGGGAGACGCCAGCCTGGGCAGCCGCTCCGTGGCGATCTTCACGTCGGTCTCGGGTACGACGGACGACAGCATCCGCGCGATCGATTACTGCAAGTCGAAGGGCGTCTACACGATCGGCTTCACCGGGTACGCCGACTCGCCGATCGCCCAGAAGGTCGACGTCGCCCTGATCAGCGAGCCGAAGACCTGGCCGTTCGACATGCAGATGCTGCTGTTCATGGGCCGCCTGCTCTCGCGCCGCGGGGAATTCGACGGCTACGAGAAGTTCGCCGACGAGTTCGCCAACGCGCCGCAGGTCTTCCTGGAGGTGGCCAAGCAGGCCGAGCCGGTGGCGGAGGCCTTCGCCGAGGCCCACAAGGACACCGACTACCACTTCCTCGTCGGCGGCGGGAACCTGTGGGGATTCACCTACCTGTACTCCATGTGCATCCTCGAGGAGATGCAGTGGCTGCGCACCACCCGCGTGCACAGCGCCGAGTTCTTCCACGGCTCGCTGGAGCTCCTCGAAGAGGACACCAGCGTGATCATCTTCCAGGGTGAGGACGAGACGCGCGCCCTCACCGACCGCGTGGAGGCCTTCGCCAAGCGGATCTCCAAGGACGTCACCGTATTCGACACGCGCGACTACCCGCTCACGGGCATCAGCCCCGAGTTCCGCGGCCTCCTCGCGCCGATCGTGCTCGACACCGTGATGGGCCGCGTGAGCAAGCACCTGGAGCGGGTGCGCGACCACTCGCTCGACCTGCGCCGCTACTACCGGGTCATGGACTACTGATCCTTCGCAGTTCGAGATGACCCGCTCCCGCCCCGGCCAGCCGGGGCGGGAGCGGCCCGCCCGTCGCGTCGTCCGCACACCTCCACCCGTCCGCGTACGCCGGCGCCCACCGGACGCCGTACGCGCACCCCTCCCGGCCCCCGCTCCGTGGCGCACGGGGCCCGCGCACAGGAGAAACGCATGAGAGTCCTCGGTTTCGGCGACAACATCGTCGACCGATTCGTCGACCGCGGCATCGAGTACCCGGGCGGCAACAGCGTCAACGTCCCCGTCTACGCGCGCCGCCTCGGTCTCGAAGCCGCCTACCTGGGGGTCTTCGGCGACGACGACCTCGGCCGCTTCCTGGCCTCCTCGATCGCCGCGCAGGGGGTCGAGGTCGACCGCTGCGTCGTGCGCGGCGGCGAGAGCGGCGTGTCGTTCCTGCGGGTGGACGACGGTGACCGGGTCTTCCTCGGCTGGAACGGCGGCGGGGTCACCGTCGCCGAGCCGCTCACGCTCGACGACGAACTGCTGCGGTACGTGTCGTCCTTCGACCTGGTGCACTCCAGCGTCTACTCGGGCAGCGAGAGCGAACTGCCGAAGCTGGCCGCGCTCGGCACGCTGGTGAGCTTCGACCTGTCCAGCGAGGACGACTACCGCGCCCCCGCCTACCTCGACCGGATCTGCCCGCACGCCGACCTGGTGCTGCTGTCGTGCTCCCACCTCGACGAGATCGCCACGCACGCGCTCCTCACCGACGTCGTGGGCCGCGGCGCGCGGCTCGCGCTCGCCACGCGGGGCGTGGAGGGGGCGATGGCGTACGACGGGCGCGTCACCGCGGCGACCACGGCCAAGGCGGTGGAGGACCCGGACGGGTTCGTGGACACGATGGGCTGCGGCGATGCCTTCCTCGCCGGGTTCGCGGTCTCCCTGCTGCGCGGCGGCTGGTCGAAGGCGGCCCCGCTGGAGCTGGAGACGATCGAGCTCGCGCTGCGCGACGGCGCCGAGTCGGCCTACCGGCAGTGCTTCGTGGAGGGCGCGTTCGGCCACGGCCGCCCCGCGAGCGAATCGACCGTGGTAAGCATGTGGCGATCCTCCGAACCCGGGAAATGAGGGACACGATCCATGCCAGCTGATCGGGGCCAGGCGGGACCTCCGACGATCTCCGAGGTGGCCAGGGAGGCCGGTGTCGGGCGCGCGACGGCGGCCCGCACTCTCGGCGGGTATGGGTACGTCAGCCCCGAGCTGCGCGAGCGGGTGCTCGCGGCGGCCGAGAAGCTCGGGTACCGCGCGAACGCCCTCGCACGCAGCATGTCGACCGGTGTGAGCCACACTCTCGGGGTGATCGTCGCCGACATCGGCAACCCCTTCTTCGCCGGGGTGATGCGCGGCATCTCCGACACCTCCCGCGCCCGCGGCTTCGACACGCTCGTCCTGAGCACCTACGAGGACCTCGAGGAGGAGGTCGCCGCGACGAACGTCCTCATCGACAAGCGGGTCGACGGCGTGATCCTCTCCTCCGCCGCCGTCCACCGCAAGGAGGTCGCGCACATCAAGGCGGCGATCGACCGGGGGATCCCCGTGGTGCTCGTCGACCGGGCGGTGCCCTCGCTGGAGCTCGACACCGTCGTCATCAACAACCGGGACGCCGCGCGGGGCGCGGTCGAGATGCTCATCGAGGCCGGTCACCGCCGCATCGGGTTCGTCTGGGGTCCGCCGGCGACGGGCGTGCCCGCCACCCGGCGCGGGCTGCTGACGGAGGCCTCGCGCAATCTGTGGACCGACGGCGAGCGGCTACGCGGATACCTCGACGCGCTCGACGACGCCCGCATCCCGTTCGACCCCGAGCTGGTGATGGTCGGGCGCAAGATAGAGGAGCGGGCCACCGAGGAGGTCGCCCGCATGCTCGCCCTTCCCGACCGCCCCACCGCCCTGTTCTGCACCGAGACCGACGCCGTCACCGGATCCCTGCGCGCCCTGCGCGCCGCCGGGCTGTCCTATCCGCGGGACATCGCGCTGATCGGGTTCGACGACAGCGCGTGGGCGGCGGTCATGGAGCCACCCCTGACGATGATCGAGCAGCCCGTGCACGAGCTGGGGGCGAAGGCCGCGGAGGTGCTCCTCGACATCCTCGAAGGCGCCGAGCCGCGCCGCGAGATGCACGTGCTGACCTCGCGTCTCATCGTGCGGTCGTCGGTGGCGCCGCCGGGCCGCTGAAGGGCCGGGCAGGACGCAGGGCCTCCGCGCGGGCGAGGAGCTGCTCGACGTGCTCCGGCTCGGAGGCCCCGCCGGCGGCCAGCACCACGCCGGCGCCGTCGGTGACGACGGCGAACGGCGGCCAGGGGATGTCGTTGGCGTCGAACACCTGCGGGTCGATGACCAGAGGGAGCTCGACTGCGTGCCCGGCGAGGTACTCGCGTACGGCCTCCTCCTCGGCGGCGCTCACCAGGACGACGTCGGCGCGGGCGGTCGCCGCGGCGAAGGTGGGCAGCATGGTCGTGCAGACGCCGCACGTCGGTGAGATAAGGGCGAACAGCACGCGATCCGACGCGCTCGCCCTGACCGGGGCGTCCAGCGCGAAGCGGGTGCCGGGTACCGGGCCGTGGACGGGTGTGGCGGACGCGGCCGGCGCGGCCCCGCGCCGGCGGAGGAGGACCACGACGGCGGCCGAGTCGGCGACGCCGAGGAGGGTCAGCAGGACGATGGCCGCCCACTCCGCGCTCACCCGCCGGCTCCCGCGGGCTCGGCGAGCGCCTTGACCACCTCGGACGTCACCATGACGAGGCAGAGCAGCAGTGCCGACAGAACGAGGTGGACGGGGCTGAACGCGGACGTCCCCGCGACCGCCGCCGGGACGGCGAGGGCGAGCAGCAGTCCGGTCCGCGTCATCGTGCCGGGCCCGACCAGGTCGGAGCTGTCCGGGCCGCCGAAGCAGCCGCAGTCGATGCGCAACCCTCGCCGTACGGCCGTGGCCATCGCGACGAGGAAGGCCGCGAACAGCACCGCCGCCGTGGCGGCGCCCCAGCGGCGGGTGGCCGGGACGACGAGCAGGACCGCCGCGACCAGCTCGGCCGCGACCGTGACGGCCGCCGCGGGGATGGTCAGCCGGCGCGGCAGAATCCGGTAGTTCCCGATGGACCGGGCGAATCCCCGCACGTCGCGCACCTTGCCCACGGCCGCGAACAGCAGCACCCCGGCCAGGGCCGGGTATGCGGACAGGAAGACGATCATGACGCCTCGCCCTTGTAGGCCGACGCCTGCAGGGCGTACAGGTCGGCGTAGAGGCCGCCCCGCCGCATGAGCTCGGCGTGCGGGCCCTGCTCGACGACCTTGCCACGCTCGAGCACGTAGATGCGGTCCGCGTAGCGGACGCTGGCGAGGCGATGACTGATGAGGATGATGGTGCGGCCGTCGGCGTGCCGGCGGATCCGCTCGAAGAGGGCGTGCTCGGCGCGGGCGTCCAGGGCCGAGGTGGGCTCGTCGAAGATCACCAGGGCGGCGTCCCGGTAGAAGCCCCGTGCCACCGCGACACGCTGCCACTGCCCGCCCGACAGGTCGTGGCCGCCCCGGAAGCGGCGGTCGAGCAGCGAGTCGTACCCCTGGGAGAGGTCGGCGACCACCTTGTCCGCGCCGGCGGCGGCCGCCGCCTCCATCATCAGCTCGTCGTCGGGCTCGCTGCCCATCACGATGTTCTCCCGGACGGTCAGCGGCCACCGGGTGTGGTCCTGGGCGATCACCGAGATCAGCCGGCGCAGGGCGTCGCCGTCCATGTCGGCGATGTCGGTGTCGTCCCAGCGGATCGCGCCGGAATCCGGCAGGTAGAGCCCCGCCAGCAGTTTGGCCAGGGTGGTCTTGCCCGAACCGTTCTCGCCGACCAGCGCGACGACCTCGCCGCGCTTCACCGTGACGCTGACCTGCGACAGGGCGGGCCCGTCGGCGCCGGGATAGGTGAACGTCACCTTCTCGGCGGTCAGCGTCCGGAACGACGCGGGCGGCGCCGCGAGGCCCGGCGGCTGGACGCGGGCCTCGGCCATCCGGCAGAAGTCGAGGTAGTCGCCGAAGTAGAGCCCCGACTCGTACAGCCGGTTCATCGCCTGCACCAGACCGGTGAGGGACGCCTGACCGGTCCTCACGGCGAGGACCGCCGCGCCGGCCACCGCGAGCGGGATCACCCCGGTGGACAGCAGTACGGCGAGCGCGGCGTACACGGCGACGGTGGCGGCGCCGGTCAGCAGGTCGCCGCTCGCCTTGGCGGCCGCCTGGTCGCGGGCGACCTCCAGTTGCACCGACTGTTCGAGGTCGGCGACCTTGCCGTACTGGCCGAGCAGGAAGTCGCGCAGCGTGAACGCGCGCACCTCCGCTGCGGGCTGCCGCTCGGCCATCATGTCCGAGAGCATGTACTTGCGGCGCCGGGCGGCCGAGAGGCGGTAGAACGCCTGGTAGCGCAGCCTGGCCGAGCGCATCGCCGCCCACCCGGCGGGCACCGCCGTGACCAGCAGCAGCGGCATGAGCACGGGATGCATCAACGCCAGCGCCGCGGCCGGGGCCAGCACCCCCACCATGCCGGTGATGACGGTGACCGTCGTCTCCACGACCGTGGCGGTGTCGGGCACGCCGGTGTCGCGGGCGCGGCGTACGGCGTTGTGGAACTCGGGGTCGTCGAAGGCGGTGAGTTCGACCCGGGTGGTCAGCTCCAGCAGGCGGGTCTCCACCAGCCGTTCGACCTGCGGCTTCAGGCGGGCCTGCGCCCAGCCCGACGCGGTCAGCAGCGCTCCGCGCAGCCCGGTGGCCACCGCGACCAGCAGCAGCGAGGGCAGCGCGGCTCGTACCCGGTCGGGTGTGGGGCCCATGGCGAACAGGGACGTGAGCACGCTGGAGGTCGCCACCAGGCCGAACGCCGTGAAGACGCCGGCGGCGAGGTTGCCGCCGACGGCGACGGCGGTGTCGCGCCGGTTGGCCTGCCAGGCGAGGCGCAGAGCCGCCGCCACCAGCGCCGGCAGGCGGCGGGCGATCGCGCCGAGGCCGGCGGTCAGGAGCTCCTCGCCGTGGGTCTCCCAGTAGTCGATCGCCAGGCCCGATCTGTCGGAGGCGACGGGCTGCGCGGGCCGGCGCCGTCTCAGCCGGATCCTCATCGGCGGAGGTCCCCCGTCCATGACCGAAACCGCTGAAGACGCCAAATCACGCAGGCCAATCTAAGCGATCACTGACCGTGTGTAAACGTTTTCGTGGGATGTTCTGTGGGTGGCCGTCACGTCACCGATCGCGCCTGGACATTCTTCATCCCATCTGTTCATAATGCGTCCGGTGATCAGGACGGGGGTCGTGAATAACGGCCGGCTGGTCACTAACGGTAAAGGGAAAAGACGTTTACCAGACGTCGTCCCGAGGCTCAAGTCCCAACCCCGGCCGCCCAAAGGTGGCCAAGGAAGGAGCCCTCATGTCCGCTCTGCTGCTGGAGCCCCGCGACGCCGGTGTGCTCGACATCGAAGACCTCGCCGTCGACTTCGAAGGGGAGCTGGCCGCCCTGCTCCACGGCCCGCAGGCCTGCGCGAACACCTGCAAGCGCACGGTCTGCAGCTCGTTCCCCTGCTGCCCCTCCATCGTCTGATCAGGCGATGACGCGCACGTAGCCCTCAGGCCACGGAGGGCGGCGCACGTGCGCACGGAAAGGCCATCAGAGCTTCTGGTGGCCTTTCCCGCAGGTACTCGTCCGCAGGGTGAGCGAGGGGTGACGCATTGAGCGCAGTCGTTTCCGGTACCTCGGAGGTAATGCTTGACAGCATTACTCGAATTGCCGAGTCAAATGGTAGGGAAATTTACCCGGACGAAACGTGGATCAGTGTTCACGACCCTCGATTCGACATTCCTGTTCAGGGCTGGAAAATCCACGTCTCGGCACGTCCAGGCACGTTGACCGAAACCCTTGACCGGGTGTTGCCCATACTGCTCTCCGCTCCCTGCGACTTCAAGGTCGCCAGGTCGGCCGAGGTCCTGCGCGAGCTCAACCACGGCGACCGCGATCCCGGAGTGGTGGGCAAGGCCCTCACCGTGTACCCCGCCCAGGACGCGATCGTCGAACTGGGACACGCACTCGCGGACGCGCTGACCGGCATGACGGGCCCCCGGATCGTCAGCGACCGCCGGATCCGCCGCGACGCGCCGGTGTACTACCGCTACGCCCCCTTCGCCCCCCAGTACCGGGTCGACGAGAACGGCGACTTCGAGCTCGTGGTGGTCGGCCCCGACGGCGAACGCCTTCCCGGCGCCGCCCGGCCCGAGTACTTCTGCCCGCCGTGGGCCACCGACCCCTTCCGCCCCGCTCCCGCGTCCCCCACCCCGGATGAGGCTCCTTCCGCCGCCTCGGGTGAGGCTCCTTCCGGGGCCGAAGGTGCGCGCATCATCGGCGGACGGTACCGCGTGACGTCCGGAGTGGTGCGCGGGCCACGAGGGAACGTGTACCGCGCCACCGACGCCGACGGCCGCCGCATCGTGGTCAAGGAGGCGCGCGCCTACGTCGGGGAGGGCGCCGACGGCATCGACATGCGCATGTACCTGCGCAACGACCGGCGGATCCTCCAGGCCCTCGCCGGCGTCGACGGGGTGCCGGAGCTCATCGACCACTTCCGGCACGGCGAGGACGAGTTCCTCGTCATGACCGACGCGGGAAGCCGCGACCTGCACCGCTACGTCGGCGAGAACGGCCTGTTCTTCGACGATCCCGCCGACACCGGGAGGGACCTCGGCGTCCTCGCGTCCCGGCTTCTCGAAGTGCTGGACGCCGTGCACGCCCGCGGCGTCGTCATCAGGGACCTCTCCCCCAAGAACATCGTGCTCGGCGAGGACGGCCGCTGCACGCTGATCGACTTCGGCAACAGCCGGTACGAGGGCCTGCAACTGCCGGGCTGGAGCCGCGGCTACAGCACGCCCGACCAGCACACCGGACGGCCGTCCGAGCCCGCCGACGACTACTTCTCGCTTGGCGCCACCCTGTTCTACGCGGCCACCGGGATGAACCCGATCATCATCGACCCGGACCCGCTCCGCGGCCTCGAACGCACCCTCATGTGCCTGGACCGGCTCTTCCCCGGCGTGACCACCGGCGTCCGCGGGCTGCTGCCGCGCCTGCTCAGCCTGGACCCGGCCGAGCGGACCGAGGCCGCCGCCGAGATCCGTGCCGGCCGGCACGGCCGCACCGCGCCGACCTCCCGGCGGCCCTGCCCGCCCGCCCCGAAGCTCACCGGTGACCTGCTGGCGTCGATGCTCGACCACACGCGCCGGGAGTGCGTCCGCTTCGCCGAGCACCTGATGGAGGGCCCCGAGGACGTCCGCAGGTCGAGCCCCCCGGTGACCAACGTCTACGGCGGCTCGGCGGGCATCGGCATGGAACTGCTGCAGCACGGCGAGTCCAGGCAGGTCGGCGCCGACCTCGCGCGCTGGACGGCGCGGGTCATGCCGCCCACGACGCTGCCGCCGGCGCTCTACTTCGGACGCACCGGAACGGCGCTGTTCCTCACCGCCGCGCGGCTCACGGCCGCTCCCGACCTCGGCACGCCGGAGCCGGTCACGTTCACGGGGACACAGCGCGGCGACCAGGCCCACGGCGTGGCCGGCATCGGGGCCGGGCACCTGTCCCTGGCGGCCCTCGATCCGGACCCGCGGCATCTCGAGCTCGCCGCGCGATGCGCCAAGCTGCTCGTCGCCGGCGACTTCAGCGCCGCCGAGGACGCGGTCGCGCCCGCGCAGCCCGGGTCCGCCGTCGCCGTCGAGAAGGCGTTCGCGCACGGTACGGCGGGCCAGGTCGACTTCCTGATCTCCTACGCCGAGGCCACCGGGGATCCGGAGATCGAGGCGGCGGCCAGGGAGCAGGTCGCCGCGCTGGCTGTCGAGACCGAGGCCCTGGTCACCGAGCTGGCGGCGCGCGCCGCCCGTCCGATGGGCGCCTCCTGGTGCCAGGGGATGTCGGGCATCGTCAGCGTGATGGCGCACGCCGCTCGCGCGTACGACGAGGACGGCTATCTGACGCTGGCCGCGCGGGGCGCCCGCGCGTGCCTCGCCATCGCCCCCCAGGCGTGGGTGGTCTCGCAGTGCTGCGGGCTGGCCGGCATCGGCGAGGCCCTGATCGACATGGCGCTGACCACGGGCGACGACGAGTACTGGCGGGGCGCGGAGCGGATCGCCGAGTTGATGGTCACGCGCAGCGGGGGAGAGCCGGGGCGGCCGATCTTCGCCGGCAACGACCTCGACACCGCGAGCTTCACCTGGAGCACCGGCGCGTCGGGCGTGCTGTCCTTCCTGCGCCGTCTCGACCGCCGCGCCGGGGCCCGCCTGTGGACCGCCGGCTGGCGCCTGCCCTGACACCGGTCCGGAGGGGCCGATCGCCACGGCGGGCGACCGGCGCTCGCTAAGATCGGGTCATCGGAGCCTTCTGTTGGGAGGACGGTGACCGAGCACATCCAGTCCGACGGCCGCGCGCGTGGTTCCATCGCCGCGGCCGCGGTGTCGCTCTCCCGCCTGGGACGGCTGCGCGACCTGCCGGTCGTCCTCATGCTGGCGTGGGTGGGCTGGCTCGCCATCCCCTGGCCGTCCGCGAGCACCGGCGAGAGCGGCGCGACCGACCAGGCCGCCGCCGTGACCGGCCGGACGTCGATCCCCGCCGCCCCGCCGCGCGACCCGTCCGAGTGGACGCTGAGCGCGCCCGCCGCCGTCCGGCCCGTGCTCGTGAAGCCGCCCGCGCCGGACGCGGCCGAGAGCGCCGCGTCGCCGGCACCCCCCGGAAGCGGTGAGCCCGCCGCGCCGACGGCGTCCCCCGGCAGCGGTGAGCCGGCGGCGTCGGAGCGGGCCCGTATCGCGGGGGCCGTGCACGACGCCGCCGGGCACGGCCTGGCCACCATCGCCATGCAGGCCGGGGTCGCGCTGCTCATGCTCGACGAGCGACCGGACCAGGTGCGCGCCTCCCTGGAGGCCATCCGGGCCACCAGCACGCGGGCCCTCGGCGAGCTGCGTGCCGCACTCGACCTCATCGACCCCGCGACGGCCCCCGATCCTGACGTCTCCCAGCTGCTCGACGGGGTACGGGCGGCGGGGCTGCCCGTCGAGCTCGAACCGGCCGGCCCCGACGTCCCCGCGCACCTTCAGGAGGCGGTCTACCGGCTCGTGCGGGAGTCGCTGACCAACGTCCTGCGCCACGCCGGTCCCGCCACCGCCCGCGTCCGGGTGGAGCGCGAGGGCGACGGGCTGGTCGTGGAGGTGTCCGACACCGGCCGCGGCGGCACGTCCGCCCCGGAGGGGCGAGGGCTCGGCGGGATGCGGGCGTTGGCCACCGAGGCCGGAGGCACGTTCCGGGCCGGTCCCGGCGACGGCGGCGGCTTCCGGGTGACCGCGCGGCTTCCCCTGTCCGAGGGCGGCTCCCGGCTGGACCCCGTGTGAGCACCTCTCCCACCGGTGTCGTCCGGGTGGCGCTCGCCGACGACGAGGCGGTGGTGCGCATGGGGCTTCGCGCGCTCATCGAACGGGAGCCCGACCTGGAGTTCGCCGGCGAGGCGGCCGACGGGGCCTCGGCCCTGCGGTTGCTCGCCCGGGTCCGGCCCGACGTCCTGCTGCTCGACGTCCGCATGCCGGGCATGGACGGCATCGAGACCCTGCGGTCCATCGCCGCCGATCCCGACCTGAGCGGCACCCGGGTGGTGGTCGTCACCACGTTCGAGGTCGACGAGTACGTCTTCGCCGCCCTGCAGGCCGGCGCGAGCGGCTTCGTCCTCAAGGACAGCGCCCCGGAGGAACTGGCCCAGGCGATCAGGGTCGTGGCCTCGGGCGAGGCGCTGCTGTCGCCGTCCGTCACCAAGAAGGTGATCGGCCTGTTCGGCGGGCGCGACTCCCGTCCCGTCGAGGGCCTGGACACCCTCACTCCCCGCGAGCGCGAGATGGTGGCGTGGGTCGCGACCGGCAGGTCCAACGAAGAGATCGCCGGCGAGCTGGTGATCAGCCCCGACACCGTCCGCACGCACGTCAGCCGGGCCATGGTGAAGCTGCGCGCCCGCGACCGCGCCCAACTGGTCGTCTTCGCGGTCAGGTCCGGCCTCACACCTCCGAGAGGCTCCGCTTGAGGAAGCCCTTGTAGGTGCGCTGCTCCAGTTGCGCCTCGATCTGCTTCACCGTGTCCAGGCCGACTCCGACCATGATCAGGATCGTCGTGCCGCCGAACGGGAAGTTCTGCTGCGTCGAGGGGTCACGCAGGAGCACGAACGCGATGATCGGGATCAGCGACAGCGTGGCGAGGTACGCCGCACCGGGCGCGGTCAGCCGTGAGAGGACGAACGCGAGGTACTCCGCCGTGGGCCGCCCGGGCCGGATGCCGGGGACGAAGCCGCCGTACCGCCGCATGTCATCGGCGATCTCGGCGGGGTCGAAGGTGATCGACACGTAGAAGTACGTGAAAGCGGCGATCAGCGCGAGGTACGCGGTGAGGTACACCGGGTGCTCGCCGGAGACAAGGTTGCGGGCGATCCACTCCGCCACCGGCCCGGTGCCGCCCATGAACTGCGCCGCGAGCTGCGGCAGGGAGAGCATCGACGTGGTGAAGATGACGGGCACGATGCCGGCCTGGTTGACCTTCAGCGGGAGGAACGTCGAGGTCCCGCCGTACATCCTGCGGCCGACCACACGCCTGGCGTACTGCACCGGGATCCGCCGCTGCGCCTGCTCCATGAACACCACGGCGGCCACCAGGAAGACCCCCGCGCCGAGCATCGCCGCCAGGCCGAGCGGGCTGAGGGTGAAGATGTTCGCCACGTAGGAGGGGAACACGGCGACCACCTGCGTGAAGACGAGGATCGACATGCCGTTCCCGATCCCGCGATCGGTGACCAGTTCGCCGAGCCACATCACCACGGACGTCCCGGCGACCATGGTCACGACGATGACGACGGCGGTCAGCGGGCCCCGGTCGTACAGCACCTGGCGATCGCAGGTGGGGAAGATCCGGCCGGAGCCGGCCAGCGATACCACCGTGGTGGCGGGGATGACCGCCATCCCGACCGTGAGGTACCTCGTGTGCTGCGTGATCTTCGCCTGCCCGTGCCTGCCTTCCTTCTTCAGAGCGGCCAGGCGCGGGATCATCACGGTGAGGAGCTGGAGCACGATGCCCGCGGTGATGTACGGCACGATCCCGAGGGCGAACACCGACAGCTTCAGCAACGCCCCGCCGCTGAACAGCTGCAACATGTCGGCGAACCCGCCGCGGGTCGTGGCCAGGCACTCCCGCACGGCGGCCACGTTCACGCCCGGCGCGGGCAGGACCTGCCCGAACCTGAACACGACGATCATCGCCAGCGTGAAGAGCAGCTTCCTGCGTAGATCGGGCACGCGGAAGGCACGGATGAGCACGTTGACCATGCCGGGAGTCTCGTCGGCGGGGGCCGCCTCGGGCATCCGCCCCGGAGCGGCACCCTCGTACGCAGATTCACGTACGGCCGCTTCAGAACTCCGGCGGGGTCAGGGCCCAGAGCAGGGTGACGGGGACCGAATCGGAGGGGTTGCGCCAGGAGTAGTCGTCGACTGCGGCGAAGGCCAGCGATTCGCCGCCGGACAGGGTGTGGTCGTGGCCCTGCACCGTCAGCTCGAAGGTGCCGCTGAGGACGTGCACGAAATGGGCGCTCTCCGGCACGGCCTGTCCTGATCGCTCGCTGTGGCCTCCGGGCGCGACCGTGGCGTGGATCACCTGGAAGCCGGGGAAGCCCGGCGGGGTGAGCAGCCTGTCGACCGCTCCGGTGCCGCCGAAGGAGATTTCCTGCGCCTGCGCCACCGCGATCGGCCGTCGCGGCCGGTCGTCCAGGACGGAGCCGACCGGCACGCCGAGCACGCCGCAGATGCGGCGGAGCGACGCGACGGACGCCTTGCTGAGGCCGCGTTCGAGCTGGGAAAGGAACCCCTTGGTCAGGCCGGACGCCCGCGCGACCTGGTCGAGCGTCATGCCCTGGGCCTGCCGGGCCTCGCGCAGGCGACCTCCGATGGTGGGCTCGGAGGGGCCGGGTGGCTGCTGGCTGCTCACGTGATCAGTTTATCGCCGGGATTACCTATACTAAACACCGTCGGTTTACCTATACTAAACCGTCATGTCGCTCCTCCTGAAAACGCCTCCCCTCCTCCGGCAGCGGGACTTCCGCCGGTTCTGGACCGCTCAGACCGTCTCCTACCTGGGCGATCAGGTCACCGTCGTCGCCCTCCCGCTCGTCGCCGTCCTCGCCCTGCACGCCTCCGCGGCCGAGCTCGGCTACCTGACGGCGGCGGCGTCCCTGCCGAACCTGCTGCTGGGCCTGCACGCCGGCGCCCTGGCGGACCGCGGCGGCAGCCGCCGCGCGATGATGGTCGCCACCGACCTGGCCCGCATGGTGCTCCTGCTGAGCGTCCCGGTGGCCTTCACACTCGGGTGGCTCACGTCGGCGCAGCTGTACGCCGTCGCCTTCCTCACCGGGGCCCTGGCGCTGCTGTTCAACGTCAGCTCCGCGAGCCTGTTCCCCGCGTTGGTGCCGCGCGACCGGTTCGTCCAGGGGAACTCCCTGCTGCGCGGAAGCTTCTCGTTCTCGTGGGTGGCCGGGCCGAGCGCCGCCGGGCTGATCGTGCAGGTGATCTCCGCGCCCGTGGCCCTCGTGCTGGACGCGGTGTCCTTCCTGGCCTCCGCCCTGCTGCTCGGCTCGATCGGCCGCGAGGAGCCGCGCCAGGACGAGAGCCGCCACGGGGGCGGGGTGCGGGCGGGGCTCCGGTACCTGCTCGCCTCGCCCGTCCTGCGGGCCAGGACGCTCTCCGGCGCCGTCCTGAACTTCTCCTACACCGCGTACTTCACCCTGCTGTTCCTCTTCGCCGCCCGCGAGCTCCACCTGTCACCCGGCATGATCGGGTTCGCGATCGGCGCCGGGGCCGTCGGCGCCCTGGTGGGAGCGGTGGTCGCGCCACGGCTGTCCGGGCGCATGGGCGTCGGACCGGCCCTGATCGCCGGCGCCGTCGCCTACCCCGGGGCCCTTCTGCTCGTTCCCCTGGCTCCCGGCGACGCGCCCTGGCTCGCCGTCGCCGTCATCGCCGCCGCCGAGTTCGTCTCCGGCGCGGGGCTGATGCTGGACGACATCGCGGGGGCGTCGATCCAGCAGGCCGTGACGCCGCAGGGGATGCTCGGGCGCGTGTCGGGCGCCCACATGACGCTGAGCTCCGGAGCCCGCCCGCTCGGCGCGCTCGCCGCCGGCGCCCTCGGCACCTGGATGGGCCTCGGCCCCACGATCGCGCTGGCGGCCGTCGTGGGCCTGCTGAGCGCGGGATTCCTCCTGGCGTCCCCGATCCCGCGCATGCGCGACCTCCCGGAGCAGTCGCCCGGCGATTGAGGACGGAAAGTGGCCGCTTTCGTGCCTACTGTCCTCTCAGAGCCCAACGAGAGCCTGCCAAAGCTCATGAGCGGAGGAGATCCCATGACGTTCCTCGTCACCGGAGCGACCGGAACCGTCGGCCGGCACGTGGTGGACGAACTGGTCAAGGCCGGTCACCCCGTGCGTGCCCTGACCCGCCGTCCCGAGCGGGCGAACCTGCCCGCCGAGGTGGAGGTCGTGGCCGGCGACCTGACCGTCGCCGACACCCTCGTCGCCGCGTTCGACGGCGTCACCGGGGCCCACCTGATGAACTTTGGAGGAGACGACTACAACCTCCTGCGGAACGGCCAGGAGATCGTCGACCTGGCGGTCAAGGCGGGCGTCCGCCGGGTCACCGTGCTCGGCGGATGGGACGAGGGGACGCTGGAGCCCGCGGTCAAGGCGAGCAGCCTGGGCTGGACCTTCCTCATGCCCACGGAGTTCATGTCGAACGCCCTGAAGTGGGCCGAGCCCGTCCGGGCCGAAGGCGTCGTCCGGGAGCCCTTCGGGGACGCCACCACGGCGATCGTCCACGAGGCCGACATCGCGGCCGTGGCGGCGGCCGCGCTGACGCAGGACGGTCACCGGGGCCGTACGTACGGGCTGACCGGGCCGGAAAGGCTGACCACCCGCGACAAGGTGCGCATCATCGGGGAGGCCGTCGGCCGGAAGGTCGAGTTCGTCGAGCTCACCGAGCAGCAGGCGCGCGAGAAGATGGCCGCCGAGGGGCAGCCGGCGGAGCTGATCGACTTCCTCATCGACGTCTTCGGCAACGTGCCCGAGGAGCCGAACATCGTCAACTCCAACGTCGAGAAGGTCACCGGCCGCCCCGCCCGCACCTTCGCCCAGTGGGCGGCCGAGCACGCCGACGCCTTCCGGCCCCGTAAGCCTTGACGGCGTCAGCCGGGCGGCAGGCACGAGGGCGGCCGGTCCGAGGCGGGCCAGACGTAGGGGAGGTCGTCGGGTTCGTCGCCGAAGATCGGGCGGTAGAACTCCGGGGCCTTGCGCAGCAGGGCCGAGCGGTGGCTCAGGTGCAGGTCGTGGTCACCGAGCCAGGGCGGCAGTTCACCGGCCTCCGCCAGCAGCGGCTGCGGGCGCGGCGCCGCCACGAGGCAGCGCTCGGCGAGCTCGCGCACCATCGTCGCCGAGCAGGTGTCGACCCGCCCGAGGGAGCACCAGTGGCCGCACATCTCCAGGCCGTACGCGACCAGCGCCTCCTCGTAGCCGGCCCACATGTGCACGACGGGATGGTGGCGCCAGCCGTACCCGCGCACGGTCAGGGCCCGCAGGATCTGCAGGGCCTCGACCCGCTGCTTGCCGAGCCTGAGCGGGTCGAGCACCTGGGCCGTGCGGGCGAAGTCGGGATAGGGCAGGAACGTCTGCATCGCCGTCGGCTCCCGGTCTGCTCCGGGCGGTGTCCGTTCTGTCATCGTACGGAGGCTCGCGCGGCACCCGGACGGCAGGGAAACCGGCGAACAGCGCTAAGGCCGTGAATGGTGAGCAATTTGGAGGAAGACATGCGCGAGATCCCCGGTGCAACGTTCTTGGTGGCGAACATCTCGCTGGCGGAGGGTGTCGTGGCGGATCTCAGGGGGCCGCCCCCGCCGGTCATCGATTGGGGAGACCATGCTGAACCGACGGCGATTACTGGCGCTCGGCGCCACCGTGGGCGGCGCGCTGGTGCTGCCGTTCACCAAGCTGACCCCCGTGGGCGCCAAGGAGGGTGAGCCGCTCCACAAGGGCTACCACATCGGCAGGAGAACCGCCGGTACGGGGGTGCGGCCGGCGGTGGCGGCGTTCACCGAGCAGATGCCGGTGCCGCCGGTGCTCCAGCCGGCGCAGTCGGCCACCGGCGTCGACGTTTACAAGATCGCCATCCAGAACTCCACCGCCGAGATCCTTCCCGGCCTGAAGACGCCCGTGCTGTCGTACGGCGGCTCGTTCGTCGGGCCGACCATCCGCGCGAAGACCGGCCGCCCCGTGAAGATCATGTACGTCAACCAGCTGGGCGAGCCGGCGAACGTGCACCTGCACGGCGGCCACGTGCCGGCGGTCAGCGACGGGCACCCCATGGACGTCATCCAGCCCGGCCAGGCGCGGGTGTACGACTACCCGAACAACCAGCAGGGCGCGACCCTGTGGTACCACGACCACAGCCACCACACCGAGGCCGAGCACGTCTACCGGGGACTTCACGGCTTCTACATCATCGAGGACGCGGCCGAGAAGATGCTCGCCCTGCCGACCGGGCAGTACGACGTGCCGATCATGCTCCGCGACTCGGAGTTCGACAAGGACGGCGGGCTGATCTTCTTCGACGACCCGGCGAACCGCACCACCATCCTGGCCAACGGCAAGATCCAGCCGTACTTCCCCGTGGCCGCGCGCAAGTACCGGTTCCGCCTGCTCAACGCCTCCAACGAGCACGTCTTCAAGCTCAACCTCGGTGGCCGGGAGATGGTGCAGATCGCCTCCGACGGAGGCCTGCTGCCCGCGCCGGCGCCGCTGACGGAGCTGGTGCTCGCCTCCGCCGAACGGGCCGAGATCGTGGTCGACTTCGCCCGCTACCCCATCGGCACCCAACTGGTGCTCTCCAACGGCGCCGACCCGGTGCTGCGGTTCGACGTGGTGCGGCCGGCCCTGGACCTCAGCCGCCTGCCCTCCACGCTGCGCCCGCTGCCCGCCTTCACCACCGCCGCCGTCGAGCGCGACGTGGCGATGAGCTTCGACCTGACGGGGACCGACCCCATCGGCCTGGTCAACGGGCGGCCGTACGACCCGAACCGGATCGACTTCCAGATCAAGCAGGGCACCACGGAGATCTGGAACGTCAGCAACGCCGACACGATCGGCATCGACCACACCTTCCACATGCACATGACGCACTTCCAGGTGCTGGAGCGCAACGGCGGCAAGCCCCTGCCGCAGGACGCCGGCCTGAAGGACACCGTGCACGTGCCGCCGGACGGCAAGGTGCGCATCCAGGCAACCTTCGCCGACTACACCGGGAAGTACGTCTACCACTGCCACTACCTCGAACACTCCTCCATCGGCATGATGGGCCAGATGGAGATCGTCACGTAGGCCTGTGACCTGCGCGGTTCCGGCGACGGTCCTAGGTATCGTTGCGGGAACCGAGGCCCTCGGGGCTACCGTCTGCGGCGTCGGCCGGGAGGAAGCGATCCCGGCCACGTCGAACGGAGCACCATGAGCAAGATCGTCATCTTCGGCGCGGGTGGACGGGCCGGGCGGCGGGCGGTGGCCGAGGCCGTCTCCCGGGGCCACGAGGTCACCGCCGTCGTACGCGACCCCGCCAGGCACCAGGACCTCGCGGGTGACGGGGTCACGGTCGTCGCCGGCGACGTCACGCGGGCCGACAGCGTGGCCGAGGTCGCCGCGGGGCACGACGCGGCCGTCAACGCGGCCTACACGGCCGAGACGCCGTCGGAGGAGTTCTTCGTCGGCGCCGCGCACGCCCTGCTCGACGGACTGGCGCGGGCGGGCGTGGGCCGGCTCGTGGTGATCGGCATCGGCACGACCCTGGAGACCGCGCCCGGGGTGCGGGTGCTGGACGCGCCGGACTTCCCGGAGGACGCGCGCACCTTCTCGCTCGGGCACGCCGCCGAGCTGGAGGTCTTCCGCGCCGCCGACACCGGGATCGACTGGCTGATGATCGTGCCGCCGCCCGTCTTCCTCGACGCCGAGGCTCCCCGCACCGGGCGCTACCGGATCGGTGGCGAACAGCTGCTGCCGGACGCCGGGGACACCTTCTCCTACGCGGACCTCGCCGTGGCGATCATCGACGAGATCGAGAAGCCCGGGCACCACCGCGCGCAGGTCGGCGTCGCTTACTGATCGGGCGCCCGGCCGGTCTCAGTCCTCTTCGTCGTCGGTGTAGGCCTCGAACAGCTCGTGGCGCAGCAGATCGGTGCGGACCATCAGGGCGCCCAGCAGCTCCTCGTCGTTGAGCCCGTCGGTGCGCCGGAACGCCCAGGACGAGCGCCCCTCGTCGTCGAAGCACTTCACCAGAATGATCGCGCCCAGGGCCGTCCAGCCCTCGGGCAGCGGCGACACGGAGAGCCCGGCCAGCGCCTCGCCCACCGGGACGTAATCATCATCGTCTTCCACCAGACCACCTTACGTTCACCCCTCCCACAGCCGTCACGCACGTCCGGCGCGCCGATATCCAGGTGCGCCGGGCGGCTCCCGCTCGGTACCCTCCGCGAGAAGCGTGGGAGGGATCGTCGTGGGGCATGTCGAGGTAGGCCGGCTCACCTATGTTCTGCCGGACGGGCGGCCGTTGCTGAACGAGGTCTCCTTCCGCATCGGCGAGGGCGTCAAGGCGGCCCTGGTGGGGCCGAACGGCGCGGGCAAGACCACCCTGATGCGGCTGATCGCGGGCGACGTGCGGCCGGTCGAGGGGAGCGTCGCGAGCTCGGGCGGGCTCGGGGTGATGCGGCAGTTCATCGGCGGCATCCGCGACGGCCGTACCGTCCACGAGCTGCTGCTCTCGGTCGCCCCCGAGCGGGTGCGCGAGGCCGCGCGCAAGCTCGAGGAGGCCGAGCTCGTCATGATGGAGCGCGACGACGAGAAGGCCCAGCTGCGCTACGCCCAGGCGATCACCGACTACACCGACGCCGGCGGGTACGACATCGAGGTCCTGTGGGACACCTGCACGGTGGCCGCGCTGGGCGCTCCGTACGACAACGTGAAGTACCGCGAGGTCAACACGCTGTCGGGCGGCGAGCAGAAGCGGCTGGTGCTGGAGGCCCTGCTGCGCGGGCCCGACCAGACCCTGCTCCTCGACGAGCCCGACAACTACCTCGACGTGCCCGGCAAGCAGTGGCTCGAACAGGCTCTCAGGGAGACCCCCAAGACGGTGCTGCTCGTCTCCCACGACAGGCAGTTGCTCGCCAACGCCGCCGACCGCATCGTCACCGTCGAGTCCGGCGGCGTCTGGGTGCACGGCGGCGGCTTCGCGACCTACGCCGAGGCGCGCCGGGAGCGCAACGAGCGCCTCGACGAGCTGCGCCGCCGCTGGGACGAGGAGCACGCGAAGCTGAAGCGCCTGGTCACCATGCTGAAGCAGAAGGCGATGTACAACGACGGCATGGCCCCGGCCTACCACGCCGCGCAGACGCGGCTGCGGAGGTTCGAGGAGGCCGGGCCGCCGGAGGTGGCGCCCAAGGACCAGAAGATCAGCATGCGCCTGCGCGGCGGCCGTACGGGCAAGCGCGCGGTGATCTGCGAGGGGCTGGAGCTCACCGGCCTGATGAAGCCGTTCGACCTGGAGGTCTGGTACGGCGAGCGGGTGGCGGTGCTGGGCTCCAACGGGTCCGGGAAGTCCCACTTCCTCCGGTTGGTCGGGGGTGAGGATGTCCGGCACACCGGCGTCGTGCGGCTCGGCGCCCGGGTCGTCCCGGGACACTTCGCGCAGACGCACGCCCGCCCGGAGCTGCGGGGCCGCACTCCCTGCGAGATCGTCATGAGCGAGCACGCCAAGCTCAAGAACGAGGCGATGAAGGCCCTGGCGCGCTACGAGCTGGCGGGGAGCATCGCCGAGCAGCGCTTCGAGACCCTGTCGGGCGGTCAGCAGGCCAGGTTGCAGATCCTGCTGCTGGAGCTGTCGGGAGCGACGCTGCTGCTGCTCGACGAGCCGACCGACAACCTCGATCTCGCCAGCGCCGAGGCGCTGCAGGAGGGGCTCGACCAGTTCGACGGCACGGTGCTCGCGGTGACCCACGACCGCTGGTTCGCCGCCGACTTCGACCGCTACCTCGTCTTCCGTGCCGACGGCCGGGTGGAGGAGTCGACGGAGCCGGTCTGGGACGAGGCCCGGGTGGTCCGCCCCCGCTGAACGGCCCCGCACCGCCGCCGACTCTGTGCCGCTTAAAGAATTCGTACGGCTTGCGCGTGTCGGAGGAGTGAGGTCCGACTAGGCGGGCTATGACGGCCTTGTGACCCAGCGTAGTCGAACGACGACAGCACTCGTAGTGGCACTCGGGGTGGCGGGGGCGGCCCTCGCCGGCTGCGGCGGTGAGGAGCATGCGCAGCCCAAGCAGCGGCTCAGGCCGCTCGTGGTCAAGGAGCAGACCTCGGCCGTCACCCAGGGGACCGGCGGCTACGTGGTGACCTGGGCGGGCGTGATCGCCAACCCCAACCGCTGGCACTTCGGGGAGAACGTCACCGCCACCGTCGTGGGGCGCGACGCGTCGGGCAAGGAGGTCCTGCGGATGGACCAGCCCCTGGACGCCGTGCCGCCGGGCGGCTCGCTCAAGTTCACCGGGCAGGCCACCGCCTCGGCGAGCCCGGCGGAGGTGAAGCTCTCGTTCAAGCCGGCCCAGTGGCGCGAGGCGGCGCGCATCCCCTCGGCCTTCGTGCCGTTCCCGATCTCGTCGGCGGCCACCGAGAAGCTCGGCAACGGCTCCTACCTGGTCACCGGTGGGGTCGCCAACCCGTTCCAGAAGACGGCGACGAGCCTGGTGGTGACGGCGCTGCTGCGCGACAAGGAGGGCAGGCTGCTCGCCGGCGCGAGCACGTACGTCGACGACGTGCGCGCGGGCACGCCGCGTCGCTTCGTGCTCACCGTGGACGGCCTGAACGCCGCGACGCAGGTGGCGAGCACGGACATCACCGCCCGCACCTGGGGCTCCAGCGGTCGGCCGTATGAGGAACTGGCCCTGAGCGGCGCGGTGCCGCCGAGCACGGTCAAACCGACGACACCGCCATTCGCCAGGGACCGCGGGTACCAGGCGATGCCGGTCGACCGACGGCCGTGAGCGCGGCGCTGGCGGTTCCCACTTCCGGTCGCGACCGGCCTACCCCTCTATGGATCTTGAAATCACCCGCGGGTTACGGTACCTACATGACTTCCCCCCGGATAGTCCTGTTCGGCGCGACCGGCTTCACCGGCCGGCTCACCGTCGAGGCGCTCCTGGCGTACGGCGCCCATCCGGTGCTGGCGGGGCGGGACCCGGCCAGGCTGGAGGCCCTCGCCTCCTCGCTGCCGGTCGAGTTGCCGACCGCCGTCGCCGACGTGAACCGGCCGGCCACGATCCGCCGCATCATCGAGCCGGGCAACGTGCTCATCTCCACGGTGGGACCGTTCGCGCGCTGGGGGGAGCCTGCCGTCGAGGCGGCGATCGAGGCGGGGGGCGTCTATCTCGACTCCACCGGAGAGCCGACGTTCATCCGGCGGATCTTCCAGCGGTACGGGCCCGCGGCGGCCGCGGCGGGCGCCACGCTGCTGACGGCCTTCGGATACGACTACGTCCCGGGGAATCTCGCGGCGGCGATGGCGTTGCGGAAAGCGGGGTCGGAAGCGGTCCGGGTGGATATCGGGTATTTCATCCAGGGCAACATGGCGCGCCGGGCGAGCGCGGGCACTCGGGCTTCGGCCCTCGGAATGGCGCTGGAGCCGATGTACGGCTTCCGTGACGGCCGTATTCTTCGCGAATATGGGCGTACACGGATTTTCTCGGTGGGAGGCCGCCGCAGGCACGGGTTGTCGATCGGGGCCTCTGAGCATTTCGCCCTGCCGCGCATGCATTCCGGGCTGCGCGAGGTGAACGTCTACCTGGGCTGGCTGGGCGCGCTCACCAGGGCCGCCGGGGTGCTGTCGAGGGCGACCCCGTTCATCGCCGCCATCCCGGGCGCCAAGCGGGTCACCAAGGCCGTCGCCGACCGGGTCATCAGATCGGCGAACCGCGACGAGCCCGCCGCGCCCGGCGCCGACGCGATCTCCTCCCAGATCGTCGCCGAGGCCTACGACGCGGGCGGCCGGAAGCTCGCCTCGGTCGAGCTGCACGGCGGCGACCCGTACGACTTCACCGCACGCGCGCTGGCGTGGGGAGCGGTCACCGCCGCCTCCGACGGCGTCCACGCCACGGGCGCGGTGGGCCCGGTGGAGGCATTCGGCCTGGAGAGCCTCGAACGCGGCTGCGCCGAAGCAGGCCTGCGCGCCGTGGCCTGAGCCGCTCCCGCCTCCCGCGCCGCGCAGCTGGCAGGGCCAGATGTGTGCTGTGAAAAACATTCGCATAACGCGGGTTAATCGGCTCGCCTAATCCGCAAGCCTTCTCACGACCGGCGGTTGATGGCGGTATGTCGAATTTGATCGCCATTCCAGGGGTGACCAATGGCGAACAATCTTGCGGACTTTCATTACGGTATTAATACAAGGCCTGTCATGACCCGGAAACGGTGGAGCGAGGAGTTACCGAGCCTTTACTGTCGGTTACATGAATGACAGCGTCCTGGTCGAGGCACTCCGCGCCGGCGATCCTGGTGCCCTCGCTGCCCTCTACGACACCTACGCCGAGAGCCTCTACGGCTACGCCCGAGCCATGCTCGACAGCTCCGACAACGCCCAGGTCGCGCTGCGCGACACCCTGATCGCGGCGGAGGCGCACGTCCACGCGCTGGCCGACCCCGAGCGGCTGCGCGTGTGGCTGTACGCACTGGCGCGGGGCGAGTGCATGCGCAGGCGGTCGGTCGTGCCGGCGGGCGACGGGCAGCCGACCGTGCCGGCCCCTCCCGTCGAGCCCGACGCCCCGGACGCCGACCTGCGGCTCGTCGCGGTCAACGCCGTCGCCGCGCTGCCCGATGACGAGCGCGAGGTCCTCGACCTGCTCACCCGCCATGCCATCCCCGAGGGGGAACTCGCCGCCGTGCTCGGCGTCGCGCCCGCCGAGGCCGAGCAGTCACGCCAGGCCGCGAGCGCCCGGCTGCAGCGGCTCGTCACCGCCGAGATCCTCGCCCGCAACGGCCAAGGCGGCTGCGCCGGCCGGGCGGCCGTCCTCGAAGGCTTCTCCGGTGACCTCGACGCCGGCACCCGCGCGCGACTGCTCGACCACCTCGACGGCTGCCCCTCCTGCGCGCCCCACGGCGAGCGCCAGGTCTCGGCGGCCAAGGTCTTCACCCTGCTGCCCCGGCCGGTGCCACCCGAGACCCTGCGCGTGCGGGTGATGAGCTGTTTCATCGACCCCGAGCTCCTCCCCTACCGCCGCTTCGTCGCGCGGCGCACCGGGCTCCTCGACACCGACGGGTTTCCCCTTCGCGAGATCAAAGGGGATCGGCGCTGGCCTCAGGCTCTTGCGGGCGCTGTGGCGGCGGTCGCGATCGGGATCGGCGTCATAGTGCTGCTCAACGCGCTGAACGGCATGGACGACCGGCTCTCGGGCGTGATCTACGGCGCGTTACCGGCACCGAAGGGATCTTCCGGGCAGAAGAGTCAGGCGCCGGAGGGTTCGGAGGCCGCCGAGTCCCCGGCGGGCCTGACCCCCGTGGCCGAGGGCGGGCCGACCCTCCCCGCGAGGCCCCCGGGCTCCGCCGTCCCCGTGGCGATCGTACGGCCCGGTCCGCCAGGCCTCCCGCGTGTGCCGGCGCCCTCGCCGCTGCCTCCCGGCCGTACGCCGGCGCCGTCCTCACCGGCGCCGGCCCCGAGCGGCGGGTCGTCCACACCGCCCGCCACTTCACCCGCCGCGACCCCGCCTCCGGTCGGCACACCCGTCTCTCCCCGCCCTCCACGGCAGCGGCCACCGGACGACCCGGCCCCGAGGCCGAGCCACCAGCACGGCCACGGGCGCACTCCGTGCCCGTCCACGACACCGACGGCGCCGTCCGCCACACCGTCCGCCCTGCCGTCCGCCCCGCCGTCCGCCGCGCCGACGGCCGTCCCCTCGTCCTCGCCCGCCCCGACCGGTGACCCGTCCCCCACCGCCGCTCCGTCCGCCGGGCATGGCCACGGGCGGCACGGCGGTCCCGGCGGCGTGAGACGGCCCGAGGGGGGCTCCCAGCGGCAGTGGCTGCAGGCGCCCGACCGCAAGCACGGCACGACCGCCGGCCACGACGCCTCCGGCACGCACGACCCCGACGGCGAGCCCCTCACCCCGGCCCCCTCCGCGCGGCCGGCTCGTGGGAGCTCGGCCTCCTCCGCGCGGCCCGTCCGCCCCACCCCGGCCTCTTCCGCGCGGCCCGTCCGCCCCACCCCGGCCTCTTCCGCGCGGTCCGTCCGTCCCATCCCGGCCTCTTCCGCGCGGCCGGCTCGTCCCATTTCGGTCCCCTCCGCGCGGCCGTCATGATCGACGGCCTTTGCGGGGATCTCTGCTCACCTTTCCGGCATTCGTGACGATCCCGGCTTGCCTGTTCGGCGTTCGTGACGACCCCCACCTGGGCCGGCGGGTGTTCCCGCATCCGGTCGCGCCTGAGCTCGCCGGGCTGGTGCCGCGGATCCACCGCGCGGGCTGGCCGGTCTGGCTCGACCCCGGCCCGCGCATGCTCCGCGACGTGCTCGACCTGTCCCGCCTGCAGACCGCCCGCGCCCTCGCCGTCCTGTCCTGGCTCTCCGGCGGCGGCGAGGTGCCGGGCGACCTTTCCTGGTTGTGGTCCGAGCGCCGCCTCACCGGGCCCCGCCAGCGGCTGATGTACGGCGCGGCGGCCCGCGTCCCGGACGACGTGCTCGCCCTGGTGGTCGCCAACTGGACGTGGGTGCTCGGCAACCGCCTCGGGGGCCAGGTCACGGCCCCCTACCTCGCCGGGACGGCGTACGCCGACGACGGCTACGCCGCCGCCCAGGCCACCGTCACGCTGATGCGCATCTGGGAACGGCACGCCGAGGCGCGGCCCGCGCTCGGAGCGGCCTGGGCGGCCGGGCGTACGGCCGCCGACTGGTGCAAGGCCGGCGAGCTGCGTGCCGCGTACGGCCGTGAGGCGCCCGTGTTCACCTATCCGCGCGGCTCTCTACCGCCGTCTGTCGGCATTCGTCCATGGATGTCGCGGCTCCTTCGCCTGGTCTGATCACAGAAAGTGACGAAGAGCGTGTGCGGAGAGTGACTGCTGGGAAACCTGTGAGTTGTGCGCGGCGCGATGTCCCTCCGGCGTCCGCTTGAGATCTCCGTTCGGAGCTTGGCGAGTCGGGAGGAGTGCGGATGCGACACCGTGCGCGTCGCCGCACCGCCGCAGTGGTGATCGTGTTCGCCTGCGGCCTGGTGGGAACCGCGGAATGCGCCGCATGGGCCGAGACGGGCCCCCGCCGGGCCGGAGGCGGCAACCACTGGAAACCCGGCGCTTCCCCGCCCCGCACCGGGCAACCCGCCCTCTCTGCCGTCAAGCCCCGCCGTACGCCGCCCCGGTCGCACCTGCCGCACAAGACGAGCACGCCCGCCAAGGTGGGCGCGCCGGCGAAGGTGAGCAAGCCTGCCAAGGTGGGCGCGCCGGCCAAGGTGAGCAAATCGGCCAAGGTGAGCAAGCACGGCAAGGCGGCCGTGCCGGGCGAACGGTCGATGGCCTGGCCCTCGATGAAGGCGTTGAAGATCCGCGCCGCCGCTCAGGCGAGTCGGTCGCGTCAGTCCGGCAGGCACCGGGGCGGGACGGCGTACGTCTCCAGGTCGGGACGGAGGCTGCTGCCGGCGGCCCCCTCGAAGGCGGAATCCGGGGCGAAGGCGGCATCCGTCGCGCGGCCGGCGACGCGTAGGCGGGCCCTCGAACAGTCCGCGACGAGTACGAGGGCCGCCACGCCCTTGACGGCCGCCAAACGGCCTGGCGCCCCCTCCGCACCCATCAGCGGTACGCGGGCCGCTCAGCCCTCCACGGTCCTCAAGCGGGCCGCTGCCTCCTCCACGGCGGGTACGCAGGCCGCTCAGCCCTCCACGGCCCTTAAGCGCGCCGCTCAGCCCTCCACGGTCCTCAAGCGGGCCGAGAGCTCGTCCACGGCCCCCATGCAGGCCGGTGCCCCTTCCAGGGCCGGTGTGCCGTCCCGGGCGGGTAGGGCGGGCGCGGGCGGTGTGTCGTCCTCGGCCGGTGCGCCGGGCGTACCAGGGAGAGGGGTGTGGGCCGCGAGCCGTGCCGGGGCGGGGGCGAGGCTGGGCGACGTGGCGGCGGACTGGGCGCTGACGCAGCTCGGCAAGCCGTACCTCTGGGCCGGCGCCGGGCCCCTGGCGTACGACTGCTCGGGCCTCACCATGCGTGCCTGGGAGCAGGCCGGGGTCACGCTGTCGCACTGGACCGGGACGCAGTGGCTTTCGGGCCCGCAGGTGCCGCTCAACTCGCTGCGGCGCGGCGACCTGCTCTTCTTCGGCCGCATCAGCGACCACCTGGGCAGCATCCACCACGTCGGGATCTACATAGGCGACGGGCTGATGGTCCACGCTCCCAAGACCGGGGACGTGGTTCGCATCGCCTCCATGTGGCGGCCGGACCTGGTCGGCGTCGTCCGGCCGCGGCCGGGAGCGCCCTTCAACGGCACGGTGACGCCCTACGCTCCCGCGTCACCGTCCAAGGCTCCTCAGACCGGCCCGTCACCGTCCAAGACTCCTCAAGCCGGCCCGTCACCGGTCGCGACCACGCCGGCCAAGGCGCCCCAGAGCGGTGCGTCACCGGCTCCGACGCCTTCGGCGGGAGGTCAGCAGGCCAGGACGCCCACGTCGCCGGGAGAGACCTCGGCCGCCCCGGATCCGGCGCCACCGACCGCGGCGTCCCAGGACAAGACGCCCCAGGACCGGACATCGCCAGGCAAGGCCGTACAGGACAAGGCGCCCCAGGAGCGGACGTCCCCGGGGAAGGCGGTACAGGACCGGACGCCGCCCACCAAGGCGGCGCAGGAGAAGACGGCCGTCCCCGTGCGGGCGGGTTGCCCGGGGACGGCCGTACGGGAGCGGCGAGGTCAGCCCTCCGAGGAGTGCTCCTCCGAGGAGCCCTCGTGATCGATGTGGCGCTTGATCGAGCGCTGGATCTCGTGCTCGGCCTCGACCCGGCCGACCCAGTTGGCGCCCTCGACCGACTTGCCCGGCTCCAGGTCCTTGTAGACCTCGAAGAAGTGCTGGATCTCCAGCCGGTCGAACTCGGGGACGTGGTGGATGTCGCGGATGTGCTCCATGCGAGGGTCGGTGGCGGGGACGCACAGGACCTTGTCGTCTCCGCCCTTCTCGTCGGTCATCCGGAACATGCCGACCGCCCGGCAGCTGATCAGGCAGCCGGGGAACGTGGGCTCCTGGAGCAGCACGAGCGCGTCGAGCGGGTCGCCGTCCTCGCCCAGAGTGTCTTCGATGAAGCCGTAGTCGGCGGGGTACTGCGTGGAGGTGAAGAGCAGGCGGTCCAGCCGGATGCGGCCCGTCTTGTGGTCCACCTCATACTTGTTGCGTTGCCCTTTCGGGATCTCAACGACAACGTCGAACTCCACTGCGGTTCCTCCGCTCAAGCCCCCGTCCACAGCCGGACGGGGGTTAATGTCTCGTAGGCGTATATCCAGGATGACGCATTCGGGAAGAAGGTCGGTGAGGTGGTGCGGCGCGAGCGATTGGTCGCTGTGGCGACCCTCGCCCTGCTCCAGGTGTTCGTGTGCGCTGTGAGCGCCTACGTCCTCGCCGGTGGCAGGCTCGGCGGTCTCGCCGAGAAGCCTCCCGGCACGGCCGCGTCTCCCAAGCCGACTCCCGTCGCCATCGTGACCGCGGGCCCGGTGCTGTCACCGGCTCCCGATGGTTCCCTCCCAGGAAAGGGTACTTTGGCGGCCCGCCTCACCCGTGCGCTGGGAGACCCCGCGCTGGGCGACCAGGTGGCGGTGACGGTGCTGGACGCCCGCGGCGGCACGGTGCTGTTCTCCAGCAAGGCCGACACCGGCCTCACACCCGCCTCCACGACCAAGATCGTCACGGCGGTCGCGGCGCTCAGCTCGCTCGGCCGCGACACGCAGGTGGCCACGCGGGTGGTCCAGGGAGGTGGGCGCGCGATCACGCTGGTCGGTGGCGGTGACGTCACCCTTACCAGCCCCAAGGCGAAGCCCGGCTACCCGGAGTTCGCCTCGCTGGCCACGCTGGCCGCCCGTACCGCCCAGGCGCTCAAGGCGGGAGGCGTCACCTCGGTCACCCTGACCTACGACGACTCGCTCTTCTCCGGCTCGCGAACCGCGCCCGGATGGAAGCCCGGGTACGTGCCGGAGGGCAGCGTCGCGCCGGTGAGCGCCCTGACGATCGACGAGGGCCGCCTGGTCCCGGGGGAGCACACCACCGCCCGGTACCCCGATCCGCCCAAGTCAGCGGCCGAGGCGTTCGCCGACCTGCTCGGCCGGCGTGGCGTCAAGGTGTCGCGTTCGATCAAGCGGGCCAAGGCGGCGCCCACCGCCAAGGAGGTCGCCAGGGTCGAGTCGCCTCCGGTGTACGAGCTGGTCGAGCACATGCTGACCGAGAGCGACAACGACCTGGCCGAGGGGCTCGCCCACCTCGTGGCCCTCAAGGAGGGCAGGCCGGGCACCTTCCAGGGCGGCGCGCAGGCGGTGGAGGCCGTGCTGAAGAGGCTCGGCCTGGCGGAGGGCATCTCCCTCGACGACGGGAGCGGGTTGTCCACCCGCAACCGCATCACCCCGGCGGCGCTCGCCCGCGTGCTCGCCTACGCCGCCTCGCCCGGACAGCCGCAGCTGCACTCCGTCGTCAGCGGCCTGCCCATCGCGGGCTTCACCGGCACGCTGAGCCATCGGTACGCGAAAGCGGACTCACGGTCGGCCGCGGGCGTGGTGCGCGCCAAAACGGGCACGCTCAACGGAGTGAACACCCTGGCAGGGCTGACGCGGACCGCCGACGGCCGGATGATGGCCTTCGCCTTCATGGCCGACAAGGTCAACGACCCGATGGGCGCCATCGCGGCGCTCGACCGGCTGGCCGCGCTCGTCTCGGGATGCGGGTGCTCGTAATTCCGAGGCACGACGTACGGTGGTGAACATGCAGGTGATCGACTGGGATCTCGCCGTTTCCACCGGCGTCCGTCTTGTCCGTCCCGGCCCTCAGGTGAGCCGGGAGGAGGCGAGACAAGCCGTCTCCGAGCTGCGGCGGCTGTCCCGTGAGGCGGAGGGCCACGTGCAGGCCTTCGCCCGTATCAACGGGGCGGCCGAGCCCGAGGAGGCCACGATCGTCGACCGGCCCGGCTGGATCCGCGCCAACGTCGAGGGCTTCCGCGTGGTGCTGGAGCCGCTGACCGAGCGCATGAACGCCCGGCGCAGCCAGATGCCGTCGATCGTCGGCGCCGTCGGGTCGCGGGTCACCGGTGTCGAGGTGGGCGCCGTGCTGGCGTTCCTGGCCTCGCGCGTGCTGGGGCAGTACGAGCTGTTCCTTCCGCCCGACCCGAGCGGGCGGGCGCCGACGGGCCGGCTCACCCTCGTCGCGCCCAACATCGTCCACACCGAGCGCGAACTCCGCGTCGACCCCCGCGACTTCCGCCTGTGGGTCTGCCTCCACGAGGAGACCCACCGTGTGCAGTTCACCGGCGTCACCTGGCTGCGCGAGTACGTCCGCTCCCAGATGACCGACTTCCTGCTGGCCTCCGACATCGACCTCGGCACCCTGCTGGAGCGCATGCGGGCGGCCTCCGACGCCGTCGCCGACGCCATCCGAGGTGGCGAGGGCAACCTCATCGACGCCATCCAGACGCCCGAGCAGAAGGAGATCCTCGACCGGCTCACCGCGGTGATGACGCTGGTCGAAGGCCACGGTGACTACGTCATGGACGCCGTCGGGCCCGCGGTCGTCCCGTCGGTCGCCGACATCCGGGCGAAGTTCCAGCACCGCAGGGAGGGCGGCTCCCGCTTCGACAAGACGCTGCGGCGGCTGCTGGGCATCGACCTGAAGATGAAGCAGTACGCCGAGGGCTCGTCGTTCGTGCGCAGGGTCGTCGACGAGGTGGGCGTCGACGGGTTCAACCGGGTGTGGACCTCGCCCGAGACCCTGCCCGACCACGCCGAGATCAGGAATCCCGAGCAGTGGATCTCCCGGGTCGTCCGCAGGGGCGAGCTGCCCACGGCGGGCGGCGCCTGACGGGGCGGTCCCGTCGCACGAGTGGCGATTCCCGCCACACTAGGAGCATGGGACCCCATCCCGCCGTGGCGGAGATCCGCCGCGCCGTGCGCCTGTCGCTCGCCGACGTGCCGAAGGGCGCTCTCGTCCTGGCCGCCTGCAGCGGCGGCGCCGACTCGCTGGCGCTGGCGGCGTGCCTGGCGTTCACCGCGCCCCGGCAGGGCCTGCGCGCCGGGCTGCTGACCGTCGACCACGGCCTGCAGGAGGGGTCGCGCGAGCGTGCCGAGGAGGTCGTACGGCTGGGGGCCGAGCTCGGGCTCGAACCCGCCGAGGCCCTCACCGTCGCGGTGGGAACGGAGGGCGGTCCGGAGGCCGCGGCCAGGGACGCCCGCTACGACGGGCTTACGCTCGGCGCGAAGCGGCTCGGCGCGTCCGCCGTCCTGCTGGGGCACACCCGCGACGACCAGGCCGAGACCGTGTTGCTGCGGCTGGCCCGGGGGAGCGGCACCCGGTCGCTGGCGGGGATGCCGGCCGCCTGGGGCGTCTACCGCAGGCCACTGCTCGGGATCGGCCGCGAGACCACGCGGGCGGCGTGCGAGGCGCTCGGCCTGGCGCCGTGGGACGACCCGCACAACACCGACCCCGCCTACACCCGGGTGAGGGTGCGCCACGACGTCCTGCCGGTGATCGAGCGGGCGCTCGGGCCGGGCGTCACCGAGGCCCTCGCGCGCACGGCGGCCCTGTGCCGGGACGACGCCGACGCCCTCGACGAGTGGGCCGACGAGGTGTACGCCGAGGTCAGGGGCATCGGCGAGGGCCTGACGGTCAAGGGGCTCGAGAGCCTGCCGGCGGCGGTGCGGCGGCGGGTGATCCAGCGGGCGGCGCTGGCGGCGGGCGCGAACGCCTCGGCGCTGGCGGCCGTCCACATCGAGCAGGTCGACCGGCTCGTCACCGAGTGGCGGGGCCAGCGGCTGGTGGAGCTACCCGGGGGGGTCGGGGTGGTCCGGCGGTATGGCACCCTGATATTCGCCAGCACCCCGACATGAAGGAAAAACCCCAGGTGGACGCAGCCGACATGGGCAAGGACCTCGAAAAGGTCCTCATCCCCGAGGAAGAACTTCAGGCGAAGGTCAAGGAGCTCGCCGGGCAGATCGACGCCGACTACGCGGGCAAGGACCTCCTGATCGTCGGGGTTCTCAAGGGGGCGGTCATGATGATGGCCGATCTGGCGCGCGCGCTGCACATCGAAGTCCAGATGGACTGGATGGCCGTGTCGTCCTACGGCGCCGGCACGAAGTCGTCGGGCGTCGTGCGCACCCTCAAGGACCTCGACACCGATATCGCCGGACGGCACGTGCTGGTGGTCGAGGACATCATCGACTCCGGGCTGACCCTCTCCTGGCTGATCCACAACCTGCGCTCGCGCAACCCCGCCTCGGTGGAGATCTGCGCGTTGCTTCGCAAGCCCGAAGCCGTGAAGGTGCCGATCGATGTGAAATATGTCGGGTTCGACATCCCCAACGAATTCGTGATCGGGTATGGCCTCGACTATGCCGAGCGCTACCGCAATCTCCCGTTCATCGGCACCCTGGCCCGCCATGTATACGGTGCCGAGTAAGCCCTGAGCGAAGTCTTGGGTCGCCAACTGGTGAGATACGGCGTTATTCGGTCTCCTCGTGGGGAACACGGGAGCGCCTGACGTACGTTGGTAGAGCGAAGCCGGTGTCGCCGGGGCAGTGACCCTGCGCCGCGACCCGGTGTACCTTCGGATCTCTCGGAGGTGCGATTACCTTCGGGTAGTCAGAAGGAGCGGTAAGGGATGCCGCTACCCCCGGGCTCGCCCGGGGCGTTCAGGCCGTGTTCAGGAAGGGACGGGCCCGCAGGGGTTCCGCATCGGATGGATCTCAAGCGATTTACACGTGGGCCACTGCTGTGGATCCTGGGCATCGTCGTGCTGCTCCTCCTCGCCTCCACATTCTGGAGCGGCAACAGCAACTATGCCCAGAGGGACACTTCGTTCGTCGTCAGCCAGATCCAAAAGGGCAATGTCGACAACGCGGTGGTCACCGACAAGGACCAGCGGATCGAGATCAAGACCCTCTCCAAGATCAATGGTGAGGATCGCTTCTACTCCTACTGGGTCCAGGGGCAGGGTGTCGAGCTTCAGAAGCAGCTCCAGGCCCAGGTCGACGCCGGCAAGCTGCCCAACGGTTACAAGGTCAACGTGCCGACCGAGAACTTCCTGGTCGGCCTGCTGGTCAGCTTCCTCCCCATCGTCGTCATCGTCCTGCTGTTCCTGTTCATCATGAACCAGATGCAGGGTGGCGGCTCGCGGGTCATGAACTTCGGGAAGTCCCGGGCCAAGCTGATCACCAAGGACACCCCCAAGACGACCTTCGCCGACGTCGCGGGCGCCGACGAGGCCATTGAGGAGCTCCAGGAGATCAAGGAGTTCCTGCAGGCCCCGGCCAAGTTCCAGGCGATCGGTGCCAAGATCCCCAAGGGTGTGCTGCTGTACGGCCCGCCCGGCACCGGTAAGACCCTGCTGGCCCGCGCCGTCGCGGGCGAGGCGGGCGTGCCGTTCTACTCCATCTCCGGTTCCGACTTCGTCGAGATGTTCGTCGGCGTCGGCGCCTCCCGCGTCCGCGACCTGTTCGAGCAGGCCAAGGCGAACGCGCCGGCGATCATCTTCATCGACGAGATCGACGCCGTCGGCCGCCACCGCGGCGCCGGCCTCGGCGGTGGTCACGACGAGCGTGAGCAGACCCTCAACCAGCTGCTGGTCGAGATGGACGGCTTCGACGTCAAGGGCGGCGTGATCCTCATCGCGGCGACCAACCGTCCCGACATCCTCGACCCCGCGCTGCTGCGTCCGGGCCGCTTCGACCGCCAGGTCGTCATCGACCGGCCCGACCTCGAGGGCCGCAAGGGCATCCTGCGCGTCCACGGGCGTGGCAAGCCGTTCGCGCCCGACGTCGACCTCGACGTCATCGCGCGCCGCACCCCCGGCTTCACCGGCGCCGACCTCGCCAACGTCATCAACGAGGCCGCGCTGCTGACCGCCCGCCAGGACCAGAAGCTCATCACCATGGGCCTCCTGGAGGAGTCCATCGACCGTGTGATGGCGGGTCCGGAGCGCAAGAGCCGGGTCATGTCCGACCAGGAAAAGAAGATCATCGCCTACCACGAGGGCGGGCACGCCCTGGTGGCGCACGCGCTGCCCAACTCCGACCCGGTGCACAAGATCACCATCCTGTCCCGGGGCCGGGCGCTGGGTTACACCATGACGCTCCCGATGGAGGACAAGTTCCTCGCCACCCGGTCGGAGATGATGGACCAGCTGGCGATGCTGCTCGGTGGGCGCACCGCCGAGGAGCTGGTCTTCCACGAGCCCACCACGGGCGCGGCCAACGACATCGAGAAGGCCACCTCCATCGCCCGCCGCATGGTCACCGAGTACGGCATGAGCGAGCACCTCGGCGCCCGCAAGTTCGGCACCGGTAACAGCGAGGTCTTCCTCGGCCGCGACATGGGCCACGAGCGCGACTACTCCGAGAAGATCGCCTCCACGATCGACGAGGAGGTCCGCAGGCTCATCGAGTCCGCGCACGACCAGGCCTGGGAGATCCTCGTCCAGTACCGCGACGTGCTCGACAACCTCGTGCTCGAGCTCATGGAGAAGGAGACCCTCTCCCGCGAGCAGGTCCTGGAGATCTTCTCCCCGGTGGTCGTGAAGGAGAAGCGTCCGTCCTACTCCGGGTACGGCAAGCGGCTCCCGTCCGACCGGCCCCCGGTGCTGACGGCCAAGGAGATCGCCGGCAACGGCAACGGCGCGGCGCTCCCCGCGGGCGACCAGATCGTCCAGGGCTCGCTGATCAACGACCACCACCCGTCGCCCCAGGACGAGGCCTGACGAGTGAGCGCCAACCCCCTCAAGGTCGACTCGGCCCGGATCGAGAAGGCCGTTCGCGAGATCCTTCTCGCGATCGGTGAAGATCCGGACCGGGACGGCCTGCTCGACACCCCGGCCCGGGTGGCTCGCGCGTACGCCGAGCAGTTCGCCGGGCTGGGGCAGAAGCCCGAAGAAGTCCTCACCACCGTCTTCGACGCCGACCACGACGAGATGGTGCTGGTGAAGGACATCGAGGTCTACTCCACCTGCGAGCACCACCTCGTGCCGTTCCATGGCCTCGCGCACGTCGGCTACGTGCCCAACGCGAAGGGCCAGATCACCGGCCTGTCCAAGCTGGCCCGGCTGGTCGACGTCTACGCCAGGCGCCCGCAGGTGCAGGAGCGCATGACGTCGCAGATCGCCGACGCCCTCATGCAGGTGCTGGAGCCGCGGGGTGTCATCGTCGTCATCGAGGCCGAGCACCTCTGCATGACCATGCGCGGTGTCCGCAAGCCGGGCGCGAAGACCATCACCTCCGCCGTGCGCGGCAGCTTCCGCGACAGCGACAAGACCCGCGCCGAGGCGATGGCCCTCATCCTCGGCCGCGGCTGACCCCGCGCTTCTCGCCGCCGAGCGGAGCGAGGCGGTCGAACCCGCGAGGGGCGCGGCGGTGGGGTGAGGAGGACGCTTCTCGCCGCCGAGCGGAGCGAGGCCATCGAACAGAGCACGAGGCAGGTCGAGCCGATTCGTTATCCACAAGCCGGACCCATGGCGCAGATCGTCCCCGGCGAGCACCTAGGCTTGACGCCATGACCGCATGGAAGGTGCCGGGCCTGCCCGACGAGAGGCGCTGCCTGGTCATGGGCGTGGTCAACGTCACCCCCGACTCCTTCTCCGATGGCGGCCGCTGGTTCGACCCCGAGGCGGCCGTGCGCCACGGCCTCGAACTGGTCGAGCAGGGCGCCGACATCGTCGACGTCGGTGGCGAGTCCACCCGCCCGGGCGCGGCGAGGGTCTCCCTCGACGAGGAGCTACGGCGGGTCGAGCCGGTGATCCGCGCTCTCTCCCAGGAGGGCGTCCCGGTCAGCGTCGACACGATGCGGGCCGAGGTCGCCGATGCCGCCGTGCGGGCCGGGGCCGCCATGGTCAACGACGTCAGCGGAGGCCTCGCCGACCCCGCCATGCCCCAGGTGGTGGCGTCCGCCGGGGTCCCCTATGTCGTGATGCACTGGCGCGGCCACAGCCAGGACATGGACGGCCGCGCCGTCTACTCCGACGTCGTCACCGAAGTGGCCGAAGAGCTGCGCAAGCGGGTCGATTCCGTGCTCGCCGAGGGGGTCGACGAGCGGCAGATCCTCATCGACCCCGGGCTCGGCTTCGCCAAGCGGCCCGAGCACAACTGGGCGCTGCTCGGCGGCATCCACAGGCTCGGCGAGCTCGGCTACCCGATCATCATCGGGGCGTCCCGCAAACGGTTCCTCGGCCGCCTGCTCGCCGAGCCCGACGGCACCCCGAGACCCTTCAGCGGCGCCGACGACGCCACCCTGGCGGTCACGGCGCTCGCCGCCCACGCGGGCGCCTGGTGCGTCCGGGTGCATCACGTGCGTCCGAATGCCGACGCGGTCCGCGTCGCCGCCGCCTGGCGGCGGGGGGAGGGGGCTCGATGAGCACGACCGCGGCAGAGATCGAGACGCTCAACGAGGCGTTCTACACGGCGATCGAGAGCGGCGACCTCGACCGTATGACCGAGATCTGGGCCGAGGACGAGGACGGCCGGGTGGCGATGTGCGTCCACCCGGGCTGGCCGATGTTGAGCGGGCGGGCCGAGGTGCTCCGGTCGTGGGCGCTGATCATGGCGAACACCCCCTACATCCAGTTCGTCCTGACCGACGTGCACACCACCGTGGTGGGCGACGTCGCGGTGCTCACCTGCGCCGAGAACATCCTGACCGCCGCCGACTCCGAGGATGCCACGTTCGCGGCCGGGCGCGTCGTCGCGACCAACACCTTCGTCCGCACTCCGGAGGGCTGGCGGCTCTGGTTCCACCACGGCTCACCGGTGCTGCAGGGCGATGACGACGACGAGAGCGAAGGCTGAGAGGCGGGGCACGATGAGCGGTCGGGACAGCGTGAGCCTGGTCGGGCTCCGGGCGCGCGGAAGGCACGGCTGCCTGCCCGCCGAGCGGGAGCTCGGACAGGAGTTCGTCATCGACGTCACGCTCTTCCTCGACACCGCTCCCGCGGCGGCCGGCGACGACCTCACCAAGACCGTCGACTATGGTGAGCTGGCCATGCGGCTGGTCGCCGTCGTCGAGGGCGAGCCGGTGAACCTCATCGAGACGCTGGCGCAGCGGCTGGCCGACGAGTGCCTGGCGAGCGAGCTGGTCGAGGAGGCCGAGGTCAGGGTGCACAAGCCGTCGGCTCCGATCCCTCTCCCCTTCGGCGATGTCGTGGTGACGGTCAGGAGGAAGCGGTGATGAAGGTCGTTCTGGCGCTCGGCAGCAATCTCGGCCGTCGCTTCGACACCCTTCAAGGCGCCGTCGACGCGCTTTTCGACGCCCCGGGGCTCGACTTCGTGGCGGTGTCCCCCGTCTACGAGACCGAGCCGGTCGGTGGTCCGGCCGGGCAGCGTCCCTATCTCAACGCCGTCGTGATCGGAAGCACGATGACGCTCGGCCCGAAGGCGATCCTCGAGCGGGCCATGGGAGTGGAGGCCGCCTTCGGGCGGGTCCGCACCGAGCGCTGGGGGCCGCGTACGCTCGACGTCGACGTGATCATGGTGGGTGATCTGCTCAGCGACGACCCGGAGCTGACGCTGCCGCACCCGCGCGCCCACGAGCGGGCATTCGTGCTGATGCCCTGGGCGCAGGCCGACCCCGGGGCGATGCTCCCGGGCCGCGGCTCGGTGGCGGGCCTGCTCGCCGCCCTCGACCAGCAGGGCGTCCACCTGCGCTCCGACCTCGCCCTGCAGCCGCCCGACTAGGGCGCCCCTCACCGCCCGAAAGCTACCGCGGCATCGAGGAGCGCCCACGCCACCGAGGTGATCGAACACAGCACGCAGGGGCGCCCGCTCGTGCCGGGTGCCGGGGGGAACGAAGAGGAGGATCCGTGAAACCGAGCCGTCCCGGCGTGCTCGTCCTACTGGTGGCCGCGTTCGCGGTCCTGACCTGGGCCGTGTTGCAGCAGATCTACTCCGACCTGCCCACCGTCCCGTGGACCGCCATCCCCACGGTGCTCCTGCTGGCGGTCGGTGAGGCGTACAGCGGGTGGATGACCCGTGCCCGCATCCGGCGCGCGCCCGACACCGAACCCGTCGAGCCGCTCGCGGTGGCCCGGCTGGCCGCGCTGGCCAAGGCCTCGGCGTACGTCGGCGCCGCCTGCGCGGGGTTGTTCGCCGGTTTCGTGTTCCATGTCCTGCCGCTGCTCGACCAGGACGTCCCCCGGCGCGACTTCTTCCTCGCGGGCGGGTCGCTGGTCGCCTGTGTGGTGCTGGTGTGCGCGGCGCTCTTCCTGGAGCACTGCTGCAGGGTCCCGAAGGGCCCCGACGACGACGTCAGGCGCTGAGGCCGCGGACAACGCCGCGGGGCCCGGCCTGAGCCGGACCCCGCGCTGCAAGGAGCCACCCTTGTATCTTCAACCCTGTCCCTTTACGCACCGATCCTCTGCTCGGGAAACAGGGGGCTAAACCCGTTTCGCGAGATGTTCCGCGCCGATCACTTGTCGATGTCGCCGACCACGAAGAACATCGAGCCGAGGATGGCCACCATGTCGGAGATCAGGTGGCCCGGCAGCATCTCCCGCAGCACCTGGATGTTGTTGTAGGACGCGCTGCGCAGCTTCAGCCGCCACGGCGTCTTCTCCCCGCGGGAGACCAGGTAGTAGCCGTTGAGCCCCAGGGGGTTCTCGGTCCAGGCGTAGGTGTGCCCTTCGGGGACCTTCAGCACCTTGGGCAGGCGCTGGTTGACCGGCCCGGGGGGCAGGGAGCGGAGCCGGTCCACGCAGGCGTCGGCGAGGTCGAGCGAGACCTTCACCTGGTCGAGCAGCACCTCGAAGCGGGCGTGGCAGTCTCCCGCCGAGCGGGTCACCACCTTGACGGGCAGTTCGGCGTAGGCGAGGTACGGCTCGTCGCGGCGCAGGTCGGCGTCGACGCCGGACGCCCGGGCGATCGGCCCGCTCACGCCGTACTGCATGATCGTCTCGCGGTCGAGGACGCCGACCCCGCGCGTGCGGGCGAGGAAGATCTCGTTGCCGTAGATGAGGTTCTCGATGTCGGGCAGCCGCTTGCGCACGTCGGCGACCGCCTGGGTGACCCGGTCGAGCCAGCCGTAGGGGAGATCCTCCTTCAGCCCGCCGACCCGGTTGAACATGTAGTGCATGCGGCCGCCGGAGATCTCCTCCATGACGGCCTGCAGCGTCTCGCGCTCACGGAAGGCGTAGAACACCGGGGTGATCGCGCCGAGCTCCAGCGGGTAGGAGCCGAGGAACATCAGGTGGTTGAGCACGCGGTTCAGCTCGGCGAGCAGCGTGCGGGCCCAGACCGCCCGCACCGGCACCTCCATGCCGAGCATGCGCTCGACGGCGAGCACGACGCCCAGCTCGTTGGCGAACGCCGACAGCCAGTCGTGCCGGTTGGCCAGCACGATGATCTGCCGGTAGTCGCGGACCTCGAAGAGCTTCTCGGCGCCGCGGTGCATGTAGCCGACGATCGGCTCGGCGGCCTCGATGCGCTCGCCGTCGACGGTGAGGCGCAGGCGCAGCACACCGTGGGTCGAGGGATGCTGGGGGCCGATGTTGAGGATCATGTCCTCGGTGGCCAGTTCCTTGGCCCCGGCCCCGATCCCCACGACCCGTTCCGTGCGCGCGCCTGTAGCGGGAGGTTCCGTCATGAAACCCATGCTGTCACGTCAGCGCCGGGACACCAGCTCCGAGAGGGCGTCGATCAGGCGGTGGATGTGCTCCTCGGTGGTGCCGATGCCGATGGAGGCCCGGACGGCTCCGGTGGTGCCGTCGGCACAGTCGCCGTCCGCCGTCCGCCCGACGCCGTCGAGCAGGTGCCGGACGAACGGGTGGGCGCAGAACTTGCCGTCGCGCACGCCGATGCCGTGGTCCGCCGACAGCGCCTCGGCGACCTCGCGGGCCGTCCAGCCGTCCACGACGAACGACACGATGCCGACGCGCGGGTGCGCGGGACCCCACAGCGACAGCTCGTGGACGCCGTCGATGGCGGCGATCCCGTCGCGCAGCAGCCTCAGCAGCCGCTCCTCCTCCTTGACCAGCGGCGTCCAGCCGGTCGCCGACAGCGCGTCGCAGGCGGCGGCCAGCGCGATGGCCCCGAGGACGTTCGGGGTGCCCGCCTCGTGCCGCTGCTCGGGGTCCGCGCTCCACTCGGTCTCCAGGGGCAGGCCCTGCCCGGTGCCGCCGGTGACCGCCTTGGAGGCGCCGCCGCCGAGCAGGTACGGCTCGGCCTGCGCCAGCCAGTCGCCCCGGCCGACCAGGGCGCCGGCGCCGAACGGCGCGTACAGCTTGTGGCCGGAGAAGGCGACGTAGTCGAGGTCGAGGGCGGTGATGTTCAGCCGCCGGTGCGGGACGAGCTGCGCGGCGTCGACCAGGATGCGGGCGCCGTGCCGGTGGGCGATGTGGGCCAGCGCGGCGATCGGCCAGAGCTCTCCGGTGACGTTGGAGGCGGCGGTGACGACCAGGAGCTTGGGCCCGTCGATGCCGGCCAGCGTCTCGTCGGCGGCGCGGACGGCCTCGCCGGGGAACGCCGGGGGCGCGAGCCGTACGGCGTTGGGCCAGGGCAGGAGGGACGCGTGGTGCTCGGTCTCGAACACGACGACGGTGGTGCCCTCGGGCAGGCAGCGGGCCAGGAGGTTCGAGGCGTCGGTGGTGTTGCGCGTGAACACGACGGCGTCACCGCGCCGCGCGCCGACGAAGCCGCGCACGGTGTGCCTGGCCTGCTCGTATCGCGCGGTGGTGAGCTGGGAGGCGTACCCGGCGCCGCGGTGCACGCTTGAGTAGGCCGGGAGCGCGGCGGCCACGGCGGCGCTCACCGGCTCCAGACAGGGGGCGCTGGCGGCGTAGTCGAGGTTCGCGTACCGCACCAGCTCACCTCCCTTGACCGGCACCTCCAGGTCGGCGCCCAGCACCGCCGGGACGGCGGGCGCGGATGGCCGTTCGTCGGTGGACCCGGTGCCGGCCGTGCCGCCGCCGGCGGAAGTCCAGCTCGACGTGGCGGGGGAGGGTCCGCCCTGGGCGCTCGGCTCGGAAGTGGCGGGGGAAGGGCTGCTCAGGACAGTCAGTACGGTCAACGCCGGCCTCCTAAGGTCAGGGACCCCGGCCATGGCGTTGGGATGACGGAGCCCGCGCTTGTCCGGCACACCTCGTGCCGGACCTGGTCCTCACCCGGGGCACCCCGCCGCGAGCGCGAGGGTTGCCGGCCAGCAAGCCGGGGCTTGACGCTGGCACTCATGACCTACGGGGGGACTATAACCCAATCCCCCACCGCCTCCGCAACCCAAGATCCTTCGAGGTGTCGCCGTCGCGGCCGGGGGGCGTGGGGGTGGGTCGGGGGGATCTTGGCTGGTGAGCGGGTGTTTCCGGGAGCTGATGGCGTTTACGATGTCTTCGTGCGGTTTGATCCTTGGAATCCGGAGTTCGTCGCCCACCCGTACGACGTCTACCGCGAGCTTCGCGACACGCGGCCGGTCAGCTTCTTCGAGCCCACCGGCCAGTGGCTGGTGGCGCGGCACCAGGACGTCAACGCGGCGCTGCGCGACCGCCGGCTGGGCCGGTCGTACCTCCACCTGGCCTCGCACGAGGAGTTCGGGCGGGAGCCGGAGCCGGAGTTCCAGGAGCCGTTCTGGAGGGTGGTCCGCGCCGGGATGCTCGACGTCGAGCCGCCCGTCCACACCCGGCTGCGCCGGCTGGTGTCCAAGGCGTTCACGCCTCGCATGGTCGAAGGGCTGCGCCCGAAGATCCGCCGCATCGCCGGGGAACTGGTCGACGGCTTCGTCGAGCGCGGTGGCGGCGACCTGCTCACGGAGGTCGCCGAGCCGCTCCCCGTGACGGTCATCGCCGAGATGCTGGGCGTGCCCGAGGCCGACCGGCACCTGCTGCGGCCGTGGTCGGCCGACATCTGCGGCATGTACGAGCTCAACCCCTCGCCCGAGGCGCAGCACACCGCCGTCCGCGCGGCGTCGGAGTTCGCGGGGTACCTGCGCGATCTGGCCGCGGCCCGCCGCCGCGACCCGGGCGACGACCTGATCAGCGCCCTGGCCCAGGTGGCCGACGAGGGCGACAGGCTGACCGAGGACGAGCTCGTCGGCACGTGCGTGCTGCTGCTCAACGCCGGCCACGAGGCGACGGTCAACGTCACCGGCAACGGCTGGTGGTCGCTGTTCCGCAACCCGGCGGAGCTGGAGCGGCTGCGCGGCGACCTCTCGCTGCTGCCGTCCGCCGTCGAGGAGCTGATGCGCTGGGACACCCCGCTGCAGATGTTCGAGCGGTGGGTGCTGGAGGACATCACGATCGGCGGCGTGGAGATCCCGAAGGGCGTCGAGGTCGCCCTGCTGTTCGGCTCCGCCAACCGCGACCCGGAGGTCTTCGACGACCCCGACCGGCTGGACGTGGGCCGCGAGGACAACCCGCACATCTCGTTCGGCGCGGGCATCCACTTCTGCCTCGGGGCTCCCCTGGCCCGAATCGAGCTCGTGGAGTCGTTCGGGGCCCTGCTGAAGGCCGCCCCCAAGATGGAGCTCATCGAGGAGCCGGCCTGGAAGCCGAACTACGTCATCCGCGGCCTGGAGTCGCTGAAGATCTCCATCGGCTGACCCGTCCGGTGCGCCGGCCGCGTCAGCGCACCGCGTAGCCGGTCAGGGAGGTCTCCAGCAGGCCGAAGACCTGCTCCCCCGCGCGCGTCAGGGCGGCGGCCATCTCGTCGTGGCCGCGCCCTTCCATGTTCAGGTCCATGGCGTGCTGGAACAGGGTGCGGTGGGCGGCGCCGAGCAGGGCTGCCGCGGCCCTGGGCGTGAGGTCGCCGGGGGCGGCCGCGGTGTCGGCGGCCAGGGCCTCGGCGAGGGCCTCTTCGCGCTGCTCGTGCAGCTCACGGAGCCGGGCGGTCAGGGTGGGGCTCTGTTTGATCATTCGCGCGAACGCCGGGCCGGCGAATCCGGCGACGGCGTCGTGCCGTTCCACGGCGGCCAGGTACGCGCGGCGCAGGGCCGCGAGCGCCGACTCGCCCGCCGGCCTGGAGGCGACGGTGCGGGCCAGGCTGGCGACGAACGTCTCGTGGATGTCGAGGGCCAGGTCCTCCTTGCGCGGGAAGTAGTTGGTGACGGTCATCTTGGCCACCTGGGCGGCGGCCGCGATCTCGGCGATGGTGACCGCCTCGAAGCCGCGCTCCTCGAACAGCCGGGTCGCGATGTTGGAGATCGCCTGGCGGGTCTGCTGCTTCTTCAGTTCCCGAAGTCCTCCGGTCATGTCGGCCATCCTTTCATGGGTCGAGCCTAAAATCATCCTTGACACTTCCTTAGGTCGAGTCTAATTTTATGCACGACCCAAGTAATAGGAGGCCGCATGAACCTGCGCATCACTCCAGGTGAGACCCTTCGCCTGATGACCGTGCACGCCCACCCCGACGACGAGTCCAGCAAGGGCGCCGCGACGCTGGCCAAGTACGCCGCCGAAGGCGTCGACGTCCTGGTCGTCACCTGCACCGGCGGTGAGCGGGGCGACGTGCTCAACCCCGCGATGGACCGGCCCGGCGTGCGGGAGAACCTCGCCGAGATCCGGCGGGCCGAGATGGATGAGGCCCGGCGGATCCTGGGCGTCCGGCAGCAGTTCCTGGGCTTCACCGACTCGGGGCTGCCCGCGGAGGGCGAGCCGCTGCCGGACGGATGCTTCGCGGTCCGGCCGCTGAAGGAGGCGACCGGCCGGCTGGTGGCGTCGATCCGCGAGTTCCGCCCGCACGTGATCGTGACCTACGACGAGACCGGCGGCTACCCGCACCCCGACCACATCAGGACCCACGAGGTCACCGTCGCCGCCTTCGACGCGGCCGGCGATCCCGACCGGTTCCCCGAGGCCGGCGAACCGTGGCGGCCGGCCAAGCTCTACTACCACGGCGCTCTGTCGAAGGCATGGTTCCAGGCCCTGCACGACGCCATGACCGAGCGCGGCATCGACTCCGGCATGGGGGCCGTGCTGGCCGAGTTCCCGGAAGGCGGTTCCGCGCCGGAGTTCTCCACACGCGTCCCCTGCGCGGAGTACTTCGAGGTCAGGGACCGGGCGCTGCTCGCGCACGCCACGCAGATCGACCCCGGCGCCGGATTCATGCTCCACGACCGGGACGTCGAGAGGGAGGTCTGGCCGACCGAGGACTACCACCTCGCGCGGTCCCACGTGACCGTCACGCTCCCCGAAGACGACCTGTTCGCCGGCCTGCGCCAGAGCCGGCGAGCGTGACGACCCCCCTGAGAGGAGAACCCCTTGCGCACGACCACCACGGTCCGGCCCGGCGGCGAGCAGGCGCCGGACAGGCTCGACGGCGCTCTGCTGCGGACCGCCTTCGTCCTGGTCCTCGGGCCGATCCTGGCCGTACTCGACACCACGATCGTCAGCGTGGGCATCGACGCCGTGGCGCGCGATCTGGGCGGACGGCTCGGGAACGTCAAGTGGATCTCCACCGGTTATCTGCTGGCCGTCTCGATGGTCATGCCCCTGTCGGGATGGGCGGCCGAGCGGTTCGGGGCCAAGACGATGTGGATGGCCTCGGTGGCGCTGTTCGTGGCCGGCTCCGCGCTGTGCGGGCTGGCCGGGTCCACCGCCGCCCTGATCGTCTTCCGCGTGCTCCAGGGCATCGGCGGCGGCATGATCCAGCCCCTCGGGCAGTCGATGCTGGTCCAGGCGGCCGGGCCGTCGCGGCTCGGCAGGGTGCTGTCCATCACGATTCTGCCCATCACCTTCGCGCCCGTGCTGGGTCCGGTCGTGGGAGGCGTGATCCTGCACAACCTCGACTGGCGCTGGATGTTCCTGGTCAACGTTCCCATCGGTGTCGCGACGCTGCTGCTGGCGGCCAGGACGCTGCCCGGCGGCACGAGGGCGGGGACGGGCGTGAAGCTGGACGTGCTCGGACTGGTGCTGCTCCCGCCGGGACTGGCCGCGCTGGTCTACGGCTTCTCCGCGGCCGGCGAGGCGGGCGGCTTCGGCGCCGGTACGGTGGCGTTGCCGCTGATCTGCGGGACGCTGCTGGTCCTGGGATACGTCGCGCACGCCCTGCGTGGGAAGGGCACCGCGCTGGTCGACCTGCGGCTGTTCGCCCGGCGAGGGTTCGCCGTCGCCACCGCCAACTCGTTCCTCCAGGGCGCGGCCCTGTACAGCTCGATGCTCCTGCTACCGCTGTACTACGAGCAGGTCGAGCACGCCGACGCGCTGCGGGCCGGGCTGATGCTGGCCCCGCAGGCCCTCGGCACCGCCGCCGCGACGTACGTCGCCGGAAGGCTGACCGACAGGATGGCGCCGCGGCCGCTCGTCCTGGCCGGGATCCTCATCACGCTGGCGGGGACGTTCGCGTTCACCCAGCTCGGGTCGGCCCCTGACGGGTGGCTCCTGCTGCTGTCGCTGGTCGTCCGGGGCGCCGGGCTCGGCGTCGTGATGGCGCCCGGCATGGCCGCCGTGTACGGCAGTGTGGAGAGGCATGAGGCGCCGCGCGCCGCCGGGGCCGTCAACACCCTCAACAGGGTGGGCGGCGCGCTCGGCACCGCGATCCTCGCGGTCGTCCTGCAGCGTCACCTGGAGGGCGGGGCGGCTCCCGCCGTCGCCTACGGGGCGACGTTCTGGTGGGCGGTGGGGCTGTCGGCGGTCACGCTGGTTCCCGCGCTGTTCTACCCGGGCCGCGAGAAGTGACCGGGGACGGGCGGCTGGAGCTCAGGGGACGCCCTTCCACTGGCTGAGCCAGCCGAAGCCGCCGAGGCCGGCCGGGTCGATCAGTTCGGCCTCCTCTGAGGCCTGGGCGAGCGCCCGGAGATAGGCGCCCGGATCGGTGGTGGCGAGGGTCAGGGGCGGACGGGCACCGCTGATGCCCAGGCTCTGTAACGCGAGTCGTTGCGTGGTCAACGTTGTGGATATCGCACCGGCCCGCTCTCCCGCCTCCGCGCACGCGTCGAGCGCCACGTGCGCGGTGATATCGCAGGAACCGTCGGGTATGACCGGCACGCAGGCGCCGTCGCGGTATCCGGTCAGGGTGCCGTACGGCGGGCGGTTATCCACAGGGTGTGCATAATCCGCGGCCACCGCCAGCCCGCGCGCCAGCCGTACGATCACCGACGTCCAGGCCTCGTCCCGCGGCCATCCGACCTCGGCCCGCCGGCCCGTCGAACCGAGCGGCCACCAGCGTTCGAGCCATCGCAGGTCGTCGTCGCCGGGCGGGTCGCCGAGCCGTTCCCGGCCGGTCTGTGGATCGACGAGCACGAGCCGGGGGCCGTCCGGTGTCTGTTCCACGACGTCGACGGGCACGTTGTCCAGCCATTCGTTGGCGATCACGAGGCCGGTGACCTCGTCGGGCCGGGTGTCGGTCCACCTGATCGTCTCGTCCAGGTCGCCGGGGGGCGGCGAGAGGTCGACGGCCGTGATCCGAAGCCGCCGGAGGAGCTCCGGCTCCGCGCCGCGGAGCACCTGGGTGACCAGCAGGCCGTCGCCCGAGCCGACGTCGACCAGGTCGAGGGTGGGCGGGTGGCCGAGCGCCTCGTCGACGGTGACCAGCAGGCGCAGCACCGCCGTGGCGAACGCGGGGGAGGCGACCACCGAGGTGCGGAAGTGACCCCGCGGGCGCTCCCGGATGTAGAAGCCGTGCTCGCCGTAGAGCGCCTGCTGCATGGCCTCCCGCCACGTGATCCACACGGGACTGGACGTTACCAAGAACGGTGATCCACGAGGGCGCCGTCGCTGACACCCACCTGTCGGCCCCTGGTCGCCGGCTGAAGCGGGAACGGCACTATCGGGCGATTCCGGTGAAATCGGAAAGCGGGGCAGGGGCCGGAGCGGACCGGCGGTTACGCTGGTCGACTGGGTTCGTCGAAGTGGACAGGAACGTTATGGAGACAAGCGACCGTCCAGGGCGTCTCGCGGTCGGGGTGCTCGGGGCCGGGCGGGTGGGCTCGGTCCTCGGTGCCGCGCTCGTGCAGGCAGGGCACCACGTCGTCGCGGCCGCCGGGGTCTCCGACGCCTCGCACCGCAGGGCACGCGACCGGCTCGGCGTCGGGATCTCCCAGCCCGACGACGTCATCGCCAAGGCCGAGCTCGTGCTGCTCACCGTGCCCGACGACGCGCTGCCCGGCCTGGTCGCGGGTCTCGCGGCGGCCGGGGTCGACCTGCGGGGCAAGATGCTGGTCCACACCAGCGGCGCGTACGGCCTCGGCGTGCTGGAGCCCGCGACGGCCGCCGGGGCGGTGCCGTTCGCGCTGCATCCGATCATGACCTTCACCGGCCGTGACGACGACCTGCGCCGCGTGGTCGGCTGCTCGTTCGGCGTCACCGCCCCCGAGGTGCTGCGCCCGGTCGCCGAGGCGCTGGTGATCGAGATGGGCGGTGAGCCGGTGTGGATCGCCGACGAGGACCGCGCCCTCTACCACGCGGCCCTGGCGAGCGCCGCCAACCACATGGTCACCCTGATCGCCGAGTCCCAGGAACTGCTCGCCAAGATCGGGGTGGAGCATCCGGGGCGCGTGCTCGGGCCGTTGCTCGGCGCCGCTCTCGACAACGCCCTGCGGCTCGGCATCACCGGACTGACCGGGCCGGTCGTGCGCGGTGACGCGGGCACCGTCCGCAAGCACGTGGACGCGCTCATCCTCGCCGCTCCCGAGGCGGCGGACGCGTACGTCGCCCTCGCCCGGCTGACCGCCGACCGCGCGCTCGCCGCCGGCCTGCTCAAGCCGGAGGCCGCCGAACGCCTGCTCGACGCCCTCGGTGGCAACACCTGGACATGACCGTTCGATCCGCCCGTGGACGCCCGCGGAAGGGCCGTCCCCGGGCATGACCGATCACCGCGGGACGCCTGCCGGGAGGGTGAACCGCTGGACATGGCCCGTGTCCCGCCCGAGAAAACTGGAGGACATTCGTGGACGTGATCGTCGCAGGAGACCGCGCCGAGGTGCTCTCCGCGCGCGCCGCGCTCGGCATCGGCCCCGGGGCGGGCACCCTGGCCCTGGTCCCGACCATGGGGGCCCTGCACGAGGGGCACCGCTCGCTGATCCGCCTGGCACGGGAGCACGCCGACCACGTGGCGGTGAGCATCTTCGTCAACCCTCTGCAGTTCGGTCCGAATGAGGACTTCTCCCGTTATCCCCGCACCTTCGACGCCGACCTGGAGGTGTGCGCCGCCGAGGGCGTGAGCCTGGTGTTCGCGCCGGCGGCCGAGGAGATGTACCTTCCGGACCGCCAGGTGAGCGTCTCGTCCGGGCAGATGGGCACGATCGTCGAAGGCTCCTTCCGGCCCGGCCACTTCGACGGCGTCCTGACCGTCGTGCTCAAGCTGTTCAACCTCGTCCAGCCCGACACCGCCGTCTTCGGCCAGAAGGACGCCCAGCAGCTCGCGATGATCCGCCGCATGGTCGCCGACCTGAACGTGCCGGTCACCGTCGTGGGGGCGCCCACCGTGCGGGAGCCGGACGGGCTGGCGCTGTCGAGCCGCAACCGCTACCTCTCCCCGGCCGACCGGGTCACCGCTCTGGCGCTGTCCGCGGCGCTGCGCGAGGGCGCCCGGCACGCGCGTCCGGCGGAGATCCTGCGGGCCGCGGGCGCCGTGCTCGACGAGGCCGCGCAGGCCGAGCCGCCGCTGGTGCTCGACTATCTCAGCCTGGTCGACCCGGCGACGTTCACCGCGGTGGGCGACGACCACCAAGGGGAGGCGATCCTCGCGGTCGCCGCCCGGGTGGGCGGCACGCGGCTGATCGACAACGTGATCGTCACGCTGACCCACTGAACCCCCCCGAGTGAGTCACGCTCACCCATGCCCTATCGTCATATTGACGAAAAATGAGGGGAGCGACCCATGACTCACCCGCCCATCCCACGGCGGCTGACCGCGCCCGAGCCGGGCTGGACCGTCCACGCGGACATCGTCGTCGTGGGATCCGGCATGGCCGGTCTCACCGTGGCGCTGCGATATGCCGAGCTGGCGCCGGACGCCCGCGTCCTGGTCGTCACCAAGGACGTCCTGTCCGCCGGGTCCACGCGCTGGGCGCAGGGCGGCATCGCGGCCGTCCTCGACCCCGCCGACTCCTCGGCCGAGCATCTCAGCGACACACTGATCGCCGGGGTCGGCCTGTGCGACGTCGAGGCCGTGCGGACACTGGTCACCGAGGGGCCGGACGCGGTCCGACGGCTCATCGACCACGGCGCGCGCTTCGACCGTGAGCCGGGCGGCGGGCTGCAGCTCACCCGCGAGGGAGGCCACCGCCGCGACCGCATCGTCCACGCGGGCGGCGACGCCACCGGGGCCGAGGTGCAGCGCGCCCTGGCCGAGGCCGTCGCGGCCGACGATCGTGTCGAGGTCATCGAGCACGCCCTGGTGCTCGACCTGCTCACCGACGCGACGGGCGCCGCCTGCGGCATCACCCTCCACGTGATGGGTGAGGGCGCGAGGGACGGCGTCGGCGCGGTCCGCGCGGGCGCCGTGGTGCTGGCCACCGGCGGCATGGGCCAGGTGTACGCCGCCACTACCAACCCGGTGGTCTCGACGGGCGACGGGGTGGCGCTGGCGCTGCGCGCGGGGGCGGTCGTCCGCGACCTGGAGTTCGTCCAGTTCCACCCCACGGTGCTGTGGCTCGGCGAGGGGGCGACGGGCCAGCAGCCGCTCATCTCCGAGGCGGTGCGCGGCGAGGGCGCGCTCCTGATCGACGGCGAGGGCGAGCGGTTCATGCTCGGCGTGCACGAGCTGGCGGAGCTCGCCCCCCGCGACGTGGTGGCCAAAGCGATCGTCCGCCGCATGCTGGAGAGCGGCGCGAACCACGTCTACCTGGACGGCCGGCACTTCGGCGAGGACAAGTGGCGCTCCCGCTTCCCGACGATCCACTCGGTCTGCGTCCAGAACGGCATCGACCCGGTGCGCGAGCCGATCCCCGTCGCCCCCGCCGCCCATTACGCCAGCGGCGGCGTCCGCACCGACCTCCACGGCCGCACCAACGTCCCCGGGCTGTACGCCTGCGGCGAGGTCGCCTGCACCGGCGTGCACGGCGCGAACCGGCTGGCGTCCAACTCGCTGCTCGAAGGGCTCGTCTTCGCCGAGCGGATCGCGGCCGACCTCGCCGCCACGCGGCCCTCGCCGGGCGACCCCGTCGACGACGGCCGCGCCACCGGGCTGGTCGACCCCCGGGTACGGCCCCGCGTGCAGGCCCGCATGAGCGCCGGAGCGGGCGTGCTGCGCAGCGGCCGAAGCCTCGCGGAGGTCGCGCGCGGCCTGATGGACGCCCGCTGGACCCCCGTCGCCGTCGAGCCCTGCACCGAGGCCTGGGAGGCGACGAACCTGCTGACCGTGGCCACCGTGCTGGTCGCCGCGGCCCGCGCCCGCGAGGAGACACGCGGATCGCACTGGCGCGAGGACTTCCCCGGACGTAATGATGCCTGGTGGCTGGGGCACCTCGATGTGACCCTGGCCGAGGAGGGACTGGTCATGAACTACCGGCAGCACGACGAGGACCGCACGACCATGCTCCCCCACCAGGTCGAGGTCGACCTGGTGGCCGCCGGCCTCGACCCGGCCGCCGTGGTCGCCCTCATCGAGTCCGCGCTCGCCGAGGACGTCTCGCAGGACGGTGACGTCACGACCATCGCCACGATCCCGCCCGAGCAGACGGCCGGTGCCGACGTCGTGGCCCGCGCCGACGGCGTCGTCGCCGGGCTGGCGGTCGCGGAGGCGGTCTTCTCGTGGTCCTCGCGGGGCAGGCTCACCGCCGAGCGTCACGTGAAGGACGGCGAGCGCGTCTCACGCGGCGACGTGCTCATGACGGTCACCGGGCCGGTGCGCGACCTGCTCACCGCCGAGCGCACCGCGCTGAACTTCCTCACCCACCTGTCCGGCATCGCCACGCTCACCGGTCACTGGGTGCGGGCCGTGGACGGCACCGGGGCGCGCGTCCGCGACAGCCGCAAGACCATCCCCGGTCTGCGGACCCTGGCGAAATACGCCGTGCGCTGCGGCGGCGGCGTCAACCACCGCCTGTCGCTCTCCGACGCCGCCCTGATCAAGGACAACCACGTGGTGGCGGCGGGCGGGGTCGCCGAGGCCTTCCGCGCGGTCCGCCAGGCCTACCCTGGGCTGCCGATCGAGGTCGAGGTCGATCGCATCGACCAGATCGAGCCGGTCCTCGCCGAAGGGGCGGAGGAGATCCTTCTGGACAACTTCACCGTCGAGGAGCTCCGGGAGGCCGTACGGCTGGTGAACGGCAGGGCACGGCTGGAGGCCAGCGGCGGGCTCCGCCTGCAATCCGTCCGTGAGGTGGCCGAAACCGGTGTTGACTACCTTGCTGTGGGAGCGCTGACCCATTCGGCGCCCGCACTCGACATCGCTCTGGACCTTCGGGGGGCTTGATGCTGCTCACGATCGACGTCGGCAACACCCACACCGTGCTCGGCCTGTTCGAAGGCGAGGAGGTCATCGAGCACTGGCGCCTCGCCACCGACGCGCGGCGCACCGCCGACGAGATCGCCGTCGTCCTGCAGGGGCTGCTCGGCCAGAGCCCCCTGCTCAAGCACGCCGACATCAGCGGCATAGCGATCTGCTCCACGGTCCCCTCCGTGCTGAACGAGATGCGCGAGATGTGCCGCCGCTACTACGGCGACGTCACCGCCGTCATCGTCGAGCCCGGGGTGCGCACCGGGGTCCCGGTGCGCATGGACAACCCCAAGGAGGTCGGCAGCGACCGCATCGTCAACGCGCTGGCCGCGATCACGCTGTACGGCGGCCCGTGCGTGATCGTCGACTTCGGCACGGCGACGTCGTTCGACGCGGTGTCGGCCAAGGGCGAGTACGTCGGCGCGGTGACCGCGCCCGGCATCGAGATCTCGGTCGACGCGCTCGCCGCGGCCGGGGCCCAGCTCCACAAGGTCGAGCTGGTCCGGCCACGCTCGGTGATCGCCAAGAACACCGTGGAAGCCCTCCAGGCCGGCATCATCTACGGCTTCGCCGGCCAGGTCGACGGCATCGTCGAGCGGATGGCCCCAGAGCTCGCCGCCGACCCCGACGACGTCACCGTCGTCGCGACCGGTTCCCTCGCCTCGCTGGTGGTGAACGAGGCCCGCTCCATCGACGTGCACGAGCCCTGGCTCACGCTCATCGGCCTGCGCCTCATCTACAACCGCAACGCCGGCTGACCGTCCGCTCACGGCACGAGGACGAGACGGCCGCGCAGGCCGCCGGCCGCCAGCCGGTCCTGCGCGGCCGCCGCCTGCTCCAAGGGGTAGGTCTCCACGGAGGGCAGGGTGAGCTCCCCCTTCTCCACCAGTGCGGCCAGCTCGGCCAGCCGCCGGCCGTCCGCCCGGATCCAGACGTTCTCGACGCGGATGCCGCGCAGCGGCACGGGGGCCGCGCCGCCCACCACCGCGACGAAGGCTCCCGCGCCGCGTACGGCGTCGCGGGCGTGGTTCCCGACGACGGCCGCGTCGAGGGCTCCGTCCACCCCGCCGGGCACCAGCGCCCGTACGGCCGGGGCGAGGTCCGCGCCCCTGGGGACGAACCAGCGGGCCCCGAATCCGCGGACGAGGCTCTCGTCCCGCTCCCCGGCGACGGCGACCACGTGGAGCCCCTGGGAGGCGGCGAGCTGCACCGCGAACCCGCCGACGCCGCCCGCGGCGCCGGTGACCAGGAGGGTCTGTCCGGGCCGCAGGTCGAGCAGGTCCAGCGCCTGCGCGGCGGTCAGGCCGTTGAGCGGCAGCGTGGCGGCCCGCGTGGCCGGCACGCCGCGGGGTGAGAGGGCGACGGTGTCGGCGTCGAGGACGACGTACTCCGCCTGAGTCTTGGCGGGGAGTTCGAGCAGGTCCGAAAGGCCGATCACCTCGTCCCCGACGGTGAATCCGCTGACGCCCGCGCCGACCTGGTCGACCGTGCCGGCCACGTCCCAGCCCAGGCCGACGACGTCGCGGAATCCCATGAGTCCCCCGGCGGCCAGCATTCCCGCGCGCGTGGCCACGTCCACGGGGTTCACGGCGGCGGCGGCCACCTTGAGGCGCAGCTGCCCCGGGCCTGCCTCCGGGACGGGGATCTCGGCCACGTCGAGGGTCTCGGTGCCGCCGAAGCCGCGTGTGACGAGTGCGCGCATGGTGTTCTTCCCTTCTGGGGTGGTGTGCTTCCGGGTACCACTCAAGAGGAGTTACTCTCTTTTGGGAAGAAGGCACCTGTAGGTGCGTTACGCACTCACGGGGGAGGGACCGATGTCCACTCGTACGGCGGCGGAGCGGCGTGAAGAGGCCCGGATGGCCTACGACGCCTTCATGTCGACCTGCCCGGCGAGGAAGCTCCTCGACACGCTGAGCGACAAGTGGGTCAGCCTGATCCTGGTGGCGCTGGCCGACGGCCCGCAGCGCTACAGCGACCTGTCCCGTGTCATCGCCGGGGTCAGCCAGAAGATGCTGACCCAGACCCTCCGGAGCCTGGAACGCGACGGCATCGTGACGAGGACCGTGACGCCGTCCGTGCCGGTCCGGGTCGACTACGCGCTGACGCCGCTCGGCCGGAGCCTGCTTCCCGTCATGGCCGCGATCAAGCGGTGGGCGGAGATCCATATCGAGGACGTCGAGGCCGCGCGGGCCGATTACGACGGCCGGGCGTGATCCTTTCCCGGAATCTCGCGGCGAAGCGCCGGTCCACGTCCCCGTGCGCGAAAAAGGGGAGAAAGTGCCCGTCATTTCCTCGCGGGAATAATACCGTCAGCGGGCTGATCATATATACGCGGCGCGGTCTTCCCTACGGCGTGAGCCGCCCGGAACCTTCGCCCACGAGGAGGTCGGTCACGCCTCGTGAGCGCCCGTCCCGGCTGCGGACCGGTACCGCTCGAGTGCCGGCCCCGGCTCCGAGGCCCGGAGACATGTCATGAGTAGTTCACATATCGACCGGTATGTCAATCGAGAACGTAACGCGTTACGAGGCCAGTGCTTGACGACCTTTCAAGGTGGCGTTTACCGTTCCTGACGGGCGGGCCGAAGCATTAACTATGTTGCCGAGTTCGTCGTGGGGGAGGACACCCGATGGCGTATCCGGATCTGGTTTCCCGAGGGAATGACATTCCCCTGGGAGCCGACGATGTGGGGTTGAGCGACGATGACCTTCTCCTGCTCGCCGAACTGGCAAAGGGCGTGACCGTCGACAGAGTGGGGCGCCGCCTCGACGTGAGCGGCCGCACCGTACGCCGCCGCCTGCGCGGCATCTGCGACCGCATCGGGGTCGCCACGGCCATCGAGGCCGTCGCCTGGGCCGCCCGCCGCCGCCTCATCTGACCCGATCCGGCGCAGCTCGCCCAGATGGGCGAGCTGACGGCGGCACGGCGGCCGGTGAAGGTTGGTCAGTCGGCGATGCGGACGCCGCCGGCGAACGGCCGGTTGCCCAGCGGGGCGACCCGGACGACGTCGCCGGTGTGCGGCGCGTGGACCATCAGGCCGCCGCCGATGTAGATGCCCACGTGGTGCAGGTCGCTGTAGAAGAACACCAGGTCGCCGGGACGGAGGTCTTCCTTGCGGCTGATGTGCGTCCCCGCGGTCCACTGGTCGCCTGTGTAGTGCGGCAGGCTGATGCCGACCTTCTGGTAGGCCCACATGACCAGGCCGGAGCAGTCGAAGAAGCGCGGGCCGGCCGCGCCCCAGACGTACGGCCTGAGCTGCTGCGTGAGCGCCCACTTGGCGGCCTCGGCGGCCTTGCCGCTGCCGGGGATCGGGATCGCGATCCGTGTCGCCGGGCCGGGCCCCGCCTTGGCCGCGGCCTGCTTGAAGAGGCTGCCCTCGGTCTTGGCGATCAGCTTGTGAATCTTGTCCTGCTGCGTGGAGAGGTCGGCGACGATCTTGGTCACCTCGGCCTCGCGGGCCTTCGCGCTCGCCTTGGCGCGCTCGGCGATGTCCATCGCCTTGGTGATCTGCGCGACCTCCTCGCCCTGCTGCATCTGCAGGGTGTAGGTCGTGGCCGCGCGGTCGAGGTAGTTCTCGGGGTCGCCGGACATGGCCAGTGCGAGTGAGGAGTCGATGCCGCCGGTCATGTAGGCGTCCTGGGCGTAAAGCCCCGCCATGCGGCGCTTGGCCTCCAGGTCGCCCTGGCTCCTCGCGAGAGTTTTCTTGGCGAGCTCGGCGGAGCGCTGCGCCTGCTTGAGCTTCTCCTTCTGACCGTTGTACTGCTCGGTCAGCGACTCGATGTCGTTGTAGAGCTGCTCGACCTGCTTCTTCAGCTGGTTGAGGTTCGGCTTGGGCTCCGCGGTCGCCGCCATGAGGGGCGAGCCGAATGTCACGGCCGTGAGGGTGGCGGTGACGAGTGCGATGCGGCGCGTCAGGCTTCGCGGTGCCGAGACGGCCCGGCCGAGCCAGGCACGGGCCCCTCGTTCCCGGGAGCGGGCATGCCTGCCCGCGCTCTTTCCAGGCGTGCGCCTAGGCTGCACCAACAAGCTCCTCTCCTCGGCCGCCTACCGGGTTAGCTGACGGGTTCGGGCCGGAGTAGCCCTACCGAGCACGTGGTCATGGAGGATCGCGATGCCTCCCTCTCGGATTCACCCCAGGGGTGGCGGTACGCGGGGGGTGACCCCGCATCGCCGCCATTGGGTCCCCGGTTCCCTGCCACTGTGGGGTGTGGCGGGGATTAGGCGGTTCGGCCACCGGCGCGCGATGACCGACATTGACGCTGGACATTAGCGCGGTCGAGGTTCGTGCTCAACCAGAACTACGAATTCCGTTGAGGTTTCACAACCGGCGCGTCACGAGGAGATCACGCTCGAAGTGAGGGTTCACCCCCATTACGCTGGCTTTACGTGCCCTTTGGGCCCTGTTGGCGAGGGAAGCCACAGGTCGGTGACTGTGATGAAGATTAAATGCTGACTTGGCTGGTGAATCGCGACGTATAGCGACGGATCAGTCGCGTACCGCGATGCAGAGGTGGGGCGCGACGTTTTTGGGTCCGACCGTTACCGCCGACGCGGCCCTCTGCCCGGGGGAGAGGCGGGTGCCGCGGGCCGGATACGCTGGCCCCTCATGGAGCAGGTCGTGGAGTCGGCGCCTTCCGGCAGCACGCTCGTCGTCAGACGGGCCCGCACCGCCGACGTGCGCACCATCAGGCGGCTCGTCGACGCCTACTCCGGCGACGGCCCCCGCCTCCTGCGCAAATCGACGGTCACCCTCTACGAGGACGTCCAGGAGTTCTGGGTCGCCGAGCGGGACGGCGCGGTCGTCGGCTGCGGCGCGCTGCACGTGCTCTGGGAGGACCTCGCCGAGATCCGCACCGTCGCCGTCGACTCCTCCTGCCGAGGGCAGGGCGTCGGCCACAAGATCGTGAGTGCCCTGATCGACACGGCGCGCGAGCTCGGTCTGCGGAGAGTCTTCTGTCTCACCTTCGAGGTCGATTTCTTCGCCAGGCACGGTTTCGTGCCCATCCAGGGCACGCCGGTCTCCCCCGAGGTGTACGCCGAGCTGCTCGACTCCTACGACGAAGGCGTGGCGGAGTTCCTCGATCTCGAACACGTCAAGCCGAACACTCTGGGCAACACCCGGATGCTGCTCCATTTGCTCCCGAAGTCCTGACCGCCGGGGTGACGGGGTGGAAAGGTGACTGTTGATGCCTCGGTCGCTACGTTGGGCAGCACCACAGCATGTGTCTGACATATGCCGCATGCGCAGCCGAAGTGAGGTGACACGGTGAGCACCGGACAGCCGCCGTACCCACGGGACGAGCCGGACAACAATCAATCTCCGCAATATGGGCAGCAGAACGCCGATCAGCCCGCCCCGGGCGGCGATCCGGAGATGACGGTCGTCCACCGACCCCAGCACAACACATCAGAGCACGGATACCCGCAGCAGTACGGCCAGCAGCCGCAGTACGGGCAGCAGCAGGGCTACGGCCAGCAGGCGGGCGCGTACGGGCAGGGTTACCCGCAGCAGGGCTACGGGCAGCAGCAGCCGCAGTACGGCCAGCAGCAGGCCGCGGGCCAGGGCTACGGGCAGGACAGCGGACAGCAGGGGTACGGCCAGCAGCCTTACGGGCAGCAGCAGGCGTACGGTCAGCAGGCCCCGCAGGGGCAGTACGGCCAGCAGCCGCAGTACGGGCAGCAGCAGGGCTACGGCCAGCAGGCCTCCCAGCCCGGCTACGGCCAGCAGCAGGCGTACGGTCAGCAGCAGCAGGCGTACGGTCAGCAGGCCCCGCAGGGGCAGTACGGTCAGCAGCAGCCCGGGTACGGCGACCAGGGGTACGGCCAGCAGCAGGGGTACGCCCAGCAGGGCTACGGCCAGCAGGGGTACGACCCGTCCGCGTACGGTCAGCAGCCGCAGTACGGTCAGCAGCAGTACGGCCAGCAGGCCTACCAGCAGCCGTACGGCGCCACGGGCGTGCAGCCCCCGGGCGCGCCGGCGCCTCTGGCGGAGTGGTGGCAGCGCCTGGTGGCGCGTCTGATCGACCTCGTCATCCTCCTGATCCCCTCCTTCATCCTGAACCTCATCCTCATCGCCATCCTGGTCACGGCGCCGAGCATCGATCTGCAGACCGGCTCGTACACCACGGGAAGCGGCACCTTCCTGGCCGGGCTGATCGGGGCGCTGATCATCGGCGCGATCTGGCTCGTGTACGAGTTCTTCATGACCAAGCAGCGGGGCCAGACGGTCGGCAAGATCGTCATGGGCATCAAGATCGTCCCGGTCGGTGGCTCCCTCGCCCCGGGTGGCCTCACGACCGATGTGGCGATCAAGCGTGCCGGCGTCCTGTGGGGGCCGGCGAACCTGCTGCGCTGGATCCCGTTCATCGGCTGGATCGGCAGCGTCTTTTCCCTCGTGAACGTCCTGTGGCAGCTGTGGGACAAGCCGCTGCAGCAGTGTCTGCACGACAAGGTCGCGAAGACCGTCGTCGTCAAGATCAAGTAAGCGTCGCCCGAAGGGCCGGAGGAGTCACTCCTCCGGCCCTTTTCGCTGTCCGGGTCCGGCCGGTGTATCCGTCGCGTGCTGTCCGGGTCCGGCCGGGCTTTTCTCTCATGCCTCCCGGGAATGCCGGGCATACAGGTATTCGAGAAGCTCCGTCGCTCCCTCCGTCCCTTCCCGCGAACAGCGGTCCCCGTCCCTGGGGTTCCGGGCATCCGTGACCCGGCTCCTTCAGAACTCTTCGGCAACAGTTGTGAACCGGTAACGGGCAAACCCCTACACGCGATAGGAGCTTGCAGTAATCTCAGCGTGCTTCGCTGATCGCGAAAGGTGATCACATGACGGCAGAACCACCCCCCGGTGGCCACCCCCACGAGCCTCCGCCGCCATCGCAGCCCTACGGCGCCCCCCAGGGGCAGACGCCCCAGGGCGGGGGCTACGGAGCCCCCCAGGGCTCCTACGGCGCGCCTTACGGCGCTCCCGGAGCCTACGGCGCACCGCAGGGGGCGCCGCTTCCTCCCGGGGTTCCCGCTCCGCTCGCCGAATGGTGGGAGCGGTGGGTCGCCCGGCTCATCGACGGCATCATCTTCTCGGTCGTCTACGGGATCCTCAGCAGCATCCTCTATTCGATCTTCGCGCCGTCCCTGGCCGATATCCTCGCCAACCCGAGCCTGTCCACCGGTAGCGTCGTGCTGCCGGGCCTGTTGGCCGGCTTGATAGCGTTCGCCGCGTATGCGGCCTACGACTATGTGTTGCATTCCAAGGACGGCCAGACCCTCGGGAAGAAGGTCATGAAGATCCGTCTTGCCGCGCTTGGCGGCGGTCCCCTGGATTCGTCGGACTTGCTGAAGCGGTCGGCTATCTACCCGGGCGTCATGGTGCTCTACGGGATTCCCGTACTGGGCAGCTGGGTCGTGCCCATCTTCATCCTCGTGCTCGCCGTGCTAATCCTCACCGACAAGCCACTGGGACAGGGCCTGCACGACAAGCTCGCCCGCACGGTTGTCGTCAAGGCGCCGCGCTAGATCAGCTTTATCGACGGGACGGCCGCGCTGCGGCCGTCCCGTCGCTGTTTTCGCACAGATCACGTTTCCCGGGCCATCCGGTAAGACGTCTGGAGAGACGGAGAATGGCCTGGAACGGTCCTTCGGCGGGTTAGGCGCCCACCCCCGCAACCCGTCCTGACCTCCTGTGGGGATAGAGTCGGATCCTGACTCCCCGATCAGGCAACCGTGGTACAGACTCAGGCCGTCTCGTGTGACAATTAACGTGAGGGGCACGGTGGAATGCCACCCCCGCGTGGAGCGAGGATCAATGAACGATGTATTGTCCGCCTTGATACCACCGGGCGTTGTGGCCGTGGTGGTCATCGTCGCGGTCGTCAAGCTCTTCCGTTCCGAAGCGGCGGGCCGGCGTCGGACGGCGGAACCCTCGGAGAAGTCACGAGAGGCTTCTTCCGACTGAGCCCGGCGGGCAGGGCGCCGTTCCTCTTCACTCAGGTTCCGTGAATTGTCAGCCAGGAGCACCGGGTATATGTTTGGCTGGCGAATCGAACAATGCTCTGCGAAAGGATTGCCAGATGGCCACGCAGATCCAGAAGATACTCATCGACGACCTCGATGGCGGCGAGGCCAATCAGACTGTCTCCTTCGCGATTGATGGCTCCGCTTACGAGATTGACCTCAGCGACGAAAACGCCAAGAAGCTGCGCGAGGCGCTGTCGGCTTTCGTCTCCAGTGCCCGCAGGGCGGAGGGCGCGCCGAGCCGGGGCCGTAAGCGCGGCGGCGGCCAGCGGCCGTCCCGGGAAAAGAGCTCGGAGATCCGCGCGTGGGCGAAGGCGCACGGGATCTCGGTGAGTGAGCGCGGACGTATTGCCTCCTCCGTGGTCGAGCAGTACGAAGCGGCACACTGACGAGCTCTTTGTGATCACCCGGCTATGGCGGTGACGGGCACCAATCATCGCCGCCATAGCCGCATGATCGTGTTATGACGCGTGATCGTCCCGGGGGCCGCGGGGGGCTTCACGTAAATCTTTGAGGTTAAACGTCGTTCGCTTGCGGCGTAGTGGGAACACGGACCCCCCCAACAGTAGTTGGATGGAGCGTGAACGCCCTGCTCCCGGGGAACGTCTCCCGTATAGAGCGGTCGCCGGTCGGGGCTAGCATGCGGATGCGGCGGGCCCGGATATCCCGAGCTGCCTGACCGCTCTGTGAGGAGCGACGAGATGTTCGAAAGGTTCACTGACCGCGCACGGCGGGTTGTCGTCCTGGCCCAAGAAGAGGCCCGGATGCTCAACCACAACTACATCGGCACTGAGCACATTCTTCTTGGCTTGATCCATGAGGGTGAAGGCGTTGCCGCCAAGGCTCTTGAGAGCCTCGGCATCAGTCTTGAGGGTGTGCGCCAGCAGGTCGAGGAGATCATCGGCCAGGGCCAGTCGGCGCCGTCGGGGCACATTCCCTTCACCCCGCGCGCCAAGAAGGTCCTTGAGCTGTCGCTCCGCGAAGCCTTGCAGCTGGGTCACAACTACATCGGCACCGAGCACATCCTGCTCGGCCTCATCCGTGAGGGCGAGGGCGTGGCCGCCCAGGTGCTGGTGAAGCTTGGCGCCGATCTCAACAGAGTGCGCCAGCAGGTCATCCAGTTGCTCCACGGCTACCAGGGCAAGGAGCCGGCGGCGGCTGGAGGCCCGCAGGAGTCCGCGCCGTCCACCTCTCTTGTGCTCGACCAGTTCGGCCGCAATCTGACCCAGGCCGCGCGTGAGGGCAAGCTCGACCCGGTGATCGGGCGCGACAAGGAGATCGAGCGGGTCATGCAGGTCCTGTCCCGCAGGACCAAGAACAACCCCGTTCTGGTCGGCGAGCCCGGCGTGGGCAAGACGGCCGTGGTGGAGGGCCTGTCCCAGAAGATCGTCAAGGGCGAGGTGCCCGAGACGCTCAAGGACAAGCAGCTCTACACCCTCGACCTCGGCGCGCTGGTCGCCGGCTCCCGCTACCGCGGCGACTTCGAGGAGCGCCTGAAGAAGGTCCTCAAGGAGATCCGCACGCGCGGCGACATCATCCTGTTCATCGACGAGCTTCACACGCTGGTCGGTGCGGGTGCCGCCGAGGGCGCGATCGACGCCGCCAGCATCCTCAAGCCGATGCTGGCCCGGGGCGAGCTGCAGACCATCGGCGCGACCACGCTCGACGAGTACCGCAAGCACCTGGAGAAGGACGCCGCGCTCGAGCGCCGGTTCCAGCCCATCCAGGTCGCCGAGCCGTCCCTCAGCCACACGATCGAGATCCTCAAGGGCCTGCGTGACCGCTACGAGGCCCACCACCGGGTGACGATCACCGACGCCGCCCTCGTGGCCGCCGCGCAGCTGGCCGACCGCTACATCAGCGACCGGTTCCTGCCCGACAAGGCGATCGACCTCATCGACGAGGCCGGCTCGCGCATGCGTATCCGCCGCATGACCGCGCCGCCGGATCTCCGCGAGTTCGACGAGAAGATCGCCCAGGTCCGCCGCGACAAGGAGTCCGCGATCGACGCGCAGGACTTCGAGAAGGCCGCGGCGCTGCGCGACCAGGAGAAGCAGCTCCAGCTCAAGCGCGACCGGCGCGAGAAGGAGTGGAAGGCCGGCGACATGGACGTCGTGGCCGAGGTCACCGAGGAGCTCATCGCCGAGGTCCTCGCGACGGCCACCGGCATCCCGGTCTTCAAGCTCACCGAGGAGGAGTCCCAGCGGCTGCTCCGCATGGAGGACGAGCTCCACAAGCGCATCATCGGCCAGGACGACGCCATCAAGGGCCTGTCCCGGGCGATCCGCCGCACGCGTGCGGGCCTGAAGGACCCGCGCCGTCCGGGTGGTTCGTTCATCTTCGCCGGCCCGTCCGGTGTCGGTAAGACCGAGCTGTCCAAGGCGCTGGCCGAGTTCCTGTTCGGGGACGAGGACGCGCTGATCATGCTCGACATGTCCGAGTTCATGGAGAAGCACACCGTCTCGCGGCTGTTCGGCTCCCCGCCCGGCTACGTCGGGTACGAAGAGGGCGGCCAGCTGACCGAGAAGGTGCGGCGCAAGCCGTTCTCCGTGGTCCTGTTCGACGAGATCGAGAAGGCCCACCCCGACATCTTCAACTCGCTGCTGCAGATCCTGGAGGACGGTCGCCTGACCGACGCCCAGGGTCGGGTGGTCGACTTCAAGAACACCGTCATCATCATGACGACCAACCTCGGCACCCGCGACATCTCCAAGGGCATCGGGGTCGGGTTCGCCAAGAACAACGACGTCGAGGGCAACTACGACCGCATGAAGGCGAAGGTCCAGGAGGAGCTCAAGCAGCACTTCCGGCCCGAGTTCCTCAACCGTGTCGACGACATCGTGGTCTTCCACCAGCTGACCCCGGTCGAGATCATCCAGATCGTCGACCTGATGCTCAGCCAGGTGGACGCCCGCCTGAAGGACCGCGACATGGGCCTGGAGCTGACGCAGGAGGCCAAGCAGCTGCTGGCCGACCGCGGCTACGACCCGGTGCTCGGCGCGCGTCCGCTGCGTCGCACGATCCAGCGTGAGCTGGAGGACACCCTGTCCGAGAAGATCCTGTACGGAGACCTCCGTCCGGGTCAGGTCGTCAAGGTGAGCACCGAGGGCGAGGGCGAGAACGCCAAGTTCGTCTTCAACGGCGAGCAGAGGTCGCAGTCCGACATCCCGGACTCCGCGGCGGCCATCGCCGAGCCGGCGAGCAGCCGCGCCGGCGCCTCCGCCGGCCCGGCGGACCACGGCCACGCGTAGGTCCGATCGCCAGGCACAGTTCGAAAAAGCCCCCCGTGAGACACATCTCACGGGGGGCTTTCGTATTTCGTGAGATCGCTTTGGCCCGATTCGCTATGACACCACCGAAGGTAGTACTACACTCCGTAGAGCGAATCGGGCCAAGCATCGCCCGCCAGGCTTACAAGATCCGCCGAGTGCGGTGAGCGTCCCGAGATCCCCCGGCTGGAGTAGTGGAGGATCAACTGCCGGGGTGACGCGTGAGCCGGGCACCACGGGCAGACTCGGGCGGGCCAGGCCGGATTCCCGGCAGAGACGGCATCCGCACCCCGCGCGGCAGGCCGGCGGCGACGAGGTCTGAAAACGCGATCAAGCTGGGAGGCACCCAATGCGCCTGTGTCACGAGGACGGCACGCTCGTTCACCTGTCCTACAACGCGGGCGTGCATCCCGCGGAGGATCTCGAGAACCTCATCGCGCACCTGACCCGTTACGCCGTGCCCGTTCGCAAGAGGCTCGGCGTCGACCGGCTCGGCATCGGCCTGTATCTTGCTCCGTCGGTCGCCGACCACCTCATGGCCGACCGCATCGAGCTGGTACGGCTGCGCCGCTCGCTGGAGGAGCGCGGCCTGGAGGTCGTCAGCCTGAACGGCGCGGGCGGCCGGGGCGTGGCGCAGGACACCCCCGGGCCCGACTGGGCCAAGCCCGAGCGCTACCGCTACACCATGGCCCTGGCGAAGATCCTCGCCTTCCTGCTGCCGGAGGACGTCCGGTTCGGCAGCATCTCCACCATCCCCATCGGCTGGCGGCGCGACTGGCCCGCCGACCTGCACACCATCGCGTCCCGGCGGCTCGACCGGCTCTCGCGCGAGCTGCGCGGCCTGCACAGCGTCACCGGCAAGACCATCAGGGTCGGGTTCCAGCCCTGGCCGGGCTGCGTGCTGGAGACCACCGAGCAGGCGGTGGAGCGCGTGTGCGGCATCGACTCGGAGTACCTCGGGGTCTGCCTCGACGCCTGCCACCTGACCTGCGGCGTCGAGGAGCCCGGTGCCGCGCTGCGCGACGTGGCGGCGGCCGGTGCCTCGGTGGTCAAGCTCGGTCACGTGCACAACCACACCGGCGAGGCCCCGGCCACCGAGTCCATCCTGGAGAACACCCTGGCCGCCATCCTGGCGGGGCCGGAGAACGGCGGCGCCCACATCGAGGTCGAGACCCATGGCCTCGCCACTCCGGCGAAGGGCAAGGGCCCGGCGGCGCTCGTGGCCGCGCTCGCCGAACAGCTCGACTGGACCCGCCGGAACCTCACCGCCATGGGCCTGAAGCTCGCCGCCTGACGCCCGCCGCCCCTGCCCCGGCAGGGGTCATAGGGGCTCCAGCGGGCGTGATAGCAGTAATAGCTCAGCCCGGCAGACTGTAGGCGCCTTCGCCGACGACCTCAGCGAGGCCGTCGGCGACGAGGCCGTCGAGGGCGCGCTCCCGTTGCACCGGATCGGCCCAGACCGCGTCGAGCGCGGCCTTGGGCACCGGGCCGTGGGCGTCCCTGAGGACCGCGAGGAGCCGCCCCCGGCACTGCCGGTCGGTGCCGTCGTAGCTCTGCCCCCGCCGCTGTGGCCCTTCGTAGGCGGGACGGCCCGCCAGGCGCCAGGCGCAGAGGTCGGCCACGGGGCAGTCGGCGCAGCGGGGAGCCCTGGCCGTGCAGACCAGCGCCCCGAGCTCCATGACGGCGACCGCCCACAGCGGGGCGGACAGGGTGGGGAGCAGCGACTCGGCGAGCTTCCGCTCGGCCGCCGTGGTGGCCTTGGGCGGGTACTGCTCTCCGCGCACCGTCCGCGCGAGGACGCGCCGTACGTTCGTGTCGAGCACGGCGTGGCTGCGCCCGAAGGCGAAGCTGGCCACGGCCGCCGCGGTGTAGTCGCCGATGCCGGGGAGCTCGCGCAGCCGGTCGTAGGAGTCGGGAACCTCCCCGCCGTGGCCGGAGACGATCGCCCGGGCGCACGCGTGCAGGTTGAGGGCCCGTCGTGGATAGCCGAGGCGGCCCCAGTGGCGTACGGCCTCGCCGGGAGGCTCGGCGGCCAGGGACGCGGGCGTCGACCAGCGTTCCATCCATTCGGTCCAGACCGGGAGGACGCGGGCCACGGGGGTCTGCTGGAGCATGATCTCGCTGACCAGGATCGCCCAGGGGCTCGCGCCGGGACGCCGCCAGGGCAGGTCTCTGGCGTTGACGGCGTACCAGTCGAGGATGGGGGCGTGTAGTCCGGTTCCCACGACGTCGAGCCTAGATGCCGCTCCCGACGCTCGGCGCCCATCGATACCGGCATGCTCATAGGTCCCGTAGGCCGCGGAACGAGCTCCGCGCCTGGCAGGGCCGGCGCCGTACCGTGAAGGCCTTCGGATACGTAGTCTGTGGTGTCGCGATTGCCGTCATGCTGGGCACGCTAGACCGGGGCCCGTGAGCAGGCCGTCAACCCTTGGTTATCGCGACTCTTACCTTGCTCATGATCTTCGCGTTCGGGGGGTGGGCCGATGAGGGGTTCCGCGGGGGAGCCTCGCGGTACGCCGCTGCGCCTGCGGGTGCTCGCGGCGATCGTCGGCGTCGCGGCGCTGGCCGTGGGGCTGTTCGCGGTGCCGCTCGCGCTGTCGGTGGAGCGGCTGTACCACGACGACACCGCGGCGGCGCTGGCCCGCGACGCCACGTGGATCGCCGCCGCGCTGCCGGAGAACGTCACCGCCATGGGGACGAGGCCGGTCTCGCTGCCCAAGGGCCTGCCCTCCGGGCTGCACATGGGCGTCTACTCCAATGACGGGAGGCTGCTGTTCGGCGACGGCCCCCGCCACTCGCGGCTCGCCGTCCAGACGCAGGACGGCCACGTGCACGAGGTGGTGGAGTACGGCCACCTGGCCGTCTCCGCGCCCATTCCCGCCGACGAGAAGGTCAACGGCGTGGTGCGGGTGGCCACGCCGTACGCGGAGGTGTCCGAGCGGGTCCACCAGGCGTGGCTCGTCATGGGCGGCCTGGCCGCGGTCGTCATCACCCTGGCCGTCGCGCTCGCGCTGCGGCAGTCGAGCAGGCTGGCCGCGCCCCTGGAGCACCTCACCCGGGCCGCCCAGGCCCTCGGCGCCGGTGACTTCTCCATCCGGGCGCCCCGTTCGGACGTTCGTGAGGCCGATGTGGCGGGGCTCGCCCTGGAGTCCACCGCCCGGCGGCTCGGCGAGGTGCTCGAACGCGAGAGGGCCTTCAGCGCCGACGTCTCCCACCAGCTCCGCACCCGCCTCACCGGCATGCTGCTGGGCCTGGAGTCGGCGCTCGCCCGCCCCGAGGGGCAGCGGGAGGAGGCGATCCGGACGGCCCTCGCCCGGGGCGAGCAACTGCACACCGTCATCGAGGACCTGCTGAAGCTCTCCCGGGACGCCGGGGCGCGGGACCAGCGCGTGGAGCCGGCGGCGTTCCTCGACGAGATCAGGGGGGAGTGGCAGAACGCGCCGGCCCTGGCGGGGCGGGGCCTGGCGGTGAACCTGCCCGACGACCTGCCGCCGGTCGCCGTCTCCCCGGCGGCGCTGCGGCAGATCCTCCAGGTGCTGCTCGACAACGCCGCCGCGCACGGAAAGGGCCTGGTGAGCATCGACGTGGCCGACCTCGGCGACGGCGTGGCGATCGAGGTGTCCGACCAGGGCGACGGCATCCCCGAGGGAGTCGACGTCTTCGCCCGCCGCTCGGAGGGCAGCAAGGGGCACGGCATCGGCCTGGCGCTGGCGCGGTCCCTGGCGGAGGCCGAGGGGGGCAGGCTCGTGCTGCGCAGGCCCGCCCCACCGGTGTTCAGCCTCCTGCTCCCCACGGCCTGAGCGCTAGACCTCGATCTCATAGCGGTAGCCGCGCCCGCGCAACGTGGTGATGCGCCGGGGATCCTCGCCGTGCTCGGTGAGCTTGCGGCGCAGGGCGAAGACGTGCACGTCGAGGGTCTTGGTGGGGCCGAACCAGTTGGCGTCCCACACGTCGTCCATCAGCTGCTCGCGCGTCACCACCTCGCCGGCGCGGGACGCCAGCGCCGCGAGCAGGTCGAACTCCTTGGGCCGGAGGGCGAGCTCCTCGCCCCCGATGTAGGCGCGCCGCGCCGGCAGGTCGAGGCGCAGCAGGCCGACGGAAAGGGTGCGCTCGTCGTGCGGGGGCGCCTGGCGGCGCAGGTGGGCACGCAGCCGGGCGAGCAGCTCGGTGAGCCGGAACGGCTTGGTGAGGTAGTCGTCGGCACCCGCGTCGAGCGCGACCACCACCTCGAACTCCTGCGTACGGGCGGTCAGCACCACGATCACGGTGTACGGCAGGGCCGCGCGCAGCCGCCGGCACAGCGCCACGCCGTCGATGTCGGGAAGCCCGAGATCGAGCAGGACGAGGTCGGGAGCCCGCAGGCGGGCCTGTTCGAGAGCCTGCTCGCCCGACGTCGCGAGGCTCACGTCGTAGCGGTTGCCGGTCAGCGCCTCCACCAGCTCCGAACCGATGGCCGGGTCGTCCTCCACGACCAGCACTCGCGTCATGCCTCGATGGTAGGCGAGCCGGCGTCCGGCCGGGCGATTGAGGGAAAGGTCCTGGTATGCCGCCACCGAGGTGAGCAGCGGGTTCTCTCGGTTCGGCGGGTCGACACGCCCGGTGAGCCACGACTCTCCATACTGAGCGTATGGATCCGGACACGTTCCGTGGCGACATCGGCGTCGAGGGGCCCGACGTCTACTGGCGCCGCAGGGTCTCGGTGCTCACCGGGGCTCTCGTCGTCGTGGCCGTGGTCGCATGGGCCTGCACGAGCGCGTCGGGAGGGTCCGACGATCCGCCGGATGGGCGGCCCAAGCAGGAGTCGCTCACCCAGGCCTCTCCGCCCTCGCCCCCGGCGCGCGGAGCGGCCCAGGCGCCCGCGCCGGTGCCCGACCGGGCACGCAACCCCGGCGAGCCGTGTGGGTACGGCGACCTGGTGCTCAGCCTCCACGGCGACTCCGAGGTCTACTCGGGCGGGCGACGGCCGAGGTTCATGCTCAGCCTGGTCAACATCGGGCAGGTGGAGTGCGCGCTCGACATCGGCCCGAGGGCCGTGGAGATGCGCATCACCTCCGGCGACGACCGCGTCTGGTCGACCGCCGACTGCGTGAGCGGCGACCACACCGAGATGCGTCGCCTACGGCGCGGAATCCCCGAAGTGAAGATCATCAGCTGGGACCGTCACCGGTCGGCGCCCGACTGCCGCGCCGCCCGCCCCCTCGCGCGCCCCGGGACGTACGTCGCCGCCGCCCGTCTCGGCTCCCTCACCAGCACCAAGGTGGTCTTCCACCTGCACTGACCGCGCGGGCGGGGCTCAGACGTATCTTTCGAGGATCGAGGCCTCGGCGAGGCGGGAGAGGCCCTCGCGCACGCTGCGCGCCCGCGACTCGCCCACACCCCCGACCGACTGGAGGTCGTCGGTGCTGGCCGCCAGGAGCTTCTGCAGGCCGCCGAAATGGTCGACGAGCCGGTCGACGACGGTTCCGGGGAGGCGGGGCACCTTGGCGAGCAACCGGAACCCACGGGGGCTCACAGGCGCTTCCAGGGCCTCGGTGCCGGCGTGACCGAGCACGTGGGCGACGGCCGTGAGGTCGAGCAGGTCGCCGGGGGACAGCCGGTCGAGCTCGCCCAGCGACTCCGCCACCTTGCGCGGCCGGCGCCCCGCCCCGGCCGGGAGGTAGTCGCGCATGATGAGATCGCGGTCTTCCTCGACCCCGCCCACCAGCTCGGTGAGCTGCAGGGAGAGCAGCCGGCCGTCGGTGCCGAGCTCGACGACGTAGTCCTCGATCTCGCTGGAGATGCGCCGCACCATCTCGAGCCGCTGCACCACGACCGCGACGTCGCGGACGGTGACGAGATCTTCGATCTCTAGCGCCGAGAGCGTGCCCGACACCTCGTCGAGGCGCAGTTTGTAGCGTTCGAGGGTGGCCAGCGCCTGGTTGGCCTTGGACAGGATCGCCGCGGACTCCTCCAGGACGTAACGGACGCCGTCGAGGTAGAGCGCGATGATGCGCATCGACTTGCTGATCGAGATCACCGGGAAGCGGGTCTGCCGCGCGACCCGCTGGGCGGTGCGGTGCCGGGTGCCGGACTCGTTGGTCGGGATGCCGGAGTCGGGCACGAGGTGGACGGCGGCGCGCACGATCTTGTTGGCGGCGGCGTCGAGCACGATGGCGCCGTCCATCTTGGCGAGCTCGCGCAGGCGTGTGGCGGAGAACTCGACGTCGAGCGTGAACCCGCCCGTGCAGACGTCTTCCACCGTGTCGTCGTAGCCCAGGACGATCAGGGCGCCGGTGTGCCCACGCAGAATGCGCTCCAGGCCGTCACGCAACTCGGTGCCCGGAGCGAGCGCGGCAAGGGTGGATCGGCGCCGATCGTCGATCCCCTTGGTGTTGTTAGCCACTTGGCCCCCGCTGGTCGCTAATCGGCGCCCAGTTTACCGGCGATGGGCGGCCCGGAACCGGACGACGTTCGGTTGCGGGAAACATCGTCAGGTCACGTGGGTCAGGGCGTCCCAGACGTTCTCGGCCTCGGTGACGTCGAAGCCCTGGGAGAAGGCGGTGGTGCGGATCGGGTTGCGGGCCACCGGGACCGGCTGGAGGGCGTCGCGCCCCTCGGCGCGCGCCAGGGCCGCGGCGTCCTGCTCGAGGGAGCCGGCGGGGATCAGCGCGTGGGTGAAGCCGAGCCGAGCCGCCTCGGCGACCCGCCGCCGGATGTCCCGGACAGGCCGCAACTCGCCGGCGAGGCCCACCTCGCCGAGCACGACGAGGCCCGGGGGCAGCGGGCGGTCGCCCGCCGCGCTCGCCACGGCGAGCATCACCGCGAGGTCGACCGCGGGGTCGTTGAGCCGGATGCCGCCCACGGTGGCGGTGAAGACGTCGCACCCGCTCAGGCGGGCGTTGAGCCGGCGCTCCAGCACGGCGAGGATCATCGTCACGCGGAACGGGTCGAGGCCCGAGGAGGACCGGCGGGGCTGCTGGGCCTCCGTCGGCCCCACCAGCGCCTGCACCTCGGCGGGGAGCGGGCGGGTGCCCTCGACCGTGACCGTCACGCAGGTGCCGGGCACCGGCTCGGAACGGCGCGACACGAACAGCCCGCTCGGATCGGGCAGCCCCTGGATGCCCTGCTCGTTGAGGTCGAAGCAGCCCACCTCGTCGGTGGGGCCGAAGCGGTTCTTGATGCACCTGACCATGCGCAGCCGGGAGTGGCGGTCGCCCTCGAAGTGGAGCACGACGTCGACCAGGTGTTCCAGCACGCGCGGGCCGGCGATGGAGCCGTCCTTGGTGACGTGGCCGACCAGGACGGTCGACATGCCGCGCTCCTTGGCCAGGCGCACGAGGTTGCCGGTGACCTCGCGCACCTGGGTGACGCCGCCGGGCACGCCCGTGGCCTGCGCGGAGCCGATGGTCTGGACGGAGTCGACGATGAGCAGGCGCGGCTGGACCTTCTCGACGTGGCTGACCAGGGCCGAAAGGTCGGTCTCGGCGGCGAGGTAGAGCTGGTCGCGGATGGCGCCGATGCGGTCGGCGCGCATGCGGACCTGGGCGGCGGACTCCTCGCCGGTGACGTAGAGCACGGTCTCGTGCCGGGCGATGCTCGCGGCGGCCTCCAGCAGCAGCGTGGACTTGCCGATGCCCGGCTCGCCGGCGAGCAGCACGACCGCGCCCGGCACGAGCCCGCCCCCCAGCACCCGGTCGAGCTCGCCGACGCCCGTGGTGCGTGCCTGGGCGAACTCGGCCTGCACCTGGCCGATCGGCACCGCGGGGGCGCTGACGGCACCGCCCTGGACGACGTGGACGCCGGCGCGGGCGCCTTCCTCGTCGACCGTGCCCCATGCCTGGCACTCGCCGCAGCGGCCCACCCACTTGGTGGTGCGCCACCCGCACTCGGTGCAGCGGTAACCGGGCTTCTGCGTCTTGCTCATGCGGGGCACGTTATCGGCCCGGGCCGACAAACTTCAGCGGGCCGGCCCTGGCCTGCTTCCCGCGCGTACCTAGAAGGCCCCGTCGAGAGCGGCCAGCAGCTGGCGCTTGGGCTTGGCGCCGATGATCTGGCGGACCACCTCGCCGTCCCGGTAGAGGTTCATGGTGGGGAAGCCGAGCACGTCGTAGCGGGAGGCGATCTCGGGGTAATCGTCGGCGTTGATCTTGGCCACCGTGAGCCGGTCGCCGTACTCCTTCGCGATCTCCTCGAGGATGGGTGCCACCATGCGGCACGGCGGGCACCAGTCGGTCCAGAAGTCGACCAGCACGGGCTTGTCGCTCTTGAGGACCTGGTCGTCGAAGTTCTCGGCCGTCAGCGTGATCATGTGGTTCCTCTCATTCTCAGCACGGGGCACGCCTCGGCGAGCTGCGCCGCCACCTCGGCCCTGCGGCCCAGGAGTGTGCGGATCTGGTCGTCGATCTCGGCGAGCTTGCGCCGGTAGACCTCGACGGATTCGGGGCAGGCGTTCCCGGCGTGGTTGCCGGCCCGCAGGCACTCGACGAACGGCCGGGCGTCCTCGAGGGTGAACCCGACCGTGAGCAGCGACCGGATCTCGGCCACCAGCTTGAGGTCGGACTCGTCGTATTCGCGGTAGCCGTTGACCGACCGCCGGGCGGCAAGGAGCCCCTGCTGCTCGTAGTAGCGCAGCGCCCGGGTGCTCACCCCTGCTCGTCTGGCCAGTTCTCCGATCCGCATCGGCCCCTCCCTGATATGGCCTCACGCTAAGCCTTGACGTCAACGTCAAGGTCAAGCCGATGAGTCCCGCCGGCACGGCTCGTGCGGAAAACAGGCCTAGACCCATTTTCCGCACATCGCCCTCATCGACCGGGGCTGATCACTCATAGCGCCGGACCGCATACACCGCCTGACCGCGGAGATTCGGGCTCGTGCGGAAAACAGGCCTAGAAGAAGCGCCAGCGCAGGACGTTGGGGTAGTCGAGTTCCAGGCCGGGGGTCTGGGCGACGGCCTCCTCCGCGACGTCGGGGGCGAACTCGATGCGCAGCACGGCCTCCAGGTCGGCACGGGAGGAGAACACCATGCGCAGGTCGAGCTCCCGCCGCTGCCATCCCTGCCGTGACCAGAAGGCCTCCACGGCGGAGGCGGAGTAGGCGGGGACCGTGCGCTGGAACCAGGAGCCGAACGCGCCGCGGGTGGCGTCGAGGTCGATCACGAACGCCGCGCCGCCCCGCCGTACGACCCGGGCGAGCTCGCGCAGGCCGGGCTCGCAGCCAGGGCCGAAGAAGTACGCCCAGCGGGCCACCGCGACGTCGACCGAGGCGTCGGGGACGGGCAGGGCCTGCGCGGTGGCGGTGCGCACCGCCACCGAACGCAGCCCGCGGCAGCGGCGGGCGGCGAGGGCGGCCAGGTCGGAGTGGGGTTCGACGCCGATCACCTTGCTCGCCGTGGCGGCGAACGTGGGCAGGTGGAAGCCGGTGCCGCAGCCGATGTCGAGGACGACGCCCCCGGTCCAGGGCCGGATGGCGGACATCGCCGCGTCCGCGACGCCGTCGGGGTCGACGGCCTGGTTCTCCAGCTCGTAGACCCCCGGTGAGTTCCAGATGTTCGGACTGGGGATGGCCCCCTCCGCGATCCGCGCCATGGAAGACACGCTAGACCAGGCCCGACGCGGCCACGCCGGGCTGTGATCTGCGTTGCATCCGGGTTGCGGAGCGCGACCTTGCCGTATCCCGGCTTAGGCTGGCAGATGTGACCGACGTCATCCGAGTGCCGAACGCCAAGATCGCATTGTCCACCGCGTCGGTGTATCCGGAGCGCACTCCGGATGCCTTCGAGCTGGCCGCGCGCCTGGGTTACGACGGCGTCGAGGTCATGGTCGGCGCCGATCCGGTGAGCCAGGACATCGACGTGCTCGAGCGGCTCATCGACCACTACCAACTGCCGGTGCTCGCCGTGCACGCGCCCTGCCTGCTCGTCACGCAGCGGGTGTGGGGCCGCGACCCGTGGGCCAAGCTGGTCAAGGCGCAGAAGGCCGCCGAGCGGCTCGGCGCGCGCACGGTGGTGGTGCACCCGCCGTTCCGCTGGCAGCGCGACTACGCCCGCGACTTCGAGAACGGCCTCGCCCGCATGCAGGACGAGACCGACGTCGTGTTCGCGGTGGAGAACATGTTCCCCCTGCGCGCCCGTGGCGCCGAGGTGGTGCCGTACTCCCCCGGGTGGGACCCTGTCGACCAGGACTTCCCCCAGGTGACGCTCGACCTGTCCCACACGGCCGTGTCCGGCTCCGACGCCCTGGCGATGGCCGAGAAGCTCGGCGACCGACTCGCCCACGTCCACCTGGCCGACGGCATCGGCACCACCAACAAGGACGAGCACCTCGTGCCCGGCAGGGGCAACCAGCCGTGCGCCCGCATCCTGGAGCGCCTCGCCACCGCCGGGTACGGCGGCCTCATCGTGCTCGAGATCAACACGCGCAAGGCCTCCGGGCGCACCGAGCGCATCGACGACCTGGCCGAGGGTCTCGCCTTCGCCCGGCTGCACTTCGCCGCGTCCTCCACGGCATGACCACCGGCGCGGCCGCCAGGGGCGGTGTGGAAGGGGGTGGCGCCACGGCCGAGAGGCGGCGTCCCGGCCGTCGTCCGGGTACGGCCGACACCCGCGGCGAGATCGTCGCCGCCGCCCGCAAGATCTTCGCGGAGAAGGGCTTCGACAAGGCCACCATCCGGGGCATCGCCCGCGAGGCCGGGGTCGACCCCGCCCTCGTCCACCACTACTTCGACACCAAAGAGGGCATCTTCGTCGCCGCGCTGCAGCTGCCGGTCGACCCGACCACCGCTGTGCCGCTCATCCTGCAGGGGCCGCGCGAGGAGATCGGCGAGCGGCTGGTCCGGTTCGTCCTCACTCTGACCTCCGACCCGCAGGCCCGCGAGCCGGTCATGGCGCTGATGCGCAGCGCGATGACCAACGACCAGATCGTCGCGATGATGCGTGAGTTCATCACCGGCGCCGTGCTGAACCGCGTGGTGGAGGCCCTCGGCATCCGGCCGGTCCGCATGGAGGTCGCCTTCGCGCAGATGATCGGCGTGATCCTGATGAGATACGTCCTGCGCCTGGAGCCGCTGGCGTCGGTCGACCTCGACGAGCTCGTGGAGCTCCTGGCCCCCACCATCCAGCGCTACCTCGACGGCGACTGAGCGCGAGGGGCCGCCCCCTCGGGGAGGCTTCGAGCCCGCCGAGCGGAGCGAGGCCGTCGGCAGGGGCGCCCCTCGCCCCGCCGAGCGGAGGCGAGACCATGAGCAGGGCGACAAGCACTGCTTTTTCCCAGAGCATCGTTCTAGCATCGGTCGGAACGACGATGCGGCATGCCGCTTACCGCCGGTAAGTTACCGGCCGGTACCATGCGTAGTGGTCTTGCCGTCACCGTGGATGACCCTGCGTGCCCGCGCCGGGCAGCCAACGCCATAGTTTGGAGGACCCGTGCTCCTTGTAGCGATCATCGGGCTCTTGATGACCGCCGCGGCGGTCGCGCTAGCGGGTCGCCGCGCGCGCTTCCTCTATCGGCTCGCCACCAGCGGCCAGCCCGCGCCCGAGCGTGTGACCTACGCCAGGGAGAACGTCGGCACCGAGCTGAAGGCGCAGCTCGTCGAGGTGTTCGCCCAGAAGAAGCTGCTGAAGTGGACCCCCTCGGGTGCTGCCCACTTCGTGGTGTTCTGGGCGTTCGTGATCCTCGCGTCCGTCTACCTCGAGGCGTACGGCTCGCTGATCCAGGGCGCGATCACCGGCACGCCCGACTTCCACATCCCGCTCATCGGCACCTGGCCCGTCCTCGGATTCCTCCAGGATTTGATCGCGGTGGCCTGCCTCGCCGGACTGGTGTCCTTCGCGGTGATCCGGCTGAAGAACTCGCCGAAGAAGCTCGGCCGCAAGTCGCGTTTCGCGGGTTCCCACCTCGGCGGCGCGTGGCTGATCCTCTTCATGATCTTCAACGTCATCTGGACGCTGTTCCTGTTCCGCGGCGCGGCGATCAACACCGGCAACTTCCCCTACCGCTCCGGGGCCTTCGCCTCCGAGGCGGTCGCCAAGATCCTGCCCACCAGCGAGGTCCTGGAGGCCGTGGGCCTGCTGCTGCACATCGGCGTCATGCTGGTGTTCCTGGTGATCGTGGTGAACTCCAAGCACCTGCACATCTTCACCGCGCCGCTGAACGTCATGTTCTCGCGCCGCCCGGACGGCCTCGGCGCCGCTCCCGAGATGCGCAGCAACGGCAAGGCCCTCGACTTCGAGGAGGCCGACCCCGACACCGACGTCTTCGGCCGGGGCAAGCTGGAGGACACCACCTGGAAGGGCTTCCTCGACTTCTACACCTGCACCGAGTGCGGCCGGTGCCAGTCGCAGTGCCCCGCCTGGAACACCGACAAGCCGCTGTCGCCCAAGATGCTCATCCTCGACCAGCGCGACCACGCCTTCGCGATCGCGCCGTACCTGCTCGCCACCGAGGAGGAGCGCGAGAAGCTGCCCGAGGACGTCCTGGCCCTGGCCGGCAAGCCTCTGGTCGGCGAGGACGGCGTCATCCACCCCGACGTGCTGTGGTCGTGCACCAACTGCGGCGCCTGCGTCGAGCAGTGCCCGGTCGACATCGAGCACATCGACCACATCATCGACATGCGCCGCTACCAGGTCATGATCGAGTCGAACTTCCCGTCCGAGGCGGGCGTCATGCTCAAGAACCTCGAGAACAAGGGCAACCCCTGGGGCATGTCCGAGATGAAGCGGGCCGAGTGGATCGAGGAGCTCGCCTCCCGCGAGGTCGACCCGATCGAGGTCCAGGTCATCGACGAGAAGGCTCCGGACGACCTGGAGTACCTCTTCTGGGTCGGCTGCGCCGGCGCCCTGGAGGACCGCGCCAAGAAGACCACCAAGGCGGTCGCCGAGCTGCTGCACATCGCCGGGGTGAAGTTCGGGGTGCTCGGGCCGATGGAGGCGTGCACCGGAGACCCGGCGCGCCGCCTGGGCATGGAGTTCCTGTTCAACATGCTCGCCCAGCAGAACATCGAGACGCTCAACGAGGCCGGGGTCAAGAAGATCGTCGCCACCTGCCCCCACTGCTTCAACACCCTCGCCAACGAATATCCGCAGCTCGGCGGCATGTTCGAGGTCGTGCACCACACCCAGCTGCTCGCCAAGCTGGTCGAGGAGGGCAGGCTCACTCCGATCACCCCGATCGAGGAGAAGATCACCTACCACGACCCGTGCTTCCTGGGACGCCACAACAAGGTGTACGCCCAGCCGCGCGACATCATGGCCAAGGTGCCGGGCGTGCAGACCCAGGAGATGCACCGCTGCAAGGACCGCGGCTTCTGCTGTGGCGCGGGCGGCGCGCGCATGTGGATGGAGGAGCGCATCGGCAAGCGCATCAACACCGAGCGCGTGGACGAGGCCCTCACCACCGACCCGGACACCGTGTCCACCGCCTGCCCGTTCTGCCTGGTGATGCTCGGTGACGCGATCAACGAGAAGAAGAACAGCGGCCAGGCCAAGGAGTCGCTGGAGGTCGTCGACGTCGCCCAGTTGCTCATCACCTCCGTGAAGGGCCAGCCGGTCAAGGCCTGACGAGGAACGTCCTCGTTGTCCCCTCGCTCCGCCCGGCGGGGCGAGGGGCGCGGCGCCCCTCACGAATCCACATGGATGGGCGTCCTGATAGCACAGACCCGAAAACCTTTCTCCACATAACGGAGAAATCACGGTAACCTCAACGTCGCGGCTCAATCGACGGGGAGGGGGCGCGGTGCGCGTTGTCGTTACCGATGCCGAAGTCACGTTGGCCGATGTCCTCTCGCTCCGCCTCACCATCGAGGAACCCCTCGCCGAGGGCACGCGGCTGATCCTCCGGCAGCGGGGCACCGGCGTCGAGTGCGGGGTGACGCTCGGCACGTCCGGGGCCGAGGTGCGCGAGGCCTCGCTGGCGGTGTCGCTGGCACCGCTGGGGCTGAGCCCGGGCAGGTGGGACGCCCACCTCGAACACCAGGGCCGGCGCGTCCGCATCCACAGCGTGGACCCCGGATTCTCCCTCGACCGGCTCGACGCCTACGCGCTCAGCCGGCGCACCCTCGCCTACCGCGCCTACCGCACCCTCAACGGATACCTCGCCGTCAAGATCTCCGAGGCCGGCCCGGTGGCGGACGTGCGCGCGGTGTGGTTCCGCGAAGGACGCTTCGAGGTGACGGGCCTGCTGGCCTACACGGGCTTCTCCGACGACGACTCCCAGCACACCGCCCGGCTCGCCCTCCGGCGCGCCGGAGGCCCGGAGACGGCGGTGACGGCGACGGCCACCGTGAAGGGCGTGCGCTTCCACGCGGCCCTCTCCCTGTGCGACGTGATCGCCGCCACCCCCGAGTACGAAGGGCTCTGGGAGCCGTCCCTGGAGGTCGACGGGCTGGAGGCGCCGCTGCCCCTCGGGGCGCGCCTGGACGACGTCGACGGCAAGCGCCGCCGCGTGCACTACCCCGACACCGAGGTGGACGGGGTGCCCGTGCGCCCCTGCTACACCGTGGACGACGAGCTCCGTCTCGAGGTGGGCGGATGAAGATCTGTTTTCTGGTCCCCTCGGCGTACGGCATGCGGGGCGACACCAGCGCCGTGCTCAACCTCGCCACCGAGCTGGCCTCCCGGCACACGGTGGAGGTCGTCAGCGTCAAGCGGGTGCGTGAGAGCCCGTTCTTCCCGGTGGACCCGCGCGTCTCGCTGCGCTGGCTCGTCGACGCGCGGCCCGGCGTACGGCACCTGCTGCCGCGCGGTCAGATGCGCACCGAGATGGCGCTGTGGCGTATGCTGCGGGGCCTTCGCTGCGACGCGCTGGTGACCACCAGGCCGGGCCTGAGCGTCCAGGCCGCCCGGCACGTGCCCCGCGAGACGGTGCGCGTCGCGCGCGAGTGGAGCCGTCCGGCGGTGCCCGGGCCGGTGGGCCGCTTCTACCCGAAGCTGGACGCGGTGGTCGCCTCGACGGAGACGACCCGGGAGGAGTTCGAGCGGCTCCTGGGCGAGTCCGGCGGCCCTCCGGTGGAGGTCGTCCCCGACGCCCTCCCGCCGGGCCTGTGGCCCCGCTCGCGCATGGACAACCGCATCGTCTCGGCCGGCGGCCGGTTACTCCCCGGCAAGGCGTTCGACCTGCTCATCCGGGCCTTCGCCATCGTGGCCGACAAGCGTCCCGACTGGCGGCTGCGCCTGTACGGCGGCGGGCCCGAGGAGAAGCGCCTGCGGGCGCTGGTGGGGCAGCTGAACCTCCACAACAACGTGTACTTCATGGGCACCACTCCCGACCTGCGCGGCGAGTTCGCCAAGGCCTCGCTCGTGGCCGTGACCTCGCACGCCGAGACGCCGGGCATGACGGTGATCGAGGCGCTCGGCTGCGGCGTCCCCGTCGTCGGCTTCGAGGGCGCGCGCGGCCCCGGCGACTTCGTCACCCACGGCCGCGACAGCGTGCTGGTCCCGAGGGGCGAGGGGGAGGTGGAGGCGTACGCCGCGGCGCTGCTGGCGCTGATCGACGACGAGCGGCGCCGCATGGTGCTGGCGGCAGGGGCCCTCTCGACGGCCGCCGCGCACGCCGCCCCCGCCGTGGCCGCCCGTTGGGAGACGCTCCTCGAGTCCCTCGCGTCCAAGCCCGGGAGGAAGGGCGCGCGGTAGGCGGGACGCCTTCACGGCCGCCGTGGGTGATACCCCGAACAGGTACCCTGGGCGTATGCACGGCTACAGCGGAGACAAGCAGGCCTACCTGACCAGGCTTCGGCGGATCGAAGGGCAGATCCGCGGTCTGCAGCGCATGGTCGAGGAGGATTCGTACTGCATCGACATCCTCACCCAGGTGTCGGCCGCCACGCGCGCGTTGCAGGCGGTGGCGCTGGGCCTACTGGAGGATCACATCGGGCACTGCGTGAGCGACGCGATCACCGCCGGTGGCCCCGAGGCGGAGGAGAAGGTCAAGGAGGCCTCGGCCGCCATCGCGAGGCTAGTGCGGTCGTAGCGGCTTTCGCGGGTTTCCCGGCCCGGGTGGACTAGTCCTGTTAAGTGATCATGGGTTCTTTCACAAAACCGTCCCGAACCCCCGAGGAGTTCGGGACCAGTTCTGCGAGAACCTTCAGTGACTCACCGAAGTGCGCAATCCGAGCGCGTTGTCGAGCTCATCCAAGGTCAGCTGTCGCTCGCTGACGGCGACGGCGCTGAGCACCTCAGCGTAGAGCGCGATCTCGTCCAACGCGACACGGTCATGGACCCGTGAGTCCAGGTTGTCGTGCCCCACCGCGTCGTCCTTCCTTCCGCAGCCCACACCCACTTCGAGGTTACGACCGGGTGGCCTTTCGCCGACATGGCCCATCGGGACCATTCGTCACGCCCGCCCGTGTCCCCGTGGAACCATTTCCCGGAACGGGAGATCACAATTCAGCCAAATCCGCGGATGAGGGGGGTGGGAATGATATACGCGAAGTAAGGATTAAATAGCCAAATATCCCGTTTAGATCACGCTGAGTCGGTCAGCTGTGACGAATCCATTCCGATGGGGCATCAGGGACGCCCGGCTGCGTCTCGTGCGGGTCGTCCCGCTGATCCATCAGACAGCTCACCATGGCCGCCGACGACGGGAAACCGCGCGGCGGTGGCGGCGTCCCCGTCAGGCCGCACCACGCGAGCCCCGTCGCGTACGCGGCTCCCAGCAGGGCCGCCGCCGACGCCCTGTCGGGCGGCCGCAGCGCCTCCGGAGGCTCCCCGTCCCGGGGCCAGCAGCCGCGCAGCGGGTGATCGGGCTGCGCCAGCGCCACGTAGTACGTATGACGCAACTCGGCGTCCAGCCAGGGGTACAACTGAGGCGCCACCGCGGGCGCCACGGCGTGGACGTCGGCCGCGAGCAGCGACGCGGCCACCGCCCGGGGGTCGGCGCCGTGGGCCGCCACGAACGAGAGCGCCCGCACCATGTCGTACAGCGAGTGCCGGAAATGATCACCCGGCGAGGTCTCGTGCACCACGGCCCCCCTGAGATGCGCCGGGCAGCGCGCGAGCCAGGCGCGCCGTATGCCGGGAGCGTCCCGGGCCGGGTGATCGAGCCACGGCTGCGCCCGCAGGGGTTCCACCATGGCGAGCAGCGCGGCGGAGCGCGGTGCGAAGCGCGGGTCGGCGGCCAGCACGCGCGCGGTGTCGCGCATCAGCCCGGCCAGGCGCAGCGCGGTGCCCTGCGCGCCCCGGCCGAGCCGCTCGGCGTACAGGGCGACCAGCGCCGAAAGGGGCGTGGCGGGCAGCCAGCGCACCCAGTCGTCCCCCGGCAGCGGCCTGGAGAGGAACTCCCCGAACATCGACAGCAGTCGCTCGTTGCCGTCGAACGCCGGCGCGTAGGCGCACCACATGATCGTGCCCCAGATCGCGGCGACCGTCCCCTTGACGTCATTGCAGAACACCTCGGCGAGCGGCCCCACCACCGCGGGGAACTCCTCCTGCAGGCCCCGCTGCTGGTCGAGCAGCCCCCTGACCTGCTCGGTGACCCGGCGGGGCACGTCGGGGCCGACGAACGCCTGCGTCGAGCCCCGGTCGAACGCGAAGTCGGCCGACGCGGGAAGCATCTCGACGGGGATCGCCGGCGCGGGGTGGGCCGGGCGCGCCGCGGCCCGCACGCGCGGATCGGCCGGAGGAGCCGACAGGTGCCACTGCCCGTCGGCCTGGTCGTGGCGGTACCAGCGGGCGTGCGAGCCGAACAGCCAGTGCCCTCCGTCGGCGGTGAGCAGCAGGCGCGCCGCCATCGCCTGCGCCTGCGTGGGTGCGGGGACGTCGGCCCAGCGGGGGTCCGTCACCATGGCACGGACATCCCGCTCGATCGCCTCGAATGGGTCCCACTGCACGGCGGCCATGCTACTTCGGACGTCCCGTCCGATCTCAGAGCCGTACCGCCGTGCTTGATGGCCTCGCTGCGCTCGGCGGGCTCGGGGCCTCTTTGAGGCGGCGGCTTTCGTCGTCGTACGGGCTCGTCCCTCACCCTCCCTCCTCCTCAAGCCACCGCCGGCCCCGAGCCGGCTTGATGGCCTCGCTGCGCTCGGCGGGCTCGATGGCCTCGCTGGGCCAGGCGGCGAGGGGCGCTCCCGCAGACGGCTCAGGTGGCGATCGTGGGCGGGACCGGTCTGGCGGCGCGGTGGCGCGCGGCCTTCGCCATGTAGTTGTCGGGCGTGCGGGCGAAACCTGCCCGGTCGTCGTCGGTCAGCTCCCGGACGACCTTGCCGGGCACCCCCGCGACCAGCACCCCCGCCGGGATGCGCTTGCCCGGCGTCACGACGCACCCCGCCGCGACGAGCGAGCCGGCGCCGACGCGGGCGCCGTTCAGCACCACCGCCCCGATGCCGACCAGGGCGCCGGTCTCGATGTGGGCCCCGTGCACCACGGCCCGGTGGCCCAGACTGACGCGGCTCTCGAGCACGGCGGGCAGCCCGGGGTCGGCGTGCAGGCAGCACAGGTCCTGGATGTTGCACTCCTCGCCGACGTCGATCTCCTCGTCGTCGCCGCGCAGCACCGAGCCGTACCAGACGCTCGCGCCGCGCGCCAGCCGTACCCGTCCCACGACGACCGCGGTCGGCGCGACGTACGCCTCGGGGTGGACGAACGGCGTGCCGGCGTCGAGCGCGGCGATGTACGGCGGGGCCGCCGGGCCCGGAAAAGTCGGCTCGCTCATGACATCGATGATCCCACGTGACCATCCGCTGGTTTCCCGGGCTTTACTGGTGGAAGAGACTCATTCGACCGCAAGAGGTCAGGCGTTCGGGTTGCGGACTTGGGCAGATGGCAGGAAAGTCGTGTCCTGACGTCTCGTAATCAGAGCACGACCCCCACCCGAAACAAGACCCCCAGGGCTCAGCCATGACGAACCAGCACGACAGCTTTCCGGACATGATGCACGAGGACCTCGGCTTCGAGGTGGTGATGCGTGGATACAGCCGCCGCCAGGTCCACGAGCACATGGCCCGAACGCGCAACCAGATCCGTGACCTGGAAGAACGGCTGGCGCGCGCCATCGATCAGGCCGAGCAGGGCCGCATCGAGCTCGCGGAGGCCCGGCGCCGCCTGGCCGAGGCCCCGCAGGACTACGACGAGCTCGGCCAGCGCCTGAGCCAGATCCTCAAGCTCGCCGAGGAGGAGGCGATCTCCAAGCGCGAGACCGCCGACGCCGAGGCCACCAAGGTGCGTGAGGACGCCATCTCCGAGGCCGAACGCATCCTTTCGGCCGCCCAGGGCGAGGCCGAGCGCCGCGTCCACGAGGCGACGGCCGCCGCCGAGCGCCTGCTGGCCCAGGCCGGCTCCGACGCCGAGGAGACCCTCGGTGCGGCCCGCTCGGAGTCCGAGGAGACTCTGCGCAACGCCCGCGCCGAGGCCGACCGCCTCCTGACCGCCGCGCAGCACGAGGCCGAGCGGCTGGTCAACGAGGCCGCCGCCCAGGGCGAGGCGACGCTCTCCTCGGCGAAGGCCGATGCGGAGGCGACGCTGGAGTCCGCGCGCAACGAGGCCGCCGAGACCCTGGCGGCCGCCGAGCGGCGGGCCGCGTCCCTCGACGAGCACACCGGACGCCGGGTGACATTCCTCACTGACACCCACACCGAGGTCGTGCGCCGCCTCCACGAGATGGGCTCGGTGCTGGGCGACCTGCTGCAGCGTGAGAGCGCCGCCGGGGCGCTGGTCGACGAGTCCGCGGTGCTGCCTCCGCGCCCGGCCATCGGCACGGTCGACGACCTGCGCGCGATCGAGGCGCCCGCGGCCGAGGAAATCGAGTCGGTGCGGGTCGTGATCGACGACTCCGGCGACGCCCCCGAGGTCCACGACGGCGAGACCCACGCGAGGGACGACGCTCACCGTCCGCAGGACGCGGACGATCCCCAGGACGCCCGTGAGCCGCAGGACGCGGACGGATCGCAGGACGCCCGTGAGCCGCACGACGACCACGACGAGGACGCCGTCGTCGTCCGCGACCCGGCCGACCCCTTCGACGCCCGTGACCCCCAGGAGACGGTCGATGTCAGCGGGCACCCGCACGGTGCGAACGACGTGCACGTCGCCAACGACCACGACGTCCACGCGCCGGGGCGCATCCGCGGGTTCTTCGAGAGCACCGAGGTCCACGTGGCGCGGGTCGACCAGCCCGGCGGCGACGAGGTACCGGCCCAGCGGCAGTGAGCGGCGCGCGGGAGGGCTCGGCGGTGACCGCCGGGCCCGCCGGAGCGGCCGGCCGCTGACCGGGCCGGTCGTGACGCCGTAGAAGCGGAAACCTCCGCCCCCGATGGGTCGGAGGTTTCCGCCCCTCCCGATCTCCGGCCGCAGCCGTGATCAGGCCTGTTCCCGATCGCCGATCAGGTGTCCCCGTCGACGGAGGAGATGCACTCCTGCTGTTCGAGCAGCCGGTCGCGTAACCCCTCCGGATCGTCGGCGTCGATCGTCATCGCGCATCCCGCGTCACGTTCCCGCTCGGTGAGCGGGTGGTGCCGCGTGGCCCACCACCGTCCCGCGTCGCTCCTCCAGATGGTCCAGTCGGGGAACTCCCGGGCGATTTCGGCGAGGTGCCGGTCGAACGACATCCCGTCCACCCTTTCCGCGGCAAGCGGCCTGGTTTGTACGATTCCCCCTCACGTTGCGGGACATCTCTAGAGAAATCAAGGTTCGGGGTGGACAGGTCAACCTAACGCTTGACTCAGGCATCGAAGTCGTACTGAAGTACATACGACGCGGCGTCCATGATCATCATGTTCAGCTCGACGGCCCTGCCGGCGCGGGAGAAGGCCGACCGGCACACCAGGATGACGGGCGTCCCGGCGGGAAGCCCCAGCTTGCGGGCCTCCTCGGGTGTGGGCATCCTGGCCCGCACCTCCTCGGTGAAGTGCGCGGGCGCGTGCCCGAGGTCGCGCAGGCGGGCGTAGACGCCGCCGGGTCCGGTGTCCTGCGTGGTGATCGCCGTGCCGGCCACCAGTTCGGCCGGAAAGTATGAGGCCGCGAGCTGTACCGGCCGCCCGTCCACCGAGTAACGCCGCCGCCGTACCCAGACCTCCTCGCAGCCGAGCACCCGCGCGGCGTCCTGGGCGGCCGCCTCGCGGGTGATCGTCATGTCGTCCACGACGTACGGGCGGCCGGTGGTGTCGGAGTCCCAGATGGCCCTGCCGGCGCCCCACTGCTCGCGTGACAGGCGCCGGGAGCCGTGGCGGCGGATCGGGCGGAACTGCCGTACGTAGACCCCTGAGCCTCGTCTGGCCACCGCCACGCCTTCGTTGATGAGGACGGCGAGTGCCTGCCTCGCGGTCGCCCGGGCGACGCCGTATTCCGCCATGAGGGCGTTCTCGCCCGGTAAGCGATCCCCATCGCGGAACTCGCCCGCCGCGATCGCCTCGCGCAGGCGATCGGCGATGCGGCGATAGATCGGGGGTTCGTGAGGTACCGGGGATTCCATCACGCTCTATCACCCTCAGTCACAGACGCGGTCCGCGTCTCCAGAGAACTTGCCCCGCCTTGTCCACGATCGCACAGATACGCACGTTGGTCCCGTGCTTCTTTTGAGCGAATCGTGCCCGTGTGACGATCGACGGGGGTTTTGTGCGGCGTTTACCGTGGAGCGGTCCCGGCGTCCGCGCGCGCGGCGTGCCACGGCCACGTGGCCAGCGCGGCCAGTACGGCACCCAGCGTGTTCAGGATCACGTCGTCCACCGACGACACTCGCCCCAGGCGCAGCCCGTACTGCAGCACCTCGACGGTGGCCGACAGCGCCGCCGCGAGAAGGCCGACCCGCCACACGGCCGCGAAGCGCGCGGAGCGGACCGGCAGCAGCGCCCCGAGCGCCGCGAAGACCAGCAAGTTGCCCCCGACCTGCGCGAACGCCGCGCCGAACGGTCCGTGTGCCAGCTCGGCGAGATCACGCAGCGGCACCAAACTCACACCCGAGGCCCGCCCCGGAGTGAGGATCATCCACAGCCAGGGGACCGTCCCGGAGACGATGAAGACGTCGGCGTACGCCGTACGGACCGGATGGGGACGGCCCTGTCGCGCCCGCCGTCGCGCCAGCAGCCACGCCACGCCGAACGCCGCCGGCAGCCACAGAACTGTGGCCAGGACGACATACCGCCACAGGTGCAGTTCGAGGCGCACGGCGGAACGTTCAGCCGGCGAAACCGAGGCGGCGGCTGATGTCGGCCGCGCCCGCGATCAGGATGGGCGCCACCTCACGCATGCGCTCCTCATCGAACCGGTAGGCGGGCCCGCAGGCGCTCACCGCCGCCACCACGTCCCCCTCGTAGCTCCGGACGGGGGCCGCCATCGCGTTCAGCCCGATCTCGTACTCCTCGAGCGTCACGGCGTACCCCCGCGCCCTGGCGTCCTCCAGATGCGGGCGCAGCTCGGCGAGCGAGGTGATGGTCGCCGGGGTGAACCGCGGCAGGCCCGCCGCCGACAGCAGCCGTTCACGGTGCGGATCGTCCAGGTGGGCGAGCAGGACCTTGCCGCTGGAGGTCGCGTGAAGCGGGGTCAGCTGCCCCACCCAGTTGTGGACCGTGACCGCCGACGGTCCGCGCACCTGGTCGAGGTTGACGGCGTAGTGGGAGCGCACGACCGCGATGTTGACCGTCTCCCCGATCTCCTCGGCCAGGCGGCGGCAGACCGGCCGCCCCTGCTGGGTGAGATCGAGACGGGAGGCCACCCCGCCGGCCAGGCGGATCACGCCGAAGCCGAGCCGGTACTTCCCGCGGTCCTCGCTCTGCTCGACCAGACTCCGCGCCTCCAGCGCGCCGAGGAGCCGGAACGCCGTCGACTTGTGCACGCCGATCTCCAGCGCGATCTCGGTGACACCCGCCTCGCCGCGCGCCGAAAGGATCTCCAGCACGCTGATCGCCCGGTCTACCGACTGCACGCCGGCCGAGGAGTCGTTGGTCATAGCTGGGGACTGTAGGGGAGCCGCGACCACGCCGTCCATGTGGCGAAGGGTCGGCCTACGACCCGCTTTCTCGGGACTCGTCTCCCGAGTGCGATGGCTCATGTGCGTATTTTGAATAGGGTTGTGCCATGAGCAACGAGGGCGAGCGTGACAGCACGGGGGTCCAGTCCGTCGACCGGGCCCTGTCGGTACTCAAACTGCTGGCCAGGCACGGCGAGCTGGGCGTGAGCGAGATCGCGGCGGAGCTGGGGGTGCACCGTTCCACCGCGTTCCGTCTCGTCGCCACCCTGGAGAACCACGATCTGGTCCACCAGAACGACGAGCGCGGCCGCTACCGCCTGGGCGTGGGAGTTCTCCGGCTCGCGGGCGCCACCACCGCCCGGCTCGACGTCGTCCAGGAAGGACGCCGGATCGGCACCCGCCTCGCGGCGGAGATCGGCGAGACCGTCAACATCGCCATCCTCGACCGCCGGCAGGCCCTCTACGTCGACCAGATGGCCGGCACCTCGGCCCTCCAGGCGCACAACTGGACAGGCAGGCGCATCGCCCTGCACGCAACCTCGAACGGCAAGGTGCTGCTGGCCCACGCGCCCGACGAACGCTTCGAGGAGGTCGTCGCCGAGCCGCTCCCGCGATTCACCGACCACACCATCACCGACCCCGCGCTCCTGCGCGAGGAGCTCGACGGCGTGCTCCGCCAGGGGTACGCCACGGCCGTCGACGAGCTGGAGGTGGGCCTGACCGCGGTGGCGGCACCGATCCGCGGCGCCGACGGCACGGTGGCCGCCTCACTCAGCGTGTCCGGCCCGACGTTCCGCCTTCCCGCCGACCGCCTCGCCACCGTGGCCGCCCAGGCCGTGACCGCCGCCACCGAGATCTCCTCTCGCCTCGGCTGGTACGGATCGCTCTAGCTGAGGCCGGATCAGGGCTGGGGGGCGTCGAGCTGGGCGACCAGGCGCTTGGGGGCCACGAGCCGGTAGCTCTCCTCCACCCAATCGCACAGCAGCTCGACGTCCGGCGCCTCGTCGGTGAAGGACACGGTCACCCAGCCGGCCCTGCCGAGGCCGTACCCGGTGGGGGCCGCGCCCGGCAGATTGAGCGCGTGCCCGTTCGACTCACGCAGCTTCACCGAGAACCGGGGCTTCCACTTCTCGGTCTCCTCCTCGATCCCGAGGAAGACGAAGACCTTCTTGTTCACCTTGACGACGCTCTCGCCCCAGGGGAAGTCCTCGTAGGCGCCGGGAAGGCCGAGGGCGAACTCGCGCAGCCGGTCACGCGTCTCCTTCCACTGCTTCATGCCCCCATTGTGGACTCCGGGGCCGCCGCCCGTTCCCGGCCCTCGGCGAAGAAGGCGAGCAGATCCGGCACCTCGCCCAGCGGGCGCGCCGCGCCGAACGGCGCGTTCCAGAAGGGACCGCTCCTCGGCTCCCACGGCCCCACATACGCGTACGGCACCGGGATGTACCCGTCGCCGAGCGAGACGCCGTAGTTCACCTTGTCGACGGATATCCCGAGGTCGAAGTGCTCGGGCCACAGCACGGGGATCTCCCCGGGGACGAGCTCGCGCAACGCCGCGTCACCGTGGGCCAGGCTCTCGGCGAGTCGTGCGGCCGCGTCGGCATCGACGCGCAGGACGTCGTCGAGGGAAGCGCCGGAGCCGTCGGAGTAGAGGTTCTCCGGGGCGCCGGGCGTCACCCCTGCGGCGGTGCCGAGCGCGCGGAGCGACGTGCCGTTCAGCGGGACGCGTTCGTCTCCCGTCAGCAACTCGCCGCCCTCGACACGCAGGACGGGCGCGGCCACCGTCGCGAAGCCGCCGGGCGTGACCCGCAGCCGGATCGTGCCGCTTCCCCGGTACTGCGGGCCTGCCATTATCAGCTCCGCGACCGCGTGCAGAGATCTCCGTGTGTCGATCAGGTCGTTCTCATTCATACCCACAGCCTGGCCGACTCGGGGAAACGCCGCTAATCGCCCCGCTTGCCCCACCTCTCTGGAAGACGGTGTCCGATCTCGGCCAAGGCCGTCTCCGACTACTGTCTGTGATTGCTCGATATCCTTTGAGTCACTAGCCTGAACGCATGGGAACCCTCGCTGCCATCTCCGTGTGCGAGCCGCCATGCCGGTGACGATCGCAGAGCTGAAGGCCCGCTACAGCAAGGAGTGGCTGATCTCCGACGCGGTGGGCGGCGGGTGGTACGCCGTGCGCCGGCACGGCCTGTCGCGCGACGTCGTCCAACGCGGCCTGTCGAACGTCTACTGTGGCGCTTCCCTGGAAGAACTCGCCACGCACCTCGCCTCCGAGACGCAACTCGAGACCCGTCTCATACGCGGCTGCCACCACGCGGAGACTCCCTTCAGCTGCGGCGGCACCGCTCACACCTGACAGCAGAGCCCGACGCACGGTGACTCAGCGTGACATCTTTCAGTAGAGCGACTTCATGGCCGCCCGTACCTCGTGGAGGGTGTCGTCGGCGATGGCGTTGGCCCGGCGGTTGCCCTCCCGCAGCACCTTCCGCACAAACCCGCGGTCGCGGTCGTACTCCGTCCGCCGGGCGCGGATGGGCGCCAGGCGGTCGTTGACCGCCTCGGTCACCACCTGCTTCAACGCGGCGGCTCCCCTGTCGCCGATCTCCTCGGCCACCTCGTGCGGGTCCCGGTCCAGGCACAGCGCGGCCAGGAGGACCAGACTGGAGACCTCGGGCCGCGCCACCGGGTCGTAGGTGATGCGCCGCTCCGCGTCCGTCTTCGCGCCCCGGATCAGCTTGGCGGTCTCGTCCGCGCTCGCGGACAGCGCGATGGCGTTGCGACGGCTCTTGCTCATCTTGGTGCCGTCGGTGCCGAGGAGCAGCGGAGCCACCGACAGCAGAGCCTCCGGCTCGGGGAACACCGGCGCGCCGCCGTCGCCGTACCGGTTGTCGAAGCGACGGGCGATGGTACGGGCGATCTCCAGGTGGGGCAGCTGGTCCTGGCCCACCGGCACGAGGTTCGCCTTGCAGAACAGGATGTCGGCCGCCTGGTGGACCGGGTAGGTGAACATCAGCCCGCTGACGGACGCCTGGCTGGAGTGGGCGATCTCGTCCTTGACCGTGGGATTGCGGCCGAGCTCGGCGGTCGAGACCAGGCTGAGGAACGGCAGCAGCAGCTGGTTCAGCGCCGGGACCGCGCTGTGGGCGAAGATCGTGCTCCGTTCCGGGTCGACGCCGATCGCCAGGTAGTCGAGCAGCAGGTCCTCGACGTATTCCGTCAGCCGTTCGGCGACGTCCCGATCGGTCAGCACCTGGTAGTCCGCGATCAGCACGAACACCTCCACCCCCATGTCCTGCAGCCGGACCCGGTTGTGCAGCGTGCCGAAGTAGTGCCCGAGGTGCAGCCGTCCCGTCGGACGGTCCCCGGTCAGCACCCGGAACCGCCCCGGGTCCTTCCGGATGGCCTCCTCCAGCTCGGCGCTGCGCAGCTGGGCGGCGGGCACGTCGAGGTGATCGTGCGCGGGGGCCGGGACGGCGAGATCGGTGGTCATGTGGTCCTCCTGGTCGGTGAAAGGTGCCGCCGCTCTGGACGACGGCCCTGTGACCAGGGAGGAAACGCGAAGGGCCGTTCATCCGAACGGCCCGGTCATGCGTCAGGTGCGGCCGCTCCTACGTGGAGCGCCACCAGCTGAGACATGACGGACGACGCATGGCCATCAGTGTAACGACATCGACTTCAGAGAGCGAGATCTTCTTCGTCCTGTGGGCTCCCCGGTCACGTCCGGTCGATCTATCGGGGAGTTAATGAGTCGCCTCTGCTTTCCCGGCTCCTGATAGGAAGCCGGAATGGTCATAGGAGAGCGTGTACGACTTCGCGCCATCGAACCGTCGGACGGGGAGGCGCTGTGGCGGTGGCACGGCGACCCTGAGGTGATGCGGTGGATGAACGCGCCCTATCCGCCGTCGCTGGCCCGGACCGTCAAGCAGATCGAGGAGCGCGCCCCCGACACCTACGGCGACCTGCAACTGATGATCGACACCCTGAACGGCCGGGCCATCGGTATCGTCGCGCTGCGCGAGGCCGAACCGGAGACCGGTGACGCCACCCTGGACATCTATCTCGGCGAGAAGGACACCTGGGGCCAGGGCTACGCCACCGACGCGATGCGGGTGATCTGCCGCTACGGCTTCGACACGATGCGGCTGCACCGCATCTCGCTGACCGTGGTCGCCGACAACACCAGTGCCCGCCGGGTCTACGAGAAGGTCGGCTTCGTCGAGGAGGGACGCCGGCGCGAGGCGTTCCGGCGCGACGGGAAATGGCACGACAAGATCATGATGGGCCTGCTGGAAGGCGAGCTACGCTGACCCGTGCTCCGTCGGCTCGGTGCTCAGAAGTGGGTGGTGATGCCGAACGTCTCCCGGAGCCGGGCCATGTCCTGACGGTCCCGGTCGCTGGGTTCGTATCCCTGGTGGAAGTGGTTCTGCTGGGTGGCCGACAGGCACCGCACCCGCACGCCGTCGATCGTCCCCGTGACGAAACAGTCCGCCGGGTACGTCAGCGTGCCGCCGCGGGTGTCGAGCCGCTGGACGGCCGAGCCGTCCGGGGCGAACAGCAGCGGGTGGAGGTCCAGCTCCCGGCCGTCCCGATCGGCCATGACGAACCGCGCAGGTCGCCCCGGCGAGATGCCGGACCGCTCGGCGAACCCGGCTGATTCCAGCGTCCGGATCAGCAGAGGTTCCTGTTCGACGCGGTGCAGCAGGTCGAGGTCGCGGTGTTCCCGGGTGATCCTGCCGACCAGGGCGTCGACGCCCCATCCCCCCGCGATCCAGACGTCACAACCCGCCTCGGTGAGCAGGTCCATCGTTCGGATCACTTTGGCTGCTTCGAACACCGGAACACCTTGTCAGCTCTGCCCGAGCCGCGTCGATCGGTTTTCGAGGCCGCCGCGTGACGAGAAGAAGTACCGGCGTGACCACGAGCAACGCGATCATCATCTGGATCGCGCCCTCTGTCAGCGCGATCCGAATGTCGTGATGGTCGACGAACCGCCGTCCGGCCGTCCCTGCGAAGACGGCGACGCTCAGGGCCGCGCCCCTGATGATGGCGGTACGCGCGTTTCTCGGGTAGGCCATGAGCTGAGGGTAATCGCGAGCCCCGGTCCCGGCACCTGGCTGTTTCCACACCGGTGCACTCACCGGCGTAGGGCGGCGTGGATGCCGACCATCCGGCTGTCCCGCGCGATCCAGCCCGCCGTTCTGTGACATGGAGGCACCCACGTCACAGGCGGCCGGGCTGTCTCGTCTCGAATAGCGGAGACAGACACTTGCGTCGGGAAGGTGACGTCATGCGGGTGTTCGTGGCGGGCGGGGCCGGGGTGCTGGGACGGCGACTGGTGCCGCAGCTTGTCGCGCGTGGCCACCAGGTGACGGCGACGACGACGAGTGCGGCCAAGCTGGACCTGCTGGAGCGGTTGGGCGCCGAGGCGGTCGTGATGGACGGGCTGGATGCGATGTCGGTCGGTGAGGCGGTGGCCGCTGCCCGGTCGGATGTGATCGTGCACCAGATGACCGCGATCTCCGGCACGCCCGATATCAAGCACTTCGACCGCTGGTTCGCCGCCACCAACCGGCTGCGTACCGAGGGGACGGACCACCTGCTGGCCGCCGCCGAAGCGACCGGTGTATCCCATTTCGTCGCGCAGAGCCACGCCTCCTGGAACGGCATCCGCAAGGGCGGATGGGTGAAGACCGAGGAGGACCCGCTGGACCCGACGAGCACGGGCAAGGGGGCGGAGGCGATCCGCCACCTCGAGGAGGCCGTCGTCAAAGCCGGTGGCGCGGTCCTGCGGTACGGCGCGTTCTACGGACCGGGTGCCACCGGCGATCAGGTCGAGCTGGTGCGCAAGCGGCAGTACCCGGTCGTCGGGAACGGCGCCGGCCACAGCTCGTGGGTGCATCTCGACGACGCCGCGAGTGCCACCGTCCTGGCCGTGGAGCAAAAGGCCAGGGGCGTGTTCAACATCGTCGACGACGAGCCGGCCCCGGCCGGCGAGTGGCTGCCCTACCTGGCCGCGTGCGCGGGAGCCAAACGGCCGATGCGGATCCCCACCTGGCTGGCCAGGCCACTGGCGGGGAAAGTGGCGGTGACGATGATGACCGAGGGGCGGGGCTTCTCCAATGCCAAGGCCAAGCGGGAACTCGGCTGGCGGCTGCGCTACCCCTCCTGGCGGCAGGGTTTCAAGGAGGAACTGGCGTGACCCGGGCCGAGGAGTTCGAGGCGTAGGCCCGCCGGCCGATGGATTGAACGCCGGAGGGGACCGTCCGGCGTGCACCGGCTTCCACGCAGGAGGGCCGCACGTTGATACCCGTCGGATACACGGCTGCGCGCCCGCGGATACCCGGTCGATACGGGGCCGCAGGAAAGGGCCTGCACAGTGGCCAGATGTGGTGAAGGGCGCCAAGATCACAGCGAGAGGAGTCGTCCGCCGCGCGTCGGACCCGGGACATGGGCGTACGGCCGGCCGTCAGGGCGCCTGCCGGCCGGTGCCGTCATCGGGCTGCTCGCAGGCCTGCGTGCCGCTTAACTGGAACCGGTCAGCACACGTCGGTAGATATGGTGCATTTTCGTGACATCCCTGCTGCTCGTCGAGGACGACGCCGTCATCCGCGCGTCGGTCAGCCTGGCCCTGGAACGCTACGGCTATCGCATGACCACCGCCGCTGACGGGCTGAGCGGTCTGGAGGCGGCCCTGGCAGGCGGCCACGACCTCCTGCTGCTGGATGTGATGCTGCCCGGCCTCGACGGCATCAGCTTGTGCCGCAGGATCCGGGAGACCAGCCAGGTGCCGATCCTCATGATGTCGGCGCGCGGCGACGGCCTGGACATCGTCGCCGGGCTGGAGAGCGGCGCCGACGACTACGTGGTCAAACCGGTCGACCTGCCGGTGCTGGTGGCCAGGATCCGTTCGCTGCTGCGCCGGGCCACCATCGCCCAGCCCCAGCCCGCGACCGAGCAGGCCGCCGCGAGTGCGGCGCTCACCTTCGGCGAGCTGAGCATCGACACTGGTTCGCTCGAGGTACGGCGGGCCGGGCGACGCGTCGAGCTGAGCCCCACCGAGCTGCGGCTGCTGCTGGAGTTCGCCGCCCATCCAGGCATCGTGCTGGAACGGGCGACGCTGCTGCGCACCGTATGGGACTACGGATGGGACGGCGACAGCCGGGTGGTCGACCTCTGCGTACAGCGCCTGCGCAAGAAGATCGGCGCCGAGCGCATCGAGACGGTCCGCGGGTTCGGTTACAAATTGAGCGTCACATGAACCCGGCTTCGCTGCGATGGAAGATCGCGGCCCTCGTCACGCTCGCCGCCACCGTCGTCGCCGCCATGGTGGGGCTCCTCGTACACCGGTTGACCTGGCAGCGTTCCCTGGACCTCGGCAAGGCCCGCGCCGAGATCGCCCTCGACAAGTCCCTGGCCCCCGCGCGTCTGCCCGGTGGCACGCCCGACGACGTGGTGACCGTCGAGGAACTCCCTGACGCTCTGGCCGCCCAGCTCCGGCCCGGCCGGCCGGTGCTCTGGTACGGGCTCGACCACCGGGACGAGCCGTGGATGTGGGCCGCCCAACCGTACGGCAGCGACGGCGGCCAGGCGGTGAGCGTACAGATCTCGATGGGCCCGGAGCTGCTCAGCCTGTACGCGCTGGACCGCAACATGGCCAAAGCCGGACTGTTCGCGCTGGCCGGGGTCGTGCCGCTGTCGGTGCTCGCGGCCGAACTCCCCAACCGGCGGCTTCGGCGCATGGCCCGCACCGCCCGCGAGATCGCCGACGGCAACCTGGCCGCCCGCACCGACGTGCGCGGCCGGGACGAGATCGCCGAGATCGGAGCCGGGCTCAACTCGATGGCCGCCAGCCTGCAGCGGCGGCTGCTGGCCGAGCAGCGCTTCACGGCCGACGTCGCGCACGATCTTCGTACCCCGCTGATGGGGCTGCTCACGGCCAGCCAGTTGCTGCCGGACGGACAGGCCACCGACATGGTCCGGGACCGGATCGGCGTACTACGCGGCCTGGTCGACGATCTGCTGGAGATCTCCCACCTGGATGCCGCCGGCGAACACGCGGATCGGCAGCCGGTGCCGCTGGCCGACCTGGTACGCGAGTCGCTGCACCGTGTCGACGTGCCCGCCGACCTGAACGTCGTCCAGGACCAGGGCGAAACGACAGCCGTCACCGATCCACGTCGCCTGGAGCGCATCGTCGCCAACCTGCTCCTCAACGCCCGCACGCACGGCGCGGCCCCCGTGATGATCACCGTGCGCTCTCGCCAGATCGTCATCCGCGACGGCGGGCCGGGTTTCCCGCCCGACCTGCTTGCCGACCTGAACAAGGGACAGTCGCAGCGCTTCCGCACCGGACGGACCGAGCGCGGCCACGGGCACGGGCTCGGCCTGACGATCGTGCTCGGCCACGCCCGCATCATCGGGGCGACCCTGCAGTTCGCCAACCCGGCCGACGGCGGCGCGAGCGTCACCGTCACCCTGCCCGACTGAGCTTCCCACGACCGAATCGCAGCGCTCCGGGCCCGGTGGCCCCTGCTGCTGGTTCCATGGACGGTTTCGAATCTTGCTCGGCCTTTCACCTTGACCTCGACATTGCTTGAGGTTCTATGGTGCTTCCGCCAACGATCATTCCTTGGGGGGCATCACACACATGACGACCCAGCACGGCACCGATGCCGAACTCGCCGCACAGCCGGCCGCGTACTGGACCGGAGCGGCCTACGAGGCCCTCATCTCGTTCACCCGAGCCCGGCAGGCCGAATTGGGCTTCACCCAGCCCCAATTCTGGCTGCTGCGCAACCTGTCGAAGAACGACATCTCACCCGATGGCCACGGCATGACGATCCCCGAACTCCAGCAGGCCATGAGTTCTTACATCAGGCCCGAAGACGACCTGCAAGCAGAAGCGGAAGTCCTGCTGGAGCGCGGTTGGCTCACCCGCGATTCCGAGGGACGGCTGTGGATCACCGAGTCGGGGGAGGAAGCCCGTGTCCGTCTCAAGCAGCACGCGCCGGCGATCCGGGCCCGCATCCATGAGGGCATCGACGACGCCGATTACGTCACCACAGTGAAGGTGCTCCAGCAGATGATCCGGAACACCAGCGGCACCCCGGCCTAGCCGGCCCTGCCCGCCCCAACCGGGATGATCTGTCAGCACGCATCCTGGGAGCGGTGAACGTCTGGTCGCGGTAGCCTGCGACCAGCCACAGCCCGCTAGGAACCGACAAGGGTGTGACGGCCGCGGCCACAGCGGCGGAGACAATGCTGGACAGCACCGGGGGCCGTCACCCCGCACCCAAATGGTGGCTGTGCTGCAGAGCCGGGAGAGCCCGGTCGCACTTGCCGTCCACCGATATCACCATGAGCTGTAACAGTCGGGCTCCAATGAGATCACGGAGCTATGGTGCGAGGTCGATGTTTTTTTAGCCTGCGACTATGCGGCGATTGTTAAGGGGCGCAATGGCGGTCGTGATTACCGTGGGCGTCACGGCTTGCCTGCCTGGCTATCCTGGGGCGCCCCACATAGTTGGGGCGATCGGGATCAGTGTCGATACAGAAAACCATCCGATCATCGTTTTGACGTGGTGCGATGGTGCCACCCCGGAGGATGTGACCGTCTCTCACGACGAACCGTACTCAGGTGTCCCAGGTGCCGGCAGCCTGGGCGATCGGCAGCTCGTGCCAAGCATCGCCGCATCGAATCATTCGGTCGAGGACGCGAAGTTCAGCGCGCCCCCTCTTGACGGACGGAGCGCATCGGTACGCCTTGACGCCCCGGCCGACGGCTGGACCGTAGAGCCGGAACCGCTTGTCCTGAAACCCGGGATCGCCTATGACGCAACCGGTGGTAAGGGCAGGGGCTACAGCAGATTCAGCACCTCCAACGTCAACTTCACCGCCGAGGACATGGCGAAGCTCAAGCCGGGCCGGGTCCTCATCCAGAGAGCGAAGGAGTCCCCGCTGAAGACTCCAGAGATTCCTGGGGTGGACACGGAGATGACCTGGGTTGACAGGGTGATTTCCCGGGAAGAGTTCGACCGCGAAGGCCAGGACCCGACCTACTGTCGATATTAGGAACAGTGGTCGGAGCGACCAGGAAGCGACGGCGCGCCGCGACATTGCCAACTCGGAGGTGGCCACGTGTCCGGTGAACCGGGGCTGTGGAACGAACTCCCGGACCTTCGATCGCCCCCAACCGCGTGATGACGGCCGGCCGCAGCATGGCGATCGTCTGTTGCGTCATCAGAAGTCGTTGAACAGCAAGTACAACAGGAGAAGTCCGGCTACGGTCACGGCCACCGCTTTGATTACAAAGGGGGCAGGTCGTACCTGTTGCGGTTCCTCATCTGGATGGTCCAACGCATGAGAGGCGGCCTTCCTGATCTCTTCGCCTTGGCCCAAGGTTCCTGCTAACAGAGCGATCATCGCCACAACCCACATCGCCAGCCACTTGGCCTGCGAGGAGTCATGGTCGGTAAAGAAGGCGACCTTGACCACTAGGCTGGCGAAAGCGAGGAAAAATCCGATGGCAACTCTCGCTCGATAGCTCCAGGTGGGCATCAGCAGGCCTAATCGCAATAATGGGAATAAGCTCGATAGTCCCGCCAGTAGCCATAAGTAGCGAGAGTCTAAGTCGGCAAGCGTCATGGGTGACCTCCTCATAAGCGTAAAAGGAGAGTACTTCGGCGCCGGTCTGGTCACAAGATCTTTCTCTGTTTCTCCTTTGCAAGGTCGAGCGGATCGGATGGGAATCGGACTGATTCTCGAATCGGCAAGGTCGCGGCGAGGCCTGGTTGCGACCGGCTGCCCCGCCTGATCATGGCCGTGGGACTCGCCGGCAAGCGAACCCTAAGAACAGGGCCGCCAGGCCCCGAGCACTGAAAGCCGCGCGGCAGTCGATCGCCCCGCTCACTGTGGGGAGTACCGAAGTGAGCGATCGCCACGGCCTTGGGTGGTCACTCTGGCGGTTCCTGGGGCGCGCGGGCGGTCCCTGCCCGTATCGGCCGAGGGCCTCAGTCAGGCACGCGGACCGACCGGCGCTCTCAGCCGACCGCGCAGCGGGCCGCCTTTAGCGGGCCGATCCACTCCGATACGGTCACCCAGCTCATCCGCCACCTGGTGAAGGCGTAGAACGCCACCGTCCAGGAAGACGGGCAGCGCGAGCCGCTTCCCTTCGCCCGGCTGCACGACCTTCACCACGTGCACGCGACCACGCTCCTCCTGGCCGGCGTGCCGGTGCATGTGGTCGCCGCCCGGCTGGGGCACGCCGATCCCGCGATCACACTTCGGGTGTACGCGCACGTGATCCGTGCGGCGGAAGCCTCGGCGGCCGGCGTGTTCGCGCAGGTTCTCAAGTCGCCTTCGTAGGCGCTGTCAGCAGAAGCGTTAGCAAACGCCCCCGGACCAAGGCCGGTCCGGGGGCGTTTTGGCTGGTGGGCCGCCAGGGACTCGAACCCTGAACCTACGGATTAAAAGCGCGGACGATCATGGTGCCAAGCAGTTCAATGCAGGTCAGCGGGCATACAGGGTCCATACTGAACGGCTTTGTATCACCCTGAACTGCAACCCAAACTGCAACCCTGGTCGAGATTCGACGTTGCCCATCCGCTTCATAAGCTCATCGAGAGTTAGCCTGACGTCTAGATTCCATAATCTAGGCAGGGGTGACGAAGTGAGCAGCAAGAAGCTTAAGAGCGCTGGCCGACTCGTCTGGCAGCTACTACTGGCCGACGTCAGCACTACTAGGACTAGAGGAGCGGGAATGTCAGCGGTGGATGCTGATGCGGCGCACTTGGCGGCTGGGTGGAGTTGGTTCACCCTTACCGCTCTTATCCCTCTGCTCGGAGCTCCGGTCCTGTGGACGCGGTCCGTTTATTGGTCCCCTCCGGTTCTCTTATTAACCGGACTCGCGGCCGGAGAAGCCGTGATGGCATACGTCTCACATTTGCGCGCTCGTTGGACCATGTCGCATGACTCGCCAAAAGCCGTGTATGAGCCGATTCGTTTCTACGGCTGGTGGGTCACGGCAATCGGTCTCGCCGTGACCTTATTTTATTTGATCGGCATGCTGCGACATGGCTAAGTTGGCTAGCACCCTTCGTCAATGTGCCGCCCGCTGCCTGTACCAGGCGGAGGTGCTCTGGGGACCGAACCAAGGAGAAATAGGCGGCTTATGCCCCCGTGCTAGTGTATTTTGCCTGTATGAACGAGGCGGACTTGGACCTGGGTGACACCAGTAGGCTGACGCTTGAGCTGTGGAAAGCTGACGCGGTCGTGCTGTTCGACTGGCTCATGCGAGTGGAACTTGATGAGCTGCCCACACAGCATGCCGCCGAAAGCAAGCCCTTATGGATCTCCCGACTCGGCTCGAAGAAAGCCTTATCCCTCCAACTCCTGAGCAGATCGTCTGTGCACGCGACCTAGTCGCTCGCGACATGGGTTGGTAGGAATCGGAATCAACTACGGATGCACCTTCGCTGCTCCGTTGGGCTGGGGCTGAGGAACGAAGTCCCGGCCCTTCGATCGCCCTCTACCCCGTACGGCGACCGACCACAGCGCGATCGCAACCTGTAGTGGTGTGATGGCCCACCCATACCTCGGCCATCTACGACCCTCGGGCCAGAGCCACGAAGGTGCACACTTGGATCATGCGCCAGCGGACGTTCCTCTTTTTCATCCCAGTGGCCACAAGTGCGATGGCAGCGGGACTTATGCCCTTGTCGCTGACGGCGGGAATCGCTCTTTGGATGCTCACCATGCTCGTCGCTATGGGGCTGGCTTTCTGGGCGCTGGACCGTGCGAATGCGGAACGTGACCGGCGCGAGCAGGCGCAAGGGGCTGCACCCGTAGTCGCTCGTAGCGCCTGGGCGGCGGCGGGCCGGTGGTTGGCGAGGCACTGATGTACGGCGGGGTGCGTCTACGGCGATGCCCCGCGCGGCGCCCGCGCCGTGACCGGCCCCCAGGCCGCATGCGCGGCGCGGGGACGGCGGCGCAGGGCGTACGGCGGGGCGGCGCGCCGCCGCTTGACAAGGGCATGATCCGCGTCTTCTGGCAGATCAAGCATCAGCGGTACCGCCACGGATGCGAAGATCACCACGCGTGCGGTGAACGTCTGCACCGGTACCCGTGCCCCGAAGGATTGCCCGAAGTCGAAAAGGACGTCGGGGCGGCGGCACGTGTGTCTTCGGCAGTGTCCTCCTCGGTGTCGGCAGCACGGCGGGAAGTGCCCGAAGTTCTGTCCCCCGGATTGCACCGGTCACGCGCCCTCGTGCCCTGAGCGTGTGGGTGGCTGGGCGTTCGTGAAGCCCAAGGGCAAGGGAAAAGGACGGCCGCCCCCGCTGATCCCGCTTCTGAAGCTCCAGCGGGAGGCACAGCGCGCGGAGGAAAAGGCGGCCGGAAAGAAGTGGCGGGGAATGGATCTGGTCTGGTGCCGTCTCGACGGAAGCCCTATCGTCCCGGGGGACGACTGGGACGAGTGGAAGGAACTCCTGAAGGCGGCCAGGGTCGGGAAGGACGCCCGCGTTCACGACGCCCGGCACACTGCGGCGACGCTGCTCCTGGAGCAGGGCGTTGACATCAGCGTCGTGCAGGAGATCCTTGGGCACTCCCAGCTGACCACGATCAAGCGGTACACGCACGTGACGTCCAAGCTGGCAAGTGAGGCGGCGGCTCGGATGGGTCGGGCGCTGCGGGGATGGCTGAGGCCGGCGACCGCAACCCGCCGATGACAACTGCAACCCTGGGCAGACTTCCCGATCACGGCGACCGGGAGTCTGCCCAGGTCGTTATGGGTGGGCCGCCAGGGACTCGAACCCTGAACCTACGGATTAAAAGTCCGCAGCTCTGCCATTGAGCTAGCGGCCCGGCTCAGAATGCAGAGTACTGAGCGTACCGCGCCTTGCGCGAGTGGCTTCCCGTCTTCTCGGGACGTTGTGGTCCAGAGCCGGGCAGTGGAAGCCTCCACGTCACGTGTTTCCCCGTCAGGGTGAGACCCAAGCGGGCTTTCGAACGCTATCAGGGTTCAGGGCGCCACCAGGGTAGGGCCAGGGGGAATCCCGATGTGCCAAAGGACCGCCAGGGGGCAGTCTGGAGACATGAACGAGATGAACACCCACGGTCACACCACGGCCAAGCAGCTCCGTCGTACTCGTGAAGGCAGGATCGTCGCCGGAGTCTGCTCCGGTGCCGCCGAGTTCATCGGCGTCGACGCCAACATCCTGCGGCTCGCGCTCGCCGTCGCCACCTTCTTCGGCGGTCTCGGCGTCGGTGTCTACGCCGTCGCCTGGCTGCTGGTCCCCGAAGAGGGCAAGCGGCAGTCGATCGTCCAGGACCTGATCAACAAGCAGAAGAGCGACTCGGGGTCGGCGTGGAACCAGGCCTCGGCCTACTGGCAGAAGCAGACGGAGTCGTCGTACCCGAACGGGACCCCCTACCCCGGCCAGGCCCCCTACACGGGCGCGACCGCCTACCCCGGCCAGGCGCCGTACACGCCGCAGGACGCCCCCGCGTCCTACCCCGGCACGGCCCCCGCGGCCGGTGGCCAGGCGCCGTACTCGGACCCGCAGGCTCCTGTGGACAAGCCGCAGTCGCCTGTCGACGAGCCTCCTGCGAAGGCTTAGGTCACCTGAGTGCGGACCCTGGTGATTATCTCGGCACGAGACCCGGTCCAGAGCATGGCGAGCAGCGCCGCGACGGTGAGCCCCGCGGCTCCGGCGAGCGCCACCACCGGCTCTGGACCGAGGGCTTGCGCGGTGGCGCCGCCGGCGAGGATGCCGAGGCCCTGTACGGCGAGCAGCCCCGACTGGACGAGCCCGAACGCCTGCCCCCGCCGGTTGGGGGGCACGCACTGCACGAACGCGGCGTTGGCCGCGAGCTGGTAGGCCTGCCCCACCCCGGCGAGGACCCACAGGCCGAGCACGACGGCCAGCGGGGGCCGCAGGGCGCAGCCGACGAGGGGGGCGCAGCTGAGCATCGCCATCCATCCCATCACGCGCAGCCGCCCGGTGGGGGTCACCAGCCGGCTGAACAGGAAGCCCCCGATGACCATGCCCGTGGGCATGGCGGCCATGAGCAGACCGGTGATGAGCGTGATGGCGTGAGGATCCTCGCTCAGGGTCGTGGCGTACGGCACGGCGATGCCCTCGGGGAGCACGTAGAAGCCGCACAGCCAGGCGAACAGCACGAGCATCCGCAGACGCCTGTCACCGAAGACCAGACGAGCCCCGCTCTTGGTCATGGCCCACATGGACGGATGCCCGCCTTCGTCGGGTTCGGGTGGGGGACGACGGCGCACACCGGCCGCGAGGATCAGCGCCGAGGCCACGAAGGTGGCCGCGTCGAGTGCGAGGCCGCGGTAGGCCCCTATGGCGGCGATCACGCCGGCCCCTCCGGCGAAGCCCAGCATCTGCACGGCCTGGTTGGTCATGTTCTGCAGCGCCGAACCCGCGACGTACCGGTCGCCTTGGAGGATCTCGGCCAGCAGCGCCGCCCGCGCGGCGGTGAACGGGGAACTGAGCAGCACCACGAAGAACACGAGCGCGCACAGCACCGGGAAAGGCATCGCGGGCACCGCCATGAGAGCCACCAGTACGGCTCGCACGACATCGCACGTGATCATCACCCCGCGCCGGGCGTACCGGTCGGCGAGCCCCGCCAGCAGTGGTCCGCCGAGGATCGGCGGGAGATAGGTCAGCGCGTAGACGCCGGCGGTGGCGAGAGGGGAGCGGGTGCGGTCGTACACGAGGAGGGCCAACGCCACCTGGGCGAGCTGATCGCCGAGTAGGGAAAGGCACTGGCCGAGCCACAGCGCTCGGAACTCACCGATCGCGATGACCTCGCCGTACGTCGCCTGGCTTTCGGGCAAGCGGCGGTGCCGCCCGGGCAGCCGGCCTGGCCTCGTGGCCGCCATATGTCTCCGCTGGGCTCGCTGGGCCGTTCCTGACCGTCCGTGTTCAGTATGTCACCTACGGTGCCCGTTCCGCTCGCGGTTGCGCAAGACCGATGGGGCAAGGATCATCGGAATCCCCGGACGCGGGAGCCCTTAGGGGTTACCAGCCCAGCTCGTGCAGGCGGTCGTCGTCGATGCCGAAGTGGTGCGCTATTTCGTGCACGACGGTGATCCGCACCTCGTCGACCACTTCGTCCTCGTTCTGGCAGATCTCGCAGATCGAGTTGCGGTAGATCTCGATGCGGTCGGGGAGGACGCCGGAGTACCACTCGCCCCGCTCCGTCAGCGGGATGCCGGTATAGAGCCCGAGAAGCCCCGGCTCGGGGGGATTGTCCACGACGACGATGACGACGTTCTCCATGACCTGGGCGAGTTCGGGCGGGATGGTGTCCAGCGCCTCGGAGACGAGTTGCTCGAACTTCTCCCGGGAAACCTCGATCACGGGTACATCGTGTCACCGGCATCCGCTCCCGCGGTACCGGGCGCGCGCACCACGCACCCAAAGGCCGGACGAACGGGGGCAATCCCCATCTGACTGGTCCCGCCACACCGGCTGACAGCCGATTGCTATGAGTAGGACGGCGTTTTCGGGTAGGCAAGACGGCGATGAATTCGATGCGTTGGAGGGAAACGGCTGATCGGCTGAAGGAGCGACGCGGCCTGCGCCGGACGCTGAACGTCCTGATCGTCGGCCTGGTCGCGCTGGCCGGTGCGTGGCTCGGGATCGCCATAGGCGCCAACGTCAGCACCGCTGTGGGGCCCGCGCAGGTGGGCATGAGCCTGCAGCCCTCATGGAACGGCCAGACGGTCCTCGACGTACGCCCTCTCGGCACCCTGAGGTTCGACTCCCATCATGGTCCGATACAGCTCCATCTGAGCCTGGACGGCATCCACGCCGACGTCGCCCAGCAACTGCTCGAGAGCCCCCGCTGGGCCGAGACGTTGCCGGGCCTGATCGAGGCCGACCTCCAGTCGGGTCTGCGCGAGCTGGCCATCAGGGCGGTCGTGTGCGCCGTCGTCGGGGGGTTCCTGACCGGTCTCATCGTCTTCCGCACGTGGCGGCGGGGGCTGTGGACGAGCCTGGGGAGCCTCACGGCGGTGGCGCTCGTCGCGCTGCTGTCGGTGATGACGTTCAATCCCCGCTCGATCGCCGAGCCGCGCTACACCGGACTGCTCACCGGCGTGCCCTCGCTCATCGGCAGCGCGGAGTCGATCGTCACCCGCTTCTCGGAGTACCGGGGGCAGCTCGCCAAGCTCGTCACGAACGTCTCGCAGCTGTACCACGCGGGGACCACGCTGCCGGTGTACTCCCCCGATCCGAACACACTGCGCGTTCTGCATGTTTCGGATATTCATCTCAACCCCGTCGCGTGGAACATGATCCGGTCTCTGAAGGACGAGTTCCAGATCAACATGGTGATCGACACCGGTGACATCGCCGACCACGGGACCCAGGCCGAGAACAAATTCGTCGAAGACATCGGCAAGCTCGGCGTGCCGTACGTGTACGTCCGTGGCAACCACGACTCCATCAGCACCCAGCGCGCCGTCGCCCGGCAGAAGAACGCCGTCGTCCTGGACGGCGCCGAGCGGACCGTGGAGGGACTGCGCATCTACGGGGTGGGCGACCCGAGGTTCACGCCCGACAAGACCGTCAACGTGCAATCCGACGAGGAACTGCTCGTCAACCTCGGACGCCGGCACGCCGAGCGCCTGATGCCCGACCCGGAGCCTCGCGGGGCGGTCAGGACGAAGCCTTCGCGTGATCTGCCGGGCTCCGGGAATCGGACGACCGCCTCGAAGCCGTCACCCACGGCCTCGCCCTCGCCCGACTTGCCCAAGTCGGAACCGGGCGAATCGGGCGGGCCGAAGATCCCTGTCGACATCGTCGCCGTCCACGATCCGACGGTCGGACGGGCGTTCGGCGGCGCGACACCCCTGGTCCTGGCCGGGCACGTCCATGCGAGGTCCACCGAGATGCTCAAGTCGGGCACGCGGCTGATGATCGAGGGCTCCACCGGAGGGGCGGGGCTACGCGGCCTGGAGCACGACGAGCCCACGCCGATCCAGGCGTCGGTGTTGTACTTCGACCGGAAGACCCACCGCCTCCAGGCCTGGGACGACATCACGCTCGGCGGCCTCGGCGAGCAGTGGGTCCAGATCCAACGTCACCTCGAGCCCGACCCTGGCCGTACAATTTCTCAGGAGCCGACACCTACCTCGTCGCCAACGGGAGGGAGTGGCGGCACACCGACACCGTTCCAGAGGTGACCACTTTGGCATCGGGGGCCCGCGTCCCCTATGCTTCAGGAGTCCCCGACGGAAGACGTCACGGATCCAGGACGAAAGTCCTGAGCCCCCATCGTCTAGCGGCCTAGGACACCGCCCTTTCAAGGCGGCGGCACGGGTTCGAATCCCGTTGGGGGCACGCGTGAGCAAAGCTCACCGGTAAGACGGAAGGTCAAAGGCCCTCCGAGGAGCTGGTAAGCTAAACAAGCGCAAAGGCCGAAAGGCAGCAAGCAAGGTCCTGTAGAGCAGTTTGGAGTGCTCGCCACCCTGTCAAGGTGGAGGTCGCGGGTTCAAGTCCCGTCAGGACCGCTCTGGTAGGTGTCGAATTCACCACCGGGTCAGGTAGCTCAGTCGGTACGAGCGTCCGCCTGAAAAGCGGAAGGTCGGCGGTTCGACCCCGCCCCTGACCACATCACCTGGACAGCTGAAACGCCCCGAGCCTCTGTGCTACGGGGCGTTTTGATATCCAGGGACAGCAACAGTCACAGGCTAGGCAGGCTTCGGGCACTAGGGAGCTATGCCTGTACTCCGGGAGTGCCGCGAGCGCTCACTTCGGGTGCATTGCGGAACTCCGCGTCTTCCAGCCGAACAAGCAAGCGCGCGCCAAAAAGGCCAACAGCTTTTCGACCAGCTCACGCATTTTTCGAGCTCAGATCCATCGATAGATCGAGATCGTATCGCTAGCTGTCCAAGAGGCTCTGTGCGACCGGCGAGCGCAACGAGGACACAAATGCGACAGGACGGTTGTCCTGGGGCGGCTAGAGGATCATGAACGGCTAGGGCGGTGTCCGCAAATGTTGGCCGGGTCTGTGGAATCGCTCTCTGGCACCGTGTTGGGGGGAGAGGATGACGGGATGGCTCACATTGCCTTGTTCCATTCCGTGTACGGGCTCCGCGCTGTTGAGCGTGCTGTCGCCGACCGCTTTCGTATCGCCGGGCATGAGGTCGTCACGCCTGACCTGTACGAGGGCGAGGTGGCCACGACGATCGACGATGGGATCGTCCTGAAGGATCGGATCGGCTGGGAGGGCATCGTGGAACGAGCTCGCGACGCGGTCCGCGAGCTGCCTGCGGGCATCGTTCTCGCCGGTGTTTCGATGGGGGCTGGAGTGCTGGGGTCCTTGCTCGCGGGCGGGGTGGATGCGGCCGGTGTGCTGCTCTTGCATGGAATCACGCCGATTCCCGCGTCGGCGCGGGCCGGCCTGCCCGTACAGGTGCACGTCGCCGACCCGGATGCGTTCGCACCTCCCGCTGCTGTCGCCGCCTGGGAGAAGGCCGCGAGGGACGCGGGCGCCGCTGTCGAAGTCTTCACCTATCCGGGTGTCGGACACTTCTACACAGACGCGAGCCTGAGTGATCACGACGCAGAAGCGGCCGAGCTCACCTGGCGGCGGAGTTCGGACTTCCTGGCTCACCTGTGAGCCACTGAGTCGGGTGGAGGCCCCGGCCCGATGTGCTCTCCGCGCCGAGCCCGATCTCGTGGCGGCACCGGTCACCGTTCGGAATTCCTCGCCGTGCTAGCCGCACAGGGGCAGGTCGACAGCGGCGCCGGCCACGTGCGGCGCGACAACGGGTGGGGAGATGTAGCGGCCGGCCTGCTGGTGGTACCGGTTCTCGTTGCGACCGGGTGGGAAATCTAGAGCCGGTCGACGTGGGCGTCGAAGTACTTGGCCTGCGGTTCCACCGGCCGGAAGCCCTCGACGATCAGTAAGCACAACCCGGGCCGCGGGGCCCAGCTCGCGCTCACGGGAGATCCTGCCGACCTCGATGTTGCTGTCGGCGATCTGTTCGGCGGTCATCCGCGGTGTCAGGCCGGTCGGGCGCAGCAGCAGCATGAGCCAGCTCAACCGCCGGAACAGCTTCCGGATCCGCTGCTCCATGGCCTCGTCGAGCCAGTCGTACGGGAACGCGCCGTCGACCAGGACCGCGCCCACGGTACGGTCCGGGTTCCGGCCGGCCCAGTGCGCCGCGACATACGCTCCGTAGGACCAGCCCACCACCAGCGCCCGGTCCGCACCCCTGGCCGCGAGAACGGCATCGACATCCCGAAGGTTCGTCTCGAACGAAAGGTCCGCCGAACGCTTCGACTTGCCGCGAACCCGCATGTCGTAGGTGATGTGCCGCCACCCGGTCCCCAGTTCGGCGATGACCCGCCGCCAGTATCCCTGAGTGGCGACGTGACCGTTGAGGTAGACCACGGGGATGCCGGGACCGCCGGTGTCGGTGACGGCCAGCGCCGTATCGTCAACCCGCACCATGCCGGTCCACTTCGCAGTGGTCGGGGAAATGCTGTTCTTCGTCATTGGTTCCACCTGGGCGCGTCGAGTGTCTTGTACGACTGCTCCAGGCCCTGCACGCGGATCGCAGGTCCTTGGGCCTGATCGGCTGTCATCTGGAAATCCGTCCTCTTTTGTCGCCCGCGACGCCGTCGCCCAACACTGAATAGCTGGGCGGTAAGTGGCCGTGGCCGTCCGGGCGGTGCCCGGGTCTCGCGGCGCTCGCTCCGTGAGGCGCACCCTTGCTTCCGAACCCGCCCATACGGGCCGAATCAGTTGCTCTCGGTTGATATTGGACCACCGAGGGTAACAAGTGGTCGAGGAGGGAGCATGGATGCGGACGAAGGGGATAAATCCGTCGGCCCCGGTCGCCTGCTGATCATCGGGGGCGCCGAGTGCTGCGGTTCCGGCCTGCTCGAACGGTTCGTGGAGCTGTCCGGCGGTGAGGCGGCCCGGATCGTGCTGGTCACCACGGCCACCGGGGTGCCCGAGGAGGTGCACGCCGACTACGAGCGGGTGTTCCGCACGCTCGGTGTGGACCACAGCAGGGAACTGCGGTTGCGCGGGCGCTCCGACGCCGACGGCGACGACGCGGCCAAGCTCCTCGACGAGGCCACGGGCGTGTTCTTCTCCGGCGGCGACCAGTCGCGGCTGCGCGCCCTGGTCGGCTCGCGGGCCAACGAGATCCTGCGTGACCGGCTGCGCGCGGGCGGCGTGGTCATCGCCGGGACCAGCGCCGGCGCCACCGCCATGGGCCGCACGATGATCCTCGGCGGCGAGGGTCCCGGCGTGTCCGCCGCCACCGTCCGTACCGGCCCCGGGCTCGGCCTGCTCCCGAAGGCGCTCATCATCGACATGCACTTCAGCGAGCGCGGCCGGCTCCCCCGGCTGCTCAGCGCCATGGCGCTCGACCCGGAGCACCTGGGCGTCGGCATCGGCGAGAACACCGGGATCCTGGTCGACGGCACCCGCTTCGAGGTGTTCGGCACCGGCGTGGCCACGGTGGCCGACGGGCGGGACGCCACGGTCATCCACGCCGCCGGGGAGGAAGACCCGATCACCCTGTTCGGCGTCCGGCTGCACCTGCTGCCCGCCGGGTGCGTCTTCGACATCGCGACCCGCGAGGCCGCCATCGGGCCTGCGCACGACAGGTACTGAGCGCCGCCAGCCCGCCCACCCGCCCGACCCTTAGGGAGCGTCTCGTGCGCCTGGACGACCTGCGTCACCTGAGCGGACCCAACTCATTCAGCACCCGGCCGGTCACCGTCGCGCGGCTCGAACTCGAGGAGCTGACCGGCCGGGAGACCACCGAGTACCCGGGCTTCGCCGGCCGGCTGACCGCGGCCCTGCCCGGGCTGGCCGAGCATCACTGCGCGGCCGGGCGTCCGGGCGGGTTCCTGGAGGCGATGGCCCGGGGCACCTACTTCGGCCACGTCACCGAGCACGTGGCGCTGGAGCTGTCCAGCCTGGTGGGCCGCGATGTGTACCTGGGCCGGACCATGTGGGCCGGCGCCGACGGCCGCTACGACGTGGTGACCGAGTGCCCGCAGGACGAGCCCGCGCAGTCCTCGGTGCCGGCCGAACTGCTGGAACTGGCCATCACCACGATCAAGCACATTCTTCTCGAACGCGTCCCCGACCTGTCGCTCGACCTGGCCGGGATCGCCCAGGTCGTGGAGCGGGAGCGCCTCGGCGTGAGCACGGCCGCGCTCGCGCGCGCCGCCCGCCGCCGGGGGATACCGGTCCGCCGGGTCGGCCGGTTGAGCATGCTGCGGCTCGGTTACGGGCGCCATCGCCGGCTGGTGTGCGCCGCGCTGACCGAGCGGACCTCGGCGATCGGCGTCGACATCGCGGGCGACAAGATGCTGGCCAAGCAGCTGCTCAGCGGCGCGGGCATCCCGGTGCCCGATGGGGAGGTGGCCTGGAGCGCGGCCGACGCCGCCGCGGCGCTGGACCGGCTCGGCGGGCCGGTCGTGATCAAGCCGCTCCACGGCAACCACGGCGCCAACGTGACCGTCGGCGTGACCACCCCCGCGGCGGCGGCCACGGCCTACGCCCAGGCGGCGGCCGGGGACGAGGGCGCGATCGTGGAGAGGTTCGTGCCCGGCACCGACTACCGGGTGCTGGTGGTCGACGGCCAGGTGGTGGCCGCGGCCGAGCTGCGGCCGGCCTCGGTGACCGGCGATGGCGCCTCCGACATCGCCCGACTCGTCGACGTGGTGAACGCCGACCCGCGCCGGGGGGAGGGACACTCCCGAGAGCTGACCAAGATCAAACTGGACGAGCGCGTGCTCGCGCACCTGGAGACCCAGGGCCTGGGCCCGGCGTCGGTCCCGGCCCGCGGCCGGCTCGTGACCCTGCGCCGGAACGCGAACCTGTCCACCGGCGGGACCAGCCGCGACGTGACCGACCTGGTGCACGAGGACGTGGCGGACATGTGCCGCCGGGCCGCGGCCGTGGTCGGCCTGGACGTCTGTGGCATCGACGTGCGGCTGGCCGACATCGCGGCACCGATGCGGTGCGGTGGTGCCGGTCCGGGCGAGGACGAGCACGGGGCCGTGATCGAGGTCAACGCGTGCCCGGGGCTGCGGATGCACCTGTCCCCGGCCGAGGGCACGCCGCGGGACGTGGCCGGCGCGGTGATCGACAGCCTGTACCCGCCCGGCGCCCCGTCGCGGGTCCCGGTCGTCGCGGTCACCGGGACCAACGGGAAGACCACGACGGTCCGCATGATCGGCCACATCCTGAGCAAGGCCGGGATGCGGGTGGGGATGTCCACCACGGACGGGGTCTACTCCGGCGGCCGGCTCGTCTACGACGCCGACGCATCGGGCCCCCGGTCCGCGGACATGGTGCTCGACGACACCAGCATCGAGGCGGCGGTGCTGGAGACGGCGCGCGGCGGGATCATCCGCGGCGGGCTCGGCTACGACCAGGCCGACGTGGCCGTGGTCACCAACATCACCGCCGACCACCTGGGCGCGGACGGCGTGGACGATCTCGACGAGCTGGCCGGGGTGAAGGCGCTGGTCGCCGAGGAGGTCCGCGAGGGCGGGATCGTGGTGCTGAACGCCGACGACCCGGTGGTCGCCGCGCTCGCCGACCGGCCGCGTGTGCGCAGGCACGCACCCGTGATCAGGTATTTCAGCCTGGTGAACGGCAATCCGGTCGTCGAACGGCACCGGCGGGCGGGCGGCCTGACCTACGAGCTTCGCGACGGCGAGCTGGTCGAGTTCGATGCGGAGCGGGAGCGGGCGCTGCTCAACGTGGCCGAGCTGCCGGGCGCGTTCGGCGGCCTCGCCCCACACGTGATCGCGAACGCGCTGGCCGCGGTGGCGGCCTGCCGCGGGCTCGGGGTCAGCGTCAAGGACATCCGCAGCGCGCTGGGCACGTTCACGCCGGGCGAGTCGAACCCGGGACGCGGCCACGTCCACCTGGCCGGCGGTGGCCCGGTGATCGTGGACTACGGCCACAACGCCGCCGCGCTCCACGCGACCGGCCGCATGATCAACGATGTCTGGGGCGGCGAGCCCGTGGCCGTGATCACGCTGCCCGGCGACCGCCGCGACGACCTGGTGGCCCGTTCGGCCGAGGCCGTCGCCACGTGGTTCGGCCGGGTCGTCGTCTACGAGGACGCCGACAAGCGCGGCCGCCGGCCGGGCGAGATGACCGGCCTGATCACGGCGGCCATGCGCCGGACCCGGCCCGGCATCGGCCTGGTCACCGCCGATGGACCGCAGGCCGCCCTGCGCGTCGCGGTCACGATGGCCGCCGGCCACCCGGTCCTGTTCCTCTACGAGAAGCTGGCCATGGCCCGCCAGGCCCTCGAGGCCCTGGACGCCCGCCCCTGGCACTGGAACTGCTCGTCGTGGCAGTCAAGCCAGAGCGAAGGGCCCGAGTCTCACGACGCGTGAACTCGGTCAGCCCTGGGATCTATCTCGAAAGGCGCCGAATTACTGCGGCACGAGATTGATCTGCACAGGGCATACCCGTGCCCCTTTTTCCCTTGCGTTAAATTTGTCGAGAGAATAGCCAATATGGCCGACCGGTTCTCTGTCCGTACGCACTGAAGGTCCGGGAGGATCGGCATTCACCGTCCAGGGCGACGCCTCTGTTTATCGATCACGGCCGGGGGGATATTGCTGTCGCAATCGCCCATATCGGGGCGAATCGGTACATTCGGGAGGCTGACATGAATGGACACCTACCGTATAGCAGTACGGGCCCGGCTCCCCGCGTCGGGGGCGTGCGCAACTGGCAGGCCGACATTCTTCGCGGCCAGGCGTAACTGAGTGAGCAGAGGTGCTGCGGTCCGGATAGGCCGCAGTGCCTCGACCTGTCTCCGGCGGGGCGATGCTTTGGGGGCGTTCGTGGCGCGATTTTCCTACCCTGCCGCTCGGCGCAGTGATGTGGTGGAGGATCTGTTCGGATTCCGTGTCTCCGACCCCTACCGGTGGTTGGAGAACGGCGATGATTCGTGCGTACAGGACTGGGCCGCGGCCCAAGATCGTCTCTTCCGCGCGTATCGCACCGGATGGCATGAGAAGCGGTCGTGGGCGTCGCTGGTGGATCAGGTGTCGTCCTTCGGCGTCTCGGAGCCCCCGATGGCGCGTGGCCCGGTCATGTTCCTCGCCGAGCAGCTCCGCGGGGATGAGCAACAGCGCCTCCTCGTCGTCGACGCCGAGGGGAACAGGCGGGTGCTGGTCGATCCGGTGGAGATCGATCCGTCCGGCCATACCGGGTTGTACGCCTGGTGGCCATCGCGCGAGGGCGAACGTGTGGCCGTCCAGATGGAGGTCGCCGAGCAGCCCGGCAGCGACATCATGGTGCTGGACGTGCGTACCGGCGAGACGGTGGACGGGCCGTTGCCCCGCGCCCGCAACACCTCGCTTGCCTGGCTGCCTGGAGGCGATGCGTTCTACTACGTCAGCCGGGTTCCCGATGAGGAACTGGCCCCTGACGACATGCGCCTGCACCGGCGGGTGAGGTTGCATCGGATCGGTTCGCCCTGGCAGGCCGACACGGTGGTGTTCGGTGACGACGATGCCCCGGACCACTACTACGGGCTCACGGTCAGCGCCGACGGCCGTTGTCTGGCGATCACCGCGACCGTCGGGCCCGCCTCGCACAACGATGTGTACCTGGCGGAACTCGTCGATCCGGAAGCCCCGCACCTCGTCAAGATCGTGGACGGGCCGACCCTACGCGCCCGTGTCCTCCCACGTTTCCTCGCGGACGACCATCTGCTGCTGGTCACCGACTACCAGGCCCCGTGCGGACGCATCTGCACGGCCCGCCGGCACGACACCGACCCGGCCGCATGGCACACGCTGGTAGCCGAAGATCCTCAGGCCCCTCTGGACGAGTGTGTGGTCCTGGACGATCCGGCGCTTCCGCGGCCCCTCCTTCTGGTGGCACGCACCCGCCACGGCACCTCCGCCCTGACACTGCACGACCTGGCCAGTGGCCGGCCGCTCACCGAGCTGCCCCTTCCCGGCGCCGGCGTCGTGTCATCCCTGCGCGCGAACATCCCGCACGGACGTCACGCATGGTTCAGCTACTGCGACGCGGCCACGCCCCCCACCATCTATCGCTACGACGCCGCCAGCGGGGAGACGGAACAGGAGACCGGCGCCACAACGGCCGGAAACACTCCGGAGATCCGCAGCCGCGGCGTTCGTTACCGGGCCGGCGACGGTACCGAGATCACGCTGTTCCTGTTCACCCCGGCTGAAGAACATCAGGGCTCCCGCCCCACCCTCCTCTACGGCTACGGCAGCTTCGGCATGCCGATGCGCCCATGGTTCCTCCCCCTGGCAGCCGCATGGGTCGGCGCCGGCGGCACCTACGCCGTCGCCTGTGTGCGCGGAGGCGGCGAAGAAGGCCGGCGTTGGCACGATGCCGGTCGCGGACCGCACAAACACCGCGCGATCACTGACTTCAACGACGCCGCGACCTGGCTCATCAACACCGGCCGGACCACCAGCGACCAACTGGCGATCTATGGCCAGTCCGCCGGTGGACTGCTGGTCACCGCCGCCGCCACGCAGCGACCGGACCTGTACGCCGCGGTCATCGCCGAAGGCCCGCTGTGCGACATGGTGCGCTACGAACGCTTCGGCCTGGGATGCACGTGGACCGACGAATTCGGCAGCGCCTCCGAACCCGAACAACTCCAATGGCTGTTGTCGTACTCCCCCTACCACAACGTCACGCCCGGGACCCCGTATCCCGCTTTCCTCTTCGCCGGCGCGGTGACCGATCTGCAGACCGGAGAGGCCCACGTGACCAAAATGTGCGCGGCCCTGCAGAGCGCCACCGACAGCGACCGGCCGGTTCTCATGCGTCGAGAACCCGACACCGCCCACGCCGCGTCTCCCGCGAGTAAAGAACGCGCCCTGGTGGCGGACATTCTGGCCTTCGCCGGAAGGTACACCGGCCTGTCAGTGGAAGAGACGACCACGCGTGTTCGCGAGACCGCCGGAGAAGCACACTGAGAACGGCTACAGGAGTCACGGGCCGTGGCACATCGACACGCCGCTGCTGAGCGGCAGGACGGTCATGCGCTGACCGGCTTGCAGGCCAGCAGATAGCCAACACCCGGTAGAACTCGGCGAAAACGCGCTGCTCTTCGCGAAGAGCAGCGCGTTCGTGCGACTACGGCCGGTCGGAAGAGACTCAGCCTGTGTAGTCGGTGGTACGGGTACCACCGTCCGGCCATAGATACTTGCCGTTGTCGGCCGTCGAATAGGTTCGGTTGCCGTCCCCCGCGCGGGCTTGGATGAGATTGCCGCGCCAGGTGGAGCCACGGGACGATCCGCCCCAGATGTTGCCGTACAGGAAACCGTACAACTGCTCGAGCTCGGCCGAGAAGATGTTGCCGGTCACCGTGATGTTGGTGGCGTTGTCGACGTCGCCGATGTGCACGGCGTAACCCCAGCCGGAGACATAGTTGTCCGTGAAAGAGATGTGATCGTAGACACCGCTGCCCTGCAGGGCCAGGGCATTGGTGTTGCCCAAAGAGGCCAGGGTGTTGTGGTGAACGACCATGGGGCCGCCGTTGCCTTCACTCTGCGGACCTATGCCGTCATGGTGATAGACGTCATGTGACGTGTCGGCCATGTCATGGATGTAGTTGTTCGTCCAGGTCGACGGGCGGCCGGGGAAGCCGGTCACCATTTCCAGGCCCGCGTTCCCCCAGATGTCGTTGTGGTCCATGACGGCAACGGCTTCCTTCATCGTCGTGGCCAGCTGCCAGGACTTGTCGAAAGGCGTGCCAGGCTTGGAATGGGACGACGAAACGGTGCCGTCGTTTCCGGGTGGCATCGAGTAGGAGCTGGGCTTGAACGTCGAGTACAGGAACTTGATGTTGTTGTCCGAGTAGATCTGGACGAGGTTGTCGTTGGGGTCGGTGCCCTCGAACAAGCAGCCGACGAACGTGAGATTGTCGCCGTAAATCACTGTCTTGAGGGCCAGGAAGCGTTTGAAGGATATGACGCTGTTATCCGGGTACCTGAGCGTCAGCGGCTTGCCGGCACTCATGTTCGACGTATAGTCGGTAAGGCGGCCGGGGTACGCGCCAAGGCCCAGACCGCCGGCATTGGCCGGAGTATTCGCATAGCCGGTGTTCGAGAAGTCCGGCCAATATCCGGAGCCGTCGTTGGGCCGTGCCTCGATCGCCGAGACGCTGTCGGCGGACGTGTGTGCACGGGAGTCGGCGCTGGCAGCGGCGCCTACGGTGAGGGTGGCCGCGATGAACACCAGAGCGGCGGCGGAGACGCGACTCCGGATGTTCATGCGGCCGGCCGGAAGGCGGCGGGGCTTGTACAGGGCTCGGCGAAGTAATGTTTTGATGTCATTCTCCAGTGTCGTCGAAAGACGATTTCGCGATGCCGGGCCGACGAAGTCGTCTGATTATTTCGACCGGGGCCCCGGGATTCGGGGAGGCTGCACGTGATCGGGACGTTATCAATCTTGGTATGGGGCCGTCAATATTCATGTTCGGCGATTAGTCAATCACTCATGGTGATGAGAGGTGTAAAGGCCGGTAACCCCGTGCATTTTCATGATGAATTCCGGGTGGCCCGCCGGGTCATGTGCTACTCTCGTGATTTTTCCCGGCCCCGGGCGGATCGGGCGGGACCGGCCGCCGCGTGAGCGCGGGTACGAGCCGTGATGAGCAAGCAGTTGACCCGGCACCGCATTGGCCTCTGCCACGAGTCAGGACCACGGCTGCCCGACCCCACCACCGGCCAGGACCGGGCCGCTCGCGAGCGGCCCCGGCTGGAATATGACGAGGGCTATGAGAAGGACGAGATGACGAGCCAGACGGACGAGACCACGACCACGATCACCACGGCGAGGTCCCTGGGGTGAACGGGGATCCTGCTCCACAGGCGGCGTAGCGTCCGGGCCGGTTTCGGGGTGGGCAGGGCGGTGATGGCGCCGGCGACGATCAGATGCCACTTGATCAGGCTGGGGAGCTGGGCGACGTCCGTCCCGTAGCAGCTCAGGTAGGCGACGATGTCGAGCAGGGCGAAGCCGGCGAGGACCAGCCCGGCTCCCACGGCGGCCGGCCGTGCCCACCGGCTCGAGAGAGCCGCGCAGGCCGCCGCGAGGGCGACGACCACGACCGGCAGGCCGAGGAGATCGGCGTCCGACACCTGCGCCGGCCAGGCGACCTCGTAGATCAACCCGGGTCCCTGGACGCCCAAGGTGGGGATGGCGTACGCCTCGGAGTAGTCGTGGTCCGGCGTGAAGATCGGTATGCGGCAGGAGAACGGCGTCCATCCGGCGAGGCACACGGCGGCCGTCCAGGCGGCCACCGGGCGCCGCGGCACGGACAGCGGTGACCGGCCGGCGGCGAGCAGCGCCGCCGTGGCCAGGGCACAGCAGACGATCAGGAGCCACGGCGGTGTGATCGCGGGCATGTGGCCGTCGCACGGATCGGTGCCGGGCAACACGATCGCCGTGAACAGCCCGAGCGCGAGCACCGCGCCGACCGCCGACACCGCGATGGTGGTGGCCCGGCGCGGCGGACGCAACAGGAGACCGGCGAGGACGACCGGTAACAGGAGCTCGGACCAGAACAACGTCTCCCACGGCCCGCTGTCGAGGGCGAAGGGGCCGGCGTCCGCGCCGGCCCAGAACCAGGCGGCGCTTTCCCGGCCCACCCCGAAGGCCGGCAGGAGTACCGGGCCGGCGGCGGCCAGGACCGCGGCGAAGTGGAGTCGTGTGGTCACCGGAGGTTCGGGTCTCGCTCCGGGTGCCTCGGCCATGGTGTCCTTCCGTCGTGGCGTCGAGCAGAGATCATTCCACCTGCGCCGCTCGATGGGGGCCGCGGTAGGGGAGGGTCTGGCTGTAGACGATGTTCGTCGTCGTGCTGCCGAACTGGGCGAGCTCGTTGATGAGCTCTTCCAGGTGGGCCATGGAGGTGGCGGTGACCTTGAGGGTGTAGCAGTCGTCGCCGGTGGTGCGCAGGCACTCCAGGATCTCCAGGCGCTCCTTGAGCAACTGGTGCAGCGGCTGGTGACGGCTGCCCGGGTACTTCAGGCGTACCACCGCGAGAACGGCGAAACCGACCTTCACCAGGTCGACGTGGGCGTGGTAGCCGGTGATGACCCCTGTCGTCTCCAGCCGCTTGACGCGCTCGGTCGTGGCGGACGCGCTCAGGTTGACGCGGCGTCCGAGCTCGGTGAGCGACATGCGGCCGTCCTGCTGGAGCTCGGCCAGGATCGCCCAGTCGGTGGCGTCAAGATTCTCGGGCATCAGGCGAATATACCGGTGAATCCACGGCTCACCGGCCGGTACGCCGTGAAGATTCCCTTCCGATGACGCTTGACCGCTGGATAGCCTGAACGAGTGGAAATAGGGGTAAACGTCCCAAACTTCGGGCCCGGTACGAATCCCGATGTGCTCCGCCGGTGGGCGCAGACGGTGGAAGGCCTCGGCTTCGACCTGCTGGTGGTCTCGGACCACGTCGTGATCACGCCTGACGTCGCCCGGCAGTACCCGGCGCCGTTCTACGAGCCGTTCACCACCCTGTCCTGGCTCGCGGGCGTCACCAGCAGGGTCCGGCTCGGGACGACCGTGCTGATCCTGCCGTACCGGCATCCGCTGCTCACCGCTCGCATGGCCGCCAACCTCAACGCGCTCAGCGGGGGACGCCTGGTGCTCGGCGTGGGCGCCGGCTGGGCGCGGCAGGAGTTCGAGGCCCTCGACGTGCCCTTCCACCAGCGCGGGAAGCTCAGCGACGATTACATCCGGGCGATGCGTGCCGCCTGGGAGGACGGTCAGGACTACGTCGGCGGGACGGTGCCGATCTGGGTCGGCGGCAACAGCGACGCCGGCATACGCCGGGCCGTCCGCCTCGGCGACGCCTGGCATCCCCTGCGCAACACCCTCCCGTGGATCCGCGAGGCACTGGAACGGCTGAGGCGCATCGCGGACGAGGAAGGACGCCCCGTGCCCGCCCTGGTCCCTCGTATCCTTCTGCGACTCACGCCCACGCCGGTGGACGACCCAGGGCGGCGCGCCGGGGAGGGCACCCTCGACCAGATCATCGGTGACCTCGAACAGCTGCGCCTTCTCGGCGCCGAGACCGTCGTGCTCGACCCGTTCGAGGGCGACCCGAGCGAAACGTGCCATCCGGAGGCGGCGTGGCAGGCCCTTGCCGCGGTGGCCGCGTCCTTCGGCACCCGCACCGAGGCCACCCGCACCGAAGCCACCCACACCGAAGCCACCCACACCACGATGGAGCGACCGTGACACACGACGAGGAACAGCTTCTCCGCCGGGCCATCGAGCTGGCCGCCAAGTCCCGCGCGGGCGGGAACCCGCCCTTCGGCTCGCTGCTGGCGGGCCCGGACGGCGAGGTGCTGATCGAGGAGCACAACACCTCCCTCAGCGACGACGACATCACCGCCCATCCGGAGCTGAAGCTGGCCCGGTGGGCGGCACGGGAACTCGACCCGGCGACCGCGGCCGCCACCACGATGTACACCAGCTGCCAGCCCTGCGGCATGTGCCAGGGGGCCATCGAGCGCTCCGGCCTCGGCCGGGTCGTCTTCGCGCTCTCCGGTGAGCAGCTCGCGACCCTCAAGCCGCCCGCCACCGCATCGGGGGTCCGCCTGGACGGGCCGGCCCTGTTCGACGAGGCCCGGGTCCCGGTCGAGGGGTACTACCTCTGACCGGCGACCGCGACGGCGGGCACCCCGCGGATCGTTCCGGGCGGCGAGGCGACAATGAAGAGTGACCCGCTGGGTGCTGCACGTCGATCTCGACCAGTTCGTCGCCGCCGTCGAGCTGCTGCGCCGCCCTGAGCTGCGCGGTCGCCCGGTCGTCGTCGGCGGCGACGGCGACCCCACCAAGCGGGGCGTCGTCAGCACCGCCTCCTACGAGGCCCGCGAGTACGGCGTTCACTCCGGCCTGCCCCTGCGCACGGCGGCCCGGCGCTGCCCGGACGCGGTGTTCCTCCCGGTCGACCGGGAGGCGTACGACGAGGCGTCCCGCGAGGTCATGGCCGTGCTGCGGGAGCTCGACGCCGTGGTCGAGGTGCTCGGCTGGGACGAGGCGTTCGTCGCGGTCGACGACGACCCCGAGGGGACGGCGCGGCTGATCCAGCGCCGCGTGCGCGAGTCCACCGGCCTGGAGTGCAGCGTGGGCATCGGGGAGAACAAGCTGCAGGCCAAGATGGCCACGGGGTTCGGCAAGCCCGCCGGAGTCTTCCGGCTGACCGGCGGGACGTGGTCCGAGGTGCTCGGCGACCTGCCCACCGACGCGCTGTGGGGCATCGGGGCCAAGACCGCCAGGCGGCTCGCCGAGACGGGCATCCGGACGGTGGCCCAGCTCGCGGCGGCCGACCCGCAGGCCCTGGCCGCCCGGTACGGCCCCGCGACGGGGCCGTGGCTCGTGCGGCTGGCCCGTGGTGAGGACGACTCACCTGCCGTCGGCACGCCGTACGTCGCCCGGTCGCGCAGCCGCGAGACCACCTACCAACAGGACCTGGACGACTGGGACGAGGTGCGGCGCGAGGTCGCGCGCCTGGCACGGCGCGTGGCGGGGGACGTCGCCGCCGAGCGGCGGGCGGCGGCGCGGGTCGTGGTGAAGGTCCGCTACGCGCCCTTCGTCACCCGCACACACGGGGAGGCCCTCGTGGAGCCGGCCACCGACGCGGCCGAGATCGAAGGCGCCGCCCTGGCGGCTCTGGACGGATTCACCGAACGGCGGCCGGTGCGACTGCTCGGCGTCAGGGCCGAGTTCACGCGTGAGTGAGCCCACCCCTCCCGCACCCGCGGTCGAACGCGTCGACCCCCCACCGTGAGGAACACCACCCCCCGGACGGGGCTTCGTGCCTCATGCCTCCGATCCTCTGGGGAAGGTAACTGGAGCCGGCATATCTGAACGGGCCCGTGAGTCAGGAACGGAGAGGAGAGAGGAAGGGGATCAGCATGATCGCCACGATTGATTGGTCCGCGCTCATCTTGCTCATCGTGGGCGCGGCGGCCGTCGCGGGCGCACTGTCCTACGGCGTGATCGTCGCCGGGCGTACCGGCAGGCGGGAGGAGATCGGCCCCCGCACGGCGCACCCGACCCCGGTGGCGGAGGCGGAACGCGAGCGGCAGCCCGCCGGAATCCGCTGACCGAGAACGCGGCGCCGAGCACCATGCGCCGGCGAGAGAAGGCGTAAGGGAGTCAGGAAGCGAGTTTCTCCCGGTCGTGCCGGGCGTCCCAGTCGAGCACGGGGCCGGCCGGCACGATTCTCGTCGGGTTGATCTGCGGATGGGTGCGGTAGTAGTGCCGCTTGATGTGGTCGAAGTCCGTGGTCCCCCCGAAGGCGGGACGCTGGTAGAGATCTCTGGCGTACGCCCACAGGTTCGGGTAGTCCACGAGCCTTCGCAGGTTGGCCTTGAAGTGGGTGACGTAGACCGTGTCGAAGCGGGCGAGCGTCACCCACAGCCGTACGTCCGCCTCCGTGAGGCGATCTCCGAAGAGGTACCTCCGGGTGGCGAGGCGTTCGTCGAGTTCGTCGAGAGTGGCGAACAGCTCGGTGACCGCCTCGTCGTACGCCTCCTGGCTCGTGGCGAAGCCGCAGCGGTAGACCCCGTTGTTGACGGCGGCGTAGATCCGGTCGTTGAGCGCGTCGATCTCGGTCCTGAGGTCGGCCGGGTAGAGGTCGACGCCCGGGTGGGCCCACTGCTCGAACTGGGTGGCGAGGTCGATCGTGATGTCCGGGAAGTTGTTGCTCACGATGCGCCCGGTCGTGCGGTCCCACAGCACCGGTACGGAGACGTGCCCGTCGTAGCCGGGCTCGCTCGCCTCGTAGGCCTCGCTCAGCAGCCGGAAGCCGTTCACCGGGTCGGGTCCGTGGCCGGGGCCCTCCCGGAACGCCCACCCGCGGCCGTCGCGGACAGGATCCACCACCGACAGCGAGACGACGTCCTCGAGCTTCTTCAGGGCCCGCACGATGATCGACCGGTGCGCCCACGGGCAGGCCAGGGACACGTAGAGGTGGTAGCGGCCCGGTTCGGCGGGGTGGCCGCTGCTGCCGTCGGCGGTGATCCGGCCCCGGAAGCCGTACGGCGGCCGGGCGAAGGCACCCTTCGGGGTGGTCGAGGACTTCAGCCCGTAGTCGCCGTACAGGGTGAAGTCCGCCGGGCTGGCAACCACGCTCGTATCGCTCACCGTTCCGATCCTTCCCGTGATGTTCCCTTCATACAGGTGACCGCCCCTCGGAGGGGAGGCGGTTGATCGGGCGGTCGTTGCCGGACCACAGATACTGCACGGCGTAGGCCCGCCACGGCCGCCACGTCCCGGCGTGGCGGGTGAGCGCGGCGGGCGTGGTGGGGAGGCCGGCGCCACGGGCGGCGACGCGGACGCCGACATCACCGTCACGGCCGCCCGGGGGCACGCGCGTAGGAGTTGTTCACCCACGGCGCCTGCGCCTCCCTCGCCGGCGCCTTCGCGTCGCGATCCTCGATCATGCCGCACGAACGCATGATCTAGGATGGCTTCCGGTTTCGCATCCGAGGTGTGGAGCCGCTTTAATCTCAGCAGTAGTCGCGGAGCGAACCGATCGCTCGTCCGTGCTCGCGTCCATCCCGTGGGGGTAGGACTCGGCGGGCGGGAGAGCCGTTCGACACGCCGATTCCGGTGTCAAGTGGAGAACCACTTGGCCGAAGTCACGTGCCGCACTACCCTTTGTCACAGATCATTCCGCCCTGTGTCCGCGGAGCTTCCTCATATGGAGGTGGCACCGCCATTGGCACGGGCGTCGACCATGTCCAGCGCGCCGGGGTATCGCATGCCCTCGGCCGCGCTCGCCGATCCCTTCCGTTCCGCGGACGGCGTCTTCGGTGTTCCCGCGTTCACCGCCCGGATCGCAGCGCGATCCGGGCTCTTCGGGTTGGCGCTCCACCGGTGTCCACAGAAAGCGGGACTGTTGTGCCCGATTTCGGGCAGAAGTGATGTGGAACCGCATGCCTCTGCATGACCGCGCCGGCGCAAGGGTGACGATCACAAGAGGATGGGAAATGACACGTATAGATCCGGAGGCCCTCGTCGCGAGCCTCAGGGGCCTGCAGCGGGCCTCTGAGGCGACGGGCGTCGTTCACCACCTGGAACGCATAGTGCGCGTCGTCGATCGGCTGTTCGGTTACGCGGGTGCCGGTCTGATGTTCGCTGACGAAGGCAAGATGCTGCGCTACCTGGTCACGACCGACGAGGCGGGACGCAGCCTTGAGCACGCCCAGGCGGCGATCGGGCGAGGGCCTTGCGTATCGGCGTATTTCAACAACACGGCGGTCACCACCCGGGACGTCCAGGTGGACGAACGGTGGCCCGGTCTCGCCGATCTCCTGCACCCCAGCGTGCGGGCCGTGGCGGGCGTCCCCGTACGACTGGGGGACGGGCCGGTGGGCACGCTGAACGTCTACCAGGCCGAGCCGCACGAGTGGGAGGACTCGGACACCCAGGCCCTTCTGGCCTACGCCCATGTGATCGAGGAAGTGCTCGCCGCCGCGGTGAAGGCGGAGGAGAAGAGCGCGCTGGCCGACCAGCTGCAGTACGCGCTCGACTATCGCATCGTGATCGAGCGGGCGATCGGGTACCTCATGGGCAAGCACGACCTCACCGCGGCCCAGGCCTTCACCGGCCTGCGCAAGCGGGCCCGGGACAGCCGCCGCCGCGTCGCCGACCTGGCCGCGGAGATCCTGGGTGAGCAGGCCCCTCCCGGCTGAAGGGGCGGCCGGTGAGACGGCGGGCCGTGACCGGGCCTCTTCCCGGCCCGGACGGCCGGGCGGCCGCCGATCCCGGCTACGCTGATCCGTGATGTATCGATTGCTGTTCGCGCAGGTGCTCCGGCGGTTCGACGCCGAGGCGGTGCACCATCTGACCGTTCGCGCACTCCGGGTCCTTTCGCTCGTCCCCGTCGTGAAGCGCCGCCTCTACAAGAGGCTGGCGCCACGCGACGAAGCGCTACGCCTGCAGGCGTTCGGCGTGCACTTCCCCAGTCCCTTCGGCCTGGCCGCGGGGTTCGACAAGGACGCCGGCTGCGTCGAGGCGCTGGCGGCGTTCGGCTTCGGCCATGTCGAGGTCGGCACGATCACCGCGCACGCCCAGCCGGGCAACCCCCGCCCGAGACTGTTCCGGCTGGTCGCCGACCGCGCGATCATCAACCGCATGGGCTTCAACAACCGGGGTGCCCGGCAGGCGGCGCGCCGGTTGAGCAGGCCGCGGAGCCTGCCCGTGGTCGTCGGGGTGAACATCGGCAAGACCAAGGTCATCCCCGAGGAACTCGCGGCGCGCGACTACGTCGCCAGTGCCGCCCGGCTCGCCCCGCTGGCCGACTACCTCGTGGTCAACGTCAGCTCCCCGAACACCCCGGGTCTGCGGAACCTCCAGGCCGTCGAGCTGCTCCGGCCGCTGTTGAAGGAGGTTCAGCGGGCCGCGGGCCGCACGCCTCTGCTCGTCAAGATCGCTCCGGACCTGGCCGACGAGGACGTCGACGCCGTGGCCGACCTCGCGCTGGAGCTGGGTCTGGCGGGCGTCATCGCCACCAACACCACCATCGGCCGCGAAGGCCTGTCGAAGTCCGACCCCGACGTGGCCGCCGAGACCGGAGGCCTGTCCGGCCGGCCGCTGAAGGCGCGCTCCCTCGAGGTGCTGCGCAGGCTGCGGGCACGGGTCGGCGACCGCCTGACGCTGGTCTCGGTGGGCGGTGTCGAGAACGTCGACGACGTGTGGGAACGGCTGCTCGCCGGGGCGACCCTGGTCCAGGGGTACACCGGGATGATCTACGACGGCCCGCTCTGGGCGTGGCGTATCAACCGCGACCTGTCCCGCCGGCTGCGCCGCCACGGCCACACCTCGATCCGTGAGGTCATCGGCCGGGTCAGCGGGTAGCCCGGCCGCGGGCGGGTCCGGGTACCCCGGTCCTGGGATGTCGGACGCGAGGCCGGGCGGCCGGCGGCGTACCATACCCAGGAAGGGTACCGGCGGCCTTCGTGCCGCCCGAGCCGTTCCAGCGCCGGAAAGGGATGACAGATGAGCACCAGCACATACATCGTCAAGGGCATGACCTGCGGCCACTGCGTCAGCTCCGTCAAGGAGGAGGTCGGCGAGGTCCCGGGCGTCACCGGCGTCGAGGTCGACCTCGACAGCGGGCGCGTCGAGGTCTCCGGAGCCGCCCTCGATGACGCCGCCATCCGCGCCGCCATCGAGGAAGCCGGCTACCAGGTCGCCTGACCTCCGCCGGACCCGTTTCCGCACACCGCGGCCCTCATCGGCCTGTGTCGAAGCCGTACGTGCCCTCCGAGCAGGGCGATCCGGGCCGGGGCGGGAAACAGGCCTAGATGCTGGGGCGGGTGGAGTCCGCCTCGTGGGTGAGGGCGTCCAGGCGGCGCATCACCTCACCCACCTCGACGGCCCCCGGGCGGTGGCGGCGGTCGCCCGTGCCGCCCCGCTGCCAGGGCCTCGGCCCCGCCGGGGGACGGTACTCCACGCCGTAGGCGTCCAGCCGGGTCAGGTGGGCGGGCAGGGCCTCGGCGAAGCCGTCCGCGCCGCCCGACCAGGTGACCTGGGCCACCGCGCAGCCGCGCGGCCAGGCCCGGTAGTCGAGGGTGCGGGCGTCCGGGATGCGCTCGGTCCACAGCTGGAACTGGGCGCCCAGCACCCGCCCGGCGACCTCGGGCTCCCAGGAGGACGGTGCCGGTTCGAAGGCGGCCACGTCCTCCACGGTGATCGCGTCGCCGATCGCCGCGGGCTCCTCGGCGGAGCCGGCCTCGGCGTAGTCGAAGTACAGGGGGAAGACGGGGGTCGCCACGATGTCGTGACCCGCCTCCGCCGCCCGCCGCCCGACCTGCGCCCCGCGCCAGGGCATCACGATCGTGTCGTCACGGAGCATGCCGCTCACGAACGCCTCGTCCCAGACCACCGCGCGGGAGCCCCGCTCGGCCAGGATGTCGGCGAGCCTGCGCAGGAACCAGGCGTGCAGGTCGCCCACGGAGCCGAGCCCGAGCGACCGCCGGTAGGCCTCGATCTCGCCCGAGGCCGCCCAGTCGTCCAGCACGCACTCGTCGCCGCCGATGTGGAAGTACGGCACGGCGCCCAGCGCGTCGATGATCTCGCCGAACACCGCCGACAGGAAGTCGATCGTGGCGGGGAGCGGGGACAGGATGGCCGGGGAGATGCCCCAGCGGTCGAGCACGTCGTACCGCCGGGCGGGGGCGGCGCCGAGGTGAGGGTAGGCCGCGAGGATGGCCGAGGCGTGGCCGGGGACGTCGATCTCCGGGACGATGGTCACGGCGCGGGCCCGCGCGTACTCCGCGATCTCCGACAGGTCGGCCAAGGTGTAGTAGCCGCCGTGCGGGGTCCCGTCGAAGGCCGGTTCCTGGCCGCGGAACGGCCTGGTCGTGGTCTGCGCGCGGTGCGATCCGACCTCGTGCAGCAGGGGGTAGGCCCTGCTCTCCACCCGCCAGCCCTGGTCGTCGGCCAGGTGCAGATGGAGGCGGTTGAGCTTGTGGACGGCCAGCAGGTCGATCATGCGGAGCACTTCACGCTTCGGCAGGAAATGCCGGGAGACGTCGAGGTGCGCGCCGCGCCAGGAGAAGCGGGGACCGTCCTCGACGCTCACGCACGGCACGCTCCACCGCACGCCGGGCAGGGCCGAGGACCGGTAGGCGTCGGGTGGCAGGAGCTGGCGGAGCGTCTGCCCCGCGTACAGCGCGCCGGTCGCGTCCCCGGCCCTGATCTGTACGGCCTCAGGCGTCACGGTGAGGGCGTAACTCTCAGGTCCAAGGTCTTTGTCCCGTTCCACGGTGATACGCGGCTCAGGAGCCCCTACAGCCCTGCCCGTGAGGTCGAGCGCCGGCAGAGCGAGTCGTACGGCGTCGGTGAGGTCGGCGGGACCGGAGACTGGTTCCCGCCGCGTGAACTCGAACGAGCCCGGAGAGGTACGGACGGCACGCGGACGCGGGATGAGGGCGCTCATGCCTTCAGATCATGCCAAACCGGACCTGGGGGCCGTCCAGAGCGGTCGGAGACTCAGCCCAGGTAGTTCTCGATGCCCTGCGTGAGCGACTTGGCGATCCGCTGCCGGAACTGGGGGTCCTTGAGCTTGGCCGCGTCACCCGCGTTGCGCATGTTGCCGGTCTCGATGAAGACCTTGGGCACGGTCGAGAGGTTCAGCCCGCCGAGGTCGCCGCGGAAGTCGAGGGCGTTCTTGCCGATGTAGGTGGAGTAGGAGACGCCGGTGCCCTGCCGGTAGGCGTCGCGCACGGCGACGCCGAGCTTCCTGGACGCGCCGACCACCGGGTCGACCGGCCCGTTGATCTTCTTCGGGATGATGACGTGGAAGCCGTGGCCGGAGGCGGGGGCGCCGTCGGCGTGGATCGAGATCGCCGCGTTGGCGTGGGCCTTGTTGCCGATGGCCGCGCGCTCGGTGATGCACGGGCCGACGCCGTCGTTACCGGAGCGGGTCAGCTTGACGGTGGCGCCCTTGGCCTTCAGCAACTTGACCATGCGGGCGGCGACGTCCCAGGTGAAGGCGGCCTCGGAGTAGCCGTCGTTGGTGGCGGTGCCGGTGGTGTCGCACGCCTTCCACTCGGTGAGGACGTTGACCTTCTTGTTGATGATCTCCGGGTGACGGTAGTTGCCGCCGTTGTGGCCCGGGTCGATCACGATGACCTTCCCCGCCAGCGGCTGGGCGGGGGTCGGGGTGCCGGCGGAGGCGGCCCTGGCCTCACCGGCTTCACCGGAGGCCGACTTGGTGACCTGCTTCATCTGCGCCGCGTGCGCCTCGCCGGACCCTGTCGTCTCGGGATCGTCCGTTGCGCCGCACGCCGAGGCCCCGAGCCCGCACAGGACGAGGCATGTGGCGACGAGTGCTCGACTGATCACGGTGATCCCCTTCGCAGACGACTGTCCCTCCAAGCTACGCGCATCGGAGGAATGGACCGGCCGTTCCACGAAAGATGGCGGATCTCACCAGGCGGGCTGGCCGATCTCCTGCCTCTGGAGGAGCGCGGCGAGTTCCCGGGCGTCCTCGGCGTCGAGTCCCAGGACGACCCGCGGGCGGCCCCACGGATGGTCGATGGAGTGGGCGACGTAGCTCGCGACGGACTCCGTCGCCTCGCCGTTCCTGCCCCGGGCGGCCCGCCAGTGCGCCCAGGCCTGCTCGAGTTCGGCCGCCGCGTGCTGCGCGCACGAGATCAGTTCCGGATCACGCATGTCTACCCCCCGGTCGGACGCCGGCCGTCTCGCCCGGCGGGCGTTGCCTGCCCGCCCGCTGCCCCCATGACAAGCGAGCGTTCCGGCCCTCCGCGGGCCGGTCCGGCGCGCCGGGGGGCCGGCGCCATGCTCATCCAGTCAACACGGGGACGGCGCCGATCCCGTGGATGTTGACCTACCCTTGGGGATCACTTGGAGCCGGGCCGGTGCTGCGCCGTACGACCAGCCGCGGGGTGACCTCCCTTGTGCGCGCGGCCTTGCCGGGATCGGTGATGCGGTCGCTGAGCAGCGCCGCCGCCGACCGGCCCATCGCCCGCCGCGGCTGGTCGACGCTGGTCAGCGAGATGTGGTGGATGGCCGCCAGGTTGGTGTTGTCGTACCCCACCACCGACAGGTCCTCCGGGACGCGCAGCCCGAGCTCGCTCGCGGCGGCCAGGACGCCGAGGGCGACGACGTCGTTGGCCGCGAAGATCGCGGTGGGGCGCGGGTCGCGTTCGAGCAGGGCCCGCGCCGCTCGCCGTCCGCCCTCCTCGGTGAAATCGCCGTGCTCGACCATGATGTGGGGCGCCAGCGAGTGCCGTCGCATCGCGACGAGGTACCCCTCGCAGCGGAAGCGGGCCGAGGACGACGGGGTGCCCTCGATGTGGGCGATGCGCCGGTGGCCGAGCTCGACCAGGTGGTCCACCGCGAGGCGGGCGCCCAGCTGGTCGTCGTCCACGACGATGTCCACGCCGCCCAGCTCCACGTCGCGCTCACCGACCACGACGGTCGGGGTGTAGGCGGCGGCCTCGGCCAGCGTCTCGCTGGAGGGGGCGACGCCGATCAGCACCAGGCCGTCCACCCGCAGCTCCAGGAACGCCTCCACCGCCTCCTCCTCGAAGGCGGGGTCCCAGCGGCCGCTGCCGATCAGCAGGCGCAGGCCGTCACCGTGCAGGCTCTCCTGCAGGCCGTCGAGGAACTCGGCGTAGAAAGGGTTGTGCAGGTCGGCCACGAGCGCCCCCACCAGGTGGGTGCGCCCTTCGACCAGGCTGCGGGCCACCGCGTTCGGGCGGTAGCCGAGCTCCCTGGCCGCCTGCAGCACCGCTTCGCGCCGGTGCTCGCTGACGTGCGGGGACCCTCTCAGCACCAGGGACACCAGCGACTTGGAGACGCCCGCGCGTTCGGCGACGTTCCGGATCGTCGGCCGGGGCCGCGGGCCGTGGGCGTCGCCCAGCCCGGATTCGGGCGTGCCGAGATCGGAACGGTACCGAGCGGTCGTCTGCATGGACGGTCCTGACATGGTTCTCCCCACGCTGCGTGGATGTGCACCTGTCAGACCAAACGATCGAGTCGCGTCAAGGGATACGGGTATGCGCCTCGGCAGATGGTCATCGGGGCCGCGCTTATTGGCACTCTCTCCGATAGTGTGCGCATTGTGGGTGCGACATCAAGGGCCCCGGGGGAGCGCGACGGCGCCGACCCTGGGGAGGCGCGTCCGGTCCGGCGCAGGCTGAGCGTCGACCGCCGCCGCGAGGAGCTCATGGCGGCGGCACTGGAGTTGTTCAGCAGACACGATGCCGAAGACGTCTCGATCGACGACGTCGCCACAGCCGCCGGCGCGTCCCGGGCGCTGGTGTACCACTACTTCGGTGGAAAGCAGGAGCTGTACGTCGCGGCGCTGCGCAGCGCGGCGGCCGAACTGGAGGAACGGCTCCGTCCGGTGCGGGGCGGCACCGCGATCGAGGAACTGGCCGAGGGGCTGACCCGCTACTTCGACTTCGTGGAAGACCACGCCGCGGGATTCGCGGCGCTGCTTCGGGGAGGGCCGGCCAACCGCGCGGGTGAGGTGGGAGAGATCGTCGAGGGCGTGCGGCGGCGCCTCTTCAAGATGATCACCAATCAGATGCAGGTCGGAGAGCCCGCTCCGGTGCTGCGCATGACCCTGAGGTCGTGGATCGCCTCGGTGGAGACCGCGGGGCTCGACTGGCTGGAGAACCGCGACATCGAGCGCGCCACCCTCGAACGCCTGCTCGTCGACCAGATGGTGGCGCTGCTGGGCGTCGCCGCCCGTCAGGACGACAGGCTCGCCGCGCTTCTCGCCGACCTGCCGCGGCACGCCGAAGGCTGAGGAGGCACGCGGACGGCCGGCGGGACCGGCGACCGCGTGGCGGGATACGGCGACGAAACCGGCGGATAGGGCTTCCGTGCGGTGGAGGCCCTTTATCCGTTGTCCACCGTGACACGACCGTGCAGGCCCGGTGAAGCGGCGCCGGGCGGGCGGCGCCTCTCACACCGGCCCATGGCCTCGGTCGCGGTCGCATCGGGCGCGCAGTGGGGCGCGCGTCCCCGGTGGCCCGGCCCGCCTCACGCGGTCATGGATGTGTGGTGGACGCGCTCACGTGTGCGAGCGCGCCGGTTCTCCCCCCCTAGGTCCGTGACGGCCCCCGCCTCACTCCGACCGCTGCTGCGGGATGCCCGCGAGCAGCGCACGGACCTCGGTCTCCCGGTAGCGCCGGTGACCGCCAAGGGTGCGGATGGACGTCAACTTGCCCGCCTTCGCCCACCGAGTAACGGTCTTGGGGTCGACGCGGAACATGGTGGCGACCTCCGCCGGGGTGAGCAGTGGCTCGGCCTCGGGTGTACGAGCTGACATTTGTGCGGCCTCTCCTCCGTGGACCGGCGACAGCGATCCTGCGACTTGTGTTGGCGCTTGTCATGGATGTCCCTCAATGATCCATTCGTACGGATTTTTCTGGACCATATGCGGTATCACCCGATGTGACCATACAGCCACGTAGAGCGATTGGCGAGCCCTGGAAGCACAACGCCTTGTCCACGGGTTGATGTCACGCTCGGTGATTCTAGCGACACGTTTCGTGGTATCGCAGTGAAAACGGCAAACTACTCAGTTCGCAGAAGCGAGCTGGTGACTCCCGTTACCTACTTTTGCAGGTCACGTGCATGATTTGCGGTTCAGTTCGCCGATTCGAGGGCTTGTATTGACTTCCAGCGCACGATCACGCGCTGATACATGGCGAAGGCCAGTTCTTCTTGACCGGTGTCCAAACCTGTGAGCGCCGCGGCGAGCTCCGCGGCGGACTGGTCGGCCTGCAGCGTGGCGTCGTCCATCAGGTGGACGAGCCCCCCGTAGTCGAGCTCCACCAGGGAGTGCGGGTGGAACTCCTCCAGCCAGCGCCCGACCTCCTCGACCTCGGCCAGCGTGGTCACCTCGCCGACATGACGGCGGATCACCAGCAGGGCCCGCGCCACCCTGCGCCGGGCCTGGGCCATGGAGGTGACGTAGAGAAGGTTGCGCGCCGGCGCCGTGGTGGTCGCCGCGGACGGCTCGGCGGCGTTCTCCTCCTGCCGCCCGAGGACGAGCCAGCGCTCAGCAGAGTCGAAGGGGATGAACCACGACGCGGGGATGTGCCAGGTGCTCGTACGGATGTGCGTGCGCAGCACCGCCGAGCCGCCCTTCTGCTTGAACCGGTCGAAGTCGTCGATCGTCTGCTCCGCGATCGCGCGGGGGACGAAGCGGTCGGCCAGCTTCAGCGGCGTGGCGCCCCGGAAGCGGGCGAAGGACAACCACGACCGCAGTCTGCTCTGCCAGGGACAGACGTAGAGGGTGTCCTCGATGCGCCGCAGGTAGGCGTTGACGCTCTCCCCGCTCGGCGCCGGCGACGCCGACACGCCGAGCAGCCGCCGTACGGCTTCCGCGTGCTCGGCCTCCAGGGCGAAGGCGCGGCGCGGCCTGTCCTTGGAGTCGGCATACGCCGCCCAGAAGGCACGCTCACGCTCAGTGAAGGCGGACAAGGGCTCGTAGACACGGAGATAGGCGGCGTAGGGCAGCACATCTCGAATGGTGCCACGGAGCGGTGAGCCGACGCGAGAGAGCATGCGGGAGGACGGCCGGTGGCGTACAGAGACCGTGCCGCCGCCTGCTGAGAGGAGTGTCGCGATGACGCCCGGTAAGAGTGTCGCCATCTGCTCGATCATGGTTTGGGCGGGGACGGCTCGATAGGGTGGTGGCGGGATCCGCCGCGACGAGATGCGGCGGACAGGATCGACCGGGAGTCACCACAGTGACCGACGTCTTCGGGCTGTCCCACAAGGACACAGGCCTTTCGACCGGACAGGCGCGACACGAACAGGTCGTCTTCTGCTCAGACGACCGCAGCGGCCTCCACGCGATCATCGCGATCTACAGCACCGCCCTCGGCCCCGGCCTCGGGGGCACCCGCTTCTACCCGTACGCGAGCGAGCAGGCCGCGCTCGCGGACGTCCTCAACCTCTCGCGGGCGATGGCGTACAAGAACGCCCTCGCCGGCCTCGACCTCGGCGGGGCCAAGGCCGTGATCATCGGAGACCCCTCCAAGGACAAGAGTGAGGCGCTGCTGCGCGCCTACGGCCGCTTCGTCCAGTCGCTCGGCGGGCGCTACTACACCGCCTGCGACGTCGGCACCTACAGCGAGGACATGGACATCGTCGCCCGGGAGTCCACGTTCGTCACCGGGCGCACCGTTGCCCACGGCGGCGCCGGCGACTCCTCGATCCTGACGGCCTACGGCGTCTTCCAGGGCATGCGGGCCGCCGCCCAGTACACCTACGGCACCCCCAGCCTGCGCGGACGCCGGGTCGGCGTCGAAGGCGTCGGCAAGGTCGGCCACCGGCTGGTCGAGCACCTGCTCGAAGACGGCGCCGAGGTCGTGATCTGCGACGTGAGCGAGCAGGCGGTCGAGCGGGTCCGCGCCGCCCACCCGCAGGTCGAGGTCGTCGCGGACGCCGCGGCGATGAAGGCCGCCGAGATCGACGTCTACTCGCCCTGCGCCCTCGGGGCCGCCCTCGACGACGACGCCGTGACCGCGCTGCGCGCCCGCATCGTCTGCGGAGGCGCCAACAACCAACTCGCCCACCCCGGCGTGGAGAAGCAGCTCGCCGAGCGGGGCATCCTTTACGCTCCGGACTACGTCGTGAACTCCGGCGGCGTGATCCAGGTCGCCGACGAGATCGAGGGCTTCAACATGGAGCGGGCGAGGGTAAAGGCCACCCAGATCTTCGACACGACGTTGAAGATCTTTACGATCGCCGAAGAGGAAGGGGTACCGCCGGCGGCGGCGGCCGATAGGCTAGCGGAGCGCAGAATGTCGGAAGTCGGCCGGCTTAGGAGTATTTGGCTGGGCCGCTGACTGTGGACGCCCATACGGCGTACCGAGCGGCGCGCAAAACAGGTACGGTTGTAGGCGAACGAGAGCTGATGCCGGAAGTCAGGCGGTGTCAGCGCGTGATGCGTTAGCGACGAGGGGTCGGGCACGACCCCGCATGAGGGGGTCGAGCCGATGGGGCGCGGCCGAGCCAAGGCCAAGCAGGTGAAGGTTGCTCGCCAGCTCAAGTACAACAGCGGCGGCACCGATCTTGACCGTCTTCGCGAGGAGCTCGGAGTCAATCACGACTCCAACCACCACAATGACGACGTCGTCGACGATGAGCTGGCCGATCGGTACGCCGATTACGCCGACGACTACGGCGACGATGACGAGGACGACAGGTCACGTCGCCGGTAGGCGATTTTCGGGTTGACGCTGGCAGGGCACCCGGCGAGCAGTGGCTCGCCGAGTGCCTCCTTCGCGCGCCTGAGAAAAGCTCCTTGCCGCCAAACCGGCAAGGAGCTTTTCGTCGTCCCATGGCCACGGAGGACTTCTCGCCGTGAGGCGGCGCCGACTGGTCGCGGCGGGGAGGCCGTCGGTGGGGGTTCTCAGACCGTCTGTACGGCCGGCCGAAGGTGATTTGTCTCACAATCACCAGAGCCGGCCGGTGAGCGTGCGGGTGTCACCGGCCGGGGCTGGGCCGGTCAGGCCTTGAAGCGGGCCTGACCGGTGCCGGGGATGATCTCGCCGAGGATCCAGGAGGGCAGACCGCGCCCGCGCAGGATCTCCAGGGCCGTGCCGGCGGCCTCCTGAGGGACGATCGCGCACATGCCGACCCCCAGGTTGAAGGTGCGGTCCATCTCCTCCTGGGGCACCTTGCCGTGTCCCGCGATGACCTCGAAGATCGGCTGCGGCGACCACGAGGAGCGGTCGAGGACGGCGTCCACGGTGGCCGGCAGCGACCGGGCGAGGTTGGCCGTCAGCCCGCCCCCGGTGATGTGGGCGAAGGCGTGCACCTCGGTGGCCCGGGTGAGCTCCAGGCAGTCGAGCGAGTAGATGCGGGTCGGCTCCAGCAACTCCTCACCCAGCGTGCGGTCGAGCTCGGGAAGCGACGCGTCAAGGGCCAGCCCCGCCGTACGGACCACGTGCCGGACCAGGGAGTAGCCGTTGGAGTGGACCCCCGAGGAGGCCAGACCGAGCACGACGTCACCGGCCCGCACCTTGTCGGGCCCCAGCAGCTCGGAGGCTTCCACCACGCCCGTGCCGGCCCCGGCGAGGTCGTACTCGTCGGGCCCCATGGCCCCGGGGTGCTCGGCCGTCTCGCCGCCCACCAGGGCGCACCCCGCCAGGCGGCAGCCCTCGGCGACGCCGCCGACGATGTCGGCGATGCGCTCGGGGACGACCTTGCCGCAGGCGATGTAGTCGGTCATGAACAGCGGCTCGGCCCCGCAGACCACCAGGTCGTCGACCACCATGCCGACGAGGTCGATGCCGATCGTGTCGTGCTTGCCCATCGCCTGGGCGATCATGACCTTGGTGCCCACCCCGTCGGTGGAGGTGGCGAGCAGCGGCCGGGTGTAGCGCAGCAGCGCCGAGACGTCGAACAGTCCCGCGAAGCCGCTGGCGTCGTCGACGACCTCTGGCCGCCGTGACCGCGCCACCCGCGACTTCATCAGCTCGACCGCGCGGTCGCCGGCCTCGATGTCGACGCCCGCGGCGGCGTAGCTGGTCATGAAGTCTCCTCCAGTGCCTGGGCCGAGGTCATGCCTTGACTTCCAGGACGAACTTGCCGACGTTGTCACGGTCGATCGGGATGGGGTACTGGCCGTTGAAGCAGGCCCGGCAGAGCCGTTCGGCGGGAAGCGTCGTCGCCTCGGTGAGGCCCTCCAGCGAGATGTACCCGAGCGAGTCGGCGCCGATGGACTCGCAGATCTCCTCCACCGTCTTCGACCCGGCGATCAGCTCCGCCTTGGTGGCGAAGTCGATGCCGTAGAAGCACGGCCAGGACACCGGCGGCGAGGAGATGCGTACGTGCACCTCCGTCGCGCCCGCCTCGCGGAGCATCTTGACGATCGCACGCTGCGTGTTGCCCCGGACGATCGAGTCGTCCACGACCACCAGCCGCTTGCCGGCGATGACCTCCCGCAGGGGGTTCAGCTTGAGCCGGATGCCGAGCTGGCGGATCGTCTGCGACGGCTGGATGAACGTGCGGCCGACGTAGGTGTTCTTGACCAGGCCCTGGCCGTACGGAATGCCGCTCTCCTCGGCGTACCCGATCGCCGCGGGCGTGCCCGACTCGGGGGTCGGGATCACCAGGTCGGCCTCCACGGGGTGCTCACGGGCGAGCGTGCGGCCCACCTGTACCCGGGTGGCCTGAACGCCGCGCCCGGCGATCGTGGTGTCGGGACGGGCGAGGTAGACGTACTCGAACAGGCAGCCCTTGGGCTCGGCGAGCGCGAACCGCCGCGACCGCACACCCTGCTCGTCGATCGTGAGCAGCTCACCGGGCTCGATCTCGCGGACGAACGTCGCGCCGACGATGTCGAGCGCGGCCGTCTCGGAGGCCACCACCCAGCCGCGCTCGAGGCGGCCGAGCACCATCGGGCGGATGCCCTGCGGGTCGCGGGCGGCGTACAGGGTCTTCTCGTCCATGAAGACCAGGGAGTAGGCGCCCTTGACCTGCGGAAGCAGGTCGGCGGCGGCGTCCTCGATCGACTTGGTGCGATCGTGGGCGAGCAGGGACGTCAACACCTCGGTGTCGGTCGTCGCCCTGATCACACCGTTCGGCAGACGCTGGGCCAGCTCAGAGGTGTTGATCAGGTTGCCGTTGTGGGCGAGGGCGAGGCCCGCGCCGTCGGTGGAGCTGAGGGTGGGCTGGGCGTTCTCCCAGACACTGGAGCCGGTGGTCGAGTAGCGGCAGTGGCCGATCGCGAGGTGGCCGCGCAGCGTGCCCAGCACAGACTCGTCGAAGACCTGGGCGACCAGGCCCATGTCCTTGTAGACGAGGATTCTGGTGCCCTCGCTTACCGCGATGCCCGCGGACTCCTGGCCGCGGTGCTGCAACGCGTACAGTCCGTAGTAGGTGAGTTTGGAGACGTCCTCCCCGGGGGCCCATACGCCGAAGACGCCGCAGGCGTCCTGTGGCGCGCGGTCGCCGGGGTCAAGGTCATGGCCGAGCCGGCCGTCGCCCTTTAGCACGTGCTTCAGTCTAAGTTGGGCGTCTCGGTGCGCGGTAACCGGGTCCGCCAGGTTCGGCGGGATGGCCGCCGTTCGGCGACCTCCCTGGTGGTCATGGGGGAAAGATCCCCGCGGCTTTGCCGTGTCGGCTCCGCTCGCCCCGTGACGCCAGGGGAAAGTGGGAATTGCGGCATGCCCACTTAGGTCGAAAAGAGCGGACCGTGACGACACCCGGCGATCCCAGCGAACCCCGGCCCCCGGCCGGGCGACCTCCCCACGGCGAGCCTTCCGCAGGCGGGCCCCCTCCCGGCGGGCAACCTCCGTACGGGCCCCCTCCTGGCGGGCAGCCTCCGTACGGGCCCCCGCCCTACGGCGGGCCGCCTCCCTACGGGTATCCGCCCGGTGTCCCGCCTCCCGCCGCTCGTCCTCCCGGCGGCGGGCTCAGCACGGCCAGCCTGGTCCTCGGCATCATCAGCCTGTTCCTGCTGCTGGTGTGCGGCCTCGGCGTGCTGACCGCGATCGTCGGCCTGGTCGTCGGCGTGGTCGGCCTGCTCAAAGGGGGCAACAGGGGCCAGGCGATCACGGGGATCGTGCTGAGCGGTCTCACGGTGGTCCTGGGCATTGTCGGATTCGTCTTGTTCGTCACCAACTTCCAGGAGTGCTTCAACCTGCCGAGCCAGGCCGAAGCCCAGCAGTGCGTCGAGCAGAAGCTGGGCGTGACCCCTCAGAGCCCCTGAGGGCGATCAGCGCACAGGAAGATGCTCGGAGAGGTCGGCACGGGTGCCGCTGGCGCTGATCCTGCCGGCATCCATGGCGTCGTCCCAGCTCAGGCGGCCCGTGGCCAGCTCCAGCCAGGTGAGTGGGTCGATCTCGACGACGTTCGGCGGTGTGCCGCGGGTGTGCCGGGGACCGGCGACGCACTGCACCGCGGCGTACGGCGGCACGCGCACCTCGACCGTACGCCCGGGCGCCTTCTCGGCCAGGCGCTCCAGCAGGTGACGGACGGCGAAGCGCGCGACGTCCCGCTCCGGGCGCAGCCCCTTGTCGTACACGCGCAGGACGACCTCGACGGCGGCGGCGGGCGCCGCGGCGTCCGGGCCGTCGTACGCGGGCTCGCCGAGCTCGGTGAGCTGGGAGTCCAGCGCGGCGCGGACCTTGTCGAGATCAAGCTTGCGAGCGGCCACGCCACTATCTTGCCCGCAATCCGGGCGCGGAGGCGTCCGGGTTCCCGGCAGAACCGGGATAAAGGGTCGCGAAACGGTGGAGAACACCTCACCGGTGGCGGACACGGAACGGTTCACGCTGCTGGAAGCCGAGGTTCACCTTGTGTTGTGATGGCGACCGTACGGTCCGGAGGAGAGAACTGTCACAAGATCTTGGAGGACCTGTGGCGAACCCGTCGCCGCGCAGGACGCTCACGCTGCTCTCCGCCCCCCGCGGAGGCGGCCGCGACCCGATGACCTGCCAGTTCCGGTGTGGGAACGCCTGCGACCACGAAGTTCCCAACACCAGTGACAACGCCTACTTCGGCGACATCCTCGCGGGCACCCTGTCGCGCCGCGGCGCGCTGCGGGCGGGCGCCCTCGGCACGCTGGTCGCCACCGTGGGCGTGGCCGGGGCGGCGGCCGCCGTACCCGCGGCGGCGGACCCGGGCGGCGAGACCGCCGAGAGCCTCGGCTGGGGGCACCAGAAGGGTGGCCTGCGGTTCACCCCGGTCGCGCCGAACTCCGAGGACGCGCTGGTGGTCGCCGACGGCTACACCTCCTCCGTGGTGGTCCGCTGGGGCGACCCGGTGCTGCCCGACGCCCCGGCGTTCGACTTCGACAACCAGACGGGCGAGGCCCAGGCCAAGCAGTTCGGGTACAACTGCGACTTCGTGACCTTCTTCCCGCTCGGCGCCAACCGGGGCCTGCTGTGGGTGAACCACGAGTACACCGACGAGAACCTGATGTTCCGCGGCTGGACCGGCGGCGACAACGTCCCGCTGGAGCAGATCAAGGTGGGGCTGGCGGCCCACGGAGGCTCGGTCGTGGAGATCGAGCGCGTCGGGCGCACCGGGCAGTGGAAGCTGGTCACGCGCGGCCGGCGCCGCTACAACCGCCGGATCACCGCCCAGACCAGGATGCGGATCTCCGGCCCCGCCGCCGGCTCCGATCTGCTCAAGACCCCCGCCGACCCGTCCGGCACCACCGTGTACGGCATGCTGAACAACTGCTCGGGCGGTACGACCCCCTGGAACACCGTCCTGACCGGCGAGGAGAACTGGAACCAGTACTTCGTCGGCGGCAACGGCGTCCCCGAGGCGCAGAAGCCGTACCTGGCCCGGTACGGCGTGAGCACGACCACCGCGATTCCGAGCGGAAACCGCCGCTTCGACCGGGTCGAGGAGCGCTTCGATCTCGGCAAGCACCCGCAGGAGATCAACCGCTTCGGGTGGGTCGTCGAGGTCGACCCGTTCGACCCGGAGGCGACGCCGGTCAAGCGCACGGCGCTCGGCAGGTTCGCCCACGAGGCCGCCACCACCTCGCTCACCCGGGACGGCCGCGTCGCGGTCTACATGGGCGACGACGGCCGGTTCGAGTACATCTACAAGTTCGTCTCCAAGAACCGCTTCATCCCCGGCTTCGACCGTCACAACCGGACGCTGCTGGACGAAGGCACGCTCCACGTCGCGAAGTTCACCGGGGACAGCCCGGCGGGCGAGATCGACGGCACCGGCAAGCTCCCCGCCGACGCCGCGTTCGACGGCACCGGCACGTGGATCCCGCTGGTCAGCGGCGACAAGTCGTTCGTGGACGGCATGACCGCCCAGGAGGTCCTCGTCTACACGCGCCTGGCCGCCGACAAGGTGGGCGCCACCAAGATGGACCGGCCGGAGGACATCGAGCGCAACCCGGTCAACGGCGCCATCTACGCCGCGCTCACCAACAACTCCAACCGGGCCGCCGCCAACGTCGACGAGGCCAACCCCCGCGTGTCCAACAAGCACGGCCACATCCTGGAGATCGTGGAGGACAGGAACGACGCCGGCGCCACGGCGTTCAAGTGGGCGCTGCCGCTGGTCTGCGGCGATCCCAACGACCCCTCCACGTACTTCGGCGGGTACGACAAGACGAAGGTGTCGCCCATCTCCTGCCCCGACAACGTCACCTTCGACGCCGAGGGCAACCTGTGGATCGCCACGGACGGCAACGCGCTCGGCAAGAACGACGGCCTGTTCGCGGTGCCGGTGGCGGGCCCCGAACGCGGCCACGTCCGGCAGTTCCTCACCGTCCCCTACGGCGCCGAGACGTGCGGGCCGCTGGTCACCAAGGACCAGCTGAGCGTCTTCGTCGCCGTCCAGCATCCGGGTGAGATCACCGGCGCCACCCCTGACAACCCGGCCAGCCACTGGCCCGACGGCGGCACCAGCCAGCCCCGCCCGTCGGTGGCCGTCGCCTGGCACAAGCAGGGCAAGAAGATCGGTTCCTGACGTCGCCGGACGGCGGTAGGACCACGGGCCTTCGTCAGGCCATGGTCCTACCGCCGTGGTCGAAACCGCGCTGTGGCGGCGCGGACCGCTCGAACGCCGGCGGCGGTCGCTCAGCGCGACCGGAGGAACGTCAAGGTGTGGCGCAGCAGCTGCTCGGCGGCTTCCTCGTCATAGGACGGCAACGAGCGGTCGGCGAACAGATGCCGGTCGCCGGGGTAGAGATACAGCTCGGCGTCAGCGGCCTCGGCCACGAGGGCGCGGGCCGCGTCGGCGTCGCCCTCAGCATGGAAGATGTGGTCCTTGTCCGTCGCGTGAATCCGCACCGGGACCTCGGCGGGCCAGTGCCCGAAGTAAGCGGCCGGAACGCATCCGCTGACGAGCACGGCGCCGTGGGCGCCAGGCCGGGTCTGCGCCAGTTTCTGGGCGTTCAGCACACCGAGGGAAATCCCGATGTAGACGACTTCGGCCGGCAGGTCCGCGACGGCACGGCCGCCGCGGTCGACGATCGCCTCGTGGCCGATCTGCTCGGAGTACGCCAGGCCGGCCTCCAGGGTGTCGAAGGTGTGGCCGTCGTACAGGTCGGGCGTGTGCACGGTATGGCCGGCTCCGCGGAGTTCCTCGGCGAAGCCGATGACGCCGGAGGTCAGACCTTGGGCGTGATGAAAGAGGACCACTTCGGCCACTGTGACCACCTCCACGAAAATTGATCCATAAGTTTAGAACATTCGAATTCCCTCGGGCGGGCGGAGCGCGCTCACCCCAACAGGGCGCGGGCTTCCATCATCGTCCGGAGGCCGGTCTCGTGGTCCCCGTTGTCGGGGGCGGTGACGATGCGGTCGGCGCCGGCTTCTTCGTAGGCGGCGAAGACTTCGGCCAGTTCGGCCGGCGAGGACGCGGTCATGGGGATCCTCGCCGCTCTTTCCGGCGGCATCCCGTGTGTTTCGATCAGCACGCGGACGAAGGAATCCCTGGTCGAGCGGGCCTGCTCGTCGTTTCCCAGGATGAGGTGGCCGCCGACGGTGACGGTCGGGGCGGGGACGCCGCGTTCGTCCGCCAGTTCGCGCAGCCTGGCGACGGCCGGGCGCAGGTCGTCGGGGGAGATGAGGGAGGGGAACCAGTCGCCGTACTCCACGGCCCGCCGCATCGCGACCGGGGAGTTGCCGCCCACCAGGACGGGTGGCATGGGTGTGGGCGGGGCGAGGGTCAGGGGCGGCGCGCCGGGGACCGGTTCGGTCGGCTCGCCGGCCAGCAGGCCGGGGAGTGCCCGGAGTGTGGCGTCGGTGCGGGCGCCGCGCTCCCGGCTCGGTACGCCCACTGCCTGCCAGAACGGTGAGCCGGGGAACCCGCCGGAACCGACTCCCAGCAGCACCCGGTCGCCGGACAGCACCTGAAGTGTCGCGATCTGCGTCGCCACCCAGGCGGCGGGACGCAGCGGGAGCGTCAGCACGCTGAACCCCAGCCCGACCCGCTCGGTGACGGCCGCCGCGGCGGCCAGCGTGAGAGCCGCCTCCAGCGTCGGAGTCCCGTCGCCGATGATCAGATCTGGTACCCAGAGGGACTCGAACCCCAGCTCTTCGACCAGACGCGCGACCGTGGGGACCGGCGGGTGCCGCCGGTCGTCGCGGGCGTCCATGGGCATGGGCACTCCCGTGCCGATCTTCAGTTCGGACATGTCCCAAGCCTGTGACCTCAACCGCGGTTGAGGTCAACCGTCACCGGCTTTCGGCGGTGGCGCCGCCCACCCGGTGGTGGCGAGTGATCGAAGCTCGGCGATCACGTCCGCGCCGCTGGGGGCGCGGTCCGGGTCCACCAGCCACTGCAGCATCAGGCCGGTCAGCAGGGCGAGCGGTACCGATCCGCCGAGCCCCTCTCGTCCCTCGCGCTGCCCCTTGGCGAGGTGTTCGCGCACCTCCGGTGACCGCTCGGCCTGCACCGCGGCCTCGAGCTGGGCCACCCACAACGCGCGATGGGTGGTGAAGCTGTCGATCAGCGCCTGCCAGCGCTCCTCTGGCTTGTCGGAGGGGGTGCGACGGGCGAGTTCGTCGCCGAGCTCGTCGACCGCTTCCACCAGGGCCTCGGTGAGCAGGGCCTCCTTGGAGCCGAAGTGGTAGCCGATGGCGGCATGGCTGACTCCGGCGGCCGAGGCGATGTCCCGGACGGTCGTGCGCGCCCAGCCGCGCTCGATCAGGCACCGCTTGGCCCCAGCCAGTAGATCCTCTCGGTTTCCCATGCTGGGCAGCATATCGGACCTCTTGTCCAAGCGGTCTATCCATTTGGTTTGACCAAATGGACAAGAAGTCGCTACGGTCATCCCCATGACCAAGACGAAAGCTCTGATCTCGGGTGCGAGCGTGGCCGGACCCGCCCTTGCCTACTTCCTGCACCGCGAGGGGTACGACGTGACCGTGGTCGAGCGGGCGTCGGGGCTGCGCGACACCGGCTACGCCGTGGACTTCCGCGGCGAGGCGTTCGACGTGCTGGAGGAGCTGGGCATCCTCGCCGAGGTTCGCGAGCACGACACGAAGATGCGGGGCACCACCCTGGTGGACGAGAGGGGCGAGGAGGCCGGGCGGTTGCCCGCCGAGGTGTTCGCCGGCGAGTTGGAGGTGTCGAAGCGGGTGCTGACCCGGATACTGCACCGGATCACCGTCGACGCCGGGGTGGAGTACGTGTTCGACGACTCGATCAGCTCCCTGACCGAGCACGGGTCCGGCGTCACGGTGGAGTTCGAGCGCGGCGCCACCCGCGAGTTCGGCCTGGTGTTCGGGGCCGACGGCCTCTACTCCAAGGTCCGGCAGCTGACCTTCGGGCCGCACGCCGACAAGCTCCGGCACCTGGGCATGTCCGGCGTCGGCTTCAGCACCGCCAACTACCTCGGCCTCGACCGCCGCGGAATGCTGCAGCACGTCAAGGACACGGCGATCTACCTGTTCAGCGGCGAGGAGGCGGACCGGCTCACGGTCAGTCTCTCCTTCGCCACCGCCTCACCCGCACTCGACCGACGCGACCGGCACGAGCAGGAGCAGGCCGTGCGGGCCGCCTTCGCCGGGCACGTCTGGGAGGCGCCCCGGCTGCTGGAGGCGATGAGCGAGGCGGACGACTTCTACTTCTCCTCGGCCTGCCAGGTCCACATGGACCGCTGGTCGCACGGCCGGGTCGCGCTGCTCGGCGACGCCGGGTACTGCGCCGCGCCGACCAGCGGCATGGGCACCTCGCAGGCGCTGATCGGCGCGCGGGCGCTCGCCCGCCACCTCGCCGCGGCGAACGGCGACCACGCGACCGCGTTCGCCGGGTACGAGGCGGAGCTGCGGCCCTATGTCGCGGAGAACCAGGCGAAGGGCCGGGAGGCCGCGGCGACGTTCGGCGGAGCCGCCCCCGAGGGTTCGGACATGTGACATCGCACCACGAAGGCGGCCTTGCCTCGGCCGGTCAGATGCGGGGGCCGAGGAAGGTGCCGCCGGTGGCGTCGATGAGGTCGCCGGTGATCCAGCGGGCGTCGTCGGAGGCGAGGAACGCCACGATGTCGGCGATGTCGGACGGCCGGCCGATGCGGTTCAGGGCGGACGCGGTCGCCGTGAGGGCTTCCACCTCGGGACTGGAGTGGATCCAGGCGTTCGGCTCGGTGTCGGTGATGCCGGGGGCCACGGTGTTGACGGTGATGCCTCGCTCGCCCACGGCCTGGGCCAGGGTCCTGCTCAGGACGTTGATGGCGCCCTTGGCCATCGAGTAGGCGAGTTCCTGGGTGATGGCGATGCGCGTGTCGGCGGAGGAGATGTTGACGATGCGGCCGCCGTCGGAGAGCAGGGGCAGGGCCCGCTGGATGATGAAGAACGGTGCGCGCATGTTGAGGGCGACCAGCCGGTCGAACTCCTCGGGGGTCGTGCGCTCGATCGAGCCGGTTCCCATCGCGCCGCCCGCGTTGTTGACCAGGATGTCCAGCCGGCGCCCGTCCAGGCCGTCCTCCAGCCCGGCGAACAGTGTGTCGACGTCGCCGGGTGCGCCGAGCTCGGCTCGGATGGTGAAGGCGCGCCCGCCCGCCTCCTCGATCGTCGCGACCGTCTCCTTGGCCGCGGCCTCGTTGTGGCCGTAGTGCACCGCCACGTACGCGCCGTCGGCGGCCAGGCGCTGGGCGATCGCCCGGCCGATGCCCCGCGAAGCACCCGTGACCAGCGCCGTCTTGCCGGAAAGCTTGCTCATTTCGTCCATCTCCTCAGCTCGTGCGACATAACTGTATATGCCGCATACAGTTTTGTGTATGTTATAGACAGTTCCTGAGGAAGCGTCAAGACGAGCCGGGAGTGCTGATGGCGGCGAAGGGGAACGGGAGCGGCGACCTCGCCCGAGGCATGGATCTCCTCTGGGGTACGGCGGACAGGCCCAGTCGCGGCCCGAAACCGAGCCTGTCGGTCGACCAGATCACCCGCACGGCCGTCGAGATCGCCGACGCCGAAGGCCTGCCGGCCGTCTCCATGCAGCGGATCGCCGCGGCGTTCGGCTTCACCACCATGTCGCTGTACCGGTACGTGCCGGGCAAGGCCGAACTGATCGCCCTCATGATCGACATGGCCATCGGCGAACGGCCCGACCTCGATGGGGTGCCGGGCGGATGGCGTGACCGCCTGGCCGAGTGGGCTCGGCGGTGCCTGCGGACCTTCACGCGGCGGCCCTGGCTGCTGGAGGTCACGAACGTGCACCGCGTGATGGGGCCGAACGAGCTTGGATGGATGGACGCGGCGCTCGCGGTCCTGGCGGCGGCCGGGTTCACGCCTGTGGAGCAGCACGACGCGTTCCTGCTCGTCGTGGGGCACGTCCGCAGCGTCGCCCATTTCACCGTGGGCGCCGACAGGCTGCGGGTCGCCGACTGGTCGGCCGCCATGGGAGAACGGCTGATGCGGGACGCCGATCGGTTTCCAGCGGTGGTCGCGGCGATCCAGGGCGGTGGGTACGCCAAGGCGTCGGACGAGCCCTTGGAGTTCGGGCTGCGCTGCCTGCTGGACGGGCTCGAGAAGCTCCTCGCCGAACGCGGCTGAGGCGTCTCGGCTAGGGCGTCGTGGAGCGGCGGGCGGTGAGGACGAGGGTGACCCCGATCCCGGAGATCACCATGCCGAGGAAGATGCTCGCAGACGGCTTCTGCCCGAGGATCGGGACCGCGAGCAGGGCCGTGACCGGCGGCACGAGGTAGAGCAGGCTGGTCGCCGCGCCGGCCGGGCGGCGGCGCAGCAGGACGAACAGCAGGGTGAAGGCGCCGATCGAGTTCACGATCGCCAGCCACGCGAGGGAGCCGAGGGCCGGCACGGTCAGCGGCATCCCGAGTCCGCCGTGCGCGATCGCCAGCGGAAGAGTGGTGGCCGTGGCGCCGAGGAGCTGGATCGTGGTCCCCGTGCGCAGGTCGACGGACTGGCCGAACTTCTTCTGGTACAGCGTCCCGGCGGCGAGTCCCGCCAGGGCGAGGCCGGTGAAGGCGTACCCGGTGAGCCGCCCGCCGCCGGACAGCTTCTCGCCGAGAGAGACGGCGACGCCGGCGAGGCCGAGAGCGAGCCCCGCCCACTGGCGCGGCTGCAGGCGTTCGGAGAAGAGGGGGACGGCCACGGCCGCGACGATCAACGGGCACGCGCTGAGGATCAGCGAGGACAGCCCGGCCGGCACTCCCTGCCCGAGTCCGAAGTAGACCGCGCCGAGCTGGACCGTCTGGAGCAGCACACCGGTGACCAGGAGGTGGAGGTAGACGCGCGGCTCCCTGGGCCAGGGGGCCCGGGTGAGGAGGGCGACGATCCCCACGACGGCGGTCGCGATGACGAACCGCCACGCCAGCAGGGCCATCGAGGCTCCGCTGCGGGCGCCGATGGTCCCGGCGAGATAGCCGCTGCTCCAGATCAGGACGAACACGACCGGGAGGCCGGCGGCGACGAGCCGTCCCCTCGTCCAGGGCCGGCGCGGGGGATGGGAGGACGTGGTGCCGCTGTTGAGAAGGTGGGCGGAGTCGTCGATGCGCGTTCTCACCGCTTCTCCTCTCTGGTGTAACAGGTCGACGCGTTACGTGCGACTGTAACCCCATGACTCGTTACACGACAAGCCGGTCGTTTCGTGCCGTCTCGGTGTAACGCCTGGAGCCGTATCGTTGCGGTATGGAGCTGAACGGCGCTCAGCCAGGGGGATTCGAGGCGCGGATACGGCGGCTCCGCACCGGAGCGACATGGCTGGACCTCGTGGCGACGGTGAGTGCGGCCTACGGCCCTTCGCCGGTGGAGCGCCTGGACGGCGTCGAGGCGCTCGGCGAATGGCTGGCGGCGGTGAAGCTGCTGCCGGAGGCCGCCCTCACGGAGGACGACCTGCTCCGGACCCGAGATCTCCGGGAGGCCCTGCGCGGTCTCGCGCTCGCCGTCGTAAACGCGCGGGCCCGGCCGGACGGCGCGGCCGAGCTGGTCAACGAGGTCCTCGCCGCTGACCGGCCCCTCGGCCTGGAGACCGACGGCCCGGCCCGGCTCGCCGCCCGGCGCCCCGCCACCTTCCAGGAGGCGCTCGCCCGCATCGCCCGCCAGGCCGTCGAACAGCTGACCGGTCCGTGCGCGGACAACCTTCGCACCTGTGACGAACCAGAGTGCGCGATGCTGTTCCTCGACCCGGGCGGGCGGCGCAGGTGGTGCGTGGCGGAGGTCTGCGGCGTCCGCAACCGCGTCCGTGCCCACCGCCGGCGCCGCCGCGCCGAAGCCTGACCGCTCCGGCTAGGCGACCGGTTCCCGGACCTTCTGGGTCGCCGGGGCGGTGGTCTCGGCGGGCTTGGCGCGCAGGGAGTAGAGGGCGACGGGGACGCCGAGGACGATGATGGCGGCGGCGACGACCAGGGCCAGGCGGTAGCCGTCCAGGAACGCCGTCAGCGGCGCCGCGTCGGCCGCCGCCGCCGTGCTCTGGCGGGCGCTCAGGATCGCGCCGAGGATGGTCACGCCGAGCAGGCCGAACACCTGACGCGAGACGTTCAGCACGCCCGAGGCGACGCCCGCGCGGCCGGTCGGGAGCGCCCCGAGGACGGCGTTGGTGAGCGGTACGAGCAGGCCCGCGCCGGCGCCGTACACCAGCAGCCAGGGAAGCAGTCGCGGATAGGTGCCGTGTTCGCCGATCAGGGAGATGCCGAACACCGACACCGCCATCACGCCGAGCCCCACGGCGACGGTCGCGCCGGTGCCGAAGCGGGCGGCGATCCTCGGAGAGACGGTCGAGATCGCCGACATCAGCAGGGCCATCGGGACGAATCCGGCTCCGGCCTCGGTCGGGGTCAGGGCGAGCACGTTCTGCAGCCACATGGCGGTGAAGAAGTAGATGCCGAACACCCCGAACGACCACAGGCCCGTGGACAGCATCCCGCCGCTGAACACCCGCTCGCGGAACAGCGACAGGTCGATCATCGGCTCGCTGGAGCGCCTTTCGAACAGCAGGAACGCCGCCCCCGCGACCGCCGCCGCGGCGAAGGAGCCGAGGATCGGCCAGGAGGTCCAGCCCTGGCTCTGCCCCTCGATAAGCGCGTAGGTCAGGCCCAGCAGGGCCGCGGAGGAGGTCAGCAGGCCGGGCAGGTCGAGACCGGTGGCCCGGTGGCCTCGCCCTCCGGGGACGCGGACGGCCCAGGCGCCCAGCGCGAAGGTGACCACGCCGATCGGGAGGTTGATCAGGTAGATCCAGCCCCAGTGCCAGTGCTGGCTGATGAACCCGCCGGTCAGCGGGCCGAGGGCGAGGGCCAGGGCGCCGATCGCGGTCCACAGGCCGACGGCGCGGCCACGCTCCCGGGGGTCGGGGAAGGTCACGGGGATCAGTGACAGCGTGGTGGGCGCCAGCAGGGCGGCCCCGACACCCTGTACGCCCCGGCTGAGCACGAGCGTCGTCCCGTCGCCGGACAGGCCCGCCGCCGTCGAGGCCAGCGTGAAGACGCCGAGGCCCACCAGGAACATCCGCCGCTGCCCGAACACGTCGGCGAGCCGGCCGCCGGCCAGGAGCAGCCCGGCGAACACCAGCATGTAGGCGCTGACGATCCACTCCAGTCCGGAGATCGTCAGGCCGAGATCGCGCTGGATCGTCGGCAGGGCCACGTTGACCACGTTGTTGTCCAGATACGTCATGAAGGTGGCGAGGGACACCGCCACCAGTGCCCACCATCGGCGATCCACAGTCATCTCCTCTACGGTGTACTTGTACGGCGTACATGTACGATGTAGAGGAAAGCTTGTACGGCGTATAGTTGTCAAGTGGCCCAAGACAAACTGACCCGGGAGACGGTGGTCGAGCAGGCGCTGGCGCTGGCCGACGAGGAGGGCATCGGCGCGGTCACCATCCGGCGTCTCGCCACCCGCCTCGGCGTCACGCCCATGGCGCTCTACTGGCACTTCAAGAACAAAGACGAGCTGATGTGGGTGCTCGCCGAGTACGTCATGAACGGCGTCACCGCCGACGTCTCCCCGGGCGACCCGTGGGAGAAGCGGCTGCGGGTGATGGTGGAGGCGCTCGTCAACGCCATGCGCGAGCACGACTGCCTGCCCGACCTGCTCGCCTCGCTGGAGAAGCACCATCTGACGAGCTTCAACCGGGCGACGGAGGCGGCGCTCGCCGCGCTGGGCGCGGCCGGGTTCACCCTCCGCGAGGGGTACTACGTCTCGACCTACCTGCTCAACGGCGCCATCGGCCTGGTGCAGTCGGAACCGGGACGCCACTCCGGCCCGAGCGAGGAGGAGCGGGCGGAGGCACGCCGGCAGCGCAGGCTCAAGCTGGAGTCGATGCCGGTCGACCGGTACCCGAACATGGTCGCCTACGGCTCGACCCTCGCCGAGCCGCCGGACATCGAGCAGTACTACACCTTCGGTGTCGACCTGCTCATCAGCGGCGTCCAGGGCATGAGGCGGGGCCGTGGCGACGGGCGGTGACCGTCACGCCCGGGGCCGGGCGAGGGCCGCGGCGACCAGGCCCGCGAGCGCGACGGCCGCGAGCACGAGGTAGGTCCGGTGGAACCCCGACATGAGCTCCTCGACCGCAACCGGGGACAGACGTGACAGCGTCCCGGCGTAGACCAGGTCCCGCAGCTGTGGTGACAGGGCGCTGGTCAGCACGCTGAGGGTGGTCGCGACGCTGAGCACGATGCCCGCGTTCATGATCATCAGGCGGAAGCCGTTGACCACGCCGAGGCTGCCCGGCGGCAGCGCGCTCATGACCTGGGTCGTGTTCCCCGTGAGGAACGTCCCGTTGCCGCATCCCGCGAGGAACAGCCCCGTCCCGATGATCCAGTACGGCGTCGTGGCGCCGGACGACAGCATCAGGCTCAGCAGGCCGGCGAAGTTGAGCACGCACCCCCCGACCGACAGGGCGTACGGCGAGATCCGCCGGCCGAGCGCGCCGGTGACGGGCGAGGCGAGCGCCATGCCCACGGGCACGGGAAGCACGCCGAGCCCCGCCGTGAACGCGTCCATGCCCCGCGCCGCCTGGAAGTACAGCGCGACCAGCAGCACGAGCGCCGACCGCGACAGGGCGGCGCAGAACGACGCGAGGTTGGCGAACGCCAGCATGCGCTCGCCGAACAGGCGAAGGTCCAGCACCGGGTGGGAGACCCGGCGCTCGACGACCAGCAGCACCGGCACCAGGACCAGGAAGATCACAAGGCCGGTCACCACGACGGGGCCGGCAAGGCCTTCCGAGCCGGCCTGCGACAGGGCGATGAGCAGGGCGGACAGCGCGGCGAACACCAGGAGGTTGCCGGTGACGTCGACCGGCGTCCGGGGGCCCGGCGGCACCCGGCGCAGCGTCACCCAGCCCCACACCAGCCCGATCACCGCGAAGGGAACGTTGAGCCAGAAGACCCACTGCCAGCCGGCGGTCTCGGCGATGAGGCCGCCGATGGTCGGCCCGGCGAGCTGGGCCATCGACAGGGTGCCGATGTACACGCCCATGCCCTGGCTGAGCCGGTCGGGCGGGAACGCGGCCGTGATGATGACGGTCCCGTTGGCGAGGATCATCGCGGCGCCGAGCGCCTGGAGCGCCCGCATGGCGATCAGGAAGCCGACATCAGGGGAGAGCCCCGCCAGCAGCGAGGTGATCGTGAACAGGGCGAACCCGGCCAGGTAGATCTCACGCCGCCCGAACAGGTCGGCCACGCGCCCGAAGAACACCAGTGTCGCGGTGTTGACCAGCAGGTACGACAGCAGGATCCAGGACGAGGCGAACGCGTCGGCGCCGAAGTGGCGTACGACGGCGGGCAGGGCCACGTTCAGCGTGCTGGCGTTGACGCCGATGAGGACCAGCCCGAGGCTGGTCACCGAGCAGACCCGCCAGGCGTGGCGCAACTGCTTGGCGTACTCAGGGGTGCCGGGCTGAAGGGCTGTGGCCTCGGGCCGCAGGGTGACCATGACCTCTAGTGTGACGTACGCCGTACGTCCGCTTTATCGAATATGTCCCCAAATAGGGGGTCAGCGGGCCCGCCTGCGCAGTCCGTCGAGGTCGTAGATGGTCACCCGCCGGCGGCCGGTCTCGATCAACCCCCGGTCGCGCAGCGAGCGCAGGGCCTTGCTGACCGCCTCGCGGGAGGCGCCCGTCCAACCGGCCAGCTCGTCCTGCGAAAGGGGAAGCACGACCCGCACCGTGCCGCCGTTCGTCTCGCCGAAGCGCTCCGCCAGCTCGACCAGCCGGGTGGCCACCCGCCCCGCGGTGTCGAAGGCGCCGTACTCCACGCGCTTGCGGTCGGAGTCGCGCAGCCGGTCGACCACGAGCCGCAGCAGCAGGACGGCGACCCGGCCGTGGGTGTTGAGGAAGCCGGGGAAGTCGCGCACGACCAGGGCCTCGACGGCCTCCAGGGCGGTGACCGTGCCGGAGCGGGGCTCACCGCTGATGAACGACATCTCGCCGAGCAGGGCGCCGGGGCCGCGGACGGCCAGGACGACCTCAGTGCCGCTCGCGGTGTGGGAGGAGACCTTCACCCGCCCGGAGGTGAGCACGAGCACCCAGTCGGAGGCGTCGCCCTCGGTCATCACCGTCGCGCCGCGCTCCCACCGCCTCCTGCGGCCACAGCCGAACAGATCGGCGGTCTCCTCTTCGGTGAGCAGGGAGAGGAACTCTCCGGGCTCTGACGAGGACCTCATCGCAACCTCCCGGGGGCCGTTCCCCGATTATGAACGCCCGTGTCGTGGCAGGCCATGGGGCCGTTCCCCCTTGCTGAAGGCGGATCACCGGCGTGATCTCACGGCAGAGCGTCGAGCACGTACGCCTCGACGGTCCGCTCCTTGCCCTTAAGGCTGAGGTCGCCCAGCGGCGTCACCCTCGCGCCGGATCCGATCCGCTCCAGGGTCGTCGCGCCGATCACGACCGTGCCGGGCTCGGCCAGCGCCTGCAGCCGCGCGGCGACGTTGACGGCGTCGCCCATCGCGTTGAACCCGCGCAGCTCCGGGCTCCCGATGTTCCCCACCAGTGCGGGCCCGGTGTTGATCCCGACCCGGAACCTCGGATAGCCGGGGTTCCCGGCGGCGATCTCCTCGGCCGCCGCCTGCATCGCCAGGGCCGCCCGCGCCGCCTGCTTGGCGTGCATCTCCTGCTCGGCGGGGGCGTTGAACAGCGCGAGCAGGGCGTCACCGACGAACTGCACTATCGTGCCGCCGTGCTCCAGGATGCGGGGCACCGCCGCCGAGTGGTAGCGGTTCAGCATCTCCACGATCTCGCCCGGCGCGACCCGCTCGGAAAAGGTCGTGAACCCCTTCAGGTCGGCGAACAGCGCCGTCAGCTCCACCAGCGAGCCGCCCAGCGCGGCCTGGCCGGGGTCGGCCAGCAGCGACGCCGCCACGTCGGGGGACATGTACTGCCGGAACAGCGTCTCCAGCTCGCGGTACAGCCGGGCGTTCTCCAGCGAGATCGACAGCTGACCGGCCAGGGTGGCGGCGAGCGCCTCGTCCTGCCCGGTCGTGCCGACCGGCACCGAAAGCACCCCGGCCAGCACGCCTTTGACGGTCAGCGGATGGACGACCGTCTCCGCGCGCCTGACCGGATCAGCGGTGGGGAAGTCCCCGGCGGTGTACTCGCGGTCGCCGAGGGTCGCGCGTCCGTGCGACACCAGCCCCAGCCGTACGTCCCCGTACGCCTGCCGGACCCGCTCCAGCGCCCCGGCGAGCAGGGCCTCCTCCGGAAGGCCGATCCGGCCCTGCCGTCCGACGTCGACCAGCGCGGCCAGCCGCTCCGACAGCTCGCGCTCGGCGGCCAGGGCGTGCCCGGCCTGTTCGAGGACGGCGGCCTGGCCCTCGTTCAGGCGGAACTTGCCCGCCAGGCGCACGGCGACCGGCGGCCCGGACGCGCTGCCGCTCTCCCGCATGCGCCGCAGATGGCCGACCAGCTCCTCTAGGGCCTCGTCGTACTGCGCCTGCAGCCGGCGGATCGTGGCGGCCAGTGCCACCGAGTCGAACAGACCCTGAGCGGAGCCCTCCCGGCGGAACTGGATGTAGGCGCTGTAGGCCACGAAACCGAACGCCAGCGTCAGCAGGACGTGCCACTCCCACCACGTCAGCGCCCAGTTCGGCCGGAAGTACGCGGCGATCACCGCCTCGCCCAGCAGGGCGTACGCCGTCACCAGGCTCACCAGCATCGCCGCGGGCCGCCGCCGGTGGACGCGGAACATCAGCGCCGCCGACAGGGCGTACAGGGCGGCGCCCACCCACGTCGCCGCGCCGATCGTCGCCCCGCCCGGCGGAGGCGGCGCGCTCAGCGGTGTCAGGCCCTCGGCCAGCGAGGCCGCCCCCCACGCCACGAGCAGGAGCACCAGGGCCGCGCGCAGCAGGTCGCCCCGGGCCAGCACCGCCGCGGCCGCCCGCTCGCCGAGCGGCAGCGAGGACGCGAACGCCGGTACCGCGGCGACCGCCAGCCCGACCGGCTGGCCGACGTCGAAGCCGTAACTCCCCTGGCCGAGGATCACACCCGGTGTCGCCAGGCCGTGCAGCAGGAAGAACCCGGCGTTGGTCAGGAAGACCAGCGACACCAGCAGCAGCCGGGCGTCCTTCCGCCGCGCGGCGGCCCGCCCGATCATGGCGCCCAGCGCGACGTTCACCGCGGCGACGCCGACGACCAGCGCGAAGTGGCTCGGCGAGTGGTGCCACTGGACGTTCAGCCGCTCGGGGTAGGCGAGCAGCAGCCACAGGCCGGCCGGCGGCAGCGCCAGGTGGACGGCCCAGACGACGCCCCTGATCGGGTGCGTCGCCGGAGGGAGGTACGGCTCGCGCGAGTGGTCGTCCGGGGCCACCTGCATCCTCCGCGACAGCTGGGCGGATGTACCGAACAGCTGATTATCACGCCGGTACCGGCGGCGGAGAGGCCGGTCGGCCAGACCGGTTCGATATCGAGACGGAACCGAACCGGGCTCTTATTAACGGCAAGACCGAAACTTCCGATACTTTAGGCGCCGTCGATCCGATAACCGCCTTACGGGATAGCCGGATCGCTGGGGGAAGCGAGCGGTGGATCTCGTGTGGGGGGATCCACCGCCTTGCCCTGTCCCACCCGCCGGCCAGAAGGCCGAAGATCCAGCTCCCCGGAACGCGGAAGGCCGGCCCCGCTTCCGCGAAGCCGGCCCGCGTCCGTCAGGCGCCGAAGACGGCGGGAAGCGTCGCCTCGTGGGTGGCGCGGAGCTCGTCCACCGGGATCTCGAAGGTCCCCTCGACCCGCAGCGCCGCGCCGCCGGTCGTCCCCAGCCCGTAGCACGGCACCTCGTGCCGCGCGCAGAGCTCGGCGAACGCCTCGAACGACTCAGGCCGCACGGTCACCAGCGCCCGGGCCGCCGACTCACTGAACAGGCCGGTGAACGCGTCGTCGCCGGGCAGCTGCACCGTGGCGCCCACCCCCTGGGCGAGGCACGCCTCGGCCAGCGCGACGGCGAGCCCGCCGTCGGACACGTCGTGGGAGCCCTCGATCAGCCCCTGCTCGGCCGCCTCCACCAGCACCGCGGCCAGCGAACGCTCGGCTTCGAGGTCGACCGCCGGGGGCAGGCCGCCCAGGTGGCCGTGGGCGACGTGCGCCCACTCCGAGCCGCCGAACTCCTCGGCGGTGTCACCGAGCAGGACGACCTTGAGCTCCGGCGCGGTGAAGCCGTGCCGCACCCGCCGGCGCACGTCGTCGAGGACGCCGAGGACGCCGACCACCGGGGTCGGGTGGATCGCGGTGGAGCCGGTCTGGTTGTAGAACGACACGTTCCCACCGGTCACCGGGACGCCGAGGGTCTTGCAGGCGTCGGCGAGACCGCGTACGGCCTCGGCGAACTGCCACATGACCTCCGGGTCCTCCGGGGAGCCGAAGTTGAGGCAGTTGGTCACCGCCAGGGGACGCGCCCCGGTGACGGCGACGTTGCGGTAGGCCTCCGCCAGGGCGAGCTGCGCCCCGGCGTAAGGGTCGAGCTTGGCGTAACGGCCGTTGCCGTCGGTGGCCAGCGCGAGGCCGCGGTTGGTCTCCTCCGCCCCCGGCATGACCTCGCCGATGCGGAGCACGCCCGCGTCGGCCGGCATGGCGAGCACGGTGTTGCCCCGCACGTACCGGTCGTACTGCGAGGTCACCCACTCCTTGGAGGCGAGGTTGGCCGAGCCGAGCAGCTCCAGCAGCGTCGCGCGGAGGTCGGCGGGGCGCGGCAGCCGCAGCGGGTCGTCGGCGTTCAGCGCGGCCTGCCCGGCCGGCTCGTGGAACGGACGCTCGTACACCGGGCCCTCGTCGGCGGCGGTACCCGGCGGGATGTCGACGATCACCTCGCCGTTCCACGTCATGACGAGCCGCCCGGTGTCGGTCACCTCACCGATCACCGTTGCCGGGACGTCCCACCTGGCGCAGATCGCCATGAAGGCGTCGATGTCCTCGGGCGTGACGACGGCCATCATGCGCTCCTGCGACTCGCTCATCAGGATCTCCTCGGGGAGGAGCGAGGGGTCGCGGAGCGGGACGAGGTTCAGGTCGACCCGCATGCCGCCGGTGCCCTTGGCGGCGAGCTCGGTCGTCGCACAGGACACCCCGGCCGCGCCGAGGTCCTGGATGCCGACGACCACGTCGGCCTCGAAGAGCTCCAGGCAGCACTCGATGAGGAGCTTCTCCATGAACGGGTCGCCCACCTGCACGGCGGGACGCTTGGCGTGCGACTCGTCCTCGAACGTCGCCGAGGCGAGCACCGAGGCGCCGCCGATGCCGTCGGGACCGGTGCGGGCGCCGAACAGCACGACCTTGTTGCCCGGGCCGGGCGCCGTGGCGAGCTTGATCTGGTCCTTGCGCAGCAGGCCGACGCACAGCGCGTTCACCAGCGGGTTGCCGATGTAGCAGGGGTCGAAGGCCAGCTCGCCGCCGATGTTGGGCAGGCCGAGGCAGTTGCCGTAGAAGCTGATGCCCTCGACGACGCCGGGCAGCACGCGACGCGTGTCCGGGGCGTCGACGCCGCCGAACCGCAGGGCGTCCATCACCGCGACGGGACGGGCGCCCATCGACATGATGTCGCGGACGATGCCGCCGACACCGGTGGCCGCGCCCTGGTGGGGCTCGACGTACGACGGGTGGTTGTGCGACTCGATCTTGAAGGTGGCCGCCCAGCCGTCGCCGACGTCGACCACGCCGGCGTTCTCACCCATGCCGACCAGCAGCGCCTCGGACTTGGGGGCCTTGGTGCCGAACTGGCGCAGGTGCACCTTGGACGACTTGTAGGAGCAGTGCTCGCTCCACATGACCGAGTAGATCGCGAGCTCGGACGACGTGGGCCGGCGGCCCAGGATCGAACGCACCCGGTCGTACTCGTCGAGCTTCATGCCGAGCTCGGCGTACGGCTGGGGCTCTTCGGGGGTCTCCGCCGCCCGCTTGACAGAGTCGATCATGTGTTCTCCTCGCGCCCCGCTAACGGCTTCGGTCACAGGTTCACGAACCTCTTCAGAATCGAGGTGAAGAAACCCCGGCCGTCGACGCTCGGCGCGCCGGTGAGGTCTTCGACGGCGTGCTCGGGATGGGGCATGAGCCCCACGACGTTGCCCGCCTCGTTGGTGATGCCGGCGATGTCGTTGAGCGAGCCGTTGGGGTTGCCGCCGAGGTAGCGGAAGACCACCTGGCCGCCCGCCTCCAGCGCGGCGATGGTCTCCTGGTCGGCGACGTAGCGGCCCTCACCGTGCTTGACGGGCAGCAGGATCTCCTGGCCTTCGGCGTAGTCGCCCGTCCACGCGGTGGTGGCGTTCTCGACGCGGACGCGCTGGTCGCGGCAGACGTAGTGGAGGCCCTGGTTGCGCGTGAGCGCGCCCGGCAGCAGGTGGGCCTCGCAGAGGATCTGGAAGCCGTTGCAGGTGCCGAGGACGGGCAGCCCGGCGCGCGCGGCCGGGATCAGCTCCTCCATCAGCGGCGCGAAGCGCGAGATCGCCCCGCAGCGGAGATAGTCGCCGTAGGAGAACCCTCCGGGCAGGAAGACGGCGTCGACCCCCTTCAGATCGCGGTCGGCGTGCCAGAGCGGCACGGCTTCACCGCCCGCGTGCCTGACGGCACGGGCGGCGTCCTGATCGTCAAGAGTTCCGGGAAAAGTGACCACGCCCACACGGGCAGCACTCATGGTCTCGTACCCCTCCACACGCGAGCGCCGCTCCGGCGTCTCACTCAGTTGGACGGCGGTCTGCGGCGGTAACCCTCAGGCTACCTGCTGGGCATACGCGACCGATCCAGGGGCTGGGCAGGGCACGGAGGGGTCGCCGAGATCCCTCGGATACGAAACGCGCGCACCCTGAGCGAAGCGCCACGCTGTTCGCCTACGCGAGGGCGGGTTGTCGGTATCGGGGCTCCGAGCTCCCGGAAGGCTCAGTCGGCGTCGGGCCAGGTCCAGCCGAGCTGGAAGAACATGCCCAGCCGGTCGCTCACCGCGCGGATTTCGGTGATCTTGTCGTCCTTGATGGTGAGGATGAAGATCGCCTCGACGGTGAAGGGCTTCATGGTCGGCTCGGGCATGCGCGGGTGATGGCCGGTGTGCTCGCCGGTCATGAGCAGGCGGGCCACGACGCGGTCGCTCTCCTGGATCAGCTCTTCGATCGAGATGTGGAACGGGTCGAAGGCGTCCAGCTGCATCTTGATGCCCTCGAACGCGGCACCCGGCTCGTCGGGCTCGCCGAAGATCATCTTGTTGTGGTCGACGACGTCGGCGGCCACGTATCGCGGCAGGTCGGCCGGGCGGCGCTCGTTGACGGCGGCGATGAAGTCACGGACAAGGGTCTTCACCGGAAACTCCTTCTCTTACACTGTAAGACGCCTCTTACGATGTACGAAAGAGTCGGGATTGTCAACCGGGGAAATGAGCGGGAACGGCGCCGGGCGGCATGCGCTGTCCCGCGCAGACTCGGCGCAGGGCGATGGTGTCGTTCCCTCGCAGGCGGCGAGGCGAAGCCTGATCCTTCGGCTAGTGCTCACCGAGGAGGGGGCCGGCGAAAAAGTCGCCTGCGGGCGATGGCCTGAAGGCCTCAAGTGTGGCGCTGGAGGCGGAAAGCGCGGCGAGGAAGATCCGGCGTCGAGCCGGCTGTAGGGCGCCGAACCGTGGTCGGCCGCTTCAGTCGCAGGGCGCCGAACTCTGATCGGCCGCGCCGGCCGTGACGGCGTATGCCGGGGCGTCCCGAACGGGCCGCTCGGTTTCGAGCAGGGCTCAGACGGCGGCGAGCTGGCGGTCGTGGTGGGCGAGGAAGTCCTCGTCCCAGTCGAGTTCCTTGCGGAGCAGGACGGTGGTGCCGCTGCCGGGGGTGATGTCGAACGAGATCTCGTCGACGACGGACTGCATGATCAGGATGCCGCGGCCGTGCTCGGCGTCGCCCGTGGGGTACTGCTTGGGGATCGCGCCGAGCCCGAGGCCGTTGTCGACGATGCGCAGCTCGCAGCGGCCCTGACCGATGGTGGCGATCACTTCGTAGCGCTTGGCCGGCCCGCCGTGGCGTACCGCGTTGGCGCAGGCCTCGGAGGTGGCGAGGAGCATGTCGGACACGCATTCCTCGGAGACGCCGATGCACCGAAGAGTGTCTCCCAGCACCCGCCGGACCATCGGGATGCCGATCGCATCCCTTGGCAAGGCCAACGAGAACTCAATATCCACCGGACCCCTCCGTGGCGCCGAAAGTCACGTTGGGGAGGTTCCCCGAAGAATCAGGGCTAACCGCAAAACCACGCTGTTGTTATTTACTGTTGGTCAGACGCTTGCTTTCTGGTCCGGCCAAAGTTACGTTTGCGGCGGTTTGCGAAGGCTTGGGAACGCGCCTCGAGAGCTTGCTAGCCCTCGACCCGGACAGAGTAGTCCTCGATCACGGTGTTGGCCAGGAGTGTTTCGGCCATCTTGCGGACTTCGGCGAGCGCGGACTCATCGGCCGGGCCGTCGATCTCCACCTCGAACCTCTTGCCCTGCCGTACCTCGCTCACACCGGAGAAGCCGAGCCGGGGAAGCGCCCGGGCGATCGCCTGCCCCTGCGGATCGAGGATCTCCGGCTTGAGCATGACGTCGACGATGACGCGTGCCACTGTTCCTCCTTGTTCGTGCCACGATTCGTGTGGAACCGGCCTGGTCCGGCTCAACCAGCCTAACGGTGGCGCCCCGGCCGGACGCCCCCGCCCCGCCTCCGCTCCTGGAGTTCCGGGCGGGTGTGCGTCGGGGCGCATCGGGAACGGGAGATGTGTGGACTTGAGGGTGGTCGGCCTTGCGCACAGGCCTGAGACGTCTGCCACGATGTCCCCAAATGCCGACGTACCACCACCACGGGTACAGAAGCGGGTTAACTGGCCGACTGTCGATGGCGATCCCATCAACCGGCCCCGAACGCACAGGAGCGGCACGTGACATTCGACGCCTCTCGTGGTGCCGAGGCACCCCCAGAGCTCGTCCAGCTGCTGACCCCCGAAGGGGAGCGCGTCGAGCATCCCGACTACGACATAGACCTGACCCCGGAAGAGGTACGCGGGCTCTACCGCGACCTCGTCCTGGTGCGGCGCGTCGACATGGAGGCCGTGGCCCTCCAGCGGCAGGGCGAACTCGGCATCTGGGCATCCCTCCTCGGACAGGAGGCCGCGCAGATCGGTTCGGGCCGCGCCCTGACCGACACGGACATGGCCTTCCCCACCTACCGTGAGCACGGCGTGGCCTGGTGCCGCGGCGTCGACCCGGTCAACCTGCTCGGGCTCTTCCGCGGGGTCAACCACGGTGGCTGGGACCCCGCCGAGCACAACTTCCACCTGTACACGATCGTGATCGGCAGCCAGACCCTGCACGCGGTGGGCTACGCGATGGGCGTCCAGCGTGACGGCGCCGACAACGCGACCATCGTCTACTTCGGGGACGGCGCCACCTCCCAGGGCGACGTCAACGAGTCCTTCATCTGGGCCTCGGTCTTCAACGCCCCCATCGTGTTCTTCTGCCAGAACAACCAGTGGGCCATCTCCGAGCCCCTGGAGAAGCAGTCGCGCATCCCCCTCTACCGGCGCGCCAGCGGCTTCGGCTTCCCCGGCGTGCGCGTCGACGGCAACGACGTCTTCGCCTGCCTCGCCGTCACCCGGCAGGCGCTGAAGAACGCCCGCGAGGGCCAGGGCCCGATGATGATCGAGGCCTTCACCTACCGGATGGGCGCGCACACCACCTCCGACGACCCCACCCGCTACCGTGTCGCCACCGAGCTGGAGGCCTGGAAGCTCAAGGACCCCATCGAGCGCGTCAAGGCCTACCTGTTCAAGAACCAGCTCGCCGACCAGGACTTCTTCGACTCGGTCGACGCCGAGGCCAACGACCTCGGCCGTGACGTGCGCAAGCGCTGCCTCGAGATGCCCGACCCCGATCCCATGGCGATCTTCGAGCACGTGTACGCCGAGCCGCACGCCCTGCTGGCCGAGGAGCGCGAGCAGTACGCCGCCTACCTCGCGAGCTTCGAGGGAGGCGAGCGATGACCACGCTCACCCTGGCGAAGGCCATCAACGAGGGCCTCCGGGCCGCCATGGAGGACGACCCCAAGGTCCTCATCATGGGAGAGGACGTCGGCAAGCTCGGCGGCGTCTTCCGCGTCACGGACGGCCTGCAGAAGGACTTCGGCGAGAGCCGCGTCATCGACACCCCGCTCGCCGAGTCCGGGATCATCGGTACGGCCATCGGGCTCGCCCTGCGCGGCTACCGCCCGGTGTGCGAGATCCAGTTCGACGGGTTCGTGTTCCCCGCCGCCGACCAGATCATCACGCAGCTCGCCAAGATGCCGCTGCGCTCGCTCGGCAAGCTGAAGCTGCCCGTCGTCGTCCGCATCCCCTGCGGCGGCGGCATCGGCGCCGTCGAGCACCACAGCGAGTCGCCCGAGGCCCACTTCGTCCACACCGGCGGCCTGCGCGTGGTGGCCTGCTCCAACCCCGTCGACGGCTACCACATGATCCAGCAGGCGATCCGCTGCGACGACCCGGTGATCTTCTTCGAGCCCAAGCGGCGCTACTGGGAGAAGGCCGACGTCGACAAGTCGGCCGTCCCGCTGCCGTTCGACCGGGGCCAGGTGGTCCGGCCGGGCACCGACGTGACCGTGCTGGCGTACGGGCCGATGGTGAAGACGTGCCTGGAGGCCGCCGCGGCGGTGGCCGAGGAGGGCCGCTCCCTGGAGGTCGTCGACCTGCGCACGCTGTCGCCGCTGGACACCGAGCTGATCTTCGAGTCGGTCAGGAAGACGGGCCGGTGCGTGATCGCGCACGAGGCGCCGGTGACGTCCGGGCTCGGCGCCGAGATCGCCGCGCGGATCACCGAAACGTGCTTCTACAACCTGGAGGCGCCGGTGCTGCGAGTGGGCGGCTTCTCCACGCCCTACCCGCCGTCACGGCTGGAAGACCACTACCTTCCCGACCTCGACCGGGTGCTGGACGCGGTCGACCGCACGTTCGCCTTCTAGGAGGGGCTGTGCTTCGAGAGTTCAAGCTCCCCGACGTGGGTGAAGGCCTGACCGAGGCCGAGATCGTCAAGTGGCACGTCTCGCCGGGCGATTCGGTGGTGATCAACCAGACCATCGTGGAGATCGAGACCGCGAAGGCCGTCGTCGAGCTGCCGTGCCCGTTCGAGGGGGTCGTCGCCTCGCTCATGGCGGCCGAGGGCGACACGGTCGACGTCGGCAAACCGATCATCGCGGTCGACACGGGCGAGGGGGCGTCGGCGCCGCGGGAGACGGCGCTCGCCGACGACATGGTGCCCTCGCCTCCCCCGGAGGCGGTTGCCGAGGCCAAGCCCGAACGCCAGCCGGTGCTGGTGGGGTACGGCGTCAAGACGGGCGCCACCACCCGCCGTCCCCGCAAGGGGCAGACCCCCGCCCCCCAGGCCGCGCAGAGCGCCTCTGCCCCCGCCCCGCAGGCCGTTCCCGCCCCGGTGGCGCCGGTCGCGCCCGCCGCCCCGCCAGGGGCGGGCAGGGCCGCGCCGGTGCACGTCCTGGCCAAGCCGCCGGTGCGCAAGCTGGCCAAGGACCTCGGCGTCGACCTCGCCGCCGTGACCGGCACCGGGCCGAACGGCTCGATCACCCGGGACGACGTCCACGCTGCCGCCGCCGAGCCCGTGGCCGCGCCCGGGTACGCCCTGCCGGCGCAGGGCGAGCGTGAGGAGCGCATCCCCGTCAAGGGCGTGCGGAAGGCGACGGCGGCCGCCATGGTCTCCTCCGCCTTCACCGCCCCGCACGTGACCGAGTTCCTCCAGGTCGACGTGACCGAGACGATGGACGCGGTACGGCGCCTGCGCGAGATGCCCGACTTCGCCGATGTGAAGGTCTCGCCGTTGCTGCTGGTGGCCAGGGCCCTGCTGACGGCCGTCCGGCGGTACCCGCTGATCAACTCCAGCTGGACCGGCGACGAGATCGTGGTGAAGCGGTACGTCAACCTGGGCATCGCCGCCGCCACACAGCGCGGCCTGATCGTCCCGAACATCAAGGACGCCCAGGCGCTGTCGCTGCCCGAGCTGGCCAGGGCGCTGGCCGAGCTGACCGAGAAGGCGAGGTCCGGGCGGTCGCAGCCGTCCGACCTCACCGGCGGCACGATCACCATCACGAACGTCGGCGTGTTCGGCGTCGACGCGGGAACGCCGATCCTCAACCCCGGCGAGGCGGCGATCCTGGCGTTCGGGCAGGTCCGCGACCTGCCGTGGGTGGTCGACGGCCAGATCGTGCCGCGCAAGGTGACCACGCTGGCGCTGTCGTTCGACCACAGAATCGTCGACGGCGAGCTCGGCTCGTACTTCCTGCGGGACGTCGGCGCGATGCTGCAGGACCCGCTGCGCATGCTCGCCTGGAGCTGAGCACCTCAAGACAGCGGTCCAAGGGCCCGGAAGGAACCTCCTTCCGGGCCCTTTCCGTGTTTCCGAGCAGGCGTTCGCGACATAACGGCAGATCAGCGGCCTCGGCAAGTCGTCTCAAGTAGGCGGCAAAGTGCGTGGCAAGTTCCCTCCAAGTCCTGATCTCTAACTTCGTCATCACAAGCACGACGACAGGTTCTCCGAGACGAACGGGGAACCGAGAACCGCCGCGAAAGCGGGGGAAGGGAAGAAAATATCGAAGATCAGCCTCGACGACCTGGCGTTCGACGGCGCCGAGCTGACCGAGGCCGAGCTCGGCGAGGTCGCCGGCGGCCGCTGGTCCGTCAGCTGGACCACCGGCGGCAAGCCCTCCGAGTGGGTGAACAACTGACCTGAGGCCGGTTCCACCGACCTTTGAGTGACCCGGTGGCGGGGCGGTGTCCATCCGCCTCGCCACTGCGGCATGTGAGGGAGCCGACCGGCTTCCGACCCGGCGGAGCCCCGAAGGGCTCCGCTCCACGACCGCGACCAGGACGGGCCTGCCGTGATCCTCATCCTCAGCGACCTGCGCGACGACACCGTCGACATGGTGCTGCCCAAGCTCAAGCGCCTCGGTGTGCCCGTGACCTGGTGGGACAGCGGCGACTACCCGGCGAGGAGCCGGATGACGGTGGCCTTCCACGAAGGCGGGCACCGCCTCGAGCTCCACACCGAGGCCGGGACGCTCGACCTGTCCACCGTGACGGCCGTCTGGCGCAGGCGTCCGACGTCGTCGGCGGCCGCGGCGAACGTGACCGAACCCAGCCACCGGCAGCACGTCGAGTGGCAGGCGCGGTTCCTGCTCGACGGCGCCTGGGACCTCGTCCCGGCGCGATGGCTGCCCGCCCGGCGGGATCCCGAGCGGCAGGCGCACAACAAGATCATCCACATGGCCCGCGCCGCCGCGCTGGGCTTCGTGGTGCCCGAGACGACGTTCACCAACGACCCCGCCGAACTGCTCCCCGCGTACGAGCGCGCCCGCGGCGGCCTCGTCGCCAAGCAGATCAACTCCGACTCGTTCACCGTCGACGGCGCGGACCACCGCACGTACACCACCGTGATCACTCGCCGGCATCTGACCTCGCGGCACCTGCTCCAGCACGAGCCGGTGATCCTCCAGCCGTACGTGCCCAAGGCCGTCGAGCTACGCGTGATCATCGTGGAGGACGAAGTCTTCGCCGCCGAGATCGACTCGCAGGCGTCCCGGACGGCACGGGAGGACTGGCGCCACTACGACGACGACCGGGTCAGGTACGCCGCGCACGAGCTTCCGCCCGACGTGGCGAGGCGCTGCGTCGAGCTGGCCGCCTCCCTCGGGCTCACCTACGGGGCCGTCGACCTGATCCTCACCCCCGAAGGCGAGTACGTCTTCCTGGAGATCAACCCCAACGGCGCCTGGGCGTTCCTGGAGACGCGCGCGGGCCTGCCCATCAGCGACGCCATCGCCGCCTGGCTGGCCAGGCAGGAGACCGTCGCCGGCGTGAACGTGAACCCGACCGCCCGACAGGAGAACCCCGATGAGTGACTTCGGCACCGAACTCGAGTCCGCCGTCGAGCTCCTGCGGAGGCTCCCGCGCAGGCGCGCCCAGGTGGAGGAGGCCCGCAGGGCCGCGGCCGAGTGGACGGCCGAGCATCCCGCCACCGGCGCGCAGCTCGTCGTCGACGTGCGGCCCGGCACCCCCGTGGTCGACTACGATCTCCTCCTCGCCCACCCGGACGGCGGCACGGTCGCGCTGACCGCCCCCGCCGACGAGGGCGTCCCCTGGCTGATCGAGCACTCCACGCACTGGGCCGCGGGCCAGCTGGTCAGCGTCGGCGACGTCCATCTGTCGGTGGCGCAGGCCCTCACCATGCTCCGCTCGCTGTCCCGCAGGGGTCTCTCGCCGCACGACGAGATCGTCGAGCAATGCCTGATCCTCAACGAGGTGCTGAACGACGACGAACCGCTCGCCGTGGAGGACCTCCAGGCGGCGGCCGACGAGTTCCGCCGGGGACGCGGGCTGCACGACCGTACGGCGACCCTCGCCTGGCTGGAGCAGGTCGGCATGTCGCTGCCGCAGTTCGAGGAGTACGTCGGCGGCATCGCCCGCCGCTGCCGGTTCCGCCGTCGCAAGGAGGCGGAGCTGGCCCCGGCGTACCTCGCCGAGCACCGTTCCCGCTTCGACCGGGTACGGGCACTGTGGGTGTCCGGTTCCGAGCCTCGCACGGCGGCCACGCCCGACGAGCTCCTGTGCCTCGCCGTCGTGAGCGGCGAGGCACAGGTCACCATCGGCGACCGCTGGGCCGGGGACCTTCCCGAGCCGCTGAAGGACGCCGAGGCCGGCTCGGTCGTGGGACCCGTCGAGTACGAGGGCGCCCACTTCACCGGCGCCCTGGTCGAGCGCCGCCCGGCCGAGGACGACGAGCCCACCCTCCAGGCCGCCGGACGGGCCGCCTTCGCCGACTGGCTCGCCGAACGCCGCCGCCACACCTCCGTCGAATGGCACTGGTCGTGAGCCGCCCGATCTTCCGTGAGGAGGCGCTGCGCCGCTACAGCGATCCCTCCAGGCGTGACAGCAAACCTCTCCTCATCAGTGGTGGATGGTTCGTCCTGTTGTGGGCACTACTCGCCCTCCTCGGCGCGGCCGGGGCGGCCCTGGCGCTCGTCCAGGTGCCGGACCTGACCACCGTCCAGGCCACCGTCACCCGGTACGCGGCCTCGCCCGCGCCTCGTCTCGACGTGACGGCCCAGATGCCGCAGGACCGTCCTGTGCCGCACCCGGGTGACCCCGCCACCGTACGGCTCACCGGGTGGCGCCGGCCGCTCGACTGCCAGGTCGCCGACGCGGGCGGCGCCGTGGTGGAGGCGGAGCAGCTCAGGAAGCGTTTCGGCACCGCGGCGGGGCCCGCGCGCCTCGCCGTCCTCGCCTGCCGGATCTCCCCCGGGGAGGACGGGCCCACGCTCGTCCGCCGGGCCGGGCAGGCCGTCGTCCGCACCGGCACCGTGGCCGCCGGGTCCCTGCTGTTCGGAGGTGACGCGTGAACCGTCCCCGTGCCGGTCTTTCCTGGACCAGATCTCGCAGGAGGGTCTCGTGAGGAAGCGCGTGCCGGTCCTCCTGCAGAACAGCGTGTCCGAATGCGGGGCGGCGTGCCTCGCCATGGTGCTCTCCTACCACGGGCACCGGATCTCGCTGCAGGAGCTCACCGACCGGCTGCAGGTCGGCAGGGACGGTCTCACGGCGCTCGCCATCGTCGCGGGCGCCCGCGAGTCGGGGCTGAACGCCAAGGCCTTCTCGCTGGAGCCCGAAGACCTCGCCCGCATCCCCATGCCCGCCGTGGTGCACTGGGAGTTCAACCACTTCGTCGTGGTGGAGCGGTGGGCGCCCGACCGGGTCGACATCGTCGACCCCGGGCTCGGCAGACGCCGGCTGACCGCCGAGGAGTTCAACGAGGGCTTCACCGGCGTCGTGCTCGCCTTCGAGCCGGGCCCGGCGTTCCGGCGCGGACGCTCCAGCGCGGCGAGCACGTGGCGGCGGCAGTTCCTCAAGACCCTCCTCATGCGCCGGCGTGGCCTGCTCGCGCAGGTCGTGCTGGCGTCACTGCTGCTTCAGGTGCTCGGGCTGGCACTCCCGCTGTTCTCGCAGGTGCTGGTGGACCAGGTGCTGCCCATGGGCGCCGGCACGCTCCTCGCCGTGCTCGGCGGCGGGATCCTGCTCGCCACGCTGACGCAGTTCGTCGTCGGGGCGCTGCGATCGATGCTCCTGGTCGCCGTCAGGGCCGGCGCCGACGCCGAGCTGACCAGGGGAGTGGTGTCCCACCTGATCACTTTGCCGTACAGGTACTTCGCGCTCAGAGGCACCGGCGACCTGGTCACCAGGGCGAGCAGTGTCGCCGTCCTGCGGGAGATGCTCACCGGGCAGATCCTCTCGGCCCTGCTCGACGGGCCGCTGGCCGTCGGCTACCTGATCATCGTCTTCGTGCGGGACCCGTTGTTCGGCGCCTGCCTGGCCGGTGTCGCGCTGCTGCAGCTCGTGCTGCTGCTGGCGACCACCCGCCGGGTCAACTACCTCGCCCAGCAGGAGCTGACCGCGTTCTCGGCCACCCAGAGCCACCTGATCCAGGCCATCGGCGGGATCGAGACCCTCAAGGCCTCCGGCGCCGAAGGCCACGCGGTCGAGCAGTGGTCCAAGAACTTCACCACCCAGCTCAACGCCGACGTCCGGGGCGGCATCACCCAGGGACTGCTGGAGGCGACCCTCGGCGCGATCCGCGTGCTCGCCCCGCTCGGCCTGCTCTGGGTGGGGGCCTGGCGGGTGCTCGACGGAGAGCTGACCCTCGGGACGCTTCTCGCCCTCAACGCCGTCGCCGTCGCCGCGCTCACCCCGCTGTCGTCGCTGATGACGAGCCTGCAGAGCCTCCAGCAGGCCGGCGCGCACTTCGACCGGCTCTCCGACATCCTCGCCTCCGACCCCGAGCCGTCCCAGGGCATCGAGGTCCTGCGGCTGCGCGGCGCCGTCGAGCTGCGGGGCGTCGGCTTCCGGTACGACCCGCGTGCGCCCTGGACCCTCCAGGACATCTCACTGAAGATCGCGCCCGGGCAGAAGGTGGCCCTGGTGGGCTCGTCCGGGTCGGGCAAGAGCACCCTGGCCCGGCTGCTGCTGGCCCTCCACGCGCCGACCACCGGCGAGATCCTCTACGACGGGGTGCCGATGGGAGAGCTGAACCTCCGCACGCTGCGGAGGCAGTTCGGCGTCGTCACCCAGGACCCGTCCCTGTTCACCGGCACGATCAGGGAGAACATCGCGCTCAACGACCCCGGCGCGTCCTTCGACCGCATCGTCGAGGCGGCGAGGACCGCGCGCCTGGACGCCGAGATCCGTGAGATGCCGATGGGGTACGAGACCATGCTCACCGAGGGTGCGGGCCTTTCCGGCGGCCAGCGGCAGCGGCTCGCGCTGGCGCGGGCCCTGCTGTCCAGGCCGAAGATCCTTTTGCTCGACGAGGCGACCAGCAACCTCGACAGCGAGAGCGAGGCGGCCATCGAGGCCCACCTCGCCCAGCTCACCCAGACCAGGATCGTCATCGCCCACCGGTTGAGCACGATCCGCGACGCCGACCTCATCCTCGTGGTCGACGGCGGCCACATCGCCGAGCGCGGCACCCACGAGGAACTCCTGGCCCAGGGCGGCCGCTACGCCGCCCTGGTGGCCGCCCAGACGAACGACGGCGTGCCCGCTCACGCCGCACAGACGCGGCTGGTGAGGAGGGAGGCCGCCCGCCCGCTGCCCGACCGGTCCGACGCCGCCCACCCGGCCCGTGAGACGGTGGAGTACCGGGTGGTGCGGGAGACGGGGGCGTGACACGGCGGCACGCCGGTCACCCGTGTTCAGAAGTCGACGCGCATGACCACGCGCCGGAGCGTGGGCGCGCTCACCTGGGTGAAGCCCGCGTCGGCGAAGACGTCGCGGCTGCCGACGTGGAGTTCGCCCCAGGTGACCTCCACACCGGGCTGCGTGATCATCGGGTAGCCCTCCCCTCACCGGGCGGATCCGGCTACCGCATGTGCCCGGAGGCCGAACGGGTCATGGACGTCGACCCGTGGGTCGTCGTCGTGCGCCGCGGCAGGTGGTATCTCCTGTGCTGGTCCCACACCAGGAACGCCCGCAGGGTGGAACTACAGGAGGCCGCCGGGCTTCTCGGACGACGCCTTCTCCAGGCCGCCGACCGGCCGGTTCAGGAAGGCCTGGACCGCTGAGTGGACGTGCTCCGTCAGAAGGTGTACTGGACGGCCGCGCGGTTGGCGAGGATCGGCCTGATCACGTCGGCGATGACCGCCCGGTGCACGGGGTGGTCGCGGTAGACGAGGTAGTCGGCCTCGGAGTCGAAGTCCGCCACCACCGCGAACTCGTAGTTGCCGGGGTTGATGCCGGCGTCGCCACCGATCTCGTACCGGCGGATCTCCGGGATCGCCGCGGGCAGCTCCTTCAGACCGGCCTCCACCGCGGCCTTCTGCTCCTCGGTGGCTCCCGCGACCCAGCTGAACAGCACAACGTGCCGGAACATCGTCTCTCCTTCAATTGCCTGCGCGGCCAGCGTACGACCCCCCTCGGCGTCGCGGCCCGGAGCCCCCGCCGGGTCCCCCGCTGCGGGCACGGAGGAGTCAGACCGAGGGCGGGTTCTCGCGGTGCTGGAGCTGGTTGTCGGAGGTGGCGCCGCGGCGGGACATGAAGACGAAGCTGAGCAGCAGGCCCACCGCGCCGACCACCATGAAGATCACGCCGATGACGTCGATGTGCACGCTCCGGCCGAGCACGTCGGGTTCGATGGCGAACTTCAGGATCGCCCCGACGGTCAGGAAGAAGATGCTGACTCCGATCCCCATCTAGACCTCCGGGACTCGACGTACGCGGTGAAGGTAAAGAGCGTCCAGCGGCAGGGTAATACCCCGCCAGGGCCGCTCACACTACCGATTCACCGGCCGAGCGCCCGGTAGCGGCGTACCGCCAGCGGGAGGAAGACGGTGATCAGTGCGATCGACCAGCCGAGCGTGACCGCGACGGAGTGCTGGAGCGGCCAGGGGGCCTGTGCGCCCGGGAGGCCGGGGTTGCCGAAAAGCTCCCGGCAGGCCGTGGTGACGGCGCTGATCGGGTTCCAGTCGGCCGCCGTGCGCAGCCAGCCGGGCATCCCCTGCGTCGGCACGAAGGTGTTGCCGATCATCGTCAGCGGGAAGACGACGGCCCTGCTCAGCTGGTCGGCCGTCTCGGGGTCTCCGGCCAGCAGGGCGGCGTAGGACCCCACCCAGGTCAGGGCGAACCTCAGCAGGAACAGCAGGCCGAAGGCGGCGGCCGCCTCGAGGGGCCCGTTCTCGATCCGCCAGCCGACGACATGGCCGCATGCGATCATGAGGAGTGTGCTGGGCACCGCCGTCAGGAGGTCCCCGATGGACCGTCCCAGCAGCACCGCCGAGCGGGACATCGGCAGCGATCGGAACCTGTCCGTCACCCCCTTCGACATCTCGGTCGAGACCACCACCATGGTCCCCACCGCTCCGAACGCCGTGATCATCGCGAAGATCCCCGGCATGAGGTACGCCCGGTACTGGCCGCCCGGCACCTGGATCGCGCTGCCGAAGACGTACCCGAACAGCAGCACGAAGGTCAGGGGCGCGGCGGCGATGCCCACCAGGTACCCCGGCCGGTTGCGAAGGTGGGTGAGGTCGCGCCGGGCGATCGTCCAGGCGTCGGCCAGGGCCCAGCGGAGCCTGGCGCTGAGCGAGGCGGGCGGAGGAGGAACGTTCATGACGGCTCCTCCCTCAGCCGGCCCGTGACGCGCCGGTGAGCCGCAGGAACACCTCGTCGAGGGTGGCGCGGCGCAGGGCGATGTCGTCCAGGGCGATCCGCTGGTCGTCCAGTGCCCGGACCGCGGCGGTGAGCGCGGTCGTGCCCGGGCCGTTCACGGGTACGGAGACCCGCGAGCCGGCCGTGTCGACCCTGGGTTCGCTTCCCGCGACGCGTTCCAGTACGCATGCCGCCTCGCCGAGCCTGGGCTGGTCGGCGACGACCACGTCGAGCCACTCGCCGCCCGCCGACCTCTTCAGCTCCGCGGGGGTCCCGGACGCGATGACGCGCCCCTGGTCGAGGACGGCGACCCGGTCGGCGAGCTGGTCGGCCTCCTCCAGGTACTGGGTGGTGAGCAGGACGGTGGTGCCTTCGGCCACGAGCTCGCCGATCAGCGCCCACATCTCCCGCCTGTGCCGGGGATCGAGGCCGGTGGTGGGTTCGTCCAGGAACAGGACCGGCGGGGCGGCGAACACGCCCGCCGCGAGGTCGAGGCGGCGCAGCATGCCTCCCGAATAGGTGGAGACCAGCCGTTTCCCGGTCCCCGTGAGGCCGAAGCGTTCGAGGAGCTCGTCCGCTCTCCGGCGGAGTGCTTGTTTCGGCAGGTGGTAGAGCCGGCCGACCATCTCCAGGTTCTCGCGCCCGCTCAGCTCGGTGTCCATCGCGGCCGTCTGCCCGGCGAGCCCGATCCGGGCGCGGACCTCGGCGGGCCGCCGTACGACGTCGAAGCCGGCGACCTGGGCGGTCCCCTCGTCGGGGCGGAGCAGCGTGGCGAGGATCCGCACGGTGGTGGTCTTGCCTGAACCGTTCGGCCCGAGCAGGCCGAACACCGTGCCCGCCGGTACCTCGAGGTCCAGGCCTCGTAACGCCTGGGTGCCGCCGAACCGCTTGCGCAGCCCGGCGGCCAGTACGGCCGCGTCGCCCATCTCATCCTCCCTGTGTACGTTGTACATCTCGCGTACAACGTACACATTAAGCGTACGTCGTACAAGAGAAATACGATGTACGCATGGAAGAAGCGGAGCGCCTGAGACAGGGACTGTGGGAGCGGCTGTCCGCCGAGCGGCAGGAAGACCGCAGGCCGCGGCTCACCCATCGGCGCATCGCCGAGGCCGCCTTCGAGATCGCCGACACCGAAGGCCTCGACGCCGTGACCATGCGCCGGGTCGCCAAGGAGCTGGGCGCGGCCACCATGTCGCTCTACCGCTATGTCGAGAGCAAGGAGGAACTGCACGAACTACTGCTCGACGAGGCCGTCGGGCGCATGGGCCTCCCCGAGCGGCGTACGGGCGACTGGCGCGCCGATCTGCGTGAGCTCGCCGTCCGGCAACTGGCCGAGTTCCGCCGCCGTCCCTGGATCATCACGCTGCAGTCGGCCACGCCGACGTTCGGCCCGAACACCCTGCAGACCTCGGAGTACGCCATGTCGCTGCTCGACGGCCTGGGGTTCACGATCGACGAGATGATGCAGATCTTCAACCTCGTGCGCGCCCACGTGACCAGCCTCGTACGCGCGGAGCGGCAGGTCGAGGCGGCGCTCCAGCGCGCCGGCCTGGACGAGGAGCAATGGCAGGCCGCGCACGCGCCGTATCTCAGGGAGCTGATGAGCAGCGGCCGGTACCCCTACCTCGAACGCATCATCGCCGAGGCGGAGCACCTCCCGGTCGACACCGCGTTCGAGTTCGGCCTGGAGATCCTTCTGGACGGCGTCGCCGCCCGCCTCTCACGCTGAAACACCAGAAGGGGAGGGAGCCTGGTGGCTCCCTCCCCTTCCCGTGGCCGCCGAGACGTCAGAACGCGTCCTCCGGCAGCTCCATCAGGCTCTGGTCGGTGGCGACGAGCGTGCGGCGCTCGGCCGCCAGGCGCGGCAGCACGGTCGTGGCGAAGAACGACGCGGCGGCCACCTTGCCGGTGTAGAACGCCTTGTCGCGGTCGGACTCACCGAGGGCCTTCAGGGCGATCTCGGCCTGGCGCAGCAGGAGCCAGCCGATGACGAGGTCGCCGAGGGCGAGCAGGAACCGGGTGGTGTTGAGGCCGACCTTGTAGATCTCCTCGGCCTTCTCCAGCGACCCGATCGCCCATCCGGCCATGGTGTCGCCCATCGTCTTGATCTCGTCGGCGGCCTCGTCGAGCAGCTTGCGCTCCTCCTTGAGCCTGCCGTTGCCGGCGTCGGAGGCGGCGAAGGCCTTGATGTCGGCGAGCAGCGAGCCGAGCGCGGCGCCCTGGTTGCGCAGCACCTTGCGGAAGAACAGGTCCAGGCCCTGGATCGCGGTGGTGCCCTCGTAGAGGGAGTCGATCTTGGCGTCGCGAATGTACTGCTCGATCGGGTAGTCCTGCAGGTAGCCCGAGCCGCCCAGCGTCTGCAGCGAGCGGGCCAGCATCTCGTACGACCGCTCGGACCCGACGCCCTTGACGAGCGGCAGCAGCAGGTCGTTCATCGCCTCGGCCTCGGCGTTCCTGACGCCCTCGTGCCCGGCGATCAGCACGGCGTCCTGGAAGGTGGCCGTGTACAGGACCAGCGCGCGCATGCCCTCGGTGTACGCCTTCTGCAGCATGAGCTCGCGGCGGACGTCCGGGTGGTGCGTGGTGGTCACGCGCGGAGCGCTCTTGTCGGTCATCTTCGTCATGTCCGGGCCCTGCACCCGCTCCTTGGCGTACGCCAGCGCGTTCAGGTAGCCGGTGGACAGGGTGGCGATCGCCTTGGTGCCGACCATCATGCGGGCGTGCTCGATGATCATGAACATCTGCTTGATGCCCTCGTGCACGCCGCCAACCAGCGTGCCGATGGCGGGATGCTTGGCGCCGAAGGTGAGCTCGCAGGTCGTGGAGGCCTTCAGGCCCATCTTGTGCTCGACGTTGGTGACGTAGACGCCGTTGCGCTCGCCGAGCTCACCGGTCTCGAGGTCCACGATGTACTTCGGGACGAGGAACATCGACAGGCCCTTGGTGCCCGGGCCCGCGCCCTCGGGGCGGGCGAGCACGAGGTGGAAGATGTTCTCCGTCATGTCCTGCTCGGCACTGGTGATGAAGCGCTTGACGCCCTCGATGTGCCAGGTGCCGTCGGGCTGCTGGATCGCCTTGGTGACGCCGGCGCCGACGTCGGAGCCCGCGTCGGGCTCGGTCAGCACCATGGTCGCGCCCCAGTCGCGCTCGATGGCCATCTCCGCGAAGCGCTTCTGCTCCTCGGTGCCGATCTTCCACAACGTGTAGGCGAAGTTCGGGCCCGCGCCGTACATGTAAAGGGCGGGGTTGGCGCCGAGCACCATCTCCGCGGTCGCCCACGCCACGCTGCGCGGCAGGCCGGGGCCGCCCAGGTCCTGCGGCAGGTCCAGGTGGGTCCAACCGCCCTCGAGCAGTGCCTGGTAGGACTTCTTGAACTTCTCGGGGAGCTTCACGGTGCCGGTGGCGGGGTCGAAGACCGGCGGGTTGCGGTCGGCGTCCTCGAACGACTCGGCCAGGGGGCCGGTGGCGAGCCGGTTGACCTCGTCGAGGATGCTCCGGGCGACGTCCTCGTCCACCTCGGCGAACGGTCCGGTGCCGAGGATCTCACGCCTGCCGAAGACCTCGAAGAGGTTGAACTCCACGTCGCGGACGTTGCTCTTGTAGTGGCCCATGGATGCGTGTCTCCTCGAACCAAGGGGGAAATAGAACGTACTCGTCAGTAACCTTACCGCGAATGCTACCCACGAGTAACCCCTGAGAACCGGTGGAAAGGGTGGCGTGCACCACTACGGGCGGGCGCCTCCTCCCGGCCTCCGCCGGCCGCGCACGACCGCCACCAGGTCCGCGGCCGCCAGGGCCGCCGCCAGGCAGGCGACGGGGATCACCGGCAGGACGTAGCGATGGTCGAAGTCCAGGACGGCCACCGGCCCCACCAGCAGGAACATCGCCGCCGCCCACGGCAGCAGCGCCGTCCGCCGCCGCACCAGCGCGCCCAGCCCGCCGAGGAGCAGGATCACCCCGATCACCGGTCCGCGTACGTACGCCGGGTACTGGTAGGCGATCAGGAAGCCGGCGTAGGGGTCGACCGAGCGCAGCCCCGTGATGCCGTCCGGGTCGTAACCCCTGCGGGCCTTCTCCACCAGCGGGTAGTCCGGCAGCGACCACTGCCCCCGCGCGAACCCGAAGGCCGGCGTGACCCGCAGGGGGTGGCGGACCGGTGTCCAGGCGAAGGTGAGCGCCGTGTCACGCGCCACGTCGGCCAGGTAGTCGAACGGCTGGGCGAGGATGGCGCGGACCGCGAACGAGCGCGCCAGGTCGTTGTTGGCGTCGCGTCCTCCGGGAAGCAGGTTGAGGGACGCCTTCGAATCCCATACGTACTCCGAGGCGGCGTCCTGCCGGGCGCCGTTCGGGCACAGGCGGGCCTCGGCCGGCGGGGGCTTGATCACCGAGCAGTCGGCGAACGTCATGGTCCGCGCCCACAGCAGACCGCCGTCCCCGGTGGTCAGGGTGAACTTACCGTTGACCTGGGCGTTCCAGCCCGCGTACGCGACCAGTGGCAGTGTCCCGGCGATTGCCAGGGCGGCGAGCCGGCGTACTCCGGCGCGCCGCACCGCCAGGCAGATCAGGGTCACCACGAGCAGCGGCAGCGCGATCGTCCGGGTGAGCGTGGCGAAGGCCAGCAGCCCCCCGGCGACGGCGTACGCCCGCACGCTCGGTTGCGGCGACCAGAGCAGGATCGCCAGTGCCGCCACGATGAGGAAGTTGAACAGCGTGTCCGACAGCACTCCGTGCTCCAGTCGCAGGAACGACGCGTCGAACAGCACCGGCACGGCCGCCAGGCACGCCGCCCATCCCGGCAGGCGACGGCGGCGCAGCACGGCGTAGATCATCACGCCGATGCCGAGCCCCATCGCGTGCTGGACCCCCACCACCAGGGCGATGCTGTGGAACGGCCGCAGCAGCCACAACAGGAAGGGGTATCCGCTCGGGTGGAACCCCAGCGTCGGCCGCAGGTGCAAGGCCACATCCAGGTAGTCGAACGAGTCGTACCAGTACAACTGCGCCGGTCGGTACCCCAGCATCGTCACGACGCGGAGCGCGGCGGCCAGGCCGAGGACCACCGCGAACGGCAGGTGCGCCCGCAGGGTGGGCCGCGCCCGGGCGAGCCGGAGATGCGACGGCCGGAAGGTGTCGATGAGCACGACGAATCCAATCTTGACAAATAGTGATCAAATGGCCGCGTACGGTAGTCGTGTCAAGCCGTGCGTGGGCCAGGGAGGAGAGGGGTCGCGAAGAGTTACGCGCTGGAGGTCAGAGCCTCACAAGGGGCCGGTGACCCGGCGGCGGCCCTCAGCGGGGGCGGCCGCCGGGAGACCGCTATCTCACGGAATCCGAGCCGACCTTCAGCCCGGGTGTGTCGATGTCGGGTCCGTCGCACCAGAAGTCCACGCTCTTCGGGTGGGGGTGCGGGGCGGGGTCGACCAGGAGAAGGGCCTGCCCGTTCTCGCTCATCACGCCGTCGTGCACGTACCAGGAGTCGGGCGCCGACGAGCGGTTGCCGTGGTAGGTGGTGTAGATGACGTTGGTGACACCGTGCCGCTTCAGCAGTCGCAGCACGTCCGGGACCTTCTGGTTGATGAAGTCGATGCAGGCCAGGGGCTCACCGGGCGCGGCGAGCCAGCCGGGTGACTGGTAGCGCTCGCCGGGGAGCGCCTTGCGTGTCAGCCAGATCGTCCCTCCGCCCTGGTAGCCGACCCGGATGCGCACTCCCAGCGTGCAGTGCTCCCAGAAGCCGCACGTCCGGTCCTCCAGCGAGGTGATGTCGTCGCTGGGCGGGATGACATGGGTGACCTTGGGATCGACCTCGTCGACGTCCTCCGGGATCACCGCCACGTCGCCCACCTGACTCGGGCTGCCCGGCACGACCTTGATCGTGACCTTCAGGCCGCGCGCCTGGAGTTCGGCCTGGTACCGCGTGGGGTCGGCGAAGAGGTCCTTGACCTTGATGACGAAGAACTTCCCCGACTCGGTGATGTCGAGGGTGGCCGAGGCCGGCTGGACCCCGAGACCGGACGGGATCGCCCAGCCCAGGATCACCAGCAGCGCGGCGAGCGGCGCGGCCAGTCTCCAGCGCGAAAGGCGCGGTAGACGCATGCGCTCGGTGAGCGGCACCTTCTGCTGGGAAGGGTTCAGGAGGGTGGCCTCGGCGGGCTTTCCGTCGAGGATCTCCTGGAGCAGCTCCCGCCCGCCGGGAGTCATGCCGGGGCCGGGGTCGGGGCTGATCGAGGCGACCAGGCGGTCGATGTCCGTCTTCACGATTGCCCCTTCAGTAGCGCGACCGCGCGCGGGCCGTAGGCGACGAGGTCGAGGTCCGCGGCGTGGAGTTCGCGCGCCAGCCGTTTGCGGGCGCGGTGCAGCCGCAGGCGTACGGCTCCGCGCGAGCAGCCGAGGACGGTCGCGATCTGGGCGCTGTCCAGCCCCTCCCAGCTGACCAGCGACAGCAGTTCCCTGTCGTCCGGGCTGAGCCGCTCGAACGCCGCCCGGACCGCGTCGCGGTCGTGGCGGGGCGAGGATTCGTCCCAGGTCTTCAGTTCGGCGCGCAGGCGGGTGGCGAGCGCGGTACGGCGCATCTCGCCCCGGCGCTGGTTGGCCAGGACGAGCCGGGCCACCCCGTACAGCCAGAGCCGGGCCTGCTCGCCCTCGGGGATGTCGTCCACCCGGCGCCATGCGGTCGCGAACGTCTCCGAGAGCGCGTCGGCGGCGTCGTCGGGTGACTCGGTGCGCCGCCGCACGTACGCCAGGAGGTCCGCGTAGTGGGCCAGGTAGATCGCCTCGAAGCGCTGCCCTGGCTCGGGTGGTCCCACGCCACTCGTTCCTTCCGATGGGGTTGCTCTCGGCAAGCCTTGCCTGAAGAGCCGCTGACCTCCACACATGTCCGGGTATCGAGAAGTGTTTCAGGTGTCGGGAGAAAAACCTGGATGGATCGGCGCAGCAACCAGCTTGACCTGTTTGCCGGTGTTGCGCTTGGCTGAGGCCATGATTGGCATCCACAACGTGACCGTCGACGCGGCCGACCCTTACGAACTCGCCCAGTGGTGGCACCAGGCCATCGGATGGCCGCTCGACGAGGAAGCCGAGAAGGGCGACGAGGAGGTCATGCTCCTGGCGCCGCAGGGGCCTCATCTGCTGTTCATCCAGGTGCCGGAGGGCAAGACCGTCAAGAACCGCCTCCACCTGGACGTCAGGGCCGAGGAGGGCGGCACCCGTGACGGGGAGGTCGAGCGGCTGGTCGGCCTGGGCGCCGAACTGTTCGAGGACCACCGCAACCCCGACGGCACGGGCTGGGTCACCCTTCTCGACCCGGAGGGCAACGAGTTCTGCGTCTGCCGCAACGAGGCCGAGCGCGCCGCGACCGCCTGACCCCCGGTATGCGAAAGGTCCGCCTCCCCACGGGAGGCGGACCTTCGAGGTACGCCGGGATCACCGAGTGGTCTGGCCCCCTCCGTTACGGGAGATGGCCGTGAGGCCCGCCGCGATCAGGTAGACCGCCGCGCCGCCCAGCGCCGCGTCCCGGGCGGCGCCGAACACGCCTTCGCCGTCGAAGACCAGCTGGATCGGGTACATCATGACGGCCGCGCCGAGGCCCGGGTAGAGCGCGAACCGCCATGGGTGGCGCAGCGACCAGAGCCGGGCCTGCCGGGTGACGCGGTCGCCGGTGTCCGGCTTCCTGACGGCGCCGATGGCGGCCACGAGGCTGAAGAGGCTGACACCGAGGCAGAGCGCCCAGGCGAAGTCGGCAGGCCCGGGGAGGATCACTCCCATGACGTAGCTGATCGCCGCGCTCGCCGCGCCGGTGATCGCCGCGGCCTTCCAAGGCGCGCCACGGAGGGCGGCGCCGGCGAGCGACATCTCGTCGCGTCGAGTCAGTTCGTTCATGCTCACAGATTGCCCCGCGCCACCCCTTCGGCACATCGGGGACCAACCCTGATCCCTCCCTGACCCCGCCCCTCGCCGCCGAGCGGAGCGAGGCGATCAAGCACGGCTCTGGATACGCTTCAGGCATGTCTTTGATCTTTCGTCCCGCCCGGCGGGAGGACGTTCCCCTGATCGTGGCCATGCTCGCCGACGATCCGATCGCCGCCGCCCGTGAGGGGGACCCCTCCGACGAGGTCTACCTGACCGCCTTCGAGGCGATCGACGCCGACGCGCGGCAGGAACTCGTCGTCGCCGAGGCGGACGGGGAGGTGGTCGGCACGATGCAGATCACCTACATCCCCGGCCTGTCCCGTAAGGGCGGGGAGCGGGCCCTGATCGAGGCCGTACGCGTCGCCGCCGGCGCGCGCGGCCAGGGCCTCGGCCGCGCGATGATGCGGTGGGCGGTCGACCGGGCCCGCGACCGCGGCTGCCGCATGGTGCAGCTGACCAGCGACAAGGCCCGGGCCGACGCCCACCGCTTCTACGCCTCACTCGGCTTCGTCGACTCCCACGTGGGCTTCAAACTCAGCCTCTGAGCGTGCGTCACGGGGCGGGAGCGATCTCCACGAAGTTGTCGTGATAGACGGCGCCCCTGCCCATGTCGGCGTCGCGCTCGTCGACCAGGACGTTGGCGTTGACCCCGCCGGGGCTGAGCTTCGGCCAGTTCCCCTTCGTCGTGGCCACCACGCCCGCTCCCACCCGGTCGGTGACCCGCAGTTCCATGGTCATCTCGCCGTTGTCGTTGAAGACGCGCACCCGCTGCCCGTCGGCCAGGCCCCGGTCGGCGGCGTCCTTCTCGCTGATCATGATCGCCGGCGTGCCGGCGCGGCGTACCAGCTCGGGGTTGTTGCCGAACGTGGTGTTGAGGAACGTGTGCGCCGCCGGCGTGACCAGCGTCAGCTTGTACGGGCCCTCGGCGCGCGCCGTGAAGGGCTCGACGTAGGCCTGCCCGGCGGGCGGGAACTCCAGCTTGCCCGAGGCCGTCGGGAACCCCTCGGTGAACGGGACGAACGGGTCCGGGTAGTTCATGCGCACCCATCCCTCGCGCCGCAGCCGCTCCACGGTGATCCCTTCGAGAGCCGGGTGGCCGGACGACAGCAACTGCTCGGCGATCTCCAGGTCGGAGTCGTAGAGGGACGGTTCGGTCAGGCCGAGGCGCCGGGCCACCCGGCGGAAGGTCTCCGTCGTGGACAGGCACTCCCCGGGCGGGGGGACCGCGGGCTCGTTCCACACCAGGTACATGTGGCCGTATCCGGCGTGCAGGTCGAAGTGCTCGATCTGCATGGTCGCGGGCAGCACGATGTCGGCGTAGTCGACCGTGTCGGTGGGGAACTGCTCCATCACCACCGTGAACAGGTCGTCCCTGAGCAGGCCCCGGCGGATGCGGTTCTGGTCGGAGGTGCTGCCCATCGGGTTCGCGCCGTAGACCCACAGGCACTTGACGGGGTTCACGGTGTCCTCCAGGCCCTCCGCCAGGCGCGTCATCGTGAGCGAGCGCACGGGCTTGGCGAGCAGGTCGGGCCGGGTGTCCGCCGTGATGGGGACATAAGCGCTGGTGGAGTAGGCCACGCCGCCGCCCGGGTACCTCCAGTCGCCGGTCACGCCCGGGATGCAGGCGATCGTCCGCATGGCCGTTCCGCCGCCGCGGTGACGCTGGATGCCCATCGTGGCCCGGATCCCGGTCGGGCGGGTGTGCGCGAGCCGCACACCGAGGGCGCGGATGTCCTTCTCCGGGATCCCGGTGATCTCGGCCGCCACACTCGGGGGATACCTGCGGATCTCCCGCTGGAAGTCCTCCCAGCCCGTGGTGTGGTTCTCCAGATAGTCGCGGTCCTCGGCGCCCTCGTCCAGCACCACGTGCATGAGGGCGAGGGCGAGCGCCGCGTCGGTCCCCGGGCGGATCGCGAGGTACTCGTCGGCCTGGTCGGCGGTCCGCGTCCTGATCGGGTCGATCGCGACGACGTGCGCACCGTCCGCCCGCGCGTCCTGGATGAACTTCCACAGGTGGTGGCCGCTGGTCAGCGTGTTCGTGCCCCACAACAGGATCAGCTTCGACTGCGCGAACGTCTCGGGATCCATGCCGCCGGGAGTGCCGTTGGTGTGCTGGAGCCCCAGGTTGCCGGCGCGGGAGCAGATGTTCAGGTCGTGGCGGGACGCCCCGAGCGCGTTCCACAGCCGCCGCCCGGCCTCACCGGTCTCGCCCTGGATGTACCCCAGGGTGCCGGTGCCCTGGTACGGCCAGATCGCCTCGCCGCCGTACTCGTCGATGATGGAGGTGAGGCGCTCGGCGATCTCGTCGAGCGCCTCGTCCCAGCTGATGCGCTCGAACCGGCCGGAGCCCTTCGGGCCGACGCGGCGCATGGGGTGGAGGATGCGGTCGGCGGCCTTGGCGTGCTCCAGGTAGCGGTTGACCTTCACGCACAGCGCGCCACGGGTGTAGGGGTTCTCACGATTGCCACGCAGGCGTACGGCCTCGCCGTCCTTCACCGTGACAACCCACGAGCAGGTGTCCGGGCAGTCGAGCGGGCAGGCGCCCAGAACGTTGAGCTCACGCGTCATGGGTCAACGGTACCTGTGCCGTTCTTGGCCGGGATATTGCACCTATGGCCATGTTTGCCCTGGTCGAGGGGAGAACGATCCCTGCCGGTCGCGCGAAGGCCATGCGACCGCCTCCCGGCGGCCACGCAGGCATTCCCGCCGTCGGTGCCGAGCGCCCGACAGGACCGCGGCCACCGATCACGGTCGGGGTACGGCCGATCGCCGTGCGCCGGACGCGCCGTAGAGTGGCAGCGAACGGCGATGGTGCGCCACCTCGCCGGCGGCCGGAGACGGGCCGCCGGATCCGGTGGGGTCCGCGCCGTTTCCTGCCGAGGGAGGCTAGAAAAGATCGTATGACCAGAGACGAGCGTAGACACCGGCGGTGACCGATATCAGGGAGCGCGACGAGGCGGCGAAGGGCGCGGGGACGGACATCTCCGTAGCCGGTCCTCCCGTGGCCGCGCACAGCCCCGATCCGGGCTCCGCTCCTCCTCCCCCTCCCGCCGCCCCGGAGACCTCCGAGCATCAGGCCCCGGACACCTCCGCATCGGGCGACCAGGTGGTCCTCGTCCAGGAGCCGCTGCTTCCGCAGCGCATCCGGCGGCCCTCGGACGCCCTGCGCTTCCTCGCCGGCCTGCTCACCCTGGCCGCCGTCGTCCTGCTGGCGCTGGTCGCCAAGCAGACCCTCAACGGCCTGGAGGCCGACGTCAGCGACGGCACGAGCCGCGCCCCCGCCCTGCTCATCGGCGTCGCGAGCTTCCTCGCGGGCACCGCCGTGCTGGCGGTGCCCGCCGCCTTCGCCGTCGAGAGGGTGTTCCACCGCGACGGGTTACGGGTCGCCGAAGGCCTGATCGCCGCGATCATCGGCATGCTCGTCTCCTTCGTGCTCGGCGAATGGCTGGTGGCCGCCGGCCCGACCGACCTGCGCGTGCTCCTCACCGGGCAACGCGACGTCGAGCCGCTCAACACCCTGCTCACCTCGGTCGTCGCCTACGTGACGGCCGTGCGCATCTCCCGCCGCCCCACCTGGCGGGCCCTGATGTGGATGGCGATCGCCCTCGACGTGTTCGCCCTGTTCACCGGCGCGGAGGCGACCGCCCTCGGCGTGTTCGTCACCTACCTCGTCGGCCTCGCCGTCGGGTACGCCACCCTGTACGCCGTCGGCAGCCCCAACACCCGGCCGCCCGGCAGCACCGTCGTCTCCGCCTTCCGCAAGCTCGGGTTCACCCCGCACAGCGCCCGCCGGGTGGCCGACGACGCCCAGGGCAGCCGCCGCTACGCCGTCTCGACCACCGACGGCCGCCGCTACGACCTCACCGTCCTCGACCGCGACCGGCAGGTCGCCGGGGTCCTCTACCGCCTCTGGCGGCGCATCCGGCTCAACTCCGAGACCCGCCGCCGCGCCATCCGCTCCCTGCGGGCCGAGCTGGAGCGCGAGGCCCTCATGGCGTACGCCGCGCAGGCCGCCGGGGTGAACACCCCCCGCCTGGTCGGCACCAGCGAGATCGGCACCGACGCCGCGCTGCTGGCGTACGAGCACCTCGAGACCCGCGCCCTGGAGGACCTCCTCGACGACGAGCTCGACGACGAGCTGATCATCAGGATCTGGCGGCAGGTGGAGCTGCTGCAGGCCCAGCGCCTCGCCCACCGCCGCCTCACCGGCGACAGCATCCACGTCGGCCCTGGCGGCCAGGTGGTGCTGATGGACGCCCGCAGCGGTGAGATCGCGGCCGGCGACCTTCTGCTCCGCCTCGACATCGCCCAGCTGCTCACCTACCTGGCGCTGCGCATCGGGCCGCAGCGGTCCGTCATGTGCGCCGCCAAGGTGATCCCAAAGCAGGCCCTCGCGGGCGCGCTGCCGCTCCTGCAGCGCATCGCGCTCACCAGGGGCACCCGTGCCGAGGTCAGCAAGGACAAAGAGATCCTCCCCGCGCTCCGCGAGCACATCGTGGCCCTCACCCCGCAGGTCGAGGTCGAAGAGGTACGGCTGGAGCGGTTCCGGCCGCGCACCCTCGTCACGATCATCGCGAGCGCCCTGGCCGCCTACTTCCTGCTCTCCCAGCTCAGCAGGGTCAACCTGGTCGAGGTCGTCACCTCGGCGAAGTGGGGCTGGGGCGGCGTCGCCCTCGTCGCGGCCATCGTCAGCTACGTCGCCGCGGCGCTGATGCTGCGGGGCTTCGTCCCCGAGAGGCTGCCCCTGTGGCCGACGGTCCTGGCGCAGTTCGCGGGCTCGTTCGTCAAGCTCGTGGCCCCCGCCGCCGTCAGCGGTGTCGCGATCAACTCCCGCTACCTGCAGAAACGCGGGATCTCGCCTGGCCTCGCCGTGGCCAGCGTCGGCGCCTCGCAGCTCGTCGGGCTCGGCTGCCACATCGTGCTGCTGCTGTTCTTCGGGTACGTCACCGGCACCAAGGCGGCCCCCACGGTGAGCCCGTCGCGCGGCCTGGTCATCGCCCTGTTGTCGGGCGCCGTGCTCGTGCTCATCGTGCTCGCCGTGCCCCAGCTGCGCCGCTGGGTCGCCGGACGGATCCGGCCGCTGTTCTCCGGGGTGATGCCGCGTCTGCTCGACGTCCTGCAGTCGCCGCGCAAGATCTTCGAAGGCGTCAGTGGCACACTGCTGCTGACGCTCGCCTTCGTGGTCTGCCTGGACGCCTGCGTGCGGGCCTTCGGCGGGTCGCTCCCCTTCACGGCCGTGGCCGTCGTCTTCCTCGCCGGGAACGCGATCGGCTCCGCCGCGCCGACGCCGGGCGGCCTGGGCGCCGTCGAGGCCTCCCTCTCGCTCGGCCTGACGCTCTCCGGGCTCCCCGGCACGGTCGCCACCTCGGCCGTCCTGCTCTACCGGCTGCTGACGTTCTGGCTTCCCGTCCTGCCCGGGTGGGCGTCCTTCGCCTGGCTCCAGCGACACAACGCCCTGTAGGAGCCGGCACGGCGGCCCTCCCGGGCCCGCCGTGCCGTCCTGACCTCAGACCAGCCGTTCTCCGGGCTGCGCGATCTCCTTGTCGATCGCGGTGAGCTCGTCGGAGGAGAACTCCAGGTTGTCCACCGCGGCGATGTTGTCCTCCAGCTGCCTGACGCTGCTCGCGCCGATCAGCACCGAGGTGACCCGCGCGTCGCGCAGCGCCCAGGCCAGGGCCATCTGGGCGAGCGACTGCCCGCGGCCGGCCGCGATCTCGTTCAGCGTGCGCACCCGCCGCATCAGGTCGTCGGTGAGGTTGTCCGGCCGCAGGAACCTCTGCAGGGACGCCCTCGACCCTTCAGGGACGCCGTTCAGGTAACGGTCGGTCAGCACGCCCTGCGCCAGCGGCGAGAAGGGGATGCAGCCCACGCCCTCCTCGCCGAGGACGTCGAGCAGGCCGTCCTCGATCCACCGGTTGAACATCGAGTAGCTCGGCTGGTGGATGAGCAGCGGCGTGCCCATCTCCCGCAGGATCCTGGCCGCCTCCTTCGTCTGCTCCGGCGTGTAGTTGGAGATACCGGCGTACAGAGCGCGCCCGGACCGTACGGCCGTGTCGAGCGCCCCCATCGTCTCCTCGAGCGGGGTGTCGGGATCGGGCCGGTGGCTGTAGAAGATGTCGACGTAGTCGAGCCCCATGCGCGACAGCGACTGGTCGAGGCTGGCCAGGAGGTACTTGCGGGAGCCCCACTCGCCGTACGGGCCGGGCCACATGTCGTACCCGGCCTTCGTGGAGATGATCAGCTCGTCGCGGTACGGCCGGAAGTCCTGGGCGAAGATGTAGCCGAAGTTCCGTTCGGCGGAGCCGTAGGGCGGGCCGTAGTTGTTGGCCAGGTCGAAGTGCGTGACGCCCAGGTCGAAGGCCCGGCGCAGCGTGGCCCGCTGCGTGTCGATCAGCTTGTCGTCACCGAAGTTGTGCCAGAGCCCGAGCGACACCGCGGGCAGCTTCAGACCGCTCCTGCCGGACCGGTTGTACGGCTGCCGCTGGTAGCGGTCGCCGGACGGGGAATACGTCACTTGCTCTCTCCTGTGCCGTCGGTCTTTCCGGCCCGCTCGAGGATCCACGAGAGGGTGAAGGCCTCTTCGCGCCAGGCATCGTATCGACCGCTCCTGCCGCCGTGACCTGCGCCCATCTCGGTCTTGAGCAGGAACGGCCCTCCTGTCGCGGTGGCGCGGAGCCTGGCGATCCACTTCGCCGGCTCGTGATACAGCACCCGGGTGTCGTTGAGGCTGGTGATCGCAAGGATCGGGGGATATGTCCGGTCGTCGATGTTCTCGTACGGCGTGTACGACTTCATGTACGCGTAGACGTCCGGGTTGTGCAGCGGATCGCCCCACTCGTCCCATTCGATGACCGTCAGCGGCAGCGTCGGATCGAGGATGGTGTTCAGCGCGTCCACGAAAGGCACCTCGGCCACCACGCCGGCGAACACCTCGGGTGCGAGGTTGGCGACCGCGCCCATCAGCAGACCGCCCGCCGAGCCTCCCCTGGCCACGATCTCGCTCGACCAGCCCGACTCCCTCATGTGCCTGGCCGCGTCGACGAAGTCCGTGAAGGTGTTCTTCTTGCGGGTGAGCTTGCCCTCCTCGTACCACCGGCGGCCCATCTCGCCGCCGCCCCTGACGTGGGCGACCGCGAAGACCATGCCGCGGTCGAGCAGGCTGAGCCGCGCCACCGAGAACGACGGGTCGATCGAGGTCTCGTAGCTGCCGTAGCCGTACAGCACCGTCGGGGCCGGCCGCTCGGCGCCCTTCCTGGCGATGATGGAGATCGGGACCTTCGTGCCGTCGGCGGCGGTCGCCCACTCGCGGAACTGCTCGTAGTCGTCCGGGTCGTACCCGCCGAGCACCGGGCGCCGCTTCAGCAGGATCAGCTCGTGGCCGACCAGGTCGTAGTCGTACACCGAGGGTGGTGTGACGAACGACGCGTACGCCACGCGGAGCCTGGTGGTGTGGAACTCGGGGTTGCCGGCGGGCTCGGCGGTGTACAGCGTCTCAGGGAAGGAGATCTCGTACGGCTCGCCCTCCGCCGGCAGCACGCGAATGCCGGTCAGCCCGTCACGGCGGAAGTGCACGACCGTGTGGTCGGAGAACGCGTCGACGTCGAGCAGACGGGTGTCGTCGCGGTGCCGGATCAGCGGGGTCCACTTCGAGGGGTCGTCGATCGGGGCCTCGGCCAGCTCGAAGTTCTCCGCGCCTTCGTTGTGCAGGATCAGGAAGCGGTCGCCCGCGTGGTCGATGGAGTATTCGACGCCGGTGTGGCGGGGACGCACGACGGCGAACTCGCCCGTCGGGTACTCGGCGTCCAGGACGCGGACCTCACTGGTGATCTTGCTGCTCGCGCCGAGCACGAGGTAGCGCTCGCTGCGGGTGAGGCCGATGCCGACCCAGAACCGCTCGTCGGGCTCCTCGTAGACGAGCACGTCCTGCTCGGCGGGGGTGCCGATGATGTGCCGATGCACTCGGTACGGCCGCCAGGCCTCGTCGACCGTGGTGTAGAAGAACGCCGAACCGTCCGCCGACCAGGCGCCACCGTAGAAGATGTCGGGGATCTGGTCGTCCAGGACCTCCCCGGTGGCGAGGCTTCTGAAGCGCAGGGTGAAGCGCTCGTTGCCGCTGAAGTCGGTGGAGTAGGCGAGGGTGCCGCCGTCGGGGCTCACCGCCGAGGTGCCCATGGCGAAGAACGGGCTGTCGCCGGCCAGCTCGTTGCCGTCGAGCAGGATCTGCTCGCCTTCGAGGGGCTCGCCGGGCTTCAGCACGGGAGGGGTGTCGCCCGTCGCGGCGAGACGGCACTGGATGCCGTACTGCTTCCCCTCCTCTGTGCGCGAGTAGTACCACCAGCCGCCCTTACGGGTGGGGACGGAGAGGTCGGTCTCCTGGGTACGGCCCTTGATCTCCTGAAAGAGCGTCTCCTGCAGGGGCTTCAGGTGCTCGGTACGGGCCTGCGTGAAGGCGTTCTCCGCTTCCAGGTACGCGACCGTGTCGGGGTCGTCTTTGTCGGCCAGCCACGCGTATTCGTCGATCACGGTGTCGCCGTGATGAGTGCGCTCGGCCGGAACCTTCTTCGCCACGGGAGGCGTGTCGCTGCTCACGTGGCGAGTCTATGGCGCGCCCTTGCTCTCCCAACTGGCGTGACGCACGGGCGCGGGCGCCCCGCCGGGTGGGAATGTCCGAGAGGTACCGCCTGTGTCGCCTCCGACTCCGAGATGTTCCCCGGAATGGATCGAGGGCTGTCGGGGAACTGCTAATCTTTTGTTGTCGGCACCGCCCGGCCAAACATCCCCGCACTGACCACCTTCGGGTGGCTGGCGCGCGGGTTTGTGCAGGTCAGGGTGTGTCGGCTCCCTCTATCTTGAAGATCTACCAAGCGTCGTTTGCGTCGCTCGGTGGGGTTGGGTAAGTTAGAGGGGTTGCCCTGGAGACGGGGCGGTCCGAATGCTAGTGGGTTCGGGTGGCTGGAAGTCAAGTGCCGGTAACGGCGCGATTTGCTCCCGGTCAAGCGGATCCGCTAAAGTAGAGGACATAAGTGAACGAGATGGAAGCCCCGGAGCTTGGGCCTGCTGGTCTGGGTGATGGTGTACGCGTCCGTTTCTTGAGAACTCAACAGTGTGTTAAAAGCCAGTGCATGAATATGCATTACCTCCGTCTTCCACGCCCTGTGGGGTGTGGGGATGGTTCCTTTGATTGGCACCACGGTGTGTGGTGTCTGTCGGGATTTTCTTCAGACATTGTTTGGAGAGTTTGATCCTGGCTCAGGACGAACGCTGGCGGCGTGCTTAACACATGCAAGTCGAGCGGAAAGGCCCTTCGGGGTACTCGAGCGGCGAACGGGTGAGTAACACG
>NZ_JAHDTF010000021.1 GCF_018531465.1 Sphaerisporangium fuscum
GTCCTGAGCCAGGATCAAACTCTCCAAACAATGTCTGAAGAAAATCCCGACAGACACCACACACCGTGGTGCCAATCAAAGGAACCATCCCCACACCCCACAGGGCGTGGAAGACGGAGGTAATGCATATTCATGCACTGGCTTTTAACACACTGTTGAGTTCTCAAGAAACGGACGCGTACACCATCACCCAGACCAGCAGGCCCAAGCTCCGGGGCTTCCATCTCGTTCACTTATGTCCTCTACTTTAGCGGATCCGCTTGACCGGGAGCAAATCGCGCCGTTACCGGCACTTGACTTCCAGCCACCCGAACCCACTAGCATTCGGACCGCCCCGTCTCCAGGGCAACCCCTCTAACTTACCCAACCCCACCGAGCGACGCAAACGACGCTTGGTAGATCTTCAAGATAGAGGGAGCCGACACACCCTGACCTGCACAAACCCGCGCGCGAGCCACCCGAAGGTGGTCAGTGCGGGGATGTTTGGCCGGGCGGTGCCGACAACAAAAGATTAGCAGTTCCCCGACAGCCCTCGATCCATTCCGGGCAAGCACCAAGGAAAAGCTTCCGATCCTGGAGGGAACATACCTACAGCAAGCGGTACGACCCCAGCGTTCCCCACGACACGAGGCCACGCGTGAACGATCGAGCGGTACCCCGGGCACTGGTCATGCTGCTTCTCACGGCGGCGGCCGTCATCGTGCTCGCCGGAATCAAGGCCATCGACTCGATCGTGGGCCCCGTCGTGCTGGCCCTGGTGCTCACCATCGCCGTATCGCCCATCAGGAGCTGGCTCACCCGCAGACGCGCCCCCGGCTGGCTGGTGGTCCTGGTCCCGCTCTCCGTGGTGCTCGTGGTGCTGCTCGGCATGGTGGCCACCCTCACCGCCGCCGTGGTGCAGATGGCGGTGCTGCTGCCGGGCTACGCACCGCAGTTCGACAAGCTCGTCGCCGACGCGCAGAAGTGGGCCGCCGGGCACGGCATCGCCCCCCAGGTCAACAAGGCCCTCCAATCCCTCGATCCCGGCAAGATCTTCGAGTTCGCCCAGGGGTTGCTGTCCAGCGTGCTCGGCGTCGTATCGAGCCTCTTCCTCGTCGTCGTCCTCCTGCTGGCGATGAGCCTGGACGCGCCGGTCCTCTCCCGCGTCATGTCGGCCGCGGCGGCGGAGCGGCCGACGCTGACCAGGGCGTTGACGACGTTCGCCCACAAGACGCGCCGCTACATCCTCGTCTCCACGATCTTCGGCCTGGTCTGCGCGGCACTCGACGTGGTGGCGCTCTATCTCCTGCAGGTGCCGCTTCCCCTCCTGTGGGGGGTGCTGGCGCTGATCACGAACTACATCCCGAACATCGGGTTCGTGATCGGGCTGGTGCCGCCCGCGCTGCTCGGGCTGCTCGCCGGGGGTGTCAAGACCATGCTCCTGGTGATCGCCGCCTACGTGCTGATCAACGTCGTGGTCCAGTCGTTCATCCAGCCGAAGTTCCTCGGCGACGCGGTGGGGCTGACGACGTCCGTCACCTTCCTCTCCCTGATCATCTGGGCGATGGTGCTCGGCCCGCTCGGCGCTCTGCTCGCTATCCCGCTGACCTTGCTCACCCGTGCCCTGCTCATCGACAGCGACCCCGGGGCCAAGTGGTCGGCCGCGCTCATCTCGGGGGAGATACCAGCGGACCGGCCACGCTCGTAAGCTGGCAGGATGTGCCCGGCAACGACCCCAGACCGTACGACCGACAGGTACGTCGAATGGGCCCCGCCCCCCGCCCTCGCCGGCCGGGTGGCGTGCCTGTGGGCGCGGGAGGCGGGCGGCGCGCGGGTTCAGCGGGTCGTCCCGGACGGCTGCGTCGACCTCATCTGGGGTCCCGAGGGGGCGTACGTCGCCGGCCCGGACACCACCGCGTTCCTCGCCCCGATGCGGGCGGGCGAGCGGCTCACCGCCCTGCGGTTCCGTCCCGGCGCGGTCGGCGATGTGTTCGGGGTGCCCGTGGAGGAGCTGCGCGACCGGCGGGTGTCGCTGGCCGACCTGCCCGGCATGGAACCGCGCGGGCCCGGAGACATCCAGCGCGTGGTGGCGGCACGGTTTCGCGAGAGCGCCGAGCCCGACGCGTCCGTCCCCGCGGTGATGCGTGCGCTGCGGCAGGGGACGACGGTCGGCCGGGTGGCCTGGGATCTGGGGTTGAGCGAGAGGCAGCTCAACCGGCGATGCCGGGCGGCGTTCGGGTACGGCCCGAAGATCCTGCAGCGGGTCGTCCGCTTCCAGCGGGCGCTGGCGCTGGCCAGGTCGGGGGTGCGGCCGGCGGATGTCGCCGCGGCGTGCGGGTACGCCGACCAGGCGCACATGGCGAACGACGTCCGGCGCCTGGCCGGGACGTCGCTCGGCCACCTGCTCGGCGGCAACGCCGCCTGATCGGAGGGCGTCCCGGCGGCCGCGACCCCGGAGGACGTTCCGGCGGCCGTGACCCCGGAAGGCGTCCCGGCGGCCGCCGTCGGCTTCAGTACAGCAGGTGTTCCCGGCCGGCTTCGCCGAAGCTCTTTCTCAGCGACGAGCGGTCGGCGTCGGTCAGGGGGACGTAACGGGGTTCCCTGCCGGGCCGCCGGAACACCGGGTCGGCGCAGTCCCATCGCTCCCGGCGCAGTCCGGTCTTGTCCACCTTGTTCGTCGAGGTCAGGGGCATGGCCGGCGTCAGCCGCACGTATCTGGGCGCCCATTTGGTCCCCAGGTCCGGCTGCTCGGCGAGGAAGGCGGCGAAGTCCGCCGGGTCGAAGGGGCCGGCGAGTTCCAGGGCGGCCATCACCTGGTCGCCGGTGCGCGCGTCGGGTACGGCGTACACCGCGCACATGACCACGGGGGCGTACCGCGCCAGGATGCGCTCGACCGGCGCGGCGGCGAAATTCTCGCCGTCCACGCGGAGCCAGTCGGCGTCCCGGCCGGCGAAGTAGAAGTATCCGTCCTCGTCGCGGTAGCCGAGGTCGCCGCTCCAATACCACCCGTCGCGCAGCCGGCGGGCCTCGGCCTCGGGGTTGTTGTAGTAGCCCTCGAAGGTCGCGCCGCGCCGGACGATCTCGCCGATCGCCTCGTGCGCGTTGACGAGCCGGCCCGTCTCGTCGAAGGCGGCCCTCGGGCATTCGAGTCCGGTGACCGGGTCGTGGACGGCGACGTCCATGCCGGGGCGCGGGAGGCCGAGGGCGTCCGGCGGGGTGCCCGGCACCTTGTTGATCGCGATGGCGCCCTCGCTGGATCCGTACCCCTCGATGACGCGGCATCCGAAGCGGCGGCCGAATTCCGTCATGTCGCGGGCGGAGGCCTCGGTGCCGAAGGCGGTGGCCAGCGGGTTGTCGCCGTCGTCGGGGCGTTCGGGGACGGCGAGGATGTAGGCGAGCGCCCGTCCCACGTAGTTGAAGTACGTGACCCCGTATCTCCGGACGTCGGGCAGGAAGCCCGAGGCGCTGAACCGCCGGCGCAGCGCGACCGTCGCGCCCGCGTGCGCCGCCATGGCGAGGTTGGCCATCACGGCGTTGCCATGGAACAGCGGCATCGCGACGTACGTGACCGAGTCGCGCCCGATGCCGAAGGCGACTCCGTGGGCGGCGATGTCCGCCAGGCGGCCCTGGGAGCAGATGACCGCCTTGGGGGCGCCGGTGGAGCCGGAGGTGAAGAGCAGGAGCAGCGGATCGCCCTCCCCCGGCGCCGTTTGCGGTCCGGGCGGGGATTTCGCCGGCGCGGGGAGTACGGCGAGGGCGGGCGCGTCGGCGAGCAGCACGGGCAGTCCGAGGTCGAGGCCTTGGAGAAGGCCGGCCTGCTCGGTGCCGGTCACCAGGAACAGGCAGTCGGTGTGCCGGATGTCGGCGGCGAGCTCGGCCCCGCGCCTGGTCGGGTTGATGCCCACGACGGCGGCGCCGGCGAGCGCGGCGCCGAGGATCCAGAAGACGTACTCGGGGACGTTGTCCAGCAGGACGCCGACGTGGAAGGGGCGGTCGGGGTCGCGCAGGGCGAGCGCCAGGTCTGCCCGCTTCCGTGCCTGGTGGACGACCTGCGCCCATGTGTAGGTCTCGTCCTCGAACAGGAGGCCGGCGTGCCCGTCGTGGGCACGTGCCTCCACGATCTCCGCGAAGGTCGCCACCCACCGATTTTGAGCAAGCGCTTGGTGTGCGTCAACGGGGCGGGGCCGCCCACCTGGATCCGCTCAGGCCGACGCCCCGACCGGCGACGGAGACGACTCCTTGACCGGGGCGGCGTCCAGGCCCATCGTCCTCCGCCTGCCCCACGGCAGGGCGGCGACGAGCACCGGCAGCAGCACGGCCGAACTCATCGCCCACGTCGAGTGCAGCCTCCACCAGGTATCGGTGTCGAACTGCGTGAGGTACATGTACCCGACTCCCGCCCACGTGGAGACGCCGATGATCACCGGCCAGGCGAAGCGCGTCGGCCGGGCCACGAGGAACGGCATGAACCACATGAGGTACTGCGCGCCGAGGCGCGGGGTGACGACCATGAACGCGAGCAGCAGCGCCGTGGTCAGGTCGATCGGGTCGGCCCTGCGCCACAGGAAGCCGACGATCAGCAGCGTGATGTAGATCGCCCACTGCCCGTAGCGGGCGAGGTCGGCGTCGAGGGTCCAGTCGCCGCCGACGCGGAGCGCCGTCCATCCCCACTCGCCGATGATCGGCCGTACGTCGCCGATGGTCTGGATGACCTTGGGAAGCTGGGCCAGCGACGTTCCCGCGCCGATGGGCAGGGTGACCAGGAAGAAGATCGGCGCCACGCCGGTGGCGAAGAACGCGTAGGCGCGGGCACGCAGGTCGGGCAGGAAGAGCAGCATGCCGGGGACCAGCCAGATCGGCCAGCTCTTGGCGCACAGCGCCAGGCCCATCAGCAGGCCCGCGAGGATCGCGTTGCGCACCGGGCGCGAGACGCGGGCGTTCCGCGCGACGATGAACGCGGCCACGCCGAACAGCAGCGAGACCGGCTCCACCTGCCCGTGCACGCAGGCGACCAGCACCGCGAGGGGGTTGCAGGCGTACTGGAAGGCGCGCAGACCGGCGTCCTTCCCGCCCGCCAGCTTGCCGACGAGCGGGATCAGGACGATGTCACAGACCACGGTGACGAGGCGACCGGCGATCTCCCACGGGATGTGCAACCACAGCAGCAGCCCGTAGACGTACGGGATCGTCGGCAGGAAGTGCCAGCCGCCGTTGCTCTCCAGCACGGGGTCCCTGTGGGCGAGGATCGCCATGCCCGCAGGCTTGAAGCTTTCCATGAAGTCCACCGGCTGCCAGGTGTCGATCACCGAAAGCCACATGATGAGCAGGCGGACCCCGATGCCCACCGCGAGAGCGACGGCGAGGGACGGTCTCCAGCCCTTCCATTGGGCGACGATCGCCAGCACGACACCTGTGACGAGGACGGACCCCGTGAGTATTGCGTAGTCCATGACGCTCACTAGCCTGCCGGAACGCCGGCCAAACCGGCCACTCGGGGACGAAAATTGCCATCATCTACACAGAATCATTCACTTAAAGAAGTGTTTTGACTCCGTTATGTGACGGTCAAGATCCCCGGCCCGTCAAGGCAGTGAGTTCAGGTACGCGCGGTGGTTGGCCGAGAACTCCGATCCGTTGTACTTGTCCCAGTTGATCGACCAGGTCATCAGGCCGCGCAGGGCCGGGTAGACCCCTCGTGGCCGGTAGGAACCGCAGTTGGTCCCCTTCGCCAGGCAGTCGAAGGCCTTCTGGACCTCGCCCACCGTGGTGAAGCCGTTCCCGGCGTACGGCGCGGCGGGCAGGCCGATGGCGACCTGGTCCGGGCGCAGCGGCGGGAAGAAGGCGGCGGCGTTCCCCTGCACGGGGAAGCCCGCGAGCAGCATGTCGGTCATGGCGATGTGGAAGTCCGCCGTGCCCATGGTGTGCCACTGGTCGTCCAGGCCGGTGATCGGCCCGGAGTTGTAGTCCTGCACGTGGAGCAGTGTCAGGTCGTCGCGCAGGGCGTGGATCACCGGCAGGTAGGCCCCCGAGCGCGGGTCGGCCCCGCCGGTCCCCGGGCCGTAGAACTTGTAGCCCAGCTGGACGAAGAACGTCTCCGGGGCCATGGTGAGCACGAACTTCGATCCGTACTTCGCCTTGAGGGTCCTCAGCGCCGAGATCAGGTTCACCACGACGGGCGTGGTGGGGTTCCTGAAGTCGGTGTCCCCGGCGTTCAGCGACAGCGAGTGGCCCTCGAAGTCGATGTCGAGCCCGTCGAGGCCGTACCTGTCGATGATCGCGCCGACCGAGCTGACGAACTTGTCGCGGGCCGCGGTGGTGGTGAGCTGCACCTGGCCGTTCTGGCCGCCGATCGAGATGAGCACCTTCTTGCCGGCCGCCTGCTTGGCGCGGATGGCGGCGGTGAAGTCCGCGTCGCTCTCGACGTTCGGGCATTCCGCGGCCGCGCACCTGGTGAACCTGATGTCGCCGGAGGTGACGGAGGTCGGCTCGCCGAAGGCGAGGTCGATGACGTCCCAGGCGTCCGGCACGTCGCTCATCCGCATGTAGCCGGATCCGTTGGCGAACGACGCGTGCAGGTACCCGACCATGACCCGCTTGGGGAGGTTTCCCGACGGCGGTGGCGGGTCGCCGGACGGCGTGGCCGGCACCTCGGCCGATCTGGCCGACTCCCCCGCCGCGTTCACGGCGCTGACGGCGAACCGGTAGGTGGTGCCGGCGGTGAGCCCGGTGGCGGTGTAGGAGGTGGCGGCGGTCGTGCCGGCCCTGGTCCCGTCCCGGTAGACGTTGTAGGAGGTGGCACCGGTCGACGGCGACCAGGTCAGCGAGACGCTCGACGGGGTGGTGCCGGTGACGGCGAGCCCGGCGGGAGTGGCGGGGACCTGGGTGCCGCCGCCGTCGCCGGGCGGGCCGTCGAGGACCACGTCGTCGGCGTCGTACGCGCCCGCGCCGTACCAGCCGTTGAGGTAGATCGTCACCGAGGTGGTGGACGCCCCTGTGGTGAACGACGTGCCGAGCTGGGCCCAGCCGGAGCCGGGGGTGCCCCAGGTGCTGACGTCGGTGGTGCCGGTGCCGAGCGCGCCGAGGAAGACGTAGCTGCCGCGCACCCAGGCCGACAGCGTGTACGACGAAGAGGGCTTCACCTTCACGGTCTGGGAGCAGCGGGCGTAGTCGGCGCCGCCGGGGGTGGCCTCCAGGGCGGAGGTGCCCGAGTGGACGGGATTCGTCACCGTCCTGGCGGTCGAGCCGCACGTCCAGCCGGTCAGGCCGCTCTCGAAGCCGGGGTTGGCGGCGATGTTGGCGGCCAGGGCGGCGGTCGCGGGCAGCACGGCCGCGCCGAGGGCGAGGAGGGCAGTCGCGGTGGCGGATCGGGCGAACCGGGTGAGCGTTCCCGCGCGGCCGGTCATCCGGCGTACCCCGCGAAGATCTTGGAGAACTCGTAGGGCGACTGCGCGATGTTGGTGCACATGTAGAGGGCTCCGTTGCAGGCGTTGCGGTCGCGGGTCATCTCCCAGAAGGCGAGCTCGCCGAGGTGCTTGCCCTTGGCGAACGTCACCAGCTGCCGGGCGTCGGCCTGGTCGTAGACGTGGCCGTCGTCGTTCTGGCTGAGCATCGGGGTGACGCCGACCATGCGCCACACCTGGGCGTCGGACCTGCCGGGGTACAGCGACCTGAGCTGGCCGAAGGTGCTCTGGGCGGCCTGGACGGCGGCGTCCCCGTAGTCGGCGGACCGGTAGTAGTCCATCGCCATGACGTTGACGACGTCGATGTCCACCCCGGTGTCCCGGGCGGACTTCACCACGTTCAGCCCGTCGGTGGTGAGGCCCTCGGGCAGGACCGGCAGGGTCAGGGAGACCTTCAGGCCGGGATTGGCCTGCTGCAGTCCGGCGATCGCCTGCGACCTGCGGGTCACCGAGGCCGTCTCGGCCGTCGCCGAGCCCTCGACGTCGAAGAAGGCGGCCTTCATGGTGGTGATGCCGGGGGTGGGCCAGGAGCCCATGTCGACGTACGGCGCGTGGTACAGCGATCCGGCTCCGCCGCCGGGCGGAGGAGTGGGGGTGGTGTCGGTGATCGTGAACTGGGCGTTGTAGCCGGTGTCCCAGCTCGAGGTTCTGGTGAAGACGGCGGTGTCGGCGTAGGCCGGCCCGGGGACGGCGAGCGCCGCGGTGGCGGCGAGCACCGCCGCCGCGGCGGCCGCGAGGGGCCAGGAGGCGGGGCGCGATCTCATGACACAACCTCTCGGGGGGTGAAGGGCCGAGGTCGCGGACCCCGCACCCCGGGGCGGGCCGGGATGCGGGGGGTGGTGCGTACGACCCGCACGACGCTTGGGGGGTCGGGCCGTGCGGGCCGTACGGTCCAGGGGGCGGTTGGTGTGCTCGCGCGGGTCAGAAACCCGCGGTGATCGAGGTGAACTGCCAGTCGCTCTGGGCGATGCCGCTGCAGTTGGACTGCACGCCGCCGCCGGGGCAGCCGCGGTCGCGGTTCACCGACCAGAAGGCGAGCCTGGCCAGGCCCTTCGACTTGGCCCAGTCGCGGATCTGGGTCCAGATCGCCGGGGTGGTGTTCTCCTGCTGGTCGGACAGGCCGTTCATGCCCGAGATGCCCATGTGGGCGTACGCGGTGGCGTCCGACCAGCCGAAGGCGGACTTCAGGGCGTTCTTCAGGCCTTCGGCCGCGTTGACGGTGTTCTGGTACATGTTCGCGCCGCCGCCGAAGTCGAACGGCATGATCGTGAACACGTCGATGTTGGCGCCGAGCGCGGCGGCCTGGTTGATCAGGCGGGTGCCGTAGTAGGTGGGACCGCTGGTGCCGGTGCCGAAGGTGACGATCGTCTTGATGCCGGGGTTGTTCTGCTTGACGATCTTCAAGGCGTTCAGGATGCGGTCCTGGACGGCCTCGTTCTCGAACTCGTCGCTGTTCTCGATGTCGATGTCGATGGCCTTCAGGTTGTAGGCGCTGATGACCTGCTGGTAGGCGCCCGCCAGAGCCTGCGGGGTGGAGCAGTTCGGGCCGAGCTTGTTGCCGCTCCAGCCGCCGAACGACGGGACGACGTCACCGCCGGCCGCCTTGATCTGCGCGATCGTGGAGGCGTCCACGCCGCCGGTGAGCGGGCGGGTGCCGTCCCAGGCCGGGGTGCAGCCGCCGCCCGAGAGCACGAACGCCATGGTGAACCACTTGATGCCGGTCGCGCTCATGACGGTGTTCGGGCTCGGGGGGTTGCCCCAGCCGAGGTACAGGTACGGGGCGCCGCTGCCGCCGGGGGGCGGGTTGGTGCACCCGCTGGTGGTGGCGGTCACCGAGCCGCTGGCGGCCGACTCTCCGGCCGAGTTGTACGCCTTGACGGTGTAGGTGTGGGTCGTGCAGGTGCCGAGCGAGCCGATCGTGGCCGAGGTGCCGGTGACCGTGGCCTGCGCCGCCGAGCCCTCGTACACCCGGTAGCCGGTCACGGTTCCGCTGGAGGCCGACCAGGACAGCGAGATCGAGGAGTTGGAGGTGCCGGTCACGGTGGGGGTGCCGGGCGTGCCCGGGGCGCCGGGGTTGGTGGTGCCGCCGGAGCAGGAGGCGCCGTTGATCGTGCAGTTGACCGGGGCGCCGAAGTTGCCGGGGCTGCCGTTGAAGCCGAAGCTGGTGCTCGCGCCGGCGGCCAGGGTCGGGGCCCAGCCGGGGTTGGTGAAGGTGTAGTGCTGACCGCTCCTGGTCATGACCGCGTCCCAGGAGGTGGTCACGGAGAAGCCGGCGGGCAGGTCGAAGGCGACGGTCCAGCCGTTGAGAGCGCTGGAGGTGCCGTTGGTGATCGTGTACTTGCCTTCGAAGCCGCTCCCCCAGTCCTGCGGCTTGGTGAAGGTCGCGGTCACCGAGGCCGCCGAGGCGGTCCCCGTCGTGGCGACCAGGGTGGCCGCCGCGGCCACCAGAGCCGCGACGAACAGGCGGACAAATCGCATGGAAACTCCTCTTTCTGCCGGCGCGGCGGATGGATGCGGCGCCGGAGGTCAGAAGGGTCGGCGTGGCGGTTGGCGCCGGGAGGAGCACGAGGGCACGGGGCGTGGCGTGTGGCATGGCGGTGCCGTCGTGAAAGGGGCGCATGTACGTCCGGGAGGGACGAGGAGAGGACGGAGGCGGGAAAGGAGGCTCACGCCGTTCGTTTCCGCATTTCAGATGGGTTGCGACTGGGGAGGAGGACGGGGCACGGACGCCTCCGTTGGCCATTTCTTTTAGGAAAGTTTCCTAAGAGTTGTCGCGATCGTAGCCCCGCCGCCGCCCGCCCACAAGACCCAAACTCCGCCCTTTTCCCGCAGGCAGACCCGCCCTGACAGCCGCTGACCCGCTGGTCTACCCCTCTGCCTGGAGACATATGGTTCGGGCCGAATCCTGCGCTCCCCGGCTCAGGCGGCACCCGTCACGCAGAACGGATGCGATGCCCCGGTATAACGTGGTGTACCCCTCGGATCCCTGGAGCTCGGCGGCATGTTCTTCGGCATCACCAACATCTGGGCCTACGCGGCAGGCGCCTTTCTGATCATCCTGCTTCCCGGCCCCAACTCGCTGTACGTGCTGACGACGGGGATCCGGCGCGGCGTGCGGACCGGCTACCGCGCGGCGGCGGGGGTCTTCATCGGCGACACGCTGCTGATGGTGCTGTCGGCCGCGGGGGTCGCGTCGCTGCTGCACTCCAACCCGCTGCTGTTCACCGTGGTGAAGTACGCCGGGGCGGCCTACCTGGCGTGGATCGGGTTCGGCATGATCCGCTCGGCGGTGAGGTCGTGGCGCGGCGCCGGCACGGAGGACGAGCCGGCGCAGGCGTCCGTCGACCTGGCCGACCCCTTCAGGAAGGCCTTGACGATCAGCCTCCTCAACCCGAAGGCGATCCTCTTCTTCATCTCGTTCTTCGTGCAGTTCGTGGACCCGCACTACGGCGCGCCGGCGCTGTCGTTCCTGATCCTCGGCGCGATCTGCCAGCTGTTCAGCATGGCGTACCTCTCCACGCTGATCTTCGGCGGCGTCTACCTGTCCGCGCAGTTCCGGCGGCGGCGCAGGCTCTCGGCGGGCCTGACGTCGGGTGTGGGGGCGCTGTTCCTGGGCTTCGGCGTGAAGCTGGCCACCGCGAGCCTGAGCTGAGCGGGCTCCCGGCTATTTCTCGTTGGCCTTCAGCGCCACGCTGACCAGCGACAGGAACATCTCGGCGTCGGTGCGATCCTCGATCTCGACCTTGATCCACCCGACGTTGTGCCCCGGTGTCACCCGGTGGGAGTCGGCGAGGACCCGGGCCCATCGGTCGATGACCGGCGCGGTGAGCAGAAGCTCGGCGGTGTGGTCACCGGACATACGGATGATCTCCCGGCCCCGGGCGCGGAAACGGATCGACTTTCGGGTGCGGCTGACCACCAGGTCGGGCCAGCGTGTGAGCTGAACGGCGACATCGGCTACGCACTCGGCCGACCGGTCGTGTGCGCGCGAGAGCACTGCCATACCTTCATCGTCCCGGTCCGCTCCCCATCCGGAAACCCACCGTTCCCGAACCGTTATCCAATGTTCAACCGATACAGGGCAGAGGCGGCAAGAGCAGCTCAATCGGTTGATCCAGTAAAAGGATCTTTTTCCCGCCGTATGCCCTTGACCTGCCCATTAGGTAACGTTGGGCCGACTGAGAACTATCTGGCATTTCGGGCAAGTTTCGGCAATCCCATCTCAGGGTAGGCGCCGAAGCTTTAGCGTCGGTCTTCCGCCGCCGTCCATGGGAGAAGTATGAATCACCCGCCCTTCACCCTCCCGAGGATGACCGCACTGCTGAAGCAGGCCGTCCCCAAGGTCCTCGAAGGCGTCGTGGCACCGCTGGCCGTCTTCTACGCCGCCCTCGCGGTGCTCGGCCTGGACGGAGCGCTGATCACCGCGGTGGCGTGGGTGTACGCCGGAGTGCTGTGGCGGGTGGTGCGCCGCCGTCCCGTGCCGGGCACGATGGTGCTCGCGGCCATCGCCATCACCGCGCGGGCGGCGCTCGGCTGGTGGACGGGCAGCGCGGTCGTCTACTTCCTGCAACCGGAGCTCGGCACGATCTGCATCAGCATGGCCTTCCTCGCCTCCGTGCGGCTGAACCGGCCGCTGGTGCAGAAACTCACCCTCGACTACATCCACCTGCCCTCGGCCCTGCTGCGGCACGAGCGGATGCGGCGGTTCTTCGCCCGCATCACGCTGCTGTGGGCGTTCGTGCTGCTGGCCAACTCCACGGTGAGCATCTGGTTGCTGCTGCACCAGTCGATCGGCACCTACCTGCTGGTGCGCACCTCCGTGGTCGCGGCGATCAGCTGCGCGGCGGTCGGCGTCTCGATCTACGCCTTCCGCCGGGTGCTGCGCCGCATGCACACCGACTCGCCCGCCGCGGCCATCACGACCGGTCCGGCCGCCGGGTAGGCGTCAGCCGTCCGAGCCCGGACCGGCACCCAGGGATTCGGCGTTGCCCAGGAGCTTAGTGAGCACCGACATGAAGTGGCGGCGCTCCTCGTCGGTGACGCCGGACAGGAGATGTCCGTGGAGGCGGGCGAACTCCTCCTCCATCGGCTTCTTGACCTCCCGCCCTCTCTCGGTCAGGTAGAGGCGGACCAGGCGGTTGTCGGCGTCGTCGCGGCGGCGCGTCACCAGGCCCGCCGTCTCCATGCGCTGCGCCATCTTGACGACGGTGGGGGTCGTCACCCGCATGAGCCCGGCGAGCTCGCCCGGCGTGCGCCCGTCACGCTCCCAGAGGGCCTCCAGCAGGAGGTTCTGGCCGAGCCGGACGCCGTGGCGCTGTACGGCCGCCTCGGCGGCGGCGCGCGTCGCCTTCGACACCCGCGTGAACAGGACCATGAGCTCGTCTCTCATGGTGTCAGGGTAACTGCGCGGCTAATCGTTCGACGGCTAACGCTCGTGGGCCGCGCCTCCTCCGGCTCCGTGTCCGATATGGGCAAGGATGGTGACGTTTACGCCCCAAGCGGGGTGTTCGCATCACGGAGAGGACGAACATGGGGTGCGCACTTGTCACCGGGGCCTCACGCGGGCTCGGCGCGGTCATCGCCGAGCGGCTCGCCGCCGACGGCTGGAAGGTGGTCGTGAACTACGCCAACGACACGGCGGGGGCGACGGCGGTGGCCGAGCGCATCGGCGAGGCGGCCTACGTGTCGCGGTTCGACGTGACGGACGAGGAGGCCGTACGGCGGGGCGTGGCCGACATCCGCGCGAACGCCGGCCCGATCAGCGTGATCGTCAACAACGCCACCGGACCGCAGCCGATGATGCCGCTGGAGAAGCAGACCTGGGAGGACCATCTCGACCAGTTGCGGTTCTTCGTCAAGGCGCCGCTGCTGCTCCTGCAGGCCGTGCTCCCGGACCTGCGTGCCGCCGGCGGCGGGCGCGTCATCAACGTCGGCAGCGAGGTGACCGACCTCGGCAACCCGGAGTTCGGTCACTACGTCTCGGCCAAGGCCGCCATGCACGGCCTGACCCGCTCCTGGGCGCGGGAGCTCGGCCCCCTCGGCATCACGGTCAACACCGTGGAGCCCGGGTGGATCCCGGTGGAGCGCCATGCGGGCGACGACACCAGCGGGTACGTGGCGGGCGTGCCCCTCGGTCACATGGGCGTCCCCGCCGACGTGGCCGAGGCCGTCGCCTTCCTCGCCTCCCCCGGCGCGAAGTTCGTCACCGGCCAGCGCCTGGCGGTCAACGGCGGCAACACCATGACCTGACCGCCGATCCATTTCATCAACCGTTGATTTCATCAGTTGATGAGTTTACGCTGGGGTCATCGAGGGAGGGACTCCCCCTCCACTGGAGTGCCGCAGGAGGGCGGGGCGATGGCGAAGCCTCGGGACGACGGCCGGACGGCGGGCGCGGAAGCGGCGGGCCGTCCGCTGATCCTGAAGTTCCACGACATGACGGCCGAGAGCTTTCCCCTGGTCGGGGGCAAGGGAGCCAACCTCGGCGTGCTCACGCGGGCCGGGTTCCCCGTCCCTCCCGGCTGCTGCCTGACCACCGAGGCGTACCGCCGGGTGGCCGGGAACGCGGGCCTGGACGACGTGCTCGAAGCCCTCGCCCGCACCGCTCCCGGCGACACCGCGGCGCTCGCCGAGCTGGCCGGCCGCGCCCGCGGCCTGGTCCTCGCCGCGCCCGTCCCCAGCGACGTCGCGCGAGCGGTGCGGGAGTGCGCGGAGGGCGCGGTCGCCGTACGCTCGTCGGCCACCGCCGAGGACCTGCCGGACGCCAGCTTCGCCGGGCAGCAGGACACCTATCTCAACGTGGTGGGCGCCGACGCGGTGCTCGACGCGGTCCGCCGGTGCTGGGCCTCGCTGTGGACCGACCGGGCGGTCGCCTACCGGGCGGTCAACGGCATCGACCACGCCGCCGTCCGCCTGGCCGTCGTCATCCAGCGGATGGTGCCGGCCGAGGTCGCCGGGGTCATGTTCACCGCCAACCCCGTCACCGGCCGCCGCCACGAGAGCGTGATCGACGCCGGACCCGGGCTCGGCGAGGCGGTGGTCTCGGGGGCCGTCAACCCCGACCACTTCGTGGTGAGCCCTTCGATGAAGATCACGGCGCGGCGGCTCGGCGACAAGCTGGTCGCCATCCGTCCCCTTCCCGGTGGCGGCACCGAGCGGATCAGCCGTCCCGGCGACGACCGTCCGAGCGCGTGCGTCACCGACCAGCAGGTGGTCGCGCTGGCCCGGCTCGGCGCCCGGGTCGAGGCGCACTACGGGGCGCCACAGGACATCGAGTGGGCCATCGACTCCTCCGGCACCCTCTGGCTCACCCAGGCACGGCCGATCACCACGCTGTATCCGCTGCCCGACGGGCCCGACGGCCTGCGGGTCTACTTCTGCTTCAGCCTGGCGCAGGGCCTGCACCGGCCCATCACGCCGCTGGGGATCTCGGCGTTCCGGACGATCGCCGGCTCGGCGCTCAGGCTCTACGGCGCGCCGTCCGCCACCGGGCCGGACGGCGCGCTCCCGGTCGTCGAGGCCGGCATGCGGATCTTCGGTGACGTGACCGGCCTGCTGCGCAGCCGCGCCGGCCGTGCCGTCCTCCCCCGGATGCTCGACATCATGGAGGCGCGGTCGGCGGTCGTGCTCCGCGGGCTGTTCGCCGACCCGCGGCTGCGCGTGACGCGGCGCTCGCCGCTGCCCGCCCTGCGCAGGACGCTCAGGCTGGCGATGAGGTATCGCATCCCCGTCAGGATCGCGCAGGCTCTGGCGCGCCCGGCGAGCGCGCACCGGCGCATCGCCCAGGCCGGCGAACGGCTGCGCGCGCGGCTGGTCCTGCCGCCGGGCGCCAGCGCCGCGCAGCGGCTCGACCACGTGGAGCGGGTCCTCGGCTCGCGGCTCGTGCCGGTGATCCCCACGGTCGTCCCCGGGCCGGCCGCCGCCCTCCTCATGCTGGGACTGGCCGGTCGCCTGCTGAAGGGACGGACGCGTCCCGGCGAGCTGCTCACCGTGCTGCGCGGCCTGCCGCACAACGTCACCACCGAGATGGACCTCGCCCTGTGGCACGCCGCCACCCGCGTCCGCGAGGACGCGGAATCGGTGCGCGCCCTGTCCGGCCCGTCCCTGCCCGAGGGCCCGCTGCCGGAGGTGCTGCGCGCGGAACTTTCGGGGTTCCTCGCCCGGTACGGCCACCGGGCCGTGGCGGAGATCGACCTCGGCATGCCGCGATGGTCGGACGACCCCTCCCACGTGCTCGGCGTGCTGGCCAACTACCTGCGGCTCGACGACCGCGCCCTGGCCCCGGACGCGCAGTTCGCGCGTGGCGCCGAGGAGGCGGAGGCGATGATCGCGACCCTGGCCCGCCGGGCCGGCGGGATGCGCGGCATGCTCGTGCGCTTCGCCCTGCGCCGTGTGCGGGAGCTCGCCGGGTACCGCGAGATGCCCAAGAACTACCTCATCGTCACCCTGGCCGCGATGCGCGAGCACGTCCTCGCGGTGGGCCGCGAGCTCGCCGCCGATGGGCTGCTCGACGCCGCCGACGACGTCGTCATGCTGGGCCTCGGCGAGATCAGGGCGGCGCTCGGCGGCGCCGACCAGCGCGACCTCGTGCGGCGGCGGCGCGAGACGTACCAGCGCGAACTGCGGCGCCGGCACGTGCCGCGGGTGCTGCTGTCCGACGGCACCGAGCCCGAGGCGGTGGGCGGGGCCGCGCCGGCCGAAGGCGCTCTGACCGGTACGTCCGCCTCACCGGGGACGGTGACCGGCGTGGCCCGGGTGGTGCTCGACCCGGTCGGCGCGCACCTCGAACCCGGGGAGATCCTCGTCGCCCCGTCCACCGACCCCGGCTGGACGCCCCTCTTCCTCACCGCCGGCGGCCTGGTCATGGAGATGGGCGGGGCGAACTCCCACGGCGCCGTGGTGGCCCGCGAGTACGGCATCCCCGCCGTGGTCGGCGTCCCGGACGCCACCTCGCGGATCACCACGGGTCAGAAGATCACCGTGGACGGCACCGCCGGCGCCGTCATCGCCGAGGAACCGGCTCGCTGACGCCGTCCGCGGCGGGGCGGGGCGACGGGAAGAGCCTGGCGGGCAGGAGACGGGTCAGCGCTCCCGAACGCCCGGCGAGCAGCGGGCCCGCGATCGCGAGCACGAACACGTACCCCGCGATGAAGGGGCCGAGCCGGTCGTCCAGTCCGGCGCTCAGCGCGAGCGTGGCCAGGACCAGCGCGAACTCCCCGCGCGACAGGACGGTGAGCCCGATGTTGACGGCCTGCTGCCTGCCGTGGTCGTGCAGGCGGGCCGCGACGGCCCCCGCGATGACGTTCAGCACGAGGGTCAGCGCGACCGCCGCGAGGACGGGCAGCACGACCGGCCCGAGGTCGCCAGGGGCGATCGACAGGCCGAACGCGAAGAAGAACAGCGCGGCGAACGCGTCGCGCAGCGGGTGGACCAGTGTGCGGATCCGTCCCGCGGCCTTCGTGCTCGCCAGGATGAGGCCGACCATGAAGGCGCCGATGGCGTCCGAGACGCCGAGCTTCTCGGCCACTCCGGCGGTGAGCACGGCGAGGCCGGTGAACAGCACGACGAGAAGCTCGTCGTCCCGGGTCTCCACCAGTTTCCGGACGAGGCGGGAGCCCCAGCGGGCGACGGCGGTCAGCGCGATCAGGAACGCGAACGCCTTGCCGGCGGCCAGGACGGCCTCGCCCCCGCTGCTCGCGCCGCCCATGATCGGCTGCAGGAGGGCGAGGTAGAGCGCGAGGAAGATGTCCTCCACGACGATGACCCCGAGGATCAGGCGGCTCTCGGGGTTGCCCAGCCGGCCCAGCTCGACGAGCAGCTTGGTGACGATCGCGGACGAGGAGATGCCGATCACGCCGGCCAGCAGCAGCGCCTCCCTGCTCCCCCAGCCGAGGGCGAACCCGAAGGCGAGGCCGCCGCCGACGTTCAGCAGCAGGTACAGCCCGCCTGCGGCGAGCAGCCGGCCGCCGCCCTGGACGATGTCGTCGAGTGAGAACTCCAGGCCCAGGTAGAAGAGCAGGAAGATCAACCCGAGCGTGGCGACGACCTTGAGGTCGGTGGGGTCCTGCACGAGGGCGAGGCCCGGGGTGTGCGGGCCGAAGATGATGCCCGCGAGCATGAACAGTGGAATGGTCGGCAGGCCGATCCTGCTGCCGAGCCGGGCGACGACCCCCGCGGCCAGGAAGGATCCGCCGAGGGCGACGAGCTCGTCAGCCGGTGCCATGGTGCCTCCCCTCGCGGGTGAAGAGGGGCAGCGTGCGGGCGTGTCGGTCGATCATCGAAACCTCCTGGGCCGATCCGGCCGTGCCACACCTCCTCGCGACCTCCTGGTGGCGAGGGGCGGGCCGGTCTGTGCGGACGTCACGTCACTGGATGCCGATCGGAGCCGCGGGAGGCGCGCGGGGACGGGACGGCCGGTGGGAGACCGGGCCGGGAGGGGAGGTCTCGTGGACGACGGTCGTCCACGCCGGCGCCGTACGTCGCGGCGCGCCGGGCGTGGGCGGCGTGCCGGCCGGGATGGTCCGGGGCGGCGCCGGCGGCGCCGCCGTGACCAGGAGCGGGTGGTCGACGGCCGTGATGTCCGGAGCGCGGTGGTGGAGCGCCGCCGGAGGCGGGCTCGGCAGGCCCGCGGTGGCGAGGACGCCGACGAGCGACACGAGGGTCGCGAACACGAAAAGGGGGAGGGCTTTTGGCATGGCGATCGCGTTCGATCGTCCCTTCAAGCGCCCGGTCCCCTCTCTTCGGCGGCAGTCAAATTGTACATTTCACCGCAAATCCGCTCCAAAAGGGCGAACGGGGGCTAGGCGACCAAGCGCTTCAGCAGCGCGCGCGTGCGGACGGCGTCCTCGCCGGAGAGGAAGGTCCCGGCGGCGAAGTCGGTCACGCCGATCTCGCCGAGCGCCTCGATCTGGGCGGCGACCTCGTCCTCGTCGCCCACGATGGCGACGTCGGCCGGGCCTCCCGCGCCCTCCCGGTCGAGCATCGCCCGGTACGACGGCAGCGAGCCGTAGACGGCGAAGACCTCGCTCGCGCGGGCCCTGGCGGCGTCCTTGTCGTCGGTCACGCCGACCGGGAGCGCGCAGACGACGCGGGGCGCGGGGCGCCCGGCGGCTCGCGCGGCCTCGGTGATCGACGGGACCACGTGCTCGGCGATGGTCTTCGGGCCCGTCATCCACAGGACGGTGCCGTCGGCCACCTCGCCGGCCAGGCGCAGCATGCGGGGGGCCAGCGCCGCGATCAGCACCGGGACGTCGGCGACGCGCGGGGTGGTGAGGCCGATGCGCCCCCTGAGGGTCTCGCCGTCGAAGTCCGCCTGCTCGCCGCGCAGCAGGGGCAGCAGCACCGAGAGGTACTCCCGCATGTGCCGGGCCGGCTTGTCGTAGCTGTACCCGTACATGTTCTCGATGACGATCCGGTGCGACAGGCCGATGCCGAGGGCGAGCCGTCCGCCGAGGGCCGTGCTGGTCGTGAGGGCCTGCTGGGCGAGGACCGCGGGGTGGCGCGGGTAGGTCGGCACGACGGCCGTGCCCAGTTCGATGCCCGGCACGCGGCTTCCGGCGGCGGCGAGCGCGGTCAGCGCGTCGAGACCGAAGATGTTGGAGACCCAGGCCGAGGCGAAGCCGTCCTCCGCCGTCCGGGCGATCCGCTCTTCGAGCTTGGCGATGGCGTCCGGCCCGGAGGGCTCGTTGAGGTACAACCCGATGCGCATGGTCACCGACCTTACAGAATCAAATTCTAGTTGGCGTCCCAATGGTACGCGTGTGCCGCGAGCAGCCGAACCTTCACCCCTAGCGGGACCATCGCGGACCTCGCCGTGAGAGGATCCTTGCCGAGAAGTCGCCCTCCGGGCACCCGATGTCGTCGGGAAGGCACGGGACAACCGCGGCGGCGGGGCAGTATTTTGAGGCAAGCTCGCACGGTCCGGCTCCCGTCCTGCGGTGTGGAGGCAAGCACCGACGATGACGTCGAACACGACGGCGATGGGCCGTGCCCCGGAGCGCAACGAAGCGGCGGCCTCGCTCGCCTGGCTGACCGGCGCCCTCGGCCTCGCCGGCGGCGCACGCCCCGGTCCCGTCGCCGAGGCGTGGGCGGAGATCCGCGAGCGGATGCGGCGGCCGTACGACCCGGTGCTCCCGCCCTCGGCGGGCTGGACCTCCGACCCCTGGCTCGCCCGCGGCCCGGGCACCTGGAACCCTCCCGAACCGCTGGACGAGTGGCCGTCGTACGACGTCACCTCCCTGGTGGAGTCCTTTCGCGCCACGGCCGTACGCACCCGGCCGCACAGGCCGCCGTCCGTCGCCCAGTCCGGCCGCGGCGCGGCCGTCGGCGAGTTCACCCGCATGCGGGACACCCGCACGGTCCCGGCCGAACACGTGCGCGCGTGGCTCACCTCCGCGGTCGGGCCGCTGTTACGGGAGGTCATGCTCACGCCCGACGACTCCCCCGGCGACCTCGCCGATCTGGCCGCCGAACGTCTCTCGATCCCCCGGCAGATCAACCTCCCGGTTTCGTGGGCTCTGGCCAACCAGTTCGCCGAAAGGCACCTGGACCTGCTCTACAACCTCACGACCTCGGCCGACGGCCGCCTGTCGTTCCGCGGGGCGGCCGACATCAGGACCGGCCAGGGCGAGGGCTGGCGTGAGCACTGGGCATGGCTCAGCCGCGACCTCCCCCTGCCGGAGATGCGCGAGGCGCTGCGGCTGGCGGCGCGTCTCATGCGCTGCGATCCCGTCGTCGAGGCGCTGCGGCGGACCGCGGGCTCCGACGACCCCCACCTCAGGGCGCTCGCGCCGGCCGTCGCGCGGCGCTGGCTTCTGACCCTGAAGGCGATGGCCTGGCTCGAGGACGCCACCCGGGAGACCTGGACCCACCTGCGTCCGCAGGACCTCGCCTGCTTCGCCTTCAACGCCGCCAAACCCGACTGGCCCCGCCGCGCCGTCGGCGTCAGCCACCGCTCGGGAGACGCCAAGGCGGTGCTGGCCCGCACGGAGCTCTGGGCGTCCGGCGGGTGCGCCATCGACGCGACCTGCGTCCCCTCCTGGGAGACCAACACCGGGATGATGTGGGGGCTGTTCAGCACGACCCCGGCGGTCGTCCGGCTGCGCTCCCCCCGGTACCAGGAGTCGGTCTGGTGCCTGAGGGAAGCGGAGCTGACTCGCCACCTGGTCGAACGGGCGGACTTCCTGGCGGAGCGGTGGGTGCTCGACGTCGACCTGCTGGACCTGCGCCTCCTGGACGACTCCTACTCCACCTGGACCCGGCCCCCGCGCGAGCCCTTCCCCTCCGCCTCCGGGCCGCGCCGGGAGCCGCCCGCGTTCCCGCCGCCGCATGAGGTGTGGACGCCGCGCCCGATGCCCGCCTGGGAGACGGCCATGCTGCGGGCCGGCGCGGCGCTGCGGGTGATCAACACGATCATGGCCGGCGCCGACCTGACCAACCGGTTCGTCGCCCAGTTCCTCCTCGGCGACACCGACTTCCCCGGCCCCGCCCCCATGAACAGCCCGGGCGGCTGGCACGACTACCGGGCGATATTCCGCGAGCTCCAGGCGGTCTGCGACCCCGGCGCCACGGCCGCGGCGGTGCGGTTGCCGTCCGGTTACAGCGCCGAGCAGATGGCGCTGGACCTGGAGATGCTGGACCGCATGCCGGATCTGGGCGACGGCGCGGCCGCGCTCGAGGACGTGCTGGTGGCCTACGAATTCCTCCGCACCGAGTGGCCGTGCCGGGCGGCCGGGCGGCGGGGGGCGGTCCTGGCGATCGACTGCCGTCCGCTGTCGGGAGAACGGTGGACGCCGGACGAGACGCTGTCCCTGCACCGGGGCCTGCTCGCCGTACGGACGCCCGTGCCGGTCTGGCTCATCCAGTCCGCCGGGCAGGAGGTCGAACGCTGGCCCGTCGCGGGCGACCCTCCGATCTTCACCGAGCACGTCCCCGGGCAGTTCTCCTGGATGCGGGAGACCGCGCTCGGCCGCGACGAGGCCCGGTCGCTCTTCCCCACCGTCTCCGGCCTCGACCTCTCCCCCGCACTCCGCGACAGGTGCGCGCGGCACGGATGACGTGAGCTCCCGCCGCCGGTCCTGGCGTGAGGTCAGGACAGCGCGAGCTGGGTGACCGACGGTCCCGGGAGGGTGAGGGTCAGGGTGCCGTTCGTCACCGGCAGCGTGCCGAGGGGCGTGGGCTTGGCATAGCTCACGGTCGTGCCGTCCTTCTGGTGGACCGTGGCCTTGGTCACCCCGGTGCCGGCGGAGACGACCGCGCTGCGCGGAGAGGTGCTCTTGTTGACCACCACGACGACCTTGGGGTCGCTGGAGGCGAAGACCTCCACCCCGTCGAGCGTGGTGGACGACTTCACGAGTGTGGATCCGAAGTGGGCCAGCGCGGTGCCCTGCTGGCCGGTGAAGAACCCGAGGCCCTGGTAGAGGGGCATCCGCTCGTTCAGCCCGGCTCCGTTGGCGTTCGGCTCGTCGTACAGCAGGCCGAGCGCGCCGTTCTTGTCACCGAAGGCGAATCCCCAGGCCCCCGCCTCGGCCAGGTGCCCGAACACGCTGGCGGCCCACCAGATGGCGGCGTTGCGGTACTGGACGGGTTCGGCGCCGATGTTGTCGCATCCGGCGGGGGCGGGGTGGACGCCCCAGTCGGAGTTGGTCTCGCCGACCTGGATGCCGATCCGCGCGGCCCGCGACGGCGCGAGTTCCTGGACGAGGGCGCGGACCGCCGCCACGTCACCGGACCATTCCGGCGTGTCGGCCAGCAGCTTGCCGTCGCAGGCCGCCTTCTCCCCGGCCCCGTATTTGTGGAAGTCGACGAAGTCGGTACGGCTGCCGCTGCCGGCCAGGAAGGTCCGCAGGTAGGCCATGTTCGGGTTGGACGCCGCCGGCCCGCCGACCGAGATGGTGGGGTCGACCGCCTTCATCGCGTCGTACACGGCGTTGAACCTGGCGGAGTACGTGGCGGCGTCCATGCGCGGGTCGGGCTCGTTGCCGACGACCCACCGGGTGATCTTGGCGGATCCCGCGTTGAAGTGGCGGACGAGGTTGGCGGCGTCCACCGGGTCCTCGGGGACGATCACCATCGGCTCGGCGCCGAGGGAACGGGTGGAGGAGACCCAGTCGTCGCCGCTCACCGTGGTGTCCGCCCCCGTCCCCCCGGCCACGATGGCGCTGGTGGGATCGCCGGGGACCTTGTAGACGAGCTGCATCCGGGCGAATCCGTACAGGCCGGTGAGCATGGCGCGGTGCTGGGCGTCGTTGGTGATGTAGTGGTGGTAGCCGTAGCCGGTGATGTCGGCGCTGAACGTGGCGCGCGGCACCGCCCGCAGGGCCGTGCCGAAGTCGACGGTGATGTCGGCCGCCGCGGCCTGCGCGGTGCTCGCCGGCTGGACCGAGGCCAGTACGGCCACGGCCGCCACCGCACCGGCGACCGAGCGCGCGGCCCGGCGGAACAGACCTCCATGGTGTGCCACGACGCGTCCTCTCGCTTGATCGGAAACGGGATGATCATGGCACAGCCCATGGCGCGAATTGTTACGAACAAATAGACGTTTCCGGTCCAGCGGATATCCGGCCGGCGGGTCTCCCCCGGTGATCGGCCCCGGACGGCCTCCCGATGGACCACGAGGTCGTCCCGCCGTCACGGAATTCGTCCTGTGCCGGGGTGCGATGGGTAAAGTGACCGGGATGCGGCGTCTCGGGGTGGTGGCTCTGGTTGTGGTGCTGGCCGCGGCGTGCGGTGACGGGATGACCGCCGAGGAGACGACGGCCATCCTCCGTCAGGACGGCACGCTGCTGAGCGGGCTGGACCTCACCGGCAAGACCGCCGGTCCCGGCCGGGACGCCTCCGGCTGTCCGGCCGGGACCGAGCATGGCGTCTACACCATCACCGGCGATCTCCCCCCGGGCGCCGACCCGCGCCAGGGCGCGACGGCCGTCATGTCGGCCCTCGCCTCCGACTTCCACAGCATGGGTTACCAGGCGGAGGAAGGACCCGGCACCCAGTTCGGCATGAACGTCAGCGTGCTGAAGAAGGAGTCGCTCGGCATCGTCTTCACTGTCACGATCAGGCCCTCCAGGCCGAACGTGGAGATCCTCGGCAAGACCGAGTGCCTGCCGGCCACCTGAGCACTCAGAGGACCTCGGTCACGTAGCGGCGGACCAGCGTGGCGATCACCTCGCCGGGATCGGCGGCCCACACGTCGGCGTTGAAGATCTCGACCTCGGTGAAGCCGGTGTACCCGGCGGCCTCGACCGCCTCCCGCAGCGGGCGGAAGCCGATGACGCCGTCGCCCATCATGCCGCGGCCCAGCAGGACGTCGGCGGGGAGCGGCACGAGGAAGTCGCACACCTGGAAGCTCGCGATCCGCTCGCCGGCCCGGGCGATCTGCGCGATCACCTCCGGGTCCCACCACACGTGGAAGGTGTCGACGACCACCCCCACCGCCTCCGACGGCCAGCGGGACGCCAGGTCCACCGCCTGGCCGAGAGTGGACAGCACGGCCCGGTCGGCGCAGTACATGGGGTGCAGCGGTTCCAGGGCGAGCCGCACCCCGGCGGCGAGGGCGTAGGGCACGAGCTCGCCGACGGCCTCGGCGACCCTGGCCCGGGCCCCGGCGAGGTCGCGGGAGCCCTCGGGCAGCCCGCCGACGACCAGCACCAGGCAGTCGGCGCCCAGCGTGGCCGCCTCGTCGATCGCGCGGCGGTTGTCGTCCAGCGCGGCGGCACCGGCGGCCGTCAGGAAACCGCCCCGGCACAGCGACGACACGTGCAGCCCCGCGTCGCGGACCAGTTTCGCCGCCTCCGCCAGGCCGTGCTCGGCGACCTGCTGCCGCCACAGCCCGATGGCCGGTATGCCGGAGCGCGCGCAGCCGTCGACCGCCTCCGCCACCCCGAGGTGCCGGGTGGTCCACTGGTTGAGGGACAGCCGGGCCAGACGCGGGTCGCCCGGCGCGGGGGTCGGGATGGCCGCCGGCCGTCCGCTCGGGACGTCCACCTCCTCGCGCGGGCTCACGCGCCGACCCCCGCCGTGGCGAGCAGGGCCCGCATGCGCGACTCGGCGAGGCCCGGGTCGGGCAGCAGACCGGCCCGGTCGGCCAGCCGGAAGACCTCCGCGAGGTGGACGATCGAGCGCGCGGACTGCGCTCCGCCCACCATGGTGAACCCCTCCTGGTGCCCGGCCAGCCAGGCCAGGAAGACGATGCCCGTCTTGTAGTGGTACGTCGGCGCCTGGAATATCTTGCGCGACAGCGGCACGGTGGGCTCCAGGACGCTTCGATAGGCCGCGGTGTCACCGGCGTCCAGGGCCTGGAGGGCGCGGGAGGCCGCGGGGGCGATCGCGTCGAAGATCCCGAGCAGGGCGTCGCTGCCCGACTCGATGAGCGAGGGGTAGTTGAAGTCGTCCCCGGTGTAGAGCCGCACCCCCGGCGGCAGGGCGGCGCGCAGCCGCACCTCGTGGCCGGCGTCGAGCAGCGAGACCTTGACGCCGTCGATCCGCGCGGCGTTGTCGCGGATCAGCGCCAGCAGCGACTCGGTGGCCGCCGCGACGTCACGGGACCCCCAGTAGCCGGCGAGCGCCGGGTCGAACATCTCGCCCAGCCAGTGCAGGATCACCGGGCGGTCCACCTCGGCGAGCAGCCGCCCGTACACCTCGTGGTAGTCCTCGGGCGTGCGGGCGAGGGCGGCGAGCTGCCGGCTGGCCATGATGATCACCCCGGCGCCGGCCGACTGGACCGTGTCGATCTGCTCGGCGTAGGCGGCGGTCACCTGGGCCAGGGAGGCGGCCTCCGCCGCGTGGTCGGTGCCCGCTCCGAAGGACACCAGCTCGGCCGGGTCGCCGAAGCCCTTGGCCTCGGCGGCCGTGCGCCGGATCAGCTCGCGCGTCGCGGCCCAGTCCAGGCCCATGTTGCGCTGGGCGGTGTCCATGGCGTCGGCGACGCGGAAACCGTACGACCACAGGTGCCGGCGGAAGCGGAGCGTCGCCTCCCAGTCGACGGCGGCCGGCGCGCCGGGGGTGTTGTCGCCGAGCGGGTCGGCCACGACGTGCGCGGCGGCGTAGGCGACGCGCGCGCGGGGCGGCCCGGACGGGCGCGGCCAGTCGACCGGCTCCCGCGGCTCGTACGCCGCGAGGCGCCCGTCCGGCGTGGGCAGCGTGATCAAGGAGCCTCCTTCCCGCCGTTGGAAGCGATCACAGGACGATCTCCGTGAGCTCGACGCGGCGGCCTTCGGCGGAGGAGCGCAACCCGCCCTCGGCGAGCTGGACGCCCCGCGCCGCGGCCAGGAAGTCGTACGGGAAGGGGGTGTCCTCGACCACGGAGCGCACGAACATCTCCCACTGGACCTTGAAGCCGTTGTCGAACTCCTCGTTGTCCGGGACCTCCTGCCAGTCGTCCCGGAAGGAGTGCGTGAGCGGAAGGTCGGGGTTCCAGACGGGCTTCGGGGTGGCCGCGCGGTGCTGGATCCTGCAACCGCGCAGGCCGGCGACCGCGCTGCCGTGCGTCCCGTCCACCTGGAACTCCACCAGCTCGTCCCGGTTGACCCGGACGCACCAGGAGGAGTTGATCTGCGCGACCACGCCCCCGGCCAGCTCGAAGATCCCGTACGCGGCGTCGTCGGCCGTGGCCTCGTACGCCCGCCCCGCCTCGTCCACCCGCCGCGGGACGTGGGTGGCGACCCGCGCGGTGACGGCCTCGACCCGGCCGAAGATGTTCTCCAGCACGTACGACCAGTGGCAGAACATGTCGAGGGTGATGCCGCCGCCCTCCTCGGCGCGGTAGTTCCACGACGGCCGCTGCGCCGGCTGCCAGTCGCCTTCGAAGACCCAGTAGCCGAACTCGCCGCGCACCGACAGGATCCGCCCGAAGAAGCCGCCGTCGACCAGACGCCTGAGCTTGAGCAGGCCCGGCAGGAAGAGCTTGTCCTGCACGACGCCGTTGTGAACGCCGGCCCGCCGGGCGAGACGGGCGAGCTCGACGGCCTGGTCGAGGTTCTCGGCCGTCGGTTTCTCGGCGTAGACGTGCTTGCCCGCCTCCAGGGCCAGGCTGACGGCGCCGACGCGGGCCGAGGTGACCTGGGCGTCGAAGTACACCTGGTTGTCCGGGTCGCGCAGGGCGCCGGCGAGGTCGGTGGTCCAGGACTTGACGTTGTGCCGCTCGCAGATGTCGCGCAGCTTGGCGTCGTTGCGGCCGACCAGGACGGGCTCGAGCAGCACGCGGTCGCCGCCGGACAGCGCCACCCCGCCCTGCTCGTTGATCGCCAGGACCGAACGGACCAGATGCTGGCGATAGCCCATGCGGCCGGTCACGCCGTTCATGACAACGCCGAGGGTCCGTGTCGTCACCTGTGGGTCTCCTGTTCTGTAGTGGTGGAAGCCGCCGCTAGCAGGCGGCCGAACCCGCGCCGGGCAGCACGCGATCGGGGCCGGGGCCGGGGGTCGCCATGACGCGCCTCCTTCTCGCGCCTTCCGCGGGCCGGGAAAGCGCTTTCTGCAGCTTGATCGGAAAGCGCATTCTGAAAGCGCTTTCTGGGCGCTACCATAAGTTTGATCTCGAGTACCGGTCAAGGGGCATGGTGAACCGCAGTGCGCGAACGGCCGCAGGTGACCTTGGACGACGTGGCGCAGGAGGCCGGGGTGTCGGCCGCGACGGCGTCCCGGGTGCTCAACGGCGCCACCCACGTCCGCGCCGACCTGCGTGACCGCGTCCTCACCGCCGCCGACCGGCTGGCGTACACACCGAACGCCCATGCCCAGGCCCTCGCCCGCGCGTCCAGCCGGGCGGTGGGCGTGATCTGCCACGACATCGGCGACCCGTACTTCGCCGGCATCGCGCGGGGCGTCGTCCGGGCCGCCGACGAGGAGGGCCTGCAAGTGATGCTGGGCAGCACGTTCCGCGACCCCGGGCGCGAGGCGTCCTACGTCTCCACCATGCGCGGGCAGCGCGTACGGGCGATCCTGCTCATCGGGTCGGGATTCGAGGACCGTGCCTGGCAGCGGGCCATGCGGCGGGAGCTCGCCCTCTACACCGCCGCGGGCGGCCGGGTGGCGGCCGTGAGCCGGCACCCGGGGCTGCGCGTCGACGCCGTCCTTCCCGAGAACCGCGCCGGAGGCGCCGCCCTCGCCCGCGCCCTGCTCGGCCTCGGGCATCGCGAATTCGCCGTCCTGACCGGGCCTGCCTCGCTGACCACGGTGACCGACCGCCTCGGCGGGTTCCAGGAGGCGCTCGCCGAGGCCGGCGTCACGATCGCCCCCGACCAGATCGTCGAGGGCGCCTTCAGCCGGGACGGCGGATACGACGCGGCCACCGAACTGCTCCGGAGAGGCCTGCGCGCGACGTGCGTCTTCGCGCTGACCGACGTCATGGCGGTCGGCGCGCTCACCGCCCTGCGTGAGCACGGTCTGACCGTACCCGGCGAGGTGTCGCTGGCGGGCTTCGACGACATCCCGGTCGTCGCCGACCTCGTGCCCCCGCTGACCACCGTCCGCCTCCCGCTGGAGGAGCTCGGCAGACGCGTGATGGCCATGGCGTTGCGCCCGGCGGGGCCGCGCAGCCGGGTCGAGCGCGTCACGGGCGAGGTCGTCCTCCGCGCCAGCACCGCTCCCCGGCCGGGGTGAGATTCACCTTTCCGGTTTGCGCTTGGGGAGATCGACGGTAAGGTAGGTCATGCCGACGCGGGGTGGAGCAGCTCGGTAGCTCGCTGGGCTCATAACCCAGAGGTCGCAGGTTCAAATCCTGCCCCCGCTACTGAAACGAGGCCCTGGTCTCCGAACCTTCGGAGACCAGGGCCTCGGTCGTTCCTCGCTAGGCGTCGTGTCGACGGCGCGGTGGGACGGGGACGCGGGTGAGGTCCTCGGCCACCACGATGTCGCCGGCGAAGTGCCGCGCGGCCTGGACGCCGAACGTCTCCGGCTCGGCGTAGCGCTGGGAGAAGTGCGTGAGCACGAGGGTGCGCACCCCGCACTCCCGGGCCACGCACCCTGCCTGGCCCGCGGTCAGGTGCCCGAAGTCGTGCGCCAGACCGGCGTCCTCGTCCAGGAACGTCGACTCGATCACCAGCAGGTCGGCGCCGTCGGCGACGGTGAACACGCCCTCGCACAGCCGGGTGTCCATCACGAACGCGAACCGCTGCCCGCGCCGGACCTCGCTGACCTCCTCCAGCGTCACCGTGCGCCCGGCGGCGCGGATGCGGCCCTCCCGTTGCAGCTCGCCCACGCGAGGCCCGGTGACGCCGAGGGCGGCGAGCCGGTCGGGCAGCATCCGGCGGCCGTCCGGCTCGGCCAGCCGGTAGCCGAACGTCTGGATGGCGTGCTCCAGCGGGTGCGCCTCGATCCGCCCGAAGGCCCCCTCGGCGATCACACCGGGCTCCTGGACGGGCTGCGCGACGACCGTCGCCGCCTCGTGGTACGAGCTGGCGTGCCGCAGGCGGGAGAAGTATTCGGCGCCGGAGCCGGGGAAGTGCGCGTACACGGCGTGCGGCACCCGGTCGAGCGAGATGCGCTGGATGACGCCGGGCAGGCCCAGGCAGTGGTCACCGTGGAAGTGGCTCACCAGGATCCGGTTGACGTCGCTCGCCGCCACCCCGGCGAGGATCATCTGCCGCTGCGTGCCCTCACCCGGGTCGAACAGCAGCCCGGTGCCGTCCCACCGCAGGAAGTACCCGTTGTGGTTGCGACGCCGGGTGGGCGTCTGGCTTCCGGTGCCGAGAACGACGAGCTCACGCGAGGACACCTGCGCAGGATAGAACAGCGACGGTCCCTGCTCGTGTCAGAGGTGTTCGGCCAGGAAGCGGGTGGTCTCGGCGACGGCCCGGGTGACGTGGGGCTCGGTGTCGTAGAGGTCGATGTGGAGCTTGGCGTCGATCCAGGCGATCTTCTTGGGCTGGGACAGCCGCTTGTACACCTCCTCGGCGCCCTCCGGGGAGCAGATCCGGTCGACGACGCCGTGGACGATCAGGCCGGGCTTCGGGGAGAGGAAGTCGGCCCCGATCATGTTGTCCATGGTGATCAGCTCGCGCAGCGAGGCCCTGGTGATCTCGTTGACCCAGCTCTCCGCCGCCGACCGCTCGGTGCCGTAGTACGCCTGCGGCTCGTCCCCCGGCATCGCGGCCTCCCCGGAGGCGGCCACCGCCGGGATGTACTCCACCTCGCCGCCCTGGTCCTGCCGTTCGAGCACCTCGGTGAAGGACGCCAGCGCCTGTTCGTACCCGGCGTCGGACATCCCCGACCGCATGGCGTACGGATTGTTGTACGCGCCCGCGATGCCCACGAAGACCTTGACCCGGGGATCGAAGGCGGCCAGGCGCAGGGCGTAGCCCGCGCCCAGGCAGACGCCGACGGCACCGACGCGCGCGCCGTCCACCGATGGCAGCCCGCGCAGGTAGGAGACGGCGGCCCGCAGGTCGGCGAGCTTGCCCTGCGGGTCCTCGTGCCGCCGGGGCAGGCCGCCCGACTCGCCGAAGTTGCGGTGGTCGAAGGCGAGGGTGAGGTAGCCCTCGGCGGCCAGCCGGGCGGCGTACAGGCCCGTGACCTGCTCCTTGACTCCGGTGAGCGGCCCGGTGAAGACCAGCGCCGGGTGCGGGCCCGGCCCTTCCGGCACCCTGAGGTGCCCGGCGAGGGTGATGCCGTCGGCGGTGAACTCGACTCGATCGACCATGCGGCAAGTCAACCGCATCGGCGGCCGTCCCGTCCTCCAAGGGGTCACCGAGGATCGGCGGTCCACCGCCGCAGCCAGTGGACGACGGCCTCCATGAAGAGGATCTTGTTGTCCTTCCGGAGCGTCTCGTGGCCCTCGTCCTCGAACAGCAGGTAGCGGCACGGGACGCCGCGCGCGGTGGCGGCGGCGACGACCTGTTCGGCCTCGAAGACGGGCACGTTGGTGTCCTGGGCGCCGTGGACGACCAGCAACGGCGCGGCGAGCCGGTCGAAGGAGTGGATGGGCGACAGCGCCCGCAGCAGGTCGCGGTCGGCCACCGGGTCGCCGTACTCGCCGACGGCGGCCGCCGCGATCCACGGCTCGGTGTGCTCGTAGAAGGTGGCGAAGTCGGCCATCCCGCACACGTCCACCCCGGCGCGGAACAGTTCGGGGTAGGTGACCAGGGCCGCCAGGGTCAGGTAGCCGCCGTACGAGCGGCCCATGCACGCCACCCTGCCGGGGTCGGCCACCCCCGCCCGCACGACGTACTCCACGCAGTCGGCGACGTCGTCGATGGCGTTGAACCGCAGCGCGTGGTTGTCGGCGTCCTGGAAGGCCCGCCCGAACCCGGAGGAGCCGCGCACGTTGGGGGCGAAGACGCTGATGCCCGCCGCCAGGAGCCGCTGGAACAGCGGGCTGAACCCCGGGCGCTCCTGGCTCTCGGGCCCGCCGTGCAGGTAGATCACGCACGGCGTCGGGGACGGGCCCGCCCGGTACAGCCAGCCGGTCAGCTCCAGGCCGTCCCTGGCCGGGAAGCGGACCAGCTCGGTCTCGATCTTCTCGGGAAGGGGGTCGTCCCCGGCCACGCGGCGGTAACGGCCGGTCGCGAGGTCGCAGACCAGCACGTGCGAGGGCGTGGCCGGCCCCTCCGCGGCCATGACGGCGAGGGTGCCGTCGTACGACACGCGGGCCGATCTGACCACGTCCGCCGGGGGCGGCGGGAGCGGCCGGACGCCGCCGTCGACGAGGTCGGCGACCTCCAGTTCGGAACGCCCGGCGATGTTCCACAGCAACAGGGCGAGGCGGCCGTCCAGGCTGAGGGAGAGCCCGGCCAGTTCGCCGTCGGGGCGTTCGGCGAGGACGCGGGGCGCTCCGCCGACCGGGATCTCGACCAGGGCGAGGCGGTCGCGGCCGGCGTCGGAGCGGACGTAGGCCACCTCGCCGTCCGGGGAGAGCACGCCGAGGTCGGTGGTCGGCGGCAGCAGCGGCCGTTCGTCCCCCGCCGGCAGGTCGGCGACGGACATCTCCCGCCTGCCCCTCGGGCCCTGGCGCAGCAGCACGCGGCTGTGGTCGCGGCTCACCGCGGCCGGCCACATGAGCGTCCCGGAGGCGACGGTCTCCCGGTGGCCCCGGGCGGCGTCGACGAGGACGGCCTCGGCCACGCCGGAGGGGGTCAGTTCGGCCACGAGCAGGGTCGCCCCCTGGCCGGTCCAGCGAATGAACGCCGCCGACCCCGCGAGGTCGTCGGCGGGCCCGGCAAGGAGGCGGTGGCCGGTGCCGTCCGGCCGCACGGCCCACACCTGGGTGTGCTCACCCCCGCCGGGCGCGACGAGGACGGCGAGCCACTCGCCGTCCGGCGACCACAGCACGTTCTCCACCGGCTCGGGCCCGGTGTCGATCACCTGGGCGGCGGCCGTGTCGTCGAGCAGGGATCGCACCCACACTCGGGGACGGCCGTCGCGGTCGCTGACGAAGGCGACGGCGGTGCCGTCGGGTGAAAGGGAGGGGAAGCGGCAGGTCCACGGAACGTCGACGGTCATACTCCTTGCGCTTGCAACCACAACTCCAGGAGCCCGAGCTGCCACAGGGCGTTGGCTCCGAGGGTCGTTCTGTACTGGTCGGGCGCGGCGAGCAGCTTGTCCACCATGGCCGGGCGGAACAGGCCGCGCGAACGCGCCGTCGGGCCGGTGAGGGTGTCGCGGACCATCGAGAGGAACGGCCCGTGGATGTGGCGGATGGCGGGGACCGGGAAGTAGCCCTTCGGGCGGTCGATCACCTCGTCGGGTACGAGCCCCCGGGCGGCCTCCTTGAGCACCCCCTTGCCTCCGGCGGCGAGCTTGAGCTCCGGTGGGCACATGGCCGCCAGTTCGACCAGCTCGTGGTCGAGGAACGGCGTCCGCGCCTCCAAACCAAAGGCCATTGTCATGTTATCGACCCGTTTGACCGGGTCGTCGACGAGCATGACCGTGGTGTCCAGACGCAGGACGGCGTCCAGGGCGGTGTCCGCGCCCGGCACGGCCAGGTGCTCGCGGACGAACTCGGCACTGGCGTCGTGCCCGATCAGGTAGTCCTGCTGCAGGATCTCGGCCAGGCCGTCGTGCGGGCGGTCGAAGAAGACCTTCGCGTACGCCTCGACGGCGTCGGGCCGCGCGACGTGCTCCAGCGGCGGATACCAGTCGTAGCCGGCGAACACCTCGTCGGCGCCCTGCCCCGACTGCACCACCGTGACGTGCCGGGCCACCTCCTGCGACAGCAGGTAGAAGGCGACGCAGTCGTGGCTGACCATGGGCTCGCTCATCGCGCCGACGGCCTCCCCCAGGGCGGGCAGCAGCCGCCGGTCGTCGACGAGGATGCGGTGGTGGTCGGTGCCGAAGGTCTTCGCCACCAGGTCGGAGTAGGCGAACTCGTCACCCGACTCGCCCCCGGCCGCCTGGAAGCCGACGCTGAACGTCGCCAGGTCCCGCTGGCCCTCCTCGGCGAGCAGGGCGACGATCAGGCTGGAGTCGAGGCCGCCGGACAGCAGCACGCCGACCGGCACGTCCGCCACCATGCGCCGCCGCACGGCGGCCCGCAGGGCGTCCAGCACCGCCTCCCGCCACTGCGCGGGCCCCATCTCCCCCATGCCGGACCGCAGCAGGTCCAGTTGCACGGCCCCGGTCCCCGGCACACCGCCCTCCCGCGGGCGGGTGAAGGTCGGGTGCCAGTAGCGGTCGTCGCGCGCCGTGCCGTCCGGCTCGATCGTGCGGACCGTGGCGGGCGGCAGCTTCTCGACGCCGGTCAGGATGGTGCGCGGCGAGGGCACCACCGAGTGGAACGTCATGTAGTGGTGCAGCGCCACCCGGTCGATATCGGTGCGCACCCCGCCACCGGCGAGCAGAGCGGGCAGCGTGGAGGCGAACCGCAGCCGGTCGGCGTCACGGGTGAGGTAGAGCGGCTTGATGCCGAGCCGGTCGCGTCCGAGCACCAGCCGCCCGGTGTCCCGTTCGGCCACCGCGAAGGCGAACATGCCCTTGAAGTGGTCCACACACCGGGGCCCCCAGTGGCGGTAGGCCTTAAGCAGCACCTCCGTGTCGGAGGTGGAGAAGAACCGGTACCCTTCTCCGAGCAGGACCTCGCGCAGTTCCCGGTAGTTGTACAGGCAGCCGTTGAACACCCCCGCGAGGCCCGCCTCGGCGTCCACCATGGGCTGCGCGGCCCGGTCCGACAGGTCGATGATCTTCAACCGCCGGTGGCCCAGCGCGACGGGGCCGAGCGACCACAGCCCCGTGCCGTCCGGGCCGCGGTCCGCCATGGCCGCCGTCATGCGCTCCACCGCGGCGATGTCGGCGGGACGCCCGTCGAACCGGATCTCTCCGCTGAGGCCGCACATCAGACGGTCTCCTTCATCAGCCAGGTGTCCTTCGTCCCCCCGCCCTGCGAGGAGTTGACGATCATGCTGCCCACCGGGGCGACGCGGCTCAGCGCCGCCTGCGGGACGACGGCCCGCTCCCCCGTGAAGACGAACCCCCGCAGATCGACCATGTGCGGCCGCATGCGCTCACCGTCGAAGGTCGGATGGGTGGACAGCTCGACGGTCTCCTGGGCCACCCACCGCTCCGGGGCGTCGAGGATCTCGGCCCGGACGTCGTCCAGCTCCCGGGCCGTCGCGTCCCGCCCGATGATCACGCCGTGCCCGCCGTAGCCGTCCACCGGCTTGACCACCAGCTCAGAAAGCCGGTCGAGCACCTGTTCGCGATCTTCCGGGTCGCGGCAGAGGTAGGTCGTGACGTTGGACAGCAACGGGCGTTCTCCCAGGTAGTAGTCGATGAGGCGGGGCACGTAGCGGTACAGGCCCTTGCTGTCGGCGACCCCGTTGCCGGGGGCGTTGGCCAGGACCAGCGTTCCCCGCTCCACGGCGTCGAGGATGCCGGGCCCCACCGGGGCGGTCAGCAGGTCGTCCTCATCGCCCCTGCGGTACAGCACGTCCACCCGCTCGCCCGCGACGCGGACCTCGCCGTCCCGCACCGTGAGGTCGCCGACCTCCGCGAGCACCGCGCCCATCTCCTCCGCCAGCGTCCGGTGCTCGTAGTACGCCGGGTCGGCGGCCCCGGGGGTGAGCACGCCGAGACGCGGGGCGCTCACCCCGGACGCGGCGGCCAGGGCCTCGCGCAGCATCGCCGTCGTCCCCTCCGGGTCGAGGACGGCCGAGCGGTCGAGTTCGGGGATCGCGTGGGTCAGCACCCTGCGGTTGGCCACGGCGTAGGCGATGCCGGAGGGGACCCGGAGGTTGTCCTCCAGCACCACCCACCGCCCCGCCCCGTCGCGGGCCACGTCGAGCCCGGCCACCGAGCACCTGATCGTGCCGGCGGGGACGCGACGGCCCTCGGGCCGGTAGCCGGGCGACTCGTCCACCACCCAGGCGGGGATCACCCGGTCCCTGATCACCTCGCGCCGGCCGTACACGTCGTGCAGGAACGCCTCCAGGGCGCGGACCCGCTGCGGCATGCCGAGCCGGATCTTCGCCCAGTCGTCGCCGGCGATCAGCCTCGGGACGAGGTCGAGGGGGATCTTCCGGCTCCGCCCGGCGCTCTCGCCGTCCAGGTCGAAGGTCATGCCCGCCCTGCTCATGTGCCGGTCGCGCCGGGTCTCCCGCTCGCGCAGCTCGACCGGCCCGAGCCGTTCGAGGACCTGGAAGACCGGCTGGTACGGCTCGCGCACGATCCCCTCGATGACGGCCTCGTCCTGTACCGCCTCGTATCCCTTCAGCAGGCTCGTCACCGTGTCCGCGTCGCCGCCGCCGAACAGCGCGAGCTCGCCGTCCGGCCGGGTCTCGGCGACCAGGCTGTCGACGACCTCGGTCAGGGTGCCGCCGCGCTCGATGATCGCCCGCTGGCGCGCGGACGAGCTGCCCCGGCCGAGGGCGTCCTCGGCGAGGGTGCTGACCAGGTCCCAGTCGCCCTGCGCCTCCAGCTGGGGCCGCAGGCCGGCCAGCATCCGCCGGACCACCTGGGCGGCGGGCAACGGCACCCCCTCCGCCGGGTCGATCAGCACGCCTTCCAGGCCGGAGCGCGCCGAGCGCCAGGTCGCGGCCCGCACCAGCTCCAGCGGCACCTCCTCGAACGGCCCGCCGCTCTCGATCGCGTGCAGCTCGCGCAGCACCACCGCGCGGAAGATCCCCGCCAGCAGCACGACGTCCTCCACGCGCGGGCAGGCGTCGCACATGCGCAGTTCGACCGTCGGCACGTGCGCGGAGGGGCGGACGTCGAAGTAGATCATGCCGGGGTCGCTGATCACCCCGGACTCTATGAGGCCGGCGACCATCCGGTCGTACTCGGCCGCGGAGGCGAACCGGCGGACCGGGCCGGTGGTGGGCCAGCGCTGCCACACCAGGGTGCGGGAGCTGGCGTATCCGCTGTCGACGCCGAGCCAGTACGGCGAGCTGGTGCTGAGGGCGAGCAGCGGCGGCAGCCACCGGGCCACCCGGTGCGCCACCTCGACGGCCAGGTCGCGGTCGGCCACCTCCACGTGCACCTGCGCACCGCAGATCAGCTGCTCGCGGGTGAGGAGCTGGTAGTCCTCCAGCATCTGCTCGTACCGGGCGTCCGGCGAGATCTTCAGGGCCGCCGGATCGACCAGCGGCACCGCTCCGGCCGCCACGATCCCGAGCCCGAGCCCGTCGGCGGCCTCCACCACCAGGCGCCGCAGCGCCGTCAGGTCGTGCCCGAGGTCCTCCAGCCGCACGTACGGCCGGCTGTTGGCCTCCACGACCGACCGCTGCAACTCCTGCGTGAAGCGCTCCTCGGGCAGCCGCCCGAGGAGCTGCCCCGCGCGTGGCACGAGATGGCGAGTCTCGAGGTCCACCACGTGGAACTCTTCTTCGACGCCTACGGCGACCGACTCCGTGAGCCCCGTCATCCCACCGTCCTTCGTCCGAAAGGGGTATGACGGCCTTCTGCCCATGGGCACCGAATCATGCCTGTCAGCACGGAGCGGTTCGCAGGGTGAGCGGGCGCGGGCGCCATGTGACGGCCCGCGCCCACCTCCTCGTTCAGGAATCGAAGCCCAGCCCGAGCCGGTCGAGGGTGCGCAGCCAGAGGTTGCGCCGGCCCTGGTGGGCGTCGGCTTGGGCGATCGACCAGCGGGTCAGCTGGATCACCCCCGACCGGATCGGCTCCGGCGGGAACGGCACGGGCTTGTCCCGCACCATCTGCAGCTCGGTGCGCTCGGTCGGCTCGCCCGACAGCAGGTCGAGCATGACGTTCGCCCCGAACCGGGTGGCGCCGACGCCGAGGCCGGTGTACCCGACGGCGTAGGCGAGCCGTCCCCGGTGGGCCGTGCCGTAGAACGCGCTGAACCGGCTGCAGGTGTCGATGACGCCGCCCCACCGGTGGGTGAAGCGGACGCCCTCGAGCTGCGGGAACGTGGTGGAGAAGTGCGCGGCGAGCGTGGCGAAGGTGGCGTCGCGCTGCTCGTACTCCTCCTTCACCCTGCCGCCGTTGTAGTACACCGCGTCGTAGCCGCCCCACAGGACGCGGTTGTCCTCCGTCAGCCGGTAGTAGTGGAACTGGTTGCCGCCGTCGCCGACGCCCTGGCGGTTGTGCCAGCCGATCGAGGCGAGCTGTTCGGCGGTCAGCGGCTCGGTCATCAGGGCGTAGTCGTAGACCGGCACCAGGAAGTTCTTCAGCCGCCCGAGCAGCGGGGGGAAGGCCCCGGTGCCGAGGGCGACCTTCGCGGCCCGTACCCTGCCGTGGGGGGTGACGAGTTCGAGGGCCGTCCCGTCGTCCCGCAGGGAGCGGACGGGGCTGCGCTCGTAGATGCGCACCCCGAGCGACAGGCACGCCTCCCGCAGGCCCCAGGCGAGCCTCGCCGGGTCGAGCATGGCGCACCCGTCGCGGTCCCACACCCCGCCGAGGTACGTCGGGGAGTCCACCTCGGCGCGCACCTGCTCCTGGCTGAGGGGCCTGTGGTCCATGCCGAGCTCGCGGGCGATCTCGATGTCCTTCGCCATGTCGTCGAGCTGCCATGGTTCGGTGGCCACGTGCAGCTCTCCGGTGCGTTCGAAGGCGCACCGGATGTCGTACCTGGCGACCGTCCGCTCGATCTCGTCGAGGTTCCGGTTCCCCTGGCGTACGAGTGAGAGGATCTCCTGCGGCCAGCGGCCGAGGCCGTTGCCGAGCCCGTGGGTCAGGCTGGCGACGCAGAAGCCTCCGTTACGGCCCGACGCGGCCCACCCGACGCGCCTGCCCTCGAGCAGGACCACGTCGAGGGAGGGGTCGCGTTCCTTCGCCATGAGCGCGGCCCAGAGGCCGGAGAACCCGCCGCCGACCACGGCCAGGTCCGCGGCGGTGTCCTCGAAGAGCCGGCGAAGAGGCTCAGGTTTGTCCGGACTGTCCAACCAGTACGGCTTACGCTCCGCGTCAGCCAGTGCTTTCAGCGGATCCACGGATTTCACGTCCCAACGAACTGCGTCGTCTTGGTCCGGCAGCGTCCCTACCGGCGGATATACCCCGTCACCGGCGACGGCGCGAGGTAAGCGTGTTGATGACGGCGATGACCACTCCCACCGCGAAGATCAGCGTGCCGAGGATGTTGACCTGCGGGGGGACGCCGATGCGGACCGCGCCGTAGATCCACAGCGGGAAGGTGATGGTCGCGCCGCTGGTGAACTGCGTGATCACGAAGTCGTCGATCGACAGGGCGAGCGCCAGCAGCGCGCCGGAGACGACACCCGGCAGGATCATCGGGAAGGTGACCCGCCAGAACGTGATCCAGGTGGAGGCCCCCAGGTCGCGTGCGGCCTCCTCGACCGACCCGTCCAGGCCGACCACCCGGGCCCGTACGGTCACCGCGACGAACGACACCGAGAACAGCACGTGCGCCAGGACGATCGTCACGAAACCGGTCTGCACGCCGAGCGCGACGAACAGCGACAGCAGCGAGGCGCCCATGACGAGCTCGGGCGAGGAGATCGCCGCGAACAGCAGCAGGTTGGTCGCGGCCTGTCCGCGGAAGCGGTACCGCCCGAGGGCGATGCCGAGCAGCGTGCCGAGCACGGTGGTGATCAGGGTGGCGAGCAGGGCGATGGTGAGGGAGTTCACCACGGCGGTGGTGAGGTCGGGGTAGTCCCCGAGCCTTCCCCACCACTTCAGCGTGAAGCCCTGCCAGGTGACGTTGGACTTGCTCTTGGTGTCGTTGAAGCCGAAGGCGATCATCACCGCGATCGGCGCGAACAGCCAGAGCAGGACGAGCCAGGTGTAGCCGAACAGCAGGCGGTCGCCCCACCGGGCCCGCGGACGGCGCAGCGGCGCGGCGTTCGTGGCGGGGACGGCCGGGCTGAGCGGGCCGCTCATCGCGCCGCCGCCTCGAGGACGTTCTCGGTGCCGAGCGCCTTGGCGTAGACGAAGATGCCGATGAGCATCGCCGCCATCAGCGTGAACGACAGCGCCGCGCCGGCCGGGTAGTCGTTGTTCACCAGGTACTCCGTCTGGATGATGTTGCCGATCATCGTGTTGGCCGGGCCGCCGAGGATCGAGGCGTTGACGTAGTCGGACGTCATCGGGACGAAGGTCATCAGGACGCCCGCGAACACGCCCGGGAGCGACAGCGGAAGGACGATCTTGGTGAAGGCCTCACGCCCCGTGGCGTACAGGTCGTAGGACGCCTCGATGACGCGCGGGTCGACCCGCTCCAGGGCCACGTAGATCGGCAGCACCATGAAGGGCAGGTAGTTGTAGGTCAGACCGCCGATCACCGCCGCGGTGGTCGCCAGGATGTGGAAGTCCTCGGGCAGCAGGCCGATGTTCTTGAGCGGTTCCAGCAGGATGCCGTCGTCGGCCAGCAGGAACTTCCACGACACCGTGCGCAGCACGAACGACACGAAGAAGGGCAGCAGCACCAGCAGCAGGTACGTCGACTTGCGGGCGCCGCCCTTGAACGCGATCCAGTAGGCCATGGGGTAGGCCAGCACGATCGCCAGGATCGTGCCGGCCGCGCCGTAGATAACCGAGCGGAGGAACTGTGTCTTGTACTCGCCCAGCGCCTGGCTGAAGTTGGAGAAGTGGAAGGTCTGCAGGAAGCCGTTGACGACGTCGCCCTCCATGGTGGACACCGAGGCCATGAAGACCAGCGGCACCACCAGGAAGATGACCAGCCACAGCCCGCCCGGAAGGATGAGCAGGTAAGGAGCGATCTTGCGTCTCATGGGTCCTAGCCCTGGGTGATCGGCTGGAAGATGCCTTGGAAGACCTTTTCCTCGGCTTCCGAGAGGGACTTGTACGAGCGGACCCTGGCCAGGTCGGCGTCCGAGGGATAGATCAGCGGGCTGTTCGCCATCAACTCCAGCGACTTCTTGTCGTCGCCGGTGGCCTTGGCGGCCTCCTCCCGGACGAGGTTCTGGGTCGAGGGCACCGGGGTGATGTAGGTGATGTACTCCGCCAGGGCGGCCGCGATCTTGGGCTGGTAGACGTAGTCCATCATGATCAGCGCGTCCACGGGGTTCTGGGCCGTCTTCGGGATGCACATGTTGTCGGTCCAGATGGTGCCGCCCTCCTGCGGGACGACGAACTTCAGGTCCTGCCCGTCGGCGACCTGCTGGTAGATGTCGCCCGACCAGGCCATGCACAGCCAGATGTCACCGCGGACCAGCGCGTCGACATAGTCGTTTTCGTAATATTTCCGGACAAGACCGGCGTCGCGCTGGGCCTGAAGCTTCTGCCCGGCCTTCCGCCACTCGGCCTCGCCGGACTTGTCGGGATCGACGCCGACGGCGAACATCCCGAAGTTGGCGATCTCCTGGGTGTCGACCAGCATGCCGACCTTGCCCTTGTACTTCGGGTTCCAGAGCTCCTGGATGCTGGTGATCTCGCCGTCCACGTACTTGGGGTTGTAGGCGATGCCCGTCAGGCCCGACTGCCAGGGAAGGGTGTAGGTGTTCCCCGGGTCGAAGGAGGGGTTCTTGAACTTCGCGCCCGCGTTGGCGGCGAAGTTCGGCAGCTTGGAGTGGTCGAGCGGGACCAGGTAGCCCAGCTCGATGGCCTTCCCCAGGTGGAGGCCGTTCGTCATGACCATCAGGTCGTAGCCGATGTCCTGCCCGGCGGCCAGCTGCGGCTGGATCTTGCCGAACCAGGTGGACATGTCCTGGATGGCCTCCTGGTAGGTGACCTGGATTCCGGTCTCCTTGGTGAAGGCCTCCAGGGTCGGATACCTCTTCCCCTGCTTGTCCATGTAGAGCGGCCAGTTGGCCCAGCGCAGGGTGCCGGTCCTCTTCTTGCCCTCCCAGTAGGTCGCGACCGCGTCCTTCTGCGGCGCGGCGACCTTCCGGCCGGGGATGCTGCACGCCGACAGGGCGAGGGCGGCGGCCGACATCCCGGCCATACGGAGGGCATCCCGGCGGGTGAGGCGCGAGCCACGACCGCGGCTCTGCGTCAGCCCGCGCAGGAATGCGGGGTCACGCGAAGGGTCGTTCATGGGGACGTTCAACTTCCGATCGCGTACGAGTGCTGCGGCTGCCAGGACAGCCAGACGGAGTCACCACGCTCCGCCGTGATGCTGCTGTCCCGCGCGTTCTGCTCGAAGACCGTGAACTCGGCGCCCCCGGCGAGGTTCACGGCGTAGCTGTTGTAGGTGCCGAGGTAGACGACCTCGGCCACGGTGCCGCGCACGGCGCTGACGCCCTCGCCCGGCTCCTCGTGGGAGATCTTGATCTTCTCGGGCCGCACGGTGACCTCCACCGCGCCGCCCCGCTCGGTGCCGTTCCCCACCGGCACCAGCACCCGGTCGCGCTCGCCCAGCCTGATGACGGCCGTGCCGCCGTCGACCTCGGCGGCGGTGCCGCTCAGCAGGTTGGACGTGCCGATGAACCCGGCCACGAACTTGGTCGCCGGACGCTCGTAGATCTCCCTGGGCCCGGCGAGCTGCTCGACCACGCCGTCGTTCATGACGGCGATGCGGTCGCTCATGGTGAGCGCCTCGCTCTGGTCGTGGGTGACGTAGACGAAGGTGATGCCCACCTCGCGCTGGATGCGCTTGAGCTCGATCTGCATCGCCTGGCGCAGCTTGAGGTCGAGCGCGCCGAGCGGCTCGTCGAGCAGCAGCGCCCTGGGGTTGTTGACCAGGGCCCGGGCGAGCGCGACGCGCTGCTGCTGGCCGCCCGACATCTCACGCGGGCGGCGCTTCTCGCGCCCGGTGAGGTCGACGATCTCCAGCATCTCGCCGACCCGCTGCTTGATCTCCTGCTCGGGCACGCGCTTGCGCCGCAGTCCGAAGGCGACGTTCTCCCAGACGTTCATGTGAGGGAACAGTGCGTAGGACTGGAAGACCATGTTCACATCGCGCTTGTTCGGCGGGACGTCGGTGACGTCCTGCCCGTGCAGCCGTACGGTGCCTCGTGAGGGGTCCTCGAACCCGGCGATCATCCGCATGGTGGTGGTCTTGCCGCATCCGGACGGTCCCAGCATGGAGAAGAACTCGCCCTCGGCGATCGACAGGCTGACCCCCTTGACCGCCTGTACGACCTCGCCGTGCGCTTGATATTCCTTGACGACCCCGTCGAGTTCGATGGCGGGCACCGGGGAGATGTCGGAGGCGGCCGAGGTGGCCGCCTCCTTGCCCGCCTGGATTTCGGTCATTCCAGGCTATCCCTCATCTATATCGGCACTTATATACCGATGTAGCGATTTTTCGTACTGGCGATCACTCGCCGATGTAGTGCATGACGTGCTTCACCCGGGTGTAGTCGTGCAGGCCGAAGACCGAGAGGTCCTTGCCGTAACCCGAGTGCTTGAAGCCGCCGTGCGGCATTTCGGAGACGAACGGGATGTGGGTGTTCACCCACACCACGCCGAAGTCGAGCCGCCGCGACAGGCGCATCGCCCGCCCGTGGTCGGAGGTCCACACCGAGGCCGACAGACCGTACTTCACGTCGTTGGCCTTGGCGAGGGCGTCGGCCTCGTCGGTGAAGGTCTGCACCGTGATGACCGGGCCGAACACCTCGGTCTGGATCATCTCGTCGTCCTGACGCAGGCCGTCCACGACGGTCGGCTCGAAGAGGTAGCCCTTCTCGCCGACCCGCTTGCCGCCGGTGACGATCTTGGCGTGGCCCGGGACCCGCTCCAGGAAGCCCTCGACGCGGGCGAGCTGGTCGGCGTTGTTGAGCGGGCCGTAGTAGGCGTCCTCGACGTCGAGACCGCCCGTCTTGGTGGCCGCGGCCGCCTCGGCGAGCGCCGAGACGAACTGCTCGTGGATGCTCTCGTGGACGAGCACGCGGCAGGCGGCCGTGCAGTCCTGCCCCGCGTTGTACAGGCCCGCGCCGGCGATGCCCTCGGCCACCGCGGCGACGTCCTTGACGTCGTCGAAGACGACGACCGGCGCCTTGCCGCCCAGCTCGAGGTGCACGCGCTTGAGGTCCTCGGCCGCCGACTTGGCGACCTGGACGCCCGCGCCCACCGACCCGGTGATCGCCACCATCGACGCCGACGGGTGCCCCACGACGAGGGCGCCGGTCTCCCGGTCGCCGACGACGACGTTGAACACACCCGCCGGAAGGATCTCGCCAATGATCTCGGCCAGCTTCACCGTGGACACCGGAGTGGTGTCGGACGGCTTCAGCACCACGGTGTTGCCCGCGGCCAGCGCCGGGGCGATCTTCCACACCGCCATCATCATCGGGTAGTTCCACGGCGTGACCTGCCCGATGACGCCGATCGGCTCGTGGCGGATCACCGAGGTGTGGTCGGCGAGGAACTCCCCGGAGGTCGGCCCCTCCAGCGTGCGGGCGGCGCCCGCGAAGAACCGGAAGTGGTCGGCGGCGGGCGGGATCTCGTCCTCGGCCATCCGTGCGCGGGGCTTGCCGGTGTTGAGGCACTCGGCCTCGACGAGCTCGTCGGCCCGCGCTTCGATTGCGTCAGCGATCTTCAACAGGTAACCGGCACGCTCGCCCGGCGTCGTCTGCCCCCACGACTCGAAGGCGGCGACCGCCGCTGCGTAGGCTGCGTCCACGTCCTCCTGACCGGAGACCGGCGCCTGGAGGTAGGCCTCCCCCGTGCACGGGTCGACGACGTCGGAGAATCGGCCGCTCTTGGCGTCCGCGAGCTCACCGTTGATGAAGTTCTGCAGACGGGTGGTCAACGTTGACCTCCTCGTGAGGTGGCTGAGTTGTCGGCGACTCTGACAGAGGCGAGGCGCTACGACAAGGGATTTCGTCGCGAATATATCAAATTGCTACGAAATCGCTTGACAGGGCACGATGAGCTGACAACATGTCGCACCAGGACCGCAACGTGACCGGAACGGTCGCGTAATGAGATGGCGGTAACCCGACGGGGGCCAAGGAGGACGCACGGAGATGACGACGCCGCCCAAGGCACGACGGGACCACCACAACAACGAGGCTAAGCCGGGTCCGGTGGTGCTCGACGACATCTCCAAGCGCATCATCGAGGAACTCCAGAGCGACGGGCGCAAGCCGTACGCCGCCATCGGCAAGGCCGTCGGGCTGTCGGAGGCGGCGGTACGCCAGCGGGTGCAGCGCCTGCTGGACGCCGGGGTCATGCAGATCGTCGCCGTCACCGACCCCCTCACCCTCGGCTTCCCCCGCCAGGCCATGATCGGCATCAAGTGCGAGGGCGACCTGGAGACGGTGGCCGACAAGCTGTCGTCCATCGACGAGATCGACTACGTGGTGCTCACCGCCGGCTCCCTGGACATCATGGTCGAGGTCGTCTGCGAGGGCGACAGCCACCTGCTGGAAATTCTCGGCAAAATCCGCGCCATCCCCACCGTCCGCGCCACCGAGACCTTCGTCTACCTCAAACTGCACAAGCAGACCTACTCCTGGGGCACCCGCTGACCTCCATGGCGGTCCCCGCCGCCTCCCTCGCCCCGGTGCCGGCACCGCTCGACGGCCCCTACACGCGTTGTTCCTGCTCGCCGAGGCGGGTGGACTGGCGGTCGAGGATGTCCGCGATCTCCGCCAGGAAGGCGTCCACCTGGGCGACGGCGTAGCCCGTCCTGAAGAGGACGGTGGAGAAGGTCGCGTTCCTGACCTGGTCGGCCGTCAGCGGGTGGTCGGTGGTACCGCGTAAGGTCGCCACGACGCGGTCGAGGAAGACGTCGACCTCGTCCTCGTTGTACCCCGCGCCGAGCCGCCCGGGCCGGAACAGCACCCGCTCGACCCGCGCGGCCTGCGTCTCCAGCCAGGCCGCGTTGAGGGCCTCCACCACCTGCCGGGGATGCCGCGACACCTTGCCCTCCACCACCTCGGCGAAGCCCGGCAGCGTCGGCGCGTCGTCGTCCTCCGCCTCGGACGACTGCTCGACGGGCACCGGCGCCGCCTGCAACCGCTCGAACCCGCGGGCCTCACGCCTCTCGACCGCCGTGGACGGCGCCTGGGGCAGGGCGAGCGGATGCGCCGGGCCGGCCTCGATCGCCACCCGCGACGACTCCGCCGCGGGCGGCTCGGGAACCTGCGGTGAGGAGGCGGCGCGCCCGCGCGTCTCGATGGCCACCACGAACGCGTCGAGCGCGTAGTCGACGGCCAGCTCGTTGTAGCCGCCGAGCTTGGTGGTGAAACGTGCCATACGAATGTCGTCGGCCGTCACCGGCGATCCCTCCAGCGTTCCCCTGCCGAGGGTCGCCTCGATGCGCCGTATGAGGGCGTCGACCTGGCCGGGGTCGTAGCCGGTCCGCACGCCGAGCACGCGTGGAAAACGGTTCACGCCGATCCTCCCGGTTCACACCCCCGCCTTCATTTCCCTTCTTTACCATTCTGAGCGGATGACATGGGGAAATCCAGGTAGTTAGCGGGCCGGGCGGTAAGCTTGCGGATCTATGCGGCTCGCCAACCTCTCCTTCCGCTACGGCCGCCGTGCACCGTGGATCCTCCAGGACGTCGACCTTGACCTGCCCCCGGGCACGATCGCCGAGGTCACGGGCCGTAACGGCGCCGGTAAGTCGACATTGCTGAGATTGTTCGCCGGCACGACGCCGCCCACCCGCGGCTCCGTCGCCGACCGTCCGCCCGTCGTCGGGTACGCGCCCGAGATCTTCCCCGTCGAGCAGCCGTTCACCGTCGCCGCCTATCTCGCCCACATGGCCGCCGTGCGCGGGGTCCCGGTGACGGCGATCGACCCCTGGGTGGAGCGCCTGGGGATGGCGGCCCTTCTCGGCACGCCACTGGGCGACCTGTCCAAGGGCAGTGCCCACAAGGTCGGGCTGGCGCAGGCCCTGCTGCCCCGGCCGGGACTGCTCGTCCTCGACGAGCCGTTCTCCGGCCTCGACAAGCAGACCAACTCCGAGCTACCGCAGATCATCGGCGAGCTGGCCGCCTTGGGGGGCATCGTGGTGCTCAGCGACCACCAGAGCGGTCTGGCGGGCCGTCCCGGGCTGACCCGCCTGACCGTCGAGAACGGCTCGGTGCGCGAGTCCGTCCCGGGCGGCGCGCAGGCGGTGATCGAGGTCGTGGTCGACGCCGGGGACGCCGAGGAGGTCGCGGGCAAGCTGCGCGCGGACGGCTACCAGGCGCGGATCAAAGGAGAGGCCGGATGACGCAGACTCCCGGGGGAACGGCGGCGAGGCCGATCGTGCCGCTGGTCCGGTTCGAACTGAGCGGGTACGTCAGGGCCCACCGTGTCGTCCAGCCGTTCGTGGGCCTGCTCGGCATCATGATCGTCCTGTACTCGACCCGGGTGAACCCGGGACAGGAGCTGTCGTCGTACGCCGACTCCGCCGTGCTGCTGGTCCCCGTCTTCGCCTGGGCCGCCCGCGGCCTGCTCGACACCCAGCCGGACGTACAGCGGCTGATCTCCATCACGACGGCCGGGAACCCGCGGCGCGAGGTGGTGAGCGGGCTCCTCGCCGCCGCCGTCGTCAACGCGGCCTTCGCCCTTCTGGCCCTGCTCGTGCCGCTCGGCATCGGCTTCGCCGCGTTCCCGGGGCCGGCGGCGCTCGCCGGCGGCCTCGCACTGCAGGTGCTCGCCGTTCTCACCGGGACGGCCCTCGGCGCGCTCACCAGCCGGCCGATCATCCCTGACCCGGCGACCTCGGCGCTGACCCTCCTCGGTGGGTACGCCGCCGTGCTGCTGGTCAGCCTCGCGCCGGTCCCCTGGCTCACGGTGCCGCTGATCGGCTGGATGCGGGCCGCCAACGGTCCGCGGTTCCTCACCGGTTCGCTGCCCGGCCTCGCCGCGGCCACGGTGTTCTGGTCGGCCCTGGCGCTGCACGCGTACGTCCGCCTGCGCCGTACGCGACCCTGAGGCGTCTCGCCATTCGATACGAACCTTCTCGCGATCCGGACGACCCGCTAGGGTCGTGGCGTTCACCCGAGCGAGGAGGCAGGTAGGCATGCCGGTGTCACGCGCCGTCTACACCCACGGCCATCACGAGTCCGTGGTCCGTTCGCACGCCTGGCGTACGGCGGCCAACTCCGCGGCGTACCTTCTGCCGCACCTCCGTCCCGGCATGTCGCTGCTGGACGTCGGCTGCGGCCCCGGCACCATCACCGCCGACCTCGCCGAGGTGGTCGCCCCCGGGCAGGTCACCGCGTTCGACACCGCCGAGGCGGTGGTGACCCAGGCCCAAGACGCGGCCGCCGCCCGGGGCCTGACCGGAGTCACCTTCGAGGTGGCGGACGTCTACGACCTGCCGTACGCCGACGGGTCCTTCGACGTGGTCCACGCCCACCAGGTGCTCCAGCACGTCGCCGACCCGGTGGGCGCTCTGGCCGCCATGCGGCGGGTGTGCGAGCCCGGCGGCCTGGTGGCGGCCCGCGACTCCGACTACGCCGGGTTCGCCTGGTATCCGCAGGTGCCCGCGCTGGACGACTGGCTGGCGCTCTACCGGCGCGTCGCGCGCGCCAACGGCGGCGAACCCGACGCCGGGCGCCGCCTGCGGTCGTGGGCACGGTCGGCCGGATTCACCGAGATCACGGCCGGCGCGTCGGTCTGGTGCTTCGCCGACCCCGCCGACCGGCAGTGGTGGAGCGGCATGTGGGCCGACCGGATCACCACCTCGGCCATCGCGGAACAGGCCGTCTCGTACGGCTACGCCACTCGCGGCGAACTGGAACGGATGCGTGAGGGATGGCGTGAGTGGGGAGCGGCCGAGGACGGCTGGTTCACCGTCCTCCATGGCGAAATCTTGTGCCGTGCCTGATTTTCCGTCCATTTACCGCGACTTTTGATGGCTCGGTAATTCCGGCGGCGCGGAACACCTCCGCCGCCGGTTCGCCCGGCGGCCTCTCGCACTCCCCTACCTGCGAGATCCTCGCGCACATCCGTACCGGCAAGCGCCTATATAGACGCATAAAACCGGCACCCGACGGCCGCCCGGGGCACGGATTCCCCTACCACCCCGCCGGGCGGTCCATTAAATTCGGGGAAAGAGTGAATCGGATTTCCCCGAAGCAGGAGTGCCCGTGGAGAATTCGGACGGCCGGGTCCTGATCATCGTCTTCATCGCGACGATCCTGTTCGTCGCGGGGCGGAACTTCCAGCGCACCGTGGACACGTGGGCGGGGTGGGGCAAGGCGGTGAAGGCCGTGGCCGAGGCGGCGGAGAAGGTTCCCGGCGCCAAGTCCGCGGCCTGGGCGGCGGTCCGGCGGATGATCTTCATCGGCGCGGGAACCCTGCTCCTGCTGGCGCTGATCGCCAACGCCTTCCGTTACATCTGACGTCCGCCTCTATGCCTCCGGCGTGGCGGCGGCCAGCTGGCCGCAGGCGCCGTCGATCTCGCGGCCCCGGGTGTCGCGGACGGTGACGGCCACGCCGTGCGACTCCAGCCGCCGTACGAACGCGCGCTCGTCCTCGGGGCGCGACGCCGTCCACTTCGAGCCGGGAGTCGGGTTGAGCGGGATCAGGTTGACGTGGACGAGCTTGCTCTTGAGCAGCCGGCCGAGGAGGTCGGCGCGCCACTCGTGGTCGTTGATGTCCTTGATCAGGGCGTACTCGATCGAGACGCGGCGCTTGGTCGTGGCCGCGTAGTTCCAGGCGGCGTCCAGCACCTCGCGGACCTTCCAGCGGGTGTTGACCGGCACCAGCGTGTCGCGCAGCTCGTCGTCGGGGGCGTGCAGCGACACCGCCAGCGTCACCGGTAGCCCCTCGTTCGCCAGCTTCTCGATCGCGGGGACCAGGCCGACCGTGGAGACGGTGACGCCGCGGGCGGAGATGCCGAGCCCTTCGGGAGCCGGGTCGGTGATGCGGCGGACGGCGCCGAGGACGGCCTTGTAGTTGGCCAGGGGCTCGCCCATGCCCATGAAGACGATGTTGCTGACCCGGCCCGGCCCGCCGGGGACCTCGTCACGGGCGAGCGCGCGGGCACCGGCGACCACCTGCTCGACGATCTCGGCCGTCGACATGTTGCGGGTCAGGCCGGCCTGCCCCGTGGCGCAGAACGGGCAGTTCATGCCGCAGCCCGCCTGGGATGACACGCACATGGTGACGCGATCGGGATAGCGCATGAGCACCGACTCGACCAGCGCCCCGTCGAACAGCCGCCAGAGCGTCTTCCGCGTCATGCCGCCGTCGCAGGTGATCTCACGCACGGAGGTCAGCAGGTCGGGCATGAGGTGCTTCACCAGCTGGTCGCGCGACGCGGCCGGCAGGTCGGTCATGGCCTGCGGATCGGTGGTCAGCCGCTCGAAGTAGTGCCGCGAGAGCTGCTCGGCGCGGAAGGGCTTCTCCCCCAGCTCGGCGACGGCCGTACGGCGCTCGGCCATCGACAGGTCGGCCAGATGGCGGGACGGCTTCGCACGTCGGGGGGCGACAAAGGTTAGCTCGGCGGACATGTCCTTCTCTTAACGGTTTGCCGGAAGCTGCACGGGACAGCCATTCCATGTGATCTATTGCGATCCTCGGCCGATGGGGGAGAGGTCCACCGGAAAGGCGGATGAGCGTTGGGCACCACCGATGTCGTCCTCACCGACACCAGCCCCTACGGGAGCCGGGCGGTGACCGTCGAATCCGACGGGGTGTCCTCGGTAGCTTACCTGCGCGACGCCAGAGGCGGGATCCACGGGGCCGTCTGGCTGGCCAACCACGGACCCGCACCTTCCTTCGTGGACCCGGGCGGCATCGGCGACGGCCGGCCCTTCGTCATGCCCGCATCGAACACCCGTCTCCCCGGGGGCACCCCGCCGTTCGCGCCCGGCGAGCTTTCGGTGCTGTGGTTCGAGGAGGGCGACGGCGCCGCCCTCTTCGTCAACGGCGAGCTGCTGGCCGTCATTCCGGGCTGGTCCGATCTCGAACGCGGCATGCCCGGCTACGCCAGGGACGCCGTCGGCGAGTCGCCGTACGCCTGGTCGCTGGAGGAGGCGCTCGAAGGGCTGGCGCCGCGGATCACCAAGGCGCGCTCCTACTGGGAATGGCGCGACGGTGACGGGGCCTGGCCCTCGTTCCAGCAGTTCGTGATGAGCCACCTCGACGCGAGGGTGGGCCCCGCCGCCCGGTACTGGGACATCGGCGGCGAGCGGCTGCCGACGGTGGGCATCACCGAACGGCCGCGCGACGGGTACACGATGCTGTCGACGGTGGGAATGAGCTGCCAGCGGATGCCGGCCGTCGAACAGTACGTCGACCGGCCCGACGCCTACGCGCGGATCGAACTGGCGATCGCCACCCGGGGCGAGCCGGCCGGGGCCGCCCAGCTGTTCCTCTGGCTCGCCCGCTACCCCTGGCATTCGATCACCTGGCTGGGGCACGGGCACACCGCCCGCTGGTACCGCGAACCGGCCTCGTTCCCGCTCGGCGGGACCTACCACGGCGTGCTGATGCTCGAAACGGTCCCGGGGCTGCCCGATCTGTCGGGCTTCGCCTTCGGCGGGGACGAGGTCCGGTGGCTGTGGCTGCTCCCGCTCACCGAGCAGGAGCTCCAGATCGCCGCCGAGCACGGCCACGAGGCGCTGCGCCTGACGGGCCGCATCCCCTGAAGATCGCTCAGTTGGGGACGAAGACGGCCAGGAGCAGCCAGACGGGCACCAGAGTCGCGAGCAGGGAGTCGAGCCGGTCCATCAGCCCACCGTGACCAGGGAGAAGATTCCCCATGTCCTTGATGCCGAGGTCGCGCTTGATGACCGACTCGACCAGATCGCCCAGGGTCGCGCACATGGCCGCCACGGCACCGACGATGGCGCCCTGCCAGTACTGCCCCTCCAGCATGAAGCGGACCATGAGCGAACCGCACACCACGCACGCCACGACCGACCCGGCGAAACCCTCCCAGGTCTTCTTCGGGCTGATGATCGACATCTTGTGCTTGCCGAAGAGGATTCCCGCGAAATAGCCGCCGATGTCGCTGGAGACCGTGACGGCGATGAAGATGATGACCCGGTCAGGGCCGTCAGGCTTGGCGAGCATCAGCGGGAGGAAGGCCGCTATCAGCGCCGGGTACACCGATATCAGGACACTGGCGGAGGCGTCGCGCACGTACCCGTCCTGGCCCTGGAACATGCGCCAGGTGAGCACCGTCAGGACCGTCAGGGCGAAGGCGCCCAGCAGCCAGATCGGACCGCCCCAGTACGCGCCGGCGAGCATGCCCGCGAGGCCGGCCAGCAGGGGACGCACGGGCACCTGGACGTCGCGCACGGCGACCGCCCGGCCCATCTCGACCACCCCGATGCCGACGGCGGCCAGGATCACGGCGAGGAAGAGCTCCTTGACGGTGTAGAGCGAGCCGATCACGACGGCGCCGAGCGCCACGCCCACGCCGATCGCCGCGGGAAGGTTGCGCCCGGTACGGATGCCCCCCGGCTTGCCGCCACCACCGTGCCCGCCGGCATCGTTCAACCCCTGCGCACCGTTGAGGCTCTCGGCGCCGTTACGACCCTTGGCGTCCTCGGGACGCGCGTCAGCCCCCCGGCCTCCGGCCGGCCCGGTCTCGTCCGCCGCCGTACCTTCCACAGTGTTCCCACTCTCGTACCTTCACCACGCTCGGCGGCCCGCTGCGCCAGTACCGCCGGGGGGCGGGGAGGGAACGCGGTGGGCCCGGACGCGGCAAGGGCGCTCCCACCCGCGGCCAACACCGGAGTGGAAGCGCCCCAACCTGACCTGCGACTGCTACCGCGCTCAGACTTCGAGCAGCTCGGATTCCTTGTGCTTCAGCAGCTCGTCGATCTTCGCGACGTGCTTCTGGGTGAGGTCGTCGAGCTCCTTCTCGGCGCGGCGGACCTCGTCCTCACCGGCCTCGCCGTCCTTGACGAGCTTGTCGAGGGTTTCCTTGGCGTGGCGGCGGATGTTGCGCACCGAGACCTTGCTGCTCTCGGCCTTGTTCTTGGCGACCTTGACGTACTCCTTGCGGCGCTCCTCGGAGAGCTCCGGGAACACCACGCGGATCACGGCACCGTCGTTGCCGGGGTTCACCCCGAGGTCGCTGTCCCGGATCGCCTTCTCGATGGCGCTCAGCGAACCCTTGTCGTAAGGCTGGATGATCACCATGCGGGCCTCGGGGACGTGGAACGAGGCCAGCTGCTGCACCGGGGTCGGTGATCCGTAGTAGTCAACATTGATCTTGTTGAACATGGACGGGCTCACCCTGCCGGTGCGGATCGCCGCGAAGTCCTCCTTGGCGACGGCGACCGCCTTGTCCATCTTCTCCTCGGCTTCGAAGAGGGTTTCCTCGATCACAGCGGCTCCCTATTTCCCTGCCGGACTCACCAGCGTGCCGATCTTTTCACCGCGGACCGCCCGCAGAATGTTGCCCTCACCCATCAGGTCGAAGACCACGATGGGCAGGCCGTTGTCCATGCAAAGGCTGATCGCCGTGGCGTCCATGACCCCGAGCCCTCGCGTGAGGACCTCGCTGTACTCGAGCTGGTCGAAGCGGACGGCGTCGGGGTTCTTCCGCGGGTCGGAATCGTAGACCCCGTCGACCTGGGTGCCCTTGAGCAGCGCCTCCGCGCCGACCTCCAGCGCGCGCTGGGCGGCGCAGGTGTCGGTGGAGAAGAACGGCGAGCCGAGCCCGGCGCCGAAGATCACCACGCGGCCCTTCTCGAGGTGGCGGATGGCCCGGCGGGGCAGGAACGGCTCGGCCACCTGCTGCATGGTGATGGCCGTCTGCACGCGCGTCTCGACACCGCGCTTCTCGAGGAAGTCCTGCAGCGCGAGGCAGTTGATCACCGTGCCCAGCATGCCCATGTAGTCGGCCCGCGCGCGGTCCATGCCGCGCTCGGACATCGCGGCGCCGCGGAACATGTTGCCGCCGCCGACGACGACGGCGACCTGCACCCCCTCGCGCACGGCCTCGGCGATCGAGTCGGCGAGCTTGGCGACCACCCCGGGATCGATGCCCAGCGGCTCGGCGCCCGCGAACGCCTCACCGGACAGCTTCAGCATGACCCGCTTCCAGCGAAGCGGCCAGTTGTACGACGAAGCCGCCGACGTAGCGGGTTGTTGGTTCTCCTGCACGACGGCGGCCTCCTCGGTGATGGTTTCGAAGCTGGTCGGATCCCTCTTGGGGCTAAGCCTATGCCTGACCGACCTTGTAGCGGGCGAAGCCCAGGACCTTGACGCCCGCCTCGTCCGCGTACTTCGCGATGGTCTTCTTGTTGTCCTTGACGAAGGCCTGCTCAAGGAGAGTGAAGTCCTTGTACCAGCCGTTGATGCGCCCGTCGACGATCTTGCCGATGGCGGCCTCGGGCTTGCCCTCCTCGCGGGTCATCTGCTCGAAGACCGTGCGCTCCTTCTCGATCACGTCCGCCGGGACCGAGTTGGGGTTGAGGTACTTGGGGGCCATCGCGGCGGTGTGCTGGGCGATGTCCTTGGCGACCTCGGCGTTCGGGGTGTCGAGCTGGACGAGCACGCCCACCGCCGGCGGGAGCTGCGGGTCGGTCTTGTGCATGTAGGAGGTGATGTAGCCACCCTCCAGCACGACGAACCGACGGACCTCGATCTTCTCGCCGAGCGCGGCGTTGGCCTCGTCGAGGTGCTCCTTGACGGTCTTGCCGTCGAACTCCGACTCGAGGAGGCTCGGCACGTCGGCCGGGCGGGTGGCGAGGATGTGCTCGACGACCTTGGCCGCCAGCTCCTGGAAACGCTCACCCTTGGCGACGAAGTCGGTCTCGCAGTTGAGCTCGAGCAGGGCGGCGAGGGAGTCGCCCTCGTGCTTGACGGCGATCAGACCGTTGGAGGCGGTGCGCGCCTCGCGCTTGCCGACGTCCTTGGCGCCCTTGACGCGCAGGATGTCGACGGCCTTCTCGAAGTCGCCCTCCGCCTCCTCCAGGGCCTTCTTGCAGTCCATCATGCCGGCGGCGGTCAGCTCACGAAGCCGCTTGACGTCGGCCATGTTCACGGAAGCCATTGTCTTTTCCTCGTCGAGTCGTCGTGGATCGGGTGGGTGTGCCCTGGTCGAGGCACACCCACCCGGAAAGAGCCTTGCATGCCGCACGGCTGCCCATGCGGCCTGACGCGGGCCTCAGGCCTGCTCGGCGCCCTCGCCGGCCTCGCCGGTCTCGGGGGCGGCCTGCTCGGCCGGCGCCTCAGCGGCCGGTGCCTCGGCGGCGGGCGCCTCAGCGGCCGGTGCCTCGGCGGCGGGGGCCTCGGCGGGCTCCTCCTCGGAGCGGGCGAGCAGCTCGCGCTCCCACTCGGCGAGCGGCTCGGCGGCGGCGGCGCCGGCCGGCTTGTCGTCACCGCGGGTGGCGCCTGCGCGCGCCATCAGACCGTCCGCGACGGCGTCGGCGATCACCCGGGTGAGCAGGCTGACGGCGCGGATCGCGTCGTCGTTGCCCGGGATCGGGTAGTCGACCTCGTCGGGGTCGCAGTTGGTGTCGAGGATCGCGACGACCGGGATGTTCAGCTTGCGGGCCTCGCTGATCCCGATGTGCTCCTTCTTGGTGTCGACGACCCAGACCGCGCTCGGGACGCGGGCCATGTCGCGGATACCGCCGAGGGTGCGCTCCAGCTTGTCCTTCTCGCGGCGGCGCATCAGGAGCTCCTTCTTGGTGAGCCCGGAGCCCGCGACGTTGTCGAAGTCGAGCTCCTCGAGCTCCTTCAGGCGCTGCAGCCGCTTGTGGACGGTGGAGAAGTTGGTGAGCATGCCACCCAGCCAGCGCTGGTTGACGTACGGCATGCCGACCCGCGCGGCCTGCTCGGCGATGGCCTCCTGGGCCTGCTTCTTGGTGCCGATGAACAGGATGGTGCCGCCGTGCGCGACCGTCTCCTTGACGAAGTCGTAGGCGCGGTCGATGTAGGACAGCGACTTCTGCAGGTCGATGATGTAGATGCCGTTGCGCTCGGTGAGGATGAAGCGCTTCATCTTCGGGTTCCAGCGACGGGTCTGGTGCCCGAAGTGAACACCGCTCTCGAGCATCTGTCGCATGGTGACGACGGGGGCCATGAGTATGGTCCTCCTGGGTAGAGCGCCGTGAAGGCGCATGCCTCGGTTGCCTGCGGGGACCTGCGGTCCCCGCCCTGACGCCCTGACTCGTCCCATCCGGATCAAGACCCGGACCGAGAGGACGATTCGCCTGTGGGCGTGCGAAGTCGGCCCGCCTGGCGAGCCACCAAAAAGTGTACCCGGAACGCGGCCGCCCCCGCCCCACCCGGCCAAGCCTTCCCGCTCCCGGCAAAGCCCCGATCGCCCCGCTCCCCGGACCCCCCACCCACAAGAACACGGAGCTCCCGAACACCCCCCCAGCCACCCCGCCCTCCGAACACCCCCGAACCCCCAGCCACTCCGCCCCCCGCAGCCCCTCCCGCCCGCCACCCCCTGCCCCGAGTACCTCGAGCCCCCCGCTCCCCGGAGCCCCTCGTACCCGCCACACCTCGAGCCCCCCGCTCCCCGGAGCCCCTCGTGCCCGAGAACGCCCAAACACCCGAACGCCTGCCGCCCACGCCGCCCACCGGGCGCCCCCGCTCCCCGGAAGCCCTCACATGCCTAAGAACGTGCAAACACCCGAGCCCCTGCACACGCCACGCCCGGGGCCGCCTCCGCTCCCAGGTAGCCCTCAAGCCCGAGGACGCCGGAACACCCGAACACCCCACGCACCCGCCACATCCGGGCCGCCCCCGCTCTCAGAAGCCCTCATCGCGGGGCCCTGCACCCACCCGAACACCCCACACCCATCGCACCCCAAGGCGCCGCCATCCCCGCTAAGCCCTCATGCCCGAGAACACCCAAACACCCCACGCACCCGCCACATCCAGGGCCGCCCCCGCTCCCAGAAGCCCTCATCGCGAGAACCTGCACACACCCGAATGCCCCGCACGCGCCGCACCCCAAGGCGCCGCCATCCCCGTAAGCCCTCATCGCGAGGATGCGGACACGGCTGCACGAGCCGCGCCTGAGGCGCCTCGCTCCCGAAAGCCCCTCATCTGCGAGAACGCCGAAACAGCTATGCGAGCCCCCCTTGGGACGCCTCCGTTCCTCGGAAACCCTCATCCGGGGGAACACGGAGACAGCCGAGCCCCTGCTGCACATGCCGCGCGTGGAACGTCCCTGCGTCCGCCGTCCACCCGATCCGCACCCGCTACATCAAGCTGATGGCAGCCCTCTTCCCACCCAGCGGCCGCCGACCGCCAGTTCGTGCCGCGACTCGGCCGTGCTGGTCAGCGACGGTGGCCGGGCCGTGTCGCACATCTCCCCTGGGATCCGCGGCGCAGCGATCTCCTGGCAGGTGACATGCGTGGCGGCTCGGCCTTCGTCGCCCGTGTCGGCGCCTCCGGGTTCACCACCTCGGCGGATGCTCTCCGCGACGCGGTGGTGGTGACGACCAGTACGGTCGTACGCCGTCGATGACCCCGGGCGCGCGCACGTACGTCAGCCGTCCGAACTGGCTGTCCATCTCGTCCAGCAGATCCGACATGTCAGGCTCGCCGATCTCCCCACCAGCGATCCGGCCCAGCTCGTCCAGCCAGAGCGCGGTGCGGGCGAAGCACGCCTGGACGTGCCACGACCCTCCTTCACGCTCCCGCCTGATCAACCCCGCGACCGCCCCCAGCGCCGCGAACCAGCCCGTCGCGTGGTCCAGCAGCTGCGCGGGCAGCGGGACCGGGCGGGTCCCGTCGCCGCCCTCGTGGGCGATGCCGGCGGCCATCTGCACCAGGCTGTCGAACCCGCGCCTTCCCGCCCAGGGGCCGCGGTGGCCGTACGCGGAGATGTCGACGCAGACGATGCCGGGCCTTATGGCGGCGAGGTCGGCCGGCCCGAAGCCCAGCCGGTCCAGCGCCCCCGGCCGGTACGCCTGGACGATCACATCGGCGCCCGCCACCAGCTCCCTGAACGCCGCCGCGCCCTCCCGCGTCCGCAGGTCAAGCTCGCAAGAGCGCTTCCCGAAGGCCGTACTCACCACCAACCCGGGCACTTCCGGCAGGTGAGCGGCCCCCACTCGCAGCACATCCGCCCCAAAGGAGGCCATCGCCCGGGTCGCGACCGGCCCCGAGATCACACGGCTGAGATCAAGAACACGAATCCCTTCCAACGGACGCCCCCTCAGCCGCCCAGCCGCCCCTCCCCCGGACGAGCCGGCGTCTGTGCGGTGGGTGGCTGGTGCCGGGCTGTTCGCGCCGGAATGGGCGGCCGGAGGTTGGGAATTCTGATGGTCGAGGCGGCTGAAAGCGATCAGAGGAAGCTCCGCGACCGCACGGCCCTGCGGGTGCTCATGCCACTCCGCCCGGCTTCGCATGGCGGCGGCGCACCCTCCGGCGTCCGTCACCGCCTGCTCGATGTCCGGCGCTGTACGGCCGGCGCAGGCGTTGATGACGTCCTCTTTGCCGGCGTCGGACGGCAGCTCGAGCGCCCGGAGCACCGCCTCCCGATGATGATCGAAGTTGCAGTGCAAACGCACCCAGCCGCCACCGGCCGTCCGGTAGTCACCGGACAAGGGCGCCCATCCGACGACGACCTCTCCGTCGATCTGGAAATAGCGCTCGTCCCGGAACGCGGCCGCCGCCTCACGGACATCGACAGTGATCGTCGGTGCTTGCCCCCTCGCCCTCGGCCCGACGCTCCCAGTGACCCCGGCGGAGCCATCCCGCCCAGCCTCCACAGCAGCGTCCTCACCCCCGCTCGGCCACACTCCGCTGCTGGCAAGAAGTGCTGACCCGACCGCGGCTCCATCCGCGGTACCCGCCCCTGACAGAGCCGAGGCGCCACCGCCCTCAGCTCCTCCGGCCGGTGCCGACCCGACCGCTAGGCGGATGACACCCCCGCGCCCCGCGCTCCCCTCATCACCCGGTGACGCACCATCCCCCAGCTCCGCCACATCGCCCAGTAAGGCACCATGCCCCAAACCACGCTCTGCCACATCAACCGGCGACGCACCATCCCCCAAGCCGCGCTCCGTTGCAGCGCCCCGTGAAGCACCATCCCCCAAGCCGCGCTCTGTCGCAGCGCCCCGTGAAGCACCATCCCCCAAGCCGCGCTCTGCCACATCGACCGGCCGGCCACCGTCCACCCTCCGCCCCACTTCGGGCGATTCATGCTCCATCGGGGCAAGGCTCGTGACTACGGGACCGGAGGTCGCCTCACCGGTTCGCATGCGTCCCAGGAGAGCCACGGCGGCGGTCATCGCCCCCACGGCCGCGGCGGCCGCCGTACCGACCTTGAAGACCGACGGGAGTACCGGATCTTGTCCCGTCACCTCGACAGGCGGAAGGTCGAGACCGACCTCCGCCCCAAGTGCACGAACGATCTTCTCGACCACAAAGCACCTTCCTTTCGACCGCCGCTCCCCACAGGCATTCACCTTCGCCGGAGCACACCCCTGGCTCCTGGCCGCGACCCCTCGCAATTACGGGCCCGCACTGACTCCTGACGGGCCCCTCCCAACTACAGCCAACCGCCGAACCGCCCTCTGTCCGAGAGCCCCCTCACGACTCGGCCGACCGCCACACTGCACCCCCGACCACACCCCCGCCACAACCAGCCGACCACCGAACCACCCCCTGACCGAGAACCCCCTTCCGACTACGGGCACCTGCCAAGCTGACCCCTGACCACGCCCCCGTCACGATCGCAGGCGACTACCGAACCACCCTGACTGAGAACCTCCACACGACTCGGGCGACCGTCACACTGCCCCCGACCACACCCCCGCCACGATCGCAGGCAACCACCGAACCACCCCCTGACCGAGAATCCCTTTGCGGCTGGAAGCCATCACCCAATTGACTGCTGAGGGGGATGCCCTTCCCAGCTCCGAGCGACCACCGAACCGACCCCTGTCTTGCGGTCTCCTCCCGATTGCGGATGATCGTCGGAAACTCTTGCTTCGGTGGCAGAGGAGCGGCCCGAGCAGTTATGCACAGAACGCCGCTCGGCCCTCCGAGCCCCGGCTTCTGAAGGCAAGTTTCCTCCCATGCGTGCCTTTGCCATCCGCTTGCCGGCGGTGTTTCTCATCACTCTCGCCATCACCTATGCGGCCCCTCCCCCTCTGGGAGCCGCCGGGACCTTCCCACCACTCCGATCGGCGGCTTCTACGACGCCTCTGTCCCTCGCATCGACCACTCCACCGGCGACATCCCCCCAAGAGACCGGCCCGGCGGGTCCTTCGGCGACATCTCCTCAAGAGACCGACCCGGTGGGAGCCCTGCCACCCCGATCCATCACCCCACAGCCGACAAGCCCCACCCAATCGACCACCGCCCCAACAGTCCTGCGACCCCGCTCGATGCCCCTGTCACCGGCCGGGCCCGCGCAATGGACCGCCGTCCTAACGGGTTTGCCACCCGGATCGCTCACCGCACCACCGCGAATCGCCAGCTCACCACCGCCCCTGACCCCGCCCTCACCACTGGCCGAAACCACGACCTCGCCATCGCCTCGAACGGCGACCGGGCCACCGTCGCAAACCACGAGCTCGTCACCGGCCTCCTCCATCGGGCCGATGCTCCCTTTCTCACCCCGAGCGATCACTCCACCGCACGCCCTTCCGCTCCAGGGCACGGCATCGCCATCGGCACCGATCCCCCCGTCGACCACCTCGTCCCTCGTCTCCAGCCCGCCGCCCCTCCATCTGGTCACCGCTTCCCCCGCCCCAGGGCCGATGCCGCCAGGGACAACGGCGCTTCGTTGGCGCCTGCCAATCGGCGGGCCCCTGAGAATCCTGCGCGCCTTCTCTCCTCCCTCCCAGCCATGGCTTCCGGGACACCGAGGCGTCGATCTCGCGGCTGCGGGCGGAGACGTCGTCAGGGCCGCCGGGGCAGGGGTGGTGGGGTACGCCGGGCCACTGGCCGGTCGGGGCGTGGTGATGATCGTCCACGCCGAAGGGTTACGCACCACCTACCTGCCCGTTCATCCCGTCGTGCGGCGCGGGCAGGTGGTCCGGCTCGGCGAGGTCATCGGTTCCCTCGAGGAGTCCACAGGCCACTGCCGTGTACCTTGCCTCCACTGGGGTCTGATCAAGCAAGGCAACTACCTCGACGCACTTCTCCTCATCGGCCTGGGACAGGTACGCCTCCTGCCACACTGGCCCACTGCCCCCTTCACACCTCCCTGACCGATCCGCGGCTAGCGGGGCCCTCAGGACCACAGCGGACAGGAGTGGCCGAGGTTGGGAGAGCCAAGGCAGAAGGAAAAGACAGGACGGCAGGACCACGGCAGCCGACGCTGGTCGGACCTCAGGAGGACGGCAGCAGAAGGGAGCAGGGCCATGGTGGGCGGGGATGCTGGAGTGGCCGGATCACACGGGGCTGATTAGTGATAGGTGTTACTGAAGCGCTTCGGCCTTGCGGATCACCCTCGTATGCCCTGCGTCCCTCTTCCGTACCGGAGCCCCGAAAGGCGTGGAGAGCCTTTTTGATCTCTCACCGCTCCTGGACATCGGTTCGCGTCGTCGATCAGGGCGGCGCCGAGCACGAAGTCAAGGCAGTCGGAGGATGCACGTACGTGCTCCACCACACCGACGCAGCCCTGCAGAGGGTCCCGAGCATTCGGATCGAGAGCGAGCCGACCAGCGATGATGCCCACACGTCATCGCAGGACCCGTCACCGACAATCGGCAGGATGTGGCGCGCCATAGCCGCTATGCCGGCAAGGACGCCAGGCAGACCCGCCCAGCACACCTGCGCCTCCACCCACCTAGACGAGTAAGTCCTAAGTCCGGTCAGTGGTCGTAGGCGATCAGTGACCGGGTAATGGGCTGGCTGGTGGCGCGGTTGTGCCAGATCGCGGCGGTCAATGCCAGGATCCGTTGGGCGATGCGGGCGGCGACGCCCAGCGGGCTGCGTCCGCCGTGCAGTTCCAGGTCGAGTTGGCCTTTGAGGGTGTCGTTGACCGACTCGATGAGCTGGCGGATGGGTTTGCGGTGCTGTTCGCCGGGGCGGGGTGTGCGGTTGCGGTAGGACGGGCGTAGCAGCTGCACCCCGCGTTCGGCCAGGTAGGCGTCCAGTTCCGCCGAGACGTACCCCTTGTCGGCGACGATCAGCAGGCCGGGGCGTTCGGCGAGCAGGTGCGGGTCGTGGTCGAGTACGGCCATCAGGACCTGACATTCGTCGACCTTCGGGGCGGCCAGGGCCCAGGTGATCGGCAGGCCGGCCGGGGTGCAGATCAGGTGCAGGCGCAGGCCCCAGAAGTAGCGGGAGTGGAAGCGGCAGTAGCCGTAGCCGGCCCAGCCTGCAAGGTCAGAGCGCTGTGCGGTGGGGCGGGAGCTGCCGCATTCGACCGGGGTGGAGTCGATCACCCAGATGGTGTCGGTCCAGAGGTCGGTGTCGCGGGCCAGGGCGCGGATGGCGCGTTTCAGGAGCGGGAGTGCGGCACGCAGGCGCTTGTTGTAGCCGGATTGGCCGGGCAGGTAGGGGAAGGCACCGGGCAGGTGATTGGGCAGGAAGCACAGCCATCGGGCTTCGGAGCGGATGCCGAGCAGGGCCTGGGCGATGGCCAGGGTGAGCAACTCGGCGTCGGTGAGCTTGGGCGGGCGTCCGATCCGGGTCGGACGCCCCAGCCAGTCATCGATCTTGACGTGCAGGGCGGTGAGAAGGGTGTTGATGTCTGTCGTCACAAACGGATCATCGACACCCTTCACCCTTCCCCACAGCCCGCCTCAAAGCGACTTAGGACTTACTCGGATCAGTTGTCGGCGGTAAGACCTTCGGCGATCTTGGTCAGCTCGCGGTCGACGGCCTTGGCGTTGGTGAATCTCTTCGCGTACGTGGGGCTGAACATGATCTCGGCCCGCCGCTGCTCCCCCATGTTCAGGATGAGCGTGGGGGTGCCCTTCATGCCGTCCTCGCCGACGTCTGCGATGACCGAATAGCCGGTCCGGTCGCCGACGGTCACCTCTTCGCCCTCCCCCTCGTCGCGGTACCCCTGCACACGGTCGTCGACCTCCTGGACGGCCTTACCCTCGTACACGAAGATCTGCACGCAGTAGAAGCCGTGCTTGTCGCCATCGAAGTTCCACGAGGTCGAGTAGCTGTCGCCGTAGTCCACCGACCAGTGGCCCCACTGCAGGCCCTCGGGCAGGTAACCCACCTTGACGTGCTTGAGCGTCTTCCCGTCGCCCAGGTCCCCGAGGCTGGGAGGGGGGGACGGCACGGGCGGGATGTCGTCGATGGCGGGCGGCCCCTGCGTCTCGGAGACGGCTGGCGTCTCCGACACAGCGGGCGTCTGCATGGCGCCCGGGGCCACCGTCAGGTAAAGGGAGCCTGCCGCGAGGACGGCCGCCGACGTGGCCAGGGCTGCGACCCCGCCCCGCCTCCTCTTCCGCCGGGTTGACCGGACGACCCGGTCCACCAGGTCGGGCGCGGCGTACAGCCTCGCGGTCTCGTCCGCCATGACCTGGCGGAGGCGTTCCTCAAGCGTGGGCATTGCCGATCACTCCTTCCACGGATGCCTCGCCGAGCGCTGCACGCAGCTTGGCCATCGCCTTGAACGTCTGACTTTTCACCGTGCCGACCGTGCAGCCGAGCATCTCCGCGGTCTGTGCCTCGCTGAGGTCCTCCCAGTACCGCAGGACGACCACCGCGCGCTGCCGGGGAGGTAGGCCACGCAGCGCGTCCATGAGCAGGTGGCGCAGATCGACGTCGGTCGAGCGCGCCGCCCTCTCCGGCAGGATGCGCATCGGGATGATGCTCAGGATCGCCCGGCGGCGGGCCCGGCTGATGGCGGTGTTGATGATGACGCGGCGCACATAGGGCTCGGGGCTGTCGTACCGCACCCTGTCCCAGTTTCTGTAGGTACGCTCCAGCGCCGTCTGCAGTAGGTCCTCCGCCTCCGCCTCGTTCCCGCAGGCTAGATAGGCGACCCGCAGCAGCGTCGTGGCCCTTGCGGCCACGAATGCGCCGAAGTCGTGCTTCGCGCCGCTCACGTCTGTCTGTCCCGTTTCACGCCTCCTAATACGCCTTGGATCCTCCAGCGGTTGCCCGAGTGCCGCAGGCAACCTTGTGAGGCGCCCAGGCGTATTGGGGGACGTCACTTCGGACCTCTGGAGGAAACACATGAAGCTCGCGACAGCACCGGTCCGGCCGCTGATCGCCGTCGGCACCGGCCTGGCCGCCGTGGGCACCGCCGCCCTGCTGGGCCTGCCGAGCGTCGTGAAGGCGCCGGAGACGCGGCTCGCGGCCGCCGCGTCGGCTCCGCCTGAAGGCGCCTACTGGCATACGAGGGTGCTGACCCAGCGCACCGGTCCCCGCCAAATGGGCAGCGGCGCGAATCGCTACTGGGTGGTGGAGCAGGAGCTCAGTGAGGAATGGACCGCGCCCGACGGCAAGGCCTGGTTCGGATACCGGAAGGCTGGGGCGCACCCGAAGAGCGCGACGGACCGGAAGGCGTGGCGCCGCGACGGCTCGCCGGCCAAGTGGACCCGCACGGCCGACGGCCAGGTCGTGAAGCTGTCGACCGAGCCGGACAAGGGCCACGTCGGGCCCGTACGCGGCAACGACGACCAGTTCTTTCTGGCCGGGCAGAAGTTGACGTACGAGGAGGTCCAGCGGCTGCCCGCGGACCCGACCGCGTTGAAGTCCTGGCTCTCCGAGGCCGCGCGAGTCTCACGGGTCAAGCAGAACAACGTGGACCAGTACATCACCGGGGCGCTGCCGGGCATGCTCAACCAGCTTCCGGCGCCCAAGAACGTCCGCGCCGCGGCCTACCAGCTCTTGCTGACGATGCCCAGTGTCCGTTCGCAGGGAGAGACCAAGGACAGCATGGGCAGAGCCGGCGCGGCCCTGTCGATCGACCACCCGAAGGCCGTTCAGGACAACGGACTGACGATCAAGGAGAAGACCGACCTAGTCGTGGACACCGGCACGATGCTTCTGCTGTCCCAGAGCCAGACGACCGCGATCAGCGGCAAGCTGTCCCTCAACGAGACGAGCACCCAGATCGTGCTCGAGGCCGGCTGGACCAACACCGCGCCGGCCGTGCCCGCCCTGCCGTAGCGGCGCCCGCGGGTGAACTTGTCACCCGCGCTCTTTCGCCAAGCGCGGGGCCGGCCCGTCGGAAGCCGGTCCGACCTGGCGCCGGCCGCGATCGCCCGCAGTGCCAACGACCTGCGCGCCCGTGCGGAGGCGGAGTTCTCCGGTTCCGAGCTGCGCCGCTCGGTCGAGGAGACGTTCGCCTGGCTGCGCACCCGGCTCGCCGGGGTCCTCGCGGACGCGTGGTCACAGGGCGAGCTGGACACCTCGCTCGACCCGGCGGGCGCGGGGGGCTGCTTCGGCGCCGGGTTCGTCGCGGGGTACGTTTCGGGCTCGGCCTGGCCGGCAGCACCGCCCTCGGCACGTCACCGGCCACGATGACGCCACCGCGCCGTCCCTCGCCCAGATCGCCCGAGCGCGCGCACCTCCAGCTCGGCGCGGAGCTGGAGGACGAGCACGATGCGCGGGGTGTGGTACTTGGGGGCGGCCTTGCCGCCGCGGGTGCGGCAGGCGCTTCCGGCGGCCACCGCCCATCACCCGGTCACTGATCGCCTACGACCACTGACCGGACTTAGGACTTACTCGTCTAGTGAGGACAATCGCCGCAAGCAGGGTCACGTCAAGCGGTCACAGCAACGGCAACGCTGACTGTCAGCTCAGAGCGAGCCGCCGAAAGAGACGGTCTGAAGATCTGTGGGTGAGGTGGTGATCGTCCGCCAGTCGAGGGGTGGGGTCACCGTGGGCAGCGACAGCGCGTTCAGCGCGGCTTTCCGACCTGGGCGTTGTCAGTCATGTTGACCTGGTTCTTAATGGGTTTCGGGTGACCAGCTAGAGCACTGTGAGCGCGGCCTGCTCGGTGGAGAAGTGTCCGCGGTGGCGGTGGCGGTGGCTTGGCGGAACCCGGCGTTCAAGCTCTCGATCGCACTGTGTGGATGGCCTTGCGAATCTCGGAACTCCTTTAGGGCGTCGCAGCCGGCGACGCACACATCTGGACACCGGTGTTGCGTAGTTAGGCCAACAGGGCCACCCAGGGCCTGTCGCCTTCGCCGTCGCCCCCAAGCCATCTGTCCAGCACCTCACAGTCACGTGGTCGTTGCGACGGTGGCGACTTTGGGATGGGTGGCTCCTTGCCGCCGCGGCTACCGTGATGACACCCCCTGCCGGAGTGCCGTGATCGTGCGCGCCTCAACGCGCTCCCCCAGCGCGGGAACTACCGCTACCCCAGCCGTAGAAGCCAAGGCCGTAGAACCCATAACGGCAACAGGAGCCCTGACCGGGTGTCCTAATCGTGCGCGCCTAAAGCGCATGTCCTCTCCCTGCACCACCATCACCGAAATCACGACCACACCGACACCGACAGCGGCAGCGGCAGCCTCGACGGGGTCGGGCTACTTGTTGCGGCGGAGGCGCCAGCCGTGTTCTGTTCGTTCGACGTAGCCGGCTGCTGCGAGGCCGCCCAGGCAGCCCAGCGCCGTCATGACGTCGACTCCCGCCGCCACCGCGATCGTGGCGGGGCCGACCGCTGTACGGGCGGGTACCGCTTCGAGGACACTGCGGGTCTCCTCGTCCAGCGCGTCACGCGGCAGGACGGGCCCCCTTGGTTCCGGAGCAAGGTCGGCCCCCAGGGCCCCCACCAGCTCGATTACCTCCCGACCCGAGGTCACACACACGGCCTCGCCACGCCTGATCAGGCGATGGCATCCGGCGGAGTTCTCAGACGTGACCGGACCCGGGACAGCGGCGAGGTGGCGTCTGAGAGCCACGGCATGGGCAGCGGTGTTGAGAGCACCACTGCGTACGGCCGCCTCTACGACCACGGTGCCCCGGGACAGGGCGGCGATCACGCGGTTCCGGACCAGGAAGCGCAGACGAGTGGGCCGGACACCCAACGGGCACTCGCTGAGGATCAGGCCTCTCGCCCGGATGGCCGAGAACAGTTCGTGATTGGCCGCGGGATAGGCGATGTCGGTGCCGCAGGCGAGCACCGCCACCGTCTCAGCCGTTCCCGACAGGGCTCCTCGATGAGCGGCCGAGTCCACGCCGTAGGCACCGCCCGAGATCACGGTCCACCCCGCCTCGCTCAGATCGGCCGCGAGCTCTGCAGCGACGTGTCTGCCGTACGGTGTAGCGGCGCGGGAGCCGACCAGCGCCACGGACCGAAGGCAGGAGAAGCGCAGATCTCCCACCCCGTGCAACCAGAGCCCCAGAGGGCGTTCAGGGCCGAGATCGTCAAGCTGCGTCGGCCATTCCACATCCCCCGGAATGATCAGCCGGGCACCGGAGCGCTCTCCCTCGGCGAGGTCGGCAAGGGGGTCAGCGTTCCGCAGGCGTGCCCGCCATGCCGCCAGCAGCCGGTCGTAATCCGGACGCCGCCTTGTGTTCGCCGACATCTCCTCCACGAAATCGGGGTCCAGCCGCCCGCACCGGACCTGCCCCAACGCCCCCTCGGGGCCGTACGCCGCGACGAGCCTGCCCATGACGCGGTCTCCCGCGTCGGCCACTCGCATCAAGGTCACCCTGGCCAGCCGCCCCGGATGCCGCGAAAGCGCCCTCGAACCGGCATCGCAGCCGTCCCTGCCCGCATGGGGCCCACCATCGGTCTCCGGCCCTCCGCCACCTGCCGGAACGTCCGCGTGCGGCATATCCACGCTTGCGGCCGCAGGAATCGCTCGTAAGACCTGACGATCGTGGGGCGGTTGTCGACCAAGAACGCCGGCAGTCCCGGGCTCGCAGGCCACCTCTTCATCCCAGGCACTCTCCGGCAGGTCATCCACGACCGCCTTCGGCACGACAGACCCCACAGCCTGCCCCCCGCCCGTCCGCCCGGTGGCCATCCCCACCTCTCCAGTCAAATCCGAGGGGCTCGCCGCTCTGGCCTCCCCCGCACTCGTCCATGCGGAAGCCACAGCCACCTCCCCGGCCCGCCCCAGGGAACCAACCGCTCCGGCCCGCCCCGCATTCACCGGCCCCGGAGCCCCGCCGATCTCCGCAGCCCGAGCCAGCGAACCAACCACTCCGGCCGGCCCCGTATTCAACGGTCCCGCGGCCACATCGACCTCTCTGGCCCGACCCAGGGAACCAACCGCTCCGGCCCGCCCTGCGCCCGACCGCCTGGAAGCCACATCCACCTCCGCAGCCGGTGCCAGCGAACCGACCACACCGGCACGCTCCGCACCCGAGGGCCCCGCAGCCACACCTACCAGCGAACCAGCCACTCCGGCCTGCCCGGCACCGAATCGCCCGAAAGCCGCATCTACCTCTCCAGTCAGATCCAAGGGGCCGATCGCTCTGGCCTGCTCCGCTGTCTTCGGTAGGCACATCAGGTCCGCCTCACCGACCTCGTTGAACGGGGACCCGTCGGTGCTGGGGTCGCCCTTGCCGGGCTTCTCCTGGTGCCCAGGTTGGCATGCTTGTACGTCGTTGATCATCAGAGTTCTGGCGCGGAGACCCACGCCTTCAGGCGGGGGAAGCGCCCGCCTCCCTTCGATGGATAGTCCGTGGTTGATCTCTTGCGTTCATGTGGGGCGTGGCACAGATCATGTAGCGGGCGTACAAGCACCACTTCTGTCCGACGCTGGAAGCAGGCCGAGGGGGCTTGCCCGGGGTTCGGCTGCGTCCCCGTCGACCACAAGGGGACTCTGGAGGAGCGGATTCGCGCCCACAGCTTGGAAGGTCGCCGCGTCCCTTCCATGGAGCGCCGGTTTCCCTCCTCCAGGCTGTGCTGGCGTATCGAACTCTGCGAGACACGATGTCGTTGGGGGCAGGAGCTGGGGGGGCGCCTGAGGAGCGGTCACGACCGGGACATCAACGCTGCCGAGAACATCCTCGCCGCCCGGCGCGGTGGAGAAGTGAAACCCTGTGGAGCCGGCCTACGACCGCAATGGGGACCTCCGACGCCCGTAGAGCAGGTGCACGACCTCAACCGACACCACCGACACCGGGACAACCGGCGCACCACCTCAACGCACACCACCGACACCGGCACAACAAAGGCACCACCTGAATCGACACCACCGTGAGCGCACAACAGGCGCCACCTCAGCTGACACCACCGACGCCCGCAGAGCAGGCGCACCACCTCAACGCACACCACCGACACCCACACACAACACAGGCACCATCCGAACCGACACCACCACAAGCGCAACAGGCACCGCCTCAGCTGACACCGCCGACGCCCGCAGAGCAGGCGCACCACCTCAACCCGCGCCACCGACACCCACACAGCGCGCACCACCTCACGGACACCACCGACACACGCACAACAGGCACCACCTCTAGTGACACCGGTGGACGCCCGTAGAGCAGGCGCACCACCTCAACGCACACCATCGACACCCGCACAGCGCGCGCACCAACACAACCGACGTCCGTAGAGCCGGTGTATGGCCTCGGCGGACACCTCCGTGCGGGTGACCGGCGGTGAAGCAGGAGGACCGAGCTGCGGTGGTCGAGCTCCCCGGCTTTCACGGAGGAGGATGTCAATCGGTGCCCAGCCAGAGGCCGAGGGCGGTGTTGGTCTCTGCCACCTCGGGTCTCTCCTTGCCGAGGAGGTCGGCGAGCGTCCAGGAGACTCGCATGACGCGGTCGAGGCCGCGGGCGCTGAGCTCCCCGGTGTCCAGGCAGCGGTAGAGAGGGGACATCGCCGAGGACGGCAGGCGGTAGTCGCCATGAAGGACCGCGGTCGGGATCTCGGCGTTGCACCGCCATGGCGTGCCGGCGAGGCGTTTCATCGTGCGTTCGCGGGCCAGGGCCACCCGCTCCGCGACGACGGCGCTCGGCTCGATGAACTGTCTGTCGGCCAGCAGTTCGCGCCGGGTCGAGCGAGTCAGTCGCACCTTCACGTCGATGCGGTCCAGCAGCGGCCCCGAGAGACGGGCCAGGTAGCGCCGGCGCTGGCTCGGCGTGCACTGGCAGGGGCTCTCAGGTGTCGACGGCTGGGCACACGGACAAGGATTGGCGGCCAGCACCAGCATGAACCGGGCCGGGAAGGTCACCGTGCCGGCGGCACGCGCCACGGTGACCTTCCCCGACTCCAGCGGTTGCCGGAGCGAGTCGAGGACTCTCGACGGGAACTCGGGAGCCTCATCGAGGAACAACACGCCCCTGTGCGCGAGGGACACCGCCCCGGGCCTGATCACGCCGCTGCCGCCGCCGACGATCGCCGCGATGGTCGCGGTGTGATGCGGCGCCATGAAGGGCGCTCGTGTCAGCAGAGGCCGGTCCGGGGGCAGGGTGCCCGCGACCGAGTGGATGGAGGTGACCTCCAGAGCCTGGTCGCGGTCGAGCGGCGGCAGAAGGGTGGGCAGCCGCTCGGCCAGCATCGTCTTCCCCGTGCCGGGCTGCCCCACCATCCACAGGTTGTGGCCGCCCGCGGCGCACACTTCCAGAGCGCGACGCGCCACGGCCTGACCGGCGACATCGGCGAGGTCGGGGACAGGCCCTCCCTTGACCTCCGGCTCGGCCCAGGACTGCTCCCGCATCACCTCCTCGACGCTGGGCCTCTGGGCGGGATCGCCGTTCCGCAGCCACTCGACCAGCTCGGCCAGAGTGAGGACGGGCACCACCAGGACACCGGGGACGAGGGCCGCCTCTGCGGCGTTCGCGACGGGGACCACGACGGACTGGGCTCCGGCCTCGACCGCTGCCACCACCGCAGGCAGGACACCCCGCACCGCTCGCACCGACCCGTCGAGCCCGAGCTCGCCGAGGAAGATCGGAAGGGAGAGGCGCTGCCTCGGCACGAGACCCGCCGCGCCGAGGAGGGCGACGGCGATGGCCAGATCGAAGAGACTGCCTCTTTTGGGGAGGCTGGCGGGAAACAGGCTGATGGTGACCCGCGCGTCGGGCCAGGCGTACCTGCTGTTGATGATCGCGGAACGGACCCGGTCGCGGGCTTCGCTGAGCGCGGTGTCGAGCATGCCGATCAGGCTGACACCCGCGATGCCGTGGCCGACGTCGGCCTCCACCTCGACCACGTGGCCGCTCACGCCGACCAGGGCGACGCAACGCGTGCGGGCGACGGCCATCTAGCACACCCCCCGGTCGTGGCGGATGGAGAACTCACCGGCGAACCGCTCCAGCGCCACCACGTCGATGCGGATCGAGGAGAACCACTGCGACTGCCCGCTGAGCCACCTCGCGGCGAGCGTGCGCAACCGCGCCAGCTTCGCGGGGGTCACGGCCTCGAAAGCCGTGCCGTGACTGCGGCCGGACCGGGTCTTGACCTCGACGACCACGAGAACGGGCCCGTCGCGGGCGAGGATGTCGATCTCGCCTTCAGCGCACCACCAATTGCGCTCAAGGATCTTCAGACCCGCTGCTCGCAGGTAATCGACGGCGAGCTGCTCGCCGTGCTTGCCAAGGTCGTGTGTCGCGGCCATCGGGACCACCTCCGGGTCCCGACCTTCGCCCAGTCGCCCCGGTCACCGTCCGGCCGAATGCCGCTCTGTGGACGACGGAGAAGGGGTGGGTGAGCCGTGAACCAGAAATCCGCAGGTGGGACGGCAGGGGTGTCCCGTTCGTTCCGGCACCTGTGGACAACTCCCTGCACACCGTGTGGGCGTTGCGGGTGAAGCGGCTCCTCATCCGCACGCGACACCCGCGATCAACAACTCTTGGGCTGCTGCCGACGGGCCAGATAGGCCAAGCAGCAGCGGGAACGGCTCGGCCGGCCGCCCCGAGCACTGCACACCCACACGACCGGGCCTGAATCTTCCCTCCGCAGGCACGGACGGCACCGGTCCTGTCAGGCGCCTGCTCGCCCCAACTCGATGAAGTCCACCCGCCTGATCCGGCGGGCATGGGGAGACGCACGCAAGCGTCGGTTGTGGGGCCCAGGGATTCCCTGGCGGGGCCGAGAGCCGAGGTCGAGGCGGACGGCGATCTCCCTGGGCACCTAGGTCAAGCCGTACGGCTGCGGCCCCCACGACCACTGTGAGCGATGCCCGGGCCGGACGCCGGTCAAGCCGTACGGCTGCGGCCCCTACCTCTGGCGGATCGCCGACGGGCGGCCTCCGAGGTGGGCAGGGACGCGCCGTCCGGCGACCAAGAGCTGTTTCTTAGCGGCGGCTGCTCGCCACCATCCGCAGTCCCCGGCTCGGGCCGGGACGCCCGCGCCCCCGGCCTGGCAGCCTGGCCGGGAATGAGGCCTACTCCCCCCATGCCAACTGCGCCGCAAGATCCGCCACATCATCCCCGCCCCCCCGCGACCAACGCGCCGACCGCCGCCGGCGAGGCTCAGCCGGGGGACGGCCCGCCGGCTTCGGCGCCGAACGCTACAAGGCACGCAACGTCGTCGAACGCGCGATCAACCGGTTGGAGAACTTCCGGGCCGTTGCCACCCGTTACGACTGACGGCCCGAGGCGGCACCCTTACGCGATTACGTCGGACGACGCATCGCCGACGGCAAAACCCGCCGAGAGGCTATCCGCTGCCTCAATCGCTACATCGCCCGCGACATCTACCGGATCATCCGCCACCTACCGCCCACCAAGGCCGCTCCCTCTGCCGCTTGACATCGCTAGGGGCGACAAACGCGCCTCGGCACCGGCATGTCGACGCTAAGCAGCACGACGTCAGGCCGGTGCTCGATCGCCGAGCGCAGCGCTTCCCCGCCGTTCACGGCCACCGCGAGCACGTCACCCTGGCCGCTCTGGGCATCTGGCTCCGAACCTGATCCAAGAAACGGTTCTCAGGGCTCGGTCAGCTGGAGAAGCCCTCCTTGGGCATCTCGAGGTCGGGTTTCGCGAGCTCCTCGACGTTGACGTCCTTGAAGGTGACGACCCGGACGTTCTTGACGAACCTCGCCGGACGGTACATGTCCCACACCCAGGCATCCTGCATCTTCACATCGAAGAAGACATCGCCGTTCTCAGCCGTGCGGACTTCGAGATCGACGGAATTGGTCAGGTAGAAGCGCCGCTCGGTCTCGACTACGTAGGTGAACAGGCCGACCACATCGCGGTACTCCCGGTAGAGCTGCAACTCCATCTCGGTCTCGTATTTCTCGAGATCCTCTGCGCTCATCCCGGTCCTCCACTTCCCTTCCTCCCCCGGCGTGGCCGATCACGCCACACCGGCCCCCAGACCATTCTCGCCTATCTCTCCGCCCGCTCCAGCCCGCACCACCGAGTTCACCGTTACAAAGGAGAACCGATGATGTGGGCTTGGGCCGTGAGCCGTCAACGCCTGGCGGTGCCTGGCCGTGACGTAGCCCTTGTGCTCGGCGAAGCCGTACTGGGGATATTGATCGTCGAGCTCGGTCATCAGGCGGTCCCTGGTGACCTTGGCGACGATGGACGCCGCCGCGACGCACGCCGAAACCTGGTCGCCCTTCCACACCGCGAGCGACGGCGCGGGCAGGCCGGGCACCGGGAACCCGTCGATGAGAACGTACCCGAGATCGCAGCCGAGACCGGCCACGGCCCGCCGCATCCCGGCGATGTTGCATTTGTGCAGGCCACGCGTGTCGATCTCCTCCGGCGGGATCACCACGATCTTCACCGCCCGGGCGGTGGCGAGGATGCGCGTGTGGAGCTCCTCGCGTCTGGCGGGGGTGAGAAGCTTCGAGTCGGCCAGGCCGTCGATCTCGGACCGGAGCACCACCGCGGCCACCACCAGGGGCCCGGCACAGGCTCCGCGCCCGGCCTCGTCGACGCCGGCGACCGGGGTCAGCCCCCGCCGCGCGAGCGCGCGCTCGTACCCGTACAACCCGGAGTCGCGCCGCACGATGCTGGGGCGAGGGCGGAAGAGAACGGTCATGAGACAGGCGGCTCGGCGCCCCGCCGCAAGGGGACGGACCTGCGGGAGAGTCGAGCCCCCTGGCCGGTGAACGGCGATGCGAGCGCGACCATGACCACAAGCCTACGCCCCAATGGGCGAAGAGGGTACGCTATCGCACCTTTGAGAACGTCTCGGGGACCGGGAATGTGGTCATCCGCGACGGCGGCCAGTAGAGAGCGAAGGCTCTTCCGATCACGTCGTCGGTGGAGATCGTGCCGTGGAACTTGTCGTTCATGAACGCGCGGGAGTCCTCCGAGGCCGCCCTGTGGTCGCCCATGAGCCACAGCCGTCCCTTCGGGACCGTGATGTCGAACTTCTCCTGTGAGGGGAAGTCCTGGGGGTTGAGGTAGGCCTGCTCGTCGAGCGGGACGCCGTTGACCGTGATGCGGCCCTTGGCGTCACAGCACTTCACCTGGTCCCCGCCGACGCCGATGACGCGCTTGATCGTGGTGGCGCCGTCCCAGCCCTTGAAGACGACGATCTCGCCGCGGTCCACGTCGCCCGACAGCCGGTTGACGATCACCTTGTCGTTGATCAGGAGGGTGTTCTCCATGGACTCCGACGGGATGTAGAAGGAGTCGAGGACGAACAGCCGGACGAGCACGGCGACGGCCACTCCGCTGAGCACGAGCAGAACCGACTCCCGCCACCCGGACTTCTTCCCCTTGGCCGCGTCCCCGTCGGCCGACGCGGGTTCACCGGCCGATCGCGACCCACCGGCGGCCGCCTCACCGGTATCCGCCCCCGAGGAACTCGGCCCGCCGGCGACCGGCTCGACGGTGTCCGCTCCCGCGGCGCCTCCGGCCGGGCCGCTCGACGGCCCCTCCTCGGTGGCGGAAGGCTGCCGGTCGCCGGGCTCTCCGGACTCCGGCTTCTCGTGTTCGACGCTCATGGGCCTGTACAGGCTTCCCCGGTGCTCCTCGGCCGGGGTAGCCCTTCTCCTTCGTCTGCTCGGGGGATGTGCGCCGTCTGGCCACGGCCACAAAGAAGATGTCCGAAACGTCGCCGCCGGACGAGACGCCGCGGTGTTCAGGCGACCCGGCGCCCCCGTCGGGGGGTCCAGTAGCGGCGCGGCAGGGGGCCGACGGCGGGCTTGAGCAGCCACCGGCGGCGCGACGCCACCAGCGGGAACGCCCCCGCGAAGCCCAGCAGCAACGGCGAGGCCCCACCGGCCAGCGCGGCCGTCTTCAACGCCGCCTGGTTGAAGGTGTCGGGAATCGGCAGCGTCGTCGCCCGCGAGAACGGCCACACGATCACGAACGCCCGGCCCACCACCTTGTCGACCGGAATGGCGCCGTTACCGGGGTCGCCCTGGTGGGAGCGCGAGTCGAGGGAGACCGAGCGGTGGTCGCCCATCACCCACAGGCGGTCCTTGTCGACCTTGACCGTGAAGAACTTCTGCGAGGGCTGGTCGTCGGGGTAGAGGTAGTCCTTCTCCTCGAGGGGGACGCCGTTGACGGTGATGCGCCCCTTGGCGTCGCAGCACTTGACCGTGTCGCCCGCGACCCCGATCACGCGCTTGATGTAATCCTTCTCGCCGGGCACCACGCCGAACGCCGTACCGACCCAGCGGAAGAACCCCGCCACCGGGTTCGACGGCTCGGGGATGTCGACCTCACTGGCCCAGGAGTCGACACCGGAGAACACCACGATGTCGCCACGCTCGATGTCGCGCGTGTGGTACACCAGCTTGTTCACCAGGACCCGGTCGTTGACCAGCAGGGTGTTCTCCATCGACTCCGACGGGATGTAGAACGCCTGGATCACGAAACTCTTGATGATCAGAGCCAGCACCAGCGCCACCACCACCAACACAGGCAGCTCGCGCCAGAAGGAGCCCTTTTTCTCCTTGCCGCCCTTGGCCGGCTTGGTGTCTTCCGCGACCACGTCTACCTCGTCCTCGACAGGGCGGCGCGGACCGCCGGCCCCCTGGCCATCGCTAGTCATTGCTGTCGAGCCTAAATGATGCACCCTGCACGGCGGGTGGCCGACTCGGCAACGCGCCCAAAGAAACCCGGGGCGGCCGTGAGATCAACGGGACGGCCGCGACGGCGCCGTCCGGGCCCGTAGGAGGCGGCGCGGCAGGGGGCCGACGGCGGGCTTGAGCAGCCACCGGCGGCGCAACGCCACCAGCGGGAACGCCCCCGCGAAGCCCAGCAGCAACGGCGAGGCCCCATCGGCCAGCGCGGCCGTCTTCAACGCCGCCTGGTTGAAGGTGTCGGGAATCGGCAGCGTCGTCGCCCGCGAGAACGGCCACACGATCACGAACGCCCGGCCCACCACCTTGTCGACCGAGATCGCGCCGCCGCCGGGGTCGCCCTGATGGCCCCGGGAGTCGTAGGAGACGGAGCGGTGGTCGCCCATCACCCACAGCAGGCCCTTCTCGACGGTGATGTCGAAGTCTCCCTGCGAGGGCTGGTCACCGGGGTAGAGGTAGCCCTTCTCGTCCAGGGGGGTGCCGTTGACCGTGACCCGTCCCTGGGCGTCGCAGCATTTGACCCTGTCGCCTCCGACACCGATCACGCGCTTGATGTAGTCCTTCTCGCCGGGCACCACGCCGAAGGCAGTGCCGAGCCAGCGGAAGAACCCCGCCACGGGATTGGACGGCGCGGGGACGTTGACCTCGCTGTCCCAGGTGTCGGGGCCGGAGAACACCACGATGTCGCCACGCTCGATGTCGCGCGTGTGGTACACCAGCTTGTTCACCAGGACCCGGTCGTTGACCAGCAGGGTGTTCTCCATCGACTCCGACGGGATGTAGAACGCCTGGATCACGAAACTCTTGATGATCAGAGCCAGCACCAGTGCGACCACCACCAACACAGGCAGCTCGCGCCAGAAGGAGCTCTTCTTCTCCTTGCCGCCCTCGGCTTTGTCGTTGCCGCTCTCGACCGGCTTGGTGTCCTCCGCGGCCACGTCCGCCTCCTCCCCCGACCGGGCGGCGGGGACCGCCGGCCCTGCGATCATCGACTGGTCGTACCTACACACCCGCAGGACGGTACAAACCGCCCCCGCCCAGCAAAATGGCCCGCATCCCGGGGGGTGCGGGCCACATCGCGGCGGTGCCTACTTGCCGGCGGGCAGCGACTCGCGCTTCTCGCGGATGCGGGCCGCCTTGCCGCGCAGGTCGCGCATGTAGTAGAGCTTCGCCCGGCGGACGTCACCGCGGGTGACGACCTCGATCTTCTCGATCACCGGGCTGTGCACCGGGAACGTCCGCTCGACGCCGACGCCGTAGCTCACCTTGCGGACGGTGAACGTCTCGCGGATGCCACCGCCCTGGCGGCGCAGCACGAATCCCTTGAAGACCTGGATACGGGACCGGTTGCCTTCAACGACGCGGACGTGGACCTCGAGCGTGTCACCCGGGCGGAAGCTCGGGATGTCGCTACGTACGGAGGCCTTCTCAAGCTCCTGGATCAGCGTGTGCATGGCAGCGGTTCCTCATTTGAAGCGAGCACCCGGAGGTCCGCCCGGCCGCGCCCGGCGAGGGCACGGCGACGAGGAAGACACGAGCGCTGGGCTGATTACGTCTCGGAGGCCGGGACCGCGCCCGGCCGGACCGACCGCAGGGCAGTCGGCAACAGCGATTCAGTCTGCCATATCTTCTGGCATGAAGCGAAACGAAGCGTCGTCAAGGACCTCGAGGTCTCGTTTGTCAAGGCCTTTGCGGGCCAGTCCGGCCACCAGCTCGGGCCTGCGGGCCGCCGTACGGCGCAGGGCTTCGTCGCGGCGCCAGCGGGCGATGGCGGCGTGGTTGCCCGACAGCAGGATGGGCGGCACCTCGTGGCCGCGCCACACCGGAGGCTTGGTGTAGACGGGCCCCTCCAGCAGGCTCGCCATGGCGCCGGGGGCGAAGGAGTCGTCGGCGACCGACTCGGCGTTGCCGAGCACGCCGGGCAGCAGACGGCCGACGGCCTCCACCATGACCAGCACGGCGGCCTCCCCGCCGGCGAGGACGTAGTCGCCGATGCTGACCTCGTCGAGGCGCAGCCGTGCGCCGTACTCGGCCATGACGCGGGCGTCGATGCCCTCGTACCGGGCCGGGGCGAACAGCAGCCACGGCTCCTTGGCGTATTCGAGGGCGACCTCCTGGGTGAACGGCCGCCCGCTCGGCGTCGGCACGATCAGCCGGGGAGGCGTCTCGGCGGAGCCGATGACGGTGTCGATGGCCTCGCTCCACGGTTCGGGCTTCATGACCATGCCGGGCCCGCCGCCGTAGGGGGTGTCGTCGACCGTGCGGTGCACGTCGTGGGTCCAGTCGCGCAGCTGGTGCACCCGGATGTCGAGCAGGCCCTTGCGGCGGGCCTTGCCGATCAGCGAGACGTCGAGGGGGGCGAAGTATTCAGGGAAGATCGAGATGATGTCGACGCGCATGGCGGCTCAGACCATCCCCTCCGGGTCGAGCAGGCCGGGCGGGGCCTGCACGACGACACGGCCGGCTTCGAGGTCGACCTCGGGCACCAGGGCCTTCACGAACGGGACGAACACCTCGTCGCCTCCGCGCCTGACCACCAGGAGGTCCTGCCCGTGATGCAGGACGTCGACGATCTCGCCCACGCTCTCGCCTTCGGCCGTCACGACCGACAGGCCGATCAGCTGGTGATCGTGGAACTCGTCGGGGTCGTCGGACGGCGGGACGTCCGCCGAGTCGATCAGCAGCATCGTGCCGCGCAGGTCTTCCGCGGCGTCGCGCCCGCTGACGCCCTCGAACCGCAGCAGGAGGATGTTCTTGTGCCAGCGCGCGCCCTCCACGACGAGCGGGCCGGTGCCCGCGGGGTCGGTGGCGAGCGCGGCGCCGGGGGCGAAGCGCGCCTCGGGGTCGTCGGTGCGTACCTCGACCGTCACCTCGCCACGGATGCCGTGCGGGCGGCCGATGCGGCCGACGACGAGCTGCACGTCGCTCCTCCTCCTAGGGGTCGTTGAGAACCACGACAGGGGACCACCCGGCCTCCGGGGGTCCCCTGCGCTGAGGCACGTGGCCTCTGAAGTGTCGTTACCGGGCTTCGTTCAGGTCGAGCAGGTCGACCCTGATGTACTTGCCGTCGGCCAGGGCGTTCATCACGGTGCGAAGCGCCTTCGCCGTACGGCCGCCACGGCCGATGACCTTGCCGAGGTCCTCGGGGTGGACCCGGACCTCGAGGACGCGCCCGCTGCGGATGCGGCGTGCGCGGACCAGAACGTCGTCCGGGTGCTCGACGATGCCCTTGACCAGGTGCTCGAGGGCCTCCTCAAGCACCTCAGGCCTCGCCTTCCGGCTTCTCCTCCGCGGGGGCCTCGGCCGGGGCCGCGGTGGTGTCGTCGGCCTTCACGGTCTTCTTGGCCTTGCGCGGCGTGGTGGCGTTGCCGGTGCCGGTGTCACCGGAGAGCGCCTCCTTGGCGGCGGCCTCGTAGATCGCCTGGCGGTCGGCCTTGGGCTCGGCGACCAGCAGAGCCGGCGGGGCGGGCTCGCCCTTGAACTTCTGCCAGTCACCGGTGAGCTTGAAGAGCTTCAGGACCGGTTCGGTCGGCTGCGCGCCGACGCCCAGCCAGTACTGCGCCCGCTCGGAGTTCACCTGGATGAACGAAGGGTTCTCCTTGGGGTGGTACAGGCCGATCTCTTCGATCGCACGGCCGTCACGCTTGGTGCGGCTGTCCGCCACCACGATGCGGTACTGCGGGTTGCGGATCATGCCGAGCCGCTTGAGCTTGATCTTGACTGCCACGGGTGTGGTCTCTCCTGCTTTCGAGCGCGGGTGAACGGTGTCTCGTCGAGTGGGGCACGACGGGATGACCGCCCGAGGGACAGGCGCGAGCCGCGGGGGTGAGAGGGCACCCACGCTCACGATGTTCCAACGTGCCATTGTGCCAGATGACCGGGCATGTTTCCGAATCGGCGCCGATTTGGGCGGCAGCTCGTCCGGATTCTCCCGGAAAGACCGGTCACAGGGGTCGGCGGCCGTCCAGGACGAGGACGGCCGCCGGGGACGTCAGGCTACTTCTGGCCGGGCAGACGGAACTTCGAGGGGTCGAAGCCCGGGGGAAGCTCGAGGCCCGGCGGAAGCTGACCGCCGAGACCGCCACCGAGGTTGCCGAGCCCCGGCGGGAGCTGCGGGGGCGTGCTGGAGCCGCCGGCGGCGGCGCCGGCCTTGCCGAGGGCGGCCTTGCGGGGGTCGCCGCTGACCCGGCGGCCCTTCTTGGCCTTCTTCTGCGCGGCCTTGCCCTTGCGCCCGCCGGGCAGCCCGGGGATGCCCATGCCGCCCGCCACCTGCTTCATCATCTTCTGCGCGTCGAAGAAGCGGGTGACGAGGTTGTTGACCTCGGTCACGGTGACGCCGGAGCCGCGCGCGATGCGGGCGCGCCGGGAGCCGTTGATGATCTTGGGGTCCTGCCGCTCGCCCGGGGTCATCGAGCGGATGATCGCGGCGATGCGGTCGAGGTCGCGCTCGTCGACCTGGTTGAGCTGCTCGCGCATCTGCCCCATGCCCGGCATCATGCCGAGGAGGTTCTTCAGGGGGCCCATGCGGCGGACCATCATCATCTGCTCGAGGAAGTCGTCGAGCGTGAAGCCGTCGCCCGAGACGAGCTTGCCCGCCATCTTGGCGGCTTCCTGCTCGTCGAACGTGCGCTGGGCCTGCTCGATCAGGGTGAGGATGTCACCCATGTCGAGGATGCGCGACGCCATGCGGTCGGGGTGGAAGGCGTCGAAGTCCTCGAGCTTCTCGCCGGTGGAGGCGAACATGATCGGGCGGCCGGTGATGTGCCGCACCGACAGGGCCGCGCCGCCCCGGGCGTCGCCGTCGAGCTTGGTCAGCACGACGCCGTCGAAGCCGACGCCGTCCATGAACGCCTGGGCCGTGGTGACGGCGTCCTGACCGATCATGGCGTCGACCACGAACAGGACCTCGTCGGGGCTGACGGCGTCGCGGATGTCCGCGGCCTGCTTCATCAGCTCCTGGTCGATGCCCAGACGGCCGGCGGTGTCGATGATGACGATGTCGTGCTGCTGGCGCCGGGCGTGGTCGACCGACCCGCGCGCGACGGCGACGGGGTCGCCGACGCCGTTGCCGGGCTCGGGGGCGTACACCGCGACCTGCGCCCGCTGCCCGACCACCTGGAGCTGCTGGACGGCGTTGGGCCGCTGCAGGTCGGCGGCGACCAGGAGCGGGGCGTGGCCCTGCTCACGCAGCCAGCGGGCGAGCTTGCCCGCGAGCGTGGTCTTACCGGCACCCTGCAGACCGGCGAGCATGATGACGGTCGGGGGGTTCTTGGCGTACCTCAGCCGGCGGGTCTCGCCGCCCAGGATCTCGATCAGCTCGTCGTTGACGATCTTGACGACCTGCTGGGCGGGATTGAGGGCCTGGGAGACCTCCGCGCCGCGGGCGCGCTCCTTGACATGGGCCACGAAGTCCCTGACCACGGGCAGCGCGACGTCCGCCTCGAGAAGGGCGATGCGGATCTCGCGACAGGTCGCGTCGATGTCGGCGTCGGACAGCCTCCCCTTCGACCTGAGGGAGGAGAAGACCGATGTCAGCCGGTCGGAAAGCGTCTCGAACACGTGATTGGCCAGCCTCTGCGCTACGGGTCGTCCGGGGTCTCGCTTGTGGTGCGACTCGACCTCCCAGCCTATCCGCTCCGCAGGCCGGTCACGCGTCGGAAGCGGCAGGCGGGGAGGTCGTACGCTCCCAGCCCCGTTTTCCGCACCTCGCCCTCATGGAGCCGGGGCGATCACCGATCGGTACCGAACCGCTTATAACACCTGGCCAGGGAGATTCGGGCTCGTGCGGAAAACAGGCCTAGCTTCTGCCGCCGGGTACCGACAGCCGCATCGTCATGGCGTGCTCCACCAGGGCGATCAGCGTGCTCTTGACCGCCTCCCGCTGCCGCGCATCGGTCCTGACGATCGGGATGTGCGGGTGCAGCGTGAGGGCGTCGCGCACCTCGTCCTCCGAGTACGGGTGCTTTCCGTCCCAGCCGTTGAGGCCGATGACGAACGGCAGCCCGGCCTCCTCGAAGTAGTCGATCGCGGGAAAGCTGTCGGCCACGCGGCGGGTGTCGACGAGCACCACGGCGCCGATCGCGCCGCGTACGAGGTCGTCCCACATGAACCAGAAACGGTGCTGCCCGGGGGTGCCGAACAGGTAGAGGATCAGCTCGCTGTCGAGGGACACGCGGCCGAAGTCCATCGCCACCGTCGTCGTGGTCTTCTGCGGGATCAGACCGATGTCGTCGATGCCGGCGCTCGCGTCGGTCATGACCGCCTCGGTGGTGAGGGGCACGATCTCCGACACCGCTCCGACGAAGGTGGTCTTGCCGACGCCGAATCCACCCGCGACGACGATCTTCGTCGAGGTGATCCCGCCGCGGCTAGAGCCTGCGAAGTCCACTGAGTACCCTTTCGAGCAAGTTGAGATCCGGCTTACCGGCGTCCAGCTGCGGCTGGTGCAACTGGACCAGGCCCTCGGCGGCCATGTCCGCGATGAGGACCCTCGCCACGCCGAGCGGCACCCGCAGCAACGCGGAGATCTCGGCGACCGAGCGCACCGAGCGGCAGAGCGAGATGATCGCCTGGTACTCCGGGATCAGGTGTGACAGATCCTGGAAGGCCGGAATCATGGAATGCACCAGCGTCTCCATCGCCAGATGGGTCCGCGGCGTCGAGCGTCCTCCGGTGACCGTGAAGGGCCGCACCGGCGACGACGGCTCGTTCTGGTACGGCCGTAACCCGTCCTCCCAGCCAGGCCCGCCCATCGATGTCACCGCGGTGCGGACGCCTGAAGCTCGGCGCGCACGGCAGGCGTCAGCACCTGACCGGCTCGCTCGACCATCAGCGTCATCTGGTAGGCCACCAACCCCATGTCACAGTCGGGCGCCGCGAGCACGGCCAAGCAGGAGCCGTCGCTGACCGACATGATCAGCAGTAGCCCGCGCTGCATCTCGACCACGGTCTGGGTGACCGCGCCGCCCTCGAAGACCCGCGAGGCCCCCTGCGTCAGGCTGATGAGACCCGCGGCCACCGCCGCCAGCTGGTCGGCCCGGTCCTTGGGGAAGCCCTCGGAGTACGCCAGTGGCAGCCCGTCGGAGGACACCACCACCGTGTGCGCCACCCCCGGCACGCTCCTGACGAAGTCGGTGATCAACCAGTTGACTCCGCGGGCGGCCTGGCTCAGCTCTCTCACTTGTCCTCCTTGTCGCCCTGAATGCGCCACGACTCGGCCTTGAAGCCCACCTCGTCCTCGCTCATCTCACCCCGGGCCACCGCCCGTCCCTCACGGACGCCGCGCTGGAAGCTCGACAGCCGGCTGCGCGCGCGGTCGGGTGACAGCGCGGGGCCTGCCGGCGCCGGCGAGGCGGAGGGTCCGGCCGTCGCCGCCGAGCCGGGGACGAGGTTGGCCTTCGGGACCCGCTTGGGCAGGCCCGCCGCGGTGGTCCCGTCGCGGGCCGGCTCCTGGACGGCCGCCGCCGCCTGCCATCCCGCGTCGGCGGGGTTCTCGTCCCACGTGCCGTCGGGCTTCTCCTTGTCGTCCTTGTGGTCGACCCGGCGGAACCAGGCCGACTCGACGGACGCGAAGATCGGCAGGAACTCCTCCCGCTGCTCGGCGGAGGAGTCCACCGCGGGCAGCGGGCCGGTGACCGCCTCCAGCTCGGAGGTGTCGTGGCGACGCCGGCGCTGCCGGACCTCGCGATCGTGCTCGCCCGCGCCGGGACCGGTGGGCGGGCCACCGAAGAGGCCGCCTCCCGTGGCCGGGCCTCCGTAACCGCCCGGACCGCTCGCCGGGCCGCCGAAGCCCCCCGAACCCGTGGCCGGACCGGTGTGGGGACCGCCGGGGCCGGTGGGCGGGCCACCGAAGCCGCCGGTCGCCGGGCCGTGGAACCCGCCGGCCCCATTGGGCGAGCCGCCGCGGCCGGAACCGGTGTTCGGGCCGTAGCCGCCGCCCGTGGTCGGCCCCAGGGGGCCCAGGCCGTTGGGGGCGCCGAACGGCGGCTGGTCGCCGAAGGAACCCGAGACGGCCGGGGAGTCGAGCCCGCCGACCGAGCCCGGGCTCACCGGGGAGTCGAAGGTCCCGGCGAACAGGTTCTGCCCGGCGCCGGCCCACGCCGGGGCGCCGGAGGCGCCGAACGCCTGCCCGTCAGGGGCGACGGCGCCGGGACCCGCGGGCGTGCCGATGAGCGATCCGGGCAGCAGCACCATCGCGGTCAGCCCGCCGGCGTCGTGCCGGCGCAGTTGCACCCGGATGCCGTTGCGCAGGGCGAGCCGGCCGACCACGAACAGGCCCATACGGCGCGACACCGACACGTCCACGACCGGCGGGTTGGCCAGCCGCCAGTTGGTCTGTGCCAGCTCCTCGTCGGTCATCCCGATGCCGGCGTCGGTGATGGAGATCATCACCCCGCCGTCCTCGATGCGGCCGGCCCTCATGGTGACCCTGGTCTCGCGGGGCGAGAAGGAGATGGCGTTCTCGACCAGCTCGGCGAGCAGGTGGATGACGTCGTTGACGGCCTGGCCGACGACGGAGACGCCCGTGGGGACGTTCATGGTCACCCGCTCGTAGTTCTCGACCTCCGACAGCGAGGCGCGCGTGACGTCGAGCAGGGGGACGGGCCGGCTCCAGCGGCGCGCGGGCTCCTGACCGGCGAGGACCAGCAGGTTCTCACTGTTGCGCCGCATACGGGTGGCGAGGTGGTCGAGGCGGAAGAGGTCGCCGAGCCGCTTGTCGTCCTGCTCACCCTGTTCCAGGCCGTCGATGAGGCTGATCTGCCGTTCCACCAGGGTCTGGGTCCGGCGGGAGAGGTTGACGAACATCGCGCTGACGTTGCTGCGGAGCTGGGCCTCGTCGTTCGCCAGGCGGATCGCCTCGCGGTGGACCTCGTCGAAGGCCCGCGCCACCTCGCCGACCTCGTCGGCGGAGGTCACGCCGATGGGCCGCACCTCGGGCGGCCCGGTGTTGCCCTCTGATTCGCGCAGCTTCTGCACCAGGTCGGGCAGGCGGTGGCCGGCGATCTCCAGCGCCTCGCGGCGCAGCCGCCGCAGGGGGGTCACCAGCGAGCGCGCCATGACGATGGTGATGATCAGCACCAGGACCAGCAGCACCGCGACGACCGCGATGTTCACCGCGGCCTGGCCCTGCTCGCCGCGCGCCAGTTCCTGGGCCCGGTCGACGATGGTACGGCCGAGCGCCTGCTCGGCCTGGTGGGTGCGGTTCAGGCCGTCGCTGGAGGATTCGAACCAGAAGCCGACGTCGCTGGTGCCCCGGGTTCCGAGGCCGCGAAGCGGTGCTCCTTCGTCGGTGAGGAAGAGGATCCGCTCGACCAGGCCCGCCGCGACGTCGGCCTTCGGGCTGCTGACGGTGTCGGAGTAGGCCTGGCGCTGCGCCGGGGTGGCGCGGGAGAAGAACGAGTTGAGCTCGCTGATCTGCTGGGCCTTGGCGGTGTTGAAGGCGTCGAGCAGGGCCCGGTCGAACCGGCGGCCGATCAACGCGATCGAGACGGTCCCGCGCTGGCGCGACAGCTGCTCGGCGGACCTGGCGAGCGAGGCGAGGGCGGTGGCGCTGGCGGCCAGGGTCTCGTCGGTGCTGCCGCGGCCGGTCTCGTCGAACAGGGCCAGAAGGTCGTCGATGAGCAGGTTGTACTTCTGGAGGGTCGGGAGCGCGGGCAGCTGGGACTCGACGGCGCTGGCGCGCAGGACGCGAAGGCCGGCCAGGCGGTCGACCACGGCGTTGAACTCCTGGAGGCCGATGTCGCCGAACGCCGAGCGCATGGCGTCCTTGCGGTCGAGCACGTTCCGTACCGCGCCGTCGACCACGTTCTGCTGGTCGCGGATCAGGCGCTTGGCCTCGTTCCCCTGGCGGCCGTTCGCGACGAACCGGCCGGATAGATCGCGTTCGAGGTCGAGCTGGTGGACGAGGTCGCCCACGATGGTGACGAACTCCGCCACCGTACGGACACGTTCATATTCGGCGGCGCTCTGGATCGAGGTCGCCACGCGGAGGCCACCGAGAAGGACGGCCACGATGGTGGGCACCAGGATGAGCGCGATGAGACGGGTACGCACCCGCCAGTTACGCAGAGCCACCGACCGGGCCGGTTCGGCGCCCGGATCGCTGGGCACACCCGGATCCGAAGGCGGCGGGGCTGCGTCAGGCGTGGTGGGGCGACCGCTCTCGATTGTTGCTGTCCTCACTGGTCGCAACCTCTCGCCAGCTGGTCTGCATTGGGGGGTGGACCATGTGGCCTGTGTGACACATGGCAAGTTAAGCGGCAATTGGAGCATAAGCCTATGAGTTCGACCAATAGCCGCGAGTAATTAGAACGGTCCAATCGATATTTGACAGACATGTGATCAAGAGCTTGGTTCCGGCGCGAGTTCACGGCCGCGGAAAGCCATCACGGCGGCCAATGAACCATCCCATGACCGACATGTCACGCTCCAACGCGACTTAACTCTCCAAAGCCCGTCAAAAAAGCGCAAGAGCCACAAAGCGGACTTCAATTAGATTTATCGACAAAAGCCGCTTATCCATCCTAGCGCCGATCTTCCTCCGCTAGGCTTCACGCTCGCCTGCCACACCTTCCCCAGAGAGCAGGGCAGGAACTCTTCCCCCACACAACTAAAAAAGGACACCTCAATGAGAAGCCTTAGGGGTCGTACCTTCGTCGTCGGCCTGGCCTCGATCCTGGCGCTCGCCGCCTGCGGCGGGGGCTCGGACAAAGGTTCGAGTGAGTCCGGTACCGGCGGTCTCGAGAAGACCACCATCAACGTCGCCACGCTTCCCATCGCCGACGTGGCCGGGCTCTTCATCGCCGAACAGAAAGGGTTCTTCAAGCAGGAAGGACTCACGATCAAGACCGAGATGGTCCAGAGCACGGGCTTCGCTCTTCCGAAGCTGCAAAGCGGCGCCACGGACGTGGCACTCGGCAGTTACTTCACGATCTTGTCGGCGGTCGGGAACTCGGGCCAGCAGTATCGCTACGTGGCCGACGGCTACCAGGCCAAGAACGAGGTCTTCGACATCGTCGTCAAGAAGGACTCACCGATCAAATCGGTGAAGGATCTCAAGGGCAAGAAGGTCGCCATCCCGGCCCCCAACAGCATCGGCGAGATGGCGGTGTCCAACGCCCTGCGGACCGCGGGACTCAACCCGGTGCCCAACACCGACGTCCAGATGGTGCCCATGGCCTTCCCCCAGGTCCCGGCCGCCATCCAGAACGGCACGATCGACGCCGGCTGGCTGACCGAGCCGTTCCTCACCGGCGCCCAGAAGGACCTCGGCATCCACTCGATCCAGGACACCATGACCGGCTCGATGTCCGACTTCCCGATCTCGGGCTGGGCCGTCACCGAGAACTGGGCCAAGAAGTACCCCAAGACGATGGCGGCCTTCCAGCGCGCCCTGCTCAAGGGACAGCAGGTGGCCGCGGCCGACCGTAAGGCGGTCGAGGCGGTGCTGCCGGGCTACAGCGGCATCAAGCCCGAGGTGGCCGGCGTCATCACCCTGGGCATCTACCCGACGTCCCTCAACGCGACCCGTATCCAGCGCGTCGCCGACCTGATGCTCGAATTCAAATATCTGAAGCAGAAGCTCGACGTGAACTCCCTCCTGGTCCCGCTCCCTCAATGATCGGTCGTCGAGTGGCCCGCGGCGCCGTCGGCGTCGCGGCCGTCCTCATCGCCGCGGAGGCGGCCGGGCGGACGGGAGTCGTCGATCCCAAGCTGCTGCCGTTGATGTCGACGGTCCTGGCGGACGCGGCCGGTCTCCTGGTCGACCCGAAGTTCCTGTCCGACGTCGGGATCACCCTCGCCGACTGGGCGATCGGCCTCCTCGTCGCCATCGTGATCGGCGTCCCCCTCGGCATGCTGCTCGGCACGGTCGCCAAGGCCGAGTCCGCGGCCCGTCCGCTGGTGGAGTTCCTGCGGCCGATCCCCTCGCTCGCCCTGCTCCCCCTGGTCACGTTGCTGATCCCGGACAACGACGGGGTGAAGGTCACCGTCATCGCCTACGCGGCGTCGTGGCCGATCCTCATCAACACCATGTACGGCCTGCGGGACGTCGACCCGGTGGCGAAGGAGACGCTGCGCAGCTTCGGGTTCGGCCGTCTCGAAGTGCTGCGCCGAGTGTCGCTGCCCAGCGCCGCGCCGTTCGTGCTGACCGGCGTACGGCTGGCCGCCGCGGTCGCCATCATCGTCGTGATCAGCACCGAGCTCCTGGCCGGCGGATCGGGCGGGATCGGCACCTTCATGATCACCGCGGGCGCCGGATTCCGTACCGACCTCGTCCTGGCCGCGACGCTGTGGGCGGGCGCCCTCGGGATCGTCACCAACGCGCTCATCCTCCGGCTGCAGCGATGGGCGTTCAGATGGCACGCGATGAGAGCCGGAGGTGAGGCATGAGCGCGACCACCGCGCACGAGCCCGCGATCGGCGGGCGGGCGGCGCGCGGCCGGCTGTCCTCGATGGTGACGCGCGTGTGGCTCGTGCCCATCGTGCTCGCCGCCTGGGAGGCCGGCACCCGGCTGAGCGGTTCGATCTTCTTCCCGCCGCCGTCGCAGATCCTCGTCCGGATGAAGGACCTGTGGTTCTCGGGCCCGGCGGCGCACCTGTTCCTCACCGACGAGGCGCTCGGCAACTTCCTTCCCAGCCTGGGCAGGATGACCGGCGGGTGGGCGGCGGCGTGCCTCCTCGGAGTCCTCCTCGGCGTCGCGGTGGGGCGCTCCAGGACCCTGTACGACTACGTGGGCCCGCTGATCGAGTTCGGCAGGGCCGTCCCGCCGCCCACCCTGGTGCCGCTGTTCCTGGTCGTCTTCAAGGTGGCGACCCAGATGCAGGTGGCGACCATCGTCTACGGCGCGATCTGGCCCGTCCTGGTCAACACCATCGACGGGGCCCGCCACGTCGACCCCGTCCACGCCGACACCGCGCAGGTGTTCGGGATGGGACGGCGGCAGCGGCTGTTCCGGATCATCCTGCCGGCCGCGGCGCCGAAGATCTTCGCCGGGCTCCGGCTCAGCGTGTCCCTCGCCGTGATCCTGATGGTCATCTCCGAGCTGGTCAACAGCACCGACGGGATCGGCTACCAGCTGATGTTCAAGCAGATGAACTTCGACTACCCCGGGATGTGGGGCGGCATCGTCCTCCTCGGCGTCCTGGGCCTTGTGTTGAACGCGCTCTTCCTCGTGGTGGAACGGCGCGTCCTTTCCTGGCACCGGCGCGCCCGGCAGACAACCTGAGGAAGCACCGTGCTCGATGTCGTCAACCTGAGCCACACCTACGGCAGGGGCCCGAACTCCCACCACGCCCTCGGCGGGGTCGACCTGAGGGTCGCCGAGGGGGAACTGGTGTGCGTGGTCGGGCCATCCGGCTGCGGGAAGTCCACCCTGCTGCGCTCGATCGCCGGCCTGATCACGCCGACCGGCGGGCAGATCCGCATCAGGGACACCGCCGTCACCGGGACTCCGGGCGACCTCGCCGTGGTCTTCCAGGACTACAGCAGGTCGCTGTTCCCCTGGATGTCGGTCAGCGAGAACGTCGCGCTGCCGCTGCGCCGCCGCGGCCTGGACCGCGCGGCCCGGCGCGCGGCGGCGGCCGAGGCCCTGGAGGAGGTCGGCCTGAGCGCGGCCGCGTCGAAGTACCCCTGGGAGCTGTCCGGCGGCATGCAGCAGCGGGTGGCGATCGCCCGCGCCCTCGCCTACCGGCCCTCCCTGCTGCTGATGGACGAGCCGTTCGGCTCGGTGGACGCCCAGACACGCGAGGACCTGGAAGATCTCGTCCTGAAGGTGCGCGAGCACCACCGCATGACGGTGCTGCTCATCACCCACGACATCGACGAGAGCGTCTACCTCGGCGACCGCGTGGTCGTCCTGACCAGGTCGCCGGCCCGGGTCGCCGGCCAGCTGACCGTCGGCCTGCCGTTCCCCCGCGACCAGATCGCCACGCGCGAGCTTCCGGCGTTCGTGCACCTGCGCGCCGAGGTCGGCCGCCTGGTGCGCGGCAAGGACAAGCCCGACGCCGAGCGGAGACCCACGACCGTGGGCACCGGCGGCGAACCCGACTCCCCTGACAACCCATGAGTGGAGGGAACATGACCGACCCCAGAGCCGCGATCTGGGACGTCCTTCGGGGCGGCGCCCGCCTGGCGGCCCTGCAGGCCATGGTCGAACTGGACTGCGCCGCCCACCTGACCGGCGGCCCCCTGACGGTGCCGGAGCTGGCGCGCGCGTGCCGGGCGCACGCCCCCTCCCTGGCACGGCTGTTGCGCGCGCTCGCCGCCCTGGGCATGGTGCGGACGGTCGCCCCGGACACCTACGAGCTCACCGCGGCCGGCGCGATGCTGGCGGCCGACGCGCCGGGGTCGATGCGCACGGCCGTGCTGGTGAACACCCATCCAAGTTTCGTGTACGCGATGACCGAGCTCACCGAGACGGTGCGGACGGGACGGTCGGCGTTCGTGGAGCGCTTCGGCGTGCTGTACGACCACCTGGCGGACGACCCCGAGCTCGGGCACGTCTTCAACGACTACATGACCGCCCGGGCCACCCCCATGGCGCAGGGGGTCGCCGAGAGGTACGACTTCTCCTCCGTCGGCACGCTCGCCGACATCGGGGGCGGCCGCGGCCACATCCTGGCCGCGGCGATGCGGGCCAACCCGCACCTTCGCGGCGTGCTGTTCGACCTGCCGAACGTCGTGCCGGACGCCCGCGACGCCTTCGCCTCGTGGGGCCTGGACGACCGGTGCGAGTTCGTCGCCGGGGACTTCTTCTCGTCTGTGCCGCAGGGAGCGGACGCTTACCTGCTGGGCAGCGTCGTCCACAACTGGGACGACACCGACGCCCTTCGCATCCTCAGGACGGTACGGGCCGCGATGGGCGAGAAGAGCCGCGTGCTGCTCGTGGAGATCGTCCTGCCGGACGACGACACGCCGCACTTCGGCAAGGACATGGACATCCGGATGATGGGCCTGTTCGGCCAGGGGCGCGAGCGCGGCAGGGCCGAGCACGCCGTGCTGCTCGAGAAGGCCGGCATGACGGTGAGCGATGTGATCGCGCTGCCGCTCGAAGCCAGCCTCATCGAGGCCATCCCTCTCTGATCGGCCTCACGGCCGCTGGGCCTCCCGTCGGGAGGCTCAGCGGCCGCCCCAGCCGGGCACCGCGACACGCATCGTCAGGGCGTGCTCCACCAGCGCGATCAGCGTGCTCTTCACCGAGTCCCGCGAGCGGGCGTCGGTGCGCACCAGCGGGATGTGCGGAGCCAGCGTCAGCGCCTCGCGCACCTCCTCGTCGGCGTGAGGGTAGCGGCCGTCCCAGCCGTTGATGCCGACCACGAACGGAAGCTGCGCCTCCTCGAAGTAGTCGATCGCGGGGAAACAGTCGGCCAGGCGCCGGGTGTCGACCAGCACCACCGCGCCGATCGCACCCCGCACCAGGTCGTCCCACATGAACCAGAAACGGTGCTGCCCGGGCGTGCCGAACAGGTACAGGATCAGGTCCTGGTCGAGCGACACACGGCCGAAGTCCATGGCGACCGTGGTCGTGGTCTTGTGCGGGGTGAGTCCTAGGTCGTCGATCCCGGCGCTCGCGTCGGTCATGACCGCCTCGGTCGTCAGCGGGACGATCTCCGACACCGCTCCGACGAAGGTGGTCTTGCCCACGCCGAACCCACCCGCGACGACGATCTTCGTCGACGTCAGCGCCGGGCCCTGGCTAGAGCCTGCGAAGTCCACTGAGAACCCTTTCAAGCAAGTTGAGATCCGGCTTACCGGCGTCCAGCTGCGGCTGGTGCACCTGCACCAGGCCCTCGGCCAGCATGTCGGCGATCACGACGCGCGCCACGCCCAGGGGCATGCGCAGCAGCGCCGCGATCTCGGCCACCGACCTGACCTGACGGCACAGCGTGCTGATGGCCTGCTTCTCCGGAGTCAGCGATGAAAGATCGTGGTGTGGCGACGTCGCGGAGGAGACGAGCGCCTCCATCGCGAGAGACGTCCGGGGCGCGGTGCGCCCCTTGGTCAGCGCATACGCACGGACCAGCGAACTGCGTTCGACCGGCTCCGGTGCGGGTAGAGGCGCCGCCGCACCGGTGAACCGGCGGGGGTCCTCGATTGGCGGGTACGGCGATCCGCTGCTCAGCGGGTCACCGTCATCTGTCCAGCCGCGGCGTGCCACAGCCTCCTCCTCCTGTCATCGGCCTCTCTACCGGGGTTGAGACGCCTGGAGTTCGGCACGCACGGCCGGGGTCAGAACCTGACCGGCACGCTCCACCAACAACGTCATCTGGTAGGCCACCAAGCCCATGTCACAGTCGGCGGCGGCCAGCACAGCCAGGCAGGAGCCGTCGCTGACCGACATGATCAGCAGTAGCCCGCGCTGCATCTCGACCACGGTCTGGGTGACCGCGCCGCCCTCGAAAACCCGCGAAGCGCCCTGGGTCAGGCTGATCAGGCCCGCGGCCACCGCCGCCAGCTGGTCGGCCCGGTCCTTCGGGAAGCCCTCTGAGAAGGCCAGCGGCAATCCGTCGGCCGACACCACGACCGTGTGCGCAACGCCAGGGACGTTGTTCACAAAATCGGTGATCAGCCAGTTGACTCCGCGGGCGGCCTGGCTCAGCTCCCTCACGAGTCCTCCTTGTTGCGTTCAAAGTTCATATTGGGGGATAGGTCGTCGTTCACTTCGCCGCGGGCGACGGCCCGCCCCCTCCGGACGCCCTGCTGGAAGCTGGACATCCGGCTGCGTACCCGGTCCGGAGAGAGAGATGGCTGCGGGGCCGTGAAGGTCGACGAGGGGCTCGGGTCGGCGGACCCGGGCACCAGGTTGGCCTTGGGCACCCGCTTGGGAAGCCCCGAGGAGGTGATGCCTCCGAGCGTCGGGTCGCTGGCGGCCTGGGCCGCCTGCCAGCCGGCGTCGGCCGGGGAGGACCAGGTCTTGGTCTCCGCCGGCTTCACCACCGGAGCCTCCTCGACGACGTCGAACTCGGGCGGTGCCGTACGGCGCTCCCGCCCGCCGTCCTCCGGCTTGCGAACCGGGAGGTCGGTGCGGCGGAACCAGTCGGACTCCACCGCCGCGAAGATCGGCAGGAACTCCTCGGAGACGTCGTCGAGCGGCGAGTTGTGGACCACCGGCAGCGGGCCGGTGTTGTCCGAGTCGGGGATCGACGGGAAGGACCGTCCGGACCGGTCGGCCGGGTTGGCCGCCGGGCCGCCGAAACCGCCACCGGTCATCGGCCCGCCGAAACCCCCACCCGTGGGAGGCCCGCCGTAACCGCCACCCGTGGGAGGCCCGCCGTAGCCGCCTCCGGTGGCAGGCCCGCCGAAACCGCCCGTGGCAGGTCCGCCGTAGCCGCCTCCGGTGGGAGGTCCGCCGAAGCCGCCCGTCGGTGTTCCGGTGTACCCGCCGGTCACCGGTCCCGTGTGCCCGGCCGGCGGGACGGCCGGCCAGGACGCGGTGTCCTGGTTGTCCAGGTCCGTTCCCCACTGCGAGCCCCGGCCGCTCTCGCCACCGGGCGGCGGGACGTCCGCGGGCCACGGCGTGTCGAGCGGTGGGTTGGGGTTGAAGTACTTGTCGAACGGGTCCTGCTGCTCGGCGTCGTCCTCCCTGGGCGCACCGGGGGCGAACAGGCTCTGCTCGCCGCCGGGCGGCTCGCCGAACCCGCCGCGCCGACCGGCCGGCGACGCGGGACGCTCGAACGGGTCGCGTTCGAACGGCCCGCGCTTGAAGGGACCGCGGTTGACCGGCCCGGCGGGGGCGACGACACCGGGGTCGTCGGCGCCGAAGACCGGGGCCCGCATGCCCCGGGAGGACGACGGAGCGTCGAAGGCGGACGGCGCGCCGAAGGCGGCGGCCTCGAACGGCGACGGCTGCGCCGGGGCGCCGCCGAACTGGCCCACGCCGGTCATCGGGCCGGCGGGCGCGCCGGCGAACTGCGCGGCGCCCGGGACCGACAGCAGCGCGTCCGGCAGGAAGACCATGGCGGTGAGGCCGCCGTTGTCCTGCTGGCGCAGCTGGACGCGGATGTTGTGGCGCAGCGCGAGGCGGCCGACCACGAACAGGCCCATTCGGCGCGACACCGAGACGTCCACGACCGGAGGGTTGGCGAGGCGCCAGTTGGCCTCGGCGAGCTCGTCGTCGGTCATGCCGATGCCGGAGTCGCTGACGGTGATCACGACGCCGCCGCCGTCGACGCGGTTGCTCGTCACCTCGACGGGCGTCTCGCGGGGCGAGAAGGAGATGGCGTTCTCCACCAGCTCGGCGACCAGGTGGACGACGTCGTTGACGGCCTGGCCGACGACGGACGTGCCCGACGGCACCTTGATGTCGACCCGCTCGTAGCCCTCGACCTCCGACAGCGAGGCGCGGACGATGTCGACGAGCGGCACCGGCTCGCTCCAGCGGCGCGCGGTCTCCTGGCCGGCGAGGACCAGGAGGTTCTCACTGTTGCGCCGCATGCGGGTGGCCAGGTGGTCGAGCTTGAACAGGTTGGACAGACGGCCCTCGTCCTGCTCGCCCTGCTCCAGCCCTTCGATGAGGCTCAGCTGGCGTTCGACGAGGGTCTGGCTGCGGCGGGAGAGGTTGACGAACATGGCGTTGACGTTGCTGCGCAGGCGCGCCTCGTCGCCCGCCAGGCGGATCGCCTCGCGGTGGACCTCGTCGAACGCCCGGGCGACTTCTCCCATCTCGTCCCTGGAGGAGACGCCGATGGGCACGACTTCCGCGGTGGTCGCGCCGTCACCGCTCTCGCGGAGCTTCTGGACCGTCTGCGGCAGCCGGGCGCCCGCGATCTCCAGGGCCTCGGCGCGCAGACGGCGCAGCGGCCGGGTCAGCGAACTCGCGACGACGGCGGTGATGATCAGGACCAGGAGCAGCAGGACGAGGATGAGGCCACCGGAGATCATGGCCTGCCGCTGCGCGTCCTCCTCCAGGGCGCGGCTCTGCTGCACGACCGAGTCGACCATCCGCTCTTCCACCGTGCGCATGCGGTCGGCGAGGGAGGTGTTGGCGACGTACCAGGCGGTGGCGTCGTCGCGGCGGACCGGGTCGAGGTCCTTGATCGTCTTGAACTGACGGAGCTGCGCCAGCGCCAGCGAGCGCATCCAGGTGGCCTTGTCGACCTCCTGGCGGCGCACGGTGTCGTTGTAGAACTTCACGTCGTCCGCGGTGGCCTCGGCGAGGAAGGTCGCGATCTCGCTCTGCTGCCGGCTGAAGGAGCCGGGGAAGTCGACGAAGTCGTCGTAGTCGTCGAAGTTCTCGTAGTCGAAGTTGCTGCGGTGGGTGCCGCGGATGGCGAGGGTGGCGAGGCCGGTCGTCAGAATGCCTCGCTGGCGGGAGACCTCTTCCTTGGCCCGGCTGAGCGCGCCGAGGGCGATGCTGTCACCGAACAGGCGCTGGTCGTTGCCCGAGGTGCCGAGCTCGCTCTGCATCGACTGCAGGGTGGTGACGAGCCGGTCGTAGATGTCGAGGACGGCGCGGGGAGGAACGCCGCTGCCGGCGCCGCTGATGTGGGTACGCAGGCCGGGCAGGCCTTCGAGCGCGGTACGGATCTGCTCGGCCTCGGTCCGCACACGCGCGGTGTGCGAGGTGTCGAGGGCTGAGATGGCCGCGAGGACCGGCTGCTTGGCCTTGTCGACGACGCCCTGCTGGAGCCGGACCTTCCTCAGCCGCGTCTGGTGCCGTCCCTCCGCGATGTACCAGCCGGTGAGGTCACGCTCCTTGTCCACCTCGTGGACCAAGGTGTCGAGCTTCTGCACCAACTCCGCCACCTGCGCCAGGCGCCGGTAGTCGCCGGAGGTCGCGATGGCGTTGGTGAGCTGCACCGCGCCGAGGATGACACCGACGATGGTAGGGATGATGATCAGGGCTACCAGACGCGTGCGCACGCGCCAGTTCTGCAGCCGCAGGCGGCTTCCGCTCTTGGGCGTGCGCGCCGACGGCGCCGACCGCTCCGGACGGTCACCTTGACCTGGGTTGCCCCGGGGGTCTTCTGTCCTCACTGGTTTTCGCAACCTCTCACCGAGCCTGGCGTGCAGGGGGGTACGTCACGCGCGAGGCGCATGAGACGTCCGAGACATCCATCAGGCGAGGGTAATTGGAGCACACCCTTACCAGATCGGCCAACAGCACATTCATTGACAAATGACACCAAATGACTAGTTACACGGACAAAACGCCCGTTCTCGCTTCCGTAACTATGCCGGACGGAAACCATCCCGTGCCACCGCTGCGGCGTGTTTGATCATCACATGCCTGGTCACGGAGTACTCCTGCACCGCTTCCTGGCTCATGTCCTTGCCGAACCCGCTTCCCTTGACCCCGCCGTGCGGAGCCTCGGAGGCGATGGGCAGGTGGTCGTTCACCCACGTCACGCCCGCGTCGAGCCGATGCGACACCCTCAGCGCCCGCGCCACGTCGCGCGACCAGACCGACGACGCCAGGCCGTAGGGCGTGTCGTTCGCCAGCCGGACCGCCTCGTCCTCTCCCGAGAACGGCAGCACGACGAGCACGGGACCGAAGATCTCTCCCTGCACCAGCTCGCTGTCCTGCGCCGCACCCACGACGAGCGTGGGCGGGTAGTAGAAGCCGGGGCCGTCAGGGACAAAGCCACCGCAAACTATAGAAGCACCGCGATCAACACCCCGCCGGACGAATCCATGAACCCGCTCGCGATGGGCCGCCGAGACGAGCGGGCCGATGTCCGTGTCGCGCTCCCAGGGGTCGCCGGCGCGGATGCCCTTGAGGGTGTCCCGCAGCGCCTCCACCACGTCGTCGTACACCTCACGCTGCACGTAGACGCGGGTGGCGGCCGTGCAGTCCTGGCCGGTGTTGTAGGTGGCGCCCATCGCGACGCCCTCCGCCATCGCGGCGAGGTCGGCGTCGGCGAACACCAGCGCCGGGGCCTTGCCGCCCAGCTCCAGGTGCACGCGCTTGGGCCCCGAACGCAGGTCGCCGGCCTCGCCGGCCGCGCGGCGCATGATGGAACGGCCGGTGGCCGTGGAGCCGGTGACGCTGATCATGTCGATGCCGGGGTCGCCGACCAGCGCCTCCCCGACCTCGGCGTCGCCGGTCACCACGCCGACGAGCCCCTCCGGGAAGCCCGCCTCGGCGATGAGCTCGGCCAGGCGCAGCGTCGTCCCGGGCGTCTGCGGGGCCGGTTTGACCACCACGCCGTTCCCGGCCGCCAGCGCCGGGCCGAGCTTCCACACCGCCATGATCAGAGGGAAGTTCCAGGGCGTGATGGACGCCACGACGCCGACCGGGCGGCGTACGAGCACCGAGGTGTACCCCGCGCTCAGCACGCCGGCGCCGGTGCCCTCCAGCGAGCGGGCCGCTCCCGCGAAGAAGCGCAGGTTGTCCACCGCGAACGGCAGCTCCCCCTCACGGAAGACCGTCGCCGGCTTCCCGGTCTCGGCCACCTCAAGCCGGGTCAGCTCCTCGGCGTCCGCCTCGATCATGTCGGCCAGACGCAGCAGGACGCGCGCCCGCTCCGCCGCGGTGGCCGACGACCACTGCCGGAAGGCCTCACGGCTGCGGCCCACGGCCGCCGCGACCTCCGGAAGCGGGGTGTCGGGCACGCCGGTGAGAGACGTGCCGGTGGCGGGGTTGACGGGCGTCCTGCGCATGGTGGTTCCTCGGTGTCTGGTGGCCGCTCCCCCGCGCCCTCTCCTGGCGCTGGCGGGACCGGCGTGGGCGGTGCTTCAGGCGGAGGCGGAGGCCTGCTCGATGAGGTCGGCGGCCCGGTGCAGGCCGTCGCGGCGGCGGATCTCCTCGCCGGCCTCGGCGAGCCGCGCCCGCAGGGCGGTGTCGCCGAGCAGCCTGTCGAGGGCGCCGAGCAGATCCTCGTCGGTGAAGGTGTAGGTCGGAAGGCGGACGCCGAGGCCGAGCTCGTCCATCCGCTGGGCGTTGTCGTACTGGTCCCAGAACAACGGCAGCAGGATCATCGGCTTGCCGAAGTGCAGCGCCTCGGTGGTGGTGTTGTTGCCGCCGTGCGTGATGACCAGGTCCACCAGCGGGATGATCTTCGTCTGCGGCACGAACTCGGCGCCCCACATGTTGCCGGCCAGCTTGATCTCCTCGTGCAGCGGGCCCTTGGAGACGATGTACCGGTGCGGCGTGGTGGCCAGCACGTCGATCACCCGCTGCATCAGCTCGACGTCCGCCGAGCCGAGCGAGCCGAGCGAGAAGTAGACCAGCGCGCCCTCGCCGCCCGCCAGGGACGCGGGCGGCTCGAAGGCCTCGTCGGTCTCCCGGACGGAGGAGTCGAGCCGGTGCCACGACGCGTCCAGCGGGCGGGCGTCGGTGTAGTCGGCGATCTCGGGGAACACGTACAGGTTCAGGTCGCCCTCGTGGACGAACTCCAGGTCGGGCAGCGCGGGCGCGCCCTGCTCGACGACCCATTCGTTGAACGCCGTCCAGATCTCCCGGTGGGTCCGGTCGTACTCGGCGCGGAAGGCCTCCCACTCGGAGCGGTCGCCGGCGGGCAGCCCGCTGAACACCGGCGGGACGTCCTCGCCCTTCACCTCCAGCGGGTTGCAGGAGACGATGCGCACGAACGGCTTGCCGGCGGTGAGCAGCGCGGGGAAGGTGATCACGTTGTCCTCGACGATGACGTCGGGCCGCACCCGCTCGATGATGGCCTTCAGCTGCGGCTCGCAGTACTTCACGCCGTCGATGAGCGCCTCCCAGATCGGCTTGGTGACGGTCTCGAGCTGGGCCAGGGTCGACTTGCGGTACTCCGGGGCCGTGTCGCGGATGAAGTCCTTCCAGAACTGGCCGGGGTCCTGCTCCTCCTCGGCCGGCGGGGCGAGGTCGACCAGGTCCTCCTCGAAGCCGAGCGCCTCCAGCTTGCCCTTCCAGGACGCCTCCGCGGCGAAGACCACGCGGTGGCCGCGGCGACGCAGGATGTCGCCGATCCCGATGCAGTTGTTCGTCGGCCCGTAGGCGCTCTCGGGCATGAACAAGATGGTGGCCATGGCTACTCCCAGAGAATTGAAGGACGATTCAAATACGTGTGGGGCAAGCGGGTCAATACACTGCTCGCTATGGCTTCCACCGCATGCCGCGTTTTAGACTCCGACTTCAACAACGGGGCGCAGGGAGGGGTCGCATGACCGCGCGCAAGAGCCGGGCGGACCGCCGGGTCGACCTCATCGAGGCGGCGCGGCGGGCGATCCTCCGTCACGGCACCCAGGGAGTGCACCTCAACCACGTCGCCGAGGAGGCCGGACTGACCTCCGGGGCGGTCCTGTACCACTACCCCGACCTCAGCGAACTGCTGGTGGAGGCCCACCACGCCGGCATGGAGAGGTTCTACGAGCTGCGCGTCAAGCGCATCGCCGGGCTGAGCGACCCCGCCGAGAAGCTCGTGGTCACCATACGCTCCGGGCTTCCCGTCGGTCCGGACGACCCCGGCGTGCGGCTGCTCAACGAGCTCGGCGGCGCCGCGGCGCGCAACCGGGTCTACGCCGTGCTGCTGACCACCCTGTACGACCGCCAGGTGTCGATGTACCAGTCGATCCTCGACACCGGCGCCGCGCTCGGGGTGTTCACCCTGGCCGGCGACCCGGTGGCGATCGCGCGCAACCTCGTGGCGCTCGAGGACGCCTACGGCTACCGCATCACGGCCCGGCACCCGGTGATCGGCCCCGAGGAGGCGGCCGAGCTGATCCTCGGCTACGCGCGCACCGTCACCGGCCATCCGCTCGGGGCGTCCGCCGGCTGAGGCCGTGGCCGCGTTCATGACGCGATCAGCACGGCGTCCGCCGCCGCCCAGTCCAGGCCCACCTCCGCGCCCGTCTCGACGCGGCTCGGCCCCTGCGCGGCCACCAGGATCGGCCGGTCGTGCCCGTCCACCCGCACCGCGATGTGGGAGACGCCGCCATAGAAGCTCACGTCGGCGACCGTGCCCCTGAGGATCCCGTCGCCGCCCAGGCGCACCGACTCCGGCCGCACGCCGAGCAGGGCACGCCCCCCCTCGGCGAGTTCCCCCTCGGCGGGAAGCGTGCCGAGCCCCGGCACCGCCAGGCCGCCCTCGGCGACCGTCCCCTCGAACAGGTTGTTGGCGCCGATGAAGCCGGCCACGAACGGCGTGCCCGGCCGCTCGTACAGCGGCACCGGCGCGTCGACCTGCTGCACCCGGCCGGCCTGCAGGACGGCGATGCGGTCGGCGAGCGACATGGCCTCCTCCTGGTCGTGGGTGACCACGACGAAGGTGATGCCGACCTCGTTCTGCAGGCGCTTGAGCTCCAGCTGCATCTCGGCGCGGACCTTCTTGTCCAGCGCCGACAGCGGCTCGTCGAGCAGCAGCAGCCGGGGCCGCTTCACGATGGCCCGGGCCAGCGCCACCCGCTGCCGCTGGCCGCCGGAGAGCTGGTGGGGGCGGCGGTTCGCCTGCTCGCCGAGGCCGACCGTGGCCAGCACCTCCTCCACGCGCGACCTGACCTCGGCCCGGGGCAGCTTCTCGCGCTCCAGGCCGTAGGCGACGTTCCTGGCCACGCTCATGTGGGGGAACAGCGCGTACGACTGGAACATCAGGTTGACCGGGCGGCGGTGCGGCGGCAGGGCCAGCAGGTCGGCCCCGTCGAGGGTGACGCCGCCGGCGTCGGGCGACTCGAACCCGGCCAGGATGCGCAGCAGCGTGGTCTTGCCGCAGCCGCTCGGGCCGAGCAGGGCGAAGAACTCCCCCTGCCGGATGTCCAGGGTGACCTCGTCGAGGGCGGTGACCTCGCCGAACCGCCGGGTGACGCCCTCGATGGCCACCAGCGTCCGGGAGGCGGGGGGCGCGTCGGGAACAGCACTCATGACAGGGACTCCGTCAGTCGGGTCATCCGCTGGGCCACGATGACGACGGTGAAGCTCACCGCGAGCAGGATCGTGGCCAGCGCGTTGATCTCTGGGGTGACCCCGAAGCGCACCATCGAGTAGATGACGATGGGCAGGGTCGGCTCGGTCGGGGCCGCGGTGAAGAACGCGATCACGAACTCGTCGATCGACAGGGTGAAGGCGAGCAGCGCCCCCGCGGCGATGCCGGGGGCCAGGGTCGGCAGCGTGATCCTGACGAACGTCGCCAGGGGTGTCGCGCCCAGGTCGCGGGAGGCCTCCTCCAGGGAGGTGTCGGCGTGGGCGAGGCGGGTGCGCACCACCGCGGCCACGAACGCCATCCCGAAGACCGTGTGGGCCAGGATCACCGAGTGCAGGCCCAGCGTCATCTTGACCATCACGTAGAACATCAGCAGGCCGATGGCCAGCACGATGTCGGGCAGGATCGCGGGGAGCAGGCCGAGCGCGTCGAGCAGCCGCGACCGGGAGTGGCGGGCCATGCCGACGGCGAGCAGCGTGCCGAGCACCGTGGAGAGCGCGGTGGCGCCCCCGGCGACGATGAGCGTGTTCACCAGGCCGTGCAGGATCGTGTCGTCCTCCGCCAGGCGGCCGTACCACTTCAGGCTAGCCCCCTCGAAGATGTACGGGGATCTGCCGCTGTTGAACGACATCACCACGAGCACGACGATCGGGGTGTAGAGGAAGACGTAGGTGGCCCAGAAGGGCACGTAGATGAGGCGGCGCCTAGCCACGGCGGTCCTCCGATCCGCCGTACGCCCGCGACGCCCACGCCTGCGCGAACAGCAGGACGACCAGCACGGCGATCACGGCCAGTGCCAGGGTGGAGCCGAACGGCCAGTCGCGGGCCTTGAGGAACTGGTCCCTGATGAGGGTGCCGACCATGGTGGACCGGCCGCCGCCGAGGATCTCGGGGATGACGAAGTTGCCCAGGCACGGCACGAAGACGAACACGCAGCCGGTCAGCACCCCCGGCATGGTCAGCGGCAGCGTCACCGACCAGAAGGTGCGGGCCGGGCGGGCGCCGAGGTTCGCCGAGGCCTCCCGCAGCTGCGGGTCGAGCCGTTCGATCGCGGCGTACAGGGGAAGGATCATCAACGGCAGGTAGGAGTACAGCAGGCCGGTGACGACGGCCGCCTGGTTGTAGAGCAGTTCGAGCGGCCTGTCGATCAGCCCGATGCCGGTGAGGGCCTTGTTGACCAGGCCGGGCCCGCTCAGCACGATCGTCCAGGCGTAGACGCGGATCAGGAAGTTCGTCCAGAACGGCATGACGACCGCGATGAGCGCGACCGTCTTCCACTTCCTCGGCAGGTGGGCGATGGCGTAGGCCGTGGGGTAGCCGATCAGCAGCGCCACGGCCGTGGTCAGCGCGGCGGTCTTCACCGAGCCGGCCACGATGTCGAGGTACAGCGGGTCGAGCAGGCGGCCGAAGTTCTCGCCGGTGGCCTCGTAGACCACTCCGCCGAAGCGTCCCCTCCGGAAGATGGTGTAGCTCAGCACGAGGGCGAGCGGCACCAGCAGCAGGACGATCAGGTAGCCGGCCCCGGGGCCGAGGAACGCCAGCCGCGCCGCGGCGCGCCCGAGGGAGCGCGGCCGGCGCGGCGTGGGACCGGCCGCGACGGCGGGCCGGGAGATGTCTTGCTCTGCGGTCACCGCGGAACCGCCGTCACTGGCTCGCGGCCTGGATCTCGGTGGCCAGGCGGGTGTACTTGGTGGAGTCCTCGCCGAGGTCCACGATCGACTCGCCCTTCAGGAGCTCGGCCGCGCTCATCCGCAAGGGCGGGTTCTCGTCCAGGAGCTTGCCGTCGCTCTTGGCGACGAGTTCCATCGCGGCCTTGTTGGGCACCTTGTAGAGGATGTTCTGCGCCACCCAGCTGTGGACCGCGGGGTCCAGGATGTAGTTGACGAAGGCGTGGGCGGCCTCTTTGTTCCTGGACGACTTCATGATCACCATGGTGTCCGACCAGAGGTCGCTGCCCTCCTTGGGCACCGTGAACTTGATCTTCGGGTTCTTGGTCGGGCACCAGCCGTCCCACGCCTCGACCAGCGCCGCCTGGCCGTCCTCGAGCTTCTTGCCGAAGGTCGTGTCGTCGTAGAGCATGCCCGCCTTCTTGGCCTTCAGCAGGAGGTCCTTGGCCTGCGCGAGCTGGTTGTCGTCGGCGGTGTTGACGGAGTAGCCGAGCATCTTCAGGGCGGGCAGCGCGAGCCAGCGCTCGGTGGTCATCATGGTGACCTTGCCCTTGAGGTCCGCCGGGAAGTTCAGCAGGTCGTTCCAGCTCGTCGGCGGGGTCTTCACCAGGTCGGAGCGGTAGCAGATGCCCGTCGTGCCCCACGTGTAGGGGACGGCGAACTTGGTGCCCTTGTCGAACGACAGCTGCGACGCCTCCGGGTAGAGGTTGGCGAGGTTCGGGATCAGCTCGGGGTGGAGCGGCTCGAGAAGACCCTGCTCGGCGAGGGCCTGGGCGTACTGACCGGAGACGAACGCGACGTCGACCGTCTCGCCGCCCGCCGTCAGCTTGGCCATGGCCGTCTCGTTGGTGTCGTGGATGGCGACCTTGACGGGGAAGCCCAGCTTCTCCTGCACCTTCTGCGGAAGGTCGGCGGGGCTGTAGCCGTCCCAGATGGTGATGGCCAGCGACTGCTTCTTCAGGTCGGCCTTCGGGTCCAGCCGGGCGGCGTCCCCGGCCGTCGCCGCGCCATCGGCGCCGCTGGAGCCGGCGCCACCGCAGGACGTGAGGGTGAGCGCGAGACCGGCGGCGGCGACGGCGGCCGGAAGACGACGGGCGTACCGGGTTCGGGGCACAGCCGCTACTCCTTGGATTGTGAAGGTCCCGCGGTACGGCGGACCACGGTGCCTGACCTGCGCACGGCGAATTAAGGGAGGAGTGTTGCAGCCCATATCAACATGGGCAAGACTTTGCGCGACATTGTTAGCTCGCAGTTTGGTTGACGAGTTGAATCCGAGTTCAACAGAGCCCGGCGGGGCGTGGCCGTACGTGTCGCCTCCGGAGGCCGGGGAGGGCGGCAGCGCGCGTCTCGTCGCCGCCCTGTCCCGCGACGCCGCTCCTCCGCCCGGGTACACCGTCCGGCGCTTCCATCCCCTGCCTCCCATCGAGACCACTGCCGCCGAACGGGGCTTCGACGTCGACCAGACCAACCACTCGGTGGTCGTCGGCGACCGGGTGGTCGTCAAATGGCTCACCCCGCCGGTGCCGCTCCCCTATCCCGCACCCGAGGTCTTCGCCCACCTGACGGCCGTGGGCTTCACCGAGACGGCCCTGCCGTACGCCGCGCTCTCCGCCGAGGAGCCCGGCGGGCCCGGCACCCTGGTCGCCCTGGTCACGGCCTACCTGCCGCAGGCCGCGGACGGCTGGGAGTGGTGCCTCGAGGAGGCCGTCGCCGGCCGTACGGCGTTCGCCGCCGACCTGGGGCGGCTCGCCGCCGACCTGCACGCGGCCATGGCGACCCCCTCGCCGGCGTTCCCCGAGCCGGTGCGCCTCGCGCACCCCGGCGGCGCATGGGCCGAGCGCGCCGGGGAGGCGCTGCGCGAGGCGCTGGAGCTGACCGGTGGCGAGGACGGCGCCTGGCTCGCCGCGCACGCCGGGACCCTGGCCCGCGAGATGGAGCCGCTCGGCGCGGCCCGCACCGGCGACGGCGGGACGCCGCTCATCCGCATCCACGGCGACCTGCACGTGGGGCAGATCCTGCGCTGGCGCGACGGCTACGCCGTGATCGACTTCGACGGCAACCCGACGGTCAGGGGGGCCGAGCCGTTCCAGCCCGCCGCCCGCGACCTCGCGCAGCTCGCCACGAGCCTGGAGCACGTCGCCCAGGTGGCGATCAAACGCAGGGGCGCCGATCCCGCGGAGGCCCTGCGATGGGCGGCGGCGGCCCGTGAGGTCCTGCTGTCGTCCTACCGCGGCCGTCTCGGGGCCCTCGGCATGTCGTGGCTCCTGGCCGAGCCGCTGCTGCGCCCCTTCGAGGCCGAGCAGGAGTGCCGCGAGCTGATCTACGCCGCCCGCCACCTCCCCCGGTGGCGCTACGCCCCCATGGGCGTCCTGCGCGCCCGCTACCCGGAGCGGGCCGCGCCCGGCCCTCAGGAGATCATGTGAACCCCGAACTGTACCTGGCCGACCTCCACGCCAAGCCCGAGGCGCTTTCGGCCCTGGCGCGGGCCCTGGAGAGCCGTGATCCCTTCGAGGGGCTGCCCGAGGGGATCCGCCGGGTGGTCTTCCTCGGCATGGGCAGCTCGCGCTACGCCGCCGGGGTCGCCGCGCTGCGCCTGCGCGCCGCGGGCGTCGACGCCGTCGCCGAGTACGGCTCGGCCGCCATCGGGTACCCGCCCGGGGAGGGCACGCTGGTCGTCGCCATCTCGGCCACGGGCGGCAGCCGGGAGACGCTGGACGCCCTGTCGCGGCACCTCGGACGCTCGACGGTCCTCGCCCTGACGAACACGCCGGGGTCGCCGGTGACGCGCGGCGCCGACCTGGTGGCCGAGATGCTGGCCGGCGAGGAGCGCGGAGGGGTCTCCTGCCGCACCTTCCAGCACACGCTGGCGCTGCTGCTCGCCCTCGAATCACGCCTGACCGGGGTCGAGGCCGACGTGCCCGGCCTGGTCCGCCGGGCCGCCGAGGCGAGCGCCGACCTGCTGGACCGCCGTGGCGAGTGGCTGCCCGGCGTGCTGTCGCTGCTCGACGGGCCGCACGGGGTGTACACGATCGCGCCCGCCGAGCGGCTGTCGTCGGCCGAGCAGTCGGCGCTGATGTTCCGCGAGGGCCCGCGCCGCCCGGCCGACGCCTGCGAGACGGGCGACTGGGCGCACGTGGACGTGTACCTCACCAAGACCCTCGACTACCGGGCGATCCTGTTCCCCGGCTCGCGTTACGACGAACAGGCGATGGAGTGGGTGAGGCAGCGGGGCTCCACCGTGCTCGCCGTCGGCGGCGAGGTGGAGGGAGCCCACGGCCTGAGGTACGCGGGCGACGACCACCCGGAGGTGGCGTTGCTGACCGAGACGCTGGTGGCCGAGCTGGTCGCCGGCACGTGGTGGGCCCGGGGCTGAGCCCGGGGTGTCCGGTGCGGCGGTGGCCGTACCGGACACGGCTCAGCCGGTGTGGCCGTAGACCGACCTGAGGGTCAGCACGTACTCGACCAGCGTGATCAGCGTGGACTTCACCGCGTCCCTGGACCGGGCGTCGGTGCGCACGATGGGGATGTGCGGGGCCAGGGTGAGCGCCTCCCTGACCTCCTGCTCGGCGTGGAGGTACTGCCCGTCCCAGCCGTTGATGCCGACCACGAACGGCAGCCCGGCCTCTTCGAAGTAGTCGATCGCGGGAAAACAGTCGGCCAGGCGGCGGGTGTCGACCAGCACCACGGCGCCGATCGCGCCGCGCACCAGGTCGTCCCACATGAACCAGAAACGGTGCTGTCCGGGCGTGCCGAACAGGTAGAGGATCAGGTCCTGGTCGAGGGAGAGCCGTCCGAAGTCCATCGCCACCGTGGTGGTGGTCTTGTGCGGCGTCAGACCCAGGTCGTCGATGCCGGCGCTCGCGTCGGTCATGACCGCCTCGGTGGTGAGCGGGAGGATCTCCGACACCGCTCCAACGAAGGTGGTCTTGCCGACGCCGAACCCACCCGCGACGACGATCTTCGTCGACGTCAGCGCCGGGCCGCGGCTAGAGCCTGCGAAGTCCACTGAGAACCCTTTCAAGCAGGTTGTGGTCTGGTTGTCCCTGGTTGAGCCGCGGCAGATGCAGGCGAACCAGACCTTCGTCAGCCATGTCGGCGATCAACACCCTGGCCACGCCGAGCGGCACCCGCAACAGCGCGGAGATCTCGGCGACCGAACGGACGGAGTGGCACAGTACGATGATCGCTTCCTGCTCGGGAGTGAGCAGGGACAAATCATCGCTCATTATCGGGGCCGACGAGACAAGAGTTTCCAACGCGAGATGGTAGCTCGGCTCGGCACGACCTCCGGTGACGGCGTACGGACGGAAGAGGGGCTCGTCCTCGTCCCCGTCACCTCCGAGCATCACCGGATCCTGGACGTCTGCAGCTCGGCGCGGAGGGCGGGGGTGAGCACCTGGCCCGCGCGCTCGACCAGCAACGTCATCTGGTACGCCACCAGACCCATGTCGCAGTCCGGGGAGGCCAGCACGGCGAGGCAGGAGCCGTCGCTGATGGCCATGACCAGCAGGATGCCGTACTGCATCTCGACCACGGTCTGCGTCACGCCGCCGCCGTCGAACACCCTGGAAGCGCCCGCGGTGAGGCTCAGCAGCCCCGCCGCGACGGCGGCGAGCTGGTCGGCGCGGTCGGTGGGGAACCCCTGGGAGTTCGCCAGCCGCAGACCGTCGGCGGACACCACGACGGCGTGCGCCACGCCGGGTGTTCCGCTGACGAACTCCGTGATCAGCCAGTCGAACCTGCGTGCCTCGTGACTCAGCTCAATCACGAACCCTCCTCATCATCGGTACGGCCTCGTCGGTAGTCGTCAGTCAACACGAGGGTGGTCGGTGTCGCGGTTGCGGGCCTGCGAGATGTCGGCCCGGCCGCGCTGGATGCCCTGCTGGAAGCGGGCCATGCGGTTGCGGACCTGCTCGGCCACCACCTCGGGACGCGGGGCGGGCGCGGCGGGCGCCGACTTCGGCGCCGGCGGGGGCGACACCGAACCGGGCACCAGGTTCGCCTTCGGCGTCCGCTTGGGCAGGCCGGCGGAGGTGATGCCGCCGAGGGCCGGCTCCTTGACCGCGTTCGCCGCCCGCCAGCCGGTGTCGGCCGTGGAGCCCCAGCCTTCGCCCGCGGCGGCCTCGCGCGGGGCCTCGTCATGCGAGGCCTCGGGGGCCTCCGCGGAGGACTTCTGTGCCCGCGCCTGCGCGGCGATCTCCTGGGGGTCGGGACGGCGGAACCAGGCCGACTCCACCGAGGCGAAGATCGGCAGGAACTCGTCGCCGTGTTCCAGCGGCGTGGACGGCTCGGGCGGCCGTACGGCGGGGCCGGACGGGGCCACCGGCTCCGCGGGGGACCCGGGCCGTTCGGCCGGGCTCGTTCTCTGCGGCGCGCCGGGCCTTCTCGGCGCCGGTCCCGTGGAGGGCCCGCCGGGGCCGGTGGAGGGACCGGCAGGTCCTGTGGAGGGTACGGCCGGCCCGGCGGGCGCCGAAGGCGCACCCTGCCCCGTGGCGGGCCCGGCCGGGGCCGACGGGCCCGAAGGCGTGTGCTGGGGGCCAGTACCGGGACCCGACGGCATGTGCTGGGGGCCGGTACCGGGACCCGACGGCATGTGCTGGGGGCCGGTGGCGGGGCCGGACGGCACGGCGGGCCCGGTCCACGGGCCGAAGAGGGCGGACTCCCCCGCCGCCTGGACGGGGTCGGGGAAGTCGGGGACCGGCCCGGCGGGCGCCGGCCCGCCGAACGCCCCGACGGGGCCGGGAGTCATCGGCCCGGCGGGGTTGTCGAACGCCGGGGGGCGTCCCGCCCCGTTGAACGGCGCGGCCGACCCGCCGCCGTCGTAGGCGGGGGCCCCTCCGCCGTTGTACGGGGACGCGGACCCGCCGTTGAACGACCGGCCCGATCCGGGGCCGCCGAAGGGCGAGCCGCCGGTGGCGGGGCCCGCGGCGCCGAAGGCCGGGGTGGGCGCGTCGGCGGTGGCGGTGCCGCGCTGCGGCAGCGCCGGGCCGCGTCCGGCGGTCATGGAGATGAGCTGCGGCGGGAAGAGCATCATCGCGATCACCCCCGCCGAGTCGCCGGGCCGCAGCTGGACCCGGATGTCGTGGCGGCGCGCGAGACGGCCGACCACGAACAGGCCCATCCGGCGCGACACCGAGGCGTCGATGACGGGCGGATCGGCCAGCTTGCGGTTGGCCTCGGCGATCTCCCCGGGAGCCATGCCGATGCCGGAGTCGCTGACCGCCAGGAGCACGCCGCCACCCTCGACCAGGCTGCTCGACACCACCACCCGGGTGTTGCCGGGAGAGAAGGCGAGGGCGTTCTCCACGAGCTCGGCGATCAGGTGGACCACGTCGTTGGCCGCGTGGCCGAGCACGGCGGCGTTGCGGTGGACCTTGACGCTGACCCTCTCGTAGTCCTCGACCTCCGACAGCGAGGCCCGGACCACGTCGACGAGCTTGGCCGGCTGGCTGCGCTTGCGCGCCGCCTCGTGGCCGGCGAGGACCAGCAGGTTCTCACTGTTGCGCCGCATGCGGGTGGCCAGGTGGTCGAGCTTGAACAGGTCGGCCAGCCGCCCGCCGTCCTGCTCGCCGCGCTCCAGGCCGTCGATCAGCGAGATCTGCCGTTCGACGAGCGTCTGGATGCGGCGGGAGAGGTTGACGAACATCGCGTTGACCGTGCCGCGCAGCTGCGACTCCTCCGCGGCCAGGCGCAGGGCCTGGCGGTGCACCTCGTCGAAGGCGGTGGCCACTTCCCCGATCTCGTCGTGGGAGCCCACGAGGATCGGCTGGACGTCCGGCACCTCGCCCTCGCCCGATTCGCGCATGTGGCGGACGACGCCGGGCAGCCGGGTCCCGGCGATCTCCAGCGCCTCGGAGCGGAGCCTGCGCAGCGGCCTGACCAGTGAGCGGGCGATGAGGATCGTGGTGGCGAGGACGAGGATGACCAGGGCCAGGATCAGGATCCCGGCGATGACAGCGTTGCGGCGCTCGGCGGATTCGAGGGCGGCGGCGCGGGTGGCGACGGAGGCGGCCATCTGCGTCTCGATCTGCCGCAGCACCCCGATCGTCTTGGTGTTGTCGTCGAACCACTGCTTGACGGTCGCGGAGACGCCGCGCCCGCTGTCGTCCTGGAGGGGCTGGTTGCGGCCGGCCAGGGCGATGGCCCACGACTTGGTCAGCTCGGCCCTGATGATCTGGGGGCCGCGCAGGACCTGGGAGAGCAGGCGGCCGTTGTCGCCGCCGGCCTCCACGTTGAAGGTGTTGATCGCGGCCTTCTGGCGCGAGCGGGAGGCGATGAACTCCTCGAGCGAGTCGGGGGTGAACTGCACTCCCCGCGAGAGCGCGCCGATGAGGGTGCCGCGCTGCTCGGAAATCTCCTCCTTGGCGCGCGCGAGCGCGCTGAGGGCGCGGGCGTAGCCGATGAGCTGCGGGTCCTCACTGCTCTGGCTGATCTCGTCGTGCAGCCGGAGCAGCGCGGTGACGACCTCGGTGTACTTGGCCGGCTGGCCGCCCTTGCGGATGTCCGGCATGGCGTCGAGGCGGTTGGCGGCCTGGCGGGCGTCCTCGACCGCGCGCACTCCGTAGCCGTCGTCGATCTTGGCCAGGTCCGCCCGCACCGTGGTGATCCCGGTGTCGACGACCTGGCGCTGGTTGCTCAGGGCGGTCTTCTGCTGGCGGGTCGCCAGGTACCAGACCGTCCTGTCCCGTTCCAGGCCCAGTTGCTCGCCGAGGTCGCGCAGATGCGCGGCGATGCCCGCCTCCGCGGCGTTGCGCTGGTAGGCGGCGACGCTGTCGATGGACGACACCACGCGCAGGCCCGCGAGTACCACGCCCACGATCGTGGGCACGAGAATGAGTGCGGTCAGGCGCGCGGGCACGCGCCAGTTCCGCAACGAGAACCGCGACACACCGCTCCGGCCGTGATGACCTCCGGAGCTTTGCCCCCCCGGGCGCTTACGCCGATGCGGGCCGGATCCCGGCCCTGTTTCAGGCGATGTGGTCTTGGTCTCGGTTTCCGTTGTGCTCACCGAGCCACCCCCCACGATCTTCCATGCATGGATGACGGCATGGCTGATAAGTACATAAGCGGGACAATTCGACCACAAGGTCATCGATGCTCGGGCCGAAACGGGGACACAGAACGTAATTGTTATGAATCCCGCCGCAATTTAGACGCTTCTGACCAGTGGTGATCAGCGCAGCGCCCCGAGCACGTGCTCCCGGACCTGCGCACGCTGAACCACATCGGTGATCGGCCGTCCGGCCCGGTCGACCACATAGAAGACGTCCACCGCCTCCGCGCCGAGAGTCTCCACTCGTGCGGCACGCACGTCAAGGTTGCATTCACCAAAAGCACGTCCGATACGCCACAAAAGTCCCGGACGATCATGGGCGCGCACCTCCACGACGGTCGCCGTCCGGGAGGCGTCGTCGACCAGCGTGACCCTCGGTGGCGCGACCGGAACGCGAGCCGGCCTCATTGACCTGGTGCGTCGCGCGAGACGCTGCTCGATGTCCAGACGGCCCGCCAGCACCAGCCGCAGATCGGCCTCCAGCGTGGCCGGGTCGGGCGGGGTGCCGTACTCGGGGACGACCGAAAACTCGATTACGGCCGTGGAAGAAGCCGAGGCGGCCGAAGCCGACCTCACCACCATGCGGTGCGCCGCCAGCACTCCGGCCGCCCGCCACAGCAGGCCCGGCCGGTCCGGGGCCACCACGGTGACCGCGCCCCCGTTCACCCGCACCGCGCCGCCGCCGTGCCTGGCCAGCGACGCCTGCCGGGGCGACAGGGACGGCGCGGGGGCGGGCGGGCTGCCCGCCAGCACCGACCGAACCCTGCGGACCAGCTCCGAGACCAGGGAGGCCTTCCAGGAGTTCCACGCGGCCGGGCCGGTGGCGTGGCCGTCCGCGACGGCAAGGGCGGCCAGCAGCTCCAGCACCTCGCGGGAGCCGACCGCCTCGGCGACCCGGGAGATGGTCACCGGGTCGTCCAGGTCGCGCCGGGTGGCGGTCTCGGGGAGCAGCAGGTGGTGACGGACGACGGTCGCCAGGATCTCGACGTCGGCGGCCGGCAGGCCCATCCGGGCGCCGATGTCGCGGGCGACGATCTCGCCGGTCGCCGAGTGGTCACCGGGCCAGCCCTTGCCGATGTCGTGCAGCAGGGCCGAGATCAGCAGCAGGTCGGGGCGGGACACCTCCCGGGTGAACGACGCCGCGCCCGACGCCGCCTCGATCAGGTGACGGTCGACGGTGAACCGGTGGACGGGGTTGCGCTGCGGCCGGTGCCGCACGCGCTCCCAGTCGGGGATGAGACGGACGATGACGCCCGCCTGGTCGAGTTCCTCCCAGACCGGTACGGCCGCGCGCCCGGCGCCGAGCAGCGCCACCAGCGCGTCGCGGGCCTCGTCCGGCCAGGGCACGGGCATCGGCGGCGACTGGGCCGCCAGCAGCGACACCGTGGCCGGCGCCATCGGCAGCCCCGCCTCGGCCGCGGCGGCGGCCGCCCGCAGCGTCAGCACCGGGTCGTTCTTGGGAGTGACCCCGCGGGCGAGCACGACCTCCCCGCCGTGCTCCACCACGCCGTCGGCGAGCGGGCGCCGGCCGCGCGGCGCGGGGCCGGACAGCAGGCGGTCCACGGTGCGCCAGGTGGCGTCGAAGGAGTGGGAGACCGTCCGGCCGGCCTCGGCCAGGCGGCGCATCAGGGCCTCGGCGTCGAGCAGGCCGAGGGCGCCGGCCACGGCCTCCTGCTCCTGCAGCACCAGGCGGTCGGCGCCGCGGGCGGTGACCAGGTGGAGCCCGTGGCGGGCGTCGAGCAGGAACTCGTACGCCTCGCGCACGCGCGGCCCGGGCGCGGAGGCGACCCAGGCGGCGGCGACGGCCTGCATGGCCTGCACGTCGCGCAGTCCGCCCCGCGAGTCCCTGATGTCGGGTTCGAGGAGGAAGGCCAGCTCTCCGGAGGACTCGGCCCGCTTGTCCGCCGCCTCGCGCAGCTCGGCGAGCCTGCGCCGGGCGTCGGCGCGCCAGTCGGCGAGCACGACCTCGCGGGCGGCCCTGGTCAGCTCCGGGTCCCCGGTGACGTGCCGGGCCTGGATCAGGCCGAGCACCGCCTTGAGGTCCTCGCGGGCGACCTTCGCCACCTCGTCGACCGTCCGCACCGAGTGGTCGAGCCCGATTCCAGAGTCCCAGATGGGGTACCAGATGCGGTCGGCGATGCGGGCGATGTCGTCCTGCCCGCTGTGGATGAGCACGAGGTCGAGGTCGCTTCCTGGGGCGAGCTCTCCTCGCCCATGGCTGCCCACCGCGACCAGCGCGAGACCGGTGCCCGCGAAGTGCGGACCGGGCCCCGCGAGGGGGGCGCCGGGCCCCGCGAGGGGGGCACCGGCGCCGCGTTCGTCCGCGGGCGCCGGCCCGCTCCCGGCCCCCCCGAGCCCGGTCCGGCCGTCCCGTCCGTGCGGCGGCGGGCACGCCGTGCGGAACAGGTCGGCCAGCCAGCGGTCGATGTCCGCGGCCCGCTCCTTGCGGGCCGCGGCATATGAGCGAGCGTCGCCTCTCATCATCCGGTCAGAGCGCCTCCGGTCCGCGTTCTCCCGTGCGGACCCTGACCACCGTGTCCACGGGGACCGACCAGACCTTGCCGTCGCCGATCTTGCCGGTCTGCGCCGCCTTGACGATGACGTCGATGATGTCCTCGGCGTCGTCCTCCTCGGCGAGCACCTCCACGCGGACCTTCGGCACCAGGTCGACCTGGTACTCGGCGCCGCGGTAGACCTCGGTGTGGCCGCGCTGGCGGCCGTACCCGCTGGTCTCGCTGACCGTCATGCCCTTGACGCCGAACTGCTCCAGGGCCGCCTTGACGTCGTCGAGCTTGAAGGGCTTGATCACCGCTGTGATGAGCCTCATGCGTCCACCTTCTTCGTCACCGATGGGACAGGACCGTTCAGGGAGGGCACGCCCGACGCGTGAACGGAGCCGAGGTCGTAGCCGGTCTCGGCGTGGGTGGTGATGTCGATGCCGGTGACCTCGTCCTCTTCGGTGATCCGGAAGCCCATGGTCCTGTCAATGATCTTCCCGATGATCCAGGCCAGGGCGAAGGAGTAGAGGCCGACGACCACGGGGCCGAGGATCTGACGGCCCAACTGCGTGGCGCCGCCGCCGTAGAACAGGCCGGTGAGCTGCGCGGTGCCCGAGACCGGGTAGGCGGCGAAGAAGCCGAGCGACACGGCGCCGAGGGCTCCGCCCACGAGGTGGACGCCGACCACGTCGAGCGAGTCGTCGAAGCCCAGCCGGTACTTCAGGCCGACGGCGTAGGCGCAGACGGCACCCGCGATGAGGCCGATGACGATCGCGGCCCAGGGGTCGACGAAACCACACGCCGGGGTGATCGCCACCAGACCCGCGACCGCGCCGGAGGCGACGCCGAGGGTGGTGGAGTGCCCGTCGCGGAGCTTCTCGACCAGGATCCAGGCGCCGGCGGCCGCGGCCGTGGCGACCTGGGTGTTCATGAACGCCAGCCCGGCGGTGCCGTCGACGGCGAGCTCGGAGCCCGCGTTGAAGCCGAACCAGCCGAACCACAGCAGGCCCACGCCGAGCAGCACGAGGGTGAGGTTGTGGGGCCGCATCGGGTCCTTGCGCCAGCCCTTGCGCCTGCCGATCACCAGGGCGAGCGCCAGGCCCGCCGCGCCGGCGTTGACGTGGACCACCGTGCCGCCGGCGAAGTCCTCGATGCCGAGCTGGGAGAGCCAGCCGCCGCCCCACACCCAGTGTGCGACGGGGAAGTAGACGAGGGTCGCCCAGACGACGGAGAAGACCACCCAGGCGCCGAACTTGGTGCGATCGGCGATGGCGCCGCTGATCAGGGCCACGGTGATGATGGCGAAGGTCAGCTGGAAGGCCGAGAAGACGAGGCTCGGCATGCCGGTGCCGTCGTCCTTGGTCGCGGTGTCGACCAGGCTCTGCAGCCCGGCCTCCTTGAGGCCACCGATGATCTTGTTCAGGAAGTCGTTGCCGTTGGTGCCGAAGGACAGCGCGTGACCGTAGAGCACCCAGGCGAGGGTGACGGTGATGATGCTGGCGAACGACATCATCATCATGTTCAGGACGCTCTTGGCCCTGGTCATGCCCCCGTAGAAGAACGCGAGGCCCGGAGTCATGAGCAGCACCAGTGCGGTGGCCGCGAGCATCCAGGCTGTAGTGCCGCTATCGATCTTCATTCGATGCGACCCTCCTTACAAATGGCGTATGGCCGATTTCTCCCGCAGTGGGCGCTCCAAGGCTTCGTTGACCGGCTGCGCACTGACGTTGGGCGAAAGCGTGTTCTTCCGCCGTTTCAGGTCTCGACCAGGCGTGTTTCGCACAGGTGAAACTCGCGGAGAGGTTGTTTCGGCCACGTTTCGGAGGGTTCACCAAAAGCTTCCGGGATCACCGTAAAGGCGGTCCGGGAAGGGGTGAAGCGGGTCACGGGGCGATCGAAGGCGCGTGTGACCGGCGATCGTGCCCGGGAAGGGCGATCGCATGAGAAAGCGGGACGCCGGACAGGTCCGTGCGTCCCGCTGAGGCCTGTTACGCCGCCTGGGCGAGCTTGCGGAGCCGGGCCAGGGCGTCACGCTCGATGCGGCGGGCGCGGTCGCGTCCGATGCCGTACCGCTCGCCGACCTCGGTCAGGGTGTGCTCGCGCCCGTCGACCAGCCCGTACCGCCAGCGCAGCATCTCGCGGGTCTGGCCCTCGAGGCCGAGCAGCCAGACCTCTAGGCGCTCGCGCTCCAGGGTGTCCAGCGCCTGCTGCTCGGGATCGGCCCAGGTCTCGTCGGCGATCATGTCGCCGAGCTCCGTCTCGTCCTCGTCGCCCACGCCGAGCTGCAGCGACACCGGGTCGGAGGCCCAGCGGCGCAGCTCGCGCACCCGCTCGATCGGCAGGTCGAGGACCTCGGCGAGGTCGGCGTCGGTCGGCTCGGTGTCGAACTCGGCCAGCATGTCGCGCCGGACCCGCATCAGGCGGGTCATCTGCTCGCCCGCGTGGGTGGGCAGCCGCACCGGCCGCGCCTGCTCGTGGATCGCCCGCCCCACCGACTGGCGGATCCACCACGTGGCGTAGGTGGAGAACTTGTAGCCCCGGCGGTAGTCGAACTTCTCCACGGCCCTGACGAGCCCGAGGTTGCCCTCCTGCACCAGGTCGATCAGCGGCATCCCCCTGCCGGAGTACTTCCTGGCGACGGCCACCACCAGGCGCAGATTGGCCTGGATGAACTCGTCCTTGGCCCGCCGGCCGGACACCGCGAGCCGCTCGAGCTCCTCGTCGGTGGCGTCACCGGTCTTGGGCTCGGGCCCCCCGCCGTCGAGCAGCTGCTCGGCGTAGAGACCGGCCTCGATACGTTTGGCGAGCTCGACCTCCTCGTCGGCGTTCAGCAGGGGCACCCTCCCGATCTCCGCCAGGTAGGTGCCGAGCAGATCCCTTTCGGCCATCTGCTGGTCCTGCGTACGATTCCCCGTCGGCCTTGCCATCCTTATGGCACCTCGTCTCGCCGCGCCCGCCGTCAGCGGGTGGAGTCGGCCTCCGCGGCCGAATGCCGCGGCGCGTCCTCGCCCCCATCTCCTGCCCCAACCAACGTTCAGTTCACGGCAAAGATTCCCAAAAAGGATGGGACCCCAGAATGGTTTGACAACTCCTCCTCAAGTATGAGTTGCATTGACCGAAAGTCCGGGACAGAAGAAGAAAGCGCAGCTCAAGGGGCCGGAAATCCCTGAGTGATCAAAGTGGCGCCTCATCGCTCCACGTCCGCCGGACGCCCCCGAGCTCAGTCGCGGAGGGCCGCGATGGCGTGGTCCAGCATGGTGCCGACGTCGCCCAGCAGGTGCCCTCCCTCGACGACCACCCTGCGCCCGCCCGCGACCACCGAATGCACGTCGGCGGCCGAGGCGCCGAAGACCACGCTGTCCCCCGCCGAGGCGCTGCGCGAGCCGGCCGTCCTGACCGAGTCCAGGCGCACGGACACCAGGTCGGCCCAGGCGCCGGGGACGATGAAACCGGCGTCGGGGTGGCCGAGTGAGGCCTGCCCGACCGTCGTGGCGGCCAGCAGCAGGTCGGCCGCCGTCCAGGTGCCCCGCTGGCCGCTGCTGCCGCGCTCGCTGAGCTCGACCATGCGGGCCTCCTCCAGCAGGTCGATCACCGCGTGGCTGTCACTGCCCAGCGTGATGGGCGAGCCGGCCTCGTACAGCGTGCGCGCGGGGCCGACGCTGTCGGCGAGGTCGCGCTCGGTGGTGGGGCACATGCAGACGTAGGTCGCCGAGCCGCCGAGCAGGGCCACGTCCACGTCGCTCAGATAGGTGGCGTGCACGGCCGTGGTGCGGGGCCCGAGGACGCCGTGCTCGTACAGCACCTGGGCGGGGGTCGCGCAGTAGATCTTGACGCAGTTCTCGTTCTCGCGCCGGCGCTCGGAGACCTGCACGTGCAGCGGCGCCGCCCTGCGGTGGCCGAAGTCCACCACCACGGGCATCTGCTCGGGAGGGCAGGCGCGCACCGAGTGGACGGCGCCGCCGATCACCACGTCCTCGACCTGGGCGTACTCGCTCGCGAGGTCGTCCACGCGCTCCGCCCAGCGGTGCGCGTCGCCGTCGCCGAAGCGCAACTGGGTGTCGGTGAGGGGGGCGCCGATGCCGTCGGTGAGGTAGCAGGCGTCCAGAAGGGTGATGCGCAGCCCGGCGTTCCTGGCGGCCTCGATGAGGGCGTGCCCCATGATGTTGGGGTCGTCGTACGGTTTGCCGCCCTCGCCGTGGTGGACGTAGTGGAACTCCCCCACGCCGGTGATCCCGGCCAGCGCCATCTCGGCGTAGGTGGCCCTGGCCAGGGCCAGGTAGCTGTCGGGGTCGAGGCGGGCCGCCAGGTCGTACATCCGCCGGCGCCAGGCCCGGAAGGTGTCCGCCCCCGCCTCCACCTGGCCGCGCAGCGCCCGGTGGAAGGCGTGGGAGTGGGCATTGGCCATGCCGGGCACCGTCAGCCCGGCCAGGCGCACCGCGTCGTGGGGCGGCGTGGCGACGCCCGGCACGACCTCGGCGAACCGGGTGCCCTCGACCCGGACGAGTACGCCCTCCACCGCCGTCCCGGGATGCAGCCACGCCAGCTCGCACCAGTAGCTGATGTCGGACACTCCCCCAATCTCTCAGGGGATAAGTCAATGTTCGCCCTAATGTGCGAATCAATTGTCCAGAGCGGACGTCAATTCACCTATGCCGTCAGCTGACCGGGCCGGCGGCGGGGCGGACGGTGATCTCGGTGACGTGCGCGTCGGGCGTCGCCGTCACCGCCGTGACCACCACGCGGGCCACCGAGCCCGCGTCGAGGTACCTGTCGGGCTCGTATTCGCCGCCCTCGTGCGCACGCACCCCGCGCTGCATGTCGGTGTCGATCCGCCCGGGATAGACGGTGGTCACCCGCACGCCGCGCGGCTCCTCCTCCAGCCGCAGCGCGTCGGCGAAGGCGCGCAGCGCGAACTTGCTGGCGGCGTAGGCCGCCCAGCCGGGATTGGCACGCTGCCCGGCCCCGGAGTTGATCAGGACGACGTGACCGCGGGCGGCGCGCAGGGCCGGGAGGAGCACGCGCGTGAGGCCCGCCACCGCCGTGACGTTGACCTCGAACGACTCGCGCCACGCCTCGACGGTGAGGTCGGCGATCGAGCCCAGCCGTGCCACGCCGGCGCAGTGGACCAGCACGTCGAGGCGGTCGATCCCGGCGGCCGCCTCCGCGACGGCGCGCTCGTCGGTCAGCTCCACCGGCCAGGGGCGGGCCCCCACCTCCTGGCAGACCTGCTGGAGGGCCGTGCTCTCGCGCCCTCCGACGAGCAGCTCGTGGGTGGGCGCCAGCGCCCGGGCGACGGCCGCCCCCACTCCTCGGGAACCACCGGTGATCAAGGCGACAGGTCGTGCACTCATGCGATCAGCCTAGATGCCCCGGCCCTCACCGGTGTCGCCCGTGACCGGGGCGGGCGGGGCCTGACGGCGCTCAGGGCTCCAGGAACACGCCCGTCTCGTCGGTCATGCGCTCGTGCTCCTCCAGCCGGGCCTGGGTGCGCAGCGGCGCCGCGTCGGCCATCGCCTCCAGCAGCAGCATCGCGAGGGCGAGCGGCGCCGCGTGGGAGTCGCAGACGAGCCGCTCCCCCACCGGGGCGGGCAGCACGACGTCGGCCGGGAACGGCACCTCGGCGCGGTCGGCGATCACGGCCGTGCGGTAGCCGAGCTTGGCGGCGTACTCCAGGGCGTGCACGGCCTCGGCCGGGTAACGGGGCAGCATCACGGCCAGCAGCCACTCCGACCCGGCCCGGCGGGCGGCGTGCAGGCCGTCGGTCAGCTCGGAGCCGCCGTGGATCAGCGGCCGGACGTCGGGGTGGATGCGGCGGGCGTAGTAGGCGAACGTCGTGACGAGCCCGCAGGAGACCCGCAGGCCGAGGACGGGCAGCGGCTCGCACGCCGCGAGGGCCGCGCCGAGGGCCTCGATGCGGCCGGACAGGCCGTCCCCGGGGAGGCCGGGGATCCGTGAGCCGGCGGTCAGGCTGTCGCGTACGGCCGTCAGGTTGCGGATCTCGTGGTCGACGACCTCGCGCAGCAGGCGGGCCCCGTCGGGCAGAGGGTCCGGGGCCGCGGGCGCGGCGTCGGCCGGGGCGTCGCCGCCGACCACCAGCGGCCTGAGCGCGTGGCGCAGCTCGGGGTACCCGGCGAAGCCGAGGGCCATCGCGAACCGGGTCACCGACGGCTGGCTCACCCCCGCGCGTTCGGCGAGCTCGACGCTCGACAGGAAGATCGCGTCGGACAGGTGCTCGCTCAGGTACTGCGCGATGCGCTGTTGGACCGGGGACAACCGTCTTCCCTCGACCAGCCATTCGAGCCCGTCTGCCACTTCCACCTCCAGCCCCCGGGACAGGCGCCCCGCGATCGACAACGTCGGCGATCGCCTTCGTCATCCCGTCCCGCCCCGACCTCCCCTGCTCGGGTGAATGAGGGCATTCAGCCCGAGCATCCGAAGGGTACCGGCCGGTCGGTAGTGAAGTGGGCGGTGTTCTTCTCCCCTCGCTCCGCTCGGCGGGCCCGGGGCCTCCTTCAAGACGGCGAAGATCCCAGGAACGCGACACTACGCGTTGTTCGTTCGCAGGATCATGAACCCTCCCGTACCGCCGCCGGCGGGCTCCTGGCGGCTGCTGCTCACCCATGTCCGGCCGCACGTGTGGACGCTCGTGCTGGGCGGCGCCCTCGGACTCGTGGGAAGCCTCGCGGGGCTCGCCACTCCGCTGGTGGCCCGGAACGTGATCGACGCGTTCGGCCGGGACGTCCCGCTGGCCGGGCCGCTGATCGGCCTGGGCGCCCTCGTCATGGTAGGAGCCGTGGTGTCCGCCCTCGGCGACTACGTCTTGGAACGGACGGCCGAGAGCGTCGTGCTCACCGCGCGGCTGCGCCTCATCCGGCGGATGCTCCGCCTGCGCGTGCCCGACGTCGACCGGCTGGAGCCCGGCGACCTGCAGTCACGCGTGACGGCCGACACCACGCTCCTGCGCGCGGTGTGCACGACGGGCATCACCAGCGGGGTGACCGCCGTGTTCACCCTGGCCGGCTGCGTCGCGCTGATGGCCGCCATGGATCCCGTCCTGCTCCTGGTCACGCTGGGCGTGCTCGCCGTGGTCGGCGCCATCAACCTGCTGGTGCTCCCGCGCATCCGCAGGGCGACCAACGCCGCGCAGACGGCGCTCGGCGAGGTGGGCTCGTCACTGGATCGGGCGCTGCAGGCGTTCCGCACCGTCAAGGCGTCGGGCGCGGAGGAGCGGGAGACGGCGGCCGTGGAGCAGGCGGCCCGGACGGCGTGGCGGCGCGGGCTGAGCGCGGCGGGCTGGAGCGCCGCCGCCGGCACCTCGACCTGGCTCGCGGTCCAGCTGGCCTTCCTGGCGGTGCTCGGCGTGGGCGGCGTGCGGGTGTCGAGCGGTCTGCTGCAGGTGTCCTCGCTGATCGCGTTCCTGCTGTACCTCTTCTACCTCATGGCGCCGATCGCGCAGCTCGTCCAGGCCGCCGTGCAGCTGCAGGCGGGACTCGCGGTGATCCCCCGGCTGCGCGAGGTCGAGGACCTTCCCGCCGAGCCGCTCGCCCCCGCCGAGACGCCCGCGCCGGCGGGAACGGGTCCGGCGGCGGTGACGCTCACCGAGGTCGGCTTCCGGTACGGGGACGACCGCCCGCAGGCGCTGCACGAGGTGTCGTTCGAGATCCCGGCCGGAGGCCTGACGGCGCTGGTGGGGCCGTCGGGCGCGGGCAAGTCGACGATCTTCGCGCTGCTGGAGCGCTTCTACGAGCCCACCTCGGGCACCATGGCCGTCGACGGGCGCGACATCCGCGAGCTCCCGCTCACCGGCTGGCGCTCGGTCCTCGGGTACGTCGAGCAGGACGCGCCGGTGCTGTCCGGGACGCTACGGGAGAACCTCGTGTTCGGGGCGCCGGACGCGACGGAGGAGGAGATCACCGAGGTGCTGGCCCGCACCCGGCTGGAGGACCTGGTGCGGCGGCTCCCGCAGGGGCTGGAGACCGCCGTGGGCCACCGCGGGCAGATGCTCTCCGGCGGCGAGCGCCAGCGGGTCGCCATCGCCCGCGCGCTGCTGCGCAGGCCGCGCCTCCTCCTGCTGGACGAGGCCACCTCCCAGCTGGACGCGGTGAACGAGATGCGGCTGCGCGACGTGATCGCCGAGGTGGCCGGGACGACGACCGTGCTGGTCATCGCGCACCGCCTCTCGACGGTCACCGGCGCCGACCGCATCGTGGTCCTGGAGGCGGGGCGGGTACGGGCCGTGGGCACCCACCGGGAGCTCCTCGCCTGCGACGACCTCTACCGGGACCTCGCCACCACCCAGTTCCTCGCCGGCGCCGAGGCCCTTCCCGGCTGACCGGCGCCGGCGGGACGGGCGCGCCGGCCGATCCGGACCGGCGCGCCGATGATCAAGAAAAAAAGAATTCCCTGTCGACCAATCCAAACGCGCCGTCGCTGCGTATAGCCACTCGAGGACCCGGCCGGACCTCTCTCCCTTTGCTCAGCGACCGGTCGTGCAGGCGACCGGCGGCCGAAAGGACCGTGACGACATGGAGCTCCGGATCACCCGGCGCACCCCTATCGTGCTGGCCATCGTGGGGGCGCTGTCCGCCTCCTCGTTCGCCCTCCTTCGTCCCGAGACCAGCGGGGCCTCATCCCATCGCGAGGCGCCGCTCATCTCCGGCGACCCGCGCAACGACAACACCGACCTGTACGCGTTCGTCAGCCCCGACAAGCCGGACACCGTCACGCTCGTGGCCAACTGGATCCCGTTCGAGGAGCCGACCGGCGGGCCCAACTTCTACACCTTCGACACCCGCTCGCGGTACAACATCAAGATCGACAACGACGGGGACGCCAAGCCCGACGTCGTCTACCAGTGGACCTTCCGCGACGAGGACCGCCGCGGCAACGCGACGTTCCTCTACAACAACGGGCAGGTCACCTCGATCGACGACGAGAACCTGCTGTTCCGCCAGCACTACACCCTCAAGAAGTTCACCCACCGGGGCGTGGTCACCCTCGTCAGGGACGGCATCGTGGCGCCGAGCGACGTCGGCGAGGCCTCGATGCCCGACTACGCCAGGCTGCGCGCGCAGTCGGTGGCGTCGCTGCCGCACGGCGGCAGGTCGTTCGCCGGGCAGGCCGACGACCCGTTCTTCCTCGACCTGCGGGTCTTCGACCTGCTGTACGGCGGCGACCTGTCGGAGGTCGGCAACGACACCCTCAAGGGCTACAACGTCCACAGCATCGCGCTGCAGGTGCCCAAGGACGAGCTGGCCCTCAGGAACGACGCCCGCCGCAACCCCGTCGTCGGCATCTGGTCGACCACCGACAAGTGGAGCCCGAGCGGCTACAAGCAGGTGTCGCGGCTGGGCAACCCGCTGGTCAACGAGGTGGTCGTCCCGGCGGGCCTGAAGGACGCCTTCAACTCGATCAGCCCCGACAAGGACGCCAAGATCGCCGCCGTCGTCAAGCGCGTCACCCACCCCGAGCTGCCGCAGCTGATCGAGGGCATCTACAAGATCCCCGCGCCCAGGACGCCGCGCAACGACCTGGTCGAGATCTTCCTCACCGGCATCGCCAAGGCCGCCGGGCCCATCAAGGCCGACCTCAACTCGCAGATCCTGAACAGGGACGCCGACCACCGTGCGTTCCGTCCCTCCGAGATGCTGCGGCTCAACATGGCCGTCCCGCCCGCGCAGAACCCGAACCGGCTCGGCGTGCTCGCCGGTGACCTGCAGGGCTTCCCGAACGGCCGCCGCCTCGGCGACGACGTGATCGACATCTCGATCCAGGCCGTCGAGGGCGCCGCGCAGGCGGGCAAGCTGGTCGACGCCCTGGCCGCCGGCGACAAGGTCGACGCCAACGACAAACCGTTCGAGCAGAGGTTCCCGTACGTCCCGCTGCCGAGCTCGGCGGCGGTGAACCAGCGCTAGCCGGGCGCGCCGGCTCCCGCCCTCCCTCCGGGAGCCGGCACGGCGCCGGGCGGCCCGTCCGGCGAACCATCCGGCCAGGCAACACCAGGAGATCCACCATGTCTCACCTCGATCGCCCTCGTCGCGGGTTCCGGAAGACGGCCGTCATGGGAGTGTGCGCCCTGGGCGTCACCGTGGCCATGACCACCGGCGCCTCCCTGCTCCCGCCGGCCGCGCCGGCCACGCTGACCGCCGCCTCGGGCGCCGCCGCGTACGGCGAGACGCCCGCCTCGTCCGCCGGGCTCGCCCGGACGGTCGAAGATCTGCAGGACAGGTTGAAGCGGCTCCCGAAGGACCACGACGCCTGGGCGTCCCTCGGAGCGGCGTACGTCCAGCAGGCCCGGCTGACCGCCGACCCGTCCTACTACGTGAAGGCGGAGGAGGCCCTGGGCCGGTCGGCCTCCCTGGCTCCCGGCGACCCGGCCGTGCTCACCGGCCAGGCCGCGCTGGCCGCCGGACGCCACGAGTTCGCCGCGGCCGCACGGCTGGCCCGGCGCGCGATCTCGGCCAACCCCTACGGGTCGGTCGCCTACGGGGTACTGGCGGACGCCGAGACGCAGCTCGGGAACTACCCCGAGGCGCACCAGGCCATCGAGCGCATGATGGACCTCAAACCCGGCATCTCCTCGTTCACCCGGGCCTCCTACGACGCCGAACTGCGCGGCGACGTCAAACAGGCCCGCGAGCTGCTGGAGGCGGCGCTGCGCGACGCGTTCGCCCCCGAGGACGTCGCCTACTGCCGCTTCTACCTCGGCGAACTGGCCCTGCACGCGGGCAACCTGGAGCGGGCGGGCCAGATGTACGACGAGGCGCTGCGGGCGTTCCCCGGGTTCGTCCCCGCGCTCGCCGGCCGGGCCCGCGTGGCCGCGCTCGGCGGACGCCTCGCGGCCGCGGCCTCCGGCTACGCCGCCGTGGTGGCCCGCCTGCCGCTGGCCCAGTACGTCATCGAGTACGGCGAGGTGCTGCTGAGGCAGGGCCAGGACCCGGACGAGCAGTGGGAGCTGCTGCGGGCACAGAAGAAGCTCATGGCGGCGGGCGGCGTGCGTGACGACCTCACCTGGGCCGAGTTCGAGGCCGACCACGGCTCCCCCGAGGAGGCCGTGCGGCACGCCAGGGCCGAGTACGAGCGCAACCCCAACGTCGTCGCGGCGGACGCCCTGGCCTGGGCGCTCCACAAGGCGGGCCGGTCGCGTGAGGCGCTGCCGTACGCCGGGAAGGCCACCGGGCGCGGCTGGCGGAACGCGCTGCCGGCGTACCACCGGGGCGTGATCGAGAAGGCGCTCGGACGCGATTCCGCCCGGTCGTTCTCGCAGGTCCAGATCTACAACCCGCGCTTCGACCCGAAACTGCCGGCTCTCGCGAGGTTCTCATGATCGCCCTTGTGCTCGCCGCCGTGGTGGCGGCCCACCCGCTCGGCAACTTCACCGTCAACCACTACAACGGGCTGAAGGTCCTGCCGGACCGGGTCGAGAACACCGCGATCATCGACTACGCCGAACTGCCCACCCTGCAGGCCAGGCCGTCGGTGGACGCCGACCGCTCCGGCGACGCCTCCGCCCGTGAGACCGCCGCGTACGCCGCCGCCACCTGCGCGCAGCTGGCGGGGGCCCAGCGGCTGGTGGTGGACGGCCGGCCGGTGGCGTGGCGGGTCGGCGCGTCGTCCCTGACGTACGGCCCGGGGCAGGGCGGGCTGCCCACCAGCCGGCTGACTTGCGCCCTCTCGGCCGCGGCGACGGCGTCCTCCACCGTCGCGTTCTCCGACTCCTTCCTGGCCGAGCGCATCGGCTGGCGCGAGATCACCGCCGCGGCGGACGGCGTACGGCTCGCGCCTTCGGGCGTGCCGTCGGTGAGCGGCAGTGACCAGTTGCGCCGATATCCGGACGACATGCTGGCCAGCCCGCTCGACCAGCGTTCGGTCACCCTGCGGCTGGCGGGGACCGGCGCGGCGGGCGCGGCCGCTCCCCGGGGCGCCTCCCTCGCCGGGCCGGGCATCGGAGGGCCGGTCGGCGACTGGCTGAGCGCCCTCGACCGCACCTTCACCGGCCTCGTCGGCGCGTCGTCCCTGACGTTGCCGCTCGGCCTGCTCGCCGTGCTGCTCGCGGTCGTGCTCGGCGCCGGGCACGCGCTCATCCCGGGGCACGGCAAGACCATCATGGCCGCCTACCTGGCGGGCCGCCGGGGACGGCCTCGCGACGCCCTGGTCGTCGGCGCCACGGTCACCGCGACGCACACGGCGGGCGTGCTCGCGGTGGGGCTGCTGATCAGCGCCTTCTCCGGCTTGGCCGGGGAGGCGGTGCTGTCCTGGCTCGGGCTGGCCAGTGGGGTGCTGATCGCCCTCATCGGCGCCCGCCTGCTGTGGTCGGCCGCCCGAGGCCGCCTGGACGGCCGTTCCGCTGGCCACGGCCACGGGCACGGACACGGACACGGACACGGACACGACCATGGGCACGGACACGACCATGTGCATGGGCATGGGCATGGGCACGGGCACGGAAGCGGCGTCCTGGGAGAAGCGGATGCCGGGGGCCGGGCCCAGGGGCGTGCCGGGCTGGTCGGGCTCGGGGTGGCAGGGGGCCTGGTGCCGAGCCCGTCGGCCCTGATCGTGCTGCTGGGCGCGATGGCCCTGGGCCGGACGTGGTTCGGCGTCGCGCTCGTCGCGGCCTACGGCCTGGGCATGGCGGCCACCCTGACCGCCACAGGGCTGCTGCTGGTGAAGCTGGCCGCCCGCCTCGACCGCCTGGCGGCCGTCCGCAGGGGCTTCACCGCCCGCCTCGCGGGCCTCGCCCCACTGGGCACGGCCACCATGGTCGTCGTCCTCGGCGCCGGCCTCGCCGTACGCAGCCTCGCCGGCGCCGTCTGAGCCTTCACCTCAGAATGCCGTGCTCGCGGCGGATCTCGTGGGCCGTCTGCCTGATCCGGTCCTCGGTCTGGAGGAGACGGGCCTCGGCCTCCTCGGTGCGGGCCTCGGCGGCCATCGCGCGGTTGCCGGTGGTCGCGCCCAGGCGCCGCTTGGCCCGGGCCTTGAGCTCGCGAAGCTTCCACTTGTCGATCAGGCTCATCGCGCTCGGCCTCCCTTGACATCGTCCTGTTCCCGGACCCGCCACTGCCCCGAGATCGCCGGGCCAATCGCCGTACGACGGCGCCGGCATCGCCGTACCCCTTCTCGCCGCCCCGGCGCCGAACAGCGAGCGACCACGAGAGACGGCCGCGGCGCCACGCGCGCAACCCATCACCGGAACCGCCACCGACCACGAGAAACGGTCACCACACCACCCCCGAAACCCGCCACCGGAACCGCCGCGACCACGAGAAACGGTCACCACACCACCCCCGGAACCCACCACCGGAACCGCCGCGAACACGAGAAACGGTCACCACACCACCCCCGGAACCCACCACCGGAACCGCCGCGAACACGAGAAACGGTCACCACACCACCCCCGCAACCCACCACCGGAACCGCCGCGAACACGAGAAACGGTCACCACACCACCCCCGCAACCCACCACCGGAACCGCCCCGACCACGAGAAACGGTCACCACACCACCCCCGCAACCCACCACCGGAACCGCGCCGACCACGAGAAACGGTCACCACACCACCCCCGGAACCACCACCGGAACCGCCAGCAACCACGAGAAACGGTCACCACACCACCTCGAAACCCGCAAGCGACCACGAGAGGCGGTCGCCGCGCCACGTGGGTACCGGGCGCCGGAGGGGGGACAGCCGTGCGGGTCGGGGCGCTGGGGCTCCTTTAGGATCGGGGGATGCGGCGGGTGTTGATGTGGGTGCACGGTGGGGCGTGGATGGAGCGGCATCCCGGCGAGCGGTCCCGGGAGATCATGGCCGCACACGGTCTGGAGGTCGTGCCGGTCACCCACCGTCTGAGCGGCGAGGCCCCCTGGCCCGCCCAGCTCGACGACATCCGTGACGAGGCACGGAAGATCCGCGCCGAGCGTCCCGGCGTGCCGCTGCTCGTCGCGGGAAGGTCCTCGGGAGCCCACCTGGCCCTTCACCTGGGCCTGCGGGGCGTCGACACCCCCGACGACATCGCGGCCGTCATCGCCTGCTCGCCCCCCGTGGACCCGCTGGCCGCCGACTGGCCCGAATGCCGGGCCGAGGACAGCCCATGGGCCCGGCTGCTCGGTCACGTCCCCGCCGCCGGCGACGAACCGACCGCCGACGCCACTCCCACCAACCATGTGGGCAACGGCGTGCCCGTGCTGCTCCTCCACGGCGCCGACGACCCGGTGGTCCCGCCGACCCAGACCCTCGACCTCGCCAACGCCCTGCTCGCCTCGGGCCACCCCGTGACGGCCTACCTCGCCCCGGGCGACCACGACGTCGACCTGGCCAGGGACGACGTGCGCCAGGTGATCGCCTCGTTCCTCAACGGTCCCGGGGCCTGACCACTTCGTTCCTGAACGGTCCCGGGGCCTGACCGCTTCGTTCCTGAACGGTCCCAGGGCCTGACCGCTTCGTTCCTGAACGGTCCCAGGGCCTGACCACTTCGTTCCTGAACGGTCCCGGGGCCTGACCGCTTCGTTCGCGTCCGGCGGCGTGCCGCCGGGCCTCGGGACCGGTCAGGAGAAGACCCGCCGGCGCAGTGCGGGCAAGCGGCTCGCCGTACGCAGGAACGATTTGAAGCCGGCCCTCGCCATGGCGCTGCCGCCGACGAACTGCTTGGCCGCCCGCAGGGAGTCGCGCACGGCGGCGAAGCCGTACTCTCTCATCTCGGCCTCGTAGGCGGCGATCGCCTCGACCGGATCCTTGCCGCCGGTCAGGGCCAGGCAGAGCAGGCGGGCGTCGCGCAGCGCGGTGTTGGCGCCGATGCCGCGCATGGGCGTCATGCTGTGAATCGCGTCGCCGAGGAGCGTGACGGTGGTCGCGGCCCACGGGGCGACGGGCACCGAGGTGCGGATCGGCAGCAGCGACACGGCCTCGGGGTGGGACATCGTGACCAGCATGCGCAGGTCGGGATGCCAGTCGCCGATCAACGCCGCCACAGTGTCCCGGAGCCGCTCCCCTGACATCGTCGAGACATCGTCCGGCATGCGCCCGTCCGCCGCCCCGTACGCCCACAGGATGTAGCTGCTGGAGTTGTCGAACAACGCTCCTCCCGTCTCCGTGGCGCCGATGCCCCCTGGCAGCACCACCGGATCCTCGCCGAGGTCGTGCGGGGCGATGAAGAAGCCCGCGCCGGGCGGGGGGATGATGCTGTTCGGCCCCTCCCACAGGCGCGGCGTGAGCGCGGACCTGGCGTGCTCGGTCAGCGGGAACTTCCCCGCCACCGTGAGGATGCCGGTGTCGACGCGCCGGGCGTGCGGAAGGTACTGCCTTCTCACCGGGGAGTTCCCACCGTCGGCTCCGACGACGATGTCCGCCGTCGCGCTGGAGCCGTCGGCGAAGTGCAGCCGGATCGGACCGTCCTCGGTACGTTCGTAGCGTTCGAAGGTCTTGCCGAAGCGCACCACCTCGTCGAGCCCGGTCAGCAGGACCTGCCTGAGCGTGATGCGGCTGACCGAGTGGTGGTTCTCGGCCGGGTCGTCCGAGTGTTCCGTCCGGAGGACGAGCAGTTCCTCCAGTTGTTCGGTGAGGAAGCCGAAATCCTGGCCGCCTGTGCCGGTAGTGGCCAGGAACGCCTTCCAGAGCTCGGAGGGCAGGCAGTCGTGCAACGCCCGCGCCCCGTGGGGATCGATGTGGACGCGGTACCCCTGGAGTCGATCTTCTGGTGTGCGGTCGCGCTCGTAGACCGTCACGTCCATGCCTGCCTTGTGGAGTCCCTGGGCGAGGCAAAGCCCTCCCACGCCACCGCCGATGACCGCTATGCGAAGGTTCATGACTCGACTATCACCCGTACGGTTGATTGTGTCAACCGTACGGGTGAAACAGTCATCCATACGGATGAAAGTGCTACCGTTGGTCCATGAGACGTCCAGCCGGAGAGCGACGGCGTGATCCCGAGCGCACGAAGGAACGCATCCTGCGCGCCGCGGTCGAGGAGTTCGGCGCCAAGGGATTCGCCGGCGCCCGGGTGAGCGACATCGCGGCCAACGCGGGAGTGAACAAGCAGCTCATCTCCTACTACTTCGGCGGAAAAGAGGGTCTCTACCGCGAGCTCACCGGTCAGTGGCAGAGCTCGGAGGGCACGTTCGCCGCCCGCTCGGCGTCGCTTCCCGAGCTCGCCGCCTCCTACGTCCGCGGCAACGCGCAAAACCGCGACTTCGCCAGGATGCTCGTCTGGGATGGGCTCACCGACGACGGCGGCGCGCTACCTGAAGGGTTCGCCGACGACATGCGGCGCAACCTCGAAGACCTGCGACGCCGGCAGGCCGAGGGCGAGTTCCCCGCCGACCTCGATCCCGCCTGCCTGCTACTGGTGTTGTTCGCCGCCGCCGGCGCGGGCGTCGCCCTTCCCCACCTCGTCCGCGCGGTCTGCGACACCGACCCCGGCTCGGAGGAGTTCACCGAGCACTACGCCGAGCAGGTCAGGCGCCTGGTGGCGCACCTCCGGGTCTGATCACTTCTTGGTGCGCTGGGGCTCGCCGCTCCAGGCGGACGGGAGGTCGTGGCGGCCGGAGACGAACTCCTGCACGGCGATCTTCACCTTGATGACCGGCCGCCGCCAGCGGGTCTCGCGGTGGACGGCCCTGGCCATCTTCGACGGGCGCGGCCTGCGGGCCCCGGGGGCGAAGAACCAGCGCGCCCACGGCGACCCGGGACGCGCCAGGCGCACGGCCCCGACGATCAGCAGGAAGGGCACGAACAGCCCCACCAGGCCGGTCCAGATCTTCCCCTTCAGCAGCGTGACGACGGCCAGCACGAGGTTGGCGACCAGGACGAGGACCGCCGTCCACCTGCCCGCCGGGGACGGCTCGGGGGTCTCCCACCCGAGGGGGCGCAGGCCGAGCAGCAGAAGCACCGTGACGGCGATCGCGACGAAAACGGCGTCCACCGACGTGCGTCCCTCCTCCGACCAGTAAACGTCGCGCAGGTGCAGGATCAGCGCGAACTCGTCCAGCACCAGGGCGGCCCCCACCCCGAAGACGGCGGCGGTGAAGGCGTACCAGCCGGGCGAAAGGCCCGCGGTGACCAGCCCGGCGACGCCGCCGAAGAGCATGAGCACCACGCCGAAGACCACGTGGTGCACGTGGACGTCGCCGACGCTCACGTCGCGGAACCAGCCGACCCTGGCCCTGATCAGACGGACGTTGACGCGCGTGAAGAGAAACGTGACGATCAGCGCCACGACGAAGCAGAAGAGCGGCAGCCGACCGCTGTCGATGATCCGCTCCTGGAACCAGCTCCCCACAGACATCCCCCACTACCGATGCTACGGTCCCCGCCGACAGTGATCCCCGGTCGCGAGCCCGGCCATCCGGCCCCCGGACGACCGCCCGGCAGCGCCGGTGCAGATCAGGACATGTACGGCATGACGTCCCCGCCGCGGGAACTTCACGGATTTTGACGCGATATCTCGCCGGTCGCCGGGACTTCGGCGATTTTCAGGCGAGGAAGCCGCGCAGGAGCGCCGCGGTGCCCTCCAGGTGTTCCATCACGGCCCGCCTCGCGCCCTCCTGATCGCCCGCGAGGATCGCGGTGACCATGGCGGCGTGCTGGGCGGCGGCGTGCTCGATGTTCGGGCCGAGCACCGGGATGGCGTTGAGCAGGTCGGTGACCCGGAGCCGGGCGTCGGCGCCGGTGGCGGCCAGCAGCGCCGAACCGGTGAGTTCGGCGATCGACAGGTGGAAGGCGGTGTCGAGCCGCCGGTAGTCGGCGGGCGCGGCCTCGTTGACGTCCGCCAGGCGCCGCTGGAGCGTGTCGCGCTGCTGCTCCGTCAGCTCCATCGAGGCGAGGACCTGGGCGGCGCCGCACTCGACCGCCATGCGGAAGGTCAGGGCGTCGTCGAGATCTTCGGGCCCCATCCGGTTGACCGCCCGGCGCAGGTCGCCCTGCCGGGGCCGCGGCGGCTCGTACACCACGAACGCGCCACCGTACCGGCCGCGCCGCACGTCGAGGTACCCCGACTCCTGCAGCGCGCGGATCGCCTCCCGCAGGGTCACCCTGCTGATGCCGAGCTGGGCGGCGAGGTCGCGCTCGGCGGGGAGCTTCTCGCCGGGCGCCACCACGCCCAGCTTGATGGCCTGGAGCAGCCGTTCGACGGTCTCCTCGAAGGCGTTGCCCGCCCGCACGGGACGGAGGAACGTGACGAGCTGCGGCTCGCCCATCAATTCCTCCCCACGCCGAACGCCAATGGTACGAGATTAGCCCGTTTGGCCGCTTTCGGGGCTCGCACCGTTGACGCGGGGCGGTCGCTGGTGCTTGCATGCGTCCAATGGTCTGATTCCAGACTTTTAACGGGAGGGAGCGCCGTGCTCACCGTCGACCAACTGCGTGAACATGTGTCCGCCGGGCGGGTGGACACCGTGATTCTGGCCATCGTCGACATGCAGGGACGCCTCCAGGGCAAGCGGCTGTCCGCCCGGTACTTCCTGGACGAGGTCGTGCACCACGCCGCCGAGGGATGCAACTACCTCCTCGCCGTGGACATCGACATGAACACCGTCGACGGTTACAGCATGTCGTCGTGGGAACGCGGATATGGCGACTTCGTCATGCGGCCCGACCTGTCCACGCTGCGCCTGGTGCCGTGGCAGGAGGGCGCCGCCATGCTGATGGCCGACCTGGTCTGGGAGGACGAGACCGACGTCGCCGCCTCCCCCCGCCAGATCCTGCGCGCGCAGACCGACAGGCTCGCCGAGCGCGGCTGGACGGCGTTCGTCGGCACCGAGCTGGAGTTCGTGGTCTACAACGACAGCTACGAGAGCGCCTGGACCAAGGCCTACCGTGACCTGACGCCCGCCAACCTCTACAACGTCGACTACTCCCTGCTCGGCGGCGCCCGGGTGGAGCCCCTGCTGCGCCGGATCCGGCTCGGCATGGAGGGCGCCGGCATGTACGTCGAGTCGGCCAAGGGCGAGTGCAACCTCGGGCAGCACGAGATCGCGTTCCGCTTCGCCGACGCGCTCACCACCTGCGACAACCACGCCATCTACAAGAACGGCGCCAAGGAGATCGCCGCCCAGGAGGGCATGTCGATCACCTTCATGGCCAAGCCGAACCAGCGCGAGGGCAACTCCTGCCACATCCACATCTCCCTGCGGGACGGCGCGGGCGAGCCGGTGATGGCCGGGAAGGGACGCCACGGGCTGTCGCCGGTCGGCGAGCACTTCATCGCCGGGCAGCTCGCCGCCATGCGCGAGCTCACGCTGATGTTCGCGCCGAACATCAACTCCTACAAGAGGTACGTCGCCGGGAGCTTCGCGCCGACCGCGGTGAAGTGGGGCGTGGACAACCGCACCTGTTCCCTGCGGCTGGTCGGGCACGGGCCTTCGCTGCGGGTGGAGAACCGCGTCCCGGGCGGGGACGTCAACCCCTACCTCGCCGTCTCGGCGCTGATCGCCGCCGGCCTGCACGGCATCGAGAACGAACTGCCGCTGGAGGAGGCCTACACCGGCAACGCCTACGCCGCCGGCGCGGAGACCGTGCCGGCCACACTGCGTGACGCGCTCTCCCTGTGGGAGGGCTCGCAGATCGCGAAGATCGCGTTCGGCGACCAGGTCGTCGAGCACTACGCGAACAACGCCCGGGTCGAGCTGGCCGCCTTCGACGCGGCCGTGACCGACTGGGAGTTGTTCCGGGGATTCGAGCGGATGTGACATGAAGATCATCAACCCTGCCACCGAGGACGTCCTCGCGGAGGTCGAGCTCGCCGATCTGGCCGAGACCGACCGCGCCGTGGAGCGCGCGAGGAAGGCGTTCCCCGCCTGGCGCGAGGTCGCGCCGGGCGACCGTGCCCGGCTGCTGCGGCGCTTCGCCGACCTGGTCGACCGGCACGGGGAGGAGCTGGCGCGGCTGGAGCTCGACAACGCCGGGCACACGATCGGCAACGCCCGCTGGGAGGCGGGCAACGTCCGCGACGTGCTGCACTTCTACGCCGGCGCGCCCGAGCGCAACCACGGCAAGCAGATCCCCGTGCCGGGCGGGGTCGACATCACCTTCGCCGAACCGCTCGGCGTCGTCGGGGTGATCGTGCCGTGGAACTTCCCCATGGTGATCACCATGTGGGGCGCCGCGCCGGCGCTCGCCGCCGGGAACACGGTAATCGTGAAACCGGCGGAATGGACCCCGCTGACGGCTTTGAGGCTGGCGGAGCTGGCCCTCGAAGCCGGCCTCCCCGAGGGGGTGCTCCAGGTGCTGCCTGGGGCAGGGGAGGTCGCGGGGGCCCGCCTCGTCGAGCACCCGGACGTCAACAAGATCGTCTTCACGGGTTCCACCGAGGTGGGCAAGCAGATCGCCGCCAGGGCCGCCGAGACCGTCAAGCGGCTCACGCTGGAGATGGGCGGCAAGAGCGCCAACATCGTCTTCGCCGACGCCGACCTCGAGAAGGCCGCGGCGAGCGCGCCCTCGGCCGTCTTCGACAACAGCGGCCAGGACTGCTGCGCGCGCTCGCGCATCCTGGTGGAACGCTCGGTGTACGACGAGTTCCTCCAGCGCCTGTGCGCGGCCGTCGCGAACGTCACGGTGGGCGACCCGCTCGACCCGCGCACGACCATGGGGCCGCTGATCAGCGCCGAGCACCGCGAGCGGGTGGCCTCGTTCGTCAGCGGCGTCCCCACCTTCCAGGGCTCCTGCCCCGCGGGCAAGGGCTTCTGGTTCCCCCCGACCGTGCTCACCCACGAGTCGCTGGACGAGAGGTCGTTCACCGAGGAGATCTTCGGGCCGGTCGTCAGCGTCGTCCCGTTCGAGGACGAGGCGGAGGCCGTCCGGATCGCCAACAACACCCGCTACGGGCTCTCGGGGTCGATCTGGACCCGCGACGTGGGGCGCGCCCTGCGGACGGCCCGGGCGGTCGAGGCGGGGAACCTGTCGGTCAACTCCCACTCGTCGGTGAGGTACTGGACGCCGTTCGGCGGCTTCAAGGAGTCCGGCCTGGGCCGGGAGCTCGGGCCGGACGCGCTCGCCGCCTTCACCGAGACCAAGAACGTCTTCATCGCCCACTGAGGTCACGCCCGCAAGGGGCGCCAGGAACCACACCGAGCACCAAGGAGTTCGTCACCATGCAACGTCTGCGGGACCGCGTCGCCGTGATCACCGGAGCGGCGGGCGGCATCGGCCTCGCCACGGCCCGGCGCTTCGCCGAGGAGGGCGCCAAGGTCGTGTGCGCCGATCTCGACGAGGAGGCCGGCGCCAAGGCGGCGGACGAGGTGGGCGGCCTGTTCGTCCGGGCCGACGTGGCCAACGAGGCGGACGTCGCCGACATGTTCAAGACGGCGTTCGACACCTACGGCAGCGTCGACATCGCCTTCAACAACGCGGGCATCTCCCCTCCCGACGACGACTCGATCCTGACCACCGGCATCGACGCCTGGCGCCGGGTCCAGGAGGTCAACCTGACCAGCGTGTACTACTGCTGCAAGCACGTCATCCCCTACATGCAGCGGCAGGGCAAGGGCTCCATCATCAACACCGCCTCGTTCGTCGCGGTGATGGGCTCGGCCACCTCGCAGATCTCCTACACCGCCTCCAAGGGGGCGGTGCTGGCCATGTCACGGGAGCTCGGCGTGCAGTTCGCCCGCGAGGGCATCCGCGTCAACGCCCTGTGCCCGGGGCCGGTCAACACCCCGCTGCTGCAGGAACTGTTCGCCAAGGACCCCGAACGGGCCCAGCGGCGCCTGGTCCACATCCCCCTGGGCCGGTTCGCCGAGGCCTCCGAGATCGCCGCCGCGGTCGCGTTCCTCGCCTCGGACGACGCCAGCTTCATCACGGGCTCGGAGTTCCTGGTCGACGGGGGCATCTCCGGCGCCTACGTGACCCCGCTGTAGGGATCGCCGTCATGTCCCGACCCGTCATCGGCGTCACCTGCTACGTCGAGCCCGCGGCCTTCACCGTGTGGCGCATGCCGTCCGCGCTGCTGCCGTACGCCTACATCGAGCACATCGAGCGGGCGGGCGGCCAGCCGGTCATCCTCCCCCCGGCCGGCGAGCCGGGCCGGCTGGTCGAGCGGCTGGACGGGCTCGTCGTGGCGGGCGGCGGCGACATCGACCCCGCCCGCTACGACGCGGCACCGCACGGGGAGACCGGTTACGTCCGGGAGTTCCGTGACGAGGCGGAGTTCGAGCTGGTCCGCGCGGCGCTGGCGGCGGACCTGCCGTTCCTCGGCATCTGCCGCGGCCTCCAGGTGCTCAACGTCGCCCTCGGCGGCACGCTCCACCAGCACCTTCCCGACGTCGTGGGCCATTCCGGCCACTCACCCGCTCCGGGAGAGTTCGGCCACCTGCCGGTGCGGGTCACGGCGGGCAGCCGCCTGGCGGAGGTGCTGCGCGCCGAGAAGATCGACGCGGCGCACTACCACCATCAGGCGGCCGACCGTCTCGGCGAGGGGCTCACCGTTTCGGCGACCGGCGACGACGGCAGCGTGGAGGCGCTGGAACTGCCCGGGCACCGCTTCACGCTCGGCGTCCAGTGGCACCCCGAGGCCGGCGAGGAGGGCCACCTGTTCGAGGCCCTGGTCGCCGCGTGCCGTGCCGACGGCGCTCGCTCCACTCGCGCGGGATGAGGGCGCCATTGGTATGGTTGGGCGGAACACCGGTGATCCCGTGCGGGAGAGCGTCCTGACATCCGGTCAGGACCCCTGAAGGAGCAAGTCCTCCCCGCGAACCTCACAAGGCAAAGGACCGTACGGGCCAGGTGGTCTCTGGAAAGCAGGCCTTGTCCGCAGGGCCTCGCCGAAGGTGAAAGTCCGGCAAAACCCGGGCGAAACTCTCAGGCACCGATGACAGAGGGGGAGGATGCTCTCATCCAACCCTGTCTGAGGTGCGCTTCATGTCCAGACCCACACCGCTCCGCGAGGTGCACGAGAGCCTCGGCGCGACGCTCACCGACTTCGCCGGCTGGCTCATGCCGTTGCGCTACGGCAGCGAGTCCGCCGAGCACAACGCGGTGCGCACGGCCGCCGGGCTCTTCGACCTCTCCCACATGGGCGAGATCTTCGTGACCGGCCCGCAGGCGGGCGAGGCGCTCGACCACGCGCTCGTCGGCCACCTGTCGGCGCTCCAGCCGGGCCGCGCCCGGTACACCATGATCTGCGCGCCCGACGGAGGCGTGCTCGACGACCTGATCGTCTACCGCCTCGGCGACGAGGAGTTCCTCGTCGTCGCCAACGCCTCGAACTACCCACGGGTCGCCGCCGAGCTGCGGGAGCGTTCCGGCGACTTCGACGCCGAGGTCGACGACCGCTCCGACCGCTACGCGCTCGTCGCCGTCCAGGGCCCGCGCTCGCAGGAGATCCTCGGCACGCTCACCGACGCCGACCTGCCCGGCCTGAAGTACTACGCGGGCCTGCCCGGCACCGTCGCCGGCGTCGAGGCCCTGATCGCGCGCACCGGTTACACCGGTGAGGACGGCTTCGAGCTCTTCGTCGCCGCCGACGACGCCGTCACCGTCTGGCAGGAGCTCGCCAAGGCGGGCGAGCCGTACGGCCTGCGCCCCGCCGGCCTGTCCGCCCGCGACACGCTCCGCCTGGAGGCGGGCATGCCGCTGTACGGCAACGAGTTGAACGCCGGGCTGACCCCGTTCGACGCGGGCCTCGGCAAGGTCGTGAAATTCGACAAGCCGGGCGACTTCGTCGGCCGTGCGGCGCTCGCGCCGCTGAAGGACGTCCCGCCGCGCCGGCGCCTGACCGGCCTGGTCGCGCGGGGGCGCCGAGTGCCGCGCCACGGCTACCCCGTGGTGCTGCTGACCGACGGCACCGTCGTTGGGGAGGTCACCAGCGGCGCGCCCTCTCAGTCCCTCGGCAAGCCGATCGCGATGGCTTACGTGGACACCAACGTGTCCGAGGGGCTCGCGGTCGACATTCGTGGTAGTCATGAGCCGGTCGACGTCGTTGACCTGCCTTTTTATCGGAGGAGCATGTGAGCAGCATTCCCGAGGAGCTCAGCTACACCAAGGAGCACGAGTGGGTCGCCGGCATCGACGACGGCCTCACCGTGACCGTGGGGATCACGGCGTACGCCGCCGAGTCGCTGGGCGACGTGGTGTACGTCCAACTGCCTGAGGCGGGTTCGACCGTCGAGGCGGGTGACGCCGTGGGCGAGGTGGAGTCGACCAAGTCGGTCAGCGACATCTACGCGCCGGTCACCGGCGAGGTCGTCGAGATCAACCAGGTGGTGGTGGACGACCCCTCGCTCGTCAACTCCGATCCCTATGGCGAGGGCTGGCTGTTCCGCGTGCGCATCGAAGGCACTCCCGAGGACCTGCTGACCCCCGAGGAGTACGCCACCGTGACCTCCGCGGAATCCTGACCCGGACGTCTCCCGCTCCGGCGTGCCCCAGTGCGCGCCGGAGCGTCCCCCCTGCACAACCAGTTCCGAAGGGCGAGATCAATGGCGATCAGCGTCTTCGATCTGTTCAAGATCGGCATCGGGCCCTCGAGCTCGCACACCGGCGGTCCCATGGCGGCTGCGCACAAGTTCGCCCGGGGGCTGCACGAGGACGGGCTCCTCGAGAAGACCGCCCGGGTGGAGGCCATCCTCTACGGCTCCCTCGGCCTCACCGGCAAGGGCCACGGCAGCGACAAGGCCGTCCTGCTGGGGCTGTCGGGCGAGAAGCCCGAGCTGGTCGACGTCGACACGGTCGACGAACGGCTGGCCGCCATGCGCGAGTCCGGCACCGTCAACCTGTACGGGGTCCGCGAGATCCCGTTCGTCGTCGGCCAGGACCTGGTCTTCGAACGCAAGATCTCGCTTCCGCACCACCCCAACGGCATGCGCTTCACCGCCTTCTCCCCCGAGGGCGACACGATCCGCGAGAAGATCTACTACTCGGTGGGCGGCGGGTTCGTCGTCGACGAGAACGCCACCGGCGCCGACCGCATCAAGGCGGACGACACCGCGCTGCCCTACCCCTTCACCACGGCGGGCGAACTGCTCAAACACTGCGCCGACACCGGGCTGTCGATCTCCGGCCTCATGCTGGAGAACGAGAAGGCCTTCGGCCGCGACGAGGCGGAGATCCGCGCCGGGCTCATCAAGATCTGGCACGTCATGGCCGAGTGCGTGCGGCGCGGCACCGCCAAGGAAGGCGTGCTGCCCGGTGGCCTGAAGGTCAAGCGGAGGGCGCACCAGCTCCATCGGCGCCTGCAGAGCGAGTCCCCCGAGAAGGACCCGCTGCAGACCATGGACTGGGTCACCCTCTACGCCCTGGCGGTGAACGAGGAGAACGCCGCGGGCGGCCGTATCGTGACCGCGCCCACCAACGGCGCCGCCGGCATCATCCCGGCCGTCCTGACGTACTACAAGAAGTTCACCCCGCAGGCCGACGACGAGGGCGTGATCCGCTTCCTGCTCACCGCGGGGGCGATCGGCGTGCTGTTCAAGGAGAACGCCTCGATCTCGGGGGCCGAGGTCGGCTGCCAGGGAGAGGTCGGATCCGCCTGTTCCATGGCCGCCGCGGGCCTCACCGAGGTGCTCGGCGGCACGCCCGAGCAGGTCGAGAACGCCGCCGAGATCGGCATCGAGCACAACCTCGGCCTGACCTGCGACCCGATCGGCGGCCTGGTGCAGATCCCGTGCATCGAACGCAACGCCGTCGCCTCGATCAAGGCCATCACCGCCGCCCGCATCGCCCTGCGCGGCGACGGCCGCCACTTCGTCACCCTCGACAAGGCCATCAAGACCATGCGCGACACCGGCCGCGACATGCTCGACAAGTACAAGGAGACCAGCCGCGGCGGCCTGGCCGTCAACGTCATCGAGTGCTGACCCCACCGGCAGAGACCCCTGCCGCCGGCCACTCCCGCCACCTGCACCACCACGACGGCAGGTGACCGCACACCGGCAGCAGGCCACCCCAACCTCTGCCGACGGTCACCTCCATCGCCGTACACCACAACGGCGGGACACCAGGCAGCGATGCCGCCCCCGCCCCTCCCAAGGCCTCCGGTGACAGGCCCTGGCAGCCGGAGTCAGTCGGCCGTCGGGCGGCGGGTGCGGGCGCGCTTCAGCTCGAAGAAGCCGTCGGTTCCGGCGACCAGCAGCACGCCGTCCCACAGCTTTCCGGCCGCCTCGCCGCGCGGGATCGGTGTCACCACGGGGCCGAAGAAGGCGACGAGTTCACCGTCGGCGCCGGGCACATGGATCGCCGGGGTGCCGAGATCCTCTCCGACCGGCCCGAGACCTTCCTGGTTGCTCGCCAGCAGCGCCTGGTCGTACTCGTCGTTGTCGGCCGCGTCGGCCAACTCCAGCGGCAGGCCGACCTCGGCGAGCGCCGAAAGGTACAGTTCACGGCCGATCGACGCCTTCTCGTGATGGATCCGGCCCCCCAGGGCCGTGTAGAGGCCCCGAAGCACGTCGTTGCCGCACTTCTGCTCGGCGGCGATCGCGCCCCGGGCCGGCCCCCACGCCGTGTCGAGCCACTCGCGGTACCACTCCTCCAGGCCTTCACGCCCCTCGTTCAGCACCGCCAGGCTCAGCACATGGAAGCGCACCTCGACGTCGCGGACCTGCTCCACCTCGAGCAGCCATCGGGACGCGATCCACGCCCAGGGGCACTTGGGGTCGAACCACATGTGGGCAGTCGTCACGGCAGTCTCTCCTCACGGGTGTCCGCTGTCTGCAGAACGAGGCGGGACACCATTGTCCGGTGGCCGGTGGCCCGACGGTAAGTGCCAGTTCATGTTCCTTTGACTGGGCCACTTTGATATCTGTGGATATCTCAGCCCCGGTGGCCGGAGTCGGCCGGCCCCTCGCGGATATCACCCTGTTCGACGGCCGAGAGGCGGGATGTCCTGTGGATGACGGGCCACAGGACCAAGGCCGGGGCCTAGCATGGGTCGTCCAGTCGCCCTCAGAGTCCCGGTCATCCCGAAAGCCCGTCCATCTCTCCCACTCGTCCCCATCACAAGCCGTCCGTCTCTCCCACTCATCCCCCATCGCAAGCCGTCCACCTCTCGCAACCCGCCCACCCAAGCCGTCCGTCCGTCCCCAGCCGTCCACCGGCTCGTCGAGCCCGTCACTCTCGCCGAGCCGTTCGCTCGGCCTTGATCGTCCGCTCGTCCCCGAGGAGGTCTCCGTGCTGCCCGGCACGCCGTCGAACGCGGACCGCCCGACCGCGTCCACACGGACACCACAGCCCGGCGAAGCCGCCGACCTGTCGATTCCGCACTCGCCCGGGTCGTCACATGCGCCCTCGCCCCCGGCCGGCACGGGTCACGTGTCCGCCCCTGGCCTCGGGACGGGGTCGTCACATGCGTCCTCGCCCGAGGACGGCGCAGGTCATGCGTCCACCCCTGCCCTCGGGACGGTCGGGAGGTTCCTGCGGGCCCATTGGGTCTTCCTGCTCGCGCTGGCCGCCGGAACGGCCCTGCGGTCGGTCGCCGTTCTCGGGTACCGGCCGGCCCTGTGGTTCTGGGCCGACTCGTTCGTCTACGTCAACGCGGCAGTCGACCCGCAACCGCTGGAGTCGCGCCCCTCGGGCTACTCACTCTTCCTGTGGCTGCTCCAGCCGCTGCGGAGCTTCGCCGCCGTGACGGTCGTGCAGCACCTGCTGGGCCTCGCCATGGCGGTCTGCGTCTACGCCGTGCTCCGTCGCCGGGCCGCGCTGCCCGGCTGGGGCGCGGCGCTGGCGACCGTCCCGGTGCTGTTCGACTCCCACATGGTGCAACTGGAGCACCTGGTCATGGCCGACCTGCTGTTCACCTTCCTGGTGACGGTCGCCGTGACGGTGCTGCTGTGGCGTGAGCGTCCCTCCGCCTGGATGGCGGTCCTCGCCGGGCTGGCCCTGATGGCGGCCACCCTCACCCGCACCGTGGGCCTCCCCGTGCTGATCGTCGTCCTCGTGTGCATGCTGCTCGCCAGGGCGGGCCTGCGGGCCCTGGTCGCCACGGCCCTGGCGGCGGTCGTCGGCATCGGCGGGTACGCCGTGTGGTTCCACAGCGAGCACGGCAGCTACGGCCTCGGCCAGAGCAACGTCTGGCTGTGGGCGCGCACGATGAGCTTCGCCGACTGCGCGAAGATCAGGCCGGCCGGCGAGGAGAAGGCACTCTGCCCCGCCGACCCCGTGGGTGAGCGGCCCGCGCCTCCGGTCTACATCTGGGACGCCAAGTCGCCTCTGGCGAAGGTGCGCAAGGACGCCGACCGTGAGCGGCTCTCCGGCACGTTCGCCAAGGAAGCGATCATCGCCCAGCCGTTCGATTTCGTGCTCACCGGCATCAAGGACGCGCTGTGGAGCTTCGAGTGGACCCGCCGGGTCTACCCCACACCCGGCCCCCAGAGCGCGTACGTCTTCCCCGACACCGTCAAACCGTTCACCGACAAGATCGCCTCGTCGGGCCGCACGGCGCCGCAGCTCACCGCCGCCTATCAGGGGCGGCGCGCCGACACCGTCATGGTGGAGCCGTACGCGGGCTGGTTGCGGGCCTACCAGCAGCAGGGGTACGTCCGTGGTCCCGTCCTGGCGGTGATCCTGCTCGCCGGCCTGGTCGGCGTGGTGACCCGCTGGCGCCGGCTCGGCGCCCCCGTGCTCCTCCCGTGGGCCGTCGCCATGACGCTGCTGTTCCTCCCTCCTCTGATCGCCGCCTTCGACCACAGGTACGTCCTGCCGGTCATCCCCCTCGCCTGCCTGGCCGCAGGTCTCACCTTCCGGAAAACATCAGGGCTAACATGAACTAGGCTCATCTAAGAGGTCCGGTCTAAGCTTCCCGCATGAATGACCGTCAGCGGTACGACCGGGCGACGGCGGATCTGGAGCCTCCGTTCGCGATCCTCGATCTGGAGGCCCTGCGGGCCAACGCCGCCTCCATGGTGCGCCGGGCCGCGGGGAAGCCGATCCGCGTGGCCAGCAAGTCGGTCCGCTGCCGGGCCGTTCTCCGGCAGGTGCTGGACATGGACGGTTTCTCGGGAGTCATGGCGTTCACGCTCCCCGAGGCGTTGTGGCTCGCCTCGGAGGGGTTCGCCGACATTTTGGTCGCCTACCCCACCGCCGACCGCGCGGCACTGGCGACCCTCGCAGGCGACCCCGGAGCCGCCGGACAGATCACGATCATGGTCGACTCCCCGGAGCATCTGGACGTGATCGACAAGGCGGTCGAGGGCGTGGCGTCCCGCCAGGAGATCCGGGTCTGCCTGGACATCGACACCGCGTTCATCGCCCTGGCGGGCCGGTTGCGGGCGGGCGTGCTCCGCTCGCCGATCAGGGAGCCGGGCCAGGCCGAGGAGTTCGCGGCCGAGATCGCCAAACGCCCCGGGTTCCGGCTGGTGGGGCTCATGGCGTACGAGGCCCAGATCGCCGGGGTCGGCGACCGGATGCCCGGCCCGTACGGTCGGGCCGTGCGGTGGATGCAGGGCCGGTCGCAGCGTGAGCTGATCGTGCGCAGGGGACGGGTCGTGGCGGCGGTGCGGCGGGTCGCCGACCTGGAGTTCGTCAACGGCGGCGGAACGGGATCGGTCGAGAAGACCATCCGCGAGAAGGCGATCACCGAGGTCGCCGCCGGGTCGGGGTTCTACCATCCGCGCCTGTTCGACTTCTACCGGGGCTTCTCGGGCCGCCCGGCGGCGCTGTTCGCCCTCCCGGTGGTGCGCAGGCCCGCCTCCGGCGTGGTCACCGTCCTCGGCGGTGGCTACCTCGCCTCCGGCCCGGCCGACGCCGCACGCCTGCCGCAGCCGTACCTTCCGGCCGGGCTGCGGTACGACGCCCGGGAGGGCGCGGGCGAGGTGCAGACCCCGCTGATCGGCCGAGCGGCCCACGACCTGCGCGTCGGTGACCGCGTGTGGTTCCGCCACGCGAAGGCGGGCGAGCTGTGCGAACGCTTCGACACGCTGCACCTGATCGAGGGAGACCGGGTCGTCGGGACGGTACCGACGTACCGAGGCGAGGGCCGCACCTTCTTGTAGCGTGGCGGGTGGTGGTCAGCGGCGGCGGCGGCGCCAGAGGGCTATGGCGGCGCCGAGGACGACGACGGCGCCGACGCCGATGAGGATCGGGGCGAGGCTCGCGGCGGGGTGCTCCTCCTGCCAGGCTTCGCCTTCCCCCGGAGCGCCGGGCTCGGCGTACCTCGCCGGGTAGGCCGAGCCGCCGACCATGTCGCGTGCCGCCGTGAGCAGTTGCTCGGCGTTGGCCTTCACCTTGGCCACCCCGCGCTCCGCGACGCGCTTCGGGCTGACGCGGTCCACGATGGCGTCCACGGTGACAGCAAGCTCCGCCCGGGTGCGCTCGATCTGCTTCTCGAGCGCCTCGGGATCGGTGTCCGCCATGTCGATACCCTTCTCTTCCTCCGGTGAGCCGCCCCGCCCGGCTCCCCGCTACGTTCCGACGATCAGTCTGTCAGGTCGCAGGTCCGACCGGCACGGTGGGCGTGCCGGTAGGTTGGTTCCGTGACGCAGACGAGACTCCAGCCGGGCGACGTTGCGCCCGACTTCACCCTGCCCGACGCCGCGGGCGAGAACACCAGTCTGAAGTCGTTCCGCGGCAAGAGGGTCATCCTCTACTTCTATCCCGCCGCGATGACCCCTGGGTGCACCAAGCAGGCGTGTGACTTCCGTGACAGCCTGGAGTCGCTGTCGGCGGCCGGCTTCGCGGTGCTGGGAGTGTCGAAGGACACCCCGCAGAAGCTCGCCAAGTTCGCCGAGCGCGACTCGCTGACCTTCCCGCTGCTCTCCGACCCCGATCTCACGGTCCACCAGGCCTACGGCGCCTACGGTGAGAAGACGATGTACGGCAGGACCACCGTCGGTGTGCTGCGGTCGACGTTCGTCATCGACGCCGAAGGCAAGGTCGAGAAGGCCCTGTACAACGTGAAGGCGACGGGTCACGTGGCGCGCCTGCGCAAAGATCTCGGCCTGGCTTAATCGGTACGGCTGTCGCCCCGGGCTCAACTAGGATGGCGCAAGCCGCGAAACAAGGCCCGGGGTCGTAGCCCAATGGCAGAGGCACAGGTTTTAGGTACCTGACAGTGTGGGTTCGAATCCCACCGGCCCCACCGTTTCCGTCCGGGCCGCCACACTGCCCGGACAGTACGAGAGCCGCCTCCACTTGGTGGAGGCGGCTCGACCGCATCGGCCCGCTGGGCATGGGGCGTCAAGCGTGGGAGGGGATGGAGGTCAGGGCCTCCGGGTCGCGTGACTTTCCCCCCTGCCACGCGACCCGTCGTCTTTGTCCCCGCGCATCTCATTCTCCCTTTACTCACCCTCAAGGGGTGCTCCCAATAAGAACTATCCCGTACGCCCCGTAAGACCGCTGTAAGGCATTTGCGGCGAACGACGGGTCTACGACCTGGGTCGTAGGGACAGATCCCTCTCCAGGCGGAAGGGCCGTGAACTGGCCGAACATAGGGTGGTTGCGTGTTCGGCAGACTGCGCGCATGGGGAGCCCGCCACGGGAGGCTGGTCGACGCCGCCTGGCTGGCGCCGCTGATCCTCGTGTGCCTGCTCTCGGCCGGCGACTACGCCGGCCGTCTCGACCGCGCCTACGGCATCGGCGCGATCGGCTATCTGGCGATCTCGGCCGTGCTCGTCACACCGCTGCTGTGGCGGCGACGCCGGCCCGTTCACGTCTTCGCCGTCGTCGCGTTCCTCAGCTTCGTGCAGTGGCTGGCCGCGGTCGAGCCGCTGCCCGCCAACCTCGCCGTGCTGGTCGCGCTGTACGCGGTCGCCTCCACCTGTCCCCTCGGCTGGGCCGTCGCCGCGACGGCGATCGCCGAGCTCGGCGGGTTCCTGGCCCTGAGCCGCTGGGGGAACCTGGTCCCCTCGCCCATCGTGGCCATCTCTCTGCTCATGCTGGTGATCTGGCTGGCCGGCGTCTACGCCAAGACGCGCCGCCGCTACCTGGAGAGCCTGGAGGAACGCGCCGAGCGCGCCGAACGCGAGCGCGACCAGCAGGCCCGCATCGCCACCGCGGCCGAGCGGGCGCGCATCGCCCGCGAGCTCCACGACGTGGTCGCGCACAACGTCAGCGTCATGATCGTCCAGGCCGACGGCGCCGCGTACGCCATCGACGGTGACCCCGAGCTGGCACGCCGCGCCGTGCAGACGATCTCTCGCACCGGGCGGCAGGCCCTGGCCGAGATGCGCCGCCTGGTCGGCATGCTCCGGCAGGACGACGCCCGCGACGACGACTACGCGCCCCAGCCGGGCGTGGACGACCTGGACGAGCTCGTGGCGCAGACCCGCCGGTCGGGCCTGCCCGTGGACTTCACGGTCAACGGCACACGCCGCGACCTGCCCGAAGGCGAGCAACTGGCGATCTATCGCATCGTCCAGGAGGCCCTCACCAACGCCCTCAAGCACGGCGGGCCCGGTGCGCGGGCGCGGGTGGAGATGGATTACGGCCCACGGGAGATCATGTTGCGGGTCACCGACGACGGGCGGGGCGCGGCCGCGCCCCGCGGCATCGACGGGCACGGGTTGATCGGCATGCGGGAGCGGGCCGCGATGTACGGCGGCAGCGTCCAGGCCTCACCCTGCCCCGGAGGAGGGTTCGAAGTGGCCGTACGACTTCCGGTGAGCAGGGCGGCGTGAAGATCAGGGTGGTGCTGGTCGACGACCAGGAGCTGGTGCGGGCCGGTTTCCGCATGGTCCTGGGCGCCCAGCCCGACATCGAGGTCGTGGGCGAGGCCGCCGACGGCGCCGACGCCGTGGAACTGCTCCGCACGGTCACGGCCGACGTCGTGCTGATGGACGTCCGGATGCCGCGCCTGGACGGCGTGGAGGCGACCCGCCTCATCCAGGCCATGCCGGACCCGGCCAAGGTGCTCATCCTCACGACGTTCGACCTGGACGAGTACGCCTACGCGGCGCTGAAGGCCGGCGCGTCGGGGTTCCTGCTGAAGGACGTCCCGCCCTCCGACCTGCTCAGCGCCATCCGCTCGGTACACGCCGGAGACGCCGTCATGGCGCCCAGCACGACCAGGAGGCTGCTGCAGCGGTTCGCCGCGCACCTGCCGGGGTCGGTGCCGGTGGCCGAGCCGGACGGCCTGCGGCACCTCACCGCGCGCGAGCGCGAGGTCCTGGTGCTGGTGGGCCGGGGCCTGTCCAACACCGAGATCGCCCAGCGGCTCGCCCTGGCCGAGGCCACGGTCAAGACCCACCTCGGCCGGGTGCTGTCCAAGCTGGGCGTCCGTGACCGCGCCCAGGCCGTCGTGTACGCCTACGAGACCGGCGTGATCACCCCTCTGGGCAGGCTGGACCCCGAACAGCGGTAGCGGCGCCGGTCGGTGGATCGGCCGAAAGGTTGAGGCACACCTACCACAGGGGTCGCACAGTGCCCGGACGCCCCGTCCGCAGTCGGACCCGAAGTCCGTTCCCGAGGCCCATGGCCTGGGCGATCGGCGCCAATAGCGTGGAGCACGCGGAGTTTCCGCATTTCACCGTGCTTATCGCTTGAGGAGTCAGACGTGACCGTCACCGGAGAGGAAGCCATCCGGCGGACCGCCCCCGCCGTCGTCGCCAGGGGCGTCAGGAAGGTGTACGGCGACGGGGACGCCGCCGTCCATGCGCTCCGGGGCGTCGACGTCGGATTCGCCACCGGCGCCTTCACCGCCATCATGGGCCCGTCGGGCTCCGGGAAGTCCACGCTCATGCACTGCCTGGCCGGGCTGGACACCGTCACGGAGGGCGAGGTCCGCATCGGTGACGTCGAGATCACCCGCCTGAACGACAAGCAGCTGACCTTGCTGCGCCGCGACCGGGTCGGTTTCATCTTCCAGGCCTTCAACCTGCTGCCGACGCTGACGGCGGAGCAGAACATCCGCCTGCCGCTGGACATCGCGGGCCGCCAGGCCGACCAGGACCTGTTCGACCGGGTGATCCACACGGTGGGTCTCGGCGAGCGGCTCCAGCACAGGCCGAGCGAGCTGTCCGGCGGCCAGCAGCAGCGTGTCGCCGTCGCACGGGCGCTGATCAGCAAGCCGCAGGTGATCTTCGCCGATGAGCCGACCGGCAACCTGGACTCGCGCAGCGGCGCGGAGGTGCTGTCGTTCCTGCGCTCCTCGGTGCGCGAGCTCGGCCAGACCATCGTCATGGTGACACACGACCCGGTCGCCGCCTCCTACGCCGACCGCGTGGTGTTCCTGCGCGACGGCCTGCTGGTGACCGAGCTCACGCAGCCCTCCCCGCAGAGCGTGCTGGACACGCTGATGAAGCTGGAGGCCTGACCGTGTTCCGCACCACCATGGCGGGACTGCGGGCCCACAAGCTCCGGCTCCTGCTCACCTCACTGGCGATCACGCTCGGCGTGGGCTTCATCACGGGCACGTTCGTGCTCACCGACACGCTGCAGGCGGGTTTCACCCAGCAGATCGCCGCCTCGGCCGACAAGGTGGACGTGGCGGTCCTCCCCGGCGAGCAGCAGGGTGGCAAACCCGCCTACCTGCGGGACGACGACCTGGCGAAGATCCGTGGCGCCGCCGGTGTGGCCGACGCGCAGGGCCTCGTCCAGGGCTCGGCCGCGCTGATCGGCAAGGACGGCAAGGCCGTCGGCGACATGCCGACCACCGGCATCGCGATCGTCCGCGGCAGGCTGGACCGTACGGAGATCACCTCCGGCGCCGCGCCGGCGGCGGACGACCAGGTCGTGATCGACAAGAACACCGCGAAGACCCGCGGGTTCGCGCCCGGCGACACGGTCTCGGTGCTCGACTCCCACGACAAGCCGCACACCTTCCAGCTGGTCGGGCTCTTCGACGTCGGCGTCGACCAGTACCTCGCCTACACCGGCGCGGTCGGCTTCACGCCGGCCACCGCCCGCGCGATGACCGGCGAGAAGGGCTTCACCGAGGTCGACGTGGCGGCGGCGCCGGGCGTCACCCCGGAGAAGCTGAAGAGCGCGGTCGCGGCCGCCCTGCCCGGCAAGGGGCACGAGGTGCTCACCGGGAAGGAGCTGGCCTCCCGGCTCGCCAAGGCCAACGGGGCCGACACCGAGGTGCTGGCCGCGGGCCTGCTGATGTTCGGCCTGGTCGCGATGTTCGTCGCGGCGCTGGTGATCTACAACACCTTCAACATCCTGGTCGCTCAGCGGGCCAGGGAGATGGCGCTGCTGCGCTGCATCGGAGCCACCCGTAAGCAGGTCTTCGGCTCGATCCTGCTGGAGTCGGCCGTGGTCGGCCTCATCGCCTCGGCGCTCGGCCTGCTCGCCGGGCTCGGCCTCGGGGCCGGCGCGCTACTGGTCTTCAAGGCGATGGGCCAGGCCGCCGAGGGCGCGGCCGTGTCGCTCGCACCGCGCACGATCGCCGTCGCCCTGGCCGTCGGCGTGATCGTCACCGTCGGCGCGGCCCTGATGCCCGCCCGTACGGCCACCAAGGTCGCGCCGATGGCGGCGCTGCGCACGCAGACCGACGAACAGAACTTCAGGACGGGCGTGCTGAGGAGCGTCTTCGCGGCCCTGTTCCTGCTGGCCGGCGGCGGGGTCACCACGTTCGGGATCATGAAGTCCCCGGGCCAGGAGGCGCTCTACATCGTGATGGCCGGAGGCGTGCTGACGTTCTTCGCCGTGCTGATCCTCGGGCCGGTGATCGTGCGGCCGCTGAGCGCCTTCGCGGGCTGGGCGCCCGCCAAGCTGTTCGGCGTGCCCGGACGGCTCGCCATGGACAACTCCCGGCGCAACCCGAAGCGCTCGGCCACCACGACGGTCGCGCTGACCGTGGGCGTGACGCTCATGACGCTCATCTCGGTCGTCACGGCCACCACCCGGGCCACCTACACCCAGAAGCTCGACGAGCAGTTCCCGATCGACTACATGGTCTCCGCCCAGGCGGGCGGGTCCTCCGGCAAGCAGGACCAGGGCGTTCCGCGAAGCATCGCGGCCGAGCTGCGCGCCAGGCCGGAACTGGCGTCGGTGGTCGAGGTCAGGCGCAGTGACGCCAAGGTCGGCAAGGGAGACCGGACGTTCCCCGTCGGCACCTACAGCGGGCCGTACCAGCTCGCGCTGGGGCAGGGCTCCATGCGGGGCTTCACGGGCGCGGCGGCGGTGCTGTCGACCTCGGCCGCCAAGGATCTCGCGGTCAGGCCCGGCGGCACGCTCGCCCTGGCCACCCCGAAGTCCGGCCGGGTGGAGGTCAAGGTCGTGGGGACCTTCGACGAGAACTCCGCGCCCCTCCCCGACATCGTGGTGCCCGACGCCTCCTTCGAGGAGTACTTCGGTCACCTGCAGGACGAGCGGCTGCTGGTCAACGCCAAGGACGGCGTGGCCGCCGACGTCTCGCGCAAGGCGGTCGAGGCGGCGGCGCACGCCTACCCGACGGTCAAGGTGCTGAGCTCCACCGAGGCGCGAGGTCAGTTCGACCAGGCGCTGGACATGGTGCTGATGGTCATCACGGGCCTGCTCGGGCTCGCGATCCTCATCTCGCTGCTCGGCATCGCCAACACCCTCAGCCTCTCGGTGCACGAGCGGACCCGCGAGTCGGCGCTGCTGCGGGCCCTCGGCCTCACCCGGCCGCAGTTGCGCAGGATGCTGTCGGTGGAGGCGCTGATCCTCGGGCTCATCGGGGCGATCGTCGGCGCGGTGCTGGGCGTGACGTTCGGCTGGGCGGCCACCCACACCATGCTGGCCGAGGTCCTGTTCCGGGTGCCGGTCGCCCAGGTGCTGCTGTTCGTCGCCCTGTCGGGCCTGGCCGGCGTGGTGGCGGCCCTTCTTCCGGGCCGCCGCGCCGCCCGCGCCTCCATCGTCGGCTCCCTCGCGAGCGACTGAGGCACGGCGCTATCGGGGACGGCGGGCCCGCCAGTGGTCGGCGACGGCCTCGGGGTTGAGGAGGGGACGGATCGACACCTCGCCGGTCAGCCGGTCGATGACGACGCAACCTCCCCCGATGAGAGAGGGAAGGGCGCCCGGGTCGTCCGGCTCGGGCGCCTTCGCCCAGGCGACGTACCCCTCCTCGAACGGGTACAGGCCCACCTCGACGGCCTCCGCGGCGGGCAGCGGGCCGTTGAAGTACTCCTCGGCCACCAGCCGGGCCTGGGCAGGGGAGATCGTGTTCACAGGCGCCTCCCCCGCCGGTCGATCGCGACGCAGAAGACACCGGTCACCGGGCCCTGCGGCGGTTCGAGCGAGGTGTGGCCGCGCTGGGCGTCGATCCAGACGACCTCGCCGGCGGAGTTGACCGCGTTCCACGCGTGGTTGCCCCCGGACGGCCAGCGGGTGATCAGCACGGCCGCCGCCCCGTGGCCGCCGGCCTCCAGGCGCCGGGCGACCGCGCCGTACGCCCGGCGGCCCTGCCCGACGTACGCGAAACGGTGCCCGAGCCAGCGCTCGGCACGGGTCACCCCGCCGGGCTCGCCGCTGAGCGACGGCCGGCCCACCCGGTCGTACTCCGGCCGGCGCGGCGCGGCGACGACCGGCTCGCCGTGCCAGGTCGAGATCACCGCGAGCGCGCAGTCGAGGGCGTTGGTGGCCCGGAAGGGGTCCTCCGAGGGGCCGTCGCCGTTGACGAGGCGGATCCAGACGCCGCGCGGGTCGGGGAAGCGCACCCCGTCCGGGACGGCCTGGCACAGGTCCTGCTGGAGCTGGGGGTCGGGCCAGGCGAGCCCGCCCGCGATGCCGTACGGACGGGAGGCGTCCAGGCGGGGCGGGCGGTGCGGCCCGTCCAGCCAGTCACCCCCCGGCACCCGCATCGCAAAGCCGGCCCAGTCACCCCCCGGCACCGGCTGCGGGACATCGCCCCAGTCACCTCCCGGCACCGGCTGCGGGACATCGCCCCAGTCACCTCCCGGCACCGGCTGCAGGACGTCGCCCCAGTCACCCCCCGGAACCAGCTGCGGGACGTCACCCCAGTCACCTCCCGGCACCGGCTGCAGGACGTCGCCCCAGTCACCCCCCGGCACCGGCTGCGGGACGTCGGCCCAGTCGCCCCCCGGGGCAGGCCGGTGTGTCTCGCGTGTCTCGGGCGGGCGCCGTTCGTCGGCGGGAAGGTCCGCCGCCAGCTCGTAGTCGCGCCACCGGACGCCGTCCGGCGTGACCACGGGGTTGTAGCCCGAGTGGCCCGCCTCCGGCGGACGCCGCCCGGACACCCCCGTCCGGGACCCACCACTTCGCGGTGTTCCGGCCAATGTGCTCCCCCATCACTCGACCCCCCGGTCAGAGGCCGATCGTAAGGGGAGCCCGGCGGGGCGGCGGCGGTTTCCGGGATTCACCTGGGGTCACCGCCGCTCACGCACTACTTCACCTGGACCGTTATGGAGTGCCAGCCCGTGGCGCCGTCCGGGGCGGGCGGGGCGCTGTCCGGGGTCTGGGTGTAGCCGGTCGCGTCGGTCGCGCGGACCTCGATGGTGTGGGCGCCGGGAGCGGCGTCCCAGTCGTACACCCACTGCCGCCAGGTGTCGGGGCCGGGGGTCTCGGCGAGGCGGGCCTGCCGCCAGGCCCCCCTGTCGACGCGGACCTCCACCGCGTCCACGCCCCGGTGCTGCGCCCAGGCCACCCCCGCGACGGTCGTACGGCCGGCGCGCACCGTCGTGCCATCACCCGGAAGGTCGATCCTGGACTCGGTCTTGATCGGCCCCTTGGGCGCCCAGCCGCGCGGCGTCCAGTAGGCCTCGTCCTGGTCGAACCGGGTGACCTTGATGTCGGTGACCCATTTGGTGGCCGACACGTACCCGTAGAGGCCGGGGACCACCTGACGCACCGGGAAGCCGTGCGCGACCGGCAGGACCTCGCCGTTCATCGCGACGGCGAGCAGCGCGTCACGGCCGTCCATGACCACGTCGACGGGGGTGCCGCAGGTCCAGCCGTCGGAGGAGGTGGACAGCAGCATGTCGGCCCCGGACCGGATGCCGGCCTCACGCAGGACGTCGGCGAGGCGGGCGCCGAGCCAGCGGGCGTTGCCGATGTACGGCCCGCCGACGTCGTTGGAGACGCAGGTGAGGGTGACGTCGGCCTCCGTGAGAGGCCGCTTGAGCAGGTCGGCGAAGGTCAGCTCGACGGGCCGGTCGACCATCCCATGGATCTTCAGCGTCCAGGTCCGCGGATCGACCTGGGGCAGCACCAGGGCCGTGTCCACCCGGTAGAAGTCCCGGTTCGGGGTGACGAAGGGGGAAAGCCCCCGGATGCGCAGGTCGGCGCCGGCGGGGAGGGGCCTGGCCGGCGTGGCGGGCCGGGGCAGCGCGACGCCGGCCCGCGCGGTGTCCACACTGCGGCGTCCGGCGAGCCCGCTACCGGCGAGGCCACCCGCCCCGGCGACGACGACCCCCGCCACCACCCCGGTCAGCAGGCCGCGCCGGTCGAACTCGTACGGCTCCCCGCCCGCCCGCATGACGGCCATCGGGGAGGGCCCCTGATCCGTCGCCAGGTCGCCGGACGGCTCTGCCGGAGCGGAGGGCCGGGCGCGCCGGGTCAGGGAGGGCCAGGCGCGCCGGGTCAGGAGGGTGAGCGCCCACGCACCGGCGCCCGCTCCCGCGACGGACGGCAGCGCGTCGAGCGGCCCGGCGTCCGGGCGGGTCAGGGCAGCCAGCACGCCGACCGCTCCGAAGGCGGCCAGGCCCGCGACGGCGTACCGGGGCCGCCTGCGGGCGAGCAGGCCCAGACCCGCGCCGATCAGGGCCAGCACGACCACGATGCCCGTGATCAGCACCGGCTTGTCGCTGGAGCCGAAGGTGCTGATGGCCCATTCCTTCAGCGCGGCCGGGGTGGCGTCGACGGCGGCGTCCCCGACGACGATGACCGGTGAGGCCTCCGGGGTGAGCAGGCCGGCCGCGAGCTGGCCGATCCCGAGGGCGACCGCTCCCGCGACCACGCCGACGAGCGCCGCCGCCCAGCGGTGGTCCCGGGGGGGCGTCTGGTGGTTGTTCACCCTTCGAACGCTACGCCCGTGGCGGGTGTCCGGTTCTTACGCACTGATTACGGTGAAACGCCGCAGGCCCCGCCGGGTCGTCAGGACGCGAGCACCTCGCGCACCACGGGGGCGAGCGCGCGGAAGGCGCGCCCCCGATGGCTGATCGCGTCCTTCTCGCCGGGCGCCATCTCGGCGGTCGTACGGCTCTCGCCTTCGGGCACGAAGATCGGGTCGTACCCGAACCCGTTGGTGCCGCGCGGCGCGCGGATCACGGTGCCGGTCAGGGTGCCCTCGACGACGTGCTCCTCGCCGGACGGCAGCGCGAGCGCCGCCGCGCACGCGAAGTGGCCCTGCCGGCGGCCGTCGGGGACGTCGGACACCTGGGCGAGCAGCAGGCGGAGGTTCGCCTCGTCGTCGCCGTGGGAGCCCGCCCAGCGGGCCGAGAAGACCCCGGGCATGCCGTTGAGGGCGTCGACGCACAGCCCGGAGTCGTCGGCCACGGCGGGCAGCCCGCTGGCGGCGGCGACGGCGTGCGCCTTGAGCAGGGCGTTCTCGGCGAAGGTGAGGCCGGTCTCGGCGACCTCGCCGATCTGCGGGAACTCCTCGAGCCCGACGAGCTCGATCTTCTGGTCGGCCTCGGCGAGGATGCGGCGCAACTCGACGATCTTGCCCTGGTTGCGGGTGGCCAGCACGATCTTCGGCAGGGCGCTCACGCCAGGGCCTCCCGCTGGATCCGGGTGAGCTCGGTGCAGCCCGCGCCGGCGAGGTCGAGCAGGGTGTCGAGGGTGTCGCGGTCGAACGGCACGCCCTCGGCGGTGCCCTGGACCTCGACGAACTCGCCGGATCCGGTCATGACGACGTTCATGTCGGTCTCGGCGGCGACGTCCTCGGTGTAGCACAGGTCGAGCAGCGGCGTCGCGCCGACGATGCCGACCGAGACGGCGGCCACGGAGTTGACCAGCGGGTCGCCCGGGCACATCTTGCGCTTGCGCATCCAGGCGATGGCGTCGGCGAGCGCGACGTACGCCCCGGTGATCGCGGCGGTGCGCGTGCCGCCGTCGGCCTGGAGGACGTCGCAGTCGAGGACGATGCTGTTCTCGCCGAGGGCCTTGTAGTCGACGCAGGCCCGCAGGGAGCGGCCGATCAGCCGGGAGATCTCGTGGGTGCGCCCGCCGATCTTGCCGCGCACCGACTCGCGGTCGCTGCGGGTGTTGGTGGAGCGGGGCAGCATGGCGTACTCGGCGGTGATCCAGCCCAGGCCGCTCCCCCTGCGCCACCTGGGCACGCTGTCCTGCACGGAGGCCGCGCACAGCACCTTGGTGCCGCCGAACTCCACGAGGACCGAACCCTCGGCGTGCGCGAGCCACCCGCGGGTGATGGTGACCGGTCGAAGCTGATCGGGACCGCGCCCGTCTTCACGTGCCATGAGGCTCACCTTAGGTCATACACGGCCCCGCTCCGCGCGAGTTCCAGACGGCCGTCGAAACCGCCCCGGCCGGCGTCCCGGTAGATGTCCGCGGGGTCGTTCCAGGGGACCAGATGGGTGAGCACGAGCGTGCCGACGCCCGCCCGGGCCGCGTGCTCGGCGGCCTGCCTGCCGGTCATGTGCAGGCCCTCGGGCAGGCCCGGCCCCTCGGCGAAGGAGGCCTCGCAGAGCAGGATGTCGGCGCCCGCCGCGAGTTTCACCAGCTCCGCGCACTCGCCGGTGTCCGCGGAGTACGCCACAGAGCGCCCGCCGTGCGAGACGCGGAAGCCGTAGGTCTCGACGGGGTGGTTCATCGGCGCGGCCGTCACCTCGAACGGCCCGACGGCGAACGTGCCCGGCGTGAGCGGGACGAAGTCGAAGGCGGTCTCCAAGGCGGGCTCGTCGTCCATGCCGTAGGCGGCGGCGAGGCGGCGGGGGGCGTCCTTCGGGGCGTGGACGGGCACGCGGGGCAGCGGGGCGCGCGGGGAGTAGGTGCGCACCACGTGGTAGGAGCACATGTCGAGGCAGTGGTCGGCGTGCAGGTGCGACAGGCAGATGGCGTCCACGTCGTACAGGCCGATGTGCCGCTGGAGGGCCCCGAGCGAGCCGTTGCCGAAGTCGAGCAGCAGGTGGAAGCCCTCGGCCTCCAGCAGGTAGCACGACGCGGGGCTGTCGGGCCCGGGGAAGCTCCCCGAGCAGCCGATGATCGTCAACTTCACGGCGACCTCCTAGTTCGGCGCGGCCAGCGCCTCTTCGCCCGGAACGTCTCCCACCAGGGCCCGTTCGACGGTGCCGATCTCCGGGCCGAGGAACCGCCGTCCGAGGTCGGCGAACAGCGTGCCGTCGCCGGTGGCGCGGAAGCGGTACCGGGGCCTGTCCCCCCGCCCGGCGAGCCCCCGGTCGTGCAGGACGCGGTAGACGTCCTTGGCCGTCTCGTCCGCGCTGGACACCAGCGTGACGCCGTTCCCCATCACGTAGGAGATCGCCCCGGTGAGCAGCGGGTAGTGGGTGCAGCCGAGGATCAGCGTGTCGCAGCCGTCGTCGATCACCGGCTGGAGGTACTCGCGGGCGACCTCGATGAGCTCTTCGCTCATCGTCTCGCCCCGCTCGACGAACTCCACGAACCGGGGGGCGGCGACGCCGGTGAGGCGGACGTCGGGGGCGGCGGCGAAGGCGTCGTGGTAGGCCATCGACTCGATGGTGGCGCGGGTGGCGATGACGCCCACCCGGCCGTTCCTCGTGGCCCGCACGGCCCGGCGCGCGGCCGGCTGGATGACCTCGACCACGGGGACGTCGTAGCGCTCCCTGGCGTCCCTGAGCACGGCGGCGCTGGCGCTGTTGCAGGCGATCACGAGCATCTTGACGTCGTGCTCGACCAGGTGGTCCATCACCTCGAGCGCGTAGGCGCGCACCTCGGCGATGCGCTTGGGCCCGTACGGCTGCCGGGCGGTGTCGGCGACGTACAGGATGGACTCGCTCGGGAGCTGGTCGATGATCGCACGGGCGACCGTGAGCCCTCCGACGCCGCTGTCGAAGATCCCGATCGCGGGATCCTCCTGGCCGTTGCCGTCTTGTTCAGATTCGACGATGCTGACCCACGGCGCGTGGGCGACGCTCCCGATGTCCGACATGATTCCCAAGGTTAGGGGACCGTGGACAATCGCTCTTGGTAAGAATTCTCACATCGGAGTAATCCCTCAGAAAGGCGACGCCCCGCGCCTTCCGGACCGAGCCGGTCAGCCCCGGCCGAGACGGGCGAGCTGCCGCGACTGGGCGACCAGGTTGCCCGCCGAGTCCCACACCTCGACCTCCTCGTCGAACCACCCGTCCCTGATCAGCCGTCCCTGGCCGAGGAGGGTGAGCCAGCCCGGCGCGGGCAGGGCCCGCAGGTGCCAGGTCAGCTCGACGGTGGGCGCCCAGCCCCGGGCGCCGGCCGAGAACACCACGGGCGGCAGCGCGTCCACGGCCAGGGCCAGGACGAACGGGTCGGGGTCCTGGGGCTCCGACATGCGGAAGTACGCCCGCGACTCCGGCCGCCCGGTCGGCTTCCCGGCGAGCCAGCCGACGGTCGGCGGGTCGAAGCGCAGCTCCAACTGGGTGCTGAACGTCATGTTGGACTCGGGCTTGGGCTCGGGCAGCGCGAGGCACTGCTCGACGGGCGGCATCGCCACCGGCGGCTCGCCCGCCCAGTCGGTGGCGCCGTCGCCGAGCGTGGCCGTGGTGACGAGCGCCTCGATGTAGGCGGTGTCGTCCTGGATCAGGGTGGCCCGGGTCATGGCGGCGGTCCGGCCGGCCTTGAGCTGCTCCAGGCGCACGCGGGCGGGGCCCGGCGCGGGCACGCGGAGGAACTGCGCGGCGGTCGAGACCGGATGCTCGTGCGGGGAGGCGTCGACGACCGCGCGCAGCAGCGCGGCCATGAGGTAGCCGCCGTTCAGGGGGCCGCCGATGGAGTAGCCGGGGTCGAGGCACACGTCGTAGGTGTTCTCGTCGACCCGGATCGCCTGCGTCGCCTCGTCGAACTTCGTCATCTGCGCTCTCTGCCTCGCTCCGCCCGGCAATACCGAATGTTGTTCTAGCCCCCCATACCTTACCGGCGCCACCCGGTCCGGCGCGTGCGGGGGCGGGGAGATCCCGACGAACAGCCCGGGAGATGCCGGGAATATCGCGCCACGGCTCACGAAAGCCACCTGCAAGCGTCTCGCTACCAGGGCGATCTAGTCTCGCCGCACGGCGCATCCCCGAGGGTCGCCGCGAAAGGGCACCCCTCCCCACCCGTCCCTCCTAGCCGCCTGAAAGCAGAACATGTCAGGTCAACCGCTCCCCCCGTACCCGTTCAACCAGGACCCCGACCGGACGGCGCCCTACCGGCACCCCGCGTCCGGGCAGACGCCCCCGCCGTACACCCAGCCGTACGCGCCCCCGCCGGCCGGCCCGTCCCCCTGGCAGGAGGGCGAGCTCGGCCCGCCGGTCGCCCCGGCGCGGAGGAGGCGGCGGGGCTGGATCCTCGCCGTCGTCGCGGCCGTCCTGGTGGTGCTGGTGGGCGGCGGCGGCGTGTACGCGGTGAGCCTGCTCAGCGGCGGCGGCACCCAGCCCGAGGACGTCCTGCCGGGCGACACGCTCGCCTACGTACGGCTCGACCTCGACCCCGCCGCGAACCAGAAGATCGCGCTGTTCACCCTGGCCCGGAAGTTCCCCGCCGTCCGCGCGAGCTTCTCCGGCGACGACCCGCGCCGGGCGCTGTTCGAGCTGATGCGCGAGGGCGACGACGACCTCGCGGGCGTCGACTACGCCCGCGACGTCGCCCCCTGGATCGGCGAGCGGATCGGGTTCGGGCTCCTCCCCCCGCCCGCCGGGTCGGACGACCCCGCCGTCGTGGTCGCCGTCCAGGTCACCGACCAGGCCAGGGCGCGCGCCGGGCTGGCCAGGCTGAACGGCGGCGGCGAGCTGGCGGGCCTGGCCTTCCGCGACGACTACGCGCTGCTCGCCCCGACCCAGCAGGCCGCCGACGCCTACGCCAAGGCCGCGCCGCTGTCACACGAGGCCGACTTCGCGGGCGACCTGTCGGCCCTCGGCGAGCCCGGCGTGCTGTCGTTCTGGGCCGACCTGGGCGGGATCGCCAAGGCGGCCGGGTCCATGGCGCCGTCCGAGGCCCAGGCCCTCGGCATGTTCGGCAGGGCGCGCTTCGCGGGCGCCCTGCGCTTCGACGGCGGCTACGCCGAGCTGACCGGCATCACCCGCGGCGCCGACGTGCCGGCCCCGCCCACCGCCCAAGGGGTACGGCTGGGCGCGCTGCCCGCCTCGACCGCGGGCGCGTTCTCCGTCACGGGACTCGGCGACATCCTCGCCGAGCAGTGGCCGAAGCTCGTCAAGGCGACCGAAGGGGCGACCGGCTTCCAGGAGAAGGCCAGGTCGTACGGCCTGGACCTGCCCGCCGACCTCGTCACCCTGCTCGGCCGCGACATCACCGTGGCCGTCGACGAACAGGGTCTGGACGGCCCGGTCCCCAACGTCGGCGCCGTGCTCACCACCGACCCCGCCAAGGCGCAGGAGATCGTCGCCAAGCTGGAGCGCTTCGCCGCCGCCGAGTCGGGCGGCGCGTCGACCCCGCAGATCTTCACCGTGGCGGGCGACGGGCGGCTGGTGCTCGCGAGCTCCCAGGAGTACGCCGACCGGCTGGCCAAGGGCGGCACGCTCGGCGACGACGAGACGTTCAAGACGGCCGTACCCGGCGCGGACGGCGCGAGCGCCGCGCTCTTCGTCGACCTCGACAAGGTCGAGAAGTACTACCTGGACGGCCTGGGGGGCGAGGAGCGGGCGAACCTCCAGGCGCTCAAGGCGGTGGGCCTCAGCGCCCGGCAGTCGGGCGACACCGCGTCGTTCACCCTGCGCGTGCTCGTCGACTGAGACCCGCACCTGCGAGGGGCCGGTACGCGGCCCCTCGCAGGTCGAAGCGCGGTCAGGCCCAGAGCTGGCCTTCGAGGCGGTCCTCGGCCTCGTCGAGGGTGCCTTCGTAGGCGCCGGTGGAGAGGTACTTCCAGCCGCCGTCGGCCACGATGAAGGCGATGTCGGCCCGTTCCCCCGCCTTGACGGCCTTGGCGGCCATGCCCAGGGCGGCGTGCAGGGCGCACCCGGTGGAGATGCCGGCGAAGATGCCCTCGGTGCCGAGCAGCTCGCGGGTGCGGCGCAGCGCGTCGGCCGAGGTGACCGAGAACCGCGTGGTCAGCACGTCGGCGTCGTAGATCTCGGGGATGAAGCCCTCATCGACGTTGCGCAGGCCGTACACCAGCTCGCCGTACCGCGGCTCGGCGGCGACGATCTGCACGCCCGGGACCCGCTCGCGCAGGTAGCGGCCGACGCCCATGAGGGTGCCGGTGGTGCCGAGCCCGGCGACGAAGTGGGTGATCGAGGGAAGGTCCTCGAGGATCTCCGGGCCGGTCGACTCGTAGTGGGACCGCCAGTTGGCCGGGTTGCCGTACTGGTAGAGCATCACCCACGAGGGGTTCTCGGCGGCGAGCCGCTTGGCCACCCGCACGGCCTCGTTGGAGCCGCCCGCGGCCGGGGAGGAGATGATCTCGGCTCCCCACATGCGCAGCAGCTGCCGGCGCTCCTCTGAGGTGTTCTCCGGCATGACGCAGATCAGCTTGTAGCCCTTGAGCCGGGCCGACATGGCCAGCGAGATGCCGGTGTTGCCCGAGGTCGGCTCGAGGATCGTGCAGCCGGGAGTGAGAAGGCCGTCCTTCTCCGCCTGCTCGATCATCCACAGCGCCGGGCGGTCCTTGACCGACCCGGTCGGGTTGCGGTCCTCCAGCTTGGCCCAGACGCGCACGTCCGGGGACGGGGACAGGCGCGGCAGCCCCACCAGAGGAGTGCGGCCGACCGAGTCGATCAGCGAGTCGAAGCGCATGACTAGCGCTTGCCTCCGGCCACCGCGGGCAGCACCGTCACCGTGTCGCCGTCGGCGACGGGGGTGTCCAGGCCGCCGAGGAAGCGGACGTCCTCGTCGTTGAGGTAGACGTTGACGAAGCGGCGCAGGCCGGAGTCGTCGACGATGCGCTCCTTGATGCCGGGGTGGCGGGCCTCAAGGTCGCCGATCAGGTCGGAAAGCGTGGCGCCGGCGGCGGTCACGGACTTCGCGCCGTCGGTGTAGGTGCGGAGGATGGTCGGAATGCGAACCTCGATGGCCATCGCGGGTCAGTCTCCTAGGTCGGTTGTCGTCACGGGGCGCCCAACGGTGCGAACACGGGCACCGGGGCGGGGATTCCTATGATCAGGAACAGTCGTAGACGACGGTAGAGGGAGTGTGCGCGAAGAGGTGGCTCTGCACGGGCGACGAGAACCCAGGGCGCGCCACAGCGCCCCCAACCTCCGGGTCGATCGTCAGCATGGGCCCAACTCTACAGGTTCCGACGTTTCACGCCGATGGCGGTGTTCATCCGGCTTCAGGAGGGGATGATCTCGACTTCTTCCTCGGTGACGACGCCGTCGAGGATCCGGTACGAACGGAACTGGACGTCGTCGGGATCGGCCGTGGAGACCAGCACGTAGTGGGCGTTCGGCTCGGAGGCGTAGCTGATGTCGGTGCGCGAGGGGTAGGCCTCGGTCGAGGTGTGGGAGTGGTAGACCACCACCGGCTCCTCGTCACGGTCGTCCATCTCACGCCACACGCGGAACTGCTCCATGGAGTCGAAGCGGTAGAACGTAGGCGAGCGCTCGGCGTTCTCCATCGGGACGAAACGCTCGGGGCGGTCGGAGCCGGCCGGACCCGCGATCACCCCGCACGCCTCGTCGGGGTGATCGGCCCAGGCATGGGCGATGATCTTGTCGACCAGTTCCCTTGAGATCGTCAGCATGCCTGGAAGTTACCAAAGCGCCCGGACCAGCGTGTCCTGCAGGTAGGTCAGCCAGTCGTAGGTGACGTAGGCGGGATACCGGGGGTCGTCCTCGGGCATGTCGGCCAGCTCGTCGTGGATCTCCTCGGTGACCTCCAGGCGGACGCCGAGGGCGAGCCGTACGTCGTTCAGCGCCCGCAGCCACGCCAGCGCCTGCTCGGCGGTGAGCTGGACGCGGCCCTGCCCGGCGGTCTCCAGCAGGGTCTCGGCGTCGGCGCGCTTGCCCTCGCGCAGCGTGGCCTCGGTGTAGCGCCGGAACTCGGCCGCCGCCTCGTCGTCGTCGGCGTACGCCGAAGGGAACAGCCGGGCCAGCACCGGGTCGGACGGCTGCTCGGCGGTGCCGATGCCGAGCGCCCGCTCGAGCGGGTCGTCCCCGGTGGCGCCCGGCTCCACCAGGTCGAGGACCTGGGAGACCAGGGAGCGCAGGATCGACGCCTCCCCGGCGTCCAGCGTGATCGTCACCCCGCCATCGCGCGAGGAGGTGAAGCCCGTGCTCACGCCGAGTCCCGCTGGACGGTGGCCCACAGCCCGTATGAGTGCAGGATCTGCACGTCGCGTTCCATCTCCTCACGGGTGCCACTGGCCACGACGGCCTTGCCCTTGTGGTGCACGTCGAGCATGAGCTTCTCCGCCTTGGGCCGCGCGTAGCCGAAGACCGTCTGCAGCACGTAGGTGACGTACGACATGAGGTTCACCGGGTCGTTCCAGACGATTGCCAGCCATGGAAGGTCGGGCCGGACATCGGACGACGGACGCACGACCTCGGCTGGAGCGGTACTACCCACATTCCCATCCTGCCCTAGACCGGCCATAGTCTTCGACTTGTGAAGATGGTCATGAGCAGCGCGTTGCTTACCGATCACTACGAGCTGACGATGTTGCAGGCGGCGCTGGGAAGCGGGGCGGCGCGGCGGCGGGCCGTGTTCGAGGTCTTCGCCCGCCACCTGCCGGGAGGGCGCCGGTACGGCGTCGTGGCGGGCACCGGGCGTTTCCTCGACGCCCTCGCCGACTTCCGCTTCGGCGAGGCCGAGCTGGCGTTCCTGCGCGACAACAGGGTGGTGAACGACGAGACCCTCGACTTCCTCGCCTCCTACCGCTTCCAGGGCGACGTGTACGGCTACCGCGAGGGCGAGTGCTACTTCCCCGGCTCCCCGATCATGGTCGTCGACGGCACCTTCGCCGAGGCCGTGCTCCTGGAGACCCTGATCCTGTCGATCCTCAACCACGACTCGGCGATCGCCTCGGCGGCGTCCCGCATGGTGCACGCCGCGGGTTCGCGGCCGATCATCGAGATGGGATCGCGGCGTACCCACGAGCTGGCGGCGGTCGCGGCGGCGCGGGCGGCCTACCTCGCGGGCTTCTCCTCCACCTCCAACCTCATGGCCGGGAGCATGTACGGCGTGCCCACGGCCGGCACCAGCGCCCACGCCTTCACGCTGCTGCACAGCTCCGAGTACGACGCCTTCCAGGCCCAGATCGACTCCCTCGGCGCCGACACCACGCTGCTGGTCGACACCTATGACGTCGCCAAGGGCGTGCGCACGGCGGTCGAGCTGGCCGGGCCCGAGCTCGGCGCGGTGCGCATCGACTCCGGCGACCTCGCCGTGGTGGCCCGGGAGGTGCGCCAGATGCTCGACTCCCTCGGCGCCACCGGCACCCGCATCGTGGTGACCAGCGACCTCGACGAGTACGCCATCGCGGCCCTCGCCGCCGCCCCCGTCGACGGGTACGGCGTCGGCACCTCGGTGGTCACCGGCTCCGGTGTGCCGACGGCCGCCATGGTCTACAAGCTGGTCGCCCGTGAGGACGCCGACGGCGCGCTGTGGCCGGTGGCCAAGAAGTCGGTCGGCAAGCCGAGCAGGGGCGGCCGCAAGACCGCCTTCCGCGCCCTGGAGAACGGGGTCGCCACCGCCGAGCTGGTCACCTGCTCCCCCGGCGCCGCCGCCCCCGACGGCGCCCGGCCGCTGCTCCATCAGCTGGTGCGCGGCGGCGAGATCGTCGGCCGCGAGCCCCTCGAGGCCGCCCGGGAGCGCCACCGCGCCGCGGTGGCGGAGCTCCCGGTCCTCGCCCACCAGCTCTCGCAGGGCGACGCCGTGATCCCCACCGTCTTCTCCTGACCCCTTGCCCCCGTTGAAAAAGAGAACGTGATGAAGACCGCGCTTGTCATCGTCGACGTGCAGAACGACTTCTGCGAGGGCGGCAGCCTCCCGGTGGCCGGCGGCTCCGAGGTGGCCGCCGCCATCGGGCCGCAGGCCGCGACGGGCGGGTACGACCACGTGGTCGCCACCCGCGACTACCACGTCGACCCCGGATCCCACTTCGCCGACAGCCCCGACTACGTGAACAGCTGGCCCGCCCACTGCGTCGTCGGCACCGGCGGCGCCGAGTTCCACCCCGCGCTCGACGTCTCGGCCGTCGAGGAGGTGTTCAGCAAGGGCAGGACCAGCGCGGCCTACAGCGGCTTCGAGGGCGCCGCAGGCGACGGCACGGGCCTTGCCGAATGGCTCTCCTCGCGCGGCGTGGAGCGGGTGGACGTGGTCGGCATCGCCACCGACCACTGCGTGCGGGCCACGGCCCTGGACGCCGCCGCGAACGGCTTCGCGGTGCGCGTGCTGCTCGGCCTGACCGCCGGGGTGGCCCCGCAGACCACCGAGGCGGCCCTCGCCGAGCTGAAGGCCGCGGGGGTGGAGCTGGCCGGCACCCCCATCGTCAGGACGAGCTGACGCCGGGGGACGCTCACCGGCGCTCTGGGCTGGGCTTTCTCACCTACTGGTCGTTTCTTGATCATTTGGATCTTGATCAAGTAAGTTACTGCGCCATTAAGCGGGTAACCGCACGACCCAAAAGGAGGAAGCGAATGAAGTTCAGAGCGCTGGTGCTCGGTGGACTGGTTGCCGCCTCGACGCTGGCCGGAACGGTGACGTCACCGGCGTCGGCCGCCTCGTACAACGGCTCCTGCGGCTCGGGCTACCGGGTCATCGACTCGGCGGCGGTGGGCAGCAACGCCACGATGTTCCTGACCTACAACAACGGGTGGAACTGCCTGGTCACCATCCGCAACACCAAGGGCACCGCGCACCACATGGGCGCCTACCTCAAGCGGTCGTCCGTCGAAAGCTGGCAGGTCAAGAACGAGGGCAATTTCACCCACTTCGCTGGCCCGATCTACCTGCAGGCCGCCGGCAGCTGCATCGACTGGGCCGGGGCGGACGGCACGGCCTACAACGCGAAGTACCGGACCCACTGCGGCTGACCCACCGCCCCGGCCTCCACGGCGCCCACCTGAGCGGTGCGCGTGAAGGGACGAGGCTCGGGGCCACTCGGGGCGATCACGAGCGCACGCCCGCGTACGTCGTCGCCCCGGGGCACATCGTCGGCTAGCGGGACCTCTGGGTGGCCCACTTGCGGATCATGTCGATGCGCTGGCGGATCTGGTCGGCCGTGGCCTGCGCGATGGCGGGGCCGCCGCACGCCCGCCGCAGCTCGGCGTGGATGACGCCGTGGGGCTGGCCGGTGCGGTGGTTCCAGGCGCCCACGAGGCCGTTGAGCTCCTTGCGCAGCGCGGCGATCTCCTCGTGGGGGGACAGCGTGGGCCGCGGCGGGGCCTCGGCGGCCTTGCGCCGCCTGGCGGCCTGCTGATCGGCCTGGTGCTTGCGCAGCAGCACCGCGACCTGGTCGGGCTCCAGCAGGCCGGGCAGGCCGAGGAAATCCTCCTCCTCGGGCGAGCCGGGCTCGGCGGGCGTGCCGAACTCGCCGCCGTCGAACAGCACCCGGTCGAACGTGGCCGACGCCTCGACGGTCTCGAACGGCAGCTCGTCGCCGAGGACGTCGGGATTGTCCTTCTTCTGGCGGGACTCGTCGACCAGGAAGTCGTCGAGCCCCTCCTCGGGCACCTTGCGGTCGAGGACGTGGTCGCGCTCGGTCTCCATCTCGGAGGCCAGGCCCATCAGCGTGGGCACCGAGGGCAGGAACACCGACGCGGTCTCGCCCCGCCTGCGGGCACGGACGAAACGCCCCACCGCCTGGGCGAAGAACAGCGGGGTCGAGGTGCTGGTGGCGTACACCCCGACCATCAGGCGCGGGATGTCGACGCCTTCGGAGACCATGCGGACGGCGACCAGCCACCGCTCCTCCGAGGCGCTGAACTGCTTGATCTTGTCGGAGGCGCCCGGGTCGTCGGACAGCACGACGGTGGCGCCCTGGCCGGTGATCTCACGGATGTGCTTGGCGTACGCGCGCGCCGTCTCGTGGTCGCTGGCGATCACCATGGCCCCGGCGTCGTGGATGTGCCTGCGCACCTCGGTGAGCCGCTTGTCGGCGGCCCGCAGCACCTGGCGGATCCAGTCGCCCTTGGGGTCGAGAGCCGCGCGCCAGGCCTGCCCGAGCTGGTCCTTGGTGAGCGGCGTGCCGAGTGTCGCGGCGATCTCGTCGCCCGCGCGGGTGCGCCAGCGCATCTCGCCGGCGTACGCCAGGAAGATCACGGGACGGACCACGCCGTCGGCGAGGGCCGGGCCGTAGCCGTAGGAGTAGTCGGAGACGCTGCGCCGCACGCCCTCGCCGTCCTCGGCGTAGGTGACGAACGGGATGGGGTTGACGTCGGACCGGAACGGGGTGCCGGTGAGCGCCAGGCGCCGCGTGGCGGGCTCGAAGGCCTCACGGACGCCGTCGCCCCACGACTTGGCGTCGCCCGCGTGGTGGATCTCGTCGAAGATGACCAGCGTGCGGCGGTTCTCGGTGCGGGTGCGGTGCAGCGCGGGGTGCATCGAGACCTGGGCGTAGGTGACCGCGACACCCGTGTAGTCGCGGGAGGTGGTGCCCTGGCTGTTCTTGAACTCGGGGTCGATGGCGATGCCGACCCGAGCGGCGGCGTCGGCCCACTGCCGCTTGAGGTGCTCGGTGGGCGCGACGATCGTGATCCGCTGCACGACGCCCTGGGCGAGCAGCTCGCTGGCGATGCGCAGCGCGTAGGTGGTCTTGCCGGCGCCGGGGGTCGCCACGGTGAGGAAGTCGCGGTGCTCGCGCCGGAAGTAGAGGTCGAAGGCCTCTTGCTGCCAGGCGCGGAGCTTGGGGGCGGTGCCCCACGCGGCGCGGTTGGGGTAGGAGGGTGACAGATGGGACGCGGCAAAGGAGCTCACGCCGACCTCCTCGTCAGATGGTCTCTCAGGGCCGCCGTGGCGTCTCCCCCACTGATGATCTTGTCGCTGCGCTCGTGTCCGTCCCTCACAGTGAAGCCACGATAGCGGGGACCACCGACAGGAAGCGCCGATCCGGCGAAGGGCCGCCGCGCCGCGCCTCCCGTCACGGGGCCGTCCGGACCCCGCCGACCGGCCCGTACGGCCGCCCGGCCGGCGCGGATCCGCCTACTTCAGGCCGTCTACGACGGCGTCGATCTCGGCGCGCCGCCGCGGGTCGTCGGGCTGCGCGAGCCCGACGACGACCACGCTGCGGTCGCCCTTGGTGAGAAGTGTCACGCGCAGGTACGACGGCTGGTTGACCACGTCGCTGTACTTGGCGAGAAGGGATCGTGAATGGCCGGTGTACCCGCCGACGGCGACGTAGCGGTCGTCCACCACCTCGACGGTGTCGCCGTGCAGCAGCAGCCGCGCGTACAGGTCGGCCAGTTCGAGGGCGGCGGGACGCGGCCCGGCCGTGCCGACCGGCGCGGCGGGGCGGGCCATCACGACCGCGGAACCGTCGAGGCTCGCCGCGGAGGTGAAGCCGGTGACGGGCGGTACGGCCCCCTGCCGCCACCCCTGCGGCAGGGGGTAGCGAACCCCGGCCGCCGCGTCCACCACCGTCAGCGCGGGCCCTGGGGCGTTCAGGCGGCCCACCGCGAAGGCCACGACCCCGGCGACCACGGCGGTCCCGGCCGCCACGGCGGCGAGGTAGGCCAGCGTGCGCCTGAGCCAGAACGGCACCCTGACGCGCGACGGCGGGGCGGGTGCGCCGTACAGCCGCGCGGATGGCGGCAGGCCTTCCTCCGCGGCCGGAGGCCACACCCGGTCGCCGTAGGGCCGCCGCTTGGTCCGATGCTCGTCCACGACGCCTCCTCCCGGTGCACCGAGTATCGCCACCGGGACCGCCCATCCGTCAACGCACTTCCGCACTCTGGGTAAGGAAACGACGGAACATCGGGCGCGCAGGGCGTGGATCAGACGGCGGGCGCGCGGTAGGCGTTCCACATCTCGCGCATGCGGCCGGCCTGCCCGGCCGTGAACTCCGTCATGCAGCGGTCGTGGGAGTAGTCCATGAAGTTGTGGACGGGGTCGTCGCCGTTCTCGGGGCAGGTGTCCTTGCGCGGCGGGCACCCCTGGGTGGGCTGCGCCTCGGGCGGGGTGTCGTCGACGGAGTCACCGGGCGGGTTGCAGCCGTTCTCGAAGGTGTGCAGCAGCCCGAGCCAGTGGCCGATCTCGTGCACCCCGGTGTAGCCCTTGGAGAAGTCGCGGAGGGATCCGCCCGGCAGGCTGCGCCAGTCGATCACGACGCCGTCGAGGGAAGGGTGGTCCTGGTACCAGTGGGGGTAGGTGGCGTAGCCGAGGACGAGCTGGCTGAACTGGGCGATGTAGAGGTTCAGCGTCTCGGGACCGCCCTTGCGCAGGCGCTCCTTCATGGCCGCCTCGTTGCCGAGCGGCTCCCGGAACCACTCGGAGTTGTCGGTGCGCGTCACGCCCTTCAGGACGAAACGGACGCCGGTGTCGACGCCGCCGTACCGCCCCCCGTAGGCCGCGTTGAGCGTGTCGACCTGGGCGTGGACCGCGCTGTCGGGCGCGCCGAGCCGTCCGTCGGTGATCACGTGCACCCAGAGCGGCACCATGACCGACGCCGGGACGGGGGCGTGGGGCGTGGCGCGCAGCCTGCGGCGCATCTCGGCCAGCATGCGCGCCGCCTCGCCCGCACCCGGCGTGTACGGCTCCACGCCCCGCGCCGGCGTGCGCAGCGGCTGCCGCGTGAGCGCGCAGGGACGGACGGCGGACGCGCGAGCAGGAACGGGCACGCTCCCCAGCGCCGACAGGCACACCAAAGACACGGCCATCGCGCGCCGCACCATGCACTCCCCCGTTTACTCAGGTCAGAGTGCTGACGCTAAACCCAACGACGCCGATCGGCCGGGAGCAACACTCGATCGGGCCCGGCGCGGCCGCCCTTATTCGCCGGAGTCGCCCTTCGGCAGCCCCTCGTAGATCTCCTTGCACTCGGGGCAGACCGGATACTTCTTGGGGTCGCGGCTCGGCGTCCAGACCTTGCCGCACAGAGCGCGGATCGGGACGCCGGTGATGTAGCTCTCGGTGATCTTGTTCTTGTCGGCGTAGTGCGAGAACCGCTCGTGGTCGCCGTCGTCACCGTGGGACAGGCGCGGCCGTACTTCGCTCTCGGGAAGGATCTTCGTGCTCACGCCATCCGAGTCTACGTGGCTCCGGGCCCGGTCACGGAAACGACGGTACGGCCCGCGCCGGGCGCGAGCCGTACCCTCGACAGGCCAGAAATCAGCCGACGTGGACCGGAGCCCCCTCGGTCTTGCGGCCCGCCTTGACGAACAGCGCCAGCAGCGCCGCCGCCACCGCGACCGCGACGCTCACGCCGAAGCCGAAGTGCATGCCGTCCAGGAACGACTGGTGCGCGGCCTGCGTCAGCGCCTCGGCGACCGGCTTCGGCATCCCGGGCTGCACCGGGGCGACACCGAGCGCCACGACGTTCTTGATCTGGTCGACCTGCTCGGCGTTGATCGGGATCTTGACGGCGGCGAAGTGCCCCGGCAGGACGTCGGCCACCTTCGCGGTGATCAGCGCGCCGAGCACGGCGGTGCCGAGCGAGCCGCCCACCTGCATGGCCGACTGCTGCATGCCGCCCGCGACGCCGCTCAGCGACTCGGGCGAGTTGCCGACGATCACCTCGGTGGCGCCGACCATGACGGGCGAGAGGCCGAAGGCCAGCAGGGCGAACGGGATCGCGGTCTGCACGTAGCCGGCCTCCAGGCCGAGCCGGGACAGCAGGAACATCGAGACGGCGGTGATCAGCATGCCGGCGGCGATGGGCAGCTTCGGCCCGAACTTGCTCAGCATGGCGGCGGCGAGCGGCGATGCCACGATCATGCCCGCGCTCATGGGGAGCATGCGCAGGCCGGAGTCCAGCGGCGAGAGCCCGTGCACGCCCTGGAAGTAGAACGTGAGGAAGAACATCGCGCCGAACATCGCGAAGGCCATCAGGACCATGAGCACCGTGCCGATGGAGACCGACGCGTTGCGGAAGAGGCTGAGCGGCAGCAACGGCTCGGCCGCGCGGCTCTGCCAGAAGACGAACACCGCGCCCAGCACGACCGCGCCGGCGAGGAAGGCGATGGTCTTGGCGTCGCCCCAGCCGTAGGAGGGGGCCTTGATGATCGCCCACACCAGGCAGAACATCGCTCCGGACAGCAGGACCACACCCAGGATGTCGATCTTCGACAGCGCCTCGGCCTTGCTCTCCTTGATGACCCAGAGCCCGACGATGACCGCGACGATGCCCACGGGCACGTTGATGAAGAACACCGACTGCCAGCTGACGTTCTCGACCAGCAGGCCACCCACGATGGGGCCGGCCGCGCTGGACAAGCCCATCACCGCGCCCCAGATGCCGAACGCCATGTTGAGCCGCTCGCCCGGGAACGCGGCGCGCAGCAGCGCGAGGGCGGCCGGCTGGAGCAGCGCGCCGAACAGGCCCTGGAGCACCCGGAAGGCGATCAGCATCCCGATGGACGAGGTGAGGCCGATGGCGAGCGAGGTGAGGGCGAATCCGGCGATGCCGACGATGAAGACCTTTTTGTGCCCGAACAGGTCACCGAGCTTGCCGGCGGTGATCAGGAACACGGCAAGGGCGAGCAGGTAGCCGCTCGTGATCCACTGCAGGTCGGAGATCGAGGCGTTCAGCTCCTTGCCGATCACCGGGTTGGCGATCGAGACGACGGTGCCGTCGAGCATTACCATGATCACGCCCAGCGCCACCGCCAGCAGCGTGAGCCACGGATGACCGTGACCGCGTCGGGCCGGCGCGTCAGCGGGCGCGGCCAGCACTTGAGCCATGGAAAGGTCCCCCTGTTTTCGTTGTTTTCCTCAGTAGTCGTTGTTGGGTAGATTATGACAGTCCATGACAGATGACAAACGCTTTTATCCGACAGATGGTGACTTGTGGCACAATGTGACGTGAAGATGTCGAGGAGGTGTCCGGCATGGGTCTGCGCGAACGCAAGAAGCACCAGACACGGGAGGCTCTGATCGACGCCGCCCTCGATCTGTTCCTCGCCCAGGGATACGAGGCCACCACCGTCGATCAGATCGCGGCCGCCGTCGAGATCTCGCCGCGCACGTTCTTCCGCTACTTCGGCAGCAAGGAAGACCTGGTCCTCTACTACACGACCGAGTTCGAGCGGATCGCGACCTCGGCTCTCGCCGCCCGTCCGGCGGACGAGCCGTCCCTCGCCGCCCTGATCGCGACCTTCCGCGAGGTCGTCCAGCAGATCAGGGCCGAGGCCGCCGAGGACCACGGCCGCGCGCTGAAGCAGCGCCGGGTCATGGAGGCCGACCCCATCCTCATCTCGAAGAGCATCGCCCGCATGGGCGACATCGAGAAGAGGCTCACCGCGGAGATCGCGCGGCGGGAGGGCGTCGACCCCACCACCGACCTGCGCCCCCACCTGCTGGTGTCACTGGTGACATCGGCCATGAGGGTGGGCTTCGAATGCCTGTCCGACGCCGAGTCCTTCGACGCCGTGCCCGACAACGTCGAACACGCCCTCGACCTCACCGAACAGGTGCTGCGCTCGGGCTGGGATCAGTTGAGCTTGGGGTCGTCGGGACAGGTCGCCACGAAGGCCAGCTCGCCCGGCTGACGGCGCAGCACCGAGCGCCACAGGTTCGACGGGCGGGAGTCGAAGGTGTCGCCCGGCTCGGCCTCCACGACGTACCACGAGCCCTCGCGGATCTCGGCCTCCAGCTGACCGCCCGTCCAGCCCGCGTACCCGGCGAAAATGCGCATCTGGGTGATCTCGCCGGCCAGGATCTCCGGGGGCGCGTCGAGGTCGACCGTGCCGAGCTTGGACACCGCCGAGGTGCCGGCGTGGAGACGCCGCCACCCCAGGGGCTCCTGCCCGCTCGGGACCGCCGCGAGGGCGAGCGCGCTGTCGGTCTGGACGGGGCCGCCCTCGAAGAGCACGGAGGGGCCGCTCACAAGGGGGTCCCAGGAGGGGAGCACCTGGGTCACACTGATCTCGCTCGGCCGGTTGAGCATGACACCGAGAGTGCCGCCGTCATCGTCGTGCTCCAGGATCAGCACGACACCGCGCCGGAAGTTCGGGTCGTCAAGCAGTGGCGTCGCCACCAGCAGCGCGCCGACGTAGATCGCCTCCGCCATGCATCCATCATGACGCGTCACCCCCCGACCGCGCGCCCGACCCCCGTCAGACGGGTGCCCATCTGCGAATATGTTACGGAGAGCGCTCGAACGGGAACTGTCCGTGCATAGATCCGTGCCAAGGAGGACCGGTTCGCCGAGAGCATGCCGAGCAGAAGGCCGTGACGAAAGGGGAGACTTCCCATGACCCCCCTCATATTTGTGACGCTTGTGGCGGTGGGAGCGGCCATCGCCATCCCGGCGGCCCACGGCACGCGCGCCGCCGGCGACGAGGGCGGCCGCCCGCCGGTCACGTCCTCCCATCCCACAGGCGACGACGCGCATGTACGGATCTTCACCTCCCGTCCCGTCACCGACAGGGGGGAGGACACCGGGCGGACCCGTGTCCTGGCGTCCCGTCCCGTCACCGACAGGGGGGACGGCACCGGGCGCGTACGCGTCCTGACGTCCCGTCCCCTCGGCGACAGGGGTGACGACGGCGGGCGCGTGCGGATCTCGGTCTCCCGCGTCGAGTGCCCCGCAGGGCGGGCCGACGTCGTGCTCACCTCGCCCCGGGGCCACGACACCGTCGAATACTCCGTCTACCGTGACAACGGCCTCGTGCGCGACGGCGTGCTCTGGTCGGGAGTCCAGCGCAGCATCCCGGTCTACGTCGAGCACGACGGCACCGCGCGCATCGCCGTGCGGCTCGACGGGCAGGGCACCACGACATACCAGGTGCGGTCGCGGTGCGGCAGCCAGGAGGAGTCGTACGGCGAGTACCACCGGCGGGTGTACAGCGAGAGCAGCGACAGCGACAGCCACGACAGCGGCGGCGCGGTCACCCGCCGCCACAGGTACAACCCGCTGATCCGCACCGCGCCGAACCACCTGCCGTACACCGGGCCGCCCGCCGACTTCTACGGCAAGATCGCCACAGCCGCCGGCATGATCATATTCGGCGCGATGCTGCTCTGGGTCGGCATGCTCTGGCCACGCCGCGTGCCCGAGCAGGCGCTCACCCGCCCGCGCCCGCCGTACGGCCGCCGCCGCCCGTAGGCTCGGGCGCGGGCGGCCGGCCCGGCGGACGGCGTCCTACGCCTCGGTGAGGCCCCGCACCCGGCCGCCGGCCGACTCGCGCACGGCGGCCGCGACCGCTCCGGCGACGTCGGGGTGGAAGACGCTGGGGATGATGTAGTTCGGCCCGAGCTCCTCCTCGGACACTACGTTCGCCAGGGCGTTGGCCGCGGCGAGCAGCATCGACTCGGTGACCGTACGCGACTGCGCGTCGAGCAGACCGCGGAAGACGCCCGGGAAGGCCAGCACGTTGTTGATCTGGTTGGGGTAGTCGGAGCGGCCGGTGGCGACCACCGCGGCGTGCTCCCTGGCGTCGTCGGGCGAGACCTCGGGCTCGGGGTTGGCCAGCGCGAACACCACGGCCGACTCGGCCATCGTGGCGATGTCGTCGCCGGTCAGGATGCCCGGGGCCGAGACGCCGATGAAGACGTCGGCGCCCTTCACCGCGCCCCGCAGGTCGCCGCTGTAGCCCTCGGCGTTGGTGTGCTCGGCGATCCAGCGCAGCGAGTCGTCGAGGTCCTCTCGGCCCTTGTGCACCGCGCCGAGGTAGTCGCAGACGACGACGTTGCGCGCGCCGGCCGCGAGCAGCAGGCGCAGCACGGCGGTGCCCGCGGCGCCGGCGCCCGCCATCGCGATGCGCACGTCGGGCAGCGACTTGCCCACGACACGCAGGGCGTTGGTGAGCGCGGCCAGCACGCAGATGGCCGTGCCGTGCTGGTCGTCGTGGAAGACCGGGATGTCGAGAAGGTCACGCAGCCGCCGCTCGATCTCGAAGCAGCGCGGGGCCGAGATGTCCTCGAGGTTGATGCCGCCGAACCCGGGCGCGATGGCCCGGACGATCTCGACGATCTTGTCGACGTCCTGCGTGTCGAGGCAGATCGGCCAGGCGTCGATGCCCGCGAACCGCTTGAACAGGGCCGCCTTGCCCTCCATGACCGGCAGCGCCGCCGCGGGGCCGATGTTGCCGAGGCCCAGCACCGCCGAGCCGTCGGTGACCACCGCGACGGTGTTGCGCTTGATGGTCAGGCGGCGGGCGTCCTCGGGGTTGCGGGCGATGGCGAGCGACACCCGCGCCACGCCCGGGGTGTAGGCCATGCTCAGCTCGTCACGGTTGCGCAGGGGCACCTTCGACTGCATCTCGATCTTGCCGCCGAGGTGCATGAGGAAGGTGCGGTCGCTGACCTTGTGCAGGACCACACCGTCGACGGCGTCGAGGCTGTCGACGATGGCCTGCGCGTGGTCGGTGTCCTTGGCGGCGCAGGTGACGTCGATGCGCAGCTTCTCGTGGCCGGCGGTGGTGACGTCGAGGGCGGTGACCACTCCCCCGGCGTTCTCCACGGCGTGGGTGAGCTGGCTGACGGCCTTGCCGCCCGCCGGGACCTCGAGACGGACGGTTATCGAGTACGACACGCTCGGCACGGTGGCCACGTCAATGCGCTCCTTTGCGGGTGCTCGTCATCGCGCGCGCGCTCGGCTGCTCGGGGTCGTGCATCCGGCTCGCCTGCTCAGTTCGTGGAATCCATCGTGCCAGACACCGCCGAGCGCTTCCGCCTCCCAGAAGGAACGATCACACTACGACCCGCGACACCCGCCGCATTCTGTGGCGATTGTGGCGGCTGCGATGAATTTTTACGCCACACAGCGACCGCCCCAAGCGGAGCGGTCGCTGTGTTCGATGGCCTGACTGTGTTCGATGGCCTGACTGTGTTCGATGGCCTCGCTGTGTTCGATGGCCTCGCTGTGTTCGATGGCCTCGCTGTGTTCGATGGCCTCGCTGCGCTCGGCGGCGAGGGGCGCCCTTGAGGCGGTGGTCTTCGTCGTCGTACGGGCTCGTACCTCACCCTCCCTCCTCCTCAGACCACCGCCGCGCCCCTCGCGCGGCGCCGGGGGTCAGTAGAGGGCGCTGGCGAGTGCGCGGCGGGCCTTGGCGACGGCCTCGTCGCCGGCGGGCAGGGCGTCGAAGAGGCCGAGCAGGTGGCGGCGCACCCTGTCGCGCTCGTCGCCCCTGGTGCGGCGCACGGCCGCGACCAGCCGGTCGAACGCCTCCTCGACCCGGCCGCCGAGCATCTCGATGTCGGCCGCCTGCGTCTGCGCCTCGACGTCGCCGGGGTCGTCGGCGGCACGACGGAGCACCTCGCCCGGGTCGAGCCCCTGCGTGCGGCGCACGAGGCCCACCCCCGCCAGGCCGATCTTGGCGTCCGGGTCGGCGGGAGAACGGGCGAGGAGCCGCTCGTAGGCCGCCGCCGCCCCGTCGAGGTCGCCCTCCTCGACGGCCCGCTCGGCCGCCAGCAGGTCGGGGTCGGCCGGAGGCTCGGCAGGCTGCTGCCCCTGCGCGGCCTGGGGCCCCTCGGGCGCGGGCGGGAGGTACTGCGCGAGGGCCGCCATCAGCTGGTCGAGCCACTGGCGCACCTGCGCCTCCGGAAGCGCCCCCTGGAAGCCGGTCACCGCCTGCCCCTGGAAGACGGCCAGCACGGTCGGGATGCTCTGCACCTGCAGGGCACCACTGATCTGGGGGTTGGCGTCGACGTCGACCTTGGCCAGCACCCACCTGCCGCCCGCCTCGGCGGCGAGCTTCTCCAGGATCGGGCTGAGCTGCTTGCACGGCTCGCACCACGTCGCCCACAGGTCGAGGACGACCGGCGTGCGCATGGAGCGCTCGATCACGTCGGTGGCGAAGGTCTCGTCGGTCACGTCTATGACGGCCTGGGCGGCGGGAGTCGCGGGGCCGCCTCCCTCGGCGGCCTTCGCCGCCGCCGCCTCGCGACGCGCCTGGGCTTCCAGTGCCTGCTTGCGCGCACCGAGATCGATGGCCCCCTGCAACGATGCCGGTCGAGTGAAGTCCCTTGGGCTCATAATCCAATCCTGCCGCATCCGGCGCGTGCTCATTGTCGCGACCGTGCCTCGCCGGAGCGCGGCAGCGCTTTGTCACGCCTTTATCGCGAATTGCTACGGATCTGTCATGTAGCCGGGTCATCCCGAACGATGGGCCCGGACACGAAGCAAGCTCACATGGAGGTGAGTGTGAAACGCGTCATCGTCGTCTCCGCCTCGGCCGCCGTGATCGCCGCGTCGCTGGCGTTCCCGGCGCAGGCCGTCCGAACGTCGGCCGACCCCGCGCCGACCACCCAGTACGTCGTCCTCTACAAGGAAGGCGTCCCCGCCGCGGAGGCGCAGAAGGCCGTCGAGGCCGCCGGAGGCAGCGTCGTCAAGGTGAACGAGGCCGTCGGGCTCGCCACCGTCACCACCGCGAACGCCGGGTTCGTCTCGGCGCTGAAGGACAGCGGTGCGATCGAGGGAGTGGCCCGTGACCGCGTCATCGGCGCCGTCCCCAAGGCCGACAGGCTCGCCGCCCCCGGCGCCCGTGCCCAGAACTCCCAGAACGCGGCGAAGGCCGTCGAGAAGGAAGGCCGTGAGCGGGGTGCCGTCGAGCACGGCCGCAACGTCAAGGACGAGCCCCTGGCCGACCTCCAGTGGGACATGAAGCAGATCCACGCCGACGTGGCCCACAAGTACGAGCAGGGCGACCCGCGCGTGCTGGTCGGCGTCATGGACACGGGCATCGACGGCTCCCACCCCGACATCGCCCCCAACTTCAACCGGGCGCTCAGCCGCAACTTCACCGTCGACATCCCCTACGACGCCAACGGCGCGGTGGTCGACGGGCCGTGTGACGCCGAGCCCGACAAGTCGTGCAACGACCCCGCGGACGTGGACGAGGACGGCCACGGCACCCACGTCGCCTCCTCGATCGCCGCGCCGATCAACAAGCTCGGCATCGCGGGCGTGGCCCCGAAGGTGTCGCTGGTGAACCTCCGCGTCGGCCAGGACTCGGGCCTGTTCTTCCTGCAGCCCACCGTCGACGCGCTGACCTACGCGGGCGACATCGGGGTCGACGTGGTCAACATGAGCTACTACATCGACCCCTGGCTGTTCAACTGTGCCGACAACCCCGCCGACTCGCCGGAGAACCGGCTGGAGCAGAGCACGATCGTCAAGGCCACCCAGCGGGCCCTGAACTACGCCCACCGGCACGGCGTGACGCTGGTGTCGGCGGCGGGCAACCAGGCCTCCGACTACACCAAGACGTTCGTCGACACCACCAGCCCCGACTTCGCCAGTACGCCCGGTGAGGCCCCCTACAGCCGCACCATCCCGCCGAGCTGCACCTCGATGCCGAGCGAGGGCGAGCACGTCATCTCGGTGTCCTCGACGGGCATCAGCAAGCGCAAGGCGTACTACTCCGACTACGGCAACGGGTACGTCGACGTGGCCTCCCCCGGCGGCGACGTGTACGACACCCCGGACAACACCCGCGACATCAGCAAGGCCACGCTGTCGGCCTATCCGAAGTCGCTCGCCGTGGCCAACGGCGAGATCGACGCCGACGGGAACCCGACGGTGAACTACGTGGTCAAGGACTGCGACGGCGCGACCTGCGCGTACTACCAGTACCTCCAGGGCACCTCGATGGCCTCGCCCCGCGCGGCCGGCGTCGCCGCCCTGATCGTCAGCAGGTACGGCCACCGCGACCGCGACGGCGGCAAGACCCTCGCCCCCGACGTCGTCGAGGCGATCATGAAGGGCACCGCCACGAAGACCGCCTGCCCGAACCCGCCCGCCTACACCTACACCCGCCACCTGCCGACCGGCACCACCGTGACGGCGACCCACACCTGTGAGGGGACGCCGCTGTCGAACGGCTTCTACGGCAAGGGCATCGTCGACGCCCTCCGCGCGATCGGCCGCTGAGCCCCGCCTGCCGTCAGGGGACCCGTTCCGCCGGAACGGGTCCCCTTCCCGTGGGGCCGCCGGCCCTCGTTGGCTACTCGCCGGGCTTGAAGTCCCCCGCGGCCACCCTGATCGTGCGCAGCGTCTCGAACATCTCGGCGAGCTCGCCCTCGCCGTACATCGTCATGCAGAAGTCGGCCGCCATGAGGTCGGCGGTCGCCCGCTCCACCACCTCGCGCCCCTTGCCGGTGATCTCGGCGAGCACCCCGCGGCCGTCCTTGGGGTTGCGCATGCGCCGCACCAGGCCGGCGCGCTCGAGCCGGTCGACGGTGTTGGTCACGCTCGTGGGATGCACCATGAGCCGCTCGCCGATGCGCGACAGCGGCAGCGCGCCGCTCTTGCTGAAGGTCAGCAGCACGAGCGCCTCGTACCGCGCGAACGTCAAGTCGTGCGGCTTGAGCAGCGTGTCCAGTTGCCCGAGAAGGATCTGGTGCGCTCTCATGATCGATGTGACGGCTGCCATGGCTGATGACGGCCCGAAGCGGGCGCTCCACGTCTCGGCGGCGCGCTCGATGGGGTCGAACGGCAGGTTAAGCGGCTTCGGTGCACCGATTGACACAACGCTACGCTAGCGCCTGCCGCGACCACTGACGCAGGGTGACCATCTTTCATCGGTTGCCCAAGAAGCGGGACATCAAACATCACGCTCCGTTATGGTTGGCACGTCAAGAGGTGAGGCGCGGCAAAGCCCGATCCAAAGCACGGGGAAAGCCGAGACGTACGACGCGAGGCGCGGCTATGCGAGCCCGTGGACGTACGGCGTGGCGTGATCGGATCGGGCACGGGTGCCAAGGGGCCGGCACCGGTGCCGACAGCGCCGCTCATCCAGGCACGGGGGTTCCTAAATGAAGATCACGAGTGCGGCACGGGCCGCGTGGCCGGCCATCCGGTCCACGCGGGGCCGTGCTTGAGCACAGGGGCGTTTCACGCGAAGAGCTGAAGCACAGCGCGCTGGTGGCGGTAGGGATACTGCTCGCGCTGGGCCTGCTCGCCGCGTGGAGCGTCCTGGTTCCTGGCATTTCCGCATGGGAGAACATCGTCGTCGCGGTCATCGGCTCGCTCCGGCTGACCGGGCCGGTCGCCGCCGCGTTCGCGGCCTGGGTGGCCGTGCGCAAGCGGCGCGCCCTGCGCGGGCGGCTGCTCGGCGCGTGGCACGCGCTCCGGGTGCCCCTGGCGATCCTGGGTGTCGTCGTGGGGTCGTTCGGGGCGACCGTCACCGTGCTCGCGGTGAAGGCCGCCCTCACCGAGCAGGCGGGGCACCTCGCCCCGACCGGGCTCGCCGTGGGGGCCGCGGGGCTGACCCTGTACGGGGTCATCGGCTGGGTGATCGGCTGGCTGCTGCCGTGGACGGTCACGCCGCTGCTGGCGGGGGTCGGCTGCTACGCCCTGTTCACCACCCTGGCGGTGGGCCCGGCCTGGGTCGAAAGGCTCCTGCCGGCCGCGTCCGAACCGTACGACCCGTTCGAGGGCCTGAGCCCGGCGGCGTTCGCCAACCAGTCGCTGTGGCTGCTCGGCCTCACCGCGGCCCTGCTGCTCGCCTGGGCGGCGGTGGTCAGCAGGCGCCCGCTCGCGCTCGCCGTGGCGCTGCTGGCGGTCCTCGCCGCCGCCGTCGGCATGGCGAGGCTGCTCGGGGAGCCCCGCGCGGTCGCGGCCACCGACCCGATGATCTACAGCTGCCAGGAGTGGCCGATCACGGTGTGCGTCCATCCGGGGATGCGCAGCGGGCTGACCGAGCTCGGAGCGGTGTTCACCACGATCGCCGCCCGCCTGACCGGCACGCCCGCGGCGTTCTCCCGGGTCGAGCAGCGTCCCCGGGGCGACGACGCCCCGGCTCAGGGCGTGGTGGTCGTCCACGTCGACGACCTCAGCCCCGGGTTCGCCGCGCGGGCGGCGGCGGAGTTCGTCGAACGGCTGGCGCGGCCCTGCGGCGACGTCCAGGCCGACGGCTACCGGGCCATCGTGACGGCCTGGCTGCGCGGCGAGCCGCTTCCGAGCGGCCCCCTGCCCGGTCACCAGGCGGCGGCCGCGTGGTTCTCCGCGCTGGCCGAGAGCCAGCGCCGCGACTGGCTGCGCATGTTCTACACCGACTTCGCCACCTGCCGGCTCAAGGCGTCGCACTTCGGCGGGGGCCCGGCGAACGGCGGCCTTTCGCGTCCGCTGCCCCACGGTCACGGGCGTGCCGCGGCCTTCGCCCCCGGCGAGGCCGTCGGTTCTCCCTACCCGACCATGCCGAGCCCGCGCTCCGCCACCGGCGCGGGCTGAGACCCCCTGCGGGCACGGGCTTTCCGGCATCCTTCAACGTCTCCGGGTCACACTGCCGTACCCCGGGCATGATGTGAGAAGGACGCGATCTCGGGAAGGACAAAGGCCGTGAACCGCCAGACGTCGACCCCCCAGGCGGCGGCGCCCCAGGAGCCGGCCGAGCGCCGGTCCCGCCGCGGCTGGCGCTACCTCGCGGGCTTACTCGTCCTTCTCGTGCTCCTGGTCGTGGGCGCCAAGCTGGTCTGGTCGTACCTCGACCCCTTCGGCGAGTCGACCATCGACCGCAGCCAGCCGGTCCTGCTCCAGTCGATCCAGAACATGAGCCGTTTCGAGGCGGCCAGCGGCAACTTCCAGGTGATCGTCGACCTGGAGAAGGACGCCGCTTTCCTGCCCGACGCGATCAAGGGATCGCGCACCCTGTTCGTGGGCGCCGGCAGCGTCGACGCCTACGTCGACTTCTCCGGCCTGCCCAAGGACGCGATCACCGTCTCGCCGGACCGCACCGCGGTCACCGTGCGGCTCCCCCGCGCGCAGCTGGAGAAGCCGAACCTCGACAACAAGAAGTCCTACGTCTACGCCCAGCAGCGCGGCATCCTCGACCGCGTGCAGGACATGCTGTCGAGCTCGCCGCAGAACCAGCAGGAGCTCTACGTGCTGGCCGAGCAGAAGATCGCCGAGGCGGCCCGGTCGAGCGACCTGCGCAACCGCGCCGACCAGAACACCAAGCTCATGCTGGAGGGCATGCTGAAGTCACTGGGCTTCACCAAGGTCACGGTGAAGTACGCCGACGAGCCCTGACCCGGCGGCCCGCCCACGGGTCACCAAATGATGCGCTTTCGGGGCGAACCGGACCGGCGCCGGCTCTCGTACGATGATGCCGTGCCCGGCCTCCTCCGTTCCGTGTGGAACGAGCCCCGCCCCCCGCGCCCGCCGATGCGGACATGGCGTGACTGGGCGCTCGCCGGAGTGCTGGTGCCGCTCGCGCTGCTCGAAGGGGCCCTGCGGACCGATCTCCAGTGGCGGGCCCTCTCGGTGGCCGTCACGATCGCGCTGGTGCCCACGCTGCTGTGGCGCCGCACCCGGCCGCTGCAGATGCTCGCGATCACCTTCGCCGTCACGAGCCTGGCGCCCCTGCTGACCGGCGGCCACCGCGCGGAGACGAACACCATGGGGTTCGCGGTGCTGCTGGTGTACTCGCTGTACCGCTGGGGATCCGGCCGCGAGGCCGTCACCGGGCTGGCGCTCATGCTCCTCGCCATCGGCGTCTCGACGGCCTTCTACGACCTGAATCCTCCCAACGCGGGCGGCGCGTTCGCCGTCATGTTCTCGGCCGTCACCCTGGGCACGGCGTTCCGGTACCGGGCCAAGGCACGGATGCGCGAGCTCGACCAGGTCAAGCTGCTCGAACGCGAGCAGCTGGCCCGCGACCTGCACGACATCGTCGCCCACCACGTCTCGGCGATGGCGATCCGCGCACAGGCGGGCCTCGCCACCGCGGCGTCCCGGCCGGAGGCCGCCACCGAGGCGCTGCGGGTGATCGAGGCCGAGGCGTCACGGGCCCTGGCCGAGATGCGGGCGATGGTCCGCGTCCTGCGCCTGAGCGAGTCGGCCGAACCGGCGGCCGGCCAGCACATGATCACCGATCTCGAACAGCTCGCCGGGAGCGGCCGTTCGGGTCCGTCCGTGCAGGTGGAGCTCTCGGGCGACCTCGACGAGATCCCTCCGTCGGTCGGGGCCGCGATCTACCGCATCGCCCAGGAGTCCGTCACCAACGCCCGGCGGCACGCCCGGCACGCCACCCGCGTCGAGGTCCGCGTGACCGGCGACGACACCTCCGTACGCCTGCGGGTGAGCGACGACGGCGAGAGCGGCCTCATGCGCCCGTCGGCGTCGCCGGGATACGGGCTGATCGGCATGACCGAACGGGCGCTCCTGCTCGGCGGCACCTGCGAGGCCGGGCCGAACCCCGACGGAGGCTGGACCGTGACCGCCGTACTACCGCGAACCGGGGCCGCGACATGAGCATCAGGGTGATCGTCGCCGACGACCAGGAGATCGCCCGCACGGGGCTGGCGATGATCCTCGACGCCCAGCCCGACATCGAGGTCGTCGGCCAGGCCGCCGACGGGCGGCGGGCCGTCGAGCTCGCGCGGCGCCTGCGGCCCGACGTGTGCCTGTTCGACATCCGCATGCCCCTCCTCGACGGCATCGAGGCGACCCGTTCCCTTGCCGGACCGGACGTCGCCGACCCGCTCGCCGTGGTCGTCATCACCACGTTCGACCTCGACGAGTACGTCCACGCCGCGCTCAGGGCCGGCGCCCGGGGCTTCCTGCTCAAGGACGCCGGGACCGAGCTCCTCACCCAGGCCGTCCGCGCCGCCGCCAACGGCGACGCGCTCATCGCGCCCAGCGTCACCGCGCGGCTGCTCAGGACGTTCGCCGGCACCGCGCCGGCCGCCTCGCGCGCGCAGCCCATCGAACCGCTGACGGAGCGGGAGGAGGAGATCCTGCTCACCGTGGCGCGCGGGCGGACCAACGGCGAGATCGCCGACGAGCTGCACATCTCGCTCAGCACGGTCAAGAGCCACATCGCGAGCCTGATGACCAAGCTCGGCGTCCGCAACCGCGTGGAGATCGCCATGTGGGCGTACGAGACCGACCGCGTCAGGACCTGACCCGGCGGATCAGCCATTCGGCCACGGCGACGTTGATCACCCAGCCGGCGAGCATGAGCATCGCCCTGCTGAGCTCGTCGAGCGAGGCGGGCCGGCCGGTCGCGGCGAGGACCAGGTACCAGAACCCGTGGGTCAGCACCTGGGTGCCCGCGCCGAGGCCGATCGCGTAAGCGCGGATCATCCAGGCCCGGTGCCGGGCGACGTCCCGCCGCATGATCGCGGCGAACCCGAGGACGACGGACAGCGCCATGGCCGAGCCGAACACCAGCCGGAAGGCCTCCAAGAGATCGCCGTCCAGCGCGGGGCGGGGATAGAACAGGGTCATCCACAGCCCCGAGAGCGCCGCGACGAGCCCGCACAGGACCAGGAGCCGCCCGGCGGCGCGGTGCAGGCCGAGCTTCCGGCGGCGGAGCCGGGGCGCGAACTGGAAGGCCCCGAGGACGCTGTACAGGGTGACGGCGATGATGTGCAGCACCACCGAGACGGGTGAGGCGAAGAACCGCGCGTTGTCCGCCGTGACCTGCGCGCCCCCGGCGAGCTGGGTCAGCCGGGCGGAGCCGGCGATCACGGGGACGGCGCTGAGGGCGATCAGCCCGGCCACCACGAGCCGATCCCTGCCCGCGCCCGACCTTTTCCGGACGTCCGCCGACCGGCCGTGGGGACGGGCCTTTTCCATCGTCATGCTCTCGTCGGTCATGACCCGATCGTCGCGGCCGGGGCGCCTCCGGCTCATCGCCCCGGCGGCCCGACCTGACCTGGCCGATCAGCCGAGCAGGACGTCGTACTTCCGGCCGTGGTGCCTGCGACCGGGGCCTCGGCACACTGCTTCTGTCCGGCATGAGAGGAGACGGTGATGAAGGCGTTCGCCCAGCGCTCGTACGGCCCACCCGACGTGCTCGAGCTCACCGACGTCGGCACGCCCGTGCCCCGCGCCGACGAGGTGCTGGTACGGGTGCGCGCCACCTCCGTCCAGCCGTACGACTGGCATCTCATGCGCGGCGAGCCGTACATCGCGCGCCTGATGCCCGGCGGGCCGGGGCTGTTCAGGCCGGCCATCGCCATCCTGGGCGCCGACGTCGCGGGCGTGGTCGAGGCCGTCGGCGACGACGTGACGGAGTTCCGTCCGGGCGATGAGGTGTACGCGATGCCCAAGCAGGGCGGTTTCGCCGAGTACGTGTGCGTCCGGGAGGGCGAGCTGGCGCCCAAGCCGGGGAACCTGTCGTTCGAGCAGGCCGCGGCGGTGCCGCTGGCGGCCCTCACCGCCCTGCTGGCCGTGCGCGACCAGGGACGGATCCAGCCGGGGCAGTCCGTCCTGGTCAACGGGGCGTCAGGAGGCGTGGGGACGTTCGCCGTACAGCTCGCCAAGGCGTTCGGCGCGAAGGTCACCGGTGTCTGCGGCACCCGCAATCTCGGCCTGGTCCGGTCGCTCGGCGCGGACGAGGTCGTCGACTACACCGAAGAGGACTTCACGCGGGACGGGCGCCGGTACGACCTTCTGGTGGACATCGCCGGAGGCCACGGGGGGTCGGCCTGCCGCCGGGCGCTGACCCGCGAGGGGACCTACGTCAGCGTCGGCGGCCCGGCCGGCCGCTGGCTGCAACCCGTCGGACACGTCTTCGCGGCGCTCGCGGCGGGCCCGTTCGTGCCCCAGCGAGTGGCGATGGCCGACGTGGTCCGCTGCACGGAGAACAAGCGCAACCTGCTGACGCTGACCGAACTGATCGAAACCGGGAAGATCACTCCGGTCATCGACCGCTGCTACCCCTTCGAGGACGTCCCGGCGGCCGTCGCCTACCAGGAAGCGGGCCACGCCACGGGCAAGGTCGTCGTCACGATGTGACCTGCCTGCGCTGCCCGGCTGGTGCGCACCGGTCGAGGCACACTCATCGGATGCGGTGCTCGTCCACAGCGAGGCTGCGTCGAGGAACCCGTGACCACTGGTGCTTCACGTACCCACAGGCGGGGCCTGGCTCATCGGTTGCTTCACGCACCCTCGGGCGGAGGGCCGGCGAGGACGATGCCGTTGCCGTCCGGATCGTCCAGGGTGGCGAACCGTCCCCAGGGCGCGTCCTGCGGGCCGTCCACCGCGACGCCTCGCTCCTTGAGCCGGGCGACGTCACCGTCGATGTCGCCGGTCTGCAGGACCAGCCCCTTGGTGCTGCCCGGGGGCATGGTCGGGAACCAGGTGACCAGGGTGATCCCGGTGGGCGACCCGGCCGGCGCCACCTCCACCCAACGCTGGTCGGGCCCCATCGGATTGTCCCGCACCAGCTCCAGCCCCAGCGTGTTCACGTAGAAGTCCTTGGCCCTGTCCTGGTCGGCGACAGGAAGGGACAGCATCTGAATCTTGGTGATGTTCACCTGCCCGAGTATAGGTAGGAGATTTCCTACGCGTCCAACCGGTCCGCTACTTCGGGACGGCGCCTCGGGCACCCGTCTTCGGCGTCGAACGTCAGGGGCGGCGGCCCCAGGCCGCGACGGTGGCCATGCCGAGTTCACGGAAGTCAGGGTCGCGGAGCCGGGCCAGGGTCTCCTCGATCATCTCCTCGGTGATGCCGTCGAGGGCGGCCAGGGCAGGGGCGAGCTGCTCGACGGTCAGCTCCCAGAAGCGGCCCATCGGATGGGTGCCGCCGACGAGGGAGTGGTCGATCTGCAGGCCGACGTCCCGCAACCGAGTGCCGGCGAGATGGTCGTACAGCCCGCGCGTCCAGCGGCAGTCGGTGCCGATGCGATCGGCCAGGACCGTGAAGACGCCCATGCCGGTCGCACGGTAGGCGCGGTGCGGGGAGGACTCGATCGGGAAGCTCGCCGGCTCCTCCAGCAGCAGCCACCCGCCCGGCGCCAGCCAGTTCACCACACGTGACAGGTCGACGTCCCGGCTGCGCAGGTGGCAGAACAGGTAGCGGGCATGGATGAAGTCGAAGGTCCCCACCGGGAAGTCGTCGCGGGTGACGTCGTGGTGGAGCCAGGTGAGGTTCGGCTGGGCTTCGCGCCGCGCCCGCACCAGCTCGAGGTCGAGGTCCGTGGCGATCACACTGCCCTCGGGACAGAGCTCGGCGAGCATGCGGGCCACGGTGCCGGTGCCTGCGCCCAGCTCCAGGCACCGCCAGTCGGGCCGGACGGGAAGAGCCTCGATGCGCCGGAACGTCCCCGGGTCGAGCTCCGCCGCCAGCGCGAGGAGGCGTTCGTCCTCGGTCACCGTGGAGTGGTTGAAGATCTGGTCGCCGTACCGCTCAACCTTCAGCTGCCTCATCATCGAGCCTTCCGGTCGGGAAGCCTGTCCGGCCAACGATTTCAGCATTCGATCCGGCCCGGCTTCTTCCAGAAAGCGTTCTCGACGACCGGCCCACATTCACGTCGGCCATTTCGTCGCGACCGAAACACCGGAGTAATGAACGCCGCCTGGGCCGCACTATGAGAGATGAGCACCCCGTCGCCGTTCGATCATCCTTGAGCGTGGATTGTCTCCTGCGGACGGGAACAGCGATGACCATCAAAACGTACCTGCCTGCCCTGGACTGCGAATTCCGGCCGGTGGGTGCCGTATACGGACACGGCGACGGCGTTCTCGGCGTGGTCGAATTCGCCGATCGGCCGGGCGGCCCGACGTTGCGGGACGGCCATCCGGCCCTGGCCGTCCCGATGTCCGGCGCGGCGGGGCCGGGGTTCACGGAAGTGTGGCGCACCGCCGCGCCCGTCGCGATCGGGGCGTACAAGGGACTCACGTACGCACACGACGGGGAGCACCTGTTCTGCTGCGGGGCGACCGGCGAGGACGAGGACTACCTGACGTCGACCGAGGCGGCCTACCTGGCGGCACTCGAACTGATCGACCGCCTCGATTACCGGAACGTCGTCCGGGTGTGGAACATGGTCCACAGGATCAACGAGGCGGACGGCCAGGGGCACGATCTGTACATGCGATTCTGCGCCGGCCGGGCCCAGGCCTTCGAACGACGTCAGGTCTCGGCGAAACTCATGCCCGCGGCGACCTGCGTCGGCAGCCACGGCGGCGGGGTGGCGTTCTATTTTCTGGCGTGCCGTTCCGGTGGCGTCGTCAATATCGAGAACCCCAGGCAGACGCCTGCCTACGAATATCCCTCCCGATACGGAATCAAGCCGCCCAGCTTCGCCCGTGCGACCTGTCTTTCGTCAGACGGGTCCGGCTCCCTTTTCATTTCGGGCACGGCCAGCATCATCGGTTCGGAAACCGTTCACCAGGACGACGTCGAACGGCAGTGCGTCACGACCCTGGACAATATCGCCGCTCTGGTGAGCCGGGAGAACCTGGCGAATCACGGCATCGACGCCGCCCCCACGCTGAAGGACCTCGACAACGTGAAGGTGTACGTCAAGCACGCGGCCGACATCCCCGTCGTACGGCGGATCTGCTCCACCGCCCTCGCCTCCGAGGCGGCGGTGGCCTACCTGAACGTGGACATCTGCCGCGACGACCTCCTGGTCGAGATCGAGGGCATCATCCCCCCGTCCCACCTCACCACCACGCCCTGAGGCCACAGGAACGACGCGGAAACCCCCTCTACAGCGCCTCAAGGACGCGCCCGAGGGCCTCCGACGTCAAGCAAGGCGCCAGCAGGCCCAGACGGTCTTGCCGGGAGTGCCGTGCAACGGGATGACGCCGCATTCGTCGGCGAGCGCTTCGATGATGGCCAGGCCACGACCATGGACGGCGTCAATGCCGAGATCGAGCCGCCGAGGTTGCGCAGGGCCGTGGTCGGTGACCTGGACCCGCAGGTCCTCGGCCGCCGACAGGTCGAGCCTGACCGGCGGCCTGCCGTACGAGATCGCGTTGGCCAGCAACTCCCCGACCACCAGGACCACATCGTCGGCGAGGGGCCGCAGCGACCAGGAGACGAGGACGTCGCTCACCATGCCGCGGGTCTTGCCGATCACCGACAGGTCCGGCGGCAGATCCCAGCAGGCGGTCCGCAGGCCGGCCGGCACTTCGGTCATGGCGACTCCTGAAGGTGAGGGGGTTCCCGAAAACGGGCTGTGCGCGGAGCCGACGCCTTCGGCCTCGCGCATGAGATGGCGCAACTCGGCTGGCGTGCGAGCCTCGACGAGTAGAGGTTCAGGGGTCACGCGGAGAGCTACCGCGTAGAAACGGCGCGCGCCCACGCCGTACCAGATGACCCAGCCGGGCTCGATCTGGTTCAACTGCTGGGCGGCGGCCTGCTCAGCGGGATCCCATACGCGCGGAGCGACGTACGTTGTGGGCTCGCCACGCCGATGTCGTCCCCGCCGCGGCACTCTCGCCTCAGGATCGGTCATGCGGGGCCCTCCTCAGCGGGAGAAGGACCCAGGCGACATGTCCCTGCCCTGCGATCTTCCTGGCGCCGAACTCGACGACCGCCCGGGACACGACGGCCCATGAGCCATCCGCCCTCCCGCCGCCGACCGGAACATCGGGATCACATGCCTCGATCACCACGCTCGTCTCGGAGGCGATGACGCGAAGGTGCACCCTCTCCGACAAGGGCGTGTGCCGCACGGCTGCCGTCATCAGTTCTCTCGTGACCCTCAGGGCAAGGTCGACCTGATCGAACTGCAGGCTGCGGAGGATCGCGCCCATCCACGTACATGCGGCCTCGACAGCCGCCGGTTCCCCCGGAAACGCCTGCTGGAAGGGCTCGCCCATCACGGTCACCATCAGCTTCCTAGGCAGATTGAGTAGCTGCATGCACAGCTTGCAAGCTGCATAGGCAACCCGTCAAGCTATTCGGGTGGATCACGAAACCGATCGACCCGTGTACGTGCGGATCGCGGATGAGCTGCGGGCTCGCATCCTGTCCGGAGAGCTGACGGAAGGGGACCGGCTTCCGTCGTCGCCCGAGATCGCCAAGACGTACGGCGTGGCGCGCAACACGGCGTCGGACGCCTTGGGCCTGCTGGTCACCGAAGGTCTGGCGGTGGCACGTCCGGGATCGGGAACGTACGTGCGCACGCGACCACGGCGTCGTCGGCTGGTACGTAACTGGCACCGGAACGCGGTCGGCGGCAGTCCGTTCGCCCAGTCGATGACCGACTACGCGCAGAGCGGCACGTGGGACTACGAGAGCCGCACCGCTCACGCCTCAACTGACGTACGAGAGCGACTGGCGCTGCCGGCATCTGAGGGCGACGAGCCGGATGTGATGTTCACCAGATATGTCTTCCGCGGCGACGGAGAGCCCGTCCAGCTCAGCAGCAGCTGGGAACCGCTGGCGTTGACACGTGGCACACCTGTCGTGTTGCCGGAAGACGGTCCTCACGCGGGACGTGGAGTGGTCGAACGAATGCGGCAGATCGGTGTGGAGATCACACATGCCGCCGAGGTCGTCTCGGCTCGTCAGGCACTCGCCGAAGAGGCCACCGCGCTCGACATCTCCCCCGGAGCGATCGTGCTCACGATCGAGCGCACCTACTATGCCGACGCCCGCCCGGTGGAGACCGCCGACATCGTGATCCCTGTCGACAGGCACCAGGTGGTGTACGGCACCTCCATATGGGACAAGACGGATTGACCCTCGAATGATCGACCGCGCCAGGAGACCACGCCAGGCTGCGGCGCGGTGAGGTCCGGGGGAGGCGAGGGTCGCCTCAAATAAGGCGTGCCGAAGGCACCTTTTCCCGGCGCGTGGCGCCAAGCGTCACGCGCCGGGGCCGTCTCAGAAGAGCGTCAGGCCGACGGGACGGTGATGATCAGGGCGTCGCCCTGGCCGCCGCCGCCGCACAGGCCCGCCGCGCCCGTGCCGCCGCCGCGGCGGCGGAGTTCGTGGGCGAGGGTCAGGACGATGCGGGCGCCCGAAGCGCCGATGGGGTGCCCGAGGGCGATGCCGCCGCCGTTGACGTTGACCTTGTCCTCCGGCACGCCGAGCTCCTTGGACGACTGGAGCACGACGGCGGCGAAGGCCTCGTTGATCTCGATCAGGTCGAGGTCGTCGACGGTGAGGCCCTGCTTGCCGAGGGCGTGGCGGATGGCGTTGGCCGGCTGCGACTGCAGGGAGTTGTCCGGGCCCGCGACGTTGCCGTGGGCGCCGATCTCGGCGAGCCAGCTCAGCCCGAGCTCCTCGGCCTTGGCCTTGGACATCACCACGACCGCGCAGGCCCCGTCGGAGATCTGGGACGACGACCCGGCCGTGATCGTGCCGTCCGAGGCGAACGCGGGCCGCAGCCTGGCGAGCACCTCGGCAGTGGTGTCGGGGCGGACACCCTCGTCGGCCGAGACCACGATCGGGTCGCCCTTGCGCTGCGGCAGGGTGACCGGGACGATCTCGTCGTCGAACCGGCCGTCCTTGGCCGCCGCCGCGGCGAGCTGGTGCGAGCGGGCGGCGAAGGCGTCCTGCTCCTCGCGGCCGAGGCCGAGCCGGGTGTTGTGCCGCTCGGTCGACTCGCCCATCGCGACCTGGTCGAACGCGTCGGTGAGGCCGTCGAAGGCCATCGCGTCGACGATCTCGGCGCCGCCGTACTTCACGCCCTTGCGCAGCCCGGGCAGCAGGTGCGGGGCGTTGGTCATGGACTCCATGCCGCCCGCGACCACGATGTCGAACTCGCCGGCGCGGATCAGCTGGTCGGCCAGGGCGATGGCGTCGAGGCCGGACAGGCAGACCTTGTTGATCGTCAACGACGGCACGGTCATGGGGATGCCGGCCTTCACGGCGGCCTGCCGCGAGGGGATCTGGCCGGCGCCTGCCTGCAGGACCTGGCCCATGATGACGTACTGCACCTGCTCGGGCGCGACTCCCGAGCGTTCCAGGGCCGCCTTGATGGCGATCCCGCCCAGTTCGACGGCGGACAGGCCGGAAAGGGAGCCGAGCAACCGGCCGATGGGGGTGCGGGCCCCGGCCACGATCACCGATCGCGACATGCCGGACGCCGTAGCGGGAGAACTGGACACCAGAACCTCCATGATGGGCTCTTGGACGACTTTGCCACCATACCTAGGACGAACCACCCGGCCCGCGCGAGGCCTCCGGTATGGCCGACAAGGGGCTCGCCGGGGACATTCCCGGCCCGCGCGGACCGCGAACGCGGACGGAGGGACACGCAATGCTGCTGAGAATCGACCACGTGGGCATCGCCTGCGAGAATCTCGATGAGAAGATCGCGTTCTACCAGTCGACCTTCGGGGTGACAGTGGTCAGCCGCGAGGTCAACGAGGAGCAGGGGGTGAAAGAAGCCATGTTGCACGTGGCCGACGGCGAGGGAGGCGGGTCCTACATCCAGTTGCTGGAACCGCTCCACCCCGATACCCCCGTGGGGAAGTTCCTCGCGAAGCGTGGTGAGGGCCTTCACCACGTGGCCTACGGCGTGAGCGACATCACCCAGGCGATCGAGCAGATCGGCGGTACGGGGGTGCGATTGATCGACAAGCAGCCCCGGCACGGCGCAATGGGCACCTCAATCGCGTTTCTTCATCCGAAAGATGTGGGAGGAGTCTTGACAGAGCTGGTCGAGTCCCCCCCTCGTCCGTCCTAGCAGTCGAAACTTAACAATGGCTTATTCGTAACAAGTCGCGCAGAAAGTCGGACGGGACCTCCAATTCGGCAACACCGGAGTACGCTGGCGTACCACCGGACGTGGACCCCGCCATGGATGGGCAAGCCGAGCAGGATGATCATGGGCGAGCGCCAGCGAGCCCTTGTGAGCCGCGCTCCGCGAGCGCGACCACGGGCACGGGTCCCCGCCTCGGATGTCCGCCCCCCGTCCGGCCCGTGTAGCCGTCTCGACAACCCAGGATCGAGCCTCATGCAGTCCGACATCGACGCCCAGCTGAACAATTTCTTTGAAGACGCCCCCACGCGGGAATTCGACGTGGTTCTCCGTGGCTACGACCGGCACCAGGTTCACGACCACCTGAAGCAACTTGACACAGAGTTGCGACAGGCCCGTGAGCAGCTTTCCGCATTGCAACGTGAGCTGGCCGACTCCCAGCGCCAGCTGCAGGAGCAGGAGCGCCCGACCTATTCCGGGCTCGGTGCTCGTATCGAGCAGTTGCTGCGCCTTGCGGAGGAGCAGGCCACCGAGCTGGTCCAGGCGGCGCGGTCCGAGGCGAACGAGATCAAGGCGGCCGCGAAGGTCGACGCGGCGGAGCTGCGGGCCGCCGCCGAGAACGAAGCCGCCGAGAAGCGCGCGCTGGCCACCCGTGAGGCCGAGGAGATGCGCACCACCGCCGAGCGTGAGGCCGAGGACATCCGCTCCACCGCGCGGCGCGAGTCCGACGAGCTGACCTCCACCACCGAGCGCGAGGTCGCCAAGCTGCGGGCCACCGCCGACCACGAGGTCGCCGAGAAGCGCGCCGACGCCGAGCGTGAGATCGCCAAGCTGCGCACCACCACCGAGCGCGAGGTCGCCCAGCTGCGGGCCAACACCAAGCGCGAGCGCGACGAGGTGCTCACCACGGCCAAGCGCCAGGCCGACGAGATGCGGGCCCAGGCCCAGCGCGTGCTGGAGGAGTCCGAGGCCAAGCGGGCGCAGGACGAGGCCGAGTTCGAGATCCAGCTGGCCGCCCGCCGCGAGGAGGCCGAGCGGCAGGAGTCCGAGCGTCACGCCACCGCCCAGGCGGCCACCCAGAAGCTCGTCGCCGAGGCCGAGCAGCGCGCCGCGACCGCCGAGCAGCGGGCCACCAAGGCCACCCAGCAGGCCGAGCAGAGCCGCCGCGAGGCCGACACCCATGCCAAGCAGCTGCTCGCCAACGCCCGCAAGAACGCCGACCAGCTGGTCGCCGAGGCCAAGGCCAGCGCCGAGACGATCGTGTCGGAGGCCAAGGCCGAGGCCGAGCGCAACCGCACGGTCGCGCAGCGCCAGGTCGACGAGCTGACCCGCCAGCGCGACAGCATCACCAGCCACCTCGCGCAGCTGCGCCAGCTGCTCGGCGGCGCGCCGCTGCCGGGCATGGAGGAGGCCCCGGCGGTCGCCCCGGCCCCGCCGAAGCCCGCGCTGGCTCCGACGCCGAGCGTGAGCGAGAAGCCCGCCCCGGCACCGGCACCGGCACCGGCGTCGACCACCACCACCTCCGCCGCGGACGACGACTCAGAGTGGTGGCAGGAGTAACAACCTCACCACCAAAGGGGCGTTAGGGACGGCTATCAGGAGAGCCTGGCGATCTCGTATCGCTAGGCTCTCCTCTGTTGTCCGCCCGTTCGATGCCTCTAGGAGCAGCAGTGCCCGATTCCGCCCCGGAGACGGTGCCCTCACCTCGCGCCCCGGGTGGCCCGGACGGCGCAGGAGAGGCGACGGACATCCTGCCCGTGACGCCGTCGGCGCCGCCCTCCGGTGCCGCCGCCCGGACGGCGACCGCGTCCGTCCCGCGTGCCGAGGACGACCACGCGGACGGCTCGGCGGCGGAGGCGCTGCCGTACGGCGTGCCCGGGAAGCCGCTGACCCGCGGCCCCTTCCTGTGGGGCCTGACAGCCGCTCTCGGCGTGCTGACGGCCTGGGGGCTGGCTCAGGCCCTCGTCAGCGCCCGCAGTGTGATCGTGCTGATCGTGGTGGCGGCGTTCCTCGCGGTCGGGCTGAACCCCATCGTCGAGGCGTTGCAGGGATGGGGCCTGCACCGGCGCTGGGCGATCTCCATCGTCTTCCTCGGCGTGATCGTCTTCTTCGTGCTGTTCGGGCTGGCCATCGTCCCGCCGGTGAGCCAGGAGACCAGCGACTTCGTCAAGGCCGTGCCGGGCTACGTGCAGGACCTCCTGGCGAACCCCACGATCAAGCGGCTGGACGCCGACTACCAGATCCTCAACAAGCTGCAGGACTACATCACCAACGGCGGTCTCGGCGCCACCCTGGCCGGCGGCATCCTGGGTGCCGGCGCGGTGGTGGTCGACGCGTTCTTCTCCGGGTTCTCGCTGCTGGTGCTGACGCTGTACTTCCTCGGGTCACTCCCGGCGATCAAGGAGTACCTGCTCTTGCTGGTGCCGGCGACCCGTCGTCCCCGCACCCGGGCGATCGGGGACGAGATCCTCGACGGCATCGGCGGGTACGTGGCGGGCAACGTGCTCATCTCGGTGATCGCCGGTGGCCTGTCCTGGCTGTTCCTGACGTTCGCGGGGGCCAAGTACGCCTTGGCGCTGGCGCTGGTCGTCGCGGTAACCGACCTCATCCCGCTGGTGGGCGCGACGGTCGGCGCGGTGCTGGTGTCCGCGGTCGGGTTCCTGCAGTCGGTGCCGCTGGGCATCGCCTGCGTGGTGTTCTTCGTGATCTACCAGCAGGTCGAGAACTACGTGATCTACCCGCGCGTGATGAGCCGGTCGGTCGACGTGGCCCCGGCGGTGTCGGTGATCGCCGCGTTGTTCGGCGGGGCGCTGCTCGGGGCGGTGGGCGCGCTGCTCGCGATACCGGTGGCCGCCGCGGTGGCACTGATCATCCGCGAGGTCCTGCTCCCCCGCCAGGCCCGGCTGTGACGGGGCCGGGCCCGGCGGACGGTCAGACCGCCGTGGCGCCGCCGTCGACGAACAGCACCTGGCCGGTCATGTACGCGGAGGCGGCACTGGCGAGGAACAGCGCCGGGTAGGCCATCTCCTCGGGCGTCCCCCAGCGGCCCATGGGGACGTTGGCGACGGTCGCCTTGTTGGCGTTCTCGTCCTCCCACAGGTTCCGGTTGAGGTCGGTCGCGGTCCAGCCGGGGCACAGGGCGTTGACGCGCACGCCGCTTGCGGCCCACTCCAGGGCCAGGGTCTTGGTGAGGGCGACGAGCCCGGCCTTGGCGGCGGCGTACGGGGCCATGAAGGGGGCGCCCAGGGCGGCCACGGAGGCCACGTTGATCACCGAGCCGGAGCCGCGCTCCAGCAGGTGGGGGGCCACCGCGTGGCAGACGGTCATGGCGGAGTCGAGGTTGAGCCTCATCAGCTTGTCCCACCCCGACAGGCGCAGGTCCTTGAAGGGGACGATGAAGTTGGACCCGCCCGCGTTGTTCACGACGATGTCGAGGTACCCGAGGCGCTCGACGGCCTGCCCGACGGCCGCGGCCACGGCGTCCCGGTCGACCACGTCGCACGGGATGACGACCGCTCGCCGTCCGAGGGCCTCGACCTCCTTGGCGACCCCGGTCAGGGTCTCCTCCGATCGCGCGACCAGCGCCACGTCGGCGCCGGCCTCGGCGTAGGCGAGGGCGATGGCCCGCCCGATGCCCCGCGACGCGCCGGTCACGAACGCGTTCCGCCCTGAAAGATCAAACGCCTGCACGGCAGCCTCCTCGCTAGAAACCGAACAAGATTCTACGAGGAGGCGCCGCCCGCCGCACAAGGGGGGCGTCACACCTCGGTCGGCAGAGGGTGGGCCGAGGGGTTCACCCGCTTGACGATCTCGTTCAGGACGATGCGGACGTACGGCTCGCCCACCCACAGGTGCTTGGCGTTGTCCACACCCACCACCTCGGCCTGCGGCACCACGGCGAAGCGCTGCTGCGCCTCGTCGGGCCGGAGGTAGTCGTCGAACTCCGGCACCAGCGCGACCAGCGGCCGTCCGAACTCCGCCCAGGCCGCGAGATCGGTGTCGGTGGCCCGCTTGAGCGGCGGCGACAGCAGGATCGCCCCCCGCACGAGCGGGTCGTGACCCCACTTCAGCGCCAGCTCGGTGCCGAACGACCAGCCCAGCAGCCATACTTGGGGCAGCTCGTGGAACTCGGCGTACTCCAGCGCCGCCGCCACATCGAACCGCTCCCCCTCGCCCTCCTCGAAGACGCCCTCCGACCTCCCCCGGGCCGAGGCGGTGCCGCGGGTGTTGAAACGCAGCACCGCGATGTCCGCGAGCGCCGGCAGGCGGTAGGACGCCTTGCGCAGCACGTGGCTGTCCATCATGCCCTCGGCGGTGGGCAGCGGGTGCAGGCAGAGCAGCGTCGCCACCGGCCGCCGTCCCTCGGGGGGCAGCGCCAGCTCGCCGACCAGCGTCAGCCCGTCGGCCGTGTGCAGCTCGATGTCCTCCCGTACGGCGGGCAGGACCGTCGACGAGCGAATCTCCAAGGCGGACTCCTCAAATGCGAAGATGCGAAGCTCAGTAGCGGGAGCGGCCGGGCCCCCGGTCGACGCGCTTGCGCCAGCAGGCGGTGTGCCAGTGGCGGCGCTCGCCCTCGCCGCCGGTCCAGTTGGGCCAGCTGACGATGTGCGGCACGCCGCGGTGGATCTCCTGGTCACACCCCGGGCAGCGGTAGACCTTCTCCGAGCCCGCGCCGGAGATCCGCCGCACCTTCCACTCGCCGTCCGGCCAGTCCTCCACCCGCTCCATGCCCCAGAGCGCGGCCTCCAGCGGCCGGTCGGGGACACCGCGGCGGCCCTTGTCGCGGGGGTCCGAACGGCGGGCGCGGCGGGGGCTCATATCGGCACAAACGTCGATGTCGCGGGCGTTCTTCCGTCACCGATCCCGGATACTGGTCACACCAGCGGTCACCAGACGGTCGAGCAGCGGGGCCGGGGCGAAGGACGGCTCGCGGTACTCGGCGTACAGCGCGCGCAGGCCGTCGCGCACGGCGCGCAGCCCGATGGCGTCCAGCGTCTCGAACGGCCCGGCGGGGTAGCCGCAGCCGAGCCGCATCGCGGTGTCGATGTCGTCGATGGAGGCGTAGCCGGAGTCGTACATGCGCACGGCGTCGTTGATGTAGGGGTACAGCAGCGCCTCGACCACGAACCCGGCGCGGTCGGCGCAGGCGACCGGAGTGCGCCCGAGTGCCATGACCAGGTCGTGGACGGCCCGCGCCGCCTCGGGCGCGGTGACGACGGTCGAGACGACCTCCGCCACGGCGTCGCCGACGAGGTGGAGGCCCACCAGGCGCTCGGGGCGCGCCAGCCGTACGGCGTGCTCGACCACCGGGGTGCCGGACAGGGCGATCACCACGTCCGCGTCCTGGGCGTCGGCGGCGGGGAACCCGGCGGCTGCGAGCTCGTCCGACAGTCGCTCCGCGCCCTCGCCGAGCACGTGCACCGACGCGACGGCGGGCCCGCCCGCGGGCTCCGGCTCGGACGGCGCCTGGTCGCCCTGGTAGGAACGGAAACCGCGCCCGGTCTTGCGCCCGAGCAGGCCCGCGGTGACGAGCTCGCGCAGGATCGGGGCCGGGGCGTGCACGCGGTCGCGGCTCTCCTGGAAGAGCACCTCGCAGACCTCGTGAGAGGTGTCCAGGCCGATCAGGTCGAGCAGGGTGAACGGGCCCATGGGCAGCCCGGCGCCGAGCCGCATGGCGGTGTCGATGTCGTCCAGTGACGCCACGCCGCGCTCCAGCAGCGTGGCCGCGTGGTTGAGGTACCCGAGGAGCAGGCGGTTCACCACGAACCCGGCCCGGTCGCCGACCGTGACCGGGGTCTTGCCGAGCCGCCGCGCCAGCGCGGCGACGTCGTCGGCCACACCCTCGTCGGTGACGACCGTCCGCACGACCTCGATCAGCTTCATCACCGGGGCCGGGTTGACGAAGTGCATGCCGACGACCTGGCCCGGCCGGGAGGTCAGGGCGGCGATCGCGGTCACCGACAGCGAGGAGGTGTTGGTCGCCAGCACCGTCTCGGGCTTGCAGATGCGGTCGAGGTCGGTGAACAGGGCGCGCTTGAAGTCCATGACCTCGGGGACGGCCTCGACGACCAGGTCGGCGTCCGCGAGGTCGTCCAGCGAGGTGGTGAAGGTGACCCTCCCGAGGATCTCCTCGCGCTCGGCCTCACTGAGCTTGCCCCTGGCGACCGCCTTGTCGGTGGACTTGTGGATGTGCCCGCGGCCGCGCTCGAGCGCCTCGGCGCCGACCTCCACACCGATCACACCGAGGCCCGCCCGGGCGAACACCTCGGCGATGCCGGCACCCATGGTGCCGAGCCCGACCACTCCGACCCTGTCGAAACCGCGTGCCATCACCCCTCCTGTCCCGTCGCCCGCAAGTCTCCCAGAGCGCTCCCGCCGGCGGCGACGGCCCCCCGGCCAAGCACGCCCGCCGGGGCGGGGACAAGCGGTAAGGTTGGCGCTCATGCGGCTGGTCATCGCGCGATGCAGCGTGGATTACGTGGGACGGCTCACGGCGCACCTTCCGATGGCGCCCCGGCTGATCCTCATCAAGGCGGACGGCAGCGTGTCGATCCACGCCGACGACCGCGCCTTCAAGCCGCTCAACTGGATGAACCCCCCGTGCAAGCTCCGTGAGGACGACGGCACCTGGACAGTCACCCACGGCAAGACGGGCGAGCAGCTGATCCTCACCATCGAGGAGATCCTCCACGACTCCTCCCACGAGCTCGGCGTCGACCCCGGCCTGCGCAAGGACGGCGTGGAGGCCCACCTGCAGGAGCTGCTGGCCGAGCACATCGAGACGCTCGGCGAGGGCTGGAGCCTGATCCGCAGGGAGTACCCCACGGCGATCGGCCCGGTCGACATCCTGTGCCGCGACCGCCAGGGCGCCACGGTGGCCGTCGAGATCAAGCGGCGCGGTGAGATCGACGGCGTCGAGCAGCTCACCCGCTACCTCGAGCTGCTCAACCGCGACTCGCTGCTGGCCCCGGTGAAGGGCGTCTTCGCGGCGCAGGAGATCAAGCCGCAGGCCCGCGTGCTGGCCACCGACCGCGGCATCGACTGCGTCACCCTCGACTACGACGCCCTGCGCGGCATCGAGCGCACCGACACCCTGTTCTGACCGCCCGCGGCCCGGCGGGGGCGCTCACGACAGCGCGTGGGAGGCGAGCAGCGCGAGCACACCTTTCACGGCCTGAGCGAAGGGCTCCTCCGACCCCGCGGCCCGCGCGAGGACGTACCCGCCCTGGAGCACGGCGACGATGGCGGCGGCGGTCTCCTCGGGCACCAGCCGATCGGACAGCTCACCGTGGGCCTGGCCCTCGGCGAGCACCTCCGCCAGCCGCCCGCGCAGCCACGCGAACGTCTCCTCCAGCGGCTGCCGCAGCGAATCGCTGGCCATGACGTCGGGATCCTGCGTGAGCCGCCCGACCGGGCAGCCGCGCAGCACCTCGCGCTCACGCAGCAGGTAGACGGTGACGCGCTCCAGGGCGGTGCCGGGGCCGCCGAGGTCGGCCTCCGCCGCGGCCCTCACCTGCTCGGCGGTGCGCCTGACGGCCGCCAGAGCGAGGTCAGGTTTGCCGTCGAAGTGGTGGTACATGCTGCCCTGCCCGGCCCCCGCGCGCTGCTGGATCGCCTTGGGGCTGGTGCCGACGTACCCGCGCTCCCACAGGAGCTCCTGCGTGCTCTGGATCAACCGCTCGACCGTGTCCATGCCTCCAGCGTACATACCAGTAGGTACAGCCATGGGGACACGAGAAAGCGGGAACCCGGATCGGGGTTTCGGGCAAGTAGAAACAGGGGCGCCCCTCCGCGGTCCGGCCGTGAGGCACGGGGGACCTCGCGGCCGGACCGCGGAGGGGCGCACCCGGGCAATCTTCCGTAGTCGACCGGCTACGGCGGGAATTCATGGAAAATCAGTGCAACGCTTCTGCCCCCCTCGAACGTCTAGATCATGAACACGGGGGACAGGTAAGGGGAGCGTTAACCGAATTCTTACCTTCTGCGGTGGGGTCAATCACTACTCTCACCCGGGGGTTACGCGCGCTCCCGTTGCCACGGGTCAAACAAAGGGCAATGACGATGACTGCATTACGCGAGGAGTCCGCAGCGTGTTGACGAGGGCACGTCAGGCGGTAGCCCGTACGGGGTTCGGGCTACTCGGGCTGCTGAACAGGCGGCGGGCGCGAAAGGCGCCCCCACGCAGCGCCCGGACGGTGCGCATTCTGCTCCTGCACGCCTACGGGATGGGCGGCACGATCCGCACCGTCCTCAACCTCGCCGGGTACCTCGCGCGAAACCACGAGGTGGAGATCGTCAGCCTCGTGCGCACGAACGAGGAGCCGTTCTTCGACATACCTCCGGGCGTGAAGGTGACGTTCCTGGACGACAGGACCGTCCCGCGCGGCCGGTTCGCCGAGTTCCTCGCCAAGCGGCCGAGCCGCCTGGTCCCGCAGGAGGAGAAGGCCTACCTCACCAACAGCCTCCTCACCGACCTGCGACTGGTGCGCTACCTCCGCTCGCTGCGCGGCGGCGTCGTGATCGGGACACGCCCCGGCTTCAACCTGATCATGAGCCTGTTCGCGCCCCCGGAGGTCATCACCATCGGCCAGGAGCACGTGACCTTCGAGTCGCACGGACCGGAGCTCCAGACCAAGATCAAGCGGCGGTACGGCCGCCTGGACGCCTTCGCCACGCTCACCGAGGCCGACCTGAAGGCCTACAGCAAGGCCCTGAAGTCGAACCGCCCCAAGCACCTGCTGCGCGTCCCGAACGCGATCACCGAGCTGGCCGGGGACATCTCCACCCTGGAGGAGAAGGTCGTCATCGCCATCGGCCGCATCGTGTGGGTCAAGGGCTTCGACCGGCTGGTCAACGCCTGGAAGACCGTGGCCGAGTCGCACCCCGACTGGGTTCTGCGCATCTACGGCGGCGGCACCCCCGAGCGCGAGGCGAAGCTCCAGAACCGCATCGACGAGGCGGGACTGTCGGACAAGGTCTTCCTGATGGGCAGCACCCCCGAGATCGGCATCGAGCTGTCCAAGTCGTCCATCTACGCGGTCAGCTCCCGCTACGAGGGCTTCGGCATGACGATCCTGGAGGCGATGAGCAAGGGGGTGCCGGTGGTCAGCTTCAACTGTCCCCACGGCCCCAAGGAGATCATCACCGACGGGTACGACGGCCTGCTCATCCGCTCCAAGAAGGCCGTCGCGCTGGCCGACGGCATCTGCCGCGTGATCGAGGACGACGAGTTCCGCCGCACGCTCGGCGCCAACGCGCTGCGCACGGCCGCGAACTACGACCAGGAGGTCATCGGCGCCCGCTGGGAGGCGCTCCTGTCGGAGCTGGAGAGCCCGCAGGAGTACCCGGACTGCTCCCTCGGCACGTCCTCCTGACCGTCGCCCGCCGAACTGCCGCCCCCGTACGGCGTGCCGTACGGGGGCGCCGGTGTCTCCGGCGCCGCGAGCGATGGTTTCGAGCGCAACGATAGGGCTATGGTGGCCCCAGATCTCCCCGCGCGGGAGCAGCGTGGACCCGGGCCCCCGCACCCGGGGCGGAGCGTCGGCCGCCAGGGCCGAGGAGGAGACGCCATGTCAACGGCTACCGAGCAGCGCACCTTCGACTCGGTGAACCCGGCCACCGGGGCCGTCGTGGGCACCCATCCCCTCCACGACGCCGCGGCGGTGCACGCGGCCGTCGAGAGCGCCGGCGAGGCGGCGCGGTGGTGGGCGTCGCTCGGCTTCGAGGGGCGCAAGCGCCGCCTGCTCGACTACAAGGCCGTCCTCACCCGCAACCTGACGCGCATCGCCCGGGTGATCCACGAGGAGACCGGCAAGCCGATGGACGACGCCGTCCTGGAGACGGTGTTCGCCATCAGCCACCTCGACTGGGCCACCCGCAACGCCCGCAAGGTGCTCGGCCCGCGACGCGTCCCGACCGGCCTGATGGGCGTCAACCTCACCGCCACCCTCCAGTACCTGCCGCTCGGCGTGGTCGGGGTGATCGGGCCGTGGAACTACCCGGTGTTCACGCCGATGGGCTCGATCGGCTACGCGCTGGCGGCCGGGAACGCCGTGGTGTTCAAGCCGAGCGAGCTGACCCCGGGCGTCGGGGTGCTGCTCGCCGAGCTGTTCACCGAGAGCGTCCCCGAGCGGAAGGTCTTCCAGGTGGTGACCGGGCTCGGCGAGACCGGCGCCGCCCTCGCCGGTCACCCGGGCATCGGCAAGATCGCCTTCACGGGCTCGACGGCCACGGCCAAGCGCGTCATGGCGGCCTGTGCCGCCAACCTCACGCCGCTGGTGGCCGAGTGCGGCGGCAAGGACGCCCTGATCGTCGACGCCGACGCCGACATCCCGGCCGCGGCCGACGCGGCGCTGTGGGGCGCGATGTCGAACGCCGGCCAGACCTGCGTGGGCGTCGAGCGCATCTACGTCGTGGAGCGCGCCTACGACGACTTCATGCGCGAGCTGGGCGAACGCGCACGAGCGCTGCGCAGCGGCGAGGACTACGGCCCGATCACCATGCCCGCCCAGACCGACATCATCCGCCGGCACGTCGAGGACGCCCTGGCCCGGGGCGGGAAGGCCGTGGTCGGCGGTGCGGAGTCGGTGCGGCCGCCGTACGTCGACCCCGTGGTGCTCACCGACGTCCCCGAGGACTCCAGTGCCGTGCGCGAGGAGACCTTCGGGCCCACGATCACGGTGCGCAAGGTCGCGACGCTGGAAGAAGCCCTGGAGAAGGCCAACGCCGTCGCCTACGGCCTGGGCGGCACGATCTTCTCCGGCAGCCCCCGCCGGGCGATGGAGCTGGCCAGGGCCATGCTCAGCGGCATGACGGCGATCAACTCGGTCATCTCCTTCGTGGGAGTGCCCGCGCTGCCGTTCGGCGGCGTCGGCGACTCGGGGTTCGGGCGCATCCACGGCGCCGACGGGCTGCGCGAGTTCACGCGGCCGAAAGCGATCTCCCGGCAGCGGTTCCCCCTTCCCGGAATGAAGATCACATCGTTCACCCGCTCGCCGGCCGAGATGGAAAGGCTTGTGAAATTGGTCACTTTTCTCCATGGTCGGCGCAAGAGCCCGTTGTCCTGATACTTCACGAGAAACGATCTTGCGTCCATAATGATGGGTTCTTACGGGGCCAGCAGGACGCGAGGTGCACAGGTGGCGACGGGACGCGACTACCGCGGAATGACGGCGGAGCAGCGATTAGCCGACCGCAAGGAACGGCTGCTGACCGCCGCCTACACGCTGTTCTCCGGAACCGGGTTCACCGCCACCACCATCGAGCGGCTCTGCGCCTCCGCCCGCATCTCCAACCGCGCGTTCTATGAATGTTTCACCGGACGCGAAGACCTGATGCGCGCGGTCTACAACCGCTGCGTCGAGGAGAGCCTCCTCGCGGTCGCCAAGGCGATCGCGGAGGCGCCCTCGGATCCGGAGAGCAGGATCAAGGCGGGCATCAGCGAATACATCATCTTCGTGACGCGCGACGTCCGGCGTGCGCGGATCCTGCACCTGGAGGTACGGCGGGCCGGCGACATACTGGCCGCCCACCGGCAGCGCGCGGTCAACGGCTTCACCCGGATCATCAAGGAGAACCTCGGGGATCTCCCCGGCGGGCTGCCCGGGAAGTCGCATCTGCTGGCCCTCGGGATGGTGGGCGCGATTCAGGAACTGCTCATCGATTGGGTGCTGGCCGCCGAGCAACCGCCCCTGGAGGATCTCATCGAGGCCGCCGTCCACATTTTCCGTCGTACCTTCGACGTCTGAAGGGGACCGTCGTCGCGAGCGGACCTCGTACGGCCACCGGCGGGCCCTCGCGGGGACGATCAGGCGGCCGCGGCGGGCTCGGGGAGTTCGACCCGCAGGACGCGGTGCAGCCGGGTGATGGCGAGCAGCCGCATGACCCGCGGCGGCACCGCGCGGAGCACGAGGCGGCGCTCGGCCCGCAGCGCCTTGCGGTGCGTGCCGACCAGGACCCCGAGACCCGCGGCGTCGATCATCTCGAGCTCCGACAGATCGACGATCAGTTCGCCGTCGCCCGAGTCGACCGCCTCGTGCAGGCGCGGCCGCAGCATCGCGACCGTCCCCCCGTCGAGACGTGACCCGACGAAGACCACCTGGCGCCTCGGACTCCCTCGGCTCCGCATGCCGTCTCCTCTCGTCCGGCGGCCCCGGCAGACCGCACGGCTTCCCTGCCCACTCCTCGCACCGTCATTCCTGGGGATCTCCTGTGAGCCTGGCTCGCATTGGCCTCTTCCCGGGGCCACAGGGCACGCAGGAGCGTCTCAGAACCCGAGACGTACCTCCGGGAACACCTCGTCCGGCAGCGGGGATCTCACGGCCGTTACGCTGTCGGCATGACCCGAGCTGACAACGACAAGCCCGTGGTGCTCTCCACCATCTACACCCGTACCGGGGACGACGGCACCACGACACTCGGCGACATGAGCCGCACCCGCAAGACCGACCCCCGGCTCGCCGCCTACGCCGACGTGGAGGAGGCGAACGCCGCCATCGGCGTCGCCGTCGCGATGGGCGACCTCTCCGCCGAGATCGCCGAGGTGCTGGCCCGCGTCCAGAACGAGCTCTTCGACGTCGGGGCCGACCTGTGCGCGCCCGTCACGGAGAACCCCGAGATCCCGCCGCTGCGCGTCGAACAGTCCTACATCGACTGGCTGGAGGCGCAGTGCGACCGGTTCAACGCCGATCTCAAGCCGCTGCGCAGCTTCATCCTGCCGGGAGGCGCCCCCGGCACCGCGTGGCTGCACCTGGCCCGCACGGTCGTCCGACGCGCCGAACGCACCGCGTGGTCGGCCCTGGAGGCCCACGACGACGTCAATCCGCTGACGGCGAAGTACCTCAACCGCCTCAGCGACCTGATGTTCATCCTCTGCCGCACCGCGGCCGCGGGCCACGAACTCCTCTGGAAACCCGGCGGCACCCGCTGACGAGGGGCCGCCGCCTCAGGCAGGCCCGAGCCCGGCGAGCGGACCTCAGGCGGCGTCCAGGTGGGCGCTGGGAGGGGCGGATTCGACCCAGGCGAGGAAACCGGTCAGGGCGTCCTCGCTCATGGCGAGAGAGACACCGGCGCAGTCGACCGTCCAGTACCCCTCGGGGCCCTCACCGACCGTGAGGGGACGCCGGGTGGAAACGGTGAGGCCGCGCCTCGCGATCGCGTGGCGCGGCCTCAGTCGCACTCCGAGGAACGGGATCCAGTGGAGCTCCCCTCCCGCATAGCGGGCTACTCCGCTCCTCCAGGCACGGTTCCCCGTTCGCAGGCTACAGACGACGTTCCCGCGGGACCGAGCCAGCAGGACCCCGCGGAGGACGATCAGGGCGGCGACCACCACAACGCTTATCAGTATGTCCAGCGCCGCCATCGTCGCCCCCCACGTCTACTTTCGTCTGTCTATCAAACCTCTTCGCCGGCCGCACGCAGCCGGGCCCGGGCACGCTTGGCCTCGACCTGCGCGCCGGTGTCCTCGTCGTCGGCCTCGACCGACGCGAGCGCCCGCTGCAGAGCGTCGCGAGCAGCCGCGACGTCGACCTCCGAGCCGAGTTCGGCCATCTCGGCCAGAATCGACACGTCGTTGTTCGCGACCGAGATGAACCCGCCGTGGACGGCTGCGGCGAGGTCGCCTCCGTCACTGCGCTTGATGCGCAGGACGCCGCCCTCGACGAGGACGCCGAGCACAGGGGCGTGGTTCGGCATAATACCGATCTCGCCGTCCACGGTCTTGGCAATCACCATGTCGGCCTCGCCGGACCAGATCTCACGTTCCGGCGACACCACGCCGATGCGGAGCTTTGCCATCACACACCTTCCTTGGATGCCGGTACGGCGGCGCCGTACCGGCATCCGGTCGTCAGCGGGCCAGTTCCTTCGCCTTGGCGATGGCCTGGTCGATGCCGCCGACCATGAAGAACGCCTGCTCGGGCAGGTGGTCGTACTCGCCCTCGCACAGCCCCTTGAAGGAGTGGATGGTCTCGTCGACCGGCACGAACTCGCCCGGCTGGCCGGTGAACGCCTCGGCGGCGTACATCGGGTGGGACAGGAACCGCTCGATGCGACGCGCCCGCTGAACGGTGACCTTGTCCTCTTCGGAGAGCTCGTCGATACCGAGGATGGCGATGATGTCCTGCAGCTCGCGGTACTTCTGCAGGATCCGCTTGGTCTCCTGGGCGACCCGGTAGTGCTCCTCGCCCACGATGGTGGGGTCGAGGATCCGGGAGCTGGAGTCGAGCGGGTCCACCGCCGGGTAGATGCCCTTCTCCGAGATCGGACGCGACAGAACGGTCTGCGCGTCGAGGTGCGCGAACGCGTTGTGCGGGGCCGGGTCGGTGATGTCGTCCGCGGGGACGTAGATCGCCTGCATGGAGGTGATCGAGTGACCGCGGGTGGAGGTGATGCGCTCCTGCAGGACACCCATCTCGTCGGCCAGGGTCGGCTGGTAACCCACCGCGGACGGCATACGGCCGAGCAGGGTGGACACCTCGGAACCGGCCTGGGTGAACCGGAAGATGTTGTCGATGAACAGCAGCACGTCCTGCTTCTGGACGTCACGGAAGTACTCCGCCATGGTGAGCGCGGAGAGCGCGACGCGCAGACGGGTGCCCGGGGGCTCGTCCATCTGGCCGAAGACCAGGGCGGTGTCCTTGAGGACGTCCGCCTCCTCCATCTCCAGCCAGAGGTCGTTGCCCTCACGGGTGCGCTCGCCGACGCCGGCGAACACCGAGGTACCGGAGAACTTCAGGGCGACCCGGCGGATCATCTCCTGGATGAGGACGGTCTTGCCCACACCCGCGCCGCCGAACAGACCGATCTTGCCACCACGCACGTACGGGGTGAGCAGGTCGATGACCTTGATGCCGGTGGGCAGCATCTCGGTGCGCGACTCGAGCTGGTCGAAGGCCGGGGACGGCCGGTGGATGCCCCAGCGCTCGTTGATCTCCAGGGACGCGGTCTTGGTGTCCAGGGCCTCGCCGAGGGCGTTCCACACGTGGCCCTTGACGACGTCGCCGACCGGCACCGAGATCGGGGCGCCGGTGTCGGTGACGGGAGCGCCGCGCACCACGCCGTCGGTGGGCTGCATGGAGATGGCGCGGACGATGTTGTCACCCAGGTGCTGGGCGACTTCCAGCGTCAGCGTCTTGGTCTCCTCGCCGAGGGAGACCTCGACGGTGAGAGCGTTGTAGATGTCGGGCATGCCCTCGACGGGGAACTCCACGTCGACGACGGGACCCGTGACGCGGGCCACACGGCCCACGGCGGTCGCGACGGTCTCAACAGTCATTGTGGTTACTCACTCTTTCCCCGCTGAGGCATCGGCGAGCGCGTTCGCGCCACCGACGATCTCACTGATTTCCTGGGTGATCTCGGCCTGACGAGCCTGGTTCATCTGCTGCGTGAACACGCGGATGAGCTCGTTGGCGTTATCGGTCGCCGACTTCATAGCCCGGCGGCGGGAGGCGAGCTCCGAGGCGGCCGACTGGAGCAGCGCGTTGAAGATGCGCGACTCGATGTAGCGGGGAAGGAGCTGGTTCAGCACCTCACCCGCCGTCGGCTCGAACTCGTAGTACGGCAGCGGCCCCTCCGCGGGCTGCTCGGTCGTCTCCTCCACCTCAAGCGGCAGGATCCGCTTGGCCTGCACCTTCTGCGTCAGCATGGAGACGAACTCGGTGTAGACGATGTGGATCTCGTCGATGCCGTTCTCGTCCACGAAGGCGTCGACGAGGACGTCGGCGATCTCCTTCGCGTTGACGTACTGGGGGTTGTCGGAGAAGCCCGACCATTCCCCCGTCATCTCCCGGTGACGGAACCGGTGCCAGCCGATGCCCTTGCGGCCCACGACGTACGGCCGGGGCTCGATGCCGCGGCCGCGCAGGTGGCCGGCCAGCGCCTCGGCCTCGCGCAGGATGTTGGCGTTGAAGCCTCCGGCGAAGCCGCGGTCACTGGTCACGATCAGGACGCCGGCGGTGGTGGGGTTCTCCTTGGCCACCGTCAGCGGGTGGTCGACGTCGGCGGTGTTGCTCAGGACCGCCGAGACCGCACGAGTGATCTCTCGCTCGTACGGCACGGCGGCGTCCATGCGCTGCTGCGCCTTCACGATGCGCGACGAGGCGATGAGCTCCTGGGCGCGCGTGATCTTCGCAGTGGACTTGACCGATCGGATCCGCCGCCGCAGCAGTCTTAGCTGGGCACCCATGGGCTACTTCTTCTCGGTGGAAGGACGGACGTGCTTGACGATCTTCTCCTGGCCGACCTCGTCCGCCTGGAGGGCCTCGACCGGCTCGTCCTTGACCAGCAGCTCACCGGAGGAGGTCTGGAAGCCCTTCTTGAACTCCGTGATCGCCTCCTTGAGCGCCGTGACCGTGTCGTCGGACAGTTCCTTGGTCTCGCGGATGCCGTCGAGGATGCCCTTGTGCTTGGTGGAGGACAGGAACTCCAGGAACTCGGCCTCGAACCGGGCGACGTCCTCGATCGGCACGTCGTCCAGCTCGCCGCTGGTGCCGGCCCAGACCGAGACGACTTCCCTCTCCACCGGGAACGGGGTGTACTGCGGCTGCTTGAGCAGCTCGACCAGACGCGCACCGCGCTCCAGCTGGGCACGGGAGGCCGCGTCCAGGTCGGAGGCGAAGGCCGCGAAGGCCTCCAGGTCGCGGTACTGCGACAGCGACAGACGCAGGGTGCCCGCGACCTTCCGCATCGCCTTGATCTGCGCCGAACCACCGACTCGGGAGACCGAGACACCGACGTTGATCGCCGGGCGGACGCCGGCGTTGAACAGGTCGGTCTCCAGGAAGCACTGGCCGTCGGTGATGGAGATGACGTTCGTCGGGATGAACGCCGACACGTCGTTGCCCTTGGTCTCGATGATCGGCAGACCGGTCATCGAGCCCGCGCCCATCTCGTTCGAGAGCTTGGCGCAGCGCTCGAGCAGGCGGGAGTGGAGGTAGAAGACGTCACCGGGGAACGCCTCGCGGCCCGGCGGGCGGCGAAGCAGCAGGGAGACGGCGCGGTAGGCGTCGGCCTGCTTGGTGAGGTCGTCGAACACGATGAGGACGTGCTTGCCCTGGTACATCCAGTGCTGGCCGATGGCCGAACCGGTGTAGGGGGCGAGGTACTTGTATCCGGCGGGGTCGGAGGCCGGGGCGGCGACGATGGTGGTGTACTCCATCGCGCCCGCCTCCTCCAGACGGGCCCGGACCTGCGCGATCGTGGAGCCCTTCTGGCCGACCGCGACGTAGACGCAGCGGACCTGCTTCGTCGGGTCTCCGGACGCCCAGTTCTCACGCTGGTTGAGGATCGTGTCCACGGCGATCGCGGTCTTGCCGGTACCGCGGTCACCGATGATCAGCTGGCGCTGGCCGCGGCCGATCGGCGTCATGGCGTCGATCGCCTTGAGGCCGGTCTGCAGCGGCTCCTTCACCGGCTGGCGCTGGACGACCGAAGGCGCCTGCAGCTCGAGGGCACGACGACCCTCGGCCTCGATCGCGCCCTTGCCGTCGAGCGGGTTGCCCAGGGGGTCGACCACACGGCCGAGGAAGGCGTCGCCGACCGGCGCGGACAGGACCTCACCCGTCCGGCGGACCGACTGGCCCTCCTCGATGCCGCTGAAGTCACCCAGGATGACGACACCGATCTCACGGACGTCGAGGTTCAGCGCCAGGCCACGGGTGCCGTCCTCGAACTCCAGAAGCTCGTTCGCCATCGCGGAGGGAAGGCCGGAGACGTGGGCGATGCCGTCACCGGCGTCGACGACGGTCCCGATCTCCTCGCGCGCCGCGCCTTCCGGCTCGTACGCCTGAACGAAGCGCTCAAGCGCGTCCCGGATCTCGTCCGGCCGGATCGTCAGCTCCGCCATCTCTCTTCAGTCTCCCTAATCATCGGCCGCCCTGACTCTCTAGCCGGCCAATCGGCGGCGGACTTCTTCGATACGTCCTGCGATCGTGGTGTCGATCATCTCGTCTCCCAGCCGGATCGAGAATCCACCGATCACCCGCGGGTCCACCTCGGTGTTCAGGTGAACGTCGCGTCCGTACGTGGTGCGCAACCACGAGACGAGGCGCTGCCTCTGGCCGTCGCTCAGCGGGACGGCGCTGCGCACCACGGCGACGAGTTGCTGTCGCTGCGCGGCGACGAGGTGGATGTACTCGTCGAGCCCCGCTTCCAAGCTACGTCCTCGCGGGTGCTGCACGAGCCTGATGATCATCGCGAGCGAGACGGTCGAGACCCGCCCGCCCAGCAGCTCACGCAGCAGTCCCGCCTTGGCGTCGGCGGGGGCGGCCGGGTCGGCCAGCGCCATCCGCAGCCGCGGGTTGGCCTCGACGATCCGGCCGAACCGGAACAGCTCGTCCTCGACGTCGTCGAGAACCCCCAGCGACTCCGCCTCGGCGGCCGAGGCGATGACGCCGAACCTCTCCAGCGCGTCGACGAGGTCGCCGGGCTTGGACCACTTGGCGGAGACGGCCGCGACGACCGTCTCCAGCGCGGCTTCACTGATCCTTCCGCCCAGGAGCGACCGGGCGATGCCGGCCTTCTGCTCCGCGGGCCGTGCCGGGTCGGCGAGGTTGCGGCGCAGCCCGTGCTCGCGGTCGAGCAGGACGGCGACCGCGTGCGCGTCCTCGGCCAGCCGGCCGAGGTCGGCGGTCGCGGCCACCGCGTTGAAACGCTCCTCGACCTCGGCGAACGAGCTACGGCTCAGACCTCTCATCAGCGCACCGCCGCCCCGCCCGTGGTCTCGAGCTCCTCGAGGAACCGGTCGATGACGCGGCTCTGCCGGGCCTCGTCCTCGAGCGACTCGCCGACGATGCGGCCGGCCAGCTCGGTGGACAGACGGCCGAGCTCACCGCGCAGCTGGGCGAACGCCTGCTGACGGTCGGCCTCGATCTGCGCGTGCGCGGCCTCGACCAGGCGCCGTGCCTCGGCCTGAGCCTCCTCGCGGAGCTCGGCCTTGAGCTGCGCGGCCTGCTCACGAGCCTCCTCGCGCATGCGAGCCGCCTCGTGACGGGCCTCCTCGAGCTTGGCGCGGTACTCCTCGAGCGTGCGCTGCGCCTGCGCCTGCGCGTCCTCGGCCTTCTTGATGCCGCCCTCGATCGCCTCGGTGCGCTCTTCCAGCGTCTTCTGGATGCGCGGGGTGAGGATCTTGCCGACGACGATGAAAACGACCAGGAACGCGAAGGTGCCGACGACCAACTCGTAGGCGTGCGGGATCAGGGGACTCTCGGTCCCCTCCGCCAGGAATTTACTTGCCAGTGTCATGGATGCCGCCTTCCGTCAGCGACGGTCGCGTCGATTTACTAAATGGCCCGGAAGATGAACGGCGCGACCAGACCGATGAGGGCCAGCGCCTCGGTGAGGACGAAGCCCAGCAGCATGTTCTGGCGGATCAGGCCGTAGGCCTCGGGCTGGCGGGCGATCGCCTGGACGCCCTGACCGAAGATGATGCCGACGCCGATGCCGGGGCCGATGGCGGCGAGACCGTAGCCGATGGCGGTGACGTTGCCGGAGACCTCAGCGAGAAGGCTCATTGTGATGCTTTCCTTTACTTGTCGGCCGGTGTGGGTTCACCGGTCAGTGCCAGGTCAGTGGAGAGTCTCAGTGCTCAGGGTGCAGCGAGCCGCCGATGTACATCGCGGCCAGCATCGTGAAGAGGAACGCCTGCAGGAACTCGATGAAGATCTCGAAACCGGTCATGAGGATCGTCATGATGACGCCCACGACGCCGATCCCGGCGCCCGCGATGGTGAGCCGCTCGAACAGGAACCAGAAGCCGACCGCGCTGAAGAACGCCAGGATCATGTGGCCGGCGAACATGTTGGCGAAGAGTCGGACCGCGTGGGTGAAGGGCGCGAGGATCAGGTTGGAGAGGAACTCGATCGGGGCCAGCAGCACGTAGATGAACTTCGGCAGCCCCGGCGGGAACATCATGTTCTTGAAGTAACCGATGAAGCCCTGGTGCTTGATGCCGAGGTAGACCTTGATCACGTAGATCGTGACCGCGAAGACGATGGGGAAGGCGATGTGCGAGGCCACCGGGAACTGCACGACCGGCACGACACCGAAGAAGTTCCACAGCAGGATCAGGAAGAACAGCGACACCATGAGCGGCATCCACCGCTCGGTGTCCTTGCCCAGGAACGGCCGTGCCACCTGGTCGCGGACGAAGAGATAGCCCAGCTCGCCGAGGTTCTGGATGCCGCGGGGCACGAGCTTCGGCCTGGCGAAGGCGCTCCAGGCGAGAACGCACACGATGAGTGTGCCGAGCACGGCGAGCAGCACGGGCTTGTTCGCCCAGGCCGGGGCGCCGTGCCAGAGCGAGGGGAAGTCGAAGATCGAGGGCCCGGGGGCCTCGAACTCTCCTCCGTCGGCGAGGACCGTCAGCGCGCTCACGCGGCGTTCCCTCCAAGATGGTGGTTCAACAGAAGACTGCGGGATGTGGACGGCGCGCTCAGCGGCCGTACTTCACATAGACCAGGTAGACAGCGAGCACGACCCCGAGGATGATGCCTATCGGGAAGAACGCGCCCACGCCAAGCCAACGATCCAGCAACCAGCCGATGCCACCCCAGACCAGCATCCCGGCGAGAAGTGTGCTCGGGATGGACCATGCGGCATTGGCGAAGTCGCGACCGTCTTCCTCGGGCTTGCGCTGCTCGCTCATCGCGGGCACGACGATAGCAGGCGGTGAGGGGACTAGTCATATCGGACCCCACACGGCGCCCCGAGGAATCCTACGCCTCATCGCGGAGCACCCTGTCCGGGGACCTGGGTGTCCGGGTCGACGTAGAGCATCTTGAGTTTGAGGAAGGCGCGCACCTCGCCGATCGTCCACACCAGCGTACAGACGATGACGCTCCATCCGAAGGCCCGCGGCGAGAACGCCGTGGCATCGGCGAAGGAGCTCAGCAGCACCATCAGCAGGACGACCTTGACGAGATAGCCCAGCACGGCGGCGAGCATCATCATCTGCGGCGAGACCCGGCCGGCCCAGGTGACGGCCGCGAGCCCCAGTGTGAAGAACACCGCGACGACCGCCACCGCGATCGCCGCCCCGAGTGCGCCCGCGCCACCGGCCAGCAGTGCCGCCACGACGACCGCGACCAACCCCACCGCGATGGTCGGTATGGCCGCGCTCTTGAGTGCGCGCACGTCGTTGGCCTGCATCGGTGCTCCAAGAAAAATTGTCAAGCGAGCGATTGCTACCTTGCAGAGTGAGGCTACCCTCTCCCTGCTAGTGAAAGGTATCACAAGCTCGGCAAGTACCGCCTTTACCTGCGATTTCGTGCAGGTGAACCCGTGATCCCAGTGAGGATACGACCTCAGAGGATCAGCAGGTCAGCGCTGTGTGAACAAAGTCGGCAGGGGTCTCAGCCGGTGGTCGCGCGGGCGTGCGAGGCGGCCGCGCCGGGCACCTGGGGATCGCCCCCCGGGCCCTGGCCGGGCCCCGGCTCCTGCCGGGACGCGTGGGCCCCGCCGCCCCGGCCGCCCCGCCCCGAACGCCACAGCGGCAGGCCCATCATCACCAGCACGACGAGGGCCAGCAGCACGACCACGGGGAAGACGATCAGCGGCACGCCGCCCACCGAAAGGCCCACGACGGTGGCCGCGAACAGGAACGTCCAGGCGTACATGATGAGCACCGTGCGCCGGTGCGAGTGGCCGATATGCAGGAGCCGGTGATGCAGGTGGCCGCGGTCCGGCGCGAACGGCGATTTGCCGTACGACGTACGCCGCACCACCGCCATGAGCAGGTCGGCCAGCGGGAGCACCATGACGGCCAGGGGAAGCAGGATCGGCAGCACGACGGGGAAGCGGTTGATGTTGCCCGCGGCGCCGTAGTCGACCGTGCCGGTCACCGAGACCACCGAGGCCGCGAGCACCAGCCCGATCAGCATCGCGCCGGTGTCACCCATGAAGATCTTGGCGGGATGGAAGTTGTGCGGGAGGAAGCCCAGGCACATCCCGATGAGGACGGCGGTGACGGCCGCCGTCGCGCTCAGCCGCCCCTGGTCCAGGTTGCTGGTGAGCGCGATCGTCCAGGCGAACGTCGCCATGGCCGCGATGCAGACGATGCCCGCCGCCAGGCCGTCCAGGCCGTCCACGAAGTTCACCGCGTTGATGGCCACGACCACGACGAGGATCGTGATGATGGTCTGCAGCGTGCTGTCGAGGCTGACGGTCTCGCCGTTCGGCAGCGGCACCCACAACAGGGTCAGCTTGAACACCACGAGCAGCCCGGCCGCCGCGATCTGCCCACCGAGCTTGATGAAGGCGTCCATCCCCCACCAGTCGTCGAGGAAGCCGGTGACCACGATGACCCCGCCCGCCAGGGCGAGAGCGAGGATCGTCTGGCCGTCCCCGACGCGTGGGTCGGCGAGTTTGACCCCGACGTGCTCCAGATTGCCGGCGACGAACAGGCCGGCCAGCATGCCCGCGTACATCGCCAGACCACCGAGACGCGGAGTTCGGACGGTGTGCACGTCTCTCTCGCGGATCTCGGGCGCGGCGCCGATGCGCAGCGCGAAGACCCTGACCAGCGGAACCAGCAGGTAGGTGACAGCCCCCGCCACCAGCGCTATGAGAGTGTATTCGCGCACGGACCTAGTTTCCCGGATTGTCCGGCCAAATGTGACCGGAAAACTGCACAGAACCGCTCATTAACCTCGCGGATAGGCCGGGTGACCGCGCGTGAGCTGAGCCACCCGGTCGGCCACCGACGGTACAGCATGCCGGTCACGTACGGCCTGCGCCACCATCGACGCGATCTCCTTCATCTCCGCGACGCCCATACCCTGGGTCGTCACACACGGTGTGCCGACCCGGATTCCGGACGTCACGGTCGGGGGTTCCGGATCATAGGGGATGCTGTTGCGGTTGAGAGTGATCGACGCGCGAGCGCAGCTCTCCTCCGCCTCCAGGCCCGTCACGTCGAGATCCCGCAGGTCGATCAGTGCCAGATGGGTGTCGGTGCCGCCCGAGACCGGGCGCATGCCTTCGGCCGCCAGCCCGTCGGTCAGGGCACGGGCGTTGGCGATCACCTGCTCGGCGTACGTGCGGAACTCCGGGCGCAGCGCCTCCCCGAACGCCACCGCCTTGGCCGCGACCGCGTGCATCAGCGGCCCTCCCTGCGAGAAGGGGAACACCGCCCGGTCGATCCTCGCCGCCAGCTCCTCGGTGCACAGGATGCCCCCTCCCCTCGGCCCCCGCAGGGACTTGTGCGTGGTGAAGGTGACGACGTCGGCGTGCGGGACCGGCGAAGGCACCGCGCCGCCCGCGATCAGGCCGATCGTGTGGGCGACGTCGGCGAGCAGCCACGCCCCCACCTCGTCGGCGATGCCCCGGAACACCGCGAAGTCGACGAGCCTGGGATAGGCGGTGGCGCCGCAGATGATGAGCTTGGGCTGGTGCCGCAGGGCCAGGTCACGGACCTCGTCGTAGTCGATCGTCTCGGTGTCGCGCCGGACGCCGTACGCCACCACCTCGAACCAGCGGCCGGAGAAGTTGACCTTCGAGCCGTGGGTGAGGTGACCGCCGTGCGACAGCGCCATCGCCAGCACGGTGTCGCCCGGCTTGAGCAGCGCGGCGTAGGCGGCGAGGTTGGCCGAGGCGCCCGAATGGGGCTGCACGTTGGCGTGGTCGGCTCCGAACAGGGCCTTGGCCCGGTCGATCGCGAGCCGCTCGGCGCGGTCGACCACCTGGCAGCCGCCGTAGTAGCGCCGGCCGGGGTACCCCTCGGCGTACTTGTTGGTGAGCGTCGACCCCAGCGCCGCGATCACGGCCGGCGAGGCGAGGTTCTCGCTGGCGATGAGCTGGAGGCCGCCGCGCAGCCGCGCGACCTCGTCCAGCAGCACCTGGGCGATCTCGGGATCCTGCCGCTGGAGCAGGGAGAAGTCGGGGCCGTAGAAATCGTCGGCGCGCTCGGGGCCGCGTCGCTTGGCATGCATGCCGGCTCACCACTCTCCTTCCCCCCGCGCGAAGGCCGCGCGCGGCGAGGAACACCGGATCCCCCCACTGTATGCCTGCCGGCAGCCGGAACCGTCGGCGGCAATCAGCTGTAGGCGTGAGGAGCCGCGGACGAGGCCGGGATCCAGCGGGGGGTGTCGGCGGCCTGGTCACTGATCGCGGTCAGCACGGCCTGGCGGTACATGACGAGCCGGTTGCGCCACTCGGTCATGTCCTGGACGTAGCGCTCGGCCACCGGCGCGTCCCAGACATCCCGGCTGCGGGCCATCTGGTACGCCTTGTCGAGCGACCCCGTCAGCCCGTCCAGCATCGGACGCACCTGCTGCCACAGGTCGACGAGCTTCTGGTACTCGGGGTTGAAGCGCCAGCTGGACGCCTGACCGCCCGCGCCGAACGGGTCGGTCGACGAGGCCGGCGGCGTCTCTCCCGGCTGGAGCGGCTGCGGCGCCGGTGGATCGGAGTACATCTCAGGCAACCCTCCTCTACGAACCGTCCCGCGAACCAGGACCCGCCTCACCGGACACGTCCCCCTCACGCAACCCGGGCCCCCCACCATACGAACCCTGATCCCCCCGCCCCGTCTCCCCACCGTACGAGCCGTCATCCCCTCGGCCCGGTTCCCCACCATGCGAGCCGTCATCCCCTCGGCCCGGTTCCCCACCATGCGAGCTGTCATCCCCTCGGCTCGATTCCCCACCATACGAGCCGTCATCCCCGCGGCCACCCGGTTCCCCGCCGTGCGGGCTCCATGCCGAAACGGCCCGGCCCGGCTCGCCGGCGCCGCTGAGGTCGCCGTGGCGGGCCGCTTCGTGGGGGGTGAGGTGCGGGCCCGAGTACGCGAACCGGCCCGGTTCCACGCTCCCCTGGGAACCGCTCATACCGTGCTGAGCCGCCGTGCCCTGCTGACCCCCCGCGCCGTGCTGGGGCCCCGCGCCATGCTGACCTCCGGCGCCGTGCTGAGCCGCTGTACCGTGCTGAGCCCCCGCGCCGAGGTGGCCGGAGGCGTCCCCCATGTGCGAGACCGGACCTGCGGCGTGGGAGGCGCTGCTTCCCGCGCCGCCGGCGTGCGTGGCGGCTGGGCCGCCGGCGTGCGTGGCGGCCGCGCTGCCGCCGTGGGCGGCCGCCGCGCTCCCGGCATCCGGGGCGAGTGGGGCTGTGGGTTTGGCCACGCCGGACGGATCGTTGGGTTGGACGTAGCCCACCGGGCCGTCGGCGTGCGGATGGCCGGGCGCGGACCCGTCAGGTACGACCACGGGCTGCTCCATCGGCGGAATCTTGTCCATGTTCTGCATCAGCCAGTGGAGATGCTCGGCGCTGGGCGGCTTCATGGTCACCTCGACCACCCTGACCCCGTCGACATCGATCACCCGGGTCCGCTCCTGGGAGGTGTCGATGTCGTTCGGGTTGTCGACCCTGGGCGTGTCGAGCTGCCCATCGGGCGCTGCCTGCTGCGCCCCACCCGTCGGCGCCTGGTCAGCGTGCCCGGTCGGCGACGGCTGCGTGTGGCTGGTAGGGGACGGCCCAGCGTGACCGGTGGGGGACGCGTGACCATTCGGGGATGGGTCAGCGTGACCGGTGGGGGACCCGTGACCATTCGGGGATGGCTGTTCGTGGCCGGTGGGGGAAGGCTGGGCCTGACCGTTCAGGGGCTGCTGGGCGTCGCCGGTCGGTGTGACGTGCTGCGGTTGCTCCACTATCGGAGCGGAATCACCGCTTTGCGCGGGGTCCGCCTGGACACCGGAGTCACCGTAAGGGCCCGCGCTGCCGTTGGGGGTCGCGTCGCCGTGTGGGGCCGCACTTCCGTCGGGAGGCGTCTGGACGTTCGGCGTCGCGTGTCCGTTCGGAGCCTGATCGCTGTAGGGACCCCCCTCGACGTACGGGGTCGTGTCGCCCTGGGGTGCCGGGCCGGTGGTGTCACCCTGGGGACTGGGCTGCGAGCTGGGCCCCTGAGGCTCGACGTAGTTGTTCTGCGGCTTGTCCGCCTTAGGGCCCTCGTGCTTGTCGGAGTGGTCGACCTTCGGCACGGGGTCGGACTTCTCCGCCTTGGGCCCTGCGTGCTTGTCCGGCTTGTCGGCGTTCGGCGAATCCGAGTGATCGCTCTTGGGCACGTGGTGCTTGTCCGGCTTGTCACCCTGCGAACCGTCGGGCTTGTCGGCCTGGGGGGTGTGGTGCTTCTCGGGCTTGTCGGCCTGCGGAGCGTGGTGTTTCTCCGGCTTGTCGCCTTGCGGAGCGTGGTGCTTCTCCGGCTTGTCGGTTTGCGGGGGCTCCACCTTGTGGACCTTGTCCTGGGATTCCGCCTTCGGCGCGGGGTGTTCGTCGCCCTTGGGCGCATGATCCGGCTTCTCCGCCTTGGGGGCGTGATGCCTGTCGGTCTTGTCCCCTACCGAGCCGTCGTGCTTGTCGCCCTTGGAGTCGTCGTGCCGCTGGGTTTTGTCCGGCTGGGGAGGATCCTGCTTGTGTGCCTTGTCCTGCGACTCGGCACCGTGGCCGCCGTGCTTGTCGGCCTTCTCCCCCTTGTCGGCCTTTCCGGACTTGTCGTCCTGCGCGGTGGCGTGATGCTTGTCCGGTGCCGTCTGCTTCATGCCCTTCGGGCCGGTGACCGGCTCCGGCTGCTTTTCCTTCTTCTCCAGCAGGACGAGGCGGGCGTTCACGTCGCGGACCAGCGTCTGTCCCGCGTCCGCCACCTGCGCGGGACGATGAGTGGCCGGGACGGAGACGCCCGCCGCACTGGTGAGCTGGCTGATGCGGGCCTCGACGGTGCGCATCTCCTTACCGGCGCGCCCCACCTCGGCCAGCAGCTGACGGACCAGCTGAGGATCCATGCCGTCGAGCTTGCCCATGTGCGTCTCCGATGCTCGTGGTCGCGCTCCCAGCTCCGCACGCGCAGACAGGCTCGCGCCCGCCCGCAGCTATGCTCCCTCGCGGTAGCTCACCACTCAAGAGCACAGCCGCACCTCACGCTACTCAGAACCACCCGCCGTACGGCTCGGCGATATCCATAAGGCATAAGTCACCGCAGGTCGGTGCGGCGGCGGGCCCGGCATCGAACGCAGGCGAGCGCCGACCGGGGACCTCCCGCCCTACCGGGGCCGGTGGCCTCACCGTCGGTGATCGACCCGCCGATAGCAGAGGATGGACGGCCGGCCTCAGGCCGACGGACGGCCTCAGGCTCCGTCGGCCGGCTTCTTGGCGGCCTCTGCCGCGCCGGACACGGGGGCGACCTTCGCCGCTCCGGCGTCCCCGGTCTCCTCAGGCTTACCGGGCTCGGCAGACTTGGCCAGCCCGCCGACCTGAGGCTCGGCGGCCTTGGCGGCGTCGGCGACCTCCGGCTCCGCGGGCTTCGCCGTACCGACGGTCTCGGGCTCAGCGGGCTTCACCGCATCGGAGGCGTCCGGCTTGGCGGCCTCCGGCTCCGTGGGCTTCGCCGCCTCGACGACCTCCGGCGTAGCCGGCTTCACAACGTCAGAGGCGTCCGGCTTGGTGGCCTCGGCGACCTCCGGCTCGGTGGGGTTGGGGGTGGCGGTGCCTTCGGGCTTCTCGCTGCTGCCGGCGGCGGGCTCGGGGGTGTCGTCGGTGGCGACGTACCCGATCACGCCGCGCAGCTTCTCGACGGAGATCGCGCCCTTGCGCAGCACCCGCGGCACCGGCGTCGTCAGGTCGACGATGGTGGAGGGGGTGCTGTCGACGCACGCTCCACCGTCGAGGTAGACGGCGACGGACTCGCCGAGCTGCTCCTCGGCCTCCGCGGCGGTCGTGGAGGGCGTCGCCCCGGAGCGGTTCGCGCTGCTCACCGCCATGGGGCCGGTCTCCTTCAGCAGCTCCAGGGCGACGGCGTGCAGCGGCATCCGCACCGCCACCGTGCCCTTGCTGTCGCCGAGGTCCCAGTTCAGTGAGCGGCTGGCCTTGCAGATGATCGTCAGCGGCCCGGGCCAGAAGTTGTCGATGAGATCCTGCCCGTAGGGGCCGAGGTCCTCCACCAGGGCGGAGGCGGCGCGCACCGTGCCCACGAGCACCGGCACGGGCACGTCGCGGCCGCGCCCCTTGGCGTCGAGCAACGCCATGACGGCGGAAGGGGTGAAGGCGTCGGCACCGATGCCGTACACCGTGTCGGTCGGGATGACGACCAGCTCGCCGCCCCGGACGGCGGCCACGGCGTCGGCCACCCCGGCGGCACGCTGCTCGGCATTCGAACAGTCATAACGTCGACTCACGACTTGTCATCCTCCCACGCGGGCGGGGCCACGGTGTGCCGGGATCAGGAGCGCGGCCGTCATTCCTGGCCGAAGCGTGCGGTGACGAAGCGATCGCGATTCGCCAGATCGGCGTGGTTCCGCACGTCGCGCCAGCCTCGTTCCTCGGTGAACTCCAGATAGACGGCCGACCCCTGCTGGTCGGCGTGCTCGACGGCCACCAGGCCTCCCGGCCGCAGGAGCCGCCTGGCCGTACGCTCGACCGCGCGGACCTCGTCCAGACCATCCTCGCCCGAGCCGTACAGCGCTCGCGACGGATCGTAGTCGCGCACCTCGGGGTCGCGCGGCACGGCGCCCGGCGGGATGTAGGGCGGGTTGGAGACCACGAGGTCGACCCTGCCGTTGAGCTCGGGAAGGCAGTCGGCGAGATCCTCCGGGTGGAGGGACACGCGGCCCTGGCCGTGCTCGACGATGTTGCGTTTGGCCCAGCCGTAGGCCACCGGGTCGATCTCCACGGCGTGCACCTGGGCGAGCGCGACCTCCTGGGCGATCGACAGCGCGATGGCGCCCGAGCCCGTGCCGAGGTCGACCACGGTCGGGGAGGCGACGTCCATCTCGCGCAGCCGGTCGATGGCCCACCCCGCGACCACCTCGGTCTCGGGGCGCGGCACGAACACCCCGGGCCCGACCTCCAGCGACAGGTAGCGGAAGTAGGCGCGCCCGGTGATGTGCTGAAGCGGCTCCCGCGCCTCGCGCCGCGCGATGCCTTCCCAGAAGCGGGCGTCGAACTCGGAGTCGGGCACCGTATGGAGCTGGCCACGCCGCACGCCATGGACGAACGCCGCGATCTCCTCAGCGTCGGTTCGCGGTGAGGGGACCCCCGCCTCGGCGAGCCGGGCGGTGGCGAGGGCTATCTCGTCCATCAGCAAGGTCATGGGAGCTTCGTGATCATCGTCAGGAGTGGGCGGCGAGCTTCTCTGCCATCTCGGCGTCGGTCAGGGCCTGGATGACCGCGGAGAGGTCGCCGTCCAGAACCTGGTCGAGGTTGTAGGCCTTGAACCCTACGCGGTGGTCGGAGATGCGGTTCTCGGGGAAGTTGTAGGTGCGGATGCGCTCGGAGCGGTCGACGGTGCGGACCTGCGACTTGCGCTCGGCCGAGGCCGCGGCCTCCGCCTCCTCCTGCGCGATGGAGAGCAGCCGCGCCCGGAGGATGCGCAGCGCGGACTCCTTGTTCTGCAGCTGGCTCTTCTCGTTCTGGCAGGAGACGACCACGCCGGTCGGGACGTGGGTGATGCGCACCGCCGAGTCGGTGGTGTTGACGCTCTGGCCTCCGGGGCCGGAACTGCGGAACACGTCGATGCGGAGGTCGTTGGGGTCGATCTGCACGTCGACCTCCTCGGCCTCGGGATAGACCAGCACGCCCGCCGCGGAGGTGTGGATGCGCCCCTGCGACTCGGTGACGGGCACCCGCTGGACCCGGTGGACCCCGCCCTCGAACTTCAGGCGCGACCAGACGCCGTCGGAGCCCTTGCCCTTCACCGCGACCGTGACGTCCTTGTAGCCGCCGAGATCGGAGTGCTGGGCGTCGATGATCTCGGTCTTCCAGCCGATCCGCTCGGCGTACCGGAGGTACATGCGCAGCAGGTCGCCCGCGAACAGCGCGGACTCCTCACCGCCCTCTCCGGCCTTGATCTCCATGATGATGTCTTTCTCATCATTGGGGTCGCGCGGGATGAGCAGGTGCTTGAGCCGCTCCTCGAGCGGGCCGAGGCGGCCTTCGAGCTCGCCGGCCTCCTGGGCGAAGGCGGCGTCCTCCGTGGCCAGCTCTCTGGCCGCCTCCAGGTCGTCGCGGACGCCTTCGAGCTCGCGGTAGACCGAGACGATGGGCGTGAGCTGGGCGTAGCGCTTGCCGAGCATGCGGGCCTGGTCCTGGTCGGCGTGCACAGCGGGATCGGCGAGCTTGAGCTCGAGCTCCGCGTACTCACCGAGCAACTCGTCGAGATTCACCGTGCGTCCTTCTTCCTTCACAGCCGGCGAGAACCTGGGCCATCACCAAGAACGCCGACCCGGGCACGCCCCCTTGGCGAAGGGCGGTGCCGGGCCGGCGTTCCTTGCTGAGCTACTTGCTCGCGGCCTTCTTGCCGAAACGCTTCTCGAAGCGGGCCACCCGGCCACCGGTGTCCAGGATCTTCTGCTTGCCCGTGTAGAACGGGTGGCAGGCCGAGCACACGTCGGCGTGGATGACGCCGTTCTTGGCGGTGCTGCGGGTGGTGAAGCTGTTGCCGCAGCTGCAGGTCACCGTGGTGACGACGTAATCCGGGTGAATGTCGGGCTTCATCTCAATCCTCTCTGGCGCGGTCGCCGGGTCGCCTTCGTCTCTCGCGGTCAGGTGACGCGCGGGCGGGCGGGAACCGGAACCGCCGTGGTTCGGCTACCAGTGTGCCAGATCCTCCAACCACGCCAGGCCACCGGTCATTCCCTGTGGCATGAGGAACCTGACACTCGGTGCAGGGTGACGCCCCGGCGACCCGCCCGAGCCTAGGTCAGAGGGCGGCAACATTCACCGAAATCTCCGCCTTTGAGCGCAAAGATTGGGTAACGACCGGCTTCGGGTGACAGATCCTCTACGCCATAGCGTCACCGGTCATACCGCCCGGTCAGGCGTGGCCGAGGTAGGCCAGGACGGCGAGCACGCGGCGGTGGTCGTCGGGGGCGGGATCGAGGCCGAGTTTGCCGAAGATGCCCGTGATGTGCTTCTCGACCGCCCCCTCGGTGACGCCCAGGCGCGCGGCGATGGCGGTGTTGGAGCGTCCCTCGGCCATGAGCGCCAGCACCTCCGACTCCCTGGCCGTCAGCGAGTCGAGCGGCTCGCCGTGCCGGCGCCGGGCGAGCACCTGGATCACCACCTCGGGGTCGATCACCGTACCGCCCGCCGCCACGCTACGCACCGCTTCGAGGAACTCCGCGACGTCGGCGACCCGCTCCTTCAGCAGGTACCCCACGGCTCCCGCGCCGCTCCCGATCAGCTCGGTGGCGTACCGCTCCTCGACGTACTGCGAGAGCACGAGGACCGGCAGGCGCGGCAGCAGCGCCCGCGCGGCCAGCGCCGCCCGCAGCCCCTCGTCGGTGTGGGTGGGCGGCATGCGGACGTCGACGACCGCGAGGTCGGGCCGCCGCAGGCGGACGGCCTCGACGAACGCGGGCCCGTCGCCGACCGCGGCCACGGTCTCGATGCCGCCGTCGTCGAGCAGCCTGATCAGCCCCTCCCGCAGCAGGACCGAATCCTCCGCGATCACCACCCGCACGGCCACCACCCCGGCTTCCCGCTCACTCGCCTCACCAGGTGCACGGTAGTTCGGCACGGACGACCGTGGGGCCTCCTGGCGGACTCCGGACGGTCAGCGTGCCGTCGATGGTGGCCGCCCGGTCGGCGAGCCCGGCCAGGCCGCCGCCCGGCCTCGCCCACGCGCCTCCCTGACCGTTGTCGCGCACCTCCACGAGGACACGGCCCGCCTCCCGGGTGACCCGGACCGAGGCCTCGGTCGCCTTGGAATGCTTGGCCATGTTGGTCAGGGACTCCGCGACGACGAAGTACGCGGTGCTCTCCACCGCGGCCGGCGGCCGGTCGGTGATCTCCACCGACACCTCCACGCGGACGGGCGCTCGGGCCGCGAGCGACGACAGCGCCGCGTCCAGGCCCCTGTCGGTGAGGATGGCCGGGTGGATGCCCCGCGCGAGGTCGCGTAACTCGCTGATCGCCGCTTTGGTGCCCTGGTGCGCCTGGGCGAGCAGCGCCCTGGCCTCTTCGGGGTGGGAGTCGAGCTTGGCCTGCGCGCGGCCGAGCTCCATGGCGACCGCCAGCAGCCGCTGCTGGGCGCCGTCGTGGAGATCGCGCTCGATGCGGCGCCGCTCGGCCTCTGCGGCGTCGACGCCCCTGGCCCGGCTGGCCCGCAGATGGGACACCTTCGCCTCGTCGCCCGGACCGAGCAGCGCGGCGGCCAGCGTGCCGTGCAGCCACGCGATGCCACGTGCGGCGTACAACGTCACCAGCACCAGCAGCAGGCCGCCGAGCGCCCACGGCAGCGACTCCACGACGCCGCCGGTCGCGAGCCGCCGGCCGATCACCATGGGCCGTCCGAGCAGCGCCTCGATCGGCTGGGCGACGAGCACGGCGGAGCACGACCACAACGCGATCGACACCACGAGCTCGACCAGGCCGAGCGGGAACAGGAGCAGGAGGTAGCCGAGGTCCTTCCAGGTGGCGGGGTCGCCGAACAGCCATCCGAGATGCGCCGACAGCCCTCCTCCGGCGGGGCGCGGACGGTAGGGGTCGGGGATGACGACGCCGAGGGCCAGGCGGAGCAGGCGGCGTTCGAGCATGGCGCCACCGCGCCACACCAGTATCGTCAGCACGAGCAGCGGCAGGCCGACCCAGATGACGACCATGGTCAGCGAGGCGGGCACCGCCACCGCGATGATCACGAACCACGTGAGGCCGAAGGCCGCGCTGAGCAAGGGGTACGGCACGGCGCGCCAGGTCGCCGGGTCGGCGAGCAGGCCGAGGGGACCGCGGGGCCCCAGCGGCACGCGTTCGCGCAGCGGTCGGCGAGCGGCACCGGGCGCCCCCGCAGTCATCGTCGCGCCCCTTCCGCCGACCACCGGGACCGGGCGTCGGCCCGGCCTGATGACGAGCCTGCCAGGCCACCGGACGCCGTGCCATGGAGCCGGCCCCAGTTTCCGAGTAGGGCCAGCCCCACCCGCGGACGACCCGCCTCGCCGCCGAACCCATGATGCCCGCGCGCACGCGAAAGGGGGCGGCAGGCCGAAAAGCCTGCCGCCCCCTTTCGCACAGCGGGTCACCGGCGCCTACGCCGGATCGCCTCACTCCGCTCGGCGGCTCAGGGCGCCGCCTTCAGGCGGCGATACTTGATCGCCTCGCCACGCTCGGCGTCGAAGGGCGCTCGCGCGGGTCAGTCGCGGTCGGAGCTGACCGTGGTCTTCTGCACCTGGAGCAGGAACTCGGCGTTGGACTGCGTCTCGCGCATCTTCTCCAGCAGGAGCTCCAGCGCCTGCTGCATGTCGAGCGCGTGGAGCACGCGGCGGAGCTTCCAGACGATCTGCAGCTCGTCCTTGGAGAGAAGGATCTCCTCCTTGCGGGTGCCGGACGCGTCGACGTCCACCGCGGGGAAGATGCGCTTGTCGGCCAGGGAGCGGTTGAGCTTCAGCTCGGCGTTGCCGGTGCCCTTGAACTCCTCGAAGATGACCTCGTCCATCTTGGAGCCGGTCTCGACCAGCGCCGTGGCGAGGATCGTCAGCGAGCCGCCGTTCTCGATGTTGCGGGCGGCGCCGAAGAAGCGCTTCGGCGGGTACAGCGCCGTGGAGTCGACACCACCGGACAGGATGCGCCCGGACGCCGGGGCCGCCAGGTTGTAGGCGCGGCCGAGGCGGGTGATGGAGTCGAGCAGGACGACCACGTCGTGGCCCAGCTCCACCAGACGCTTGGCGCGCTCGATGGCGAGCTCGGCGACGGTGGTGTGGTCCTCGGCGGGACGGTCGAAGGTCGAGTGGATGACCTCGCCCTTCACCGACCGCTGCATGTCGGTGACCTCTTCGGGACGCTCGTCGACCAGGACGACCATCAGGTGGCACTCGGGGTTGTTCCGGGTGATCGCGTTGGCGATCGCCTGGAGCACCATCGTCTTACCGGCCTTCGGCGGGGAGACGATGAGACCACGCTGGCCCTTACCGATGGGCGCCACCAGGTCGATGATGCGCGTGGTGAGGATGTTGGGCTCGGTCTCCAGGCGCAGCCGCTCCTGCGGGTAGAGCGGGGTGAGCTTGGTGAAGTCCGGGCGGTTGCGGGCCTGATCGGGGTCCATGCCGTTGACGCTGTCGAGGCGCACGAGGGCGTTGAACTTCTCGCGGCGCTCGCCGTCGCGGGGCTGGCGCACCGCACCGGTGATGACGTCACCCTTGCGCAGCCCGTTGCGGCGGATCTGCGCCAGCGAGACGTACACGTCGTTGGCGCCCGGCAGGTAGCCGCTGGTGCGCACGAACGCGTAGTTGTCGAGGATGTCGAGGATGCCGGCGATCGGGATCAGCACGTCGTCGTCGCCGATCACGGGCTCGTTGCTGTCGAAGCGGTCGCGGCCCCGGCGGTTGCGCTCCCTGAACCGTCCGCGGCGCCCGCGGCGGTCGTCGTCGCCCTGCTGGTCGCGGCCCTGGTCGCGGTCACGCGACTGGTCGCGGTCACGCGACTGGTCGCGCTGCTGGTCGCGGCCCTGGTCGCCACGGGCCTGGTCGCGGCTCTGCTCGCGGCGGCCCTGGCCCTCGCCCGCGTCGGCGGCGCGCTGCTCGGGACGGCTGTTGTCGCTGCGGTTGTCGGGGCGGTTGTCGCCACGCTCACGCCGCTCGTTGCGGGAACGGCGCTCGCCGCGCTCACGGCGGGACTCGCCACGCTCGGGACGCGCCTCGGCCGTCGCCGTCTCGGCGGCGGGCGCGGAGGCGGTCGCCGCGGCGGCCGGAGCCTGCTCGGCGGGCTGCGCCTCGGCCGCGGGAGCGCGCTCCTCGCGCGGCTCGGCGGCGGG
>NZ_JAHDTF010000022.1 GCF_018531465.1 Sphaerisporangium fuscum
GGGGTGCGCCTCGGGCGCGGGGGGGCCGTGCGGCGCGGCGCGCGCGTGGGCCGCGGCACCGTGACGGCGCCCCCCGCGGGCCGGTCCTCGACGGCCGTCGCGCTCTGCGCGCCGCCGACGTCCGGCGTGTACTCCTTGTCGATGCTCATTCCGGCTCCCGGATCCTCTCTGCCGCCCGCAATCTGGCCGACGCCGCCCGCGGGTTGCGCCCGACCTCTTCCTCGTCTGGGAGCTCCGCTCCCCTCGTCAACAGGCGGAACCGCGGCTGGTGCGCCGGCAGCGGGACGGGCAGCCCTGGCGGGCTGGTGTCCCTGGTTCGCGCCGTGAGGACCTGCTTGCTGAGGCGGTCCTCCAGTGAGTGGTAGGACAGCACCACCACCCGTCCCCCGACCGCCAGAGCGTCGAGGGCCGCGGGCAGTGCACTCTCGAGGGCTGTCAACTCCCCATTCACTTCGATGCGTAACGCCTGGAACGTTCTTTTTGCGGGGTTTCCCCCCGTGCGGCGGGTCGCCGCCGGGATCGCCTCGCGGACGAGCTCCGCAAGACGCTTGGTGGAGGTGACGGGATGCCCCGCGCGCTGGCGGACGATGAGCCGGGCCACGCGGGACGCGAAGCGCTCCTCGCCGTAGTCGCGCAGGATGCGGGTCAACTCCCCCTCGGAGTAGGTGTTGACCACGACCTCGGCGGTGAGCTCCTGCTCAGGGTCCATCCGCATGTCGAGCGGGGCGTCGTAGGAGTAGGCGAAGCCGCGCTCGGCCTCGTCGAGCTGCGGCGAGGACACGCCGAGGTCGAACAGGACGCCGTGGACGCGCGGGAACCCGGCGCGCTCGAGCACCTCGGGGAGCTCGTCGGAGACGGCCCTGACCAGCGTGGTGCGCGCGGCGTACGGGGCGAGACGCAGGGTGGAGCGCTCGATGGCGCTCGGATCCCGGTCGATGCCGACCAGGTGGAGATCGGGGTGGGCGGCCAGCAGCGCCTCGGCGTGGCCTCCCAGGCCGAGGTTGGCGTCGACGAGCACAGGGCCGGGACCGGCGAGCGCGGGAGCGAACAGCTCCAGGACACGCCGCAGCATCACCGGGACGTGCCCGCCCGGCTCGGCATGATTTTCGACATGCATGGTCCAACCCCCTTGCCGCCACGGTCGTGTCTTTTTCGAAACCCCGTGACACGTACCTGCTCGCGGATATGCGGCTTTCGTAGCGTCTTCTCGCCGGCGGCACTCCCCCACCAGGAAAACGGCTCGTCCGGCCAGGTCCCCATCCGCGTCCCCGCTTCACGCCCCGCCACCTGACACCGGGGAAGGTGCATCAGCTGAGCGGGCGCGTGGTGGCGCCGGGTGCGTCCCGGCACCGTGGGAGCGGGTGGAGACCTCGCCGAACGACGTTTTGGACCGACGAGTCGACCGTTTCTCAAAGAACTCCTGGCAGCACCTCCTCCGACAACTCGGAGAACGCCTGCTCTTGTTCGGCCAGGTAGGTGTTCCAGGCCGTCGCGTCCCAGATCTCCAGCCGGGTGTTGGCACCGATGACCACGCAGTCACGGCGGAGACCGGCGTATTCACGAAGACTCTGGGGAATGGTGATCCGCCCCTGCTTGTCGGGCGTCTCGTCGGAAGCACTGGCGAAGAAGACGCGACTGTAATCGCGGACGGCCTTGGCTGTCACGGGCGCCGTACGAAGCGCCTCGGTAATGCGCTGGAACTCCTCTACGGGAAAGACGTAGAGGCACCGCTCCTGGCCCTTGGTGATCACAAGACCCTCCGCCAGCTCCTCACGGTACTTCGCCGGCAGGAACAGTCGTCCTTTCTCGTCCAAGCGCGGTTGATGGGTGCCGAGGAACACCGGCCCCACCTCCCGTGCCTCATGGAACAGCTGGCGCTATCACCCCAGCCCCTCCACTGCGCACCACCATACTCCACTTCTCCCCACCGTCAACTGATTCAAAGCGTGTCGAGGCATGATCCTCTCCGCGTTTCCGCAGGTCAGAGCCGGTGGAGCGGAGTGGAGGGCGCGGGGGGCGGCTCCCACGCGCGCGGGCGTGTCGAAGCCCCCGCTTGACAGGGCCCGGACGGGCGGCGGGGCCGATCCGCCGGAAGCGGGGGAAGCGGGAGGCTCCGGTGGAGGAAAGTGGAGTGCCGCGGGCGGCCGGCATGTGTCACGGGATTCGGACGCGGGCGGCACCTGAACGCGACGCCCGAGAAGAACACTGGGGGCCCACGCCCCAAATATGGCGGAAAGTCGCCCGCGAACTCGCCGCACCGTAGTGTCGGTACGCACAATGAAGAAGGAATCGCAAAGCCCCCGCAATACGACCCCTGGCGTGGGGCTGCCGCACCCTCATGGAGGCCCGGTGGGAATAACCCACGACGTCGGACAGGAGCTGGAAGGTCTGGTCGCCACGGCGCACCGGATCCGCGAGGCGATCGAATCGGTCATCGAGGGAAAGGCCGACGTCGTCCGCCTGACCCTCACCGTTCTGCTGGCGGAAGGGCACCTCCTCATCGAGGACGTCCCAGGTGTCGGCAAGACAATGCTGGCCAAGGCTCTCGCGCGGTCGATCGACTGCCCGGTGCGCCGCGTGCAGTTCACGCCCGACCTGCTCCCGAGCGACATCACGGGTGTCAGCGCCTTCAATCAGCAGTCCCGGGAGTTCGAGTTCAAGCCCGGCCCGGTCTTCGCCAACATCGTCGTCGGCGACGAGATCAACCGGGCGTCCCCCAAGACCCAGTCGGCGCTGCTGGAGTGCATGGAGGAGCACCAGGTCACCGTCGACGGCCGCACCTACCGGCTCGAGGCGCCGTTCATGGTCATCGCGACCCAGAACCCCATCGAGATGGAGGGCACCTACCCTCTGCCCGAGGCGCAGCGCGACCGCTTCACCGCCAAGATCGCGATGGGGTACCCGGAGCCGGCCGCCGAGCTGGAGATGCTCGACGTCCACGGCGCCACCTCCCCGCTCGACAAGCTGCAGCCGGTCGCCACCACCGAGGAGGTCGCCGCGCTGATCGAGGCGGTGCGCGCGGTCTACGTCTCCCAGCCCATGAAGAAGTACGCCATCGACATCGTCACCGCGACCCGGCAGTCCCCCGACCTGCGCCTGGGCGCCTCGCCCCGCGCCACCCTGCACCTGGTCCGTGCCGCCCGCGCCCACGCCGCCCTCTCGGGCCGCGACTACGTCATCCCCGACGACCTGCAGGATCTCGCCGTCCCCGTGCTGGCGCACCGTCTGCTACCGAGCCTGGAGGCCCAGGGCCAGCGCCGCCGGCCCGAGCACGTCCTGACCGAGCTGGTGCGCCGCGTTCCCGTGCCCGAGGGCCGGGAGAGGAAGGGCGACGGGGCGGGAACCCGGTGATCGCCGGGCTGAGAGCGCTCACCTCGCGCGGGCGCTCGTTCCTCGCCTCCGGCCTGGCGGCCATGGTGTGCGCGTTCGCGCTCGGGGAGCACGACCTGCTGCGCGTCAGCGTGCTGATCATCACCCTGCCGCTGTTCGCCGCGCTGGTCGTCGCCCGCACCCGCTACCGGCTCAGCTGCGCCAGACGGCTGGACCCGGCGAGGGTGGAGGTCGGCTCCGACAGCACGGTGACCCTGCGCCTGGAGAACGTCACCCGGCTGCCCACCGGCCTGCTGCTGATCGAGGACACGGTGCCGTACGCGGTGGGCACCCGGCCGCGGTTCGTGCTGGACAGGGTCGAGTCGCGCGGCATCCGCGAGATCGACTACAAGGTGCGCTCCGACCTGCGCGGCAGGTTCCCCATCGGCCCGCTGTCGATACGCATCACCGACCCGTTCGGGCTGGTCGAGCTGACGCGGGCGTTCACCACCACCGACACGCTCATGGTGCTGCCGGAGGTCGTCAAGCTGCCGCACGTGCGGCTGTCGGGCGAGTGGACCGGCGGCGGCGACAGCCGCGCCACCAACGTCGCCGCCGCGGGGGACGACGACATCGGCCCGCGTGAGTACCGTCAGGGCGACGACCTTCGCCGGGTTCACTGGCGCTCCACCGCGCGGTACGGCGAGCTGATGGTCCGCCGCGAGGAGCAGCAGTGGCAGAGCCGGGGCGCCCTGCTGCTGGACACCCGCAGGCACGCCCACCGCGGCGAGGGCCCGCGCTCGTCGTTCGAGGTGGCGGTGTCGGCCGCCGCGTCCATCGGCGTGCAGCTCGCCCGCGAGGGACTCGGGCTGCGGCTGGTCACCGACCAGGGCGCCCACCACCTACCCGACGTGGGCGCGGGCCACGCGCTGCTCGACGCGCTCGCGGTCGTACGGCAGAGCACCTCCCGTTCGCTGGAGACGGGCGTCACGGCCCTGCGCCAGGGCGGCGGGGACGGCCTGATCGTGGCGGTCCTCGGCGACCTCGACGCCGAGGACGCGCAGGCGCTGGCCCGGCTGCGCCACGGCGGCGTCACCGGCGTGGCCGTCATGCTCGACGTGCGCAGCTGGCAGCAGGCCCCGGCCCACCACAGCGGAGGGGACGAGTCGTTCGAGGTCGCGCGGGCCGTGCTCGCCGGTTCAGGATGGCGCGTGGTCCGGCTCCCCGCGGGCGCCTCGCTCGCCGCGGTGTGGCAGGAGGCCGCCCGGAGCGCCCGGTTCACCGGGCCGGGGGAAACGATGACGGCAGGAGACGCGGCATGAGACTCCCGATGGCGGCGGGCCTGGCCACGGCGGCGGTGTCGATCACCCTCTATCCCCTGTTCCGGGGCGGCACGTGGTTCTGGGCCGGCATGGGCGCGATCCTCGTGGTCACCGCCGTGGCGACCCTGACCGCGCGCCACACCGTGCCGCGCTGGGTCGGCCCCCCTCTCGAACTGCTGGCGCTGTCGGTCTTCCTGACCCTGGTCTTCGCCCGCCGCCACAACTGGCTCTCGATCATCCCCACCAAGGACTCGGCGGTGACGCTGGCCCACCTGCTCGGGCGGGGGTTCACCGACATCCAGCGGTTCGCCGCCCCCGTGCCGGCCAACGCGGGCATCGCACTGCTGACCGCCGGCGGCGTCGGGCTGATCGCCGTGCTCGTCGACCTGCTCGCGGTGCGGCTGCGCCGCGCGGCCCTCGCCGGACTGCCGCTGCTCGCCCTGTTCACCGTGCCGGCGGCGGTCCTGACCGACCCGATCGGCTGGCCGGCGTTCATCATCGGCGCCCTGGGGTACGTCGGCCTGCTCGTCGCCGACGGACGGGAGCGCCTCAGCCACTGGGGGCGGGCCGTCCTGGTGCGCCGCTCGCGCAACACGAACGCGCGGTCCCAGACGGACACCGCGCCGCTGACGCTGACCGGCAAGCGCATCGGGTTCGCCGCGATCGCGCTGGCCATCGGCCTGCCGGCCCTGCTGCCCACCCTCCAGCCCAACCCCCTGTTCGGCTTCGGCGTGGGCGCGGGCAACGGCAGGGGCGGCAACACGATCACCATCGGGAACCCGATCGCGAGCCTGCGCGGCCAGCTCACCCAGCCGGCCAACGCGACCGTGCTGACCTACACCAACAACGACAACACCCCCCGCTATCTGCGGGTGTACTCGCTGGACACCTTCGACGGCGAGCAGTGGACGATGTCGCAGCCGGAGGGGCGGGTCGAGAACCGCGTGGCGGACGGCCCGATGCCGCCGGCCCCCGGGCTGTACAACACGATCCCCCTGAAGAACGTCCAGACCCACGTCACGGTGAGCGAAGCGGTCCAGAAGCTCAACTTCCTGCCGCTGCCCTACCCCGCCTCGTCGGTCCGGGCGGAGGGTGACTGGCGCGCCGACGAGAGCACCCTCATGGTGTTCGCCACGCGCGACACGGCGGGCGGCAAGAGCTACGACGTCGTGACCCAGGAGCCGCAGCCGACCGCCGACGACCTGGAAAACCTGGCGGAGCCGGCCGCCGAGGACATCAGGGCCCGCTACCTGCAGCTGCCCGGCGACCTGCCGGCACAGATCCCCGCGCTGAGCGGCCGGCTCGTCCGGGAGAGCGACACGCCGTACCAGAAGGCCGTCAAGCTCCAGCAGTGGTTCGTCAGCAAGGGCGGGTTCGTCTACGACCTTCGCACGCAGGGCAGCGGCAGCCAGGCGCTGCTCGACTTCCTCCGCAACCGCAGGGGCTTCTGCGAGCAGTTCGCCGCCGCCATGGCGGTGATGGCCCGCACGCTCGGCATCCCGGCCCGGGTCGCCATCGGCTACACCGGCGGCGCCAGCATCGGCGGCGAGTGGCAGGTCCGCACCCACGACCTGCACGCCTGGCCCGAGCTGTACTTCCAGGGGGCCGGCTGGCTGCGGTTCGAGCCCACGCCCGCCGGCGGCCTCGGCCAGGCGACGGCCCGCGTCCCCGACTACTCCGTCCCGCCGGTCTCGCCGACCACCCGGAACGACGAGAAGAGCTCGGACCCGACCGCCGGGCCCGACTCCGGCGGCCCCACCGGCAGGCTCCCCGGCAGGAGGCCGGTCAAGGACGACCCGGTCGTGGCCACCGGCCCGATCGTCGTGGACGAAGGACTGACCGTGCCGGCCAAGGTCGGCATCGGCGTCGGCGTACTGCTGCTGGTCGGGCTGATCCCCGCCGCCTGGCGGGCGGCCACCTGGTACCGGCGCAGGCGGATCTGGGCGCAGGTCGCCACGGCCCCGAGCTCTGCCGAGCCGCCGCCGGACGGCGCGGGGGCCCGGCCCGGGCGGCTCGCGGACGAACGCCTCGGGCAGGCCGTCCACGCCACGTGGCGCGAGCTCACCGACACGCTGTACGACCTCGGCCTCGGCCACGAGCCCAGCGAGAGCCCGCGCGCGCTCGGCAGGCGGCTCACCGAGCAGTACGAACTGGACGCCGACAGCGCGGCGTCGGTGGCGAGGATCGCCTCGGCGGAGGAACGGCTGCGGTACGCCCGCACGCCGGGCCCGATCGGCTCTCTGGCCGGCGACATCCGCCGTGTCCGCCGGGCCCTGCGGGCCACGGTGTCGCGCGGGCGGCGGCAGCGGGCCGTCCTGCTGCCGCCCTCGACGCTGCGCAGGCTGCGGAGGGCGGGCGAGAAGGTGCTGGACGGCTTCGACCGCCTGGAGAACCTCCGCCTGTGGCCCCGGCGGCGCGACGGCGGGGCCTCCGCCCCGCAGGCCGAGGAGCGCGTCCTCACCGGCTCACGCCGGTAGCGGCACACCGCCGGCGCCCGTCCCCCGGGCGCCGGCGGACGCACGCACGAATCCACGGTGGGGCGCCCGAACCGCGAGACGACACGCAGGCGCCCCACCGCCGCGCGGGCGGGTGGGGCGCCGGTCGCGATCATCGTGCTGGCGAGCCGTGCCTCGTCACGAGGATGATCGGAAACGACAGCGATGGTCCGGCCACGAAGTCGAAGAGGAGGATCACGGCGAGGGGGCCGCCGTGCCGTGCCCGGATGTCAGCGGTCGTGACCCCTGCGGCGCCAGCGTTCCTCCATGCGCTCCATGAAGCTCTGCCTGGGGGCACGCCGGCGGTCCGCACGCCCGTGGGCGCCGTGCCGGGCGTCGCCGAACCCGTTCATGCGTTTCCAACTGGACAGGCCCCACAGACACGCGGCGAGCATGACCACGAAGCCGCCCACACCGAGCGGGATGATCGGTGCCACGACGCCGACCATCAACAGGACGACACCGAGGACGAAGCCAATGGAGGCTTTCACAAGGCGGCGCTTGTAGTGGTTTCGTGGATCACTGATGCGTACGGTGTTGGCCCACTTCGGGTCCTCGGCGTAGAGGGCCTGCTCGATCTGGTCGAGCAAGCGCTGCTCGTGCTCAGAGAGCGGCACGGCGCCTCCCAAGGACGGCCCCTGGACGGGGAAGACGGCAACGGGCACCACAAGGTGTCCGGACCTCGCGGTCGGTTATCCCCAGAATACGAGGCTGTAGACGTAGGCGAAAGAAAACGTCCAACGCGGACCAAACCGGAGGTGACGTCATAGATCCGTTCCATCGAACGGAGGCCGAACGAGCGAGGCCGGGCGGACCGCCTCCGGGCCGAACCTTCGCATCGCCTTGTCCATCGCCAATTCGGCCTCCCGCCAGCCTGTTTCGCGTTCTCCGAGGCCGAGCTGGCGGGTCGCCGAGCTCGCCGGACGGAGGTTCTCGACCCTCACACCGACCAGCCGGAGCCGTACGCGCGCGAGCCCCGCGGCGCCGTACAGCTCACAAGCAGTGGCATATATCTCTTTCGCAACATCTGTCGGCTCGCGGAGCGTGCGCGACCGATTGATGGTGGTGAAGTCGGCCCGGCGGAGCTTCACGCTCACCGTACGGCCGACGTGACCGCCCGCGCGCAGCCGCGCGGCGACCCGCTCGGACAACCTGAGCAGCTCGCGGCGGATGGCCTCGGGATCGTCGACGTCGTGAGGGAAGGTCTCCTCGGCGCCGATGCTCTTGTCCGGGGTGTGCGGGGTGACCCTGCGCTCGTCACGCCCCCACGCCAGGGCCGCCAGATGCGCTCCTACGGCCCCGAACTCGCGCTGGAGGGTGGAGGGAGGGACCCGGGCCAGATCGCCCACCGTCTTGATTCCCAGCCTCACCAGGGCCTGCTCGGTGCGCTCGCCGACACCCCACAGGGCCGCGACGGGGAGCGGGTGGAGGAACTCCACCACCCCGTCGGCGGGGACGACGAGCAGCCCGTCGGGCTTGCAGTGGCGCGAGGCGAGCTTGGCGACGAACTTGGTGCTCGCGACGCCGACCGAGCAGGTGATGCCGTGGCGCTCGGCCACCTCGGCGCGGATCATCTGCGCGATGCGGGCGGGTGACCCGAGCCGGCGCTGGGCCCCGGCCACGTCGAGGAAGGCCTCGTCGGAGGCGATCGGCTCCACCTCCGGGGTGATGGAGTGGAAGATCTCCATCACGCTGCGGGAGACCTCGGAGTATTTGCCGTGGCTCGGCGGGATGACCACGGCCTGCGGGCACAGGCGGCGGGCGCGGGTCATCGGCATGGCCGAGTGGACGCCGAACCGCCGCGCCTCGTAGGTGGCGCTGAGCACCACGCCGCGGGCGCCCGGCGCCCCGATGATCACCGGCGTGCCCTTGAGCTCGGGACGCTCCAGCAGCTCGACGCTGGCGAAGAAGGCGTCCATGTCGACGTGCAGGATGGGACAGCCGGTGTCGTCGGCCAGGGGCGACGGCCGGGACGCCCGCCCCGGCTCCGACCGCAGGACCTGCTTGCGCGACACGACACCGATCCTATCCGAACAACCGTTCTATCCGAGCCTCCCGCGCCCATGCCCTCGCTCGTGCCTATGGCCTCGCCTTCGCTCGGCGGCGAGGGGCGCGGGGGCTCAGCGGTGGCCGAAGAGGTGGAGTTGGGTGGCTATGTCGCGGAGCACCGGGTGGTCGGCGGCGGCCTGCTCCAGCTCGATGAGCGCCTGCGCCGCCCCCGGCACGCCGTCGAGCAGGCGGCCCGGCACCAGATCGGCGAAGATGCGCACCCCCCTGACCTCTCCGGGGGTGAAGCCCGCCGCCGACAGCAGGCCGGCGAGCGCCTCGCCGCTGAACCGGCGGGGCGTCGGATCGTGCTCGCCCCACCGGCCGGAAGGGTCGGCCAGCGCCTGCCTGGCCTCGTCGAAGTGACCGGTCAGGGAGCGGTGGATCGCGGTCGCCACGGGGTTGGCCGCCAGGACGCTGATCATCCCTCCCGGCCGGAGCAGCCCCGCGACGGCGGCCAGCGCGCTCGCGGGGTCCTCGACGTACTCCAGCACGCTGTGGCACAGCACCAGGTCGGCGCAGCCCGGCTCCAGCAGCTCGCGAAGGTCGGCGGCGTCGCCCTGGATGCCCTTGACGCTCACCCCCGCCTCGGCCGCCCGCCGTTCCAGGGCCGCCAGGGAGTCGGGGCTGGGGTCGACCACGGTGACCCCGTGTCCGAGCTCGGCGAGCGGCACGGCGAAACCGCCGGTGCCACCTCCGGCGTCCACGATGTCGAGCCGCTCACTCCCGGTGGCGTCCGCCCGCTCGGCCAGCGCGGCCCGTAGCGCGTCCCACACCACGGCGGTGCGCACCGCCGGGGAAGTGGCGGCCTGGCGTGTGGCGCCTTCGGTGCGCAATTTCAGCTCGCCTCCCTTGAAGGATGTCGGTCTGGCCCAGCCTACGCCGTACCGCCCGTCCACGGCCGCGCCACCACCGCCGCGGACCCGGGGGCGACGACCCCTACGCGCCGATGCGGCGGCGCACCAGGGCCGAGAGCTGGTCGACGGCGACGACCAGCACCATCACCAGGATGAGGTGGGTGGTCATCTCGTCGAAGCGGAAGAGCTTGATCGACTGGTTGACCAGGAAGCCGATCCCGCCGGCGCCCACCAGGCCGAGCACCAGGGACGAGCGCACGTTGACGTCGAACCGGTAGAGCAGCAGGCCCACCAGCTGCGGCGCCACCGACGGGAGCACGGCGTGCGCGGCGACCTGGAGCCGGGAGGCGCCGTTGGTGCGCAGCGCGTCGCCGGGGCCCTGGTCGATCTCCTCCATCGCGTCGGCCCAAAGCTTGCCCATGACGCCGGTGTTGTGGAAGATCAGCGCCAGCACTCCGGCGAACGGCCCGAGCCCCACGGCGGTGACGAACACCAGCGCGAATACGACGTCCGGCACAGCGCGCAGGAAGGACAGCACCGATCGCGCGGCCTGGTAGACGCCCCGGCCCGGCGTGGTCGTCCGGGCCGCCAGGAGGGCGAGGCCGAGCGCGAAGGGTGCCGACAGTGTCGTGCCGAGCAGGCCGATGGCGAGCGTGACGAGGGTGGCGCCGATCCCGGGGGCCAGCACCCGCGACCAGGACAGGTCGGGCGGGAGGGCTTGCCCGAGGAAGTCCGCCATCCCCCGCCAGCCCTGCACGAGCGCCGCCGGGGAGAAGTCGGTGCCGCGCCAGGCGAGCACGTGGGCGGCCACCAGCGCCACGACGACGGCTGAGGTGACCGGCGAGGGGCGGGGCCGCCTGGGCGGCGCGAGCGCGGGGGCCGGCGGCGCGACGCGGGTGCTCATCGGCGCTCCCGCCCGGCCGTGCCGAGGGCGGCACCCGCCGGAGCTCCCTGGCCGGCACCACGGAGGCCGGGGACGGCCCGGGCCCCCTGATCGCTCCCATCGGGGACCGGGAGCGCCGGGGCCTGCTGACCGGTCCCACCCAGGACCGGGACCGTCCGGGCTTCCTGATCGGTCCCATCGGAGACCGGGAGCGCCGGGGTTTCCTGATCGGTTCCACCGGGGGCCGGGAGCGCCGGGGCTTCCCGTCCGGGGGTGGGGGCGTAGAGGGCCGCCAGGTCCGCCTCGGAGACGGCGCCGGGAGAGGTGTCGACGGCGACGCGGCCGCCGAGCAGGCCGACGAGGCGGTCGGCGTGCCTGCGCGCCAGGTCCGGCTGGTGGAGGACGGCGGCCACGGCGAGCCCCTGCTCGCGGGCCAGGCCGGCCAGCAGGGAGACGACCTGTTCGGCGGCGGCCGGGTCGAGGGCGGAGACCGGTTCGTCCGCCAGCACGACCGTCGCCCGCTGGCACAGCGCCCGGGCGATGGCGACCCGCTGCCGCTGTCCCCCGGACAGGCGCCCGGCGCGCTCGGCGGCGCGGTCGGCCATGCCCACCCTGTCCAGGCAGGCCATGGCCTCCTCCCTCAGCGCCCGGGGGAACAGGACGGGGGCGAGCGAGTGCCGGAGCGGCAGCCGTCCGAGCGCGCCGGCGCAGACGTTGTCGAGCACGGTACGCCGGTGGACCAGGTGGATCTGCTGGAACACCATGGCCGTGCTCCGCCTGACCTGCGCGGAGCGGGCGTCGCCGATCTCGTGCCCGTGGACGCGGATCGTGCCGCCGTCCGGCGTCTCCAGCCCGACGACGCAGCGCAACGCGGTGGACTTCCCGCTGCCGTTGGCGCCGAGCAGCGCGAGGAACTCCCCGGCGCGCAGGTCAAGGTCCAGCCCGGCCAGCACCGTCCTGCCGCCGAAGGACTTGCGCAGCCCCCGGATCGTGAGCGGCGCCTGCGCGAGCGCCGGGTCCGGCGGCACCGGGTGCGCGGAGCGCGACATCGTACTCAGACGTCCTTCTCGGTCAGGTTCATCGCGGCGGCGAGGTCGAACAGGGGCTTGTAGGTGCCGGTGGTGACGGACACGAGGGGGCCGGGCGGGTCCACGTCGAGGAAGGCGCCGACCTTGGCCACGTCGGACGGCGCGAGGCCGAGCAGGGCCTTGGCCACCGCGTCGCGGAACTTCGGGTCGAGCTCGCCGTGCACGGTGATCGGGTCGTTCGGGATCGGCTCGGACTTCCAGATCTGCCGGTACTTCGTCACGTCGATCTTGCCTTCCGCGGTCGCGGTGGCGAGCTGCTGGCTGTTGATCTCCGCGGCGTCGACCTTGCCGTTGACCAGGGCGAGCAGGGCCTCGGGGTGGCCGCCCGCGTAGTCGAGCTTCACCCGCGACTCGGCGAGACCCGCCTGCTTGAGGGCGTAGCGCGGCAGGGCGTCCCCCGAGGCCGATCCCGGGCTGGACAGGGCGAGGGACCGGCCCGCCAGCTGCTCGACCGAGGTGATCGGCGACGAGGCGGGCACCCAGATGCCGCCGGTGTAGGAGGTCAGGGCGCCCTTGGCGTCGGCGAACGAGGCGACGGCCTGCGCGTCCGCCTTCTGGTTGGCGAAGACGTAGCCGAGCGGCCCGAACTCGGCCAGTTCGAGCTGCCCGTTGCGCATGGCCAGCACCTCGGCGGAGTAGTCGTCCACGATCTTCAGCTCGACGGGGCAGTCCAGCTTGCGCTGCAGGGCGGCGGCGAGGACCTCGTAGGCGGGCTTGAGCTTGGCCGGGTCCTCGTACGGCTCGATGCCGAAGCGGATCCTGCCGCCGGGGCAGGTCGCCGAGGCGCCGGCGGAGGCGTCGCCGCCGCAGGCGGTGGCGAGCAGGGGCAGCGCCGAGGCCGCGAGGAGGGCGGCGGTCAGACGTCGTACACGCATGGTGTCTCTCCTGGGAGGGGTCGAGGGGGCGGATCAGCCGAGTCAGGTCAGCGCAGCAGGTCGTCGAGGACGTCGGGGGCCAGGCCGAACGCGGTGGTCATGCCGATGCCGGAGGTCACCGAGACGACGCGGACGCCGGGCATGGGCGTGGCGACCAGGAACGGCCGTCCGGCGGAGGCGTAGACGCCGCGCCAGCGCTCGCGCACCGTCAGGCGGCGGACGCCGAGCAGGCGGGCGGTCTCGGCCAGGACGAGCCGGTCGCGCTCCTCGTCGTTGAAGGGCTCAAGGGTGGTGGCGTAGGCGTGGGTGTCGCCGATGGTGAGGTCGCCGTCGGGGCGCTGGGTGAACATCAGGTTCAGCCCGACGCCGACCAGGTCAGGGTGCTCGGCCTCCAGCCGGGCGCGCAGCGCCGGCAGGGTCGGGCAGACGCCGAAGCCGTCGTACCGCAGGAACGAGTAGTTGGTCAGCACCGCCGGGTCGATCTTGCGGCCGTGCGGGTCGCGCACCCGGAGCATGTGCAGCGCGCAGCGCCGCACCCCGGCCTGTTCGGCGAGGCCGGGGAAGTGGCGGTCGACGTCGTGGCCGACGGCCACCACGACCCGCCCGGCCCGCAGCAGCCCCCGGCTGGTGCCGACCAGGCCGGGCTCGACGGTGTGGACCGTGGTCGCCCAGTGGAACCGCACCCCCTGGGCGGCGAGCAGGCGGGCGATCGCGTGCGCGGCCTCGCGCGGGTCGACGCGCACGTCCAGCGGCAGCAGCGCGCCGCCGGTCACGCCCGGACCGGCGGGCATCCGCTCGGCCACCTCGCGGGCGCCGAGCAGCTCGACCTGGCCGTCCCGGGCGGCCCGGAACTCCTCCAGGACCGCGTACTCGTCGTCGGCGCGGGCCACGACGAGGGTGCCGGTGTCGCGCAGCCAGAACCCGGCCTCGCCGGCCAGCCGCAGCCACTCCTTCCGGGCGGCCATCGCGTACCGCAGCGCGTCGCCGTGCTGGGCGGTGAAGCAGCCGTGCCCGAAGTTGCGCACCGAGGCGCCGGTGGCCCGCTCGTCGCGCTCGACGACGACCACCGACAGGCCACGGCGGACCGCCGCGACGGCGTGGGCCAGGCCGACGATCCCCGCGCCGACGACGACGAGGTCGGCGGAGCCGAGAACCCGCCCGACCGGCGGAGAACTTGTCATGACAAGCACGATGCCGAGCGACGGACGACACCGTCAACAGGCGGCGGCGGAATGTCACCACGCGTTCGCCTGCTGGCCATCTTCCCAGCTACACCGCTACTTCTCGGCGAATGACCCATTCCGTCCGGGTGGGGACTCCTGTATTGTCAAGCCACATGGACGGGCCCATGCACGAACGCATCGCATCCGATCTCCGCCGCCGGATCGCCTCCGGCGAGCTGCCGGTGGGCGCGGCCGTCCCTTCGGAGTCGCAACTGTGCGAGCAGTGGCAGGCGTCCCGGGGACCGGTCCGCCAGGCCCTCGCCGCCCTGCGGGCCGACGGGCTCATCGGCGGCGGGCGGGGCAAGCCGCCGGTGGTGCGCAGCCAGGCGATCTCCCAGCCGTTCGAGACCTTCCTGTCGTTCTCGCGATGGGCCGAGGGCATGGGACGCACGCCGGGTCAGCGCACCGTCGAGATCGCCCGGCGCCCCGCCCCGCCGGAGGCGGCCGACGCCCTCGGGCTCGACGAGGGCGAGCCGGTGGTGCAGCTCCTGCGGCTGCGGCTGCTGGACGGCCTGCCCACGATGATCGAGCGCACGACGTTCACCTGGGCGGCGGGCAGGCTGCTGTTCGACTACGACTGCGATTCGGGGTCGGTGTACGCCTACCTCAGCGGCCGCGGCGTCGACCTCAGCACGGCACGGCACGTGATCGACGCGGTTCCCGCCGACGAGACCGACGCCGCGCTCCTCGGCATCGCCCCCGGCGCGCCCCTGCTGCGCGAGCGGCGCCACGCCGGCTCGGCCCGGGGCGAGCCCGTCGAGTACTCCGACGACCGCTATCGGCCCGACCTCGTCTCCTTCACCATCGAGAACTCCCAGCAGGCGCACCCGTCCCTGCTGCGCAGTCCCAGCCCCGGCGATCCGCCCCGCGCCGACCTCGCGTGGCGGGCCGTCCCCTGATCCCGAGGACATCACCATGATCGAACTGGCGGTTCTGGACATCGCCGGCACCACCATCGAGGAGCACGGCGCCGTCTACGTCGCGCTCGAAGAGGCCGTGCGCGACGCCGGCGGCGACCCCGGTCCCGACGACATCCGGCGCTGGATGGGCTCCGGCAAACGAGAGGCGATCACCGCGCTCCTGGCCGGCGGCTCCGGCGCCGAGCCCGAGCCCGCCCTGGTCGACCGGGCCTTCGCCGGCTTCCGCGCCCGGCTGGAGGCCGCCTACGCCGAGCGGCCGCCCGCCCCGCTCCCCGGAGTGCCGGAGGCGATCGCCGCGCTGCGGGCCGGCGGGGTCAAGGTGGCCCTCACCACCGGCTTCGACCGTGACGTGACCGGCGCCCTGCTGGCGAGGGTCGGCTGGGACGACGGCGTGCTCGACGCCGTCGTGTGCGTGGACGACGTCGCGGCGGGGCGCCCGGCGCCCTACATGATCTTCCGGGCGATGGAGCTCACCGGCGTCCGCGACGTCGGCCGGGTGCTCACCGCGGGGGACACCGTGCGCGACCTGCAGGCGGGCACGAACGCCGGGGCGGCCGTGGTGGCGGGGGTGCTGAGCGGCAGCCAGGACGCCACCGCGCTCGGCGCGGTGCGCCACACCCACCTGATCGGCAGCGTGGCCGACCTGCCCGCGCTGCTGTCGCTCACCCCGGCCTGACGACCCCGGCCCCGGGTCCTCCGCGAAGGCCTCCCGCCCGGCGGGCAGGCCTTCGCTCCCCTGGGGAAGGCCCCCCGGCACGCGGGCAGGCATTCGTTTCCCGGGGAAGACCGCGCGGCACGCGGGCACGCGTTCGCCGCCCCCGGGCTTGGTGTTCCGGCGGAATCCGGGCCTCCCCCGGCCCGCTGACGGCGGTCAGAGGGCCAGGGAGGGCTTCAGCTGCTTGAAACGGGCGAGCAGGCCGTTGACGAACTGGGGTGACTCGTCGGTCGACAGCTCGGAGGCCAGGTGGACCCACTCGCTGATGACCACGGCCTCCGGGACGTCGGGGAGCCACAGCAGCTCGTAGGTGCCGGCCCGCAGCAGGTTGCGGTCGACCGCGGGCATGCGGTCGAGCGTCCACCCCTCGGCGTAGGTCGAGATCAGCTCGTCGATGCGGGAACGGTGCCGGTCCACGCCCTCGACCAGCGTCGAGGTGTACTCGTTGACCGGCGGCTCGGCCCGCTCCACGCGCTCGGCGAGCACGCTGGTCGCGGGCTCGTTACGCAGCTCCGCCTCGAAAAGGATGTCAAGTGCGCGCCTGCGCGCCTTACCCCGTGCGGACACCTCAGGCCCGGCCGAGGTACTCGCCGGTGCGAGTGTCGACCTTGACCTTCTCGCCGGTCGTGATGAACAGCGGAACCTTGATCTCGGCGCCGGTCTCCAGCGTCGCCGGCTTGGTGCCGCCGGTGGAGCGGTCGCCCTGCAGGCCCGGCTCGGTCTGGGAGATGGTGAGCTCGACGGCGGCCGGCAGCTCGACGTACAGCACGTTGCCCTCGTTGACGGCCACGGTGGCCAGGCCGTTCTCGAGGAGGTAGTTGGCGGCGTCGCCGACGGTGGGCCGCGAGACGTGCAGCATGTCGTAGGTCTCGGTGTCCATGAACACGAAGTCGTCGCCGTCCATGTACGAGTACTGCATCTCGCGCTTGTCGACGTTGGCCACCTCGACCTTGACGCCCGCGTTGAACGTCTTGTCGACCACCTTGCCGGAAAGGACGTTCTTCAGCTTGGTGCGGACGAAGGCTCCGCCCTTGCCGGGCTTGACGTGCTGGAACTCCACCACGCTCCAGAGCTCACCACCGTCGAGCTTGAGCACCAGGCCGGTCTTGAGGTCGTTGGTCGTCGCCACTCGTTTTCTCCTGCGTCTTCATGGTCGCGCTCGCTCGGCCGCCGTCCTGTCCCTAGAGGACGAGCAGCTCCTTTGTCGTGCGGGTGAGGAGCTCCGGCCCGCCGGCGCGCGTCACGAGAGTGTCCTCGATCCGGACGCCGCCCCTGCCTGGCAGGTAGACGCCTGGCTCGACGGTGATCGGAACCCGATCCTCAAGTCTACCGGCACCTGAAGAGCGCAGAAACGGGTCCTCGTGGATCTCCAGGCCGACGCCGTGGCCGAGCGGGTGCCCGAAGTGCTCGCCGTGCCCGGCGGCGGCGATCAAATCGCGCGCGGCGGCGTCCACCGTCTCGGTGTCCACGCCGGGGGCGAGCGCGTGCCGTCCCGCCCGCTGGGCCTCGCGGACGAGGTCGTAGAGCTCACGCTGCCAGTCCGCCACCGCGCCGAGGGCCACGGTCCGCGTCATGTCGGCGTGGTAGCCGCCGTACATGGCGCCGAAGTCCATGGTGATCAGGTCGCCGCGCTCCACCGGGCGGTCGGAGGGGGCGTGGTGGGGCACCGCGCCGTTCGGGCCGCTCGCCACGATCGAGTCGAACGCGGGCTTGTCCGCGCCGAGCTCCACCATGCGCGCCTCCAGCGCCTGGGCGATCCGCTTCTCGGTCATGCCGGGCGCGATCGTCCCCACCACGTCGGCGAAGGCGCGGTCGGTGATCTCGCAGGCGGTGCGCAGCGCGTCGATCTCGGCTTCGTCCTTCACCACGCGCAGGCGCTCCACCAGCCGCTCGACGGGGGTGAGGTCACCGCCGAGCCGGTGGTACTCGGCCACGGACATGTCGTGCGACTCGATGCCGGGGCGCCCGGCCGCCTGCACCAGGGCGCCCGCCACGTCACGCCGCTCGGTGACCTCGATGTCGTGGCAGACGCGGCGCGCCGTCTCGATGTACCGCGCGTCGGTGGCGAGCACGGCCGAGCCGTCGGCCCTCACCAGCACTGCGGCGTTGGAACTGACCAGCCCGGTCAGGTAGCGCACGTTGACGCCGCGGGTGACCAGCAGCGCGTCCACGTCGTACTCGCCCAGCATCGCGGCGAGCCGGGCGCGCCGCGTTCCATGATTGACGCTCATGTCCCAGACTGTACGGTCATGCTCCCTGCCGCAGCGTCGTGCCCGTCCCGTCCCCGGACGCCCGTCCCGTCCCGCCGCGGGCCGAGCGCAGGGGCAGCTCCCGCAGGAACAGCACCGCGAGGAGACCGAGCACGGCCGCCGGGACGCACGCCAGGAACACGGTCTGCATGGCGCGGGTGAAGGCCTCGGTGACGATGTGCCGCAGCACCGGCGGAAGGTGCCTGATCGCCTCCGGCGTGCCGAGGGCGGAGGCGTCGGCGCCGCCCGGCACCCGGCCGTGGACGGCGCCCAGCATGCCCGCGATCTCGTTCCTGACCCGCCCCGCGAGTACGGCGCCGAGGGCCGCCACCCCCACCGCGCCGCCGAGGTTGCGGAAGAACGACAGGCCGGAGGTGGTCACCGCCATGTCGCGGACCGGGGAGGCGTTCTGCGCGGCGAGGATGAGCATCTGCATGGTCATGCCGAAGCCGGTGCCGAGGATGGCCAGCTCGGTGCCGGCCATCCAGTTCGCGGAGCCGGCGTGAAGCAGGGAGAGCAGCGCCATGCCCGTGGCGACCAGGAGCATGCCCACGGCCGGGAAGATCTTCCATCGTCCGGTCCGGGTGACGACGCGCCCGGAGATCACCGAGGAGAGGAACAGGCTCACGACCAGGGGTGTGGTCATGATGCCGGACATGCTCGGGGTCATGCCCTTGACGATCTGGAAGTACTGCGGCGTGTAGATCATCACCCCGAACATCGCGATGCCGACCAGCAGCGACGCCGTGCTCGCCAGCACGAACGTACGGTCGTGGAACAGCCGGGGCGGCAGGATCGGGTCGGCCGCCCGCCGCTCGGCGGCGACCGACAGGCCGAACAGCAGTGCGGCGCCGGCGCCCAGGCCGTACGACCACGGGGAGCTCCAGGCGAACTCGTGGCCGCCGAACGACAGCAGCAGCATCAGGGCGGAGGCGCCGCCGGTGACGGTGAAGGCGCCCCACCAGTCGATGCGCGCGTCCCGGGTGTCGTGGTCGAGCCGCAGTACCCTCTGGATCACGGCGAACGCGACGACGGCGAGGGGGACGCAGACGTAGAAGCACCAGCGCCAGCCGAGCCACGGCGTGTCGACGATGAACCCGCCGAGCAGCGGCCCGCTGACGGTGGACACGCCGAACACCGCGCCGATGTAGCCGGAGTAGCGGCCGCGCTCCCTCGGCTCCACGATGTCGCCGAGGATGACCTGGGTCAGCGCGGACAGGCCGCCCGTGCCGAGGCCCTGCAGGGCGCGGGCGGCGATGAGCATGCCGATGTCCTGCGACAGCCCGGCGAGCACGGAGGCCGCGACGAACAGCCCGAGGGCGACCTGGAACATGCGCTTGCGCCCGAACAGGTCCGACAGCTTGCCCCAGAGCGGGGTGGAGGCGGTCATCGTCAGGAGGGTGGCGCTCGCCACCCACGACAGCTGCTCCTGCGCGCCGAGCTCGCCCACGATGGTGGGCAGCGCCGTACCGACCACGGACGTCGAGATCATCGAGGTCAGCAGGGCGAGCATCAGCCCGGAGAGGACCTCCAGGACCTGGCGGTGGGTGTAGGAACGCCGCGCGCCGGGCTCGTCGCGCGCCTTCTCCTGGATGTTCCCCTGCACCGGCGCGACCCCCCGAAACGGTTGTCTTTACCAAAATTTGTAGTAGTCGCTTGTTTACCTGTCAAACAACTACACTGAGTAATAAAGGGCGAAAAGGGGGATAAGTGGCAGCAGCGTCGACGCAGGCGAGCGATCGCGGCGTGGCGAGAAACCACGACACGGCAGAGGACCGCGACGTGGCGAGCGATCACGGGCCGGCTGAGGACCACGGCGCGCAGGGTGACCACGTCCCGGCGGAGCACCGCGGGGCGGTGAGGGATCGCGGGGCCACGACGCGCCGGATCCTCGCGGCCGCGCGCAACCTGTTCGCCGAGCATGGGTACGACCAGGTGACCGTTCGCATGATCGCCACGGAGGCGGGGGCCAACGTCGCGCTGATCAACCGCTATTTCGGGTCCAAGGCCCGGCTGTTCGCGGAGGTGCTGGTCAGCGAGTCGGCGATGGAGTCGCTCATCGAGGGCGACGCGGCCGGGCTCCCCCAGAGGCTGGGCGCCCACATGGCCCATCGGTTCAGCGCGGGCGCCACCGAACCCATCGTCCGGGTGATCGACCGCGCGGGCACCAGCCCCGAGATCAAGGCCGTCCTGCGCGACCGCGTCGAGTCGGTCATCGCCGCGCCCCTCGCCGAACAGCTGTCCGGCCCGCGGGCCAAGGAACGCGCCATGCTCGCCGCCGCGATCGTCCTCGGCGGCAGCTCCCTACGCCGCCTCCTCGGCCCCGAGGCGCTACGCGACACCGACCCCGCCTACCTGGAAGAACGCTTCACCGCCATCTTCACCGCCTGCCTGGCCCCCTGACCCCGCCACACCCAGCACCCCGGCTCCCCTGCACCCGGCGCACCCCTGCCGGCCCCGCCGTGCCCACCGTGCGGCGGCGCCGGTTCGGCGCGGCGGGATGGCGTCAGGGTTCGTCGATCAGGTCGGTTGCGCGGATCACCGCGGCGAGCGCGTCGGCGTCGCCGGTGCGCTGGTGGACGTCAAGGCAGGTATCGGCGAGCTTGATGACGTGTTCGTCCCCGTGGCCGACGGCGCGGGCGAACACCTCCTCCGGTGAGCCGAGGGCGCTGGGCAGGGTGTGTCTGGGCGCGGGTGTGGCAGGGGTGTAGGCCGCGGCCACGGCCGCACTGGCCGCCCACGCCGCGTGCAGGCTCACGATCCACTGGTCACGGGGCAGGGCGGGCAGGGTGCGCAGAACGGCCATCGGCGCGGTCGCGGCGTGCACCAGCATGACCGCCGAGCCGTGCGCGTTGGGGAGATAGTGCACAGCGGCGGCGGCCGTCAGGTCGGCCAGCAGGTCCCGGGCCTGCGCGGCATCGGTGGCGGGTCTCAACGCGGTGAGCGCGGCCGGCCAGCCGGTGAGACCGGTGAGCTGGTCGAGTCGATGGTTGATGCCCGCACTCTGGTCGGGAACACGCGGAACGGCGGCGAGGGCGGACGCCGGGTCAGCGGATCCGGAGGGCGCGGTGAAGGGGACCTGCTGCCAGCGTGCGGCCCAGTAGCCGAGGGCCTGGCCGAGCTCGGCCAGGCGCGGCGCGTCCTGGTGGTCCAGCAGGGCGTGAACCGCGTGGCCGGTGCGGATGACTCCGTGGGTCGCGCCGGCCGCGATGCCGGGCAGCAGTCGTGGCCACCACGTTTCCAGCACCGCCCGCCAGGGCTGTTCGGTCAGCTCACGTGCGAAGAACGCCAGCCAGTCACCGAGACGATGGGGGTCCCCCAGCGCCGCGCGCCAGTCGTCGGTGGTGATGGGCCAGGTGCCGCGGGGCAGATCGTCCAGCCGGCGCATGTAGTCGTCCAGCCAACGGTGGACCTGTCGCGCGTGTCCGCGCCTGATCATGGATTCCACCGCCATGGGGCCGTGATTGGTCAGCCAGCCTTCGAACTCCGGTCCGGTCCGGTGTAGCCGTTCGTAGGCCTCGTCCAGCGTGCCGTCGATGCTCATGGGCCCTGACGCTACCCACGCACCGGCTCGCGATCACTGGTCCAGAGGCTGAGATTCCCTCCCTCTTTGGTCCTAGGCAGTGTCGGCACGGCGGCTTGATATAAGACTCGCGGCACCGATGGTCCCGGCGGTGTTGTGGCGTCCGGTGCACGGGGCCGGGGCCCGGTGGGAGGCGACCGGGGTGGCGGGGACGCTCCGGAGCGTCCCCGCCGTCGGCGTCACCCTTCCAGCGACATGTACAGGCGGGTGCCCTCAGGCCGGTAGCCGACGCGTTCGTACACGCGGCGCGATCCCGCGCCCGAGTACTCCAGCCACACCGACTCCGCTCCCCTATCGAACATGGTCGTGGTGAGTGTGGCGGTGACGGCGGCGGCGATGCCCTGCCCGCGGAACGCGGGACGCGTGCCCACGCCCGCCAGCTCCGAGGTGCTCATCGCAGGCGCCGAGCACATGGCCGCGCCGGCGCAGGCGCCGCCCGGGGCCCGGACGAACCGCACCGCGCCGCCGTTCTCCTCGGTACGTCGCAACCGGGCCGCGCCCTCCGGCGACGGCGGGAACTCGTTGTCGAACGCCTCGGCCAGGGCTTCGTCGATCGAGAGGTAGTCCTGGTCGGTGGACGGGGTCTCGACGAGGGCCAGGGTGGCGGCCGGCGGCATCGCCAGCGTGGCCGGGGTGCAGACGAGGTACTCGTGCACCTGCTCAGTGGTGAATCCGGCGTCGCGGAGCGCGGCCTCCACGGTCGGCGCGGCGTCAGGCGCGAACTCGAGCCGGGGCTTCAGGCCGCGCTCGCGGAACGTCCCGATCAGCGCCGCGACGTCCCCGCTGGTCGGACGGGCGCCGGACACGGGGGTGGCGTAGTTGATGTACGGGCTGGTGCTGCTGGGGTCGATTCCCACGACGAAGCCACCGGTCTCGACGACCTCGGGACGACGACGGAGGTTGGCGACGGCGAAGCTCTGGACGTTGGTGCCCATGGTGATGTTGACCTCACGTTGATGACATGCCGGAGCGGGCTCCCTCCGCGCGCGAGGCGAAGCGGTGAGCCGCGCAGGCTTTCAGACCGGAACAGAGGGATGAAGCGGCGCGTCAGGCACCGCGCGTGGGGCCGCCGTGAGGAGACGACTGTGGCACCGATGGTTCGCCCGGTGCTGCCCGTGATGGAGCAGACCGGTCAGTGCCGACGGCGGCCGCTGAGGGACGCCGAGACCATGGACTTCAATCCTTTGCCTTGGATGCACAAATACTGCGAAGCGCTCCATACCCTCGCATCTCTCACGGCACGACCGCAACCTGAAATCTCGCCGGGAACGCAAGGCGAACGGCGAAGCATCTCTTGAAGTGGTCAAGAGCTGACGCTATAAATAGATCGTGCGTGAAGAGACGTCCGAGGACAGGTTCTTCCGTGAGCTTGGCGGCACCTGGGCCGAGCTGCGGCAGGCGTTCGCCCGGCACGTGGGGATGAACGCCCACCGGGTACAGCTGCTCGTCCGGCTGCGGCGTGAGGGTGAGACCAGCCACAGCGACCTGCGCCGGGCGATCGGCATCGACGGCGCGAGCGTCACCCGGCTGGTCAAGGAACTGGAGGCCGAAGGACTGGCCGGCCGCCGCCTGGACCCGGCGGACAACCGCTACACGCTGGCCGCGCTGACACCGGCCGGCGAGCAGGTGGCGGCCGACCTGGAGCGATCGCACCAGGAGTACCAGGAACGGCTGCTCGACGGCGTCAGCGCACAGGAGCAGGAGGTCGTGCTGCGCGTCCTACGGCGCGTCCGCGCGAACGTGACCGAACAGGAGAACCATGGCCGATGACGCGCGAGCCGCGGCGGAGCGGATGTACGCGGCGTTCAATGCCCACGACCACGACGCCGCCAAGGACATCTTCACGACGGACTTCTACAGTCATCCCTTGGACACCACCGGGCCGGACAGCGTGACCGCGTCCTGGCAACGGTTCCACGAGACGTTCCCCGAGGCCCGGGTCGTCGTCGAGGACATGATCGTCGAGGGGGACACGGTCGCCGTCCGCACGAGCGTGCGCGGCGTTCCCGGACAGGCACCGACCATGCTGGAGATGTTCCGGGTACGCGACGGGCGCATCGCCGAGCTGTGGGGCCTGTCGTCCTTGCGGCGAACCTGACCCGAGGACGCGGCCTCGGCGGAGGGCGCGTGGGGAGCCTCTGATCTCGCCTCCCGCCACCGCTGCGTCCCCGGTAACGAGGGCTACGACCGCCCGCGAGGCGTTCGTGAGCACCTCGCCGACGATCAGGCGAAGCGCTCGATCGTCACCGGTATCAACCCTTCGAGGCGCACGACGGCGGCCAGCTTGCGCAGCAGGACACCGAGAGTGTCGCTCGGCGGAGCGGTCAGACACACGGTCAGGTCGACGGATGAGGCCAGACCGGGACCCACGCGACGAAGCTCCCAGGCGTACAGGGCATCGGGCACGCGCAGCCGAGCCGTGCCGAGCACGCGAGCGCGCGGGTCGGCCGCGTCGTCGGCGGGTGTCATCGCCCACACCCGCTGGAGGTGCGCCACCCGGTCCTTGCGCAGCTCGCCTGCGAACAGGATCCGGTAGACGCGCTTCTCACGGAACCCCTCCGGCACCTCGGGAGGCGCGAAGGACAGCGGAGACGAGTTGGGCAAAGCCAGGTGGTCGTGGAAGCGCCCTCGTAATGTCGTTTCGTCCGGCAGCGCGCCCGCCCCCAGGCGGCGGTAGGCCGTCTCCGCGTCCGCTCTGCCGACCGGGACGATCCGGGCACGGAGCTTCGCATCCCTGCGAAGCTCCCGGCTGAAGGCCGCCGAACTCCACCATCCACCCTCCGCCGCGGTCCATACGGCGTTGGCCAGGCCGGTCGCGGTGTGGTCGTCGGCGAGCAGGAACTCCTCGACGGCGATGCCGTCCGGCCGTGCCGCCAGATCACCGTCCCAGACCTCGGGGTAGATCACGTAATAGTCCAGGACGGGCCCCGCCGTACGTACGGCGACCTGCGTCGTCTCCTCGACCGGACGCATTTCGGCGGTCAAGTGTGGCGTCCTCGCTTCCGAGCGGATCGATCAGTGCATGAACAGGCATATCAGGATCCTGAGCCTGGCCGCACGGACGCCTCACGTCCACCCCGTCAGCCGCTACGAACCGGCACTCACGTAGCCGCCCCCTGTGAGCACTCACCGAACAGCTCATCGGTCGAGGCCACGACGGCCGCACGCTCGGCCCATTGGTCGAGCTGGGCCAGGTCTGTGCAGGCGGTGATGCGGGCCCGCGCCCCCTCAGAGACCGGGATACCCCGGGCCCGCAGTACCGTCAGGATGGTCCTGACCTCCCCCTTGGCTTCCAGGACGGCCGCGGCTTCACGTTCGGGCAGGCGTGGGTCGCGGGGGTGTGGGTCAGGCGGTGAGGTCCTTGATTTTTTCGATGAGTTTGAGGCGGTCCTGGTGGGTGCCGGCGATGGGGGTGACGTTGAGGGTGGTGACGCCGGATTCCTTGAGGGCGGCGAGGCGGTCGCGGATGAAGCCCTCGGATCCGATCAGAGACATCTTCTCCAGCAGTTCCATCGGGACGGCCGCCGCGGCCTCGTCCTTCTTGCCCTCCAGGTACAGGTCCTGGATGAGCTCGGCCTCCTTCTCGTAGCCGTACCGGCGGGCGAGGTCGTTGTAGAAGTTCCTGCCCTTGGCGCCCATGCCGCCGATGTACAGCGCGGCCATCGGGCGGCCGAACTCCAGCAGGCCCGAGACGTCGTCGCCGATGGCGAGGGTGGCCTGGGCGATGACGTCGAGCTCGCCGAGGTCCCCGGCGCGCTTGGCCCTGCCCGCCGCGAGCGAGGCGCCCCACACGTCGGCGGCCTTCTCGGGCACGTAGAAGATCGGCTCCCATCCCTCGGCCAGTTCGGCGGTCAGCTCGACGTTCTTCGGGCCGATGGCCGCGACGACGATGGGGATGCGCTCCCGCACCGGGTGGTTGATCAGCTTGAGGGGTTTGCCGAGGCCGGTGCCCCTGCCGGCCGGCAAGGGCAGCGTGTAGTGCTTGCCGTCGTACGTCAGCCGCTCCCGCCGCCACACCTTGCGGCAGATTTCGATCACCTCGCGGGTGCGGCCCAGCGGCGCGTCGTACGGCACGCCGTGGAAGCCCTCGATGACCTGCGGGCCGGAGGCGCCGAGGCCGAGCACGAAACGACCGTCGGAGATGTGGTCCATGCCGGCGGCGGTCATGGCGAGCAGGGCCGGGGTGCGCGAGTAGATCGGCAGGATGCCGGAGGCGATCTGCAGCCGCTCGGTTCGCGCGGCGATGTAGCCCATCTGGCTCACCGCGTCGAAGGAGTAGGCCTCCGCGACGAAGACGATGTCGAGGCCGGCCTTCTCGTAGTCGGCCAGTTCGGCCACGGTCTCCTTGAACCCTCCGGCGTACTTGAGGGCCATGCCGATGCGCATCCCGCGTCCTTCCCGTCCAAGGCAAACCGAATGATGTTCCAGTTACTGGCAAGTAAGGCTATCGACTCGCGCTCCCCCGGCCAACCCCCGGCACCCCGATCTCCGACAGCCGCGCGAGATCGTCCGGCGTGTCGATGTCGGCGGGGTCTCCCACGTCGTCGCAGGGCACCGGCGTGACGAGGGCGGGGTGCGCGCGCAGGAAGGCGCGGGCGCCCACATCGCCGGTCGCGAGCCCGGCGACCTCGCCGAAGTGTTCCCTGCCGATCAGCACGGGATTGCGCGGCGCGCCTCCGTACGTCGCCACCGCCACCCCGGCGCCGTCCCGCCGCGCGCGCACCAGGCGCCGTACGGCCTCCGCGCCGATGAGCGGCTGGTCGGCCAGGGCGATCACGACCGCCTCCGCGGAGGGCGGCACGGCCGACAGCCCCGCCCGCAGGGACGACCCCATGCCGGTCGCCCAGTCGGGGTTGCCCACGGTGATCGCGTCCGGAACCTGGACGGTGACCGCGCCGAGGACCACCACGACCGGCGAGCACCCGCCCTCGGCCAGCAGGCGCGCCCCGCGGTCGACCAGGCGTTCTCCCCTGAACTCGACGGCCGCCTTGGGCACGCCGAGCCGGGATCCCCCGCCCGCCGCGAGCAGCAGCCCCGCGCAGGACGGCCCGGCCACCGTGCTCACCCCTGCTCGCTTTCGGAGGCAGCTCCGGGACGGCGCGATCCGCCGTCCCCGACCTCTTGGGGCCGGTACGGCGTGCCGTCCCCGCTCTCGTTCCCGGATGCCGGCGGCGGACCGGCGTGGTCGGAGCCGTGGATGCGCCCGCTGGTCTCGGTGAGGGCCATGCCGGAGCCACCCCAGCGGAGCTGGATGAGCTCGGCGGCGATCGACACCGCGGTCTCCTCCGGGGTGCGGGCGCCGAGGTCGAGGCCGATCGGCGAACGCAGCCGCGCCAGCTCCCGCTCCGGCACCCCGGCCTCCCGCAGCCGTTCGAGCCGGTCGGCGTGGGTGCGGCGCGAGCCCATGGCGCCGATGTACCCCGCGCGGGTGCGCAGGGCCACCTCCAGCAGGGGGACGTCGAACTTCGGGTCGTGGGTGAGCACGCAGATCACCGTGCGCTCGTCGACCGGGGTGACGGCGAGGTAGTCGTGCGGCCATTTCACGACGACCTCGTCGGCGTCGGGGAAGCGCTTGGAGGTGGCGAACACCGGGCGGGCGTCGCAGACCACCACGTGGTACCCGAGGAACTTGCCGATCCGCGCGACGGCGGCGGCGAAGTCGATCGCGCCGAAGACCAGCATGCGCGGCGGCGGGGCGAAGGAGTGGACGAAGACGGCGAGGTCGTCCAGCCGCCGCTCGCCCTCTGGACCGTACCGCCGTACGCCGGTGAGCCCCTGGGCGAGCATGCCGCGGGCGTCGTCGTCGACGGCGTCGTCGAGCCGGGCCACGCCGAGGGACCCGGCCGAGCCTCCCGGCCAGATGACCCGCCGCGTCCCCACCCGCCCGGGGACGGAGACGACGGTCGCCACGGCGACCGGCTCCCGCCGGCGCACCGACGCGGCGATCGCGCCGAGCTCGGGGAACGTCTTCCTCGACACCGGCTCGACGAGGACGTCGATGATGCCCCCGCAGGTCAGGCCGACGGAGAACGCGTCGTCGTCGCTGACGCCGTACCGCTGCAGCACCGGACGGCCGTCCACGACGACCTGCCGGGCCAGCTCGTACACCGCCCCCTCCACGCAGCCGCCCGACACGCTGCCCACCGCCTCCTCGCCGAGGACGGCCATGGAGGCGCCGGGCGGCCTCGGGGCGCTGCGGAAGGTCTCCACGACGGTGGCCAGGCCGAAACTCTCGCCGTCCTCCCACCACCGGACGATCTGCGACAGCACGTCACGCATGGGACAGCCTTTCCGCGAGCTCCTCGAAGGCGGCCAGGCTGTGCCCGGCGACGAACGCCCCGACGTGGGGCAGCGCCGCCCGCATGCCCCCGGTCAGCGGCTGGTAGCCCTCCTGTCCCTTGTGGGGGTTCACCCAGATCACCCGGTGGGCGAGCCTCGACAGCCTGGCCATCTGCCGCCCCAGGAGGGACGGGTCGCCGCGTTCCCACCCGTCGGAGGCGATCACGACGACGGCGCCGCGCACGCCGGACCGCCGGTCGAGGAACTCCTTGAGCTCCTCGCCGAGGCGGGTGCCTCCGCTCCAGTCGGGGATCGCGGCCGAGACCTCGCGCATCGCCCTGGCGGGGTCGCGGTGGCGCAGCTGCGCGGTGACGCGGGTGAGCCGGGTGCCCACGCTGAAGACCTCGGTGGCGCGCGCATCGCAGCGGACCAGCGCGTGGGCGAACCGTAGCAGCGTGTCGGCGTAGGGGGCCATCGAGCCGCTGACGTCGACCAGCAGGACGACGTGGCGCGGGCGCACCCTGCGGGCCTTGCGGCGCAGGCGGGCCGTCTCGCCGCCCCGGCGCAGGGTCTCCCTGATCGTGCGGCGCGTGTCGAGCCGGCCCCGGTGGGCGGGGGCGAAGCGGCGGGAGCGGCGCTGCTCCCTGCCCGCCCGCAGGATCGCGAGCAGGCGGTGGACCTCGGCGAGCTCGGCCGCCGTCAGGCGGGCGACGTCGCGCTGCCGGAGCACCTCGGTGGTGCTCGCGGTGGCGGCCACCGGCTCGCGTTCCGCGCTCTCGCGCCCGCTCTCGCCGCCGGGCGAGAGGGTGTGGCGGGTGACGGTCACCACCGGGACGGGGGTACGGCGGGTGGCGGCGGGCCGCTCGCCGCCGAAGTAGGCCGTGAAGCAGCGGTCGTACCGCGGGATGTCGTCCGGCCCCGCGCACAGGGTGAGGCGGCCCGCCCAGTAGACGGCGTGGCGGTCGGCGGCGCCGAGATGGGTCAGGGCGCGCAGGAAGCTCTGGGTGCGCTCATGGCAGGCCACGACCCCGGCCGCCCGCAGCGTGCGGACGAAGCCGGTCATCGTCGCGACGACGTCAGCCATGGCGGCCGCTCCGGTCGCGGGGGCGGGCCTGGTCACCGGCGGCGGTCACGGGGCGCGGCGAGAGGTCAGCCATGGCGGAGGAGTCCCTTCTGAAGGACGCTCTCCTGGTCCTCGCGGTACTTCAGGACGGCGCCGAGGGTGGCGGCGGCCAGGTCGGGGTCGAGGTCGCGGGCGCCGAGGGTGAGCAGGGCCTCGGCCCAGTCGAGGGTCTCGGCGACACCGGGCGGTTTGAGCAGGTCGGCGGCGCGCAGGCGCTCGGCGGCGCGGGCCACCTGCCCCGCGAGCGACTCGGTGCACTCGGGCAGCCGCCGCAGCAGGATCGCGACCTCCCGGTCGAAGCTCGGATGCTCCAGCCAGTGGTAGAGGCAGCGCCGTTTGAGGGCGTCGTGCACGTCGCGGGTGCGGTTGGACGTCACCACGACGACCGGCGGGGTTTCGGCGCTGATGGTGCCGAGCTCGGGGATGGAGATCGTGAAGTCGGACAGCACCTCCAGCAGGAACGCCTCGAACTCGTCGTCGGCCCGGTCGATCTCGTCGACGAGCAGCACCGCGGGCCGGGTCTCCAGGGCTTTCAGCAGGGGGCGGGCGATGAGGAACCGCCGGTCGTACAGCTCGCCCTCCAGCCGCGCGGCCTCGCCGGCTCCCGTGGCGCCGGTGGCCTCGGCGGCCTTGAGGTGCAGCAGCTGGCGGGCGAAGTCCCAGTCGTAGAGGGCCTGGGCGGCGTCGAGGCCCTCGTAGCACTGCAGGCGGATGAGCGGCGCGCCGAGGACGGCGGCGAGGGTCTTGGCCAGTTCGGTCTTGCCGACCCCGGCCTCTCCTTCGAGGAAGAGCGGCCGGCCCATCTTCAGCGCGAGGAAGCAGGCGGTCGCCAGCCCTTCGTCGGCGAGGTAGGCGTGCTCGCCCAGCAGCTCGGCGAGCGTGGCGGGAGTGGCGATCTCACGCTGGGTCCTGTCCTGCACTCCCTCAGGTTACGTCTCGGGCGGCGCGAGGTCCCTGGTGTGATCGGCCGAGGATCATTTCCGGGCGTCGAAGATGATCTCCACCCGGCGGTTCCTGGCCTGGTTCCGCTTCACGGGGTGGCCGTCCATGATGTCGGGCAGCTGGGGCCGTCTCTCGCCGAAGCCTCTGACCTGGAGGGTCACCCCCGGGAGCCTGCTCTGGAGGGCCTCGCGAACGGCCTGGGCCCGCCTCAGGGACAGGGCGTCGGTGTAGGCGCCGGTGCCCTGGTCGTCGGTGTGGCCCTCCACCCTGACCGCCCCGCCGGCCGACTCGGCCTGGATCTCGGCCGCGACCCGCAGCAGCCTCCGCGTCGCGCGCAAGGATCCCGCCGGGCAAGAAACCCATTGACTTGGTAGGTAATAGGGATAATTATCGACGTACGCGTCACGCCGAGGTCTGCGAGGTTCCCCCGATGCCCCCTCCCGTACTCGACGTCCAGGCGCCCGCCGAGGCCACCGGGCCCGCGGGCGCGTCCTCCCCCGGCCCGCCGCACCACCGGCCCTCCCGCCCACCCGGGCGTGCCGGAGCGTGGCGACGCTGGCTCAGCCCGCTGGCGGTCGTCGCCCTCTGGCAGGCGGCCAGCAGCACCGGCCTGCTGCCCCAGCGTCTCCTCGCCGCCCCCGCCACCGTCGCCGTGACCGCCGCGGACCTGATCGCCGACGGCACGCTGCCCACCGCGATCGCCGTCTCCCTCCAGCGGGTGGCGGCCGGCTTCGTCCTCGGCGGGCTCGCGGGCCTGCTGCTCGCGCTGGCCGCCGGGCTGAGCCGGGCGGGCGAGAACGCCGTCGACCCGATCATGCAGATGCTCCGCGCCCTGCCGTTCTTCGGCCTGATCCCGCTGTTCATCCTGTGGTTCGGCATCGGCGAGGCGCCCAAGGTGACCCTGGTGGCGCTCGCGGTGTCCTTCCCGCTGTACCTCAACACCTTCGCCGGCATCCGCGGGGTGGACGCCAAGCTGGCCGAGCTCGGGCGCACCCTCAAGCTGGGCCGGGCCGCCCTGGTGCGCCACATCGTGCTGCCGGGGGCGCTCCCCCAGACGCTGGTCGGCCTGCGGCAGAGCCTCGGCGTGGCCTGGCTGGCGCTCATCGTCGCCGAGCAGGTCAACGCCGACGCCGGACTCGGATTCATGATCAATGACGCCCGCGAGTTCCTGCGGACGGACGTGATCGTCGTGGGGCTGCTGGTCTACAGCGGCCTCGGCCTGCTCACCGACGCCGTCGTACGGCTGCTGGAAAGGAGGGCCCTGGCATGGCGACGCGGCTTCCTCGGCGGGTAGCCGGCACGGGAACGCCCCGAACGGAGGGCCGGCCATGACCGTACCCGTGGCCGGGGTCCGCGGGCTCACCCGGCGGTTCGGGGAGCGGATCGTCCTCGACGGGCTCGACCTGGACATCACCGGCGGCGAGTTCATCGCCCTGCTCGGCCGCAGCGGCTCGGGCAAGTCGACCCTGCTGCGCGCCCTCGCCGGGCTCGACGGCGGCGCCGAGGGCGTGGTGGAGGTGACCGGCTCGGTGGCCGTCGCCTTCCAGGAGCCGCGCCTGGTGCCCTGGAAGCGGGTGGCCGCCAACGTCGCCCTCGGCCTCACCGCGCCGGACGCCGCCGTCCGCGCCGGCCGAGCCCTGGAGGAGGTCGGGCTCGCGGCGCGGGCGGACGCCTGGCCGCTGACGCTGTCGGGCGGCGAGGCGCAGCGGGCGAGCCTGGCCCGCGCGCTGGTGCGGGAGCCGGAGCTGCTCCTGCTCGACGAGCCGTTCAGCGCGCTGGACGCGCTCACCCGCATCACCGTCCACCAGCTGGTGCTGCAGCTGTGGCGGGCCCACCGCCCGGCCGTGCTGCTGGTGACCCACGACGTCGACGAGGCGCTGCTCCTGGCCGACCGCGTGCTCGTGCTCTCCGAGGGGCGGATCGCCCATGAGGCCGCGATCACCGCGCCGCGGCCCCGGCACCGCGACCACCCCGAGCTCCTCGCCCTGCGCACCCGCCTGCTCGCCGCGCTCGGCGTCGTCGTCCCGCAGGAGGCATCATGATCACCAGAATGGCCCGGCTCCTCGGGGCGCTCGGCCTCACGGCACTGCTGGCCGCCTGCGCCGGCACCTCCCGGGCCTCGTCGGCGGAGGGTCCGGCGTCCGGCGTCGTCCTGCGCGTCGGCGACCAGAAGGCCGGGTCCCAGACGCTGCTGGCGGCGGCGGGCGAGCTCGGCAAGCTGCCGTACAAGGTCACCTGGGCGCAGTTCACCTCCGGGCCCCCGCTGCTGGAGGCCCTGAACGCCGGGAGCGTGGACGTCGGCGGGGTCGGCAACACGCCGCCGATCTTCGCCGCCGCGGCCGGATCGAAGATCAGGATCGTCGCGGCCGACCGGCAGAGGGGCGACAGCTCGGCGATCCTCGTGCCGTCCGGGACGGCGATCACGTCCCCCGCCCAGCTCAAGGGGAAGCGGGTCGCGGTCGCCAAGGGCAGCTCCGCCCACTACCACCTGCTGGCCGTGCTGAAGAAGGAGAACCTCTCCTTCGCGGACATCACCGTGAGCTACCTGCAGCCCGCCGACGCCCTGGCCGCGTTCACCTCCGGGCGCGTCGACGCCTGGGCCATCTGGGAGCCGTACAGCTCGCAGGCGCGGCTGCGGAACGGCGCCAAGGTGCTCGTCGGCGGCAACGGCTACGTCAACGGCTACGGCTTCCAGGTGGCCGGCCAGGCCGCGCTCGCCGACCCGGCCAAGACGGCGGCGATCCGCGACTACCTCACCCGCCTGGAGCGGGCCAAGCTGTGGGCCAACACCCACCAGGGCGAGTGGGCGAAGGTGTGGTCGAAGGAGACGGGCCTGCCGCTGGAGGTGGCCGCCGCCGCCACGGCCAACCGCGTCACCACGCCCGTGCCGATCGACGACGCCCTCCTCGCCTCCGAACAGCAGATGGCCGACGCGTTCACCGCCGCGGGCCTGATCCCCGGCACGATCACCTTCGCCGGTTTCGCCGACCGCCGGTTCAACGACCTCGTGAAGAAGGACACCTGACCATGGCCCTGAAGTTCCACTGGTTCCTGCCCACCTCCGGGGACAGCCGGGCGATCGTCGGCGGCGGCCACGGGCTGCGGCGCGGGCACGGGCACCCCACCGCCTCCGCCTTCCGGCCGCCGTCCGTCGAGTACCTCGGCCAGATCGCCCGCTCGGCCGAGCAGCTCGGGTTCGAGGCGGTGCTCACCCCGACCGGCACCTGGTGCGAGGACGCCTGGCTGGTCACCGCCGCGCTCACCCAGGTCACCACGCGGCTGAAGTTCCTGGTCGCCTTCCGGCCGGGCTTCCTGTCGCCCACCCTGGCCGCCCAGATGGCCGCGACCTACCAGCGGATCTCCGGCGGGCGGCTGCTGCTGAACGTCGTCACCGGCGGGGAGGGCGCCGAGCAGCGCCGGTTCGGCGACCACCTGTCCAAGGACGAGCGCTACGCCCGCACCGACGAGTTCCTCTCGATCGTGCGCGGCGCCTGGAGCGGGACGCCCTACGACTTCACCGGCGCCCACTACGAGGTGGAGGGCGCGACGGTGGCCGAGCCGCCCGTCCCGGTGCCGGAGCTGTACTTCGGCGGGTCGTCGGCGGCTGCCGGGCGGGTCGCGGCCAGGCACGTCCAGACCTACCTCACCTGGGGCGAACCGCCCGCGCAGGTGGCCGAGAAGATCGCCTGGGTGCGGGACCTGGCCGCCGAGGAGGGGCGGACGCTCAGGTTCGGCGTCCGGCTGCACGTGATCAGCCGGGACACCTCGGAGGAGGCGTGGGCGGAGGCCGCGCGCCTGCTGGCGGCCATCGACCCCGCCGACGTCCGCACCGCCCAGCAGACCCTGGCCCGCAGCGAGTCGGTCGGCCAGAAGCGCATGCTCGCCCTGCATGAGGGCTACCGCCGCGACGGCGGGGGCGTGCGCGACCTGGAGATCCACCCCGGCCTGTGGGCGGGGGTCGGCCTGGTACGCGGCGGTGCCGGCACCGCGCTGGTCGGCAGTCACGCGGAGGTCGCCGACCTCATCGAGGAGTACGCCGGCCAGGGCGTCACGGAGTTCGTGCTGTCGGGCCACCCCCACCTGGAGGAGGCCTACTGGTTCGGCGAGGGCGTCCTGCCCGAACTCCGCCGCCGCGGCGCCCTGGCCCGCACCACCGACCCGGTCCGCCTCACCGCCTGACCCGCGCGGCGCCTCCGGCCCTCTCCGGGCGCCTCAGCGGGAGGCGGGGGCGCCGAAGGCGTACTTCAGGGGCGGGACCACGGCCTGGGCGTCCGCGCCGCGGACCCACAGGCCGACCATGAAGGCCATCGTGGCCTCCAGCAGGCCCGCCCGGTCCAGGCCGCCGGCGTCGACCGGCTCGCAGCCGAGGTCGGCGACCAGGGCGCGGACGACGTGGAGGGCGCCCGGGTCGTCCCCGCACAACGGCACCAGCAGCGGTACGCCGTCGAAGACGGGTGGCGTCATGCGCCACACGTCCTCGTGGCAGAGGTTGAACGCCTTGACGACGTGCGCGCCGGGCGCCGCCGCGGCGACGCGTTCGGCCACCGACGGGCCGCCGGCGTTCTTGAGGGTGAAGGCGCCCGGCACGACGGCGTTGACGCAGTCGATCAGCACCCGTCCCCGCAGCGCCCCCTCGGCCGCGCCCGCCGCCGCGAGCACCTGCGGCACGCCGTCGTCGCGGACGGCGAGCAGCACGGCCTCGCCGAACCCGGCCGCCTCCGCCCAGGTGCCGCTCCTGCCGCCGAGCTTGTCCGCCAGCGCCGCCGCCTTCCCGGGGTCGCGGCCGCTCACCATGATTTCGTGCCCCGCGCGGGCCCAGTGCGTTCCGAGCGCGCTCGCCATGTTGCCCGCGCCGAGGATGCCGATGCGCATCCGTCCTCCTTCGCTCAGGGAAGATGTAGGACGAATGTAGGAAGCCCGATAGGCACCGTCCGGTGCGTGACGGGCGCGCCATGCTGGAGGTCCGGTGACCCACCACTCGCAGGCGGAGCCGGTGTTCGTCGCCGACTGCCGTGCCAGGCTCGCGTTCGACCTGCTCGCCAACACCTGGAACGCCGTCGTGCTGTGGACCCTGCGCCACGGGCCGCGGCGGCCGGTCGAGCTGCGCGAGCGCATCGGCGGCATCCGGCCCAAGGTGCTGACCGAGACGCTGCGCCGCCTGGAGTACAACGGCCTGGTGTCCCGCACGTCGTACGCCGAGGCGCCGCCCCGGGTGGAGTACGCGCTCACTCCCCTCGGCCGCACCCTGCTCGGGCCGATCGAGGCCTTCGGCGAGTGGGCGGCCGAGCACGGCGACGAGGTGCTCGACGCCCAGGACCGCGCCGAGGCCGCAGCCCGCTGAGCCGCGCGCGAGTGCCGCCGGTCAGTGGCGCTCGGGGGCCTCGCCGTACTTGTGGATCAGGGCGCGCAGCTCCAGGACCGCCTTGTGGGAGCGGGACTTCTCGGTGCCCTGGATGCCCATGGCGCCGACGCTGGAGCCGTCGGCGAGGTCGAGCTTGGGCCACGGCTCGCCTTCGGGCAGATTCACGCCGAGCACCTCCGGCCACTCGTACCGATGGACCTTGAGGGCGTTGACCACCGTGATGCCCCGCTCGTCGGCCTCCACCCGCAGCCGTCCCAGCAGGTGGAGGATGAACGCGACCAGGCATCCGAAGGCCACCAGGCCGATCTTGTCGGGCAGCTTGAACGGCGGGGGGAGCAGCAGGGCCAGCACGATCGAGCCGACGACCATCACGGCGGCGAAGCCGTAGGCCAGGATCCGGGCGCGCCGCGGGCGCCAGATGATCGGCAGGGGCGGCGGCGTCACGGTGTCAGGCACGGCTGCCCGCCCGGGGAGCGCGGCGGCGTGCGCGGCCGCCGGGGCGGGTGGATCGGCTGGGCAAAGGTCTCATTCCTCCAGGTCGCGAACGGCCAGCGCGGTCTCGATCGCCGCCACGGTGGCCTCGTACCCCTTGTCCTCGTGGCTGCCGGGCAACCCGGCGCGATCGATCGCCTGATCCAGGTTGTCACATGTGAGGACCCCGTTGCCCACCGGCGTGGACTCGTCCAGGGAGACGCGGGTCAGCCCGGCGGTCACCGAGTCGCAGACATAGTCGAAGTGGGCGGTCTCGCCACGGATCACCACGCCGAGCGCCACGACGGCGTCGCAGCGCCGGGCGAGCGCCTGCGCCACGACGGGGATCTCCAGCGAGCCCGCCACCCGGACGCTGACCTTCTGCGCGCCGCACTCCCGCGCCGCCTCCTCCGCCCGGGCGAGGAGCTGGTCGGTGATCCGCTCGTGCCAGCGGGCCGCGACGATGCCGACCGTCAGGCCCTTGCCGTCGACGGGGGTGACCGTGGGGCGTCCGGCGCCGCTCATCTGACTCCTTCGATCTGGTGGCCGAGCCTGTCGCGTTTGGCCGTGAGGTACTTGATGTTGTACTCGTTGGCCGCCACCGGCATGGGTTCACGGCCGAGGACCTTGATGCCGTACCCGTCCAGGCCGCGCAGCTTGGCGGGGTTGTTCGTCAGCAGGCGCACCGACTTGACCCCGAGGTCGGCGAGCATCTGCCCGGCGTTGGAGAACTCCCTGGCGTCCACCGGCAGGCCGAGCTCGAGGTTGGCGTCGACGGTGTCGCTGCCGTTGTCCTGCAGACTGTAGGCCTTGAGCTTGGCCAGCAGGCCGATGCCGCGCCCTTCGTGGCCGCGCAGGTAGACGATGACGCCCCTGCCCTCGGCGGCGACGGCCCGCATGGCATGGTCGAGCTGCACGCCGCAGTCGCAGCGCAGGGAGCCGAGCACGTCGCCGGTGAGGCATTCGGAGTGGGCGCGGACCAGGATGTTCTCGCCGTCGCCGAGGTCCCCGTAGACCAGGGCGATGTGCTCGCCACCGTCGATGCCGCTGGCGAAGCCGTACGCCCGCCACAGGCCGTACCTGTTGGGGATCTCGGTGACCGCGACCCGGGTGACGACCCGCTCGGTACGGCGGCGGTACTCGGCGAGCTGCTCGATGGAGACCAGCGCGAGGTCGTGCTCGTCGGCGAAGCGCCGCAGCTCGGGCAGGCGCGCCATGGTGCCGTCGTCGTTGACGATCTCGGCGAGCACGCCCGCCGGGGTGAGGCCGGCGAGCTTGGCCAGGTCGACGGCCGCCTCGGTGTGGCCGCGCCGGGCCAGCACGCCGCCCTCGTGGTAGCGGAGAGGGAAGATGTGGCCGGGCCGCACGAGCTCGTACGGCTCGGTGGCGGAGTCGGCGAGGGTGCGGATGGTCCTGGCGCGGTCGGCGGCGGAGATGCCGGTGGTGACGCCGTCGCGGGCGTCCACGCTGACGGTGTACGCCGTGCGCAGCCGCTCGCGGTTCTGCTGCACCATCAGCGGCAGGCCGAGGCGGTCGAGGTGGTCGCCGAGCATGGGGACGCAGATGACGCCGCTGGTGTACCTGATGGTGAAGGCGAGCAGCTCGGGGGTGGCCTTGGAGGCGGCGAAGATGATGTCGCCCTCGTTCTCGCGGTTCTCGTCGTCGACGACCACGACCGCCCGGCCCTGGCGGATGTCGCCGATCGCGCGCTCGATGGGGTCGAACCTGATGTCGCTCATGCGGCGCACACCTCCAGCCGGCGGACGTACTGCCGCCGCCACTCGCGGATCCCGAGCAGGACCATGACGAAGAAGATCCCGTACACCACACCGGAGACGTACAGGCCCGACCGGAAGGTCAGGGGGACGCCGACCACGTCGACGGCGATCCAGATCCACCAGAAGTCGATCAGCGCCTTGCTCTGGGCGTAGGTGGCGATGGCGCTGCCGACGAAGATGTAGGCGTCGGGCAGCGGCGCCCACGACCAGCCGGTCGCCTCGAAGAACAGCGCGACCAGGGCCGTGGCCACGACCATGACGCCGACCAGCGTGAGGCGCTCGCGCACGGTGCCGGGGCGTACGGCGAGGTCGTGGCCGGCGTCACGGACCCCGCGGGTCCAGCGGTACCAGCCGTAGAGGGCGAGCGCGCCGAACATCACCTGCTTCAGGGCGTTGCCGGTGATGTGCGCCTGCACGGAGGCGACCAGCAGCAGCACCGAGCCGGCGAGCTGCACCGGCCAGGTCCAGATGGTGCGCCGCATCGCGAGCCACACGGTGGCCAGCGCGAAGATGTTGCCGATCAGGTCGATCCACTTGACCTGCTGGCCGAACAGGGGGAACGTCGCCTCGGCCCAGTTCACGACGCCGCTCCGGGGACGTGCGCGCCGACGAGCTTCTCGACGTACTTGGCGATCACGTCGACCTCGAGGTTCACCGGGTCGCCCGGCTGCTTGAGGCCGAGCGTGGTGAGCTCGAGGGTGGTGGGGATGAGGCTGACGGAGAACGCCTCGTCGTCCACGCTCACGACGGTGAGGCTGATGCCGTCGACGGCGATGGAGCCCTTCTCGACGACGTAGCGGGCCAGGCCGGCGGGCAGGGCGATCCGCACGACCTCCCAGTGCTCGGCGGGCTCGCGTGACAGCACGACGCCGGTGCCGTCGACGTGGCCCTGCACGATGTGGCCGCCCAGGCGCTGGTCGGCGCGGACGGCGCGCTCGAGGTTCACCCTGGCGCCCGCCTGGAGGGATCCGAGGGAGCTGCGGTCGAGGGTCTCCTTCATGACGTCGGCGGTGAAGACCTCGCCGTCGTTGCCGACGACGGTCAGGCAGACGCCGTTGACCGCGATCGACTCGCCGTGGCGGGCGCCGGCGGCGACGACCTTGCCTCTGATGGAGAAGCGCGCGGCGTCGGGCAGCGCCTCCACCGCCGCGAGCTCGCCGAGTTCCTCGACGATTCCTGTGAACATCAACGCTCCTTGTGGGGTGCGGCCGGGGCGAGGAGCCGCGAGGCCGATCGGAACCTGCGTGAGGAAGCAACCCGCGGCGACCGGTCTGTCTTCCGCCGGGCGGCGGGACACGGGGAGGTCGTCAGGGGACGTGCGCGACCGGCGAAGGGAGCGTGTGAGGGGGCCGCGGCGCGGAACGCGCCCGGCACGGGTTCGGTGACGTGCGGCTGGTGCACCCGCCCCTCCTACTCGCCAGTAGCTTTGATGCCACGGCGGGCCCCGGGGTGATCGGGTGCGGCGACGCACCACTACAGACGTCCGGCGACGGATGTCACCGGACGCTCGCGCGCTTCCTCCCATCCGGACTTTCACCGTCGGTCCCGGAATTCCACCAGGTCCACCGGCCGATGGACTCGGCCGGGTCGCGGACTGTCACCGCCGGTTCGGAATTTCACCGACCCCGGAGCACGCTGCTCTGCCTATCAGTGTGCCACGCCGCGCAAAGCGGACGTAACCCTCCTCACCCCCTAGACTACCAAGCGCTTGCTCAATAGGGGTTCCCCCGACCCACCAGGCGCGGGACGATTCGTCGCGGTCAGGCGGTGGACATCAGGCGACGGGCACGGCGGGCGTCGGGGCTGTAGCGCAGGCCCGCGGGGATCACCTGGGTGCCGGTGTGCAGGGCCCTGAGCGTCAGGGTGGCCCACAGGTCCTCCAGAGGAGTGGCGGGCAGGCCGTACAGCCGGCGGGCCCAGCGCGGCAGCGTGGCGAACGCCAGGACGGTGATCAGCGGGAAGGCGGGCTTGAGCGGGGTCAGCCGCGCGGGCAGCGGGGCGTTGAGCGAGGCCCGGAGCGGGTGCACCGCCTCGGGCACGAAGTACAGGCCGGGCCGTTCGGCCTCGATGTAGGCCTCCATCTCGGCCACCGAGCCCGGCACCTCCTCCGGCCGCAGGCCGACCACCTCGGCCGCGCGCCGCCACTCGGCGACGAACCTGTCGGCGTCGGCGTCGCTCAGCGGCACCCCGGCACGGCGCGCCACGGTGAGGTAGGAGTCGACCTCGCCCACGTGCACCCAGCGCAGCGCGCCGGGGTCGTCCAGGCGGAACCGCTCGCCCCGGTCGGGGTCGTGGGCGGTGAGCGAGGCGTGGATCCTGCGAACGCGGGCGCCGGCCCTGGCCACCTCGGCCAGCGTCCCGTAGGTGCGCACCCGGACGAACTCGGTGGTGCGCTGGAAGCGCGCCCAGGCCTCCTCTGGGTCGAGGAGCGCGGAGTTCTGGACGACACCCCGCATCGCCCGCGGGTGCAGGCCCTGCATCAGCAGCGCCCGGAATCCTCCGACCAACTGGACCGGCTCGCCCATCACCCGCCAGGTCACCGACCGGGGACCGAACAGGCCGTGGTCCATGTGCACCTCCGGGGCTCGCACGTAAAGGATTACCCCCGCCACCATGGTGCACACCCGTTCCATCCCCTTTAGGACCTCTTAGCGGGCGAACGGGAGATTTCGTCATAGGCATGTCATGCTTGTGTCACAGAATCGTGACAAATCCAAATACACGAGACGTTCAGTGTCTCGCGCCCCATCGCCGCAGGTCAACGGGTTCAGGGACACAACCTTATTGACTTTCCGCAACGAACGACGAAATCGTGTCCAAGGATGCCTGCGAGAGATTGACCAACGGGTAATTAATTGCCAAGGTTCCCTCAAGTCTCGATTTACTGCGATCGATCTCTGGTGGCACCCGCACAATGACTCTCCCCTCACAGGCCGCACCCGAGGCCGGTTCCGGCCCCGCCGGAACCGCCCCCGACACGGCACCCGGCGCGGGCGGCTCATCCCTTGTCGGCCGGTCGCCCACGCAGCTGATGTGGCGGCGGTTCCGGCGCGACAAGACAGGTGTGGCCTCCGCCGTCATCGTGCTGTTCTTCATCGTGGTCGCCCTCGCGGCGCCGCTGATCTCCGCGGTGTACGGCAAGGACCCGTACACCACCTACGGGCTGGACACCCCGGGCCTGCTGAACGAATTCGGCTACCCGATCCTCCCCAACGGAGGGATCAGCGGCGACTTCTGGTTCGGCATCGAGCCGAGCCTCGGGCGTGACGTGTTCATGCAGATGGTGTACGGCATCCGCACCTCGCTGCTGATCGCGCTGACCGCGACGATCTTCACGACGATCATCGGCATCGTGATCGGCATCGTCGCCGGCTACATCGGCGGGCGCACCGACTACTTCATCGGCCGGGTCATCGACATCCTGCTCTCGTTCCCCTCGACGCTCTTCATCATCGCCTTCATGCCGGTGCTGGAGAACCTCATGGTCAAGCCCGACGAGGAGACGCCGACCTGGCTCCGCGCCACCGCCCTGATCATCTTCCTGACGGTGTTCGGCTGGGCCGGCCTGGCGCGGCTGCTGCGCGGCAACGTGCTGTCGCTGCGTGAGCGGGAGTTCGTCGAGGCCGCCCGGGTGACCGGAGCCCCGCCCACCAGGATCATCTTCAAGGAGCTCCTGCCGAACCTCTGGACCCCGATCCTCATCCAGTCGACGCTCCTGCTGCCGGCCCTGGTGACCAGTGAGGCCGCGCTGTCGTTCCTGGGCGTCGGCATGATCGAGCCGGTCCCCGACTGGGGCCGCATGTTCCAGCGCGGCACCGAGGTCTACCAGAACGACATCACCTACCTGATGTTCCCCGGCATCGCCCTCCTCGTCTTCATCGTCGCCTTCAACCTGCTGGGCGACTCGCTCAGGGACGCCTTCGACCCGAAGATCCGTCGCTGACCACCGCCGTCCCGCACCTTCACATATCTATGACCAGGAGTGACATGTCAGCACGAACGCGGTCTGCTCTGGCCGTCCTCGCCCTAGGCTCCCTGGCGCTCGCCACCGCGTGCTCCAAGGGGAACGCCGGAGCGCCGGCCACGGGTTCCGCCGCCCCCACCGCGTCGCAGACGAATATGACCGAGCTCTTCGCCCCGCCGAAGGTCTCGGTCGGCACGGCCGCGGACTCCAACGGCCCGGCCATCCCGCCGGAGGGCGTGGTCAAGGGCGGCACGGTCAACATGATCGACCGTGACGACTACCCCCACCTCGACCCGGGCCGGGTCTACGACAACGTGGGCGCCAACTTCCACCACCTCATCACCCGTGGCCTGACCGGCTACAAGCGGGTCACCAAGAACGAGTACAAGGTGGTCGGCGACCTCGCCACCGACGCCGGTGAGATGTCCGACGGCGGCAAGACCTGGAAGTTCACGCTCAAGGACGGCGTGAAGTGGCAGGACGGCAGCCCGATCACCTCCGCCGACGTCAAGTGGAGCGTCGAGCGGCTGTTCGCGTCGTTCATCACCGAGGGCCCGTCGTACATCCAGCAGTGGCTGACGCAGGAGGACTACAAGAAGTCCTACGCCGGCCCGTACGGCGGCAAGGAGCTCGACGGCATCGAGACGCCCGACGACAAGACCGTCGTCTTCCACTTCAAGGAGCCGCACGCCGACGCGGCCTACGCCTTCGCCATGGTGGGCTACGGCATCGTGCCCAAGGCCAAGGACACCAAGGAGAAGTACGACAAGGAGCCGGTCTCCAGCGGCCCCTACATCATCAAGAACCACGTCCTCGACAAGTCGATGGACCTGGAGCGCAACCCCAACTGGGACCCCGCCTCCGACCCGATCCGCGGCGCCTACCCGGACAAGTGGCACCTGGAGTTCGGCTTCCAGGCGCTGGCGGTGACCGACCGGTTCATCGCCGACGCGGGCGACGACAAGAAGACCTTCACCTTCTACACCCACGTCGCCGCCGAGCGCACCCAGCAGGTGCTGCAGAACCAGGCCCTGCAGTCGCGAGTGATGCGGCAGCCGTCGCCGTACGGTGACTACTACTACTTCAACCTCGACCGGGTGAAGGACGTCAAGATCCGGCAGGCGATCAACTACGCCTGGCCGACCCAGCAGATCCAGCAGATCAGCGGCGGCCCCGCCACCACGGTGATCAACACGACGATCCTCAACCCGAGCGTCGCCGGCTGGCAGGACTACGACGCGTTCGGCATGAAGCAGCACCCCCAGGGCGACATCGAGAAGGCCAAGGAACTGCTCGCCCAGTCGAGCAACCCGAAGCCCACGATCGTCTACGGGTACAACAACACCCCCACCGAGCAGCGCATCACGGTGGCCATCAAGAACCAGCTCGCCAAGGCCGGGATCAACGTGGTCGCCAAGCCGATGGACACCAAGACCTGGTACGACGCGACGTCGAAGGTCGACAACGGCCTCGACATGTACTGGGGCGGCTGGGGTGCCGACTGGCCCGGCGCGACCACCGTCTTCCCCGTCATCTTCGGGCCGGTCCGTGACGGCGGCTACAACCAGTCGCACCTGAACGACCCGACGATCAAGGCGGACATGCAGCGCATCCTGGGCATCGCCAACGTCGACGAGGCCAACAAGGCCTGGGGCGAGCTCGACAAGAAGATCATGGAGACGGTCACCCCGCTGGTCCCCGCGCTCAACGACGTGGGCATGCAGCTGCACGGCTCGCTGGTCGGCGGCGCCGAGATCGACCCGATCCAGTGGGTCGTCTCGCCGAACACCATCTTCGTGAAGCAGCAGTAGCACTCCCGGCTCCGGAGCGCCCCCGCGGGCGCTCCGGAGCACCCCCGATCGAGATCGACAGGCCATGCTTCGATTCCTGACTCGCCGGACCATCGGCGCGGCGGTGATCCTCCTGATCATCGCCGCAGTGACGTTCTTCCTCTTCTTCGCCATCCCCGCCGACCCGGCGCGGCTGGCCTGCGGCAAGGTCTGCCCGCCCGAGACGCTGGCGCAGGCGCGGCACAACCTCGGTCTGGACAAGCCGCTGTTCGTCCAGTTCGTCGCCTGGGTGGCCGGTGTCTTCGTCGGCCGCGACTACGAGGGACTGGGGCACTGCCCCGCGCCCTGCCTGGGGTTCTCGTTCGTCAACCGCGCCCCGGTGTTCGACACGATCATGGACCGCATGCCGGTCACGATCTCGCTGACCATCGGCGCCTCCGTCGTCTTCCTGCTCTTCGGCGTCGGCACCGGCATCATCGCCGCCCTCTACCAGGGCCGGCCGCTCGACAAGATCGCCAGCATCGCGTCGCTGATCGGCGCCTCGGTGCAGATCTACTTCGTGGGCACGCTGGCGATGTACTTCCTCGTCTTCCAGTGGCAGATCATCGAGATCCCGCACTACGTGCCGTTCACCGAGAACCCCGCGCAGTGGGCGTACGGGCTGCTGCTGCCCTGGGTGGTGCTGGCGATCATCTTCACCGCGAACTACACCCGCATGACCCGCTCCACGATGGTGGAGCAGCTGTCGGAGGACTACGTCCGCACGGCGCGGGCCAAGGGCATGTCGGGGCGCACCGTGATCATGCGCTTCGCGCTGCGCGGCACCCTCACCCCCATCGCGACGATCTTCGGCATTGACATCGGCACGCTCATCGGCGGGGCCATCATCACCGAGACGACGTTCAACCTCCAGGGCATCGGCCGGCTCTCCATCATGGCCGTGGTCGACTCCGATCTGCCGATGCTGATGGCGACGGTGCTCGTCGCCGCCGGCGCGATCGTCGTCTTCAACATCATCGTGGACGCGCTCTACGCCGTCATCGACCCGCGCGTCCGCCTCAGCTAGGAGCCACGCTTGACCGCCGTCACACTCACCGAGAGCCCCTCCGGCCGCCGGGGCGACTCCTTCCTGTCCGTGCAGGACCTGCACATCTCGTTCCAGACCGAGGACGGCGTGGTGAGGGCCGTCGACGGGCTTTCCTTCGAGGTGGAGAAGGGCACCACGCTCGGCATCGTCGGCGAGTCGGGCTCGGGCAAGTCGGTGACCAACCTGGCCATCCTCGGCCTGCACAGTCCCGCCACCACCACCATCGACGGCCAGATCTGGTTCGAGGACCAGGAGCTCGTCGGCGCGAGCCGCACGACCCTGGAGCGGCTGCGCGGCAACCGCATCGCCATGATCTTCCAGGACCCGCTGACGTCGCTGTCGCCGTACCACACCGTGGGCCGGCAGATCGGCGAGGTGTACCGCAAGCACACCGGCGCGAGCAAGAAGGAGGCCCGCGACCGGGCGGTCGAGATGCTGGAGCGCGTCGGGATCCCGCACGCCCGGACGCGGGTGGACGACTATCCCCACCACTTCTCCGGCGGCATGCGGCAGCGTGTCATGATCGCCATGGCCCTGGTGTGCGACCCCGCCCTGCTGATCGCCGACGAGCCGACCACCGCGCTCGACGTCACCGTCCAGGCCCAGGTGCTCGACCTGCTCAAGGACCTGCAGGACCAGATGGGCACGGCGATCATCCTGATCACCCACGACCTGGGCGTGGTCGCCCGGACCGCCCACCAGGTGCTGGTGATGTACGCCGGCCGGGCCGCCGAGCGGGGAACCGTGCGCGAGGTGCTCGGCGCGCCCCGGCACCCCTACACCTGGGGGCTGCTGTCCTCGGTGCCCAAGCTCCGCTCGTCGGTCGACGTCCCGCTCACGCCGATCCGGGGCACCCCGCCGAGCCTGCTCAACCGGCCCTCTGGCTGCCCGTTCCACCCCCGCTGCGACTACGTCCAACAGGCGGACCCGGGGCTGTGCACGGGCCAGCGGCCCGACCTCTCACCGGAGACCGGGCACGGGGACGCGTGCTACCTCACGCCGAAGCAGAAGCAGGAAATCTTCGCGCAGATCAAGGACCGACTGTGACAACGCCGCTGCTGGAACTCCAGGGTCTGACCAAGTACTTCCCCGTCATGGGCGGCTTCATCTTCAAACACGAGGTGGGGAAGGTGCACGCGGTCGACGGTGTCGACCTGACGGTCGAGGCCGGGCAGGCGGTGGGCCTGGTCGGCGAGTCGGGATGCGGCAAGTCCACCCTGGGCCGGCTCGTCTCCCGGCTGCACGAGCCCTCCGGTGGGAAGATCCTCTACCAGGGCCGTGACATCACCCACCACTCCCGGCAGCAGCTCAAGCCGATCCGGTCCGAGATCCAGATGATCTTCCAGGACCCGTACTCGTCGCTCAACCCCCGCCACACGGTCGGCACCATCATCAGCGGCCCGATGGAGATCAACGGCATCGAGCCGGAGGGCGGCCGGCGCAAGCGCGTCCAGGAGCTGCTGGAGATCGTCGGCCTGAACCCTGAGCACTACAACCGGTTCCCGCACGAGTTCTCCGGCGGCCAGCGCCAGCGCATCGGCATCGCCCGGGCGCTCGCCCTCTCCCCCAAGCTGATCGTCGCCGACGAGCCGGTGTCGGCCCTCGACGTGTCGATCCAGGCGCAGGTGGTCAACCTCCTGCAGCAGCTCCAGCACGACCTCGGCATCGCCTTCCTGTTCATCGCCCACGACCTCGCGGTGGTGCGCCACTTCTCGCAGCGCGTGGCCGTGATGTACCTCGGCAAGATCGTCGAGGTGGGCGACCGGGAGTCGATCTACCTGCGGCCCCGCCACCCGTACACCCACGCCCTACTGTCGGCGGTGCCCGAGGTGGAGCTCCCCGAGGACGGCGTCCACACCGAGCGCATCCGGCTCGCCGGGGACGTGCCCTCGCCGATCGACCCGCCCTCCGGCTGCCGGTTCCGCACCCGCTGCTGGAAGGCCCAGGAGAAGTGCGCCAACGAGGAGCCGCCGCTGATGCAGATCAGCGGCAACCACGACGGGCACCTGACCGCCTGCCACTTCCCCGAGGAGCCCACCACCCGAGGCGACGACGTCGTCCTCGACCCGGCCCTGGCGTGAAACCCGGTTCCCTCTGATCGTCCGGCCGCCGTAGGTTGGGAGCGTCCCGTCAACCGGTGGAGGTCGCAAGTGACAGTGCTGGGCGGCAAGAAGGCCGTGGTGACCGGAGGATCCCGCGGGATCGGCCGGGCCATCGTCGAACGGCTCGCGCGCGACGGCGCCGAGGTGGTGTTCGGCTACGCGCGCGACGCCGAGGCGGCGGCCGAGGTGGAGAAGGCCGTGGCCGGCGCGGGCGGCACCGCGTACGCCGTCCGGGCCGACCTCGGCGAGCCGGGCGCCGCCGAGCGGCTGATGGAGACCGCCGAGGAGCGGCTCGGGGCGGTGGACATCCTGGTCAACAACGCCGCCGCGAGCTTCACCCCCGCGCCGATCGCCGAGACCGACGAGGAGCTGTTCGACCGCGTCATGGCGGTCAACGCCAGGGCGACCTTCCTCACCATGCGGCACGCCGCCCGGCTCATGCCCGACGGCGGCCGCATCGTCAACATCTCCACGCTCAACACCCTGCGCGCGGCGCCGGGCATCGCGCCCTACATGGCGAGCAAGGGGGCGATCGAGCAGCTGACCGCCGCGGTGGCGCAGGAGCTGGGGCCGCGCGGCATCACCGTGAACACCGTCTCCCCCGGCGCCACCGACACCGACCTGCTGCGCGGCACCAACCCCGAGGAGGCCCTCACCATGGTCGCCTCCATCACCCCGCTGCGCCGCCTCGGACGTCCCTCCGACATCGCCGACGTCGTCGCCTTCCTGGCCGGCCCCGACGGCCACTGGATCACCGGCCAGAACATCAGGGCCACGGGCGGCCTGTCCTGACCTCGCCGTCCCTACAGAGACGTGCGGGCGGGGGTCGAGGACGCCGAAGACCTGGTGCAGACGGCGCTCGAACGCGCCCACCGGAGCCGGGATCGGATCCGGCTCGTGGACGACCCCGAGCCCTACGTCCGGCGCATCATCGGCAACACCTTCATCAACCGTGCCCGGCGGCGGCCGATGGACCTGGGCGACAAGTACGCGACCGCGTGGAACCGCAGCGGAAGCAGCAGGACGGCTACCGCGTGGAGATCTACGTGTACGAAGGCGACGCCGTCCACGAGGCGGACCGGTTCTGGAAGGACCGGAGCGAAGCGACCAAGAAGATCTTCGGGCAGGGAACCGGCTGGGTGCGGCGGCAGTGGGTCGGCGAGGACGGCGGCGCCGGCACCCCTTCCCTCTTCATGAGCCTGGGCGACGACCGGCGGGTGGAGATCATGCTCAGCCCTCCGTACGCCAAGAAGATCGGCACGGAGAAGGCCATCGAACGGCTGCTCGTCAGGATCGCCACCGGCCTGACGGCCGACGACTGACCCGGCTCCCGCGCCCGTCCGTCAGCTCCAGGCGCGCTCGGCCTGGGCCCTGAGATCCTGGACGGCGCGGGCCGGGTCGTCGGCGCCGTAGACGGCGTTGCCGGCGACGAAGACGTCGGCGCCGGCCTCGGCGCACCGCTCGATGGTCTTGGCCGAGACCCCGCCGTCGACCTGGAGCCAGATCTCGCCACCATGCTTGGTGATCAGCTCACGCGCCCTGCGGATCTTGGGGAGCATGATGTCGAGGAAGGACTGCCCGCCGAACCCCGGCTCCACCGTCATCACCAGGAGCATGTCGATCTCGCCGAGCAGATCCTCGTAGTCCTGGACGGCGGTGGCGGGGCTCAGCGCGAAGCCGGCCCTGGCCCCCGCCGCACGGATCTGACGCAGCGTGCGCACCGGGGCCTTGGCGGCCTCGGCGTGGATCGTGACGCTGCCCGCCCCGGCCTCGGCGTACGCCGGCGCCCAGCGGTCGGGGTCCTCGATCATGAGGTGGCAGTCGAGCGGAAGCTCGGTCGCCTTCAGCAGCGACTCGACCACCGGCAGCCCGAGGGTGAGGTTGGGCACGAAGTGGTTGTCCATGACGTCGACGTGCAGCCAGTCGGCGACGCCCGCGACCTTGGCGGCGACGTCGGCCAGCCGCGCGAAATCAGCGGTCAGGATGCTTGGTGAGATCTGTACGGCCATGATGCCGCCAGTCTAGGGCCCCGCTTTCCGGGGAACCGCCCGGCACACCCGTCAGCGGCCCGGCTCCGGGACGGGGCCGAGGGCGCATGCTGCGCGAGCTCGGCCTTCGCGACCGTACCCGGCTCGCCCTGTGCGTCAGGCGGCCCTGACCTCGCCGCCGGCGGAAGCGTTTCGTCAGCGGGCGGTCTCGTAGACCTTGACGGCCATCGGGCCGGCCGGGTCGAAGACGACCTTGATCCAGTTGGCGCGGTCGTGTCCGGTGCGCTTGAGCCTCTTCAGGGCGGCGTACATGTCGAGCGGGGTGCAGCGCGTGGTGCCGAGGCCGTTCTTGTCCGCCTTGCTGACGTCGCCCAGCACGCCGCCGTTGCCCGAGCAGGTCGCGGAGGTGCGGTAGAACGTCATGCCCTCGGTGTAGTCGATCCTCAGCGGGCTGCCCGCCGTCTTCTTGTTCACCGTGGTGGGCTGCACGGTCAGGGAACTGGCGGTGAAGCCCGTGACCTGGGCGAACGAGGTGAGCAGCTTGGGGCGCTCCACGAAGGCGAGCAGCTCGCGGACCTGCGAGACCGCGCCGGTCGCCGGGTCGTAGGCCACGCGGACGGGGAGGGCGCCGAGCTTCAGCGTGTCGGTGAGGTCGGAGGCGTGGCAGCGGGTGGCGCCCAGGCGCACACCGTCCATGTTGACGTGCCCCTCGGTCTCCTTCAGGTCGCACGCCGTGGTGATGCGCCGGTAGTCGACGGAGGAGCCGAAGGTGAGCTTGAGGGTCTTCGCGGGCCGGACGGCGCCCAGCCAGTACGCGGCGAACCGATCGGCGGTGCCGAAGGCGGCGCTTCGCACACTGACCGTCAGGCCACCCGCCGCACCAGGCCGGGCCACCCCGTAGGCGACCTGGCTCTCCGATCCCGCCCGACCCGCGGCCGAGGCCGGCGCGACGGCCAGTCCGCCGAGCGCGAGGGCGGCGGCGGCGGCCGTCATGACGATGCGCAAGGGTTCCTCCCAGGAGATCGATCCGTACGCCTGGTTGGAGTCCCACGAAGGCCGCAGGGTTGTCGTGATCTCGGTCACACCCGAGGCGGTGCCGCCGCTCTGGTCCGCATGATCAGCGCCGCGATGGAGTACGTGCAGGGGACGTCGCCGTCGTTGGCGTAGGCGTGGACGGCGTCGGCGGCGAAGTAGACCGAATCCCCCTCGCCGAGCAGCAGGGTCGTCTCCCCGACGGTCAGGCGGAGGGTTCCCGACTCGACGACGACGTACTCGTGGGAGCCGGGCGCGTAGGCCGGGTATCGCCCGGCGTCGAAGTGCGGTGGCAGCGTGGAGCGGATCCACTCGAAGTTGACCCCGGGCACGACGGGCGTGAGGACCGTCCGCCGCCACCCTCCGGGTTCGTGGACGACGTCCTGCTCGGCGGCGCGGCGCACGATGACGCGCTGGTCGTCGGGCCGGGCGACGAGCTGGGCGAGGGAGACGCCGAGCCCGTCGGCGACCCGGGAGAGCACGACGATCGTGGGGGCCTTCTGACCGCGCTCGACGGAGGAGAGCATGCTCACGCTCACGTCGGCCGCGTCGGCCAGCTGCTGAAGCGTGAGCGAGCGGCCATGCCGCAGCTCCTGGATGCGCCTTCCCAGCGCCAGAAGATCCATATTACACTATAATAATAGACAATTTCACTATAGTGAAAGCGTAGGGGACATGCCTGACATCCGCCCCGCCCGGCCGCCCGACCTGAAGGCCGACGACACGCACGCCGCCCCCCGGCCTGAGCTACGGCGGGCTCTCGTCGCCCTGTGCGCCACCGAGATCACCAGCTGGGGAGTCCTCTACTACTCCTTCCCCGTGGCGCTCGACGAAGTGACACGTGACACCGGCTGGTCGACGGCGGCGGCCATGAGTGCGTTCTCGGCCGGGCTGGTCACCAGCGCGGTGGCGAGCACGCCGGTCGGACGGATGCTGGACCGCCGCGGCCCGCGCACGGTGATGACCATCGGGTCGATACTGGGCACCGCCGGGCTCGTCGCGGTGGCCACCGCGCCGGGACTGCCCTGGTTCGTCGCCGCCTGGGTGCTGACCGGCCTGGCGCAGTCGATGCTGCTGTACCCGCCGGCCTTCGCCGCGATCACCACGTGGTACGGTCCCGACCGCATCCGTCCCCTCACCACCCTGTCGCTGGCCGGCGGGCTGGCCAGCACCGTGTACGCCCCGCTGACCGCTCTCCTAGTGACCCATCTGGGCTGGCGATCCGCCTACCTGGCGCTGGCCGTGCTCCTCGCGGCCGTGACCCTCCCGCTGCACGCCTTCTGCCTGACTCCGCCCTGGCCCGCCCGGCCGGCCCGGTCACGCGTGCGGGACGTGGCGCACATCCGCGAAGTGGCGTCGAGCCCGCCGTTCCTGCTCCTGGCCGCCGCGCTGGGGCTCGGCGCGCTCGGCCTCTACGCCGCCACGACCAACCTGGTCCCCCTGCTCGTCGCCCGCGGGACGGACACGACCACCGCCGCCGTCGCCCTCGGCCTGTGCGGCGTGGGGCAACTCCTCGGGCGGCTCGGCTACCCCTGGCTCACCCGCAGGACCGGCCCGCGGGGGCGTGCCGCCGCCGTACTGGCCGCCGGCGCGGGCGCCGTCGCCGCGCTCGCCGCGATCGACGACCCGTTTCCGCTGCTGATCGCCGTGGTGGTCGCGGCGGGCGCCGTTCGGGGCGTCTACACCCTGCTCCAGGCCACCGCTGTCAGCGACCGGTGGGGGGTGCGCCACTTCGCCACCCTCAACGCCCTCGCCACCGCACCGGCGGGCCTCGCCACCGCCCTCGCACCGGCGGCCGGGGCCCTGCTCGCCGCGCGCCTCGGCTACCCGGCGGCGTTCTGGCTGCTGGCCGTGGTCACCTTGGCGGGAGCGGCCCTCGCGCTACGGCGTCAGGGTGGTCACGCCGGCGAGGGCGACCGCCGCGATGAGCGCCGATGACAGGGCGCCGAGGGCGACGGCCCGGCGGCCGGTGCGCAGCAGCGCGCGCAGCCTGACCGCCGACCCCATCGCGAACAGCGCGGCGCCGAACAGCAGGGTCTCCGCCGTCTTCAGCGGCGCCAGCAGGGCGACCGGCACGGTGCCGAGGCTGCGCAGCACGACCATGGCGAGAAAGCCGCCGACGAAGAGGGGCACCACGGGCGGCTTGCCACCTGTGCCCGGCGCGGCGGTGCGGCGCCGCCACAGGCCGACACCCGCGATGAGCGGCGCCAGCAGGACCACCCTGGTCAGCTTCACGACCACGGCCGCCGTCAGCGCGGCGGAGCCGGCCGTCTGGGCCACGGCCACCACCTGCGCCACCTCGTGCACGCTCGCGCCGGCCCAGATGCCGAAGCCCTCGGGGGAAAGGTGGAGGAAGGCCTGCGCCAGCGGCAGGACGGCGAGCGCGAGGGAGCCGTACAGGGTGACCAGCGCGACGGCGGTCATGACGTCCTCCTCCTCGCCGCCGGCCACCCCCTCCATGGCGGCGACGGCCGCCGCGCCGCAGATGGAGAAGCCGGTGGCGACGAGCAGCGACAGTCCGCCGCCGAGCCCGAGCCGGCGGCCGAGCCACCACGTGCCGGCGAAGGTGACGGTGACGGTCAGCAGGACCAGCAGCAGCACCGGGAGGCCGAGCGCGAGGACGTCGGGCACGGCCAGTTGCGCGCCGAGCAGCACCACACCGAGCCGGAGCAACCGCCGGGCGGCGAACGCCAGGCCCGGCCGCAGGGCCGTCACGCCGGGTGCGAGGTTGCCCATCAGGGCGCCCAGGACGATGGCGGCCATCAGCGGGCTCACGGCGGGCAGCAGCGCGTTGACCGCGGTGGCCACGGCGACGCCGGCGGCGGCCACCAGCAGCCCGGGCAGGACGGAGCCGGCGGTCGCGGCGCGCGCCGGGCCGGTGACCCGCGTCACGGCGCGATCGCTTCGACGACCACCGGACCGAACGACGGCATGCCGCGGCCGTTCAGAGAAGCGGACGCCCCGGCCCCACGCCCCTCCCGGCGGGCCCGAGGGGTGGACGACCCGATGCCGTGATCACCCCGGCGGGCCGGCGGAATGGACGGTGCCAGGCGACGCCCCTCCGGGCGGGCCGGAGAAGCGGACGGCCTGATCCCCCACCCCTTCCCGCGGGTTCGTGGGGTGGATGGTCCGGTGCCGCGGTCGCGCCGGCGGGCCGGCGGTGTGGAGCCTGTCATGCGATCGATCGTCCCGAGGCGCCGGGCACCCCGGTAGCCGCCGATTCCGCAACGGCTCATACGGTTGGTGCATGACCCCACGCTGGCCCGATCTGGCGAGCCTCGAACTGCTGCTCCTCGTCGCCGAGCAGGGCAGCCTCGGTAAGGCGGCCAAGCTCCACGGCATCACCCAGGCCTCGGCGAGCCGCCGGCTCGACACGCTGGAGCGGGAGCTCGGCGTCCCCCTGCTGCACCGCTCCACCACCGGCTCGCGGCTCACCCCGCAGGGCCGGGTCGTCGTCGACTGGGCCCGCTCGGCCCTGGCGGCGGCGGACGACCTGGTCGCCGGGGTGCGGGCACTGCGCCGGCAGCGCGACGCCTCGGTACGGGTGGCGGCGAGCATGACCGTCGCCGAGTACCTCATGCCGGGCTGGCTCGCGGCGCTGCGCCGCGCCCTGCCCGAGGTGGAGGTGGGGTTGCGTGTGGTCAACTCGGGTGTGGTGTGTCGGATGGCACAGGACGGCGACATCGACGTGGGGTTCGTCGAGTCGCCGTCCATCCCGCAGGGCCTGGCGTCCCGGCGCGTCGCCCAGGACCGGCTCGTCGTGGTGGTCGCGCCCCGGCACCCGTGGGCGCGCCGTCGCGCGCCCCTGGCGTTCGCGGACCTGGCCGCCACCCCGCTGGTGGTGCGGGAGCTCGGCTCGGGCACCCGCCTCGCCCTCGACCGCCTCCTGGCCGGGCGGGACGTCGCCGCGCCCGCCTTGGAGCTGTCGTCCAACGCCGCGGTGAAGGTGGCGGTGGAGGCGGGCGTCGCCCCGGCGGTGCTCAGCGTGCTGACCGTCGCCTCCGAGCTGCGCGAGGGGCGCCTGGTCGAGGTACCCGTTCCCGATCTCGACCTGCGCAGGCCGCTGCGGGCGGTGTGGCGGGGGCGTACGCGCCTGTCCGGCGCCGCCGCCGAACTGGTTCGCCTCGCCCGGGCCTCGGACTCCGCCGGGGCCACCTGAGCACGACCGCCCGCAGGTCCGGCGCCGGGAGGCGTGAGAGTAAGGCCGTCGCCGCCCGGCGGCCCCCAGGGCGGCGACGGCGGTCTGCGGGGTCAGGAGGCGGATGTGGCGATGGGCGCGATCTTCGGGTCGGCGACCCGGATGTAATCCTCGGTGGCCAGCGCCATCGAGCGGTCCAGGCGGGCGGCGTTGAAGAACAGCTCCGGGGAGGCCAGCAGACCGGGGTCGGCGACCAGCTCCAGGTCGGGGTGGTAGCTGAACGGCAGCACGGTGCCGCTCACACTGCCCGCCAGCGCCTCCGCCTTCTCCTTGGCGGCGAAGGACGCGTACGTCCCGCCGAACAGCGCCTTGACGGCCTCCAGGTCGAGGCGGGCGTTACCGGCGACCACGGCGAGGACGTACCGGGTGGTCTTCTTGCCGATCTTGACCATCACGATCAGGCACTTGGCGGCCTGGCCGACCGGGTTCCCGCGCATCGCGCTGACCAGATCGGTGCGGCCTTCCGGCTCGTGGTCGATCAGCCGGTACCGCGCCCCGGCGGCGTCAAGGTCCTTGATCAGCCGCTCGTGGACCTCCGGCACGGCCTCGTGGTCACCAGTCACCGCTCAACGCCTCCTTGGCCGCCGCTATGCGCTCTTCGTCGCGCTGGTAGAACACCCACTGCTTGATCTTCTTGCTGCGCAGCAGCCCGGCCTGGCCGAGCACCTTCAGATGCTCCCCGCAGGTCGGCTGGCTCACCCCGAGCTTCTCGGCGATGAACAGCGAGCAGACCCCGTCGCGCACCAGGTCGCCGTCGCGCTGGGGCGGGAAGTGCCGCTCGGGGTCGCGCAGCCACGAAAGGATCAGCAACCGCTTCTCGTTGGCCAGCGCCTTGGCAAGATCGGCTTCAAGCACAAAGGCATTATGGCAATTTGCTAATTACCTGTCCAGCGCATCCCGTCCGGACGCCGGAGGCGCGTCTCACGCCGTGAGCGGATCGCGTCGCAGCACGACCTTGGTGGTCCTGGCCGAGCCCTCGACCGCGTCGCCGCGCGGCTCCACCCCCTGGTGGCCGCCGCGATCAGCGGCTGACGCGGTCCCCGGAGCCGTTCACGTGCGGCCCCGCCGCCCTCCGCGCGGTCACCTGGCCGTGTGCGCCCAGTCGGTCTCGTAGTACTTCACCCGGTGGTCCTCGCCGACGAAGCGCATGCCGGCGGCCAGCATGACGCGCTGGGAGGCGACGTTGCCGAGGTCGGCGTCGCCCTTCACGCACGTGACGCCGTTGGCCCGGGCGAACTCCAGCAACCGGCGCAGCGCCTCGGAGGCGTATCCCCTGCCCCGTACGGACGGCACCAGGCCGTACCCGATCGTGACGGTGCCCTGCTCGTCCGGGGGCCTGTGGAAGCCCAGGCCCCCGATGACGTACCCGTCCTCGCGGCGGCGGATCTCGTAGACGCCGAACGGCCCCGGGTCGCCGGCGGTGGCGCAGTGCTTCAGAAAGTCCGCCGCGTCCTTCACGTCACCGTCCGTGGGGTACTCGGGCGCCCACAGGTCGCCGTCCCCCGGCTCGCGGGCGACGGTCCGCTCGGCCTCGGCGACGGTCATCAGGTGGAGGACGAGCCGCTCGGTCGTGAGATCTTCCATGACACGTGGGATACCAGGAAGACGGGACGAACCGCATGCGGTTTTCCGCCCCGTTCGTCCCTCCATGTCGCCCTCGCTAGGACCGCTTGCGGAGCAGGGCCAGGAACATCGCGTCGGTGCCGTGCCGGTGCGGCCAGAACTGGGCGTACGGGCCGTCACCGAGGTGGTCGACCTCGGGGAGGTGGTCGCGGGCGTCGAGGGTCTCGGCGTCGCCGCGGCGCCCGACGACGTCGGCGACCACGGTCCGGGTCTCGGCCAGGTGCGGCGAGCACGTCACGTACGCCACGACGCCGCCCGGGCGCGCGGCGTCCAGGGCCGTGCCGAGCAGGCGGCGCTGCAGGGCCCCGAGCTCGGGGACGCTCTCAGGGGAACGCCGCCAGCGGGCCTCCGGACGGCGGCGCAGGGCGCCGAGCCCGGTGCACGGCGCGTCCACCAGGACCCGGTCGAACACGCCCTCCCGCCACGCCGGCTCGGTGCCGTCGGCGGTGATCACCCCCGCCTTACGGGTCGCCCGCCAGACCAGCCGCGCGCGGTGGAAACGCTGGTCGGCGGCGAGCAGGCGGCGGTCGTGCTGGGCGGCGAGCGCGTCGAGCAGGCCCGCCTTGCCGCCGGGACCGGCGCACATGTCGAGCCACAGCCGGTCGTCGCCCTCGACGGGCACCCGGGTCAAGGCCAGGGCGACCAGCTGGCTCGCCTCGTCCTGGACGGCGGCCCTCCCCTGCGCCACCGCCTCGACCGACGCGGGGTCGCCCTCGGGAAGGTAGGCGGCGTACGGGGAGTACCGCGCGGCCACGGCTCCCGCCTCGACCAGCTCGCCGACCGTGCTGCGCCCCGGCCAGGCGACCAGCGTGACGCCGGGACGCTCGTTGTCGGCGGCGAGCAGGGCGGCGGTCTCCTCCAGATCACCGCCGACGGCGTCGCGCAGCGCGGAGGTGATCCATCGGGGGTGGCTGTGGGCGACGGCGAGATGGCCGACGGGGTCGTCGCCGAGCGCCGGCGCCACGATGGGCAGCCACTGGTCGTAGCCGCGGGTCGCCACCTTGCGCAGGATGGCGTTGGCGAACTTCGACGCGCCGGTGCCGACCCGCAGCCGTACGAGGTCGACGGTGGCGCTGACGGCGGCGTGGGCGGGCACCCGGGTCCTGAGGAGCTGGTGGACACCGAGGCGGATCGCGTCGAGCAGCGGCGGGTCGATCTCCTCCGGCGGCCGGTCGCTGCACGCGGCGATGATCTCGTCGTAGGTGCCGAGGCCGCGCAGCGTGCCGTAGGCCAGCTCGGTGGCCAGGGCGGCGTCGCGCCCGCCGATCCCGCGCTCGCGCAGCAGGGTCGGCATCAGCAGGTTGGCGTAGGCGTCGCGCTCGTCGACGGCCCGCAGCAGGTCATAGGCGACGTTGCGCGCCTCGTCGCGAGCCGGCTTCGGCCTCCCGCCCCGGCCGCGCCCCGCACCGCCCGGCCGCCCGGCCCCGCCCCGGCGTCCCTCGCCCTGCCTCACATCTCCCCCGTCATGGTCGCGATGCCGCGCACGGCCCGCGTGATCGTCGTTTGCGCGCCTTCCGGCGAAAGGCCGCCGTCATCATGCGCGGCCCCCTCGTTGGAGGCCCCGCCGTCGTGTGTGCGCGGCCCCGTCGAGGCCCCGCCGTCGTATCCGCGCGGCCCCGTCGAGGCCCCGCCGTTCGTGTGTGCGCGGGGCCTCGGAGCCCGCGCCGCGGCCGGTCAGCCGAGCCGGTCGTCCCCGGCCGGGCGGACGCCGCGCGCCCACTCGCCGGCGGTCATCCGCCGCTTGCCCTCCGGCTGCACCTCGCCGAGCTGCACCGGGTGGCTCGCCGTGCCGACCAGGACGACGTTCTTGGCGACCGCGATCTCGCCGGGCCCGAGCCCGCCCGCGCCCGGGACGAGCGTTTCGGCGTCCTGGGCGGGCCGTACGGGGCCGAGCTTGAGCCGCTGGCCCCGGAACTCCGACCAGGCGCCCGGCGCGGGCGTACAGGCCCGCACGAGCCGGTCGACGCGCATGGCCGGGGCCGTCCAGTCGACGCGGGCGTCGCCGACGTCGAGCTTGGGGGCGAGGCTGACGCCCTCGGCGGGCTGCGGGCGCGCCTGCAGGGTGCCGTCCTCGATGCCGTCGAGGGTGGCCGCGAGCAGCCCCGCGCCGGACTCGGCGAGACGGGCGAGCAGCTCACCGCTGGTGTCGGTGGGGCGGATCTCCTCGGTGACCACGCCGTAGACCGGCCCGGCGTCGAGCTCCTTGACGATCTGGAACGTCGCCGCGCCGGTGATCTCGTCACCGTGGAGCACGGCATGCTGCACCGGGGCGGCGCCCCGCCACGCGGGCAGCAGCGAGAAGTGGAGGTTCACCCAGCCGAAGCGCGGGATGTCGAGCGCCGACTGCGGCAGCAGCGCGCCGTAGGCCACGACGGGGCAGCAGTCGGGGTCGATGGCCTTCAGCCTGGCCAGGAACTCCGGGTCGCCCGCCTTGGCCGGACGCAGCACCTCGACGCCCGCGGACTCGGCCAGCTCGGCCACGGGGCTCGGGTGGACCTTGCGTCCCCGCCCCGACTGGGCGTCCGGCCGGGTCACCACGGCCACCACCTCGTGCCGCGGCGAGTCGAGCAGCGCCCGAAGCGACGGCAGGGCGGTCTCCGGGGTTCCGGCGAAGACGAGGCGCACGGTCTTAGAGAGCCTTCCCTTGAGTGGCGTGCGGGGAGAACTTCACCGCGGGGGCCGCCAGGCCGCTCCACTCGGCCTCACGGATCGCCTTCATCGCGAGCTTGCGCTGCTTGGGGTCCATGCGGTCGATGAACAGCACCCCGTCGAGGTGGTCGGTCTCGTGCTGCACGCAGCGCGCCAGCAGGTCGGTGCCTTCGATCGTGACCGGCTCACCGTGCATGTCGAAGCCCTTGGCGACGGCGCGGATCGCGCGTGGCGTCGGGAAGGCGAGCCCCGGGAAGGACAGGCAGCCCTCCTCGCCCTCTTCGTCCATGTCGTCGGACAGGTCGAGGGTCGGGTTCACCAGGTGGCCGAGGGTCTCGTCGACGTAGTAGGTGAACACGCGCAGGCCGACGCCGATCTGCGGCGCGGCGAGCCCCGCCCCCGGCGCGTCCATCATGGTGTCGGTGAGGTCCTTGACGAGCTTGCGGAGCTCCTTGTCGAAATCCTTCACCGGTTCCGCGGGGGTGCGCAGCACCGGATCGCCGAACAGGCGGATCGACTGAATTGCCACGGACGACTCCGTTCACGTCACGAATTGAAGGTGTCCCTAGTTTATGGCGCGCGGCGGACACCCCGTTTACCGATCACGACGCCGCGCGGCGCCCCGGCCGGGGTCAGCGGGAACGGGCCTTCATGGCGGCCTTGCGGGCGGCCTTGGCGACCTTGGGATCGGGGTGGTCGGCGCCGAGCAGGTCGAGGACGGCGATGGCGTCGGGGTGGCTGCTGCGGCTGATCTCCTCGACCAGGCGGAGCAGCTCGTCCCCGGCCTCCAGGGCCTCGAACTCCGCCATGGCCTCGCGGGCGTCCGGGATGTGCAGCAGGGTGGCGAGCGTGTCGACGGCGAGCCAGGTGCCGTCGTCCTCGGTGAGCGCCGGCGCCTCCAGGTCGCGGACGCCGAGCCAGACCGCCGCGTGGCGCCACATCGTGGGCTCGGCGAGGGCCTCCCGCATGGCCGGCTCGGCCTCGGGGCCCATCTCCTCCAGGATCGTGCCGATCACCCCGCGCTGCCCGGCTGTGCCGGAGGCCGCCACCTTGATCAGCTCGCGGGCGGCGTCCTCGGCGACGCGGCGCTCCACCCACAGCATGGGCGCGCTGGAGGGTGCCTCGCCCGACAGCATGGCGTCGACCAGCTCGGCGGCGCTCAGGTCGGCGTACCCGGCGACCTCCGCCAGCAGCGGCGCGTCATGGCCCTCGCGCAGCAGATCCTGCCGGACGGCCCACACACCGAGCGGCGTCAGCCGCACGCCGTCGGCGGTGCGCTCGAACAGCCCGCAGTACGACAGGAGGTCGAGGGCCGCGTCGAGCTCGCCGGGGAGCTCCTCGCGCAGCCGCCGCATCTCGGACGCGCGGGCCTCGCAGCCGATCTCGTGGGCCTGCAGCATGCCCTCGACCAGCGCCGAATAGGTGATGCCGTCGCTGGTGGCGTAGATCGTGGCGAGCATCTCGGTGAGGTGCTCGTCGGCCACCGCGGACCCCGTCAGGCCCTCCTCGGTGCGGTCGAGCACGTCCATCACCACGCCGTCCCAGAACTCCATCAGGTCGGCCGGCAACCCCGGCCCGGGGGAGGCGCCCTCGCGGGTGATGCGCAACAGGCCGCTGTTGACCGCGACGATCCACACCAGGCGCAGCCGATCGGGCTTCAGCCCGAGCTCCCGGACGGCCTTCTCGGCGTCGGCCGGAGGCAGCAGCCCTTCGGCGGTGACCTCGCGGGCACCGGTCCACTCCGCCAGGCGGCGGGCGTCGCGGACCAGCGGCACCGACAGGACCGTGGCCGCGAGCTCGCCCGCGGGGGCGACCTCCACGGGCGGGAAGCTCAGCACCTCGCTGTCGCAGTCACCGCAGTCGCAATCGTCGTCACCGCCCGCCATCTCGGAGAGCAGCGCCTCGCGCTCCTCGCCGGACACGCTTCCAAGCTCGTCGATGAGGTTGCGCAGCTCTCCAAGATCGAAGATGCCGCCGTTCCCACTGTTGGCCATTCAGGCAACTTACTCCACAGGAGCCACACCCGATGACGGACTCCGGGACGTTGCTCCCAAGGCGTCAATGTATGCCACGCGAGCGCGCCTTGAAGGCCGCCTTGCGGGCGGCCTTGGCGAGCTCGCGGTCGGGCAGATGGCGGCCGAGGAGATCGAGCACCTCGGCGACGTCGGGGTGTTCGACCCGCCACATCTCCTCGATGACGTGGACCGGAGGCCCTGCGGCGGCGAGGTTCTCGGCGAGCTCCTCGGGGTCGTCCTCGGCGCCCGGCAGGGCCAGGGCGAGCATGTCGACGCTCATCCACAGGACCTCCTCGGGCGTGAGCGCGGGCGCGCCGAGGCCGTGGGAGTTCAGCCAGTGGACGACGTGGGGGCGCAGCTCGGGGTCGTCGAGGAACGGCCGCATCGCCGGGGCCGCGCCGGGACCGATCCGGTCGACGATCGTCACCGCGACGCCGCGGCTCACCGCGGTGCCGCCCCGCACGGCCTCCAGCAGCTCCCCGGCGGCCTGCTCCGGTGTGCGGCGCTCCAGCCAGGAGGCGATGTCGCGTTCGGCCTGCTCGGCCGGCACCCCGTCGAGCAGGCCCGAGATGAGGGCCTCGGCGTCGCCCTCGGCCGGGTCGGGCGCGACGGGCGCGGTGTGGCCCATCCGCGTGTAAGTCTCGCGCAGGCCCCACAGGCCGTGCGGGGTCAGCCGGACGATGTCGTCCAGCCTCTCGACCGTGCCGCAGCGGGCGAGGGCGTCGACGGCGTCCTCGAGGTCGGTCTCGCCGCCGTCGGGGTCGTCGCCGGACCACACCTCGTCGAGGTACTCGCGGATCTCCAGGACGGCCAGCGGGGTCTGCAGCCGGTAGAGCATGTCGTGGACGGCGTACAGCTCGCGGTCGAGCTCGGCCGAGCCGGTCACGGACGCCTCGGGCGGGCCGGTGAGGAACGACACCGTGCCGGCCCACAGCTCGAGCAGCTCGGCGTCGTCGAGGGATTCCAGCGGGCGCGGCGCCTCGGTCAGGCCGACGAAGGTCGCCAGCTCCCAGGCGAGGGCGGGAGTGGCGAGGCCGAGCTCGCGGACGGCGAGCTTGGCGTCCTTGACGCGCAGCCGGCCGCGCACCGTGGGGGTGCGCCCGCCCTCGGCCATCCAGGCCACCAGGCGGTGGGCGTCCTGGAGCAGGGCCACCTCGCGGACGGCCCGCGCGATCTGCTCGGCGGGCGCCAGCCGTACGGCGGGCAGCGGCGCGCACACGGGGCAGTCGCACTGCTCGTCACCGGTGTCGTGGCGGCGGGACGGCGTCGCGAGGTCACCGGAGGCCGGCCGGTGCGGCGTCCGCGCCCCGGAGTCGCCGGGGAGGCGGGACGAATCGCCGGCCGGCATCTGCGGCAGGCCCTCCTCGAGGGCGTCCGCCCCCATCGCGCCGAAGATGCTCTTCGCCATGCCGAACTTGGAGGTGTCGGCCAGGGCCGCCGGCATCTCGGGCGCGATCTCGTCGATCTTCACCCGCATGCGGTCCGCCATCTTGGTGCCGATCTCACCGCTCTCCAGCAGGAACTCGACCAGCGTACGGGCCGCGGCGACGGTCTCGGCCGCGCTCTCCGGCGGCGCGATCACCTTCCGGGGGTAGATGTCGAGCAGGAGTTGCTCGAACGTGCCGGGCGTGAAGTCGGACAACTCGCCGACGTCGAGGTAGTCACTGGCGTAGTCGCACAGGAGCCGGATCTCGTCGACGTCGACCGCGACGTTCTTCGAGCGCCCCCACGCCCGGATCTCCTCGATGGCCCCGTTCACCCATTCGATCGACACAGGGAGAAACTAACGGCTTACTTGGGGCCCCGCGAATCGGCGACGTGCGCCCAGATCAGAGCAACAGTCCCCATACAGTCCCAAGAACCACCCTGACCCCAAATATCCATAAACCGCCCAGAAAAGCCCTCGTCCGTCCCCTTGAATTCACCCCGCCCGAAACCCCGGCCCCCGCCACGACGCCGCCCTGGCCGCCGCACTGCGTGCACCCGGCGGCCGGCCGTGCCTCGTCAGCGGTTCAGATCAGGTCGATGGGGTCCATGCACACCCGGACCATATCGGGAGCCTTTCGCGCGGACCTCACCCCCGCCGCGCCCTTCAGCGCCCGCGCCAGCGCGCCGCCGTCGGCGCGCGGCACGCGGACCATCAGCCGTTCCTCCGCCTCGCCCGCCATGGGACGCGGCGTCTCCAGGGGCACCGGGCCGAGTATCTGGGCGCCCTCGGGAAGCCTGAGGTCCGCCGCCATCTCCCGCACCGCCGCGGCGGGGCCGGTGAGCGTGGCCATGTGGACGGCGGGCGGGAACCCCAGCGTCGCCCTTTCGGCCAGCTCGCGCTCGGCGTGGGTGACGGGATCCCACCGCAGCAGCGCCTGGACCGCCGGGACCGAGGAGTCGGCGAGCACCACCAGCTCGGCGGCCGGGCGGAGCAGCGCGGCGGCGTTCATCCAGCGGCGTAGCGTCTCCTCCGACGCGCGCAGGTCGGCGCGGCCGAGAAGGGCCCAGCCGTCGAGCAGGACGGCGGCGGCGTACCCGCCGTCGGCCACCGGCTCGGCACCCGGCGTGGCCACCACCAGAGCGGGCGCGGAGCCGACCGTGGCGAGGACGCCCTCGCGCCCGGAGGTCTTCACCCGGACCGACGGGAACGCCCGCCCGAGCTCCTCCGCGGTGCGCCGGGCGCCGACCACGACCGCCCGCATCCGGTTGCCGCCGCACATCTGACAGCGCCAGGTTCCCGCGATGCGGCCGCACCACCGGCAGTAGGGCGCCGCGTGCCCGTTCCGCAGCGCCAGCGGCCCCCCGCACAACGGCCCCCCGGCCACCGGGCCGCCCTCCGCGTGCCCGGCCGGCCGCCCGGACACGGCGAGGTATCCCTCGCCGCCCACTGGAGCCGCGGCCTGAAAGCCTCCGGGTCTCCCCCCGGTACCCGGCTGATCGCCGTACCCCTCGTACCGGCCGGCCCCCCGCGAGTCGCCGTACTCGGGGACACCGTGCCCCAGGTGATCGCCGTACCCCGCCGACCGGGCGGTCCTCCGCGGATCGCCGTGCGAGGAGAGGGGGTGTTCGAGGGAGCCGGGGTCCGGGGCGCCGGGTGGGGACTGGACGCAACGGGCCGGGGCGCGGCATGTCTGGCAGGCGAGCGCGGGCAGGTAGCCACGACGGGGCACCTGGACGAGGACGGGCCCACTGGCGAGGCCGTGCTTCAGCGCCGCCCAGGCCACGCTGGGCAGCCGGGCCGCCCGCGCCGCCTCGTCCCTGGCCAGGTCGGCGTCGTCGCCCGCCGGCCGGACACGCGGCACGTACCTCCGCAGGACCTCCCTGGGCGCCACGATCGCCCTCGCCCACCCGGTCGCCACCAGCCGGGTCGCCTCGGCCGTGCGGCCGTAACCCGCGATCAGCATCGCCGCGCCGGTCTGCTGAGCGCGCAGGCCGAGGACCTCCCGCGCGTGCGGGTACGGCGCCAGCCGCTCGGCGTGCAGGTCGTCGCCGTCGTCCCAGATCACCACGAGCCCGAGGTCGCGCACCGGGGCGAACGCCGCCGCCCGCGTGCCGATCACTACCCGCACCTGCCCCCGCAGCACCCGCAACCACCTGCGGTACCGCTCGGCCGGGCCGAGGTCCGCGGTGAGGGCGACGTGGCGTCCCTCCCCCAGGATCCGGTGCGACGCGGCGTCGAGCAGGGCGACGTCCTTGCCGTCGGGCACCACGACCACCGCTCCGCGCCCGCCGGCCAGGGCGGCCCGCACGGCCACGGCGATCCCTTCAGCCCACCCGGGACCCCCGTCGCCCTCGAAGGCCGCGCCCCGGTCTCCTCTCGCGCCATCGACCCCCGCCCCACGACGCCCCCGGCCGCCCACGCCGGCACCTCCACCGGCGTGGGCGCCGGGGAGAACGGTCCATACGGCGCGCGGAGCACGCCCCTCGGCGAGTGCGGTCAGGAACGACGGCCCCGTCGGGTATTCGTCCCAGATCCCCCTGGAAGCCGGCCCGGCGTCCGCGCCGGCCCCGTCCCCCGAACTCCCCGCGACACCGGCAACCCCGGCCCCCGCCCCCGGCTCCGCCCCGTCGGCGGCCGCCGTCTCCGCGACACCGCCCACCGCAGGCTGGACGCCCTCGTCCTCGGAGAGGGAAGCGGAACCCTTGAGGTGCTCCCCTTCCACCCGGGCGTGTCGCGGGGGTACGGCGAGGCGGAGGACGTCCGACATGGTGCCGGCGTAGCGGTCGGCCACGGCGCGGCAGAGGGCCGCGACCTCAGGTGTCAGGACGGGCTCGGCGGAGACGACCCGCTCGAGGGGCGCCAGCCTGCCTTCGTGCTCGGTCTCCTCGGCCCGTTCGAGGAGGACACCGTCGACGAGCTTGCCCGCGAAGCGGACCCTCACCCGGCAGCCGGGCACCGCCTCGGCGGCCATCGCCTCGGGAACGAGGTAGTCGAACGGCCGGTCGAGGTGAGGCAACGGGTTGTCGACGAGGACGCGGGCCACCGGCAGGCTCCCGGCCGGCACCACGGCGCCCTTCGCGGGTGTGGCCACACCCTTACCGTTCCCGGGGAGCGCGTCCACGGACACCAGCACACCCTGCACGGGCGCGGGCAGGCCCCCGGCGACGTGCGTGCTCCGTCCGGTCACACCGCCCGGCTCCGGCCGTCCTCCCCCCGGACGGGGCGTCGCCGGGTGCTCCTCGCCGGCCGGAGCGGCCTGGCGGAAGGGGCGCGACGCGGTGCCGGAAGGGGTCGAGTGGGTCACGCTTAGGTCCTACCAGACGGCACCGGCGACCCCGGAATCGAACCACGGCACGCACGGACGCCGACCTGGGACGGCGTACGGCGTCGCGGCACGACCCCGTGCCGCGACGCCGGATCGTCACCCGGCCTCACTACGCCGGGGACGGGCGAGAGCGCGACCCGTGGTGGGACACGGGCCGCGCTCGTCGCTCGGAGATCAGAGACCGGCGGCCTGGCGGAGCTGTTCGGCGCGGTCGGTGCGCTCCCAGGAGAAGTTCGGCTCCTCGCGGCCGAAGTGGCCGTAGGCGGCGGTCTGGGAGTAGATCGGGCGCAGCAGGTCGAGGTCGCGGATGATCGCGGCCGGGCGCAGGTCGAACACCTGCAGGATCGCCTCCTGGATCCGGCTCACCTCGACCTTCTCGGTGCCGAAGGTCTCCACGAACACACCCACCGGCTGCGCCTTGCCGATGGCGTACGCCACCTGCACCTCGGCGCGGTCGGCCAGCCCCGCGGCCACGACGTTCTTGGCGACCCACCGCATGGCGTACGCCGCCGACCGGTCGACCTTGGAGGGGTCCTTGCCGGAGAACGCGCCGCCGCCGTGGCGGGCCATGCCGCCGTAGGTGTCCACGATGATCTTGCGGCCGGTCAGGCCCGCGTCGCCCATCGGGCCGCCGATCTCGAACCGCCCGGTCGGGTTGACCAGCAGCCGGTAGCCCTCGGTCTCGATGTCGAGGCCGGCGAGCACGGGCTCGACGACGTGCTCCTTGATGTCGGGGGCCAGCATCTCCTTGAGGTCGATCTCGGGAGCGTGCTGGGTGGAGACCACCACGGTGTCGAGGCGGACCGGACGGTCGCCGTCGTACTCGATGGTGACCTGGGTCTTGCCGTCGGGACGGAGGTAGGGAACCGTGCCGTTCTTGCGCACCTCGGACAGGCGGCGGGCCATGCGGTGGGCCAGCGTGATCGGCAGCGGCATCAGCTCGGGGGTCTCGCGGCATGCGTACCCGAACATCAGGCCCTGGTCGCCGGCGCCCTGACGGTCGAGCTCGTCGCCGGCCTCGCCCTCGCGGTGCTCGTAGGCGTCGTCGACGCCCTGGGCGATGTCGGGCGACTGCGCGCCGATGGACACCGACACGCCGCAGGAGGCGCCGTCGAAGCCCTTGTGGGAGGCGTCGTAACCGATCTCGAGGATCTTCTCGCGGATGACGCCCGGGATGTCGACGTAGGTCTCCGTCGTCACCTCGCCGGCGACGTGTACCTGGCCGGTAGTGATCATCGTCTCGACGGCCACGCGGCTGGTGGCATCGTCCTTGAGCATGGCGTCGAGGATCGCGTCGCTGATCTGGTCGGCGATCTTGTCCGGGTGGCCCTCGGTGACCGACTCGGAGGTGAACAGGCGGCGGGACAACTCAGTGGCTCCTCATGCAGCGGCTGCTGACGTCGTGGCTTGGGCGTGAGACGGCCGAAGCGCTCCGCCGAGTCTAGCCCCACCTGAAGCGCCGCCGCTCAACCGACTTGACGGATGTTCGTGGCCGACGACTAGAGATCGGGGAGCGGATCCCGCGGCAGGTCGCCCGGCGAGAACGCCTCGGCGTCCGCCGCCCCGACCACAGCGACGTATTCGCCGTCGACCTCGAAAACCGTACCACCCAAACTGATCGTGGGCCCGGCAGCCAGCTCCACCGGCCCCAACCTGGTGTGTCGCGGGTACGTCGTCCACACCGAGGCGGGCTCGAAGCGGCTGAAGACCTTGGTCGAGAGCAGCGTTACGGATCGCTCGGTCACCACGACGATGTAGTTCGTGGCGCCCCCGGAACCGGCCAGGGCCACGGGAAAGACGTAGTGAATATCGTCACCCTCGGGCAGCAGGGCGCGGCAGCGTCCTCTGATGGCGGCGGTCACCGGCATGTGACTGTCCCCTCGGTCCGGCTTCCTCTTCGGAGTATCCGCCGGATGGCAGCCGCCATCAAGCGTTCCGGCACCGCGAATCCCCCGCCAGGACGGCGTGTCGCGCGGCCCGCGCCTTCATTCACGGCATCTCGCGCGCCATGACGCCTCCCTGAGTGAGGAACGTAGGGCACATCCCCGGCCGGGGACGCCGGGTAACGGCGCTTGGCCGGGACTTTCACCCTCCGGCCCATGACTTGGCCCACCGGCGGGGACACGACCGGACGAGCAGCGAACCGGGCGGAAGGGGCCGGCGATCGACCGTATCGGCCCGGGCCGGCGCGGAGATCACCGCGTCGGACCAGGCCGGCGTGGAGGTCGGCGCATCAGCTCAGGCGGGCGGCGACCAGGTCCCAGATGGTGTCGGCGAGGGCTTCCTTGGGGCCGCGGGGGACCTCGACGGGATCGCCGCCGGCGGTGAGGATCACCGCGGCGTTGTCGGGGGTGCCGAAGGCCAGGCCCTCCCCCACCTGATTGACCACCAGGAGGTCGCAGCCCTTGCGGGCCAGCTTGGCACGGCCGTTGGCGAGGACGTCGTCGGTCTCGGCGGCGAACCCGGCGATCACCTCGGGGGCGGGCTTGCGGCCCTCTTTGCGCCGGTCGCACAGCTCGGCCAGGATGTCCGGATTCGTCGTCAGGTGGATCGGCTCGGGCCCCGCCGACGTCTTCTTGATCTTGGAGTCGCTGCGCGCGACGGGCCGGAAATCGGCGACGGCCGCCGCCATGACCACGGCGTCGGCCGACTCGGCGGCCTCGAAAACCGCCGAGCGCATGTCGAGCGCCGACTCCACCCGCACCACCCGCGCCCCCGCGGGGTCGGGCAGCGCGACGTTCGCCGAGACCAGGGTGACCTCGGCCCCGCGCGCGACGGCGGTGCGGGCCAGGGCGTACCCCTGCAGCCCCGAGGACCGGTTGCCGATGAACCGGACGGGGTCGATGGCCTCGCGGGTGCCACCGGCGGAGACGACCACACGGCGGCCCGCCAGGTCGCGGCCGCGGCCCGACAGCACACCCCGGCAGACCTCGAAGATCTCCTTGGGGTCGGGCAAGCGGCCGGGCCCGGTGTCGGCGCCGGTCAGCCGCCCGACGGCCGGGTCGACGACCACCGAGCCACGCTCGCGCAGCGTCGCGACGTTGGCGCGGGTCGCGGGGTGCTCCCACATCTCGGTGTGCATCGCCGGGGCGAAGACGACGGGGCAGCGCGCGGTCAGCAGAGTGTTGGTGAGCAGGTCGCCGGCGAGCCCGTGGGCGGCCTTGGCGAGGATGTCGGCGGTCGCGGGCGCGACCACGACGAGGTCGGCGCCCTGCCCGATGCGGACGTGGGGCACCTCGTGGACGGACTCCCAGACCTCGCTCGTCACGGGGTTGCCCGACAGGGCCGCCCAGGTCGGCTCGCCCACGAAACGCAGGGCGTCGCGGGTCGGGACGACCCGGACGTCGTGCCCGGACTCGGTGAAAAGCCGGAGCAGCTCACACGCCTTGTACGCGGCGATGCCGGCACCGACGCCGAGGACGACTCTCGGCCGCACGCGGCCCTGGCTCCCCATGACGCTACTCCTGCGCTCTTCGTGCCTCGCCCTGCTCGGTGGCCAGGGGCGCTCGTCGAGGCGCCGGCCCTCCTCGTCGCTCGGGATCGTCACTCACCCTCGCGTCTCGTCGGGCGAGCGCCGCGCCCCTCGCGCGTCAGCCCTCGATGGGCTCGGAGCTGAGCAGGCCCTCGGAGACCTCGCGGAGGGCGATGGACAGGGGCTTCTCCTGCGCGTGGGTCTCCACCAGGGGACCGACGTACTCCAGGAGACCCTCGCCCAGCTGGGAGTAGTAGGCGTTGATCTGGCGCGCCCGCTTCGCGCCCATGATGACCAGGCTGTACTTGCTGTCGACGGCCTCGAGCAGCTGGTCGATCGGCGGGTTGGTGATGCCTTCGGCAACCGGGGCAGTGCCTGCCACGTCGTCTGCCTCTCAGTCGAATGTCGAATCTAGGGTCTTGGCCTGTGAAGGATACCAAGCGCTGACAGCAGGGCTGACCCGCGTGGTGACGTTCTTCACTTCATCAAGGCTATGAGCCTGCCGCAGACCTCGTCGACGGAGGTGTTGACGAGCGAGAGGTCGAACTCCTTCTCGGCCGCCAGTTCGACGCGGCCGGCGGCGAGCCTGCGCTCGATGACGTCCTCGGGCTCGGTGCCTCTGCCGCGAAGGCGGCTCTCGAGCACTTCCCAGCTCGGCGGGGCCAGGAAGACGAGCAGAGCCGCGGGCATGGTCTCGCGCACCTGCCGCGCGCCCTGGAGGTCGATCTCCAGGAGCGTGGGTGTGCCCTCGGCGAGCTTCTGCTCGACGGGCGCGCGGGGCGTGCCGTATCGGTTTCCGGCGAACTCCGCCCATTCGAGCAGCTCACCGGCGGCCACCATCCGGTCGAATTCCGCATCGGAGACGAAGAAGTACTCCACTCCGTGCGTCTCGCCCGGACGGGGTGTCCTGGTGGTCACCGAGACCGACAGCCACACCTCGGGGTGGGACCGCCGAAGCTCGGCGACGACCGTGGACTTGCCCACGCCCGACGGCCCGGACAGGACCGTAAGGCGGTTTCCCGTCGGTCCGGAGGAGACAGGGGTCGCCTCCGGACTCTCGGAAGGAGGCATGGGGTCACCGCCACGTGTCCCGAACCCCCCGAAAACGGGAGCCTCATGAGCTCCGCCCTCTTCGGGCCAGGACGTACCGGTCACACCACACCCCCCGTAGATCTTGCTATCGGCGAACCGAGATCAGCTCTCGGATCCGCCGAACTCGCGCTCCAGAGCGGCGCGCTGGTTGGCACCGAGGCCCCGTACGCGACGGGACTCGGCGATGCCGAGCCGCTCCATGAGCTGCTTTGCGCGGACCTTGCCCACGCCGGGGAGCGACTCCAGAAGTGCCGACACCTTCATCTTGCCGATGACGTCGTCGGTCTGACCATCCTTCAGCACCTCAGCCAGAGAAACCGCGCCGTGCTTCAGCCGGTTCTTGACCTCGGCACGCTCCTTGCGGGCCTTGGCAGCCTTCTCCAGGGCTGCGGCGCGCTGCTCGGGGGTCAGGGGAGGAAGAGCCACGCCGGGTCACCTCGAATTTCTGTCGATGTACTCGGACGGGAGGGGAAACTAGCTGGTCTTGGGCCTTCAAGCAACGTCAAGCCCAGTTTCTCCCCTCACAAAATTCATTTCATTACTCTTCGTGTTCGCGATATCGCAATGCGTCGACAAAACACGCCTGTCCTGGCCCCTCTCGGGCTATGCCGTCGCCGGCGGCGGGGGGCCCACTCGGGCTAGTCACCGAACGGGCGCGAAACGACGGGAAGCTGCCCGCCGCGGCCCGGGCGCGGCCCCGTCGAGGCCCCCTACGGCGGCCCGGCGGCTCAGCCGGCGGCGACGCGGCGGATGGCCGCGGCGATGCCCGCGGCGGCCGCTCCGGGGTCGGCGGAGCCGGTGATCGGGCGGCCGATGACGAGAAGATCGGCCCCGTCGGCGATGGCCTGCTCGGGAGTCGCTACTCTTGCCTGGTCCTGGGTGTCGGAACCGGCGGGCCGAACGCCTGGGGTGATGAGCATGATGCCGGGCCCGACCTCGGCCCGCACCGCGGCGACCTCGCGGGGCGAGCAGACCAGGGCCTGGGCGCCCGCGCCGACGGCCTCGACGGCCAGACGGCGCACGGCGTCGCCGGAGGGTCCCCTGACCCCGATTCGCTCCAGATCGGCCTCTGAGAGCGACGTCAGGGCCGTCACGGCGGCGATGCGGGTGTTCGGTACGGCCTCGACGGCCGCCTGGATCATCGCGCGCCCTCCGGCCGCGTGGACGGTCAGGATGGCGGGCTTGAGCCGGGCGACCGCGCGGGCGGCGCCGGCCACGGTGTTCGGGATGTCGTGGAGCTTCAGGTCGAGGAAGATCTGCACCCCGCTGGCGCCTCTCACCGAAGCGATCACATCGGGGCCGTAACGCAGGTAGAGTTCGAGACCGACCTTCACGGTGCTCACGTGCGGGGTGACCAGGGCAGCCCAGCGGGCCGCCGTCTCCAGGTCGGGTGCGTCCAGGGCGACGGCGATGGGTGCGGACGTCACAGAGAGCTCTCCTCGAGGTCGATTCGGTGCCGGGGCCCTGCCCCGGGCGGCCTGTGCGCCAGCCCGACGGCGTCGGCGAGGCGCTCGAAGCCGCGCTCCTTGAGCAGGTCTTCGAGCTCCCGCAGGATCCGCAGGCAGGCGTAGGGGTCGTGGAACAACGCGGTGCCGACCGCGACGGCGCAGGCGCCCGCGAGGATCAGTTCGAGGGCGTCCCGGCCGGTGAACACCCCGCCCATGCCGATGATGGGCACGCCGGGCAGCGCGGCGTGCACCTGCCACAGGCACCGTACGGCGAGCGGCCGGATGGCCGGTCCGGACAGCCCGCCGGTGCCGGCGGCGAGGGCGGGGCGCATGGTGTCGATGTCGATGCTCATGCCGAGCGGAGTGTTGATCATGGCGAGGGCGTCGGCGCCGCCGTCGACGCAGGCGCGGGCGACGGCGACGATGTCGGCGACGTCGGGCGCGAGCTTGGCGACGACGGGCACGTCGTACCTCATCGTGGCCCGCACCGAGGCGATCACCTCGGCGGAGGCGGCGGGGTCGCGGGCGAACACGCGGCCGAGGTCCTCGACGTTGGGGCACGAGAGGTTGACCTCGACGGCCGCCAGGCCGGGCACGTCGGCCAGGCGCCGCGCCAGGGCGGTGTACTCGGCGACGCTGCCCCCGGCGACGGAGACGACGGCACGCGCGCCCCGGTCGACGAGGCGGGGCAGTTCGCCCTCCAGGAACGCGTCGATGCCGGGCCCCTGGAGCCCCACGGCGTTGAGCATGCCCGAGGGCGTCTCGGCCATCCGGGGGGTGGGCCTGCCGGCCCTGGGGGCCATGGTGATCGAGCGGGTGACCACCGCGCCGAGACGGGCGAGGTCGAAGAACTGGGAGAGCTCGGCGCCACTCACGGCGCACCCGGCGGCCGTGGTGATCGGGTTGGCCAGTTCGACGTGCGCAAGGTACGTCCGCATGTCAACTGACATTTCGGGCGTGAGCACCTCCCTCCTGGGCTCGTCCCCCGGGGGCTCCCAGGGCGTCGAACGGGATCGTCCCGATGTCCTCGAACCGCACGCGCTCGCCGCGGAAGACCGGCCCCTCCACGCACGAGCGCACCATGCGGGTGACGCCGTCGTCGCCGATCACGGGCAGCACGCACGCCATGCAGACGCCGTACCCGCACGCCATCGACTCCTCCACCGACACCTGCACGGGGATGTCGAACTCCACGGCGACCGCGGTCACGCCGCGCAGCATCGGCACCGGCCCGCAGGCGTACACCACGTCGGCGCGCGCGTCGGCGATCACCGACGGCAGCACGTCGGTGACCTTGCCGCGCAGGCCGAGCGAGCCGTCCTCGGTGGTCAGCGTCGTCGTCTCACCCATGCGGCGGGCCCGCAGGTGGCCGAAGACCCGGTCGGCGGAGGCGGCGCCGAGCACGAAGTCGACCCGGCAGCCGCGCTGCTGAAGCGTGTCGGCCAGCGCGAACAGCGACGCCGAGCCGTACTCGCCGCCGACCAGCACGCACACCGCCGGGTCGCGCGGCACGGGGAACGGGCGGCCGAGCGGGCCGACCAGGTCGAGGGTGTCCCTCGCCTTGCGCTCGGCCAGCCAGGCCGTACCCCGGCCGCGCACGGCGAAGACCAGCTCCACCGTGCCGCCGTAGTCGGGTTTGACGTCGTGGACGGAGAAGGCCCGGCGCGTCGGCATGGAGGTGTGCGGCCCGCCGACGGCCACGGAGACGAAGTGCCCGGGACGGAAGCGCTCGGCGATGCCCGGCGCCACCACGGTCAGGGCGTGGTAGGCGTCGACCCGGCGCGTCGTCAGCACCGTGCCCGTCACCTGGACCGGAGTTACGGCCAGTCTCCTTCACCTCCCGATGTGTCAGCCTCTCAGCCGCTCGGCGTGCTCCTGGAGCGAACGTACGCCCACCGAGCCCGCCGCGATCGCCTGGATGCCCTGAACGGCCGCCGCGAGCCCCTGCACGGTGGTGACGCACGGGATGCCCCGCAGGACGGCCGCGGTGCGGATCTCGTAGCCGTCCAGGCGCGGCCCCGACTGGCCGGGACTGCCGAAGGGGGTGTTCACGATGAGGTCCACCTCGCCCTCCAGGATCCGGGTCACGATGGTGGGCTCACCGTCCGTGCCGACGCCGTCGCTCTGCTTGCGCACGATCTTGGCATGGACGCCGTTGCGGCGCAGCACCTCGGCGGTGCCCTCTGTGGCGAGGATCTCGAAGCCGAGGTCGGCGAGGGCCTTCACCGGGAAGATCATCGCCCGCTTGTCGCGGTTGGCCACCGAGACGAACGCCCTGCCCTTGGTGGGCAGCGAGCCGTAGGAGGCGGACTGCGACTTGGCGTAGGCGGTGCCGAACACCTCGTCGATGCCCATGACCTCGCCGGTGGAGCGCATCTCGGGCCCGAGGATGGTGTCGACGCCCCGGAACCGGTTGAACGGCAGCACGGCCTCCTTGACCGCGATCGGGGCGTCCAGGGGCAGCGTGCCGCCGTCGCCCTCGGCGGGGAGCATGCCCTCCTCGCGGAGGGAGGCGATGGTGGCGCCCATCATGACCCGGGCCGCGGCCTTGGCGAGCGGCACGGCCGTCGCCTTGGACACGAACGGCACCGTGCGGCTCGCGCGCGGGTTGGCCTCCAGGACGTACAGGACGCCCGCCGACATGGCGTACTGGACGTTCAGGAGCCCGCGCACGCCCACCCCGCGGGCGATGGCCTCGGTGGCGGCGCGGATGCGCTTGATGTCGAAGCCGCCCAGCGTGATCGGCGGGAGCGCGCACGCCGAGTCGCCGGAGTGGATGCCGGCCTCCTCGATGTGCTCCATGACGCCGCCGAGGTAGAGCTCGTCGCCGTCGAACAGCGCGTCCACGTCGATCTCGATGGCCTCGTCGAGGAACTTGTCGACCAGCACCGGGTGGTCGCCGGCCGCGCGGCCCATGTACGTCGTCAGCGTCTCGTCGTCGTACACGATCGCCATGCCGGCGCCGCCGAGGACGTACGACGGGCGCACGAGCACGGGGAAGCCGATCTCCTCGGCGACGGCCCGCGCCTCCTCGACGGTCATCGCGGTGCCGTGCTTGGGGGCGGGCAGGCCCGCCTCGGCGAGCACCCGGCCGAAGGCGCCCCGCTCCTCGGCGAGGTGGATCGACTCGGGGCTGGTGCCCACCACCGGCACGCCGGCGTCCTTGAGCGCCTGGGCGAGGCCGAGCGGCGTCTGACCGCCCAGCTGCACGATCACCCCGACGACGGGCCCGGTCTCCTGCTCGGCGTGCACGACCTCCAGGACGTCCTCCAGGGTGAGCGGCTCGAAGTAGAGCCGGTCGGAGGTGTCGTAGTCGGTCGAGACCGTCTCGGGGTTGCAGTTGACCATCACGGTCTCGTACCCGGCGGCGGCCAGCTCGAACGAGGCGTGCACGCAGGCGTAGTCGAACTCGATGCCCTGGCCGATGCGGTTGGGCCCGCTGCCGAGGATGATGACCTTGGGACGGTCGCCGTGGGGGACTTCGGTCTCCTCGTCGTAGGTCGAGTAGAGGTAGGGGGTCTTGGCGGCGAACTCGGCGGCGCAGGTGTCGACGGTGTTGTACACCGGCCGCACCCCGAGCTCGTGGCGCAGCGCCCTGACCTCGGCCTCGGCGACGCCGCGGATCTCGGCGATCTGGGCGTCGGAGAAGCCGTGCCTCTTGGCGCGGGCCAGCCGGGCGGCGCTCAGCTCGCCCTCGCCGAGATCCCGGGCCTCCTCGTCGATCAGGAAGAGCTGGTCGAGGAACCACGGGTCGACGCTGGTGGCGTCGTACAGCTCCTCGAGCGTGGCCCCGGCCCTGATGGCCTGCTGCATCGTGCGCAGCCGCCCGTCGTGGGGGGTGCGGCAGGCCTGGAGGAGCTCCTGCTTGCCTCCCGGGTCCCCGGCCCAGCTGAACGACGAACCCTTCTTCTCCAGCGATCTGAGGGCCTTCTGGAGGGCCTCGGGGAACGACCTGCCGATCGCCATGGCCTCGCCCACCGACTTCATGTGGGTGGTGAGGGTCTGGTCGGCCCCGGCGAACTTCTCGAAGGCGAAGCGCGGGACCTTCACCACGACGTAGTCGAGCGAGGGCTCGAACGACGCGGGGGTCTCCCGGGTGATGTCGTTCGGGATCTCGTCGAGGGTGTAGCCGACGGCCAGCTTGGCGGCGATCTTCGCGATCGGGAAGCCGGTGGCCTTGGAGGCCAGGGCGGAGCTTCGCGACACGCGGGGGTTCATCTCGATGACGATCATGCGCCCGGTGCGCGGGTCGACGGCGAACTGGATGTTGCAGCCGCCGGTGTCGACGCCGACCTCGCGGATGACCGCGATGGCGACGTCGCGCATGTTCTGGTACTCGCGGTCGGTCAGGGTCATGGCCGGGGCGACGGTGACGCTGTCGCCGGTGTGGACGCCCATCGGGTCGATGTTCTCGATCGAGCAGACGATCACGACGTTGTCGGCCCGGTCGCGCATGACCTCGAGCTCGTACTCCTTCCAGCCGAGGATCGACTCCTCCAGGAGCACCTCGGTGGTCGGCGAGGCGTCGAGGCCGGCGCCGGCGATGCGGCGCAGGTCGGCCTCGTCGTAGGCGAAGCCGGAGCCGGCGCCGCCCATGGTGAAGCTCGGGCGTACGACCACGGGGTACCCGAGGTCGGCCGCGGCCGCCAGGCACTCCTCGATCGTGTGGCAGATCGCCGACCGGGCCGACTCGGCGTTGAGGCCGTGCTCGTCGGCGACCTTGGCGACGATCTCCTTGAACCGCTCGCGGTTCTCGCCCGCCTGGATGGCGTCGATGTCGGCGCCGATCAGCTCGACGCCGTACTTCTCGAGCACCCCGGCCTCGTGCAGCGCCACCGCGGTGTTGAGGGCGGTCTGGCCGCCGAGGGTGGGCAGCAGGGCGTCCGGCCGCTCCTTGGCGATGATCTTCTCGACGATGTCCGGGGTGATCGGCTCGACGTAGGTGGCGTCGGCGAACTCCGGGTCCGTCATGATCGTCGCCGGGTTGCTGTTGACGAGGATCACGCGGTACCCCTCGGCCCGCAGCACGCGGCACGCCTGGGTGCCGGAGTAGTCGAACTCGCAGGCCTGCCCGATCACGATCGGCCCGGAGCCGATGACCATGATCGACCTGATGTCCGAGCGCTTAGACACTCTTGCCACCCTTCGTGGTGTCCGGGCGCGCCATCAGGGCGCAGAACTCGTCGAACAGGCCCGCCGCGTCGTGCGGGCCGGCGGCCGCCTCGGGGTGGTACTGCACGCTGAACGCCGGGTAGTCGAGCAGGCGCAGCCCTTCCACGCAGTCGTCGTTGAGGTTGACGTGGCTGACCTCGGCGCGGCCGTACGGCGTCTCGAACGGCCCGTCGAGCGGCGCCCGGACCGCGAACCCGTGGTTGTGCGCCGAGATGTCGACCTTGCCGGTGCGGCGGTCCTGCACCGGCTGGTTGACGCCGCGGTGGCCGTACCTCAGCTTGTAGGTGCCGAGGCCGAGGGTGCGGCCGAGGATCTGGTTGCCGAAGCAGATGCCGAACACCGGCTTGCCGGCCTCCATGACGCCGGTGAGCGCCTCGACGGCGTAGTCGGCGGTGGCGGGGTCGCCGGGGCCGTTGGACAGGAAGACGCCGTCGGGGTCGAGGGCGAGGATGTCGGCCGCCGTGGCGCTCGCCGGCAGGACGTGCACCTCGCAGCCCCGCTCGGACATGCGGTAGGGCGTCATCGCCTTGATGCCGAGGTCGACCGCCGCGACGGTGAACCTCTTCTCACCGCGCGCCGGCACGACGTAGGGGCGGGCGGTGGAGACCTCCTTGGCGAGGTCGGCGCCGACCATCGCGGGGCTCCGCCGCACCCGCTCGGCCAGCTCCTCCACCGGGGCGGTGGGGTTGGTGAAGACGCCGGCGCGCATGGCGCCGCGCTCGCGCAGGTGCCGGGTGAGGGCACGGGTGCCGGGCATGGCGATGCCGACCACGCCCTGCGCGCGCAGCTCCTCGTCGAGGGAGCGGCGGGAGCGCCAGCTGGACGCCACCCGCGCGGGCTCGCGCACGACGTACCCGGCCACCCAGATGCGGGAGGACTCGGGGTCCTCGTCGTTGACGCCGGTGTTGCCGATGTGCGGGGCGGTCATCGCCACGATCTGGCGGTGGTAGGAGGGGTCGGTGAGGGTCTCCTGGTAGCCGGTCATGCCGGTGGCGAAGACCATCTCGCCGAACGTCTCACCCTCGGCGCCGTACGGGACGCCGTGGAAGGCCCGGCCGTCCTCCAGCACCAGGACGGCCGTGCCGGTGGTGGCGCGCGTCACGCGAGCCTCCCTTCGACGACGGTGGGACGGGGCATGGGGGCGCGCGTCACGCCGGTTTCCTCTCGACGACGGGTGGTGGAACGGATGCCTGACCGCCTCACGTCAGCTTCCCTTCCAGGACGGTGGGACGGCCGCGCAGGAACGTGGCGACGACCCGGCCCGGAAGCGTCATGCCGAGGTAGGGGGTGTTGCGGCTCTTGGAGGCGAACCCGCCGGGGTCGACGGCCCACCGTACGGAGGGGTCGACCAGCGTGATGTTCGCCGGTGAACCGGGACGGATCGGCGAACCCTGGCCGGACAGGCGTCCGATGCGGGCGGGACGGGCGGACATGCGGTCGGCCACGCCGGCCCAGTCGAGCAGGCCGGTCTCGACCATGGCCTCCTGGACGACCGACAGCGCGGTCTCCAGCCCGATCATGCCCATGGCCGCCGCCTGCCACTCGGTCTCCTTGTCCTCCACCGGGTGCGGCGCGTGGTCGGTCGCGACGCAGTCGATGGTGCCGTCGGCGAGCGCCTCGCGCAGCGCCTGGACGTCCTCATCGGTGCGCAGCGGCGGGTTGACCTTGTAGATCGGGTTGTAGGCGCCCGCGGGCGAGCTCTCGGCGCAGGAGTCGGTGAGCAGCAGGTGGTGCGGGGTGACCTCGGCGGTGACGTCCCACCCCTTGGACTTCGCCCAGCGGATGATCTCGACCGAGCCGGCCGTGGAGACGTGGCAGACGTGCAGCCGGGATCCGACGTGCGCGGCGAGCAGGCAGTCGCGCGCGATGATCGCCTCCTCGGCGACGGCGGGCCAGCCGGTGAGGCCGAGGCGGCCGGAGACGGCGCCCTCGTTCATCTGCGCGCCCTCGGTGAGCCGGGGCTCCTGGGCGTGCTGGGCCACCACGCCGTCGAACGCCTTGACGTACTCCAGGGCGCGGCGCATCAGCACGGCGTCGGACACGCACACGCCGTCGTCGGAGAAGACCCGGACGCGGGCGGCGCTGTCGGCCATGGCGCCGAGCTCGGCGAGCTGCCTGCCCGCCAGGCCCGCGGTGACGGCGCCGACCGGGTGGACGTCGCAGTGCCCGGCCTGCATGCCGAGCCGCCAGACCTGCTCGACCACGCCGGCGGTGTCGGCGACCGGCGAGGTGTTGGCCATGGCGTGCACCGCGGTGAACCCGCCGAGGGCGGCGGCGGCCGTGCCGGACTCGACGGTCTCGGCGTCCTCGCGGCCCGGCTCGCGCAGGTGGGTGTGCAGGTCGACCAGGCCCGGGAGGGCGATCAGCCCGTCGGCGTCGATCACGGCCGCTTCGCCGCCGTCGATCTCACCCGGGACGCCGACCTCGGCGATCTGGCCGCCGGCGAGCAGGATGTCACGCGGCTCGCCGCCGAGGACGCGGGCGCCCCTGAGAAGGTAGGTCACTGGTCTCCCCCGATCGCGGGCTCGGAGCCGGACAGAAGCAGATACAGCACGGCCATGCGCACGGTCACGCCGTTGGTGACCTGCTCGACGATCGTCGAGCGGGCGCAGTCGGCCACCTCGGCGGCGATCTCCATGCCGCGGTTCATCGGCCCCGGGTGCATCACGATCGCGCCCTCCGGCATGCGGCCGAGGCGCTCGGGGTCGAGGCCGTAGCGGCGGCTGTACTCGCGGGCCGAGGGGAAGTAGGCGGCGTTCATGCGCTCGTGCTGCACGCGCAGCATCATCACGACGTCGGACTTGGGCAGCACGGCGTCGAAGTCGTAGGAGATCTCGCACGGCCAGTCGCCCATCGCCACCGGCAGCAGCGTCGGCGGCGCCACCAGCGTGACCTCCGCGCCGAGGGTGTGCAGCAGGTGGACGTTGGAGCGCGCGACCCGGCTGTGCAGGACGTCGCCGACGATCGTCACCCGGCGGCCGTCGAGGTCGCCGAGACGGCGGCGCATGGTGAAGGCGTCGAGCAGGGCCTGGGTGGGATGCTCGTGGGTGCCGTCGCCGGCGTTGACCACGCTGCCGTCGACCCAGTTGGCCAGGCGGTGGGGCGCGCCGGAGGCGCTGTGGCGGACGACCACGGCGTCGGCGCCCATGGCCTGCAAGGTGAGCGCGGTGTCCTTGAGGCTCTCGCCCTTGGACACGCTCGACCCCTTGGCCGAGAAGTTGATCACGTCGGCGGACAGCCGCTTGGCCGCCGCCTCGAAGGAGATGCGGGTGCGGGTCGAGTCCTCGAAGAAGAGGTTGACGACCGTACGGCCGCGCAGGGTGGGCAGCTTCTTGATCGAGCGGTCGGACACCTGGGCCAGCTGCTCGGCGGTGTCGAGGATCAGCAGGGCGTCGTCGCGCGACAGGTCGGCGGTGGACAGCAGGTGGCGCTTCATCGCTGGCCTCCCGTCAGCAGGACGGCGTCCCGCTCGTCGGTCTCCGCCAGGCACACCCGCACGGTCTCGGCGCGGGAGGTGGGGAGGTTCTTGCCGACGTGGTCGGCGCGGATCGGGAGCTCGCGGTGGCCGCGGTCGACCAGGACCGCCAGGCGTACGGCCGTGGGGCGGCCGAGGTCGTTCAGCGCGTCGAGCGCCGCGCGCACCGTGCGGCCGGAGAACAGGACGTCGTCGACCAGCACGACGATGCGGCCGTCGACACCCTCCTTGGGCAGCTCGGTGCGGCCGAGGGCACGCGCCGGGCGCAGCCTGAGGTCGTCGCGGTACATCGTGACGTCGAGGGAGCCGAAGGCCACCGGGCGGCCCTCGACCTGCTCGATGCGGTCGGCGAGCCTGCGCGCCAGGAAGGTGCCCCTGGTCGGGATGCCGAGCAGCAGGAGGTTCTCGGGACCCTTGGCGCGTTCGAGGATCTCGTGGGCGATGCGGGTGAGAGCCCGGTTGATGTCGGGCGCCTCGAGCACGGCGCGCTCGTCGTCGCGCCCCTGATCCCCGTCGCCGCTGTGGGGACGGCCGGTCGTACGGGTCCGGTCGGCCGGATCGGCCGTGCGGGGCGGGTCACCCGCCTGGACGAGACCGCGCTCGCGCGGCCCGCCCTCCTCGCTCGCCTGGTTTCGGGCGGCGTTCATGAAGGTCACCACCTTTCCCGCCTCACGGGACGGGTCTTAAAGGAACTGGCTGAACCACGTTAGCAGCCCCGCCGGAAATGCCCGGAACCGGCCCGGCCATCCCAACCTGCACAGATAGCCACCCTATGGACGCGTACCACCCCACCGCCCCGCCCGGAGACCGCGGGAAGGCCGGGACTGTCGTGCGGTAGGGACGGATGGGGCGGACGGCGGGCGCTCGTCCGGGGGCCTTCCGTGCCGCCGGGGTCGGTGCGGGCGCGGCCGGAGGAACCGGCGGGAGTCCCGCAGGTGCGGGAGGGATCAGGGGGTGCGTTCAAGGGCGTTCGGAGCGAGGCGAGACCGGACAGGATTCGGCATCTTTTTTCCAATCAGCTTGACCAATCACGCCCACACCTTTACCGTCACTGTCCGTAACCACACCTCGCGACGTTCTCGGGTAAACCCAGACGCTCTGGTCACCGAAGGTGCCTGCCCCGGGCGCCTGACCCGATCGCTGTGGCAATCGTCGCAAGGCGCACAATAAGTGAGAACGTTCATAGAAAGCCGGGGGGCCAAACGATGCCGTCTGACTACGCCAAGTCGCTGGGCGCGAGACTTCGCGCCATCCGCACCCAGCAGGGACTATCACTGCACGGGGTCGAAGAGAAGTCGCGAGGCCGATGGAAAGCCGTCGTGGTCGGCTCCTACGAGCGCGGCGACCGCGCCGTGACCGTGCAGAAGCTCGCCGAGTTGGCCGACTTCTATGGCGTGCCGGTCTCCGAACTGCTCCCCGGCGGCTCCGCGCCGAGCCCCCTTGGCCCGACGCCGAAGCTCGTGATCGACCTTGAGCGGCTCGCCCAGTTGCCCAAGGAGAAGGCCGGCGCCCTCGCCCGGTACGCCGCCACCATCCAGAGCCAGCGGGGCGACTACAACGGCAAGGTGCTGTCCATCCGCCAGGAGGACCTGCGCTCCCTCGCCGTCATCTATGACAAGTCCCCGACCGAGCTCACCGAGGAGCTCATCAACTGGGGCGTCCTCGACGCCGAGGCCCGCCGCGCCGTCGAGTCCTTCTAGATCATCTTCTTGCCGGCGGCTCCGGACCACGCGCTGACTGTAAACGGTTCCGGAAGCCGCCCGACGGCCTGACCGGCCCTGAAGCGGGCCGGTCGCGGCCGGCGGTCTCCACGGGGGCCGCGACCACGGCCCCAGCGCCGCCGTCGCGGCCCCCACGCCGTCCCAGGACCATTCCCAGACCCGCGAGCCCTTTCCAGGGCCGTTCCGGGCGACTCCAACGCCTCTCCAACGCCGTCTTCGGGCGTCCTGAGGCCTTAGTGGGTGGCTCAGGGCCACTTCCTCACCGCCCCGACGCGGCTCGCCCGGCCATCGGCGCGGTTTCGTTGGGCGCCGCGGCGGCGGGGGTGGTGTGGCGGCTTCGGCGCGCTTCTACGGCGGCGAACCCGGCGAGCAAGCCGGTGGCGTTGCGGCCAGCATGCGCATGCAGCCAGGCAGCCGAAATGATCGGGTCTGAAAAGAAAGTTTCAAACCTCCTGTCGCGGACGGTCGTCCGGCCGCTGACGTTCTCCCACGTAGCCGCTCTGCCGACAGGAGCAGAACATTCATCCGCGCCGGAAACTCCCAGCGGGCCCTTGTGCGCTGAAAGCTTTCCATGGAATCTGTGAAAGATTTCAGTCGTCCTCGCGTACGGCTGGCGGCAGGAGAGGAGAGGTATGTCCACAGCGCTCAGAGCGGTGGCCGGGGTCGTGACCCTGCTGGCGGCCGGCATCCTCCTGACGACACAGGCCTCGGCCGGTACGGCACGCGCGGCGGCCGACTGCAGCGGCGGGTACGTCGGCCTGACCTACGACGACGGCCCGAACCCGAGCAACACCACCAACCTGCTCAACACCCTGAAATCCAACGGCCTGCGCGCCACCATGTTCGACATCGGGCAGAACGCACGCAACAACCAGGCGCTCGTCAGGGCCCAGGTCGACGCCGGCATGTGGGTCGGCAACCACAGCTACACCCACCCCCACCTGCCGCAGATGAGCAGTTCGCAGATGCTCTCCGAGCTGCAGCAGACCCAGCAGGCCATCCAGCAGGCCACCGGTGCCGCGCCCAAGCTGTTCCGGCCGCCGTACGGGGAGACCGACTCGACCCTGAAATCGGTGGAGCGGCAGCTGGGCCTGACCGAGATCATCTGGGACGTCGACTCCCAGGACTGGAACGGCGCGAGCACCGACCAGATCGTGCAGCGGGCGAGCAGCCTGCAGAACGGCCAGATCATCCTGATGCACGACCAGTACGCGACCACGGTGGCCGCGATCCCGCGGATCGCCGCGAACCTGCGCGGCCGCAACGTGTGCGCCGGCATGATCTCCCCCGCCACCGGCCGGGCGGTGGCCCCCGACGGAGGCGGCCCGACCACCCCGCCCGGCGGCGGCTGCACGGCCACGATCTCGCCGGGTCAGCAGTGGAGCGACCGCTTCAACCTGTCGGTCACGGTCTCCGGCACCGGCGACTGGGTCGTCACCGTCACCGTGACACCGCCACAGAAGATCATCGCCACCTGGAACACCACCGCGACCTGGGACGGCAGCGGCAACGTCATGACCGCACGCCCCAACGGCGGTGGCAACACCTTCGGCTTCACCATCCAGCACGGCGGCAACTGGAACTGGCCTTCGGTCTCCTGCCGCGTGGCCTGACCACCTCGCGAGGTTCGGTGCTTTCGCACCGCTCGCCGGAGTCTCCCGCCGCGTGGGCCGACGCCCGCGCGCCGGGACGCGGGCGGCCGTGTGGTGCCGAGGGGACACCGCACGGCCGCCCCCGACCAGGGAGCCACCCACCCACCGCCGCTCCCGACGACACAGCCACCCACCCACCGCCCATCCCGACGACACAGCCACCCACGCACCGCCGCTCCCGACCAGAGGGCCACGCACGGCCGCTCCGGGCCGGAGGGGTACCCGCGGATCGACGTCGGTGGTCGTCGGCCGGGATGCAGGGAGTTCCGATCCGTCCCCAGGTCGCCCCGCGACGCCTCGGAGGCCGCTCAGGCGCCCGATCGCCCGGCATCCGCACTCGCTTTCCCGCCCACGTCTTCCGAGGTGGACGCGGGGTTATCTTGCTCACATAATGTGCATCCAACATTCCAGTTTTGGTACCGTCGAGGCGTGCGACTGACGAAGTTCACCGACCTGGCCCTGCGGGTGACCATGCGACTGGCGGTCGCCGAGCCGGGGGCGAGCCTCACCACCAAGCAGGTGGCCGAGGCCATGAACATCCCCTACACCCACACCGCCAAGGCCATCGCGCGACTCCAGCACCTCGGGGTGGTGGACGCGCGCCGGGGGCGGGGCGGAGGCCTGGAAGTCACTTCGTTCGGCCGCACGGCGTCGCTGGGTTGGCTGGTCCGCGAACTGGAGGGCGAGGAGGAGGTCGTCACCTGCGAAGGTGAGGCCCCCTGCCCCCTGCGGGCCGCCTGCCGGCTGCGCGGCGCGCTGCGAGGAGCGCAGCAGGCGTTCTACGCCGCACTGGACCGCGTCACCGTCGACGACCTGGTCGCCTCTCCGGCCGGGCCCGTCCTCCTCGGCCTCACCGCACCCGTCCGCGGCTGACCACGGGCACCGACGGAACCGTTTCAACGACCCGTTAAATATGAAGATCACTTACTGATTAAAGGAGGCTTCTCACGTGCTCTCCCCCGAGTCGGCCGCGACCGTCCGCGCCACACTGGCCGTGATCGGCGCCAACATCGACGACATCACCGCCCGCTTCTACTCGATGATGTTCACCGACAACCCTGAGCTGCTGCGCGACCTGTTCAACCGCGGCAACCAGGCCAACGGCGAGCAGCGCAGGGCCCTGGCCGGCTCGATCGCCGCCTTCGCCGCCACGCTCGTCCAGACCCCGCAGGCCCGGCCCGCCACGATGCTGGACCGGATCGCGCACAAGCACGCCTCGCTGAACGTGACCAGCGATCAGTACGTGATCGTGCACAAGTACCTCTTCGCCGCCATCGCCGACGTGCTCGGCGACGCCGTCACCCCCGACGTGGCGCAGGCCTGGGACGAGGTGTACTGGCTGATGGCCGGCGAGCTCATCGGCCGTGAGGCGGTGCTCCGCCGCGACGCGAAGACGGACTGGATCACGGCGACGGTGATCGAGCGGCGGGCCGAGACCCCGGACGTGGTCTCGCTCGTCCTGCGTCCTTCCGTTCCGGCGTCGTTCCTGCCGGGCCAGTACGTCAGCGTGGTGGTCCCGTTGCCCGACGGGGCGCGGCAGATCCGGCAGTACAGCCTGTCGTGCGCTCCGGAGCGGGGCGACTGGCGGATCACCGTCAAGCGGGTGCGCGGCGGCGACACCCCGGACGGCGAGGTCTCCAACCGGCTGTACGAGGACGTCGTGCCGGGCGACGTGCTGACGGTTTCGGCGCCGTTCGGCGACCTCGTCCTGCGCCCCGGCGACACCCCGTTGCTCCTGGTCTCGGCGGGAATCGGCGTCACGCCCATGCTGTCGATGGTCGACCACCTCGCGGCGACCGGCTCCACCCGGCGGGTCACCGTGGTCCACGCCGACCGCTCCCCCGCCTGCCACGCCCACCGCGAGGAGCTGGAACGGCTGGTGGCCGCCCTGCCCGGTGCCGGTCTGCACCGGTGGTACGAGGAGGGGTGCGACGGCGCCGGCGCGCCCGCGAACAGCGGCCAGGCGGACCTGACCGGCCTCGACCTGCCGGACGGCGTGCAGGTCTACCTTTGCGGGCCGCTGCCCTTCATGCGCGCCGTGCGGTCGCAGCTGGCCGGGCGCGGCGTGCCGTCCTCCGACATCCACTACGAGGTGTTCGGCCCCGACCTGTGGCTGGCGCAGGACTGAGCGGGCTCATCCGGCCAGAGGGGCCTTCACCGGCAGGGCGGACTGGCCGGGGACACCGAGGATGTCCTCCACGACGCCGACGAAGGTGTCGGCCTCGGCGATGAGCTCTTCGGCGTCCCGCGCGGAGACCACGCGGACCATGCCGGCCTCGGCCGCCGCCCGCTTGCGGGCGCTCTCGGCGAAGTAGACCGCCCACTGGGCGAGCCTCGGCTCCGCCTCGGGCAGGAGCTCCCATGCGCTGCGCAGCCGCCGCCTGCGGCCGTCCATCGGGCGGGGCAGGGCCGCGAGGATCGCGGCGGCCGCGCGCAGGGCCGCCAGATGCGCCGAGACGTAACGCTCCGCAGGGGTGCGGGCCGCTGCGGCGTCCGCCAGGAAGGAGTGCGCGTCGGTCAGGTGCGCGCGCACGGTCTGTGAAACCCGGGGACCTTCTCCGGACTCTCGAGTCATGCCACCCTCCTTGGGGTCATGGCTCCGGCGGTGACCGCCGGTGATAACACAGTCGCAGACGCCACCGACAATTCCGGTGGTCCGCTGGTCTTGGTCACTCGGATGCGCTCCCTCGCTCCTCGCCCCGGCACCGCTGGTGGTGCCGCGGGTGCTCCGACCCCTTGGCCAGCCGTGTTCGGTGGATGTGGTGGTGGCGCTCCCATCTCGCCGACCGCGCTACCCGGGGCCATCGCCGCGCCTCGGGGCCCCGCCGCTCCGCGTTCCGCGGTGGCTCGCCCCGGTCCTCGCGCCGTCTCGATGTGCTCTTTGCGTCTGTGCCGCGCTCGTGCCGGTGTGGTGCTCGCTCGGGGCCGGACGAGGAGCTTCCCCTCTCCCCGCCCGGCCGTTGGTCCGCGCGGGAAGGCCGCCGCCGACGACACTCCCCAGCCGGGTGGTGAGGGGCAGGCCGCGAGTCCTGACCCTCACCATGTCGAACATAAATTCGATCGTTCTGCTTGTCAAGGATGACACGAACATTCGTTCGATCATGACTGTCAGCTCGAACGGCGAAGGCCGCGGTCCCGGGGACCGCGGCCTTCGATCGGCTGTGCTGGGGTCAGCGGTGGAAGGCACCCCTGACGTGGACGGGGACTCCCGTGCCGAGCAGGCCCGGCAGGATCTGGGAGACGTGCATGGGCAGCCGCACGCACCCGTGGGAGGCGGGGTACAGCGGCACCGAGAGCGCGCCGTGCAGCGCGATGCCGCCGTTGAAGAAGATCGGGTTGTACAGCCGGCCGAGGTAGGACGTGTGCCAGCCCGACCGCCGCCAGGTGGTCTTGTAGTCGCCGGTCGGCGTCCGCGCCGAGCCGCAGAACCTCTGCGTCTTGCCCTGCCAGGTGGCGGTCTCGCAGTAGGGGATGCCGCTGCCCGAGGAGATGTGGGTGATCAGCCTGACCTCGCCGCCCCTGTAGAGCACGGCGATCTGCTTGGTGAGGTTGACCTCGACACGGTCGGGCTTGCCGTTCGGCACCAGCACGGTGGGCGCCTTGGGGTTCTCCAGCGCCCGCCAGGTGCGGGCGGTGAGCGTGCTCGACGGCGTGATGCCCTGGACCTTCTGGAACGCCCAGACGGCGGTCTGCGTCGCCCCGCCGTACCTCGCGTCGATCTTGCCCGGGACGTACCCGAGCTCCTGCAGCCTCGTCTGCAGGTCCTTGACCGCCACGCCCTTGGCCCCCAGCTTGAGGGTGCCGTGCGGCGCGACGAACTTCTTCAGTGCCACGGCCCGGCTGACCGGCGTGGCGTGGATCGTGACCGCCTGAGCGTACGCGCGACCCGCGGCGGCGCCTGTCCCGGCCGCGGACCCGCCCTGCCCGGCCGCCAGACCGCCAGAGACGAGCACGGCCCCGGCGGTCAGGACCGCCGCGGCGGCGAGCCGCCTTCCAACCCCCATGTCAAAACTCTCCTTCGCGAGCACCATGATTGAATGACGGACACTAGCGCACCGGTCACGTCCGGCTCCGCTCGGTCACGCAGATGTAATCGATCGCCGATGTCGGTCAATCTGTTTAGAGTGGCCGCGTGGCAGAAAAGTTGCATCCCAGCGTGGTCAAGGTGACCGACGCCCTCCGCGAGGCCGGCGCGACCGGCGAGGTCGTCGTCCTGACCGACCCCGCCCCCACCGCCGTCACCGCCGCCGCCCAGGTCGGCTGCGAGGTCGGCGCGATCGCCAACAGCCTGATCTTCGACGCCGACGGCGAGCCGTTGCTGGTGCTGACCAGCGGCGCCCACCGGGTGGACACCCGCCTGATCGCCGAGGTGGTGGGAGTCTCCAAGGTCAAGCGGGCCACCCCCGAGTTCGTGAAGGCGGCGACGGGTCAGACCATCGGCGGCGTCGCGCCGATCGGCCACCCCGCGCCGATCCGCACGCTGGTCGACACCTGGCTCGGCAAGCACGAGGTGGTCTGGGCGGCCGCGGGCCACGCCCACACGGTCTTCCCCACCACGTTCGACGAGCTCGTGCGCATCACCGGCGGCACTCCGGTCGAGGTCGAGTAACCCGTCCCGGCGGGCAGGATCTGGACATCTCTCGCCGACGGCGAGGATCAGCCATCATCACGGCGCAAACAGGGCAAAAGATTACTGAAGTGGCACTAGTCTGCGAGAAGTGATCGAACTGCGGCGTGTCAGTCCCGAGGAGTTCGTGGAGTCGCTCGGCACCGTGATGGACGTCTACACGGCGGCGATGCACCCTCCGTCCGACCAGATCGCCGGACGGCAGAGCATCATGCGCAATCACGCGACATTTCCGGACTTCGCCTGCCTGCTCGCCGAGACGCCGGCGGGCGAGCCGGCCGGCTTCGGGTACGCCTTCCACGGCGCCCCGGGCCAGTGGTGGCACGACGTCGTGCGCCGGGCCCTCGCGGAACGATCCGGCCCGGCGGCGGCCGACGACTGGTTCTCGAACACCCTGGAGATCGCCGAGATCCACGTGGCGCCGAGTCACCAGGGCAGGGGCATCGGGCGCCGCCTCGTCCAGGGCCTGTGTGAGGGCAGGCCGGAGCGTACCGCCGTGCTGTCCACCCACGACCGGCCGACGGCCGCCCGTCACCTGTACCGCCGCCTCGGTTTCGTCGACCTGATGAGCATGTACGTGTTCCCCGGGGGATACGAGCACTACGCCATCGTCGGCGCCCCCCTCCCCCTCCGCCCGCTGCCGTAGGGACGAACCCGGCTGAGCGACAACGGTCACCCACGTACCGGACGTCCGCGACCGGCCCCCGAAATCTCCCGCGTTCTACACCAGTCGCCGCCGATGCAGTACGGTCGGTCGCGATGATCCACGGGGAAGGCCGGAACCGATCGCTCCCGATGGCAGGGGATATGGGGGTCTCATGGTGATGTCGATGATCTTGAACATTCTCTATTACCTCCCGACGCTCATTGTGCTGATCGTCGGAATCGTGCTCACCGCGAGAGCCAAACGCGAGCACGGCTCCGGTGCCACGCTCGGCATGATCGGCTGCATCGTGCTCCTGCTCACGGCCCTGCTGGAGGCTGTGCGCGCCCTCGCGCTCCCGTACCTGCTCACATCCGGCGGCTACAGCGCCCGGGGACCGCTGATCACGCTGTCGGGCCTGCTGTTCGCGATCTTCAACACCATCGGCATCGGCCTGCTGATCTGGGGCGTCGTCGCCAAGCGGATCCAGACGCAGTCGGCGGCACCCGGCTGGCAGCCGCCCCAGGGCCAGGGCTGGCAGCAGCCCGCGCCCGGCTGGCAGCAGCAGCCTCCCGGCTCCGGCTGGCAGCAGCAACCGCCCCAGCCTCCGGCTCCGGGCTGGCAGCAGCAGCCGCCCCAGCAACAGGGCTGACCACTTCTCGTACGGCCGCCGCTGTCACCGGTGTTCGGCGCGGCGTCACGGCGCGGACGCGGGCGCCCGCCGGGCACCGTGGCCGGCGGGCGCCTGTGGTACGGCTCAGCGGGCGGTGGCGGCCACCGGCTCGGGAGTGAGGGCCTGGAAGACCTCGCGGGTCGCGCTGGAGTTGTTGAAGGTGATGAAGTGGATGCCGGGCGCGCCCTCGTCGAGCAGCGTCTGGCACAGCTCGGCGGCGTGCTCGATGCCGAGGCGCCGCACCGCCGCGGGGTCGTCGGCCACGGCCTCGAAGCGCGCGGCCACCTCCGGCGGGAACGGCGCACCCGAGAGCTGCTCCGACCGCGCCATCGTGCTCATCTGGGTCACGGGCATGATGCCCGGGATGATCGGCGTGTCACAGCCCTTGGCCGCCACCCGGTCGCGCAGCCGGAGGTAGTCCTCCGCGCGGAAGAACATCTGCGTGATGGCGTAGTCGGCCCCGGCCCGGCACTTCTGCACGAAGTAATCGGTATCGGACTCCACTGACTGCGACCGCGGATGCCGGTAGGGGAAGGCGGCCACGCCGACGCAGAAGTCGCCGGCCTGGCGGATCAGGCGCACGAGGTCCTCGGCGTAGAGCACGCCCTCGGGGTGCTGCACCCACTCGGCCAGCGGATCGCCGCCCGGCGGGTCACCGCGCACGGCGAGGATGTTGCGCACGCCCGCGCCCGCGAACCGGCCGATCAGGTGACGCAGCTCGCGCACCGAGTGGTCGACGGCCGTGAAGTGCGCCACCGGCGTGAGCGTGGTCTCGTGGGCGAGCCGCTCGACGATCTCGACGGTGCGGTCGCGCGTGGAGCCGCCGGCGCCGTAGGTGACCGAGACGAACGTGGGACGCAGCGCCTCCAGCTCGCGGATCGCGCGCCACAACTGCCGCTCCCCGGCATCGGTCTTCGGGGGGAAGAACTCGAAAGAGAACGACCGGCCCCCGGAGGCGAGGAGCTCTCGCACCGTGGGGACGCGGTCGGGCAGGATTGAAGGTCGACCCAGAGCCATGGCACAAGGCTACAGGGCCGATCGCCGGTCCACCCGTGATCAAAGTGCTGAACCCGGCCGGCTCGAGCGCCGCTCCAGCGGTTCCCCAGCCCGCGCCGGCGCCGCCCGTCCCCCGCCGCCGCCCGTACGGCCGTCCCACGCCGAGCGCCCCCGAGGTGCAGGGGAGGGAATCAGAACTTCAGCAGGGGGCCGTTAATCTCAAAGCATGACCACATCCTTCGCGCAGTCGGCAGCCATCCGGTCCGAGGTGGACCGCAGCCTGCGGGTGTTCCTCGACCGGCAGCGTCCACTGGTCAGCGGGCCCGAGCTCGCCCCCCTGCTCGACGCGGTCGCGGAGTTCCTGGCGGGCGGCAAGCGGCTGCGTCCGGCGTTCTGCTACTGGGGCTGGCGCGCGGGCGGCGGAGGTGAGGAGCCGGCGATCTTCAACGCGGCGGCGTCGCTGGAGTTGCTGCAGGCCAGCGCATTGATCCACGACGACGTGATGGACGCCAGCGATCTGCGGCGCGGCCGGCCCTCGGTGCACCGGCGCTTCCAGGCGCTGCACGAGGAGTCGGGGTGGCAGGGCTCGGCGGCGCAGTTCGGCGAGGGGGCGGCGGTCCTGCTGGGCAGCCTCCTGCTGGTGTGGTCGGGCGAGATGTGGCGCACCAGCGGCCTGCCCGCGGACGCCCTGGCCGCGGCCGAACATGTTCACGACCTCATGCGGACCGAGCTGATGTGTGGTCAGTATCTTGATCTGCTGGAGCAGGCGCACGGGGAGAGCACCTTCGACAGCGCGCTGCGGGTGGCCCTGCACAAGAGCGGCAAGTACTCCGTCGAGCAGCCGCTCCGTCTCGGCCTGCTGCTGGCGACGCGCCGCCCGCAGCCGTGGATCGACCGGTTGTGCGTGGAGTACGGGCAGAAGGTCGGCATCGCCTTCCAGCTGCGCGACGACGTGCTCGGCGTCTTCGGCGACCCGGCCGAGACGGGCAAGCCCGCCGGCGACGACCTGCGCGAGGGCAAGCGCACGATGCTGGTCGCGCGCACGCTCGCCGCCGCGTCCGAGAGCCAGGCCGCCGACGTGCGCCGGCTGCTCGGGGATCCCGAGCTGGACGCGGACGGCGTGAAGCGGCTCCGCGAGATCATCGAGGAGACCGGCGCGCTGGCGGCGAGCGAGGAAATGATCAAGCGCTATCTCGACGACGCGCTGAACTCCCTGGAGCGCGCGCCGATCACGGCCGAGGCCCGCGACGCCCTCGTGGAGCTCGCGGTGGCCGCCACCTCACGCCGCAGCTGACGGCCGGGCCGCCCGGGGTCAGGACCGGACGGCCAGGCGACGCGCGAACTCGGCGGCCGCCGCGCCCGGGTCCTCGGCCTCGGTGATCGCCCGGACGACCACGACCCGCGTCACGCCGTACGACATGACCTCCTCGAGGTTGCCCAGGTCGATGCCGCCGATGCCGAACCACGGCCGGTCGGCGGCCAGCGAGGCCGCGTGCTTCAGCAGGCCCGGCCCCGGCGCGTACCGCCCCGGCTTGGTGGGCGTCGGCCAGACGGGCCCGCAGCAGAAGTAGTCGACGCCCGGCTCCACCGCCGCCGACGACGCCTCGGCGTCGCTGTGGGTGGACCGCCCGATCAGGATCTCCGGCCCGAGGATCTCCCGGGCGACGGCCACGGGCAGGTCGTCCTGCCCGAGGTGGAGGATGTCGGGGCGCGCGGCGTAGGCGACGTCGGCCCTGTCGTTGACCGCGAGCAGGGCTCCGTGCCTGTCGCAGGCGGCGCGGAACACCTCCAGCAGGGCGAGCTCCTCACGGGCCTCCAGGCCCTTCTCGCGCAACTGGACGATGTCCACGCCACCCGCGAGGACGGCGTCGAGGAACTGTTCGAGGTCGCCCTGACGGCGACGCCCGTCGGTGCAGAGATAGAGCCTGGTGTCAGAAAGCGAGCGCCTGGGCACGCCTCTTCACCTCGGTGTGCCGGCCCGCGACGATCGCGTCGATCGGCGCCCCCGGCAGGGAGTCGTCGGCGGTGAAGAGCCACCGCAGGGCCTCGACGTCGTCGTAGCCCGCGTCCGACAGTACGGTCAAAGTGCCGGGAAGTCCCTTCACCACGTCGTCTCCGGCGACGAACGCCGCGGGGACCTCCGGCTCGGGGCCTCCCCTGCGGACGCCGATGAGCTTCTTGTCCTTGAGGAGCTGCTTGGCGCGCCCGGTGCTGAGCCCGAACCGCCTGCCCACTTCGGAGAGGGGGAGCCATTCCCCCACCAACTGGTCGGTTTCCCGGTCGATCTGTGCAACAGAAAGCGTCACGGAACCACAACTACCACGTCGTACCTCTTCTCAAACACCCCAGAGGGGGTCACAAGCAGTCGCGCAAGGGTATCGAGGGGTCGCTGACGCGATCCACGTCGAGCCTTTGCCCGCCCTGGACGATACGACGGCCCTGGACCAGGTCACGGGGGCGGTCGACCGTGAAGATCGCCGCCAGCCGGTCGTCGTCGGTGACCCAGCAGACGGCCCACTTGGGGTCGGTGGCAGGGTCGCCGCGCGGCACGCGCCTGGCCCCCTCGTGATGCCCGGCGTACTGCAGCATGTGGCCGAACTGCTCCGACCAGAAGTAGGGAACAGGATCGTACACGGCCGTCTCCCCGAGAAGGGTGGCCACCGCGGTCTCGGGGGCGTTGAGCGCGGTGTCCCAGTGTTCGACCCGCATGCGCCGGCCGAAGCGGGGCGACCACCAGTTGGCGCAGTCGCCCACCGCGACCACGCGGTCCATGGACGTCCGCAGGTGCTCGTCGACCACGACGCCGTTGTCGAGCTCGATCCCGGAGCCGGCGAGCCATCCGACGGCGGGGCGCACGCCGATGCCCGTCACCACCACGTCGGCGGGCAGCCAGGAGCCGTCCATCATCGTCAGCCCGCCCGGGTCGACCGAGCCGACCATGGTGCCGAGCCGCAGGTCGATGCCCGCCTCGGCGTACCAGGGGACGGTGTGCCCGCCCACCTCGGGGCCGATCGCGGCGGCGAGCGGCGCGGAGGCGGCCTCGACGACGGTGACGTCGCATCCCGCGCGACGGGCGGCCGTGGCGACCTCGGCGCCGATCCAGCCGGCCCCGACGATCACGACGCGGGCCTTGGGGACGAGCAGGGAGCGCAGGGTCAACGCGTCGTCGATGGTGCGCAGGACGTGCTGCTCGCCCTCGCCCCGCAGCCTGATGGGCGAGGCTCCGGTGGCGATGACCAGGCCGTCGTACTCCACCTCGCCCTCGGTGGTCGAAAGGACGCCCTCGCGCAGGCCCTTGGCCGAGACGCTGGTGCGCAGGTCGACCTCGAGCGCGCCGAGGTCGGAGTCGACGATCGTCGAGTCGAGGTCGCCCAGCAGGACGGCCTTGGACAGCGGCGGACGATCGTAGGGGCGATGGCCCTCATCGCCGATCAGCGTGATGTGCCCTCGATAGCCGCGCGCTCGCAGCGCCTCGACACTCCGCACGCCGGCGAGGCCGGCTCCCACCACCACGACATGATTCACAACCTGACCCTAAGCGCCGCGCCCGGTAACTCGCCAACGGCGATTGGGTAACAAATTGGCTCACTTCCCCATACGCGCAGTGATGAAAGCACTCAAGGGGGTGCGCAACACGTACGAGGGCAGGAATAGGCTTGTTGCGTCAGCGCGCGGGAGTCCGGCGAGACCGGGCTGAGAGGAGGGCTAACGGCCCTCGACCGCCAGAGACCTGATCCGGATCATGCCGGCGAAGGGAGCGGGACCTGTCGTGAACGTGGTCGTGGTGGGCGGTGGCGTCGTCGGGCTGTCGGTGGCGTGGCGGGCGGCCCGGCGGGGACACACCGTCACCGTCGTCGACCCGGCCCCCGGTTCGGGCGCCTCGCACGCGGCGGCGGGCATGCTCGCCCCGGTCAGCGAGGTCACCTACACCGAGGAGCCCCTGCTGCGCCTCGGCCTCGCCTCGCTGGCCCGCTGGCCCGCCTTCGCCGCCGAACTGTCCCGGGAGGCCGGGCAGGACGTCGACTACCGCGCCCACGGCACGCTGGACGTGGCGTTCGGCGCCGACGACCTGGCGGCGCTCGGCGAGATGGCCGACTTCATGGAGAAGCTCGCGCTCCCCGTCGAACGGCTGACCGGCCGCGAGTGCCGCCGTGCCGAGCCCATGCTGGCGCCCTCGGTCCGCGGCGGCGTCCTCGCGGCGGGCGACGCCTGGGTGGACCCCCGGCGCGTCTCGGCGGCCCTGCTCGCCGCGCTGGAGGCCCGCGGCGTGACCGTGGTGGCCGACCGCGTCACCGGGCTGGCCGTCGAGGGCGGGGCGGTGCGGGGAGTGCGACCGGCGCGGGGCGGGACGATCGGGGCGGACCGGGTGGTGCTGGCCGCCGGAGCCTGGTCCGGCTCGCTGGAAGGCGTGCCCCCGGAGGTGCTTCCGCCGGTGCGGCCGGTCAAGGGCCAGATCATGCGGCTGCGCGGCGCCCCGGGGTTCCTCGGGCGCTGCGTGCGCGGTGTCGTCCACGGGTCCAGCGCCTACCTCGTGCCGCGCGGCGACGGCGAGATCGTGCTGGGCGCCACCCAGGAGGAGATGGGGTTCGACACCCGGGTCACCGCCGGAGGGCTGTGGGAGCTGCTGCGCGACGCGCGGGAGCTCGTGCCCGGGATCACCGAGCTCGAGGTGGCCGACGTCCGGGCCGGGCTGCGCCCGGGCACCCCCGACAACCTTCCCGTCATCGGGCGGTCCGCCATGGAGGGCCTGCTGCTGGCCACCGGGCACCATCGCGGCGGCGTCCTGCTGTCCCCGCTGACGGCCGACTTCGTCGCCGCCGAGCTCGACCGCTCCCCCGCGGACCCGGTCCCCGATCATTCGCCGGGCCTGCCCGGCGATCCCCCCGTCGGCGAGATCTGCTCGCCGCTGCGGTTCCGCCACGGCCGGCAGGCCGGCGCACACATGGACGAAGGAGGTGCGGGGCGTCCCGCCCGGCAGGCGGCCGCCCCGGAGACGCGATGATAGTGATCATCAATGGTTCCCCCCGCGACCTGCCCGCCGGGGCGACGGTCGCGCAGGCCGTCGAGACGCTGACCCCGGCCGCCGCCGGGGTCGCGGTCGCCCTGAACGACGAGGTCGTGCGGCGGGGCCTGTGGGGGTCCACCACGCTCGGCGAGAACGACCGCATCGAGGTGCTGACGGCGGTGCAGGGTGGCTGAGACCTACGCGGATGACGCGCACGACACGGAGACGCCGTACGGCGACGACGTCCTGGTCATCGGCGGGGAGAAGTTCTCCTCTCGCCTGATCATGGGCACCGGAGGCGCCCCGTCGCTGGAGGTGCTCGACGAGGCGCTGGAGGCGTCCGGCACGGAGATCACCACCGTGGCGATGCGGCGGCTGGACCCGGCCGCGAAGGGGTCGGTGCTCGACGTGCTGCGCCGGCGGGGCGTCAAGGTGCTGCCCAACACGGCCGGCTGCTACACCGCCGGGGAGGCGGTGCTGACCGCGCGCCTGGCCCGCGAGGCGCTCGGCACGCCGTGGGTGAAGCTCGAGGTGATCAGCGACGAGCGGACACTGCTGCCCGACCCGATCGAGACCTTCGACGCCGCCGAGCGGCTGGTGGCCGACGGGTTCGTGGTGCTCCCCTACATCGGCGACGATCCCGCGCTGGCCAGGCGGCTGGAGCAGGCGGGCTGCGCGGCCGTCATGCCGCTCGGCGCGCCCATCGGCTCCGGGCTCGGCATCCGCAACCCGCACAACATCGAGCTGATCGTCGAGGCGGCGGGGGTACCGGTGATCCTCGACGCGGGCATCGGCACGGCGAGCGACGCCGCGCTGGCGATGGAGCTCGGGTGCGACGCGGTCCTGCTGGCCAGCGCGGTGACGCGGGCCCGCAGGCCGGGGCTGATGGCGACGGCGATGAAACAGGCGGTGACGGCGGGCCGTATGGCGCGCCTTGCTGGACGTATTCCTCGTCGGCGGTACGCTGAGGCCTCCTCACCGGCGATCACGCCGGGTGTCAGACGGCCATGAGCCCCTTCCAGACGGGAAAATATGTCGGCATCGGTTTGGGATGTGCTTGCCCTCCCCCCGGCAAACCGCCCGTAAACTCACTCCCGTGGACACGACGGTTACGGACCCCCTTGTAGGGCGGCTGCTGGACAGGCGCTATCGCGTTGAGTCCCGGGTCGCCAGGGGCGGGATGGCCACCGTCTACCTGGCCATGGACATCCGGCTCGACCGCACGGTGGCCCTGAAGGTCATGCACCGCTCCCTCGCCGAGGACCCCGACTTCGTGCGGCGGTTCATCGGCGAGGCGAAGTCCGTCGCGAGCCTGTCGCACCCCAACGTGGTCCACGTCTTCGACCAGGGGACCGACGGCGACCACGTCTACCTGTCGATGGAGTACGTCCCGGGGCGCACCCTGCGCGACGTGCTGCGCGAGCGTGGCCGGCTGCCCGCCCGTGAGGCGCTGGAGATCATGATCCCGGTGCTGGCGGCCCTCGGCGCCGCCCACCAGGCGGGCATGGTGCACCGCGACGTCAAGCCCGAGAACGTCCTGCTCACCGCCGACGGCCGGGTGAAGGTCGTCGACTTCGGACTGGCCCGCGCCATCGAGGGCGGTCACCAGACCAAGACCGGCGTCATGATCGGCACGATCGGCTACATGTCGCCCGAGCAGGTGACCGCCGGGGTGATGGACGCGCGCAGCGACGTGTACGCCGCCGGCGTGATGCTGTTCGAGCTGCTGACCGGCCGGCAGCCCTACGAGGGCGAGAACCCCATGTCGGTGGCCTACCGGCACGTGCACGACAGGGTGCCCGCCCCGTCGGTGCTGGTGCCGGAGATCCCGCCGCAGCTCGACGCGCTGGTGCTCTCGGCGACCGACCGCGACCCGGCCCGCCGGCCGGCCGACGCGACGGCGCTGCTCGTCGCGGCCGTCGAGGCCCACCGCGTGCTGCCCGCCTCTCCGCGCGACAGCGGGGCGCGACCCGCGATGACCGGGCCGGTGTCGGCGGCCTCGCCGACCGTCGTCCACCGGGCGGAGGTCCCGCCGGCCAACGCGACGCTCATCCACTCGCACACCGAGATGCTGACCTCCCCGGCCACGTCCGCGCCGCGCAAGCGGGGCGGCTTCGCCGGTCTGCGGTCCACCTGGTTCCTCGTCGGGCTGGCCGTGGTGATGATCGCGGGCGTCGCCGTCACCGGCTGGTGGTTCTCCCAGGGGCGCTACGTCAAGGTGCCCGACCTTCTCGGCAAGAGCGTCCAGATCGCCAAGGCGGAGGCCGAGCAGAGAGGCTTCGCCGTCAAGATCGGCCCCGCCGAGAACGACAAGCGGGTCGAGGAGGACAAGGTGCTGCGCACCGAGCCCGCCGCCGGGGCGGACGTCCTCAGCGGGGCGCTCATCACGCTCGTCCCCTCGGCCGGTCCGGTCCGGATCGCGGTGCCCAACGTCGTGAACCTCAGCGAGGCCGACGCCCGGGCCAAGATCTCCGAGGCCGGCCTGACCCCCGGCTCGGTCACCCGCGTGCCCGACAGCACCGTGCAGCGGGGGCTGGTGATCCGCACGAGCCCCATGGTCGGCTCCAAGCTCAAGGAGGGCGCCAAGGTCAGCATCGTGCTGAGCGCCGGGCTGGTGATGCCCGACGTCAGCGAGATGCTGTGCGACCAGGCGCAGGGGGTCCTGCAGCAGAAGGGGTTCAACGTCAGCGTCGTGCAGCAGACCGACAACGCCCAGCCCGGCACGGTGATCGCGCAGAACCCGCCCGCCCAGGCCGAGGTCACCGCCGGTCAGGGTGTCCAGCTGACCTGCTCCAAGGGCCCGGACACCGGCTTCCACTGGCCGTGGGAGCGCCAGGACGACGGCACCGGCAACGTCCAGCCGGGCCAGGCCCTGGTCGCCATCCCCAACGTGATGTTCAAGAACGTCAAGGACGCCGTCTCCGAGCTGCAGACGGCCGGCTTCCGGGTCCGCGTGCGGCGCATCGCGGGCTCGGGGGCCGTCGTCGCCGAGAACCCCTCCGGCCAGGCCCCTCAGGGCACCCGCATCACGATCTGGCACTGAGGCCGCCGCTCACACGGCCGGCGTGCCGAGCAGGCGGAGCCGGCCGAGGCCGCCGTCGGGGTGGATGTCGAGGCGCACGTGGGTGGCCACCCGGTCGCCGGGCAGGCGGAAGCGGTGGCGGGTGTCGGGCTGCAGCCTCGTGCGGGGCAGCAGCTCGAACCATTCGGCGTCCCGCTCCGGCCGGTCGTCGCGGATGCGGGCGCCGGTCAGCGAGGCGGCTCCCGGGGCGTTGTAGACCAGGTTGGCGGTGTCGAGCTCGGCGAGGCGTACGACGCCGGGCACGGCCAGCCGTACGATCAGCCAGTCGTTGCCGCCGTCGCGCCGTCGCGCGGTCTCCCAGCCCTCGGCCTGGTGGCGGGGCAGCCCGGGTGCGATGACGTTGGACGGCGAGGAGTAGAACTCGTCGGAGCAGGCGGTGACCAGGGCGCCGTTCTCCAGTGCGGCGAGGTCCATCGTCATCCCCTCGTACAGGCCGAGGTCGGGCGTCACCTCTCCGTGGACGCGCAGCCGCGCGACGCCGCCGTCGGGGAAGATGTTCAGCCGCACGTGGGTGAAGCCGCGGTCCCCGGCGACGTCGAACTCGTGCCGGGCATCACCCGTGAGCGGGCTGCTCGGCACGATCTCCACCCAGTCGGCCCGGCCCAACTCGTCCACCGAGGGGTACCCCTCGGCCCGGCACGCCTCCACCGAGGCGAAGGGCGGGTAGTTGCCGGTGAACCACGCGGTGTCCACCACCACGCGGCGGACGATCCCCGGCATGCCGAGCCGGACGATCGCCCAGTCGTGGCCGGGGCCGCGCCGCCGCCGCGTCTCCCAGCCGTCGTACACCTGGCCCCGCGCCCCGAACGTCCCCGGCTGGAACGCCGGCGGGCCGGGCCTGATCAGCGCCTGGCGTTCGGCGAACGCCTCGTCGCTGGCGGCGACGACCGAGCCGCCGTAGGTGCGCAGCGCGAGGTCGGGGAGTCGGGAGAGGTCTTTCACCGGCGCCTCCGGGGCGGGTCGGGCGGGCGGGGGAAGGACGGCCGGGAGTCACAGCAGTTCCCCGAAAGGGGGGACGGTGCCGGTGACGGGCCGGCCGCGCAGCCAGGTGGCGCGGACGACGCCCGTCAGCGTGCGGCCGTGGTAGGCGGTCACGGGGTTGCGGTGGAGCAGGCGCGCGGCGTCCACGGTGAACTCGGCCGCGTCGTCGAAGGCGACCAGGTCGGCGTCCCGGCCGGGCTCGACGGCCCCTTTGGCGGGCAGGCCGGCCAGCGCGGCGGGCGCGGCGGACATCCACTCGGCCAGATGGGTGAGCCCGTGGCCGCGTGAGCGGGCCTCGGTCCACACGGCGGGCAGGCCGACCTGCAGTGAGGAGATGCCGCCCCAGGCCGCGGCGAAGTCGGGGACCTTCAGGTCGGGGGTGGAGGGCGAGTGGTCGGAGACGACGCAGCTCAGCACCCCGGCCGCCAGGCCCTCCCACAGGCGGTCGCGGTTGCCGGCGTCCCTGATGGGCGGGCAGCACTTGAACTCCGTGCCGCGCACCTGCTCGGCGGTGATGGTCAGGTAGTGGGGGCAGGTCTCTGCGGTGATCCGCACGCCGTCGCGCCGGGCGGCCTCCAGCGGCTCCAGGCAGTCGGCGGAGGACACGTGGAGGATGTGGGCCCGCGCGCCGGTCTCGCGCGCGGCGGCGATCACGCGTTCGACCGCCCGGCGTTCGGCCTCCCCCGGACGAGAGTCGAGGAACTGCGGATATGTCGGGCCGAGGGGGTCGGTGAGCAGGGCGGGGTCCTCGGCGTGCACCAGCATGAGCCCGTCGAAGGCGGCCAGCTCGCGCATCGCGGCCCGCAGGCCCTCACCGTCCAGCGGCGGGAACTCCTCCACGCCCGACGGCGACAGGAAGCACTTGAAGCCGTACACCCCGGCCTCGTGCAGCGGGCGCAGCTCGGCGAGGTTCCCCGGGACCGCGCCGCCCCAGAAGCCCACGTCGACCGCGCACCGGCCGGCCGCCGCCGCCCGCTTGGCGGCGAGCGCGGCGGGGTGGACGGTGGGCGGCAGGGAGTTGAGCGGCATGTCGACGATCGTGGTCACTCCTCCGGCGGCCGCCGCCCTGGTGGCCGTCGCGAACCCCTCCCACTCGCCGCGTCCGGGCTCGTTGACGTGCACGTGGGTGTCGACCAGCCCGGGCAGCAGGCAGACCTCGCCCAGGTCGGCCTGCTCGGCCGCGGGCGCGGGGTCGTCGTACGGCAGCAGCGCGACGATCACCCCGTCCCGTACGGCCACGGCCAGCGGCCGCTCCTCCCCGGGCAGCACGACCCGCCGTGACCGGACGACCAGATCGAAGTCGCTCATCGGCACCGCCCTCCCGGTCCCGGAACCGGCGTGGCCATCACGCGGGGTGGTGTTCGGCGGGCGCCGTGGCGGCCGGGCCGGGCAGCTGTCCGGCGGCGAGGGCGGCGGCGAGGCGTTCCAGGAGCGGGCCGGCCTCGGTCATGCAGCGGCGGGTGTCCGGTTCGATGTCGGTCAGGGCGTACGCCGCCCGGATGCCGGCCGCGCGGAGCCGTCCGTCGGTCAGGGCGCGCCGGCCGCACACCGCGACGACCGGCACCCCCGCCCGCGCCGCGGCGGCCGCGACCCCGGCGGGGGCCTTGCCGCGCAGGGTCTGCTCGTCCAGGGAGCCCTCCCCCGTGACCACCAGCCGCGCCCCGGAGAGCCGCTCCTCGAAACCCAGCAGGTCGAGCAGCAGGCCGATGCCGGGCCTGGTCTCGGCGCCCAGGAAGGCCATGGCGGCGAAGCCGACGCCGCCCGCCGCCCCCGCGCCGGGGTCGTCGCGCACCCGTACCCCCAGTTCGCGCTCGACGACGTCGGCCCAGCGGGTGAGCCCCTCCTCCAGGTGGGCCACCTCGGCCGGGCCCGCGCCCTTCTGCGGCCCGTACACCGCCGCCGCGCCCTCGGGGCCGAGCAGCGGGTTGTCCACGTCGCCGGCCACGACGAACTCCACGCCCTCGGGCCGCGTGAAACCGGACAGGTCCAGGGCGTGCAGGCGGGTCAGCGCGCCCCCTCCGGGGGGCAGCTCCTCGCCGCGGGCGTCCAGCAGCCGTACGCCGAGGGCCCGCGCCATGCCCGCGCCGCCGTCGGTGCAGGCGCTGCCGCCGAGGCCGAGCACCAGCCGCCGTACGCCGTGACGCAGCGCCGCCGCGATCAGCTCGCCCGTGCCACGGCTGCCGGCGGTCAGGGGCGCGAGCCGCCCTCGGGGGAGCCGGTGCAGGCCGGACGCCTCGGCGAGCTCGACGATCGCGACGCCGTCCCGCAGGCCGTAGGCGGCGGTGACCGGCTCACCCGTCGGCCCGCCGACGACGGCCTCGGCCCGCTGGAAGCCGCAGGCGACGGCCGCCTCCACGGTGCCGTCACCGCCGTCGGCGACCGGCATGGTCACGACCGGGACCTCCGGCCGGGCGGCCCGCAGGCCCGCCGCGACCCGGGCCGCGACCTCGACCGCCCCGAGCGAGCCCTTGAACTTGTCCGGCGCGACCAGCACATGTCCTGAATGCACTACAAGCCCCTCTCGGCGGCCAGGCGGGTGAGGCGGCGGTGGGCGTCCGCTCCGGCGCGCGCGGCGACGTCCTGGGGGACGGTGCGCAGCTCGCCGTCCTCCACCAGGGTCTCGCCGCCGACGAGCACGCGGGCCACCGGGAGCGTGCCGCCGAAGACCAGCGCGGCGACCGGGTCGTCGACGGCGGCGGCGAAGCCGTCGACGCGCCACAGCACGATGTCGGCCAGCTTGCCGGGCTCCAGGGAGCCGATCTCGTCCTGGCGTCCGAGGCATCGGGCCCCGCTGAGGGTCGCCATCTCCAGCGCCTGCCGGGCCGTCAGCGCCCCCGGGCCGTACCTGGCGCGCTGGAAGAGCACGGCCTGCCGCATCTCGCCGGCCTGCGGCGTGAGCTCGCTGGAGGCGGCGCCGTCCACGCCCAGCCCGACGATCGCGCCGGCCCGCAGCATCTCCGACACCCGCGCGATGCCCGCCCCGAGGCGTCCGTTGGAGCTCGGGCAGTGGGCCGTGCCGGTGCCGGTGGCGGCGAAGCGCCGGATGTCGCGGTCGTGCAGGTGGACGGCGTGGGCGACCCAGACGTCGGGGCCGAGCCAGCCGAGCTTGTCCATGTACTCGACCGGGGTGCACCCCATCTGGGCGAGGCAGTGCTCCTCCTCGTCGAGGGTCTCCGACAGGTGGGTGTGCAGGCGTACGCCCTTGTCGCGGGCCAGCGCGGCGGCCTCGGTCATCAGCTCCTCGCTGACGGAGAACGGCGAGCAGGGCGCGACCGCGATCCGCAGCCTGGAGTCCGGCGAGGGGTCGTGGTAGGTGTCGACGGCGTCGGCCGTGGCGGCGAGGATGTCCTCCAGGGTCTCCACGACCTCGTCGGGCGGCAGGCCGCCCTGCGAGGCGCCCCGGTCCATGGAGCCGCGGCACGGGTGGAAGCGCAGGCCGAGGGCTCGGGCGGCCTCGATCTCGGCGGCGAACAGATCGCCGCGGCCCTTGGGGAAGACGTAGTGGTGGTCGGCGGTCGTGGTGCAGCCCGACAGGGCCAGCCACGCGAGCCCGGCGGTGGCCGCCCCCTGGACGACCTCGGCGTCCATGGCGGCCCACACCCGGTAGAGCGCGGTCAGCCACTCGAACAGGGTGGCGTCCTGGGCGACGCCCTGGGAGGCCCACTGGTAGAGGTGGTGGTGGGTGTTCACCAGGCCCGGCGTCGCGAGGCAGCCGCGCCCGTCGATCGTGGTGGCCCCCGGCACGGACGGCGCGGGCCCTTCGCCGAGCGCCACGATCCGGCCGTCCCTGAGGTGGACGTAGCCGCGCCCGATCTCCGGGCCCGCCACCGGCGCGACCGCCGCGTTCTCGATGAGGATCTCCCTCGCCACGCTCCCGGACGTCATCCCGCTCCTCTCACTCTCGATCATCCCCGCCTCTTCCACCTTCCCCACGGGCGGCGGCGAGTCTCACGGCGCTGAGGATCTTTTCGTAGCCGGTGCAGCGGCACAGGTTGCCGGCGAGGGCCTCGCGGATGTCGGCGTCGGTGGGGGCGGGCACGCGCCGGAGGAGGTCGTGGGCCTGGACGAGCAGGCCCGGGGTGCAGAAGCCGCACTGCACGGCCCCGCACTCCACGAACGCCTCCTGGATCGGGTCCAGGCGGTCGCCGTCGGCGAGCCCCTCGACCGTGCGCACCTCGCGGCCCTCCGCCTGGCCCGCCGCGACCAGGCACGCGCAGACCGGGACCCCGTCGAGGTAGACCGTGCACGAGCCGCACTCGCCCTGCTCGCAGGCGTTCTTGGAGCCGGGCAGTCCGGCCCGCTCGCGCAGCACGTACAGCAGGCTCTCGCCCTCCCAGACGTTGTCGACGGTCTCGGGCCTGCCGTTGACGATGAGGTTCACGCGCACGCGGCCACCTCCTCGCGGTAGTCGTTCCAGGCCCAGGTGAGAGTGCGGCGTGCCAGCACCGCGATCGCGTGGCGGCGGTAGGCGGCGGTGCCCCTGACGTCGTCGATGGGGGAGGCCGCCCCGGCGGCCAGCTCGCCGAACCGCGCCACCAGCGCCGGCTCCAGCGGGGCGGCGCCGGTCCAGTCGAGCTCGGCGGCGAGGAACTCCTCGGCGGCCAGGGCCCGGCGCGGCGTCGGGGCCGCCGACCCGATACCGGTGCCGGCGCGGCGTTCGGCCGGGTGGAGCGCGATCGCGAACGAGCAGACGGCGATCACCATGGCGTTGCGGGTGCCGACCTTGGAGAAGTACTGCGGGCCGGCGGCCGGGGGCACCCAGAAGGCGCGGATCAGCTCGTCGGGCGCCAGGGCGTTGCGCTTCACCCCGAGGTAGAAGTCGGCGGCGGGGATCATGCGCGTGCCCCTCGCGGCGGACTCGGCCTCGATGACGGCGCCGGCGGCGAGCAACGGCGGGTGGGCGTCCCCCGCCGGGGAGGCGGCGCCGAGGTTGCCGCCGACCGAGCCCCGGTTGCGGATCTGCGGCGACCCGACCGTGCGGGCCGCCTGGGCGAGCCCCGGCAGCCGGTCCCCCAGCTCGGCGATGAGGCGGGCGTACGGGACGCCCGCGCCGACGCGCAGCCGTCCGTCGCCGGCGACCTCCCAGCGGCCGAGCTCGCCGACGCGGGTCAGGTCCAGCAGCGCGGCCGGGCGCCGCACGTCGAAGTTGATCTCGACCATGACGTCGGTGCCGCCCTGGATGGGCACCGCCTCGGGTGTGCCGGCCCGGGCGGCGAGCGCGTCGCCCCAGGTGGCGGGTCGCAGGAATTCCATCGGCGCTCCCTAGTCCCAGGCCGGGCCCGCCGCCGGCGCGCGGTCGTCGAGCACGGTGCCCTCGATCAGCCCGTACGGACGGTCGGCGGCGTGGTAGACCTCGTTGTCGTTGTCCAGGCCGAAGGGGGTGAGATCGACGAGGAAGTGGTGCTTGTTGGGCAGTGCCAGCCGTACCTCGCAGATCTCCGGGCAGGTGGTGAGCACGTGGCCGCCCATGGCGTACAGGGTCTGCTGGAGGGAGAGGCTGTGGGTGCCGGTGAAGGCCTCCACGAGGCAGCGGCGCGCCTCTTCATACGATTTCCCGAAATGGCGGGAATCGGGGGACGCGTACCGCCAGCGGGCGTCCACGGCGGTGGCGAGGACGCGGTCGGTGGCCGGCGGCAGCGTGGTGTACCGGTCGCGGACGAAGCCGTGGAACTCCGAGCCCGTGGTGTTCAGCAGCACCAGGTCACGCAGCCCGGACACCACCGTGGAGGTGCCGTCGCGGTCGTGGTGCACCACGCACGTCCGCACCTCGGCCCCCGACCGGGCGAACGAGTGCGGCCCCCGGCGCTCCCAGGAGTACTCCTCCACCTCCACCCGGGCATGGTGGATCGTCGGCTGGGACTCGACGAAGTGCGCGGCCAGCAGGAGGGCGAAGTCCTCGATCTGCCCGATGCCGTGCTCGCGGGCGAAGGCGTAGACGGTGTTCTTCTGCGAGTCGGTCGGCAGCACCGCCGAGTTGTCGCCGCTGAGGTGCACCTCGCGCATGTCGCCCGACAGCGAGACGCCGACGTTGCAGTCCTTGATGTGGTGGACCTCGCCGTCGCGGGTCACGCGCACCACGCGGGTCTCCGCCTTGCCGTAACGGTTCGGCCCGAGCACGACGGCCATCGCTAGCTCCCTCGGTAGGTCGAGTAGGCGAACGGGCTGAGCAGCAGCGGCACGTGGTAGTGCTCCGCCGGATCGTCGATCACGAACGTCACGACGACCTCGGGATAGAACCCGGCCGTGCCGCACCGGGCGAAGTAGGCGCCGGTGTCGAAGACCAGGCGGTGGACGCCCTTCCCGGGCTCCCCGTCCGGCAGCCAGTCGCGCAGCCGGCCGTCGTGGTCAGTCACGCCCGCGGCGACCAGGCGGTCGCCCCGGTACAAGCTCACGCCCACCCCCTCGGCGGGGTGCCCGGTGCCGGAGTCCAGGACGTGGGTGGACAGGCTCACCTCTCCCCCTCCCGCCCGTCGTCGCCGAGCAGCCTCGCCACCCGCAGCCGGGTGATCTCGGCCAGTTCCTCGCGGACGACGGCGCGCTCGGTCTCCTCGTCGTTGGTCAGCCGCCCGGTGAGCCGGTCGAGCATCTCCTCGGCCGACAATCCCGTGGCGCAGACCAGGTACACGTGCCCGAAACGCTGCTCGTACAGGAAGTTGGCCGCCGCCAGCTCCGCCAGCACCCGCCGGTCGGCGCCCACCGTCCCCGCCTGCTCGTCGCGGGACCAGGACGACTCCCGGCCGGCGCCGGCCGCACGCTCGCCGATGCGCGGGTGGGCGGCGAGGGCTTCCAGCACGTCGGGCCAGTCCAGGGCGCGGACGGAGGCCGCGGCCGCGGCGGCGAGATCGTCCGCGCCGTCGTACGGGCGCCCGGCGGCGACGCGGCGGGCGAACGCGCGGGAGGCGCAGCAGCTCAGCAGCTCCCGCTCCGCCTGCGGCGGGCTCAGGGCGTTGAGGGCCGCGAGCGTGTGGTTCGGCATGTCAGCAAGTAGACAGCGGCCGGCGGGCGGGGTCCAGCGACAGGAACTCCCAAGCGGGCCAACGCGCGGCCATGACTTTTCGTGTCATGCTCCAAGTGGGCCCGGTGGGGGGGCCTCGGCCGCGAGGTCACCGTCCCGTCTCTCATAAGCTGGACGCATCATGACCGTTACCACTCTCATCGGCGGCCACGCGCTGGTCGCGGGCGGTCTCGCCACCGGCGGCCTGCGCTACGCCGCCGAGATCGAAGCCGAGATCATCCAGGTCTTCGTGACCAACCCCCGCGGCTGGGCCCTGGCGGAGGGCAAGCCGTCCGAGGACGCCGCCCTGCGCGAGTCCGGCGTGCCGGTGTTCGTCCACACGCCCTATCTCGTCAACATGGGCTCGCCGAGCGCCGACACGCTCGAGAAGTCGATCCTCACCATCCGGCACAACCTGCGGCGCGGGGTGGAGGTCGGCGCGCTCGGCGTGGTCGTCCACACGGGTTCGGCGGTCAGCCAGTCGCGTGACGACGCGTTGCGCCAGTTGCACGAGCAGTTGCTACCGCTGCTGGAGGAGATCCCCGACGACGGCCCCGATCTGCTGCTGGAGCCGATGGCGGGCCAGGGGCAGATGCTGTGCGCCACGGTGCAGGACCTCGGGCCGTACCTCGAAGCCCTGGAGCACCACCCCAAGGCGAACGTCTGCCTGGACACCTGCCACGCCTACGCCGCCGGGCACGACCTGGCCGCCCCCGGCGGGGTGGCCGCGATGCTGGAGGCCCTCCACGAGGTCGCGCCGGGACGGCTGAAGCTTATCCACGCCAACGACTCCAAGGACGTGTGCGGCTCCAAGAAGGACCGTCACGAGAACATCGGCGCGGGCCACATCGGCACGGAGGCCTTCGCTGAGCTCATGCGCCACCCGGTCGCGGCGGGCGTCCCGCTCTGCATCGAGACCCCGGGCAAGGCCGACAAACACCGCGACGACATCCTGCTGCTGAAGAAACTCCGCGACGGCTGACCGCGGCTCCCGTCCGCCGAGCGGAGCGAGGCGATCGAACCCGCGAGGGGCGCGGCGGTGGGGTGAGGAGGAGGTAGGGCGAGAACGAGCCCGGACGACGACGAAGCCCGCCGCCTCAAGGAGCGCCTCTCGCCGCCGAGCGGAGGCGAGGCCGTTGAGCACGGCGGGGTGTTCGCCGACGGGATCCGGCCGCCCCCCAATGGCCGGATCACGTCCGGGGCCTCGCGGCCGACCGGCGAACACCCCGCCCCGCCGAGGCCGACGGGCCCTACCCCCCGGTAAGGGCCCGGCGGCCGTTGGGGCGACCTCCACGCTCGTGGCGGTCGCCGCGGGCCTGCGCGGCCAAGGTCTTCCGGCCCTGTAGGGCGGGTGTCCCCCCTGGTCACGCAGTGTGGCTCTGCGGTGCCGACGACATTACGGCGGGTCATCGGCGCCGCGCGGCCGGTTTGCCGCCGTCTCGCTGAACGGTCTGTAGTCAGCGATGTGCGGAACGTCACGGCGCGACGAGCGGCGCGTGGCGGCCGACGAGCGGCAGGCGGGGGCTCGCGACGGCCGCGATCAGCGGCCGGCGGGCGCGGTCTCCCGCCCGAACGCCTCGGAGGTGGCGGGCGCGGGCCCGCGGAACTGCCGGACGAGCTGCTCGCGGACCCGCCGGCTGTGACGGCGGCTCACCGGGAGGATGGTGTCTCCCACGCGCAGCACGATGCGCCCCTCGTCGAACCGCATCTCGGTGACGTGCCGCGCCGACACGAGCGTGCTGCGGTGGATCCTGATGAAGCCCGAGGCGGCCCAGCGGCGCTCCAGGGCCGCCAGCGGCATGCGGACCAGGTGGGTGCCCCCGGCGGTGTGCAGGCGGACGTAGTCGCCGCTGGCCTCGGCGTAGAAGACGGCGTGCTGGGGGACGAAGCTCGTGCGCCCGCTCAGCTCGACCGGGATCACGTCGTCGAGCGGCGCCTCGGTGGCCGGCGGGCCGTACGCGGCCGACTCCAGGCGCCGTACGGCCTCGGCGACCCGCTCGGGACGCAGCGGCTTGAGGAGGTAGTCGACGGCCTCCAGCTCGAAGGCCTGCACCGCGCGGTCGTCGTGCGCGGTCACGAAGACGAGCTTGGGCGGGTTGGGGAAGGCGCCCACCAGCCGGGCGAGGTCGAGGCCGTCGAGGCCGGGCATGCGGATGTCGAGGAAGACGCTGTCGAGCCGCTCGCCGGCGCCGATCATGGCGACCATGTCGTGCAGCGCGGCGACCGGGTCGGAGGCCGTCAGGACCTGCTCGACGCGGCTGTCCTGCTGGAGGAGATAGGCGAGCTCCGACAGCGCGTGCACCTCGTCGTCAACCGCCAAGACACGAAGCATGGCACAACGCTGCCGTGCCCGCCCACCGGCAGGCAAGAGGCGTCACAACATCATGTAGTCGATCCGTCGCCTTCAGTCATGACTTGGACGGGTTTTCGGCACACGCATCCGCACCGTCGTGCCCTCGCCCGGCGCGGTGTCGATCACCAGACCGTACTCCTCGCCGTAGATCTGGCGCAGCCGGACGTCGACGTTGGCCAGGCCGATGCCCCCCATGTCGCCGCTCGGCGGCTCGCCGTCGAGCATCTCGCGGACCCGCTCGGGGTCCATCCCGGTGCCGTCGTCCTCGACGGTGATGTGGACCTCGTCGCCGACGTCGCGCACCACGACGTTCACCTCTCCCGCGCCGCCGCCCCGGCGGATGCCGTGGGTGATGGCGTTCTCGACGATGGGCTGCAGGCACAGGAACGGCACCGGAACCGGCAGCACCTCGGGCACGACGTCGACGACGAAGCGCAGCTTCTCGCCGAACCGGGCCCGCTCGAGCAGTAGGTAGCGGTCGACGCAGGTCAGCTCGTCGGACAGCGTGGTGAAGTCGCCGGCGCGGCGCAGGGCGTGCCGGGCGAAGTCGGCGAAGTCGAGCAGCAGCTCGCGGGCCCGGTCGGGATCGGTGCGGGTGAAGGAGGCGATGGTGGCCAGGGAGTTGCAGACGAAGTGGGGCGAGATCTGCGCCCGCAGGGCCCGCGTCTCGGCCGACAGCGCCCGCCGCCGGGTGGCGTCGAGCTCGGCCAGCTCCAGCTGCCCGGACGCCCACTTGCCGACCTCGGCCGTCGCGCGGACGACGGCCGCGCTGACGTGCTCGTCGTAGGCCGCCAGCGCCCCGATGACGCGCCCGTCGACGGTGAGCGGCACCATGACGGCGCTGCGGATGGCGCAGTCGTCGGCCTCGCAGAACAGCTCGTCCCCGGCGACCAGGTGGGGCCGCCCTCCCGCGAGCATGCCGTGGACGTGCCCGAGCAGGTCACGGACGTGCTCCTCCCCCGGCTGCTCCCAGGTGCCCTCGAAGGCCAGCAGCTGGTCGGTGGAGGTCACCGCAAGCCCGGCCGTGCCCACCAGGGCCCGCAGATGGCGTACGACCCTGCGGGCGGAGTCGCGGGCGAGCCCGGCCCGCAGGTAGGGGGCGGCCATCGCGGCGAGGTGCAGCGTGGCGAACGTCGCGCCGTCGCCCCGCTCCCCCTCTCCGCGGCGCCCCAGGCCGTATCCCACGAGGCCGCTGAGGACGCAGAGCAATGCCCAGCCGGTATGGAACATGCGGGCAACCGTAATGGGCGACGTAACGTGATCGTGGCCGAACGGTCACTGTGGGCCGTCGCCGGGCTCCTCCTGGTACGAATAGCGCTGCTCACGCCACGGGTCGCCGATGTTGTGGTAGCCGCGCTCCTCCCAGAACCCCCGGCGGTCCTCCAGGAGATATTCGACCGCGCGCACCCATTTCACGCTCTTCCAGGCGTAAAGGTGGGGGACGACGATGCGTACGGGGTGGCCGCGGTCGGGCGAGAGCGGCTTCTCGTCGAGCTCGGTGGCGAAGAGAGTGGAGTCGCGGCCGAAGTCGTCGATGCGGAGGTTGGCGCTGTAGCCGTACTCCCCCCAGATCATGACGTGGCTCACTCCCGGGTCGGGCGGCGCGGCCTCCATCAGGGCCTTGGCGGACACCCCGGCCCACTCGTTCCCCATGAGCGAGAACTTGGTGACGCAGTGGAAGTCGGCGATGACCGTCACGCGCGGCAGGGCGGAGAACTCCGGCCAGGTGAAGCGGATCTCCTCTCCACCGGCGGTGGCCCCGAACACCGAGAGGCTCCAGCGCTCCGGCCGGAACTGCGGGACCCTGCCGTAGTGGATGACCGGGCGGCCACGCGGGACGTACTGCCCGGGGGGCAGTCGAGATTCCTCGGTTGGATCCGGCACGCAGCAATCCTGCCACCGCCGGGTCGACCACGTGTCATCGGCTCCCCACTAGCCACGCCGGGAAGGGGTCCCCCTGATTGACAAGGCAAGGGGGCCCGGACGGGGGGTGCGCCGGCGGGGATGCGCTACACTCGTCCGCGATGCGTACATCTTTCGAGTTTTGGTATGGCGACGGACCCGTGGAGCGGACCGTTCGCCGTCAGATGCTGCGCTGACAGGCAAACGTCGACGAAGGCCCCGGGTCCACACGGACCCGGGGCCTTCTCGTCGTTCCGGGAAGCCATCAACGCGAGAAAGGGCACCACCAATGGTCATCGTCATGGCAGCCGAGGGCACCCAGCAGGACGTCGACGCGATCGTCGAACTGGTCGCCAAGGCGGGCGGGGACGCCTTCGTCAGCCGCGGCGTCAGCCGTACGATCATCGGTCTCGTGGGCGACGTCGAACAGTTCGGCTCCCTCAACCTCAAGAGCATGCCGGGCGTGGCCGAGGTGATGCGCGTCTCCACCCCGTACAAGCTGGTGAGCCGTGAGAACCATCCGGAGAGATCGACCGTGCGCGTGGGCGGGGTGCCCATCGGCCCCGAGACGGTCACGCTGATCGCCGGGCCCTGCGCGGTGGAGACGCACGACCAGACGCTGGCGGCGGCGCGGATGGCGCAGGCGGCCGGGGCCACGCTGCTGCGCGGCGGCGCCTACAAGCCGCGCACCTCGCCGTACGCCTTCCAGGGGCTCGGCGAGGCGGGGCTGCGCATCCTGGCCGACGTGCGGGAGGAGACGGGGCTGCCGGTGGTCACCGAGGTGGTCGACGCCCACGACGTCGAGCTGGTGGCCTCCTACGCCGACATGCTGCAGGTCGGCACCCGCAACGCGCAGAACTTCGGGCTGCTGCAGGCCGTCGGGTCGGTCGGCAGGCCGGTCATGCTCAAGCGCGGCATGAGCGCCACCATCGAGGAGTGGCTCATGGCGGCCGAGTACATCGCGCAGCGGGGCAACCTCGACATCGTGCTGTGCGAGCGCGGCATCCGCACGTTCGAGACCGCCACCCGCAACACGCTGGACGTCTCGGCCGTGCCGGTGGTACAGCGGCTCTCCCACCTGCCGGTGATCATCGACCCGTCGCACTCGGGCGGCCGCCGCGACCTGGTGCTCCCGCTGACCCGGTCCGCGATCGCCGTGGGCGCCGACGGCGTGATCATCGACGTGCACCCCCGCCCGGAGCAGGCGCTCTGCGACGGCCCCCAGGCGCTGGTCGACGGCGACCTCGACGAGCTGGCCGTCATCATGAGGGACTTCCCGCCGCTCCTCGGCCGTACCGCCGCCACCACCCTCACCCCCGTCGCCTGAGCGCGCCTCGCGGGCAGCCTGGGCGGAAAACGCGTTGCCCGCGGGCGCCCCGCCCGGCGAGGATCCGGTCCATGGACCTCCACATCACCACGCTGGCGGAACGCCCCGAGCTCGAACCTCAGCTGTGGACCATGTCCCACAGCTGGCCGGCCTACATGAAGGAGGATCCGGCCGCGAACCTCTTCTACCCGATCGCGAGCACGGAGTACGCCGAGTTCACGCTCGTCGCGGTCGACCGCGCCGCCCCCGGCACCCTCGTGGCGCGCGCCTTCTCGGTGCCGTTCACGCTCGGGGACGACGAGCTGCCGGACGACGGCTGGGACGGGGTGCTGTGGCGCGCCGCCCGGACGCGGCGGCGCGGAGACTCGCCGGACGCGGTCTCGGCCCTGGAGATCACGATCAGGCCCGACCTGCAGGGCAAGGGCCTGTCGGCGGTCATGCTCGCCGCCCTGCGGGCCCAGGCCGGGCGGCTGGGGTTCGGCGAGCTGCTCGCCCCCGTCCGCCCGAACGGCAAGCACCTGCGGCCCCGCACCCCGATGGCGGAGTACGCCGCGCTCCGCCGGCCGGACGGCCTGCCCGTCGACCCCTGGCTGCGCGTGCACGCCCGGGCCGGCGGCGTGATCGAGAAGATCGCCCCCCGCTCCATGATGGTGGGGGGCACGCTCGCGGAGTGGCGCGGCTGGACGGGCCTGCCGTTCGACACGACGGGCGACGTCGAGGTGCCGGGCGCGCTGGTGCCGGTGCACTGCGACGCCGACCACGACCACGCGGTGTACGTCGAACCGAACGTGTGGGTGCGCCACCGGCTCCGTTAGATCAGGCCGTGCGGGGCCGGTGCCCTCAGTCGTCGAACTTGTACTCCTGGATGGAGTCGGCGAGCTGGACGGCGAGCTCCTCGGCGTCGAGGCGCTTCTCGATCTGGCGGAGGTCGGCGATCTTGGCGCGGGTCTCGGCGCGGCGCGGGGTCAGCAGGGTGCAGCAGTCCTCGTCGGGCAGCTCGGAGATCTGCAGCGTGCCGATGCGCCGGGCCTCGGCCATGATCTCGGTCTTGTCCATGCCGATCAGCGGGCGGAGGATCGGCATGCTGACGGCGTCGTCGAGGGCGCAGATGTTCTGCAGGGTCTGGGAGGAGACCTGTCCCAGGGAGTCGCCGGTGACGAGCACGTCACGGTGCAGCCGGTGGGCGACCTCCTCGGCGGTCTTGAGCATCAGGCGGCGCTGGGCGACCACCTGGAGCCGGTCGGCGCCGGAGGTCTTCAGCGACTGCTGCGCCTTGCCGAACGGCACCACGAACAGCCGCGCCTTGCCCTGGAACCTGCTCAGCGCCTTCACCAGGGCGTACGCCTTGTAGATCGACTCGGAGGTGGTGAAGGGGATGCCGGAGAAGTGCAGGAAGTCGACCTGGAGCCCGCGGCGGAGCATGCGGTAGGCGGCGACCGGGGAGTCGATGCCGCCGGACATCAGCACCAGGCCCCGCCCGCTCATGCCGACCGGGAGACCGCCCTGGCCGGGCAGGCCGCCGGAGAAGACGAACACCTCGTCGCGGTCGACCTCGATGTTCACGGTCAGCTCGGGGTTCTTCAGGCGGACCGGCAGGCCGTACTTGTCGTTGATCGCGCCGCCGACCACGCGGTCGAGCTCGTTGGAACGCAGCGGGAAGCGCTTGTCGCGGCGGCGGGAGCGGACGGCGAACGTCGCCTGCCGCTCGACCTCGGGCCGCCCGGCGACCAGCTCCAGCGCCGCGGCGGTGACGGCGTCGGGGTCCTTGGCGACGCGCCAGGCGCGGTGGACCCACACCAGGCCGACGACGTCGGTGAGACGCTGCGCGACGGCGTCGGCCGTCTCGACGGTCGTCCCCTCGGGCAGCAGGATCGCGATCACACCGTGCCGCTGCCGGATGTCGATCTTCAGGCCGAAGCCCTTCAGCGCGGCCTTGATGTTGACCTGCAGCCGCCGCTCGAACAGCTCGCGGTTCCTGCCCTTGAGGACGATCTCGCCCAGTTTGAGGAGCACGCAGGGCTCGCCCAGAGCTGACGGGGGAACGACGGACATGGAGTTGCCTCCGGGCGGTGGTGGAAGTCGGGGCCGGGCACGGGCGGAAGGTGGTTCCGCCCAGACCCTTCAATTTATCCCGGATCCACGCCCACCGGGTCCAGCCCACCCGGGGGCCGCCATCCGCCCCCGGGCCGGGCGGCCGGGGGCGGTGGGGCGTGCCGGAAGGATCAGCCGAAGAAGACCTCGGCCTCGGCGTAGCGCGAGACCGGCACGGTCTTGAGCTCGGAGGTCGCGGCGTCGAGGCCGACGCGGACGATGTCGGTGCCGCGCAGCGCGACCATCTTGCCGAAGTCGCCCTCGTGGACGGCGTCGATGGCCTGCAGACCGAAGCGGGTCGCCAGCACGCGGTCGAACGCGCTCGGGGTGCCGCCGCGCTGGACGTGGCCGAGCACCGTGGTGCGGGCCTCCTTGCCGGTGCGCTTCTCGATCTCGTGGGCGAGCTGCTCGCCGATGCCGCCGAGGCGCACGTGGCCGAAGGCGTCGAGCTCGCCGGCCTGCAGCGTCATCTGGCCCTCGACGGGGTGGGCGCCCTCGGCGACCACGATGATCGGCGAGTAGCGGGTCTTGAAGCGGCTCTCGACGTACTCGCAGACCTTGTCGATGTCGAACGGCTTCTCGGGGATGAGGATGACGTTGGCTCCGGCGGCCATGCCGGCGTGCAGGGCGATCCACCCGGCGTGCCGGCCCATGACCTCGCAGATCAGGGCCCGGTGGTGCGACTCGGCGGTGGTGTGCAGGCGGTCGATCGCCTCGGTGGCGATGTTGACCGCGGTGTCGAAGCCGAAGGTGTAGTCGGTGGCGTTGAGGTCGTTGTCGATGGTCTTCGGCACGCCGACGACCTTGACCCCGCGGTCGTACAGCTGCTTGGCGACGCCCAGGGTGTCCTCGCCGCCGATGGCGATCAGCGCGTCGACGCCGCCGTCGGCGAGGTTCCGCTTGATGCTGTCGACGCCGCCCTCGATCTTGATGGGGTTGGTGCGGGACGAGCCCAGAATGGTGCCGCCGCGCGGCAGGATGCCGCGTACGGTCTGGATCTCCAGAGGCATCGTGTCGCCCTCGAGCGGCCCGCGCCAGCCGTCACGGAATCCGACGAACTCGTGGCCGTACACACTGACGCCCTTGCGCACCACTGCCCGGATCACCGCGTTGAGCCCGGGGCAGTCGCCGCCCCCCGTAAGTACTCCAATTCGCATGGCGGGTTCCTCCCGATGGGGTACACAGTCACACTACGTTGGACTCCACGGCGGCCAGCATGTCTTCGATCTTCCGAGTGGGACCGCCGACGCAACGCATTGTGCCCCAGCCGGAATCAATGGTCTAGACCAAGCGGCGAGACCGTCCCGTTGACTGCCTTGGGCGTGCGCAGGTTCACGCCGAGACGGCCAGCACGCACGACGGGCTGCCGATCTTGAACGTCTCGCCGGCGGGCTCGGGCACCCCGTCGCGCATCGCGAGAACGGCCACGGCGTCGGAGCGCTGGTTGGCGACGTACATGTGCCCGCCCGCCACGGTGAAGTGCCGGGGCCACAGCCCGCCCGAGGACACCTCGGCCACCGGGGTCAGCCCCGTCCCCTCCCCCGCCGGGTCGAGGGCGAGGACGGCGACGGTGTCCGGGCCGCGGTTGGCGACGTAGAGGTGACGGCCGTCGCCCGACACCTCCAGGTGGGAGGGGTGGTTGGGGAGCGAGGTCCCGCTGGCCCGGACGCGGCCGAGCTCGTGCCACGCCTCGTCGTAGACGGCGATCATGCCGTCGAGCTCGCCCACGACGTACCAGCGGCCCTCGTGGTGGGCCATGTGGCGGGGGCCGCTGCCCGGCGTGAGGTGCACGGGGCCGCCGTCGTGAGGGGCCGGCACGCCGTCGAAGGCGTAGCGGCGGACCTCGTCGGTGCCGAGGTCGCTGACGTACAGGACGTTTCCCGGGCCGAAGACGACCTGGTGGGCGTGCGGCTCGGCCTGCCGCGCCGGGTCGGGCCCGTGCCCCTGGTGCGGGAAGAGCCGCGGCCGCCCGGTGAACAGGCCCGAGCTGCCGAGGCGGAACATCGCGACGGTGCCGTCGCCGTAGTTGGCCACCGCGAGCCAGTTGCCGGTGGGGTCGACGGCCAGGTGGCAGGGGTACGACCCGCCGCTCGGGCCGTCGGCGAGCAGGGCGGGGCCGTTCGGGTCGGCGGAGTAGGCGGCCACGCCGCCCTCCTCGCACTCCAGCACGGCGTACAGCACGGGCAGCCGGGGGTGCAGGGCGAGGAAGGAGGGGCCGGGAGCGGCGGTCTCGGCGAGCGCCTTGAGCGCTCCGCCCGGCTCCCGCCGGGCCACCGCGAGCCCGGTTCCCGATCCGCCGGTGTCGGGCGTGTATCCGCCGATGTAGAGCACGTCGTACCCGGAAGTCATGAGATCGAGGATAGTCCTCCGATCCTGATTCGATCTTGTTCGACGCCTCCGCCCTGCGTGGCGTCGCGCGAAGACCTGTCCGGAGATTTCCCCGAGGGGTGGATCTCCGGCCGAGAACATGCTTGACTGCGTCAATGAATTCCTTGCTCGAGGCAAGCATGGACGAGTTCGTGACCGGAGTGCGGGCGTTCAACCGCTTCTACACCAGGGTCATCGGCGTCCTGAACGCGCAGATGTACGACACCCCCTACTCCCTCACCGAGGCAAGGGTGCTGTTCGAGCTCCACGAGGAGCACGAGATGGAGACCGGCGAGCTGCGCCGCCTGCTCGACCTGGACGCCGGGTACCTCAGCCGGATGCTCACCCGGTTCGAGACCGCCGGCCTCGTCACCAGGGAACGCTCGGCCGAGGACGCCAGGCGCCAGGTCGTCCGGCTCAGCGAGACCGGCGCCAAGACCTTCACCATGCTCGACGAGGCGTCGGCGAGCGTGGTGCGCGCCATGCTGTCGCCCCTCGCGAGCGAGGACCGGCGGCGCCTGGTCTCGGCCATGGCCACCATCCAGGAGATCCTCGGCGACACCCCCCGGCGCGAGCCGTACGTCATCCGCCCGCTGCGCCCCGGCGACCTCGGCTGGGTGGTGTACCGGCACGGCGCGCTGTACGCGGAGGAGAACGGCTGGGACCAGACCTTCGAGGCGATGGTCGCCCGCATCGCCGCCGACTACGTCGACCGGCGCGACCCCGCGCGCGAGGACGCCTGGATCGCCGAGGTCGACGGCCGGCCGGTCGGCTCGATCTTCTGCGTGAAGAAGGACGACCGCACGGCCCAGCTGCGGATGCTGCTGGTGGAGCCGTCCACCCGCGGCATGGGCATCGGCGCGCGCCTCGTCGAGGAGTGCCTGGCCTTCGCCAAGCGGGCCGGGTACGAGCGGATCACCCTCATGACGGCCGAGACCCAGACCGCCGCCCGCCGCATCTACGCGCGCGCCGGCTTCCAGCTCGACGAACGGCACCTGGTCCCCTGGCACGGCACCCAGACCAACGAGGAGTACTGGTCCCGCGACCTGTGACCTCTGCCTCCCCGGGCGGCGTCCCGGCCGCGCGCGGCCGGGACGGGCCTGACGGGCGCCCGCCCGGGGAACGTCTCATCCGGCCGCGACGGCGAGCTTCTCCACCTCGGCGTGCAGGGTCTCCACCCAGGCTTCGCTCTCGGGCTTCATCAGGACGCTGCGGAGGATCCGGCCGGTCGGGACGTCGGCCGTGAGGCGGTGCCCGCGGGCGGCCAGTGCCGCCGCGCCGACGCCGTAGGTGGCGAGGAACACCGCCTCGGCCGGAGGCGCCGCCATGCCGGCCTCCATCATCCTGACCGACATGCGGTCCATCTCCGACAGGCGGGCCGCGCGGGGCAGGTACGAGACGATGTCCAGCTCGGGCGACTGGTAGGGCGCGAGCACCTCGGATCCGGCCAGCAGTTCCGTCCAGCGCAGCACGGCCCGGCGGCCCGGCCGCAGCACCGCGCCGAGCCCGCCGGGATCGAGCGGCAGGACGCGAAGGGTGAGCCACAGGGCCGCCGCGGAGGCCCCGGCGCGGGAGCACTCCAGAGAGATCTCCCCCAGGTGCAGCTCCTCGGAGGTGAAGTAGGTGTAGGGCGAGTCGTGCTTGTAGAACCGCCCCACCGCCGGGTCCCTGAACAGGACGGCGCCGCAGCCGTAGGGCTGCAGGCCGTGCTTGTGCGGATCCACCACGACCGAGTCGCAGGAGGCGATGGCCCGGAACGGCGCCGCGGGGACGCCGTCGGCGGAATCGTCGGCGATCAGGGTGAAGAAGCCGCCGTACGCGCCGTCCACGTGGACGCGCACGTCATGGCGCTCGCGGAACCCGAGGGCCTGGTCGATCGGGTCGATGGCCCCCAGACCGGTGGTGCCCGCGGTCATCACGACCGTGCCCACCCGTCCCGTACGCAGCAACGTCTCCAGCGCCTGGAGGTCCATCCTGCCGGCGCCGTCGGTGGCGACGGGGAAGGAGGGGACGCCGAGCAGGTGGCACATGCGCCCGTGGGTGTAATGGGCGTCTTCGCTGTAGGCGACGCCACGGCCCGGATGCGTCTCACGGGCGACGAACAGCGCCTCGAGGTTGGCGACGGTGCCACTGGTCGTCAGGTGCCCCAGATGCTCGGTGTATCCGAACATCGAGGCCAGGGCGGCGACGACCTCGCGCTCCATCCGCGCGGTCGCGGGCCCTCCGTCGAGGGCGTGGTTGTTGGGGTTGACCAACATGGCGGCCAGATACCCCACGACGGCGGCGGGGTGCGGCGGCTTGAGCATCTGCGCGGCGTAGCGCGGGTGGAAGAAGGGGTAGTTGTCGCGCAGACGGCCGGCCAGTTCCGCGAAGGCCTCCGCGAAGTCGCCGTCGGTCACGGCCGGCGCGGGATGCCGTTCGAAGTCGCCGAACTCACGCTGCCACGCGCCGATCTCGTCGGCCGCCGAGCTCAGCCAGTGACGCAGGTCCATGTGATGCTCTCCTCGGGGGTGGATGCGGCGCTCCCGGTACGCGTGGCCGTCGGCGGATGCGGCCCGAACGCCCGGAGCCGGCCGGAGATCCGGGGCCGTTTGACATCAAACAAACTAGGTTCGCGGTCTTCCCCGGTCAAGACGATCCGGTGGACCCCGGAAGCGCGGACCGGCCCCGGAGGGCGATTGCGGGCGGCGGCCGGCCGACGTGCCGCGAGCCATGGCGACCACCCCGTCCCCGCCGGCCCGTACGTCGCCGTGGAAGGCGGGCCGCGTCGCCCGTGCGCCATGGCGCCAGGCGGCGCCAAAGGTCCGGCAAAGGGTGTGCCGTACGCGCTCGCGCCGCACCCCGGGCAGGAGCCGTCCTCGGGACCATCGTGCGAGCCGCCGTACAGCGGCGCCGGCACCGCCGTACCCCGTCCCGCCGACGCGGCGCCGGCAAGGCGACGACCGAGGACACGAAGCACGCAGACGGCACCGGACCACCCCTCGCGCCGAAGGAGGCGGCCCCCGTGCGACCCCGCCCCTCCGCCGGCACGAACACGCCGTCGTGCCCAGATGTGGCGGCCGGCGGGCGGCCCGGGGCGGGGAGGTGCTCCAGGGCCGTCGCCCGGCGTGGGGAGGCACCCGAGGGCCGCGCCCGGGAGGCGGGTGGGACGGTCCGGGGTCGGCCGGTGCCCGGAGGTCGCCGATGACGTCCCTGATCGTCACCTCGCCGCCCGCTCCGCCGATCAGGGCGCGTAAGGCGCTGGTGTTCCTGGATCGTGGGAGCGGCCGGGCCGGTGACGGGGCCGATCGGCGGCTCGTCCACGCCCTCGGCGCCGAGGGGTACGCGGTGGAGACCGCCGAATGCGACTCGGGCGACCATCGGCGGGTGGGGGCGTTCCTCGACGCGGTCGAGCCCGGCGACCTGCTCCTGGTGCGATGGTCGACCGAGTCGGGCTGGGGGCGGCGCGAGTTCGGCGCGCTGATGGACGAGTTCGCCCGCAGGGTTGAGCGGTCGGACGGCGCGGCGCTCCTGCTGATCGTCGACTTCGGGTGGCTCGTCACCGCCAACCCCGCCCAGCCGCATCCGAACGTGAGCAGACTGCCGGTCCGGGGCGAACCGGTGGCCGCCGCCGCGGCGCTCACCACCAGCGCGAGCGTGCCCGGCGGACGCCCAGGGCGCGCCGTCTCCCTCACCGCCATCCTCGCCGACGGCATCCTGTCGGGCGAGGCCGACCTCGACGGCGACGGCACCGTCTCGGTCGGCGACCTCTACAGGTACGCCGAGGAGCGCTGCGCGGACCTCGGCGCCGACCGGCGGCCCTACATGCTCACCTACGGCGAGGGCGAGCTGATCCCCGTCGCCGCCGCCCAAGCGGCCGTCCACGATCTCGGCGCCGCCTTCGGCACCGCGCTCGCCCGCCTCGCCGTCCTCGGCGACGTGGTGCCGCCGCTGTCGGCGTCCGAGCTGGTCGGCAGGATCTACGAGGTGCACCTCGGCGAGGACGCCCGGCAGTTGCTGCGCCGCGCCGCCCTGCTGGCCGAGGACGAGCCGGTCACCGTGGAGATGGCGGAGCTGCTGCTGGAGTGCGCTCCCCGCGGCCCGGAAGAGGATGACCGCTCCGCGGGCCCCGGCGCCGAGGGTGGCCGTCCGAGCGAATTCGGCGAGGAGACACGCTCCGCCCCTGGCAGCGGGCACGACGATCACCCACTCACCGAGACCGACGAGGCGAGCCGAACCCCCGGCGCACAGCACAGAGATCACCCGGACGGAGGGGCACGCCGTACCCCCGGCACACGGCACGACGGCCCCCCGGAGGCGGAGGCCCAGACCTTCGGCCCACGGCACAAGGGTCACCCGGGCGAGGGGACACGCCGTACTCCTGGTGGCCGCGGGCGGGTGGTCGGGGAGGTCCTCCGCGAGTTGTCGGCGTGGGGGCTGCTGGGGGACGCCACGCCGTTCGCCGACCCCGCCGTCCGGCGGGCCGCCGCCGCTCGGCTGGACGGCGAGGAACTGGTGCTGGTGTCGGCCCTGCTGCGCCGCCGGAGAGCGGCCCGTCGCGCCGTACGGCCCCGCGCCCGGCTCACCGGCGACCGGTGGACGGTCCACGACCGGCTCGGGCACCGGGTGCACGCCGAGGCGGTCGCCGCGTTCGTCCGTCACCCCGACACGAGGCCACCCCTCACCATCGGGATCAAGGGACCGTGGGGCGCCGGCAAGACGTCCCTCATGCGGATGGTGCAGGACCTGCTGGATCCCGGCGCCGCCGAGGACCACCCCGCGCCGATCCACCTCAACCGGCTGCGGCGCCGCTCGCAGCAGGTGACGAACGCCGAGGTGCTCGCCCGCGCGTCGGTGCCGGACGACGCCGGGGCCGGGCGGGCCGTACCCGGCGAACTGCCGCTGCGGGACGCCGACTGGCGGCCGACGGTGTGGTTCAACCCGTGGATGTACCAGAACGGCGAGCAGGTGTGGGCCGGGCTGGCCCACGAGATCATCAGCCAGGTGACCGGCCGTCTCCCCCGGGGCGAGCGCGAGCGGTTCTGGCTGGAGCTGAACCTCGCGAGGATCGACCGGGAGGCGGTGCGGCGGCGGGCGTACCGGCTGGCCGCGACCCGGTTGCTGCCGGTGGCCCTCGCGCTGTGCGCCACACTGCTGCTCACCGCCGCCGCGCTCGCCGCCTCCGCCCTGCTGCCGGCCATCGGCGCCGTCCTGCGCGGCACGGCCGCCGCGGTCGGGTCGGGCGGCACGGTGATCGTGGTCGCCGCCGCGGCCGTACGACTGGCGCGGTTCCTCGGCGAGTCGGCCGACACCGCGTTCCGCAAGCTGGTGCGCCAGCCCGACCTGCTCGGCGTGTCGCCGGAGCTGGTCAAGGAGCTCACGCCGGATCCGGGGTACCGCTCCAAGACGGGTTTCCTGCACCTGGTGCAGACCGACATGCGTCGCGTGCTCGGCATGGTGGCCACCGAGGAGCGTCCTCTGGTGGTCTTCGTGGACGACCTGGACCGCTGCTCCCCCGGCACGGTCGCCCAGGTCATCGAGGCGGTCAACCTGTTCCTCGCCGGGGAGTTCCCCAACTGCGTGTTCGTGCTGGCGATGGAGCCGGAGGTCGTCGCGGCGCACGTCGAGGTGGCCTACCAGGACCTCGCCCGCACGCTGCCCCCGCCCGCCGAGGAGCGGTCGGGGCTGGGGTGGCGGTTCCTGGAGAAGATCGTGCAACTGCCGCTCAGCGTGCCCCTGCTGGACGACGACGACCGGATCCCGGCGTACCTGCGCACCCTCCTCGACGTCCCCGCCGAGCCGCGTGCCGAGGAGGCCGCCGGGCGGGAGGGCGACCGGCCCGCCGAGCCGGAGCTGGTCGACCGGATGGAGGCGGCGATCCGCACCCTGGGCCCGACGGCCGACGACCTGGACCTGGCGGCGCGCAGGGTGCAGGAGACGCTGGGCGGCGACGCGGCCGGGGACGACGCGGTCGGCGGCCTGTCGGCGGAGGTCCGGCTGGCGGCCGACCGGGTCTACGACGATCTCTACAGTGACGAGAAGGCCTACGTGGCGATCGAGCGGACCCTCCCTGCCCTGACGGTGAGCAACCCGCGGGAGCTGAAGAGGTACGTGAACGTGTTCCGGTTCTACTCGTTCGTGACCTATCGGCAGGCGCTCGCGGGCGCCGCGAGGGCGAGCGACGAGGAGGTGGCGAAGCTGGCGGTGCTGGCGATCCGGTGGCCGCACCTGCTGTCGCTGCTCGCCCGCGACCCGGACGGGCCCGGCCGCGCGGGGACCGTCCTGTCCCGGCTGGAGGAGGCGGCGGCCTGCGCCCGCCCGGACGAGTGGAGGGCCGCGCTGGCCGAGGTAGGTCTGCTCACCGGCACCGGGGACGGGGCCGGACACGGGAACGGGGCGGCGCGCTGGGACGCCCTGCACGCCCTGCTGTCCACCCACCCCCCGATCGCCCACCTGGCCCGCGACCTGCTGTGATCCCCCAGATCCCAGCGATCACGACCTGCGGTGATCCCCCGCAGGTCACGCCGTCATGACCCCTGCAAGCCACGATCACGACCCCCCGTGGGCCACCGCAGCCGCCGCAGGGGACTGTCCATTGGACGTGTCGCCTTCATCCGGCGCCCGGCGGCGGGGTGTGGTGTGGCGGATACGGTGGCCCGGCTTCGGGCGGTGCGCCGGTCAGCGCTGGGCCTGGATCATCCAGTGCTGCTTCTCCAGGTCCTGGGTGATCGCGATGAGGAGGTCCTGCGTGACCGGGTCGGCCTCCTCGGTCGCGCCGACGCGCTCGCGCATGCGCGAGATGGTCGAACCCAGGATCTCGGTGAAGGCGTCGACGACCTTGCCGTCCTCGATGTAGCCCGGGCTGAGCTGCGGTATCTGCGTGTCGCGGGCCACGGTCGAGGCGCGCCCGTCGGGGTTGACCCCCAGGGCGACCGCGCGCTCGGCCACCGTGTCGGCACCGGTCCGCGCCAGCGCGACGATCTCGTCCAGTTGCAGGTGCAGTGAGCGGAAGTTGCGCCCGATCAGGTTCCAGTGGGCCTGCTTGCCGATCAGCGAGAGGTCGAGGAGATCGATCAGCGCTCCCTGAAGGGCCTCGCCGGTGACCTTCTGCTTGTCAGGCGGCAGCGGGCTGGTGATCTGGGACATGATTGTCTCCCCCTGAGGAGTCGTTCGGGACCTCTTACTTAGAACGCCCTAACCGGTCTGCCCCGCCCTAAACGTTGACACTGTAATGATTGCAGTGTCAGTATCGAGGTATGAGTGACACCTGGACCATCGGGGAGCTGGCGGAGCGGGCGGCGGACACGCTGGGCCCGTCCTCGCCGCGGCCCAACGGCCGGGTCCGCGACGTGCCCAACGAGCGGCTCATCCGCTGGTACACCACCATCGGCCTGCTGGACCCGCCGCTGACCCGCCGTGGCCGGGTCGCGCTGTACGGCAGGAGGCACCTCCTGCAGCTCGTCGCGATCAAACGCCGGCAGGCCGAGGGCCGGTCCATCGCCGACATCCAGGCCGAGCTCGCCGGGGCCACCGACGCCGCTCTGGAAGGCATCGCCCGGCTCCCCGGCGACCCGCCCGCCGGGAGCGCCGCGCCCCCGCAGGCCCGGCCGCGCTTCTGGGCCGAACGGCCCGCCGCACCCGACGTACCCTCCCGCCCCACCCAGCCCGTCGCCCCGGACCCGCTGCCCCACCCGGCACCAGCGGTCGTAGGAGACCCACTCCACGCACCACCAGTCGCACCAGGTCCGCCGCCCCACCACACACCTGCGATCGCACCGGCACCGCCGGTCGCGCCGGATCCGGTGCCCCGCCTCGCACCACCCGCGCAGCCTGCCGTGCCCGACATGCCGCCCTCTCCCGCGCGGGCCTTCCCCGCCAGGGCCGCGGGGGGTGTCGCGGAACAGGCGGCGGCCGCCGTCTCATACGCGGCCGCGGCCCACCTCGACGGCCTGCTGCACGGCGTGCGGCTCGCGCCCGGGGTGACGCTGCTGCTCGACGGGCACACGCCCACCCCCGCCGACGTCGCCGCCGTGCGGGAGGCCGCGGCACCGCTGCTCGCCCTGCTGCGTGAGCGGCGCCTGTGCGCCCCGTCCCCCGCGGACGGCCGGACCCGCCCGGCCGCCGGCCCCGACCAGTTCCCGTCCGAAGGGATCGAGCCATGACCGTCCAGATCACCCCGCTCAAGCCCGGGGAGTACACCGAACTACCCGACACCGGGATGGGCGCGCTGCGGACCGGCAAGGGGAACCTGCCGCTGGAGAGTGTCGAGGTGGACGCCCGGATCACCGCGCTGACCGCCGGTGTGGAGGTCGTCCAGGGGTTCCGCAACCCCTTCGACATGCCGCTGGAGGCGACCTACGTCTTCCCGCTGCCCGACCGCGCGGCGGTGACCGCCTTCCGCATGGAGGCCGACGACCACGTGGTCGAGGGAGTGCTGAAGGAACGCGGCCAGGCCCGCCGTGACTACGACCAGGCGATCGCCGAGGGCAGGCGCGCCGCGATCGCCGAGGAGGACCGGCCCGACGTCTTCACCATGCGGGTCGGCAACATCGTCCCCGGCGAGCGGGTGACGGTGCGGCTCACGCTGAGCCAGCCGCTGCCGTACGAGGACGGCGCCGCCACCTTCCGCTTCCCGCTGGTCGTGGCCCCGCGGTACATCCCCGGCACGCCGCTCGACGACGGCGTGCGGGCCGGGGACGGCGTGGCGCCCGACACCGACGCGGTGCCCGACGCCTCGCGGATCACCCCGCCGGTGCTGCTGCCGGGCTTCCCGGACCCGGTACGGCTGGCGCTGACCGCCCGCGTCGACCCGGCCGGGCTCGACCTGCGCGAGATGCGGTCGAGCCTGCACGTGGTCACCCAGGAAGAGGGGGTCGTCCGGCTCCAGCCCGGTGAGCGTCTCGACCGCGACTTCGTCCTCCGGCTCGCCTTCACCGCCTCCGACTCGCTGACGCTCACCCCTGACCGTCCGCGCGACCAGGAGGGCGCCGACGGCGACGGCACGTTCACGCTCACCGTGCTGCCGCCCGCCGCCGGCGAGACGGGCACGCGGCGGCCCCTGGACGTCGCGCTGCTCCTCGACCGGTCCGGCAGCATGACCGGCTGGAAGATCGTGGCCGCCCGGCGCGCCGCCGCCCGCATCGTCGACACGCTGACCGCGGGCGACCGCTTCGCGGTGCTGTCGTTCGACTCGGTGGTCGAGCGCCCCGAGCGGCTCGACCCGGGCCTGGTCCCGGCCACCGACCGCAACCGCTACCGGGCGGTGGAGCACCTGGCCCGGCTGGAGGCGCGCGGCGGCACCGAGATCCTCCAGCCGCTGGAGGAGGCGCTCGGCCTGCTGGAGGACTCCGGCAGGGATCGGGTGCTGGTCCTGGTGACCGACGGCCAGGTGGGCAACGAGGACCAGATCCTCGAACGCCTCGCCGCGCGCCTGTCGGCGGTGCGCGTCCACACCGTGGGCATCGACCGGGCGGTGAACGCGGGCTTCCTCGGCCGGCTGGCGGGCCTCGGCTCGGGCCGCTGCGAGCTGGTGGAGTCGGAGGACCGGCTCGACGAGGCGATGGAGCACATCCACCGCAGGATCGGCTCCCCCCTCGTCACCGGCCTGTCGCTGAAGGCCGACGGGCTCGACGTGCTGCCGGGCACCGTCACCCACCTCGGCTCGCTGTACTCGGGCGTCCCGCTGACCGTCTCGGGCCGGTTCCGCGGCTCGCCGCGCGGCGCGCTCACCGTCCACGGGCTGGGCGCGGACGGGCGGCCGTGGGAGCGGCGGCTCGACGGTGTCCCGGCCGGCGGCGACGCGGCGCGGGCCGTGTGGGCCAGGGCCCACCTGCGCCGCCTGGAGGACCGCTACGCGGCCGGCGAGCACGAGCTGGAGCAGGAGATCGTGCGGACCTCGCTGCGCCACGGGGTGCTGTGCCGGTTCACGGCGTTCGTCGCTGTCGACACCCGCGTGGTCGCCGACGGCGGACCGCGGCACCGGGTCGTCCAGCCGGTCGAGATGCCGAGCGGGTGGGACATGCCGGCCCCGCCCGCGGCGATGCCGGCCGCGGCCCCGATGGCCTCCTTCACCAGCACCGCCACCCCGGCGATCTTCAAGGTCGCCTCGCAGGACGACCGGCTCGGCGCGCTGGGCGGCGTGGTGCCGCCGGGGGCGCCCCCCGAGTTCGGCGCGCCGGGCGACGCGGGCCTGCCGGGCGCCTCTCCCGGGATCTTCCCGGCGCCGGCCGGCGCGCCCCGGGGGCGGTTCTTCTCCCGCGGCTCGATGGCCCCGATGGCCCCGCCCGCGCCGCCGGTCCCGCACCCGGTGGACGCCGTCGTGCCGCAACTGCTGGAGGAGCTCCGGCGGCTGCGCGAGCGGCAGGCGCTGCCCGCCCGCGAGCGGCTGCGCTACCTCGCCGACCTCGGCAGCCGTCTGGCGGCCCTGGTCACCTACCTGGGCGGCGACGAGCGCCTGTCGTCCCTGGCGGAGGATCTCTCCGACTGCGAGACGACGCCGGGCGCGGACGCCGACGCGCTGTGGCGGCGCGCCGTCGAGGTCCTCGGCGAGCTGACGGCGACTCCAGGCGCCCACGACGTCCCGCGGTCAGGGCTCCCCGGCGACCAGGACCCGCCCGGCCCGCGGCGCCCGTCGTTCTGGAAGCGCTCCTGACCCGCTACGGACGGGGGCCGAGCTCGCGGTAGGCGGGACGGAGGATGTCGGACAGGGGGATGTGCCGCACCTTGACCGGCGGCGGCTCCAGGGCTCTGAGCAGGAGCTCGGGAGGCGCCGCCGTGCCGCCGGGGCGCGGGCGCAGGCGGCTCAGCGGCACGCCCGGCGAGTAGAAGTCGTCCACCCGCTCCGCGAACGGCACGTCGTCGACGTGCAGCGGGTCCTTCGGCTCCTCGTCGCCGGGCACGTCGCGAAGGGCGTCCAGCAGGTCGTCCTTCGCCCTGCCCCGCCAGGCGAGCACGAGGAACGGGTCGTCGTCGAACGCCTCGGCCAGCAGATACAGCACCGCCGACAGGTGCTTGCACGGCAGCCCCCAGTCGGGGCAGGAGCACTCCATGTCCAGCTCGGAGGGGAACAGCGGCAGGCCGAGCGAGTCGAAGACCTCCACGATCTCCGGCGGCATCTCGCCGGCGAGCAGCTTGGCCCGGTACAGCGCCTGCCCCGCGAGGGCCTCCTGGACGGCCGCCCAGGCCGCCTCATCGTAGGCCTGGATGCGGATCGAGAGCGTGTAGGGGTCGGGCCGCGAGCCCTGCACGCGGGCCTGCGCCAGCCCCGCCGACAGGTCGATGCCGAGCACCTGCCCCTTGCGGGCGTACGAGCGGCCCCGGCTCAGCCGGCCGGAGTCGCAGGTGCGCTCCAGGATGTCGATGAACCGGCGCGACCACCACTGCTCGCCGATCGACCCGCGCTTGCTGCGTGCCTGGATGCCGCCCTCGACGCGGATCGGCGCCGCCGCCTCGAACCAGCCGTCCTTGCTCATCGGCATGTCAGCTCACCGCCTCGGGGCCGAGCCGGAACAGCTCGCGCAGCTGCTCGGTGGACAGGTCGGTGATCCAGTCCTCGCCGGCGCCGACGACGCTCTCGGCCAGGGCCTTCTTGCGCTCGATCATCTCGTCGATGCGCTCCTCGAGTGTGCCCGCGCAGATGAATTTCCTGACCTGGACGTTCCTGGTCTGCCCGATGCGGAAGGCCCGGTCGGTGGCCTGGTCCTCCACGGCGGGGTTCCACCACCGGTCGACGTGGATCACGTGGTTGGCGGCGGTGAGGTTGAGCCCGGTGCCCGCCGCCTTGAGGGACAGCAGGAACACCGTCGGCTCGTCGCCGTTCTGGAAGCGGTCGACCAGCTCGTCGCGCTTCTTCTTGGGCAGCCCGCCGTGCAGCCACAGCACCGGCCGGTCGAGGTGGGCGGCGAGGTAGGGCTGGAGCAGCGCGCCGAACTCGGCGTACTGGGTGAAGACCAGCGCCTTGTCGCCCTCCTCCACGATCTCCTCGGCGAGCTCCTCCAGCCGGGCCAGCTTCCCCGAGCGCCCGGCCAGGCGGGAGCCGTCCTTCAGCAGGTGGGCGGGGTGGTTGCAGACCTGCTTGAGCCGCGTCATGGTCGCCAGCACGTTGCCGCGCCGCTCGATGCCCTCGCTCTCGTCGATGCGGGACATCATGTCGTTGACGACGGCCTGGTACAGCGTGGCCTGCTCGGGCGTCAGCGTGCACCAGACCTTCATCTCCTGCTTCTCGGGGAGGTCGGAGATGATCGTCTTGTCGGTCTTGAGGCGCCGCAGGACGAACGGCCCGGTGGCGCGCCTGAGGGCCCGCTCGGCCACCTCGTCGCCGCGCGCCTCGATCGGCTCCTGGTAGCGCTCGCGGAACCGCTTGGCCGATCCGAGCAGCCCGGGGTTGCAGAACTCCATGATCGACCACAGCTCGGCGAGGTGGTTCTCCACCGGCGTGCCGGTCAGTGCCAGGCGGGTGCGGGCCGGGATGGCGCGGACGGCCTGGGCCTGCCGCGTCCCGCTGTTCTTGATCGCCTGCGCCTCGTCGCACACCACCCGGCCCCACGCGAACCCGGCCAGCGCCCCCGCGTCGCGCGACGCCGTGCCGTACGTCGTGATCACCAGGTCGGCCGCGTCCACCACGCCGGCCAGCTCGTCGTCGCGCTTGCGGCCGCCGCCGTGGTGCACGTAGACGTTCAGCGAGGGCGCGAACCGCTCGGCCTCCTTCTGCCAGTTGCTCACCAGCGACATCGGGCACACCAGCAGGGTCGGCGCCGGCCGCGTCCCGTTCCGCTCGTTCAACAACAGGGACAGGAGCTGGATCGTCTTACCAAGTCCCATGTCGTCGGCGAGTATCCCGCCGAGCCCGATCTGCGAGAGGAAGTTCAGCCAGGACAGGCCGCGTTCCTGGTAGGGGCGCAGGGTGCCGTTGAAGGTCTTCGGAGTGGGGACCGAGGTGAGGCGCCGGTCGGCCTCGCCGGAGAGCAGGTCGCCGAGGAGGCCGTCGGCGTCCACGTCGACCAGCGGCAGCTCCTCGTCGCCGCCGCCCACCACCTCCTGGATCACTTCGGCGACCGTCATCTCGCCCGAGCGGCGCCGTTCGAGCGCCGACAGCGCGGCCTTGAGCTGCCGGTCGTCCAGCTCCACCCACTGGCCGCGGACCCGGACCAGCGGGACCTTGAGCCGGGCCAGTTCCTCCAGCTCCTCCTCGCCGATCGTGTGGTCGCCGACGGCCAGGTCGACCCGAAAGTCCACCAGCTCGCTCAGGCCGAACCCCTGACCGGCCACGGCGCGTGACGGGGTGGACGCGCGGGAGCGGGTGGTGAGTTTGAGCCCCAGCGCCTTGCGCCCGGCCCAGGCGGGCAGCCGCACGCCGTACCCCGCGGCCTGGAGCAGCGGCGCCGCGCGGCGCAGGAAGCCGAACGCCCATGCGGTGTCGACCACCATGGCGGACGGCCTGGCCTCCCGCAGGGCGGTGTGCAGCTCGGGGCACAGGCGCACGGCCCGGCCGAGGCCGGCCAGCAGGGTCTCGTCGGCGCGTCTGGGCAGGCCTGGGACGTGCGCGCCCTCCCACAGCAGCGACGCGGGCACGTAGAGGCTCGGGTCGTCGACCGACTGGAGGGCGAACTCCAGCCGCCACTCGTCGGCGTCGCCCTCCGGCTCGATGAGGCGGAAGCACACCCGGATCGGGCCGTCCATCTGCTGGGCCGAGGCGAGCCAGTCGCGCAGCATGGCGGCGAGGGCGCCGGCCTCGGTCTCGTCCGTGGCGGTGACGGTGGCGTCGTCCCCGGTCAGGGCGAACAGCCACCGCTCGGCGAGCGGGGTTCGCGGGCCGGGCCGGTTGCCGCGCAGCAGCCTGTCGGGCAGCGTGAGCCGCACCGCGCCGTCGGCCAGGCCGGCGAGGGCCTCGTGCAGCACGTGGGCGGCGGGTCGTTCGCCGCCGACGGCACGGCAGACGGGGGGCATCGCGGCGGCGAGCCCGCGGAAGGCGGCGGCGTCGGCGCCGGTGATCACCGGTGCCCAGCGCGCGGCGTGGCCGCCGTCCTCCTCGGCGAGCTGGGGCAGCACCCGCCCGCGTGCGGCGAGCGTGCGGGCGTGCTCGGCGACCAGCGCGAGGTAGCGCAGCGAGGCCGCGGGTCCCCATTCGGGGATCGCCGTCTCGGAAGGCGTCCCCGGGCCGGAGGAGCCTGGGGTGCGGTCCGCTTCTGGGGACGCGTGCGTGGCGGACAGGTCGTCCAGCAGGCGGAGGGCCTCGGTGGGGCGGAGCAGGAGCGCGGGCACCCGCCAGGGGACGACGCGGGGTGCGCGCACCGTGGTCCGGAGGCCGGACTCGGGCGAGGGCAGGGGGCTTCGCGCCGAGCCGGGCAGGTGGACGACCAGCTCGTCGTGGACGGCCGCGGCCGACGCCTCCCCGAGGGCCGCGGCGAGGACGGGCGCGGGCGCGGCGAAGGGATGCGCGCGGGCGCCGCGGAGGCCGGGTGAGGAGGTGTCCTCGGCCCACAGTGCCAGCCAGCCGCCGGCCCAGGCGCCGTGAACCACCAGCACAAGACCACCCCCCGCCCCTACCATTGCCTTGTGGCCGTGACCAGCGGAGACCTTACACCGAATCTGGTGGCCCTTCCCAGGTCACAGCCCTCTTAACCGCTCTTGACCTGCATTAGTGGGCAATGCCCGACTTCATGACGCATAGGGTATATGCGTGAGTTCCCAGCCCCTTGAGACCGACGTGGTGATCCTGGATGGCGGCCTGGCCACCCATCTGGAGGCGCTCGGCTACGACCTGCGCGACGAGCTGTGGTCGGCCAAGCTCCTCATGGAGAACCCGGAGGCCATCCTCCAGGCCCACCGCGACTACTTCGCCGCGGGCGCCGACGTCGCCACCACCGCGAGCTACCAGGCGAGCTTCCCCGCCTTCGAGCAGCGCGGCCGCGTGAGGCACGAGGCCCAGGCGCTGATGCAGCTGTCGGTGGAGCTCGCCAAGGAGGCGCGGGACGACGCGGGCGGGGGCGTCGTGGCGGCCAGTGTGGGGCCGTACGGGGCCTACCTCGCCAACGGCGCGGAGTACACCGGCGACTACGACCTCGACGAGGACGGCCTGATCGCCTGGCACCGCCCGCGCTGGGAGGTGCTGGCCGACAGCGGCGCCGACCTGCTGGCGTGCGAGACCATCCCCTCCTACGCCGAGGCGCGGGCGATCGCCGCCCTGCTGCGGGAGACCCCCAACATCAACGCCTGGGTCAGCTTCTCGTGCCGCGACGGCGAGGCGATCAGCGACGGCACCCCGCTGGCGGAGTGCGCCGCGCTGTTCGCCGGGAACCCGCAGGTGGTCGCGGTCGGGGTGAACTGCACGGCGCCGAGCCACGTGAAGAGCCTGATCGGCCGGCTCACCGAGTCGCCGATCATCGTGTACCCGAACTCCGGCGAGAGCTGGGACGCGGAGGACCACCGCTGGCTGGGCATCGCCGACCCGGTGGAGTTCGGAGCCGCGGCCAGGGAATGGCGGGACGCCGGGGCGGCGTACATCGGCGGCTGCTGCCGCACCACCCCCGAGCACATCCGTCAGATCCGGGAGAGCCTCGCCTGAGGTTCACCGCCCGCCGGAGCGGGCGAGGTCGTCCGGCACCGGCCCCCCGGCCGCAGGCGCGGGGCGCGCCCGGCCGGGGATGAAGCCCGTGATCAGCGCGCCCAGGACGGCGACCCCGCCCGCGATGACGACGGCCACCTGGAGCGCGCGCAGCGAGGGCACGGTCACCGTCCCCAGAGGGATGGTCATGTGGGCGAGCACCACGCTGAGCACGGCGCTGGAGGCGGAGGTGCCGATCGAGCGCATCAGGGCGTTCAGGCCGTTGGCGGCGGCCGTCTCCGAGGGAGGGACCGCCGTCATGATCAGGGCGGGCATGGCGGAGTACGCCAGGCCGACCCCCGCCCCGATGATCGACGAGGCGGCGACCACCTGCCACGCCGAACGCATGAGGCCGAGCGTGGCGGCGTACCCCAGGGCGATCACGACCGTGCCCAGCAGCAGCGAGATCTTCGGCCCCCACCGGCGCGACACGCGCGCGGACAGCGGCGAGAGCAGCATCATGACCAGGCCGACCGGCGCGAGGCACAGGCCCGCCTCGACGAGGGACAGCCCGAGGCCGTAGCCGGTCGCCCGGGGCAGCTGCAGGAGGGTGGGCAGCACGAGCGACATGCCGAACATCGCGAAACCCACGACCACCGAGGCGATGTTGGTGAGCAGGACCTGCCTGCGCGCCGTGGTGCGCAGGTCCACCAGCGGGTCGCGGGTGCGCAGCTCCATCAGGCCCCACAGCAGCAGGATCACCGCGGCCGCCGCGAACAGGCCGAGGGTCGGGCCGCTCCCCCACCCCCAGTCGCCGCCCTTGGTGATGGCGAGCAGCAGGCAGATGAGCCCCGCGCTCAGCCCGGTCGCGCCGGCGACGTCGAACCGCCCGGGGGCGCGCAGCGGCGACTCCGGGACGACGAACGCGACCAGCAGCAGGTCCAGCGCCCCGATCAGGGCGGACATCCAGAACAAGGCGTGCCAGTCGGCGTGCTGGGCGACGAACGCGGCCAGCGGCAGCCCGATCGCGCCGCCGACGCCGAGGGTGGCGCTCATCAGGGCCATCGCGGAGCCGAGCCTGTCGGAGGGCAGCTCGTCGCGCATGATGCTGATGCCGAGCGGGATCACGCCGATCGCGCATCCCTGCAGCACCCGCCCGGCCACGACCGGGACGAGCGAGCCGGACAGCGCGCAGATCACCGACCCGGCCACCATCAGCCCGAGGCTCGTGAGCAGGACGCGGCGCTTGCCGTACAGGTCGCCGAGCCTGCCGCTCACCGGGTTGCAGACGGCGGCGGCCAGCAGCGTGGAGGTGAGCACCCACGAGGCGTCGGAGGCCGAGGAGTGCAGTAGGCGCGGCAGGTCGGGGATGAGCGGCACCACGATGGTCTGCATGAGCGACACGACGATGCCGCACACCGCCAGCACCGCCACGACCAGCCCGGACCGCTTCTCCGGGAGCGCGCCGGAGGGTGCGGGACGCCCGCCTGCCGATGAGGATCCGGTCACTGGCGAGCCTCCCGATACTCGATCACGGACACGACATCCAGAAATCACCCGTTGGTGGATGACTTCCCTGCAGGCGGTTTAAACAAGCGCATACTTCCATAAGTGGCCATTCGACAGGGCCGCTGAGCTCAGCGGGGCCCCCGCCGCCCGGCCCTCGCCCCACGGCGAAGCGACCGGCCGGGCGCCCCCTGGCACCCGGCCGGCCTCGATGTGGGACCGGTCAGCGCAGGAAGGCCGCCGCCACGCCCGCGTCGACCGGGACGTGCAGGCCGGTGGTCAGCGAGAGGTCTCCACCGGTGAGCGCGAAGACCGCCGCCGCGACGTGCTCGGGCAGCACCTCGCGCCTGAGCAGCGTGCGCCCGGCGTAGAACTCGCCGAGCCTCTCCTCCGGCACGCCGTACACCGCCGCCCGGTTGGCACCCCAGCCGGAGGCGAAGATGCCGGACCCGCGCACCACGCCGTCGGGGTTGACGCCGTTGACGCGGATGCCGTGCTCGCCGAGCTCGGCGGCCAGCAGGCGCACCTGGTGGGCCTGGTCGGCCTTGGCGGCACCGTAGGCGACGTTGTCCCGCCCGGCGAAGACGGCGTTCTTGGAGGAGATGTAGACCAGGTCGCCCCCCATGGCCTGGCCGATCATCACCCGGGCGGCCTCCCGGGAGACGAGGAACGAGCCGCGGGCCATCACGTCGTGCTGGAGGTCCCAGTCGGCGGCGGTGGTCTCGAGCAGCGGACGCGACAGCGACAGCCCGGCGTTGTTGACCACCAGGTCGACCCCGCCGAAGGCGAGGACGGCCCGGCGCAGGGCCGCGACGATCTGCTCCTCGGAGGTCACGTCGACCTCGACGGCGACCGCGACGTCCGCCGGTCCGATCTCGGCGGCGACCTTCTCTGCAGCGCCCAGGTCACGGTCGGCGACCACTACGCACGCCCCCTCGGCGGCGAGCCTGCGGGCGGTGGCCGCACCGATGCCCGAACCCCCGCCGGTCACGAACGCCACCCGCGTGGCCAGCGGCCTGGGCTCCGGCAGGCGCCGCAGCTTGGCCTCCTCCAGCTCCCAGTACTCGATGCGGAACTTCTCCGACTCCTCGATGGGCCGGTAGCGGGACAGCGCCTCCGCGCCGCGCATGACGTTGATCGCGTTTACGTAGAACTCCCCCGCCACCCGTGCGGTCTGCTTGTCCTTGCCGAAGCTGAACATGCCGACGCCGGGGACCAGCACGATCGCCGGGTCGGCGCCGCGCATGGCGGGCGAGCCGGGGACGGCGTGCCGCTCGTAGTAGGCGCGGTAGTCGTCGCGGTAGGCGGCGTGCAGCTCGCGCAGCCGGGCGACGACGTCCTCCAGCGGGGCGTCCGGCGGCAGGTCGACCACCAGCGGCGCCACCTTGGTCCGCAGGAAGTGGTCGGGGCAGGAGGTGCCGAGCGCGGCCAGTCGGGGGTGCTCGGCCCGGGAGAGGAAGTCGAGCACCTCGGGGGTGGCGGTGTGGTGGCCGACCTGGCGGGCGTCGGTGGAGCACAGGCCCCTGATCAGCGGGAACAGCGCCGCGGCCCGCTCGGCGCGCTCGGCCTCGGGCAGCGGCGGGTGGACGACCGGCCCGAACGGCTCGTCCCGGCCGTGCTCGGCGATGTACCGCTCCGCGGTGCGGATGATCTCCAGGGAGCGGGCCCCGCACTCCTCGCTCGTCTCGCCCCAGGCGGTGATGCCGTGGCCGCCGAGGACGACGCCGATCGCCTGGGGGTCGGCGTCCTTCAGCGCGGCGATGTCGAGGCCGAGCTGGAACCCCGGACGCCGCCACGGCACCCACAGCACGCGGCCGCCGAAGATCTCACGGGTCAGCGCCTCGCCGTCCTCGGCCGTCGCCAGGGCGATGCCGGCGTCGGGGTGCAGGTGGTCGACATGGGCGGCGGCGACCAGGCCGTGCATGGCCGTGTCGATGGACGGCGCGGCCCCTCCTCTGCCGAAGGCGCAGTGGTCGAACGCGGCGACCATCTCGTCCTCCCGCTCGACACCGGGGTAGACGCGGGTCAGGGACCGCAGCCGGTCGAGCCTGAGGACGGCGAGGCCGACCTCGGTCAGGGTGCCGAGGTCGCCGCCGGACCCCTTCACCCACATCAGCTCGACGTCGCCGCCGGTCACCGGGTCGGTGGCCACGCCCTTGGCCGAGGCGTTGCCCCCGGCGTAGTTGGTGTTGCGCGGGTCGGCGCCGAGCGCGCGCGCCCTGCGCAGCAGCTCCTCGACCACCTGCCGGTCCGTCATGCTCATGCCCCCCATCCCGCCTGGGTCCCGCCCACGCGCTCGTCGACGATCTTCTCGGCGTACCCCGACCGGCGGTAGGCGGCCATCGGGTCGGCGTCGAGCCCCGACTCCTCGCGCAGTTCGGCGAGCAGCGGCCGCACGTCGGTGTCGTAGGCGTCCATGAACACGGCGTTGGCGCCGAGCACGTCGCCGTCCGCCTGTGCCCTCGCCAGCGCGTCGCGGTCCACCAGCAGCGCCTTGGCCGTGGCCTCCTGGACGTTCATCACCGACCGGATCTGGCCGGGGATCTTGGGCTCGATGTTGTGGCACTGGTCGAGCATGAACGCCACGTCGTCGGTGTAGCCGCCGCCCCGGATCACCTCGTACATGATCCGGAACAGCTGGAACGGATCGGCCGCGCCCACCATCAGGTCGTCGTCGGCGTAGAAGCGGGAGTTGAAGTCGAACCCGCCGAGCTTCCCCTCGCGCAGCAGGAACGCCACGATGAACTCGATGTTGGTGCCCGGCGCGTGGTGGCCGGTGTCGACGACGACCCGGGCCTTGGGGCCGAGCCTGAGGCAGTGGGCGTAGGCGGCGCCCCAGTCGGGCAGGTCGGTCATGTAGAAGGCGGGCTCGAACAGCTTGTACTCCAGCAGGAACCGCTGCCCCTCCCCCAGCCGGTCGTACACCGCGGCCAGGGCCTCGGCCAGGCGGTCCTGGCGAGCCCGGATGTCGTCCTGGCCGGGGTAGTTGGTGCCGTCGGAGAACCACAGCTTGAGCGTGCCGGACCCGGTGAGGTCCATGATGTCGACGCATTCGAGCAGGTGGTCCAGCGCCTTGCGGCGCACCCCCGCGTCGGGGTTGGTGACGCTGCCCAGCCTGTAGTCGTCGTCCTGGAAGACGTTGGTGTTGATCGCGCCGACGGCGACGCCGAGGTCGCGGGCGTGGGCGGCCAGGGCGACGTAGTCGTCCACCTTGTCCCAGGGGATGTGCAGGGCGACCGTCGGGGCGACGCCGGTGAAGCGGTGCACCTGGGCGGCGTCGGCCAGCTTCTCGTACGGGTCCCGCGGCACGCCCCGCTGGGCGAAGACCTTGAAGCGCGTGCCGGAGTTGCCGTACGCCCAGGAGGGCGTCTCGATGCGCTGGCGGCGCAGTGCCGCCTTGATGTCGGATGTCATGCGTCCCCGATCCGGTGTCGAGATGTCGGTCTAGAAGTCGAACTGGTCGATGTTCGAGGCCTCGAAGGTGAAGGGCGGGCCGAGGATGATCTCGCCGTCCTCGCCGATGGTCTTCTCACCGAGCCTGCCCGCCGTGAAGGTCTCGCCCTCGGCGCCGGTGATCCGGCCGGAGGAGAGCGCGGCGGCGGCGTAGGCGGCGAGGTAGCCGAGGTCCTTGGGGTTCCACAGGGCGAACTTCCGCACCGTGCCGTCCTTGACGAACTGGCGCATCTGGTTGGGGGTGCCGAGGCCGGTCAGCACGACCCTGCCCTTGTACTTGGAGCCGGAGATGTAGCGGGCGGCGGCCGAGATGCCCACGGTGGTCGGGGAGATGATGCCCTTGAGGTCCGGGTAGGCCTGCAGCAGGCCCTGGGTCTGCTGGAAGGACTTCTGGTCGTCGTCGTCGCCGTAGGCGACCTTGACGAGCTTCATGTCCTTGTACTCGGGCTTGGTCAGCTCGTCCTTCATGAAGCCGATCCAGGTGTTCTGGTTGGTGGCGTTCGCGGTGGCCGAGAGGATGGCGATGTCACCCTTGTGGCCGATCAGGTCGGCCAGCAGCTTCACCTGGCTGCGGCCGACCTCCTCGGAGGCGGCCTGGTTGATGAACAGGTCGCGGCAGTCCTTGGCGGCGTCGGAGTCGTAGGCCACGATCTTGATGCCCTTGCCCATCGCCTGCTTGAGCGGCCCGCACACCGCGTTGGCGTCGTTGGCCGAGATGAGGATGGCGTCCTGGCCCTGCTGGGTGAGGGTGTTGATGTAGGAGATCTGCGACGACGCCGACGCGTCGGACGGGCCGACCTCCTTGGCCGTGCCCGCGAACTCCTTGGCCGCCTCGATGCCGGCGTTGTCGAGGAGCGTCAGGTACGGATTGTTGATCTGCTTGGGGAGGAAGGCCAGCTTCAGCCCCTGCTTGAGGGGGGCGTTCGGGTCGGCCTTGGCGGGCGACGACGCGGCGGGCCGCGCCGGGGCCGCGGAGGCCTGGGCGGAGCCTTTCGTGGTGCCGCCGCAGGCCGCCAGGCCGAGCGCGAGCACGCTCGAGGCGAGGAACGCGGTGGCGAACCGCCATGGGGTGGGCGTCATCATCGATTTCCTTCTTCCGTGGTGGAGCGGGGGGCGGGGGAAGACGGGGCCCGGCGCCGCCGGCGCAGGACGGCCGCGAGCCGCGGCGTGAGCACCGAGACGATGAGGAGCAGGCCGGTGACGATCGACTGGATCTCGGTCGCCACGTCGTCGAGCATGAGGAGGTTGCGGAGCAGCCCGATGAGCAGCACTCCGGCGATGACGCCGCCGAGGGTGCCCTTGCCGCCGTCGAAGTCGACCCCGCCGAGCAGCACGGCCGCGATGACGGCGAGTTCGACGCCGAACCCGTTGTCGGCGCGCGCGCTGCCGTACCTCAGGGTGTAGACGACGCCGGCGAAGCCGGCCACCAGGCCGGACACCACGAAGAGCACCAGTTTGACGCGCTTGACCCGGATGCCGGCGAAGAACGCCGCCTCCTCCTGGGAGCCGATCGCGAACAGCGAGCGCCCGGTGCCGGTGGCGTGCAGGACGACGCCCGTCACGATCGCCAGCAGGACGAACAGCCCGACGGGGTACGGGACGGGCGTGCCGGGGATGTCGCCGGTGACCAGGCCGGTGTACTGCTGGGGGAACTCCGCGACGGCCCTGTCGCCGAGCACGACGTAGGCGAGGCCGCGGTAGAGCGCCATGGTGCCGATGGTGACCGCCAGCGAGGGAAGCCCCAGCCTGGTGACCAGCAGGCCGTTCACCAGTCCGCAGACCGCGCCGGCGAGCACCACCAGCGGGATGATCGTCTCGATCGCCCAGCCGGCGTCCCACAGCGCGCCGAGCAGGGCGCTCGACAGGCCGAGCACCGACGCCACCGACAGGTCGACCTCGGCGGCCACCACGAGCAGCGTCATCGCCAGGGCGATCAGCGCGATCTCGCCGAGGTCGCCGAGCGCGAACGACAGGTTGCCCGCGTCGGCGAAGCCGGGCGACCCGGCGGCCCCGGCGAGGAACACCACGACCAGCAGCGCGGTGACCAGGACGTCCCAGCGGAGGAGACGGCCGATCGGGGACCGGGCCGCAGGGGCCGGCCTCGGCGGGTTGCCGGTGGTCGTGACCAGGTCAGACGCCATGACGGACGCTCCTGTTGCGCAGCAGCCGGTCGACCCGCGACGCGAGCAGCCGGTCGACGGTGATGGCGAGCAGCAGCAGCGCGCCGGTCAGGGCCTGCTGCCAGAACGAATTCACCTTCAGCACCACCAGGGCGCTGCCGATGGTGGTCAGCAGCAGCGCGCCGAGCGCCGCGCCGTACACCGTGCCGACGCCGCCGACGATGGCGACCCCGCCGACCACGGCGGCGCTGACGACCGTCAGCTCCCAGCCGCGGGCCGGGTCGGCGACGACGGTGCCGAACCGCGCCAGCCACAGCACCCCGGCCAGGCCGGCGAGGGCGCCGCTGAAGAGGTAGGCGGCCAGGACGCGGCGCCGCACCGGCACACCGGCCAGGCGCGCCGCCTCCGGGCTGGAACCGATCGCGTAGAAGTCGCGCCCGGAGGGATAGGAACGCAGGTAGTAGCCGGTGGCCAGCATCACCGCCGCCGTGATGATCGGCAGGTACGGCACGCCGAGCACACCCTCGTTGCCCAGGCGCAGCACGGCGGCCGGGAGGTCGGCGGCGTTGATCTGCCGGCCGTGGGCGATGTAGTGGTCGAAGCCCTGGATGACGTAGAGCGTGCCGAGGGTGACGACCAGCGCCGGCACCCGGCAGAAGCTGACCAGCAGGCCGTTCAGCAGGCCGCATGCCGTGCCGACGGCGAGGCCGATGACCAGTGCGGTGACGACGCCCCGGCCTTGCGGGTCGGCGGCGAGGAACTCGCCGGTGGAGAAGGCCACCAGCCCGACCACCGACCCGACCGAGAGGTCGATGTTCCTGGTGATGACGACCGGCGACTGGCCGACGGCGAGCAGCGCCAGGATCGAGGTGTTGAGGAAGATGTCCTTGACGCCCTGGCCGGACAGGAAGCCGGGGCTGGCGACGGCGGTCACCAGCACCAGGGCGGCCAGCGCGACGACCAGGCTCAGCTCTCGGGCCCGGAACACCAGCTCGACCAGCCCCCGCGCGCCGCGCTCCCCGGCGGTGACGGCGCTCACGCGGCGGCTCCGGTGGCGGCCGACATGACGGTCTCCTCGGTGGCCCGCTCACGCGGGATCTCCGCGGCGAGCCGCCCCTCGTGCATGACGAGGACGCGGTCGGCCATGCCCAGCACCTCCGGCAGGTCGGAAGAGATCATGAGGATCGCGATGCCGCGGCCCGCCAGCTCCGACAGCAGGCGGTGCACCTCGGCCTTGGTGCCGATGTCGATGCCGCGGGTGGGCTCGTCGACGATCAGCACCGCAGGGTCGGTGGCCAGCCACTTGGCCAGTACGACCTTCTGCTGGTTGCCGCCCGACAGGACGTTCACCGCGTCGCCCAGCCGGACGAACTTCAGCCGCAGCCGCAGCGCCCAGTCGCGGGCGCGGGCGCGCTCGGCCGCCCGGGAGATCACCGGGCCGCGTCTCAGGCGGGACAGACCGGTGAGGCCGATGTTGCGCTCGATCGACATGTCCATGACCAGGCCCTGCTGGCGGCGGTCCTCGGGCACCAGGGCGAGGCCGGCCGCCATGGCGGCGGTGGGGCTGCCGGCCGTCAGGCGGCGTCCGGCGACCTCGACCCATCCGGCGTCCCAGCGGTCGACGCCGAAGATCGCGCGGGCGACCTCGCTGCGTCCCGCGCCGACCAGCCCGGCCAGGGCGACGATCTCGCCGCGCCGCACCTCGAAGGAGACGTCGGTGAACACGCCCTCGCGGGTGAGGCGGCCGACCGTGAGCGCCACCTCGCCGGGCGTGGTCTCCCGCTTGGGATAGAGGGTGTCGAGGTCGCGGCCGACCATGCGCCTGACCAGGTCGTCGGCGGTGAGGCCGGCGACGGGCTCGCTCGCCACCCAGGTGCCGTCGCGCAGGGTGGTCACGCGCCGGCACAGCTGGAAGATCTCCTCGAGGCGGTGGGAGATGAACAGCACCGCGCAGCCGTGCTCCGTGAGCGCCCTGACGACGCTGAACAGCCGGGCGACCTCGTTGCCCGACAGCGCGGCCGTCGGCTCGTCCATGATGAGGACCCGCGCCCGGCGGGACAGGGCCTTGGCGATCTCGACGAGCTGCTGGTCGGCGATCGACAGGCCGCGCGCGGGCCTGGCGGGGTCCAGGGCGACGCCGAGCCGGGTGAACAGCCCGGCGGCCTCGGCGCGCATGGCGCCGCGGTCGATGCGGCCGAACGACGCGCGCGGCTGGCGGCCCATGAAGATGTTCTCCGCCACCGACAGGTCGGGGAAGAGGGTGGGCTCCTGGTAGATCACGGCCACGCCCGCCTCCTGCGCGGCGGCGGGGCCGGTGAACTCCACGGGCCGGCCGTCGACCAGGACCTCTCCCTCGTCGGGGCGGTGCACGCCGGACAAGGTCTTGACCAGGGTGGACTTGCCCGCGCCGTTCTCGCCGGCGAGGGCGTGGGCCTCGCCGGCGAAAAGCTCGAGCGACACCCCTTTCAACGCGCGCACCGCGCCGAAGGACTTGCTGACCTGGCGCAGCGCCAGCACCGGCGTCGCGGCGCCGGCGACCGGCGCGTCGGGCTCGCCCGGATCCATCACCGTGACCCGTCCCTTCCGAGCTTGGCATCGTGAATCAAAAACGTTTTAATGACTTTGCCCGGACGCTAAGGCCGTCCCGCGACCCTGTCAATGGGAGGCGAAGCCGCTGTTTCCAGAGCGTTACCCGTGATCCTCGCGCCCGCCCGCGCCAGCGCACGACCGCCGGTTGTGCGATATTCGTACGTGGTCCGGCACGTGCGGTGCTGAGACGTTTTAATGAACGGTGACCACTGGAGGAACACCCATGAACACGGTGAGCATCAAGGAGGTAGCCGCGCAGGCCGGGGTGTCCCCCGGCACGGTCTCCAACGTGCTCAACCGTCCCCACAAGGTGGCGGCCGAGACCCGGTCCCGCGTCGAGCAGGTCATCCGCGAGCTCGGGTTCGTCCGGCACGGATCGGCCTCGACGCTGCGGGCCGGCCACAGCCGCACGATCGGGCTGTCGGTGATCGACATCGGCAACCCCTTCTTCACCGACGTCGCCGCGGGCGTGGAGGACATGGCGAGCGAGCTCGGCTACGCCGTGATCCTCGGCAACTCCTCGGGCGACCGGGTCAAAGAGGAGCGCAACCTCCACGTCTTCGCCGAGCAGCGCGTGCGGGGGCTGCTCATCACGCCCTCCGGCGAGGACCCGCGCCGGCTCGACGTCATCCGCGACCGCGGCATCAGCGTCGTGCTCGTCGACCACCCCGCCCACCGGCCCGACCAGTGTTCGGTCGCCGTCAACGACAACACCGGCGGCCGGCTGGCGGCGGGCCACCTCATCGACGGGGGCGCCACCCGGCTCGCGTACGTCACCGGTCCCCTCACCATGCGCCAGTGCGCGGAGCGCATGAGCGGCGCCGAGCAGGCCCTCGCGGCGGCCGGGCTCGACCCGGCGACCGCTCTCTCCGTCATCGAGATGCCCGCCATGAACGCCAGGGCCGGGCAGCGGGCGGCCGAGAAGCTCGCCGGCGGGGGGCGCCTGCCCGACGCCGTGTTCTGCGCCAACGACCTGCTGGCCCTCGGCCTGCTGCGCGGCCTCCTGCAGGCCGGGGTCCGGGTGCCCGACGACGTCGCGCTCATCGGCTACGACGACATCGACTTCGCGGCGGCGTCCACCGTGTCGCTCAGCTCGATCCGCCAGCCCACCTACAGGCTCGGCCGGATCGCCACCGAGCTCCTGCTAGACGAGTGCGACAACCCGGAGAGCCATGCCCACCAGCAGATCATGTTCCAGCCCGAGCTCGTCGCCCGCGAGTCCACCCGCCGCCCCTGACCGGGCCGCCGGCACCGGCACGTTCGCGGCCGTCGACCTCGGCGCGTCCAGCGGGCGGGTGATGACCGCGCGCGTCCACCCCGGCGGGGTCGAGCTGACCGAGGTCCACCGGTTCGCCAACCGGCCGGTGCGCGCCGGCGGCACCCTTCACTGGGACATCCTCGCGCTCTACCAGGGCATCCTCGACGGCCTGCGCCTGGCCGGGCCCGTCGACTCCGTCGGCGTGGACTCCTGGGCGGTCGACTACGGCCTGCTCGACTCCGCGGGGCGCCTGATCGGCAACCCGGTGCACTACCGCGACGAACGGACCGCCGGGGTGATGGAGCGCGTGAACGCCGAGGTGGGCGCCGCGGCGCTGTACGAGGTCGGCGGCCTGCAGTTCCTGCCGTTCAACACCGTCTACCAGCTCGTGGCCGACCGCGACCGGCTGGATCGGGCCGAGACCCTGCTCATGATCCCCGACCTGCTGACCTACTGGCTCACCGGGTCGGCCGGCGCCGAGGTCACCAACGCCTCGACGACCGGGCTGTACGACGTCCGCGCGGGCGACTGGGCGCGCCCGCTCATGGGCCGCCTCGGCATCCCCGAGTCGATCTTCCCCGCCCTGCGCGGCCCCGGGTCAGCCGCGGGCGTCCTGCGGCCGGACGTGGCGGCCGAGATCGGGGGCGGCACCGGCGCGAGAGACGGGGTGCCGGTGATCGCCGTCGCCTCGCACGACACCGCCTCCGCCGTCGCGGCCGTCCCCGCCACCACGCGCCGCTTCGCCTACATCTCCTCCGGCACGTGGTCGCTGGTCGGCGTCGAGCTGCCGGCCCCCGTCCTGACCGCCGGGAGCCGCGCGGCGAACTTCACCAACGAGAGCGGCGTCGACGGCACCATCCGCTTTCTCCGCAACGTCATGGGCCTGTGGATCCTGCAGGAGTGCCTGCGCGCCTGGGGCGGCCCCGACCTCGGCGCGCTGCTGGCCGCGGCGGCGCGGGCCCGGCCGTTCGTCTCGCTGGTCGACCCCGACGACCCGGCCTTCCTGCCGCCCGGCGACATGCCGGGGCGGATCGCCGCGTACTGCGAGCGCACCGGCCAGCCGGTGCCGGCGGGGCCGCCCGAGGTCGTCCGGTGCGTCCTCGAGAGCCTCGCCCTCGCCTACCGGCGCGCGGTGCGCGACGCCGTACGCCTGAGCGGCCACGACGTCGACGTCGTGCACGTCGTCGGCGGCGGCGCGCGCAACGAACTGCTGTGCAGGATGACCGCCGACGCGACCGGCCTGCCCGTGCTGGCCGGCCCGGTGGAGGCCACCGCCCTCGGCAACGCCCTGGTGCAGGCCCGCGCCCACGGGCTGGTCACCGACATCCGCGAGCTCGTACGCCGCGCCGAGCCGATCACCGGCTACGAGCCGGGCGGCGGCGCGTCCGCCTGGTCCACGGCCGCCGACCGGCTGGACGGTTTCCGAAGCCGCAGGTCAGAGGACCGCGCGTCGTCGTTGCGCGGGTAGGGCGGCCGACCCGAGACTGATCATGTGAGGGGTCGGGTCCGGGCGGAGATTCGGGTCGACGGCGTGGTGCAGGGCGTGGGGTTCCGGCCGTTCGTGCACCGGCTGGCGACGCGCCTCGGGCTGTGCGGGCTGGTGGGCAACGACGAGCGCGGGGTGCTCATCGAGGTCGAGGGCCTGCCGCTCACCGTCGCGGAGTTCGTCGAGGCCCTACGGCACCGGCCGCCGCCGCTGGCGATCGTCCACCGGGTCACCGCGCGCCGGATCCCGCCGGTCGGCGAGACGGGTTTCCGGATCTCGCCGAGCACCGGCGCCGGGCGGGGCCGCGCCCTGATCTCCCCCGACGTGGCCACCTGCGCCGACTGCCTGCGGGAGCTCTGGGATCCGGCCGACCGCAGGTACGGCTACGCGTTCATCAACTGCACCGCCTGCGGGCCGCGCTTCACGATCGTGCGGGCCTCCCCCTACGACCGGGCGGCGACGACCATGGCGGCGTTCGAGATGTGCGTGGCGTGCGCGGCGGAGTACCACGACCCGGCGAGCAGGCGCTTCCACGCGCAGCCGGTGTGCTGCCCCGACTGCGGGCCCCGGCTGCGGCTGGTCGGCGGCTCGCAGCGGGAGATCTCCGGGAACCCGCTGGAGGGCGCCGCCAGGGTCCTGGCGCGGGGCGGGGTGCTCGCCGTGAAAGGCGTCGGCGGGTACCACCTCGCGGTGCGGGCCGACCTGGAGGCGGCGGTGGCGGCGCTGCGGGGCAGGAAGCACCGTGAGGACAGGCCGTTCGCGGTCATGGTGGCGGACGTCACGGCGGCGCGCCTGCTGTGCCGGGTCGGCGCCGAGGCCGAACGGCTGCTCGGTGGCCGGCGGCGGCCCATCGTCCTGCTGCCCCGCCGCCCGGACGCCGGCGTCGCCCCCTCGGTGGCGCCGGGCGCCCGCACGCTGGGGATCATGCTGCCGTACTCCCCCGTCCACCACCTGCTGCTGCGCCGGGTCCCGCAGCCCATCGTGCTCACCAGCGGGAACGTGTCCGACGAGCCCATCGCCTACCGGGACGAGGACGCCCTCGCGCGGCTCGGGCACGTCGCCGACGCCTTCCTGACCCACGACCGGCCGATCCACACGCGCACCGACGACTCGGTGGTGCGCGTGTTCCGGCGACGGGAGCTGCCGATCAGGCGCTCCCGAGGGTACGTACCGCAGCCGCTGCCGCTGGTGCGGGAGGCCCTGCGGCCGGTGCTCGGCTGCGGAGCCGAGCTCAAGCACACCTTCTGCCTGGCGCACGGCCTTCGGGCGTTCGTGTCCCACCATGTCGGCGACCTGGAGAACCACGAGACCCTGCGGTCGTTCGTGGAGGGCGTGGCGCACTTCCAGCGGCTGTTCGGCGTCCGCGCCGAGGTGGTGGCCCACGATCTGCACCCGGAGTACCTGTCGACGAAGTACGCGCTGGGACGGGAGGGCGTCAGCCTGGTGGGCGTCCAGCATCACCACGCGCACATCGCCTCGTGTCTGGCGGACAACGGAGCGGCCGGGCCGGTGATCGGGGTGGCGTTCGACGGGCTGGGGTACGGGCCGGACGGCACGCTGTGGGGCGGGGAGTTCCTCGTGGCCGACCTGGCCGGCTTCGAGCGCGCCGGGCATCTCGCGCCGGTGCCGATGCCCGGCGGGGCGGCGGCGGTGCGGCAGCCGTGGCGGATGGCCGCCTCCTACCTCGCCGCCGGACCGCACGCGCGGGGGCTGGGCGTGCGGGAGCGCAACGCCGCCCAGTGGGACGCCGTGGCCGCCATGGCGGCGCGCGGGGTGAACGCCCCGCTCACCTCCAGCGTAGGGCGCCTCTTCGACGCGGTGTCCTCCCTGGTGACCGGGCGCGACAGGGTGACCTACGAGGGGCAGGCGGCGGTCGAACTGGAGCAGATCGCCGCGGCCGGGGAGCGGGGGGCGTACCCGAGCCGGCTGCTGGACCGGCCGGACGGGACGTTCGTCGCGAGCGGCCTCGACCTGGTCGAGGCGGTGCTGGAGGACCTTGGCGGGAGTGCCGAGGCGCCCGTGGTCGCGGCGCGCTTCCACAACGGTGTGGCCCGGCTCGTCGCGGACGGCTGCGGGCGGGTGCGGGAACGGACGGGGCTCGGCACGGTGGCCCTGTCCGGCGGGGTGTTCCAGAACGTGTTCCTGCTGGAGCGCGCGACGACGCTCCTGGAGGAGCGGGGCTTCACGGTGCTCCTGCACTCCCACGTCCCCCCCAACGACGCGGGCATCAGCCTGGGCCAGGCCGCCGTGGCCGCCGCCCGCACCGGCCCGGGGGATCGCGGGACCGCCGCGCCGTGAGCGGCGCCGGCGGGTCAGGCGGACTTGGCGGCGTTCCTGGCGGCGCGGGCCATCTCCACCTTCGCGCTGGCGGCGTACTTGTCGACGTACTCCTGGCCGGAGAGCTCCATCAGGGCGTACATGATCTCGTCGGTGACGGCGCGGAGGACGAGACGGTCGTCTTCCATGCCGTAGTAGCGCGAGAAGTCGAGCGGCTTGCCGAACCTGACGCCGGGGCGGATGCCGAGCTTGGGGAAGACGCGGCCCGGAGGCATCATCTCGAAGGTGTTGACCATGGCCCACGGGATCACCGGCGCCCGGGACTCCAGGGCGAGGCGGGCGACGCCCGTCTTGCCCTTGTAGAGGCGGCCGTCGGGGGTGCGGGTGCCTTCGGGGTAGATGCCGAGGATGTCGCCCTGGCGCAGAATGCGCAGCCCGGTGCGCAGCGCGGCCTCGCTGGCCTTGCCGCCGGAGCGGTCGATCGGCACCGTGCCGACCCCGGTGAAGAAGGCACGGCTGAGCAGGCCCTTGATGCCGCGCCCGGTGAAGTATTCGGCCTTGCCCAGGGTGATGACCTTGCGGGGCAGGTGCAGCGGCCCGAAGAAGTGGTCGGCGAACGACAGGTGGTTGCCGGCCAGGATCGCGGGCCCCTCCCTCGGGACGTTCTCGGTGCCCTCGGCCCAGGGACGGAACACCAGATGGAGGAACGGACCCAGAATGGCCTTCACCACCCAGTAGAACACGCGGGGCACCTCTTCTCTTGGCTTCTACCGGCGTTCACGGCCGTGTAACCGGCGTGGCGTCATTTTCGCATGCCCGGCGCACCGGACCTACACCTCACCGGCGGCGGGACGCGACACCGGCCTCCGGTATCTCGCGGTACGGCCCCGAACGTGCGACGATCAGGCGGAGCCGCATCAGGAGAGGAACCCATCATGCCGCTCATGCCCGGCGCCGAGCCGTTCCACCATGAGGGTGGTCAGGTCGGGGTCCTGCTCTGCCACGGGTTCACCGGGTCGCCGCAGTCGCTGCGCCCCTGGGCCAAGCATCTCGCGGCGGCGGGCCTGACCGTGTCACTGCCCCGGCTGCCCGGTCACGGCACCACCTGGCAGGAGATGAACCGCACCCGATGGGAGGACTGGTACGCCGAGCTCGAGAGGGAGTTCGAGGGCCTGCGCACCCGGTGCGCGGAGGTCTTCGTCATGGGCCTGTCGCTCGGGGGGTGCATGGCGCTGCGGCTGGCCGAGGTCCACGGGCGGGATGTGCGGGGCGTGGTGGTGGTGAACCCGTCCATCGTCAACGACGTGCCGCTGCTCGCGCTGGCACCGGTCCTGAAGTTCTTCGTGTCATCGGTCCCGGGCGTCGCGGGCGACATCAAGCGCGAGGACGCGACCGAGCTGGGCTACACCCGCACCCCCATCAGGGCGGCGGCCACCCTGCCGACGCTGTGGTCGCTGGTGCAGTCGGAGCTGCACCTCATCACCCAGCCGGTGCTCGTCTACCACAGCCCGGAGGACCACGTGGTCAAACCCGCGAGCGTCGAGCTGCTCCAGAAGGTGATGGGCGACAATCTGACCGTGCGTCAGTGCCTCGACAGCTACCACGTCGCGACCCTCGACAACGATGCGCCGCGCATTTTCGAGGGGAGCCTCGACTTCATCAAGACCCACGCGTCGGTACCCTTGCAGAGAGACTGATCCGACCTCGGCGGCGAGCCGTGCGCGAGGCGGCGACGCAACGTGCCGGCCGGCGACCGAGCGAAGCGACCACGATCATCAGCAGCCGCCCCGCGAGCGGGACACGAGCATTGGACGAATCGAAGTGACCGGTGACGCCGCAGAGCGATGAGGACGAGGTCTGGCGTCAGATCGTCGCCTCCTTCAACGAGACCGCCGATCCCACCGCGGCAGGTCAGCCATGGCCGGACCGCGAGAACGTCTCCCCCGACGACGCCTACCAGGCGGTGAAGGCGGAGACCTCAGCGGAGATCCGCAAGGAAGAGACCGCCGTCGCCTCCGGCGAGGAGGACGACGACGATCACTATGTCCCCCCTCCCCCGCCGCCGCTGCCCAAGATGGACCCCGGCACCAAGATCGCATGGCTGGCGTTGTTCGGCGGCCCCGCCTACCTCCTGCTCGCCGCGCTGCTGTCCTGGCCCATGGACGGCTGGATCGTGTTCGCCGCCATCGCGGCGTTCATCGGGGGCTTCGTCGCGCTGATCGTCCGCATGGGCGACGGCCCGCCGCCCGACTCCGGGTGGGACGACGGCGCGGTCATCTGACCGCCCGCGACCCGGCCTCAGGTGATCTGAGCCCTGACGCCCCGGGCCTCAGGTCACCCGGCCGCTCACGAGGGGGCGTCGGTGGGGGTGCCGGCCCCGGAGCCGGGGGCCCCGCCGAGACCCGGGGCGGAGGTGGGGCGGAGCGAGGGAGCCGGCGCGGCCTCGCTCTTGGCGCCGCCGCCCTGCTGGAAGCGCTCGACCACGTCGGTGTAACGGTCGCCGGCGTCGACCACGTGCCCCACGGCCAAGGTGAGGTCGCCGACGTGGGTGACCGCCTGCAGCCGCATCGTGCGCGGCCGGGCGGCGGGCTCACCGCGCACCACGTGCCACGCCGGCCCGCTTCCCTTCAGCAGGAACGCCTGCCCGGGGTGGTCGGGGTCGAAGCCCGACACCCAGAAGTGCCCCTTGCCGTCGCCGGTGACGCCGTACAGCTCGGCGTACTCCTGCGGGACGGACGCCTGGCTCCAGCGCTTGCCGTTCCAGGTGAGGATCAGCGGCGTGATCTTCTTCCCGTCGTGGTAGACGCCCCCCACGGCGACGGCCTTCTTCGGCCCGTCGATGTAGACGTCGCGCAGGAAGCCGCCCTCGACGGACGGCACGGTGGCGGGCTTCCAGGTGGTGCCGGACAACTTCATGATCACCGGCCGGCCGCCGTCGTCGCCGACCGCCCAGCCGTCGCCCTTCTGCGTCACCGCCACGCCGTACAGGGTGCCCCTGATCTTGCCCTCCTGGGCGGTCCAGCCCTTGGAGGTGCCGGTGGCGATGAGCGTCTTCTTGCCGCGGCTGCCGACCGCGACCACCCGGCCCGGGACGGCCGCGACGGCGCCCAGCCAGTCGCCGGAGGCGAACTGCGGCACGCCGACCCGGTCGAACACCGATCCGTCGCCGCGCACGACGTAGGGCAGGCCGTCGTGGCCCTCGCCGACCGCCCAGATCTCGCCGGGCGAGGCGGCGGCCACCGACCGCAGGTGCCCGGCGCTGGAGACGTCGTTGCGGATACCGATCTCGGTCCAGGCCGTGCCGTCCCAGTGGGTGATCACGCCGCGGTTCTGCCAGGCCTCCCAGACGTCCTCCTGGCCGACCGCCCAGATGTTGGTCTTGGTCAGCCCCACGACGTCGGACAGGGAGCCGTCGGTCGCCAGCCGCGCGGTCGCCGACTCCTGGAGCAGCGCCACCGGGCCGCGATCGGCGGCACGCGGATGCGAGGGGTCGGCATGGGCGTGCGCTGAGGGTGTGGCGCGAAGGAGGGCACCGGTCAGCACACCGGTCAGCAGCACGCACAACGACAACGCACGCCGCGACTGGCGGCGGGACATGACCAAATCGTACGTGTCCCGCCATCGGGTGCGTGGCAGGTCCCCCACTGTTGACCGAACGGTCACCTGACGGCCGGGCACCGCTCAGCTCGCGAGGAGCTCGGCCACGACGGGCAGGTGGTCGGTGGCCGCCCGCAGGTCGTCGGCGGCGGCGTCCACGCCGCCGCACGACCGGACCCCGAGGCCCGGCGAGGCGAAGATGACGTCCAGGCGCCGGTCCGGCCTTCGGGAGGTGAAGGTGAGGCCGCTCCCGCGCGGCGCGAGGCGGTAGCAGTCGGACAGGCGCCGGGCGAAGTGGTCCCAGGCCTCCCCGCCCGCCTGCTCGTTGACGTCGCCGGCCACCACGATGGGGGTGCCGAAGCGCCGGGCCACCTTCTCCACCAGGTTCATGATCTCCACGGCGTGGGCGAGCCGGGCGGCGGGCACCAGGTCGAGGTGCACGGAGGCGACGGTCATCCGCACCCCGCGGCACTCGACCACCGCGATCGCCACGCCGCGCCGTTCGAGCCCGCTGAAGTACCGCAGCAGGTGGCCCTCGGCGTGGACCAGGCGCACGTCGGGGGCGGCGAGCACCGCGACGCCGCCCCAGCGCCGCCCGCTGATCAGGCGGAGCCCGGCCCCGGCCGCGAGCTCGGCGCGTTTGCGCCGCCAGCCGAGCAGCCGCGGCGCCTCCTGGACGCACAGCACGTCGGGCGCCATGGCCCTGATGACCCGCGCCAGCGCGGCGTTGTCGTCGTACATCGAGCGCACGTTGTAGGTGCCGACGCGGATCATCATGGGTCGCCGGGGAGCTTCCGCCCGCCGGTCAGGGCTGCCGGGCGAGGTCGGCCGCGCCGACCAGCCCCGCCGAGGGGCCGAGCTCGGCCAGGCGGATCTCGGCGTGCGGACGGTGGGCGCGGCCGGTGAGCGAGCGGTCGAAGGCGTCGCGGGCCCGGTCGATCCACAGGTCGGCGGCACGGGACACGCCGCCGCCCAGCACGAAGCAGCCCGGGTCGAGCACCGCGGCCAGGTCGGCGAGCCCCTGCCCGATCCACGCGGCCATGGAGGCGAAGGCGGCCAGCGCGGCCTCGTCGCCCTCGCGGGCGGCCTTGGTGACGTGCTCGCCCTCGACGCCGGCGACGGAGCCGCCCGCCAGCTCCAGGATGCGGGCGCCGCGGCCGGGGTCCTGTTCGGCGATCAGGCGGGCCTCGTGGACCAGGGCGTTGCCGCTGGCGTACTGCTCCCAGCACCCGAGGTTGCCGCAGCCGCACAGGCGCCCCTCGGGGACGGCCTGCATGTGGCCCATCTCGGCGCCCATGCCCCAGCGGCCGCGGTACAGGGCTCCGCCGAACACCATGCCGCCGCCGATGCCGGTGCCGACCGTGATGCACACCAGGTGGCTCTCGCCGCGCCCGGCGCCGAAGCGGTATTCGCCCCAGGCCATGGCGTTGGCGTCGTTCTCGACCACGACGGGCAGGCCGACCCGCTCGGCGACCTTCTTCTGCAGCGGCTCCTCGCGCCAGGCGAGGTTCGGGGCGAAGCGGACGATCGAGCGGGTCTCGTCGACGAACCCCGCGGCGCCCAGCCCGACGGCCTCGACGTCGTGGCGGCCGGCCAGTTCGAGGACGGCCTCGGCGATCGCGTCCGCCACCTTGTCGGGGTGCTGGGCGGGAGTGGGCCGCAAAAGGTTCTCCACGATGCGGCCGTCCTCGTCGACGACCCCGGCGGCGATCTTCGTACCGCCGATGTCAACGCCGATCGTCAGCGCCATTTCTCATCCCTTCTCCCCGAGCAGCCGCCGGGCCCTCAGCCCAGGTCGATGTGGTGTACTCGGGTGTCCGTGTCGCCGGGGCGCCTCGGCGCGGCGGGCCTGGACACGGCGTCGACGGCCTGGCGGAACGCGGCGAGGAGCTCCCCGCCGGCCGCGATCAGGTGGTCGGTGACGTCGCCGCCGGCCTCACGCCGTGCCGCCTTCAACCGGCATACGGGGCAAGCACGACAAATGTACTCATCATCGTCATGCCCGGCCACCGCCTCACTCCACACGTCTCCGGCCGCGCGGTCGCCGCCGCCGAAGACCTGTCCCAGCCCGTGGCCGAGGCCGCTCACGCCGCCCTTGACGACGCCTTTGCCCAGCTCGCGGCCCACCCGCTCCTGCAGGCTGTCGAACAGCTTGCGGGCCTCCTGCGCCATCGCCCCGAGCGGGTCGTGCCCCTCGCCGGGCTCCCGGGACGGCCCGCCGCCGGACGCGCGCTCGTCGTCGCGCCGGTCGGACCGCTCACTCTCGGCACGCCGCTCGGCGTCACGCCGCCTGAACCACTCTTCGCGGTCGCTCGCGCGCCCGTTCTCGGACACGCCGCTGTTGTCACTCATCTCGGTCATCACGCCCCTCCTGCCTCGAACCGTACCCGGAGGCGGCCGTCGCGGAGCGCCGCGTCGCGAACGGATCGGCGGGCGAGCCCGGCCGGTAGCGTGATGACGCGGCGGTAGGACCCGGCGGTGACGATGAGGTCGTCGCCCTTGCGGCCCAGGTCGACCTCGCTCCGGTCGGCCAGGGGCAGGGCGAGGCTGAGCTCCTGCACGCCGCCCTCGGAGCGGACGGTCAGCGGCGGCTCTCCGGACGGCGGGGCGAAGGGGTCGGCGCCGTCGTACAGCTCCTCGCCGAGCGCGGCGAGCGCCTCCGGCCCGATGGGCTCGGCGGGCAGGTAGGGCACGGTGTGGACGGGCAGCGGCGCGAACGACTCCTGCACCGCGCCGAGGTGCCTGGCCTGGGCCTCCACCCAGCCGCGCCGCCATTCGTCGCAGCCCTCGGAAGGGAAGACGCGGTTGGCCACGACGGCGTCGACGCGGTAGCCGTACAGGCTGAGGGAGGTGAAGGTGCGGCGGGCCTCGGCGACCACGACGGCCTCGGGGGTCAGCACCAGCCGCACCGAGGCGTCGTCGCCGGTCAGAAGGTCGCGCACGCCCATCAGGCCGGTGTGCAGCCGCTCCCCCGCGCTGACGACCGCGTCGTCGGGCACGCTGATGCGGGCGACGTGCCGCACCACGGGCCCGATCGCCCGGATCAGCCGGCGCCCGGCGGGCAGCAGGCGGTTGACGTGCCAGTCGAGGGCCTCGGGCAGGGCGAGCAGGCGCAGCGTCTCGGCGGTCGGGGCGCAGTCGACGACCACGACGTCCCACCGGCCGGTGCGCGCCTGCTCGCGCAGCTCCAGCAGCGCGATGACCTCCTCGGCGCCCGGCAGCACCGTGAGCTCCTCGGAGGTCACGTCGTCGAGCCCGAGCTCGGCCAGCACCCCCCTGGCGTACCGCTGCAGGTCGCCCCAGTGGCGTTCGAGGGCGCGCTGGGTGTCGACCTGCTGGAGGTGCAGCCCGGGGGCCACCTCGGAGGGCTCCCGCGAGCCGGGCACGCCGAGGGCGTCGGCCAGGGAGTGGGCGGTGTCGGTGGAGACCACGAGCGTCTTGCGGCCCCGGCGGGCGGCGAGGGTGGCCGTCGCGGCGGCGACGGTCGTCTTGCCCACGCCCCCTTTGCCGGTGAACAGCAGGATCCTCGGGGCCGCCTCGCTCATCGGCCCTCGACTCGCTTCTTGAGCCCCTTGAGCGCGGTGTCGACGATGACCTTCTCGGCCTTGCGCTTGATCATGCCGATCATCGGCACCTTGAGGTCGACGGCCAGCTCGTAGGTCACCTCGGTGCCGCCGGTCCCGGGGACCAGCCGGTAGCTGCCGGTGAGCGCCGACAGCATCTTGCCGGGCTGGACCACCTGCCAGTCGACCTCCTCGTCGCCCTGCCAGCGGTAGCCGAGGACGTACTCGTCCCTGATCACCCCGGCGTCGAGGACGAACCGGACGGTGGCCGGACGGCCGTCGTCGCCCACGGTGAGGACCTCGGCGGCCTTCACCTGGTCGGCCCACTCGGGGTAGGCGGCGAAGTCGGCGATGACCTCCGTGATGGCCGCCGGATCGGCGCCGATCGTGATGCTGGACGTGGTGCGATCAGCCATGGGCTTACCGTACTCGTTCACCATGCCGTCGCGAACGCCCCAGGGGCCGATCTCGGCGGTGCGCCTGTTCACAGATCGAGCGCGAAGGGGCGGCCCCGGCCGCGGAAGTGGCCGACGTTGAGGCATTCGGTGCGGCCGATGCGGGTGCGGGCCGCCAGCGGCTGGTGCACGTGGCCGAACAGCGCGTACCTCGGCTGGGTCTTCCTGATCGCCTCCAGCGTGGCCTCGCTGCCCCTTTCGAACCGCCGCGCCACCACGTCGTACAGCAGCTCGGGGACGGCCGGCGGGATGTGGCAGCAGAGCACGTCGACGGCGCCGACCGCCTCGACCTTGCGGGCGAACTCCTCGTCGTCGATCTCGTTGGGCGTGCGGTAGCGGGTGCGCAGGCCGCCGCCGACGAACCCGAACGTCAGGCCGCCGATCTCGGCGATCTGGCCGTCGAGGACGTGGTGGCCGTCCCTGACGTAGTCGCCCCACAGCGCGGGCAGGTCGACGTTGCCGTAGGTGAGGTAGGCAGGGGTGGGCATGGCCGCGAAGATGCGGCGGTACTGGTCGCGTACGGTGCGCTCGATGTGCTCACGGGGGTCGCCGCCCAGGCTCGCCCACAGGGCGGCCGACATGGTGCGGGCCTCGTCGAAGCGGCCGGCGGTGCGCAGCCGGATGAACTCCGAGGCCCGCTCGGCGCCGAACAGCTCGGCGAAGATGCCCTGGGAGTGGTCGGCGTAGTCGACGAAAAGGATCAGATCGCCGAGGCAGACGAGCGCGTCGGCGCCCTCCCCGGCCCGGGAGAGGGCGTCCGCGCGCCCGTGGACGTCGCTGACGACATGGACCCGCATGACGGACATCGTAGTACCGGCCGGCAACCCGACCTAGCGCTTGGGTAAGCAGGGACGACACGCGCGGCGTCACCTCCGAGCGACGGCGCCCCGCCACTTGACACTGATAGCGTGGATTTGCCCTTGATAAAGGGTCGGTGACGTGTCTACCCATGCGTAACTTGACGCGGTAGCGTCCAGGCTGCCCCGACCGAAAACCGCCATGATGCGTGCGCCCAGAGGAGTGACCGTGCGCGAGTACAGCGTTCCCGTGCTGGTTGACGTGCCGGCATCCGCCAACTGTGCCGACACCGTTTTCACCCGCGGCGAGCAGGAGCCCGACGCCGTGATGATCAGCCGGAAGATCGGCGAGGTCTGGACCGACGTCACGGCGGCGCAGTTCCGTGACCAGGTCGCCGCGACGGCCAAGGGCCTGATCGAGGCGGGGATCGAGCCGGGCGACCGCGTCGCCCTCATGTCGCGCACCCGGTACGAGTGGACGGTCCTCGACTACGCCATCTGGGCGGCCGGCGGCGTGGGCGTGCCGATCTACGAGACCTCCTCCGCCGACCAGGTCGAGTGGATCCTCAGCGACAGCGGCGTCAAGGGCGTGATCGTCGAGAGCGCGGCACACGAGGAGACGGTGGCGCGGGCCCTCGCCGAGGCCGACGCCAAGCCGAAGGTCTGGTGCGTCGACTCCGGCGCGCTCGGCGAGCTCTCGGCGGCCGGCGCCGACATCCCCGAGGAGACCCTCAAGGAGCGCCGCCTCGACCGGGGCGGCCACGACCTGGCCACGATCATCTACACCTCCGGCACCACCGGACGCCCCAAGGGCTGCCGCCTCACCCACGACAACCTGCTGTTCACCGCGCGCAACGTCGCCAACGGGCCGCTGGAGGCGCTGTTCGAGGTCGAGGGGCGCGCCGCGCTGCTGTTCCTGCCGCTGGCGCACAGCTTCGCGCGGATCATCCAGATCGTCCTGATCGAGACCGGCACGGTGCTCGCCCACACCCCCAACATGAAGAACATCGCGCCCGACCTGCAGGCGTTCAAGCCGACCTTCCTGCTCGGCGTGCCCCGGGTGTTCGAGAAGGTCTACAACGCCGCCGAGCAGAAGGCCCTCGCCGGAGGCGGGCTCAAGGCCAAGATCTTCAAGCGGGCGGTCGAGGTCGCGGTCGAGTGGAGCCGCGAGGAGGGCAGCGGCGGCGCGGGGCTCGCGACCAACCTCAGGCGCGGGCTGTTCGACAAGCTGGTGTACGGCAAGCTGCGCGCCGCGACCGGCGGCCGGCTGAACGCGGCGGTGTCCGGCGGCTCCGCCCTCGGCGAGCGGCTCGGGCTGTTCTTCAAGGGAGCGGGCATCGAGGTCTTCGAGGGCTGGGGCCTGACCGAGACCTCCGCCCCCTCGACGGTCAACATCCCGGGCGCCAACAAGATCGGCACGGTCGGAAAGCCCTTCCCCGGCGTCTCGCTCCGGATCGCCGACGACGGCGAGATCCTCGTCAAGGGCCGGCACATCTTCGCGGGCTACTGGAACAACGAGAAGGCCACCGCCGAGGCCATCGACGCCGAGGGCTGGTTCCACACCGGCGACGTCGGCGAGCTCGACAAGGACGGCTACCTGCGCATCACCGGCCGCAAGAAGGAGCTCATCGTCACCGCCGCCGGCAAGAACGTCGCGCCGGGCCCCCTGGAGGACCGCATCCGGGCCAACCCGCTGGTCAGCCAGGCCCTGGTGATCGGCGACAACCGGCCCTTCGTCGCCGCCCTGGTCACGCTCGACGCCGACGCGCTCGAACAGTGGAAGACCGCCAACGGCAGGTCCGGCGCCTCGCTGGAAGAGCTGCGCACCGACCCGGCGATCGTCGCCGCCGTCCAGTCCGCGGTCGACGAGGCCAACACCCTGGTCTCCAAGGCCGAGCAGGTGAAGAAGTTCGTCATCCTGCCCACCGACTGGACCGAGGAGAGCAAGCACCTCACGCCGTCCATGAAGGTCAAGCGCGGCATGGTGCTCCGCGACTTCGCCAAGGAGATCGACGAGCTCTACGGCTGACCCGCGCCCCCGCCGCCGAGCGGACATCCGGCGACCGTACGGCCCCGCGCCGTCCGGTCGCCGTTTTCGTGTGCCCATATTTCTCCGCAAAGGTCGGATGACTGGCCCTTGCCCAGCCATCCGCGTATCACGTCACACTTCGATATCGGGGGTTGGGAAAAGTCCTTAACCATCTTGACCGGGCGCGCCCGCAGCATGTGAAGTGGTCCTACCACTTTCTGGCAAGACTCTTTACCGACCGGCGAGACACGGGCCCGGCCCCCCTCGAGGTCGGATGAATCGACCGTGGAGAGTCCGGTGTCACCGGCCGGTCGAGAAGGGTGGGCACAGTGAGAAGAAGCCTCGCGTTCGGTGCCGCGGCACTCGCCGTCCTCGCCGGGCTGAGCGCCTGTTCGAGCGACACCTCCGATGGAAGGTCGTCATCGTCCTCCGGCGCGTCCGGCGGCCAGAAGAAGGTGACGTTCCTCGTCTTCCCGACACCGAACCTGCCCCAGTCGTACTGGGCCGAACAGGTCAAGCGGGTCACCGACAAGAACCCGGACCTGGACGTCGAACTGGTGCCCGCGCCGTCGGCCGCCGACCGCAACGACTACGCCAAGCAGCTCGCCGCCTCCGGGCAGCTCCCCGACGTGCAGGTCGGCATGCAGGACCTGCTCGGCCTCGGCCCGCACCTGGCCACCTGGAGCCCCGAGGAGCTCAAGGACTTCCTCTGCCCGGCCTGCGGCGCCGTCAACGGCAAGGTGGTGCAGCTGCCGACCAACACCCAGACGATCCCGAACGTCTACTACAACAAGAAGCTGTTCGCCAAGGCCGGCATCGGCCGGCCGCCCACGACCTACCGGGAACTGCTGGACGACGCCGCCAAGCTCAAGGCCGGCGGCATCGCGCCGTTCGTGATCGGCGGCGCCGCCGACGGCGCGTTCGTCGCCTCCCAGGCCTGGACCGGCATCCTCGCCGGCGACCTGTACGCCAAGACGCCCGACTGGATGGCCAGGCGGCGCGCCGGGACCGTCAAGTTCACCGACCCCGACTTCGCCGCGGCCGCCCGGAAGTACGCCGGCCTCGTGGCCCAGGGATACATCGACAAGCGGCAGCTCTCCCAGGACTACCCCGCCACCCAGGCGGCGTTCCTCGCGGGCAAGGGCGCGATGTACCCGATGGGCAGCTGGTTCGCCGCCGGCGCCGACAAGTCCGGCATCAAGCAGGACATCGGGGTCTTCCCCTGGCCCAGCGACGACGGCGCCCTGCACCTGCCCACGTTCACCGGCGGCGGCCTGTCGGTCAGCGCCGAGGCCAAGGACATGGCGGCGGCCAAGAAGTTCGCGCTGGCCTTCCAGCTCGACAAGGACAACCTGGACGCCTCGGTGAAGGCCGACGCCCTCTTCCCCGCCGTCAAGGGCTACACCCCGCCCGCCGGCATGGGCCCGGTCTTCACCGCCACCTACGACCTGTGGCAGAAGGCCGTCCGGGAGAACGCGACCGTCCCGGCCTTCAGCTGGGAGGCGGGCGACGCCGCCCTGCTCCCCGGCATGCAGGGCAAGTTCTGGTCGTCCGCGCAGGACATCGTGTCGGGCAAGAAGACGGCCGACCAGGTGCTGTCCTTCCTCGACACCGAATGGGAGAAGTCGGGCTGAGTCCCGGCGCCGGCCGCGTCCCTCCGCAGGACCTACCAGACGAGGAGTTCGCCCCATGGTCGCGGACGTCACCGCACCACCGGACAGACGGCACGCCGCCCCGAGGCCGGGCCGGCGGCGGGCCGGGAGGGCCACCGGGCCGAGGCTCGGCCACTTCCTGACCTTCGCCGGCCCGGGAACCCTCATCTACCTCTGCTTCGTGCTGCTGCCCATCATCATGAGCTTCTGGTACAGCCTCACGAACCAGAGCCTGCTGCGCCCGGACCCCCGGTTCGTGGGCCTGCGCAACTACGGGCTGCTGCTGAAGGACGAGACCTTCCTGGAGTCGCTGAAGGTCACCACGATCCTCACGTTGATCGTGGTGATCGTGCCGAACGTCCTCGGCGTCGCCATCGCGGTGCTGCTGGACCGGCGCGGCTGGCTCTACAACGCGCTGCGCGGCGTCTTCTTCACGCCGATGGTGATCAGCTCGGTCGTGATCAGCGTCGTCTGGACCCGCATCCTGGCCGACGACGGCCCGGTGAACCACGTGCTGCGCGCCGCCGGTGTCTCCGACCCGCCCGGCTGGCTCTCGGATCCGCAGATCGCGCTCTACTCGCTCTCGTCGATCGTCTGCTGGCAGATGCTGGGGTTCTGCGTGGTGGTCTACCTGGCCGGCCTGCAGGGCGTCCCGCAGGACCTGGCCGAGGCCGCCGCCATCGACGGCGCGGGGCCGGCGCGCAGGTTCTGGAGCGTCACCTGGCCGATGCTCGCGCCGGCGCTCACCATCAACACGGTGATGCTGCTGATCTCGGCCTTCAAGATCTTCGACCACGTGAAGGTGATCACCAACGGCGGGCCGGGCACCGGGACGACGGCCACGGTCGCGTTCGTCATCCTGCAGGAGGGCTTCGTCGAGAACCACACCGGTTACGCCTCCGCCGAGGCGGTCGTGATGCTCGTCGTCATCGCCACCCTGGCCGTCGTCGCGCTCAAGGTGCTCCAGCGCCGGGAGGTCCAGCTTTGACCCGCCCCACCGTCCCCTGGCTGCGGCCGCTCGCCGCGCTGGCGATCAGCGCCGTGTTCTTCTTCCCCCTGTACGTCGCCCTGGTCAACGTCTTCCGGCCCAGCGGCGAGGTCGCGGGCGACGCCATCTCACCGCCGATCCCCCCGACCCTGGACAACCTGCGCAACGTGCTGACCAACCCCGACAGCCTCTTCTGGCCGAGCCTGTGGACGAGCGTCGTGGTCACGGCCCTGTCCATCGTCATCCTGACCCTGCTGTCGGCGATGCTCGGGCACTACCTCGCGCGGAGCGCCGCCTGGTGGTCGCGCGGCATCATGGTGCTGCTGCTGTGCGGGCTGATGATCCCGCCGCAGGTGATCCTCATCCCGGTTACCGAGGTGCTCAAGGGGCTGGGGCTGCTGTCGACGCTGCCGGGTCTGGTGCTGTTCAACATCGGCTACTACATCCCGTTCGGCGTGTTCGTCTTCAGCGGGTTCATGAAGGGCGTCCCCGTCGAGATCGAGGAGGCCGCCGCCATCGACGGCGCGAGCCGCTGGTCGATCTTCTGGCGGGTCGTCTTCCCGCTGCTGCGGCCGGCCAGCGCGAGCGTGCTGATCTTCCTCGGCGTGTGGATCTGGAACGACTTCATCGACCCGCTCGTCCTGTTCGGCCCCGGCCGCGGCACCACGATCATGACGGGGATCTACCGCTCGCTCGGCCAGTACTCCTCCGACCTCGGCGGCGTGTTCGCGCTGATGTTCCTGGCGACCCTGCCCATCCTGGTCTTCTACCTGGCGCTGCAGAGCCAGTTCGTCAAGGGCCTGACCGGAGGCGCCACCAAGGGCTGACCCGGTTCCGGGAGAACGGCACGCCACGGCGGCGCCTGTTCCCTTCGCGGTCACGCGGGCAGTGCCCCGGGTCTATACGATGGCTTGGCCAGCTGTTGGTCCGACCTCAAGGGTGGACATTGTGGAGAGCGTGAGCACCGCCAAGCGCAGGTCTTCCCGGGGGGCCGCCGACGGCCCGGAGGTCGACCTGCGGCAACTGCTCGCAGGTCTTACCGCCGTCCGTGACGGCGACTTCGGCACCCGCCTGCCCGAGGACGGCGACGGTCTCTACAAGGAGATCGCCACCGTCTTCAACGGCATGGTCGACCAGCTGTCGCTGTTCACCTCCGAGGTGACGCGCGTGGCGCGCGAGGTCGGCACCGAGGGCCAGCTCGGCGGCCAGGCCGAAGTGCCCGGTGTCTCCGGCACCTGGAAGGACCTCACCGACTCGGTGAACGCCATGGCGGGCAACCTCACCGACCAGGTCCGCAGCATCGCCCAGGTCACCACCGCGGTCGCCAAGGGCGACCTGTCGCAGAAGATCACCGTCTCCGCCCGCGGCGAGATCCTCGAGCTGAAGAACACCATCAACACGATGGTCGACCAGCTCTCCTCCTTCGCCGACGAGGTCACCCGGGTCGCCCGCGAGGTCGGCACCGAGGGCCGGCTCGGCGGCCAGGCACAGGTCACCGAGGTCGCCGGCACCTGGCGCGACCTGACCGACTCGGTGAACTACATGGCCGGCAACCTCACCGACCAGGTCCGCAACATCTCGCAGGTCGCGACGGCGGTGGCGCGGGGCGACCTGTCGCAGAAGATCACCGTCTCGGCGCGCGGCGAGATCCTCGAGCTGAAGAACACCCTGAACACGATGGTCGACCAGCTGTCGTCGTTCGCCGACGAGGTCACCCGCGTGGCCCGCGAGGTCGGCACCGAGGGGCGGCTGGGCGGCCAGGCCGACGTCAAGGGCGTCTCGGGCACCTGGAAGGCGCTCACCGAGTCGGTGAACGTCATGGCCGACAACCTCACCGCCCAGGTCCGCAGCATCGCCGAGGTCACCACCGCGGTCGCCAAGGGCGACCTGTCGCAGAAGATCCGCGTCGACGCCCGCGGCGAGATCCTGGAGCTGAAGGAGACCATCAACACGATGGTCGACCAGCTGTCGGCCTTCGCCGACGAGGTCACCCGCGTGGCCCGCGAGGTCGGCACCGAGGGCAACCTGGGCGGCCAGGCCACCGTCCGCGGCGTGTCCGGCACCTGGAAGGACCTCACCGACAACGTCAACGTCATGGCGTCCAACCTCACCAGCCAGGTGCGGTCGATCGCCCAGGTCGCCACGGCGGTCGCCAAGGGCGACCTGTCCCAGAAGATCACCGTCGAGGCCAAGGGCGAGGTCGCGGCGCTCGCGCAGACCATCAACACGATGGTCGACACCCTGAGCGCCTTCGCCGACGAGGTCACCCGCGTCGCCCGCGAGGTCGGCACCGAGGGCCAGCTCGGCGGCCAGGCCCGCGTGCCGAACGTCGCGGGCACCTGGAAGGACCTCACCGACAACGTCAACTCGATGGCGAACAACCTGACCAACCAGGTCCGCAACATCGCCCAGGTCACCACCGCGGTCGCCCAGGGCGACCTCACCAAGAAGATCGACGTCGACGCCCGCGGCGAGATCCTGGAGCTCAAGACCACCATCAACACGATGGTCGACCAGCTGTCGTCGTTCGCCGCCGAGGTCACCCGCGTCGCCCGCGAGGTGGGCAGCGAGGGCCGGCTGGGCGGCCAGGCCGAGGTCGAGGGCGTCTCCGGCACCTGGAAGCGGCTCACCGAGAACGTCAACGAGCTGGCGGGCAACCTCACCCGGCAGGTGCGCGCCATCGCCGAGGTGACCAGCGCCGTCACCTCCGGCGACCTCACCCGCTCGATCACCGTCGACGCCTCCGGCGAGGTGGCCGAGCTCAAGGACAACATCAACTCCATGGTGAAGTCGCTCAGGGAGACCACCCGGGCCAACGAGGAGCAGGACTGGCTCAAGACCAACCTCGCCCGCATCTCCGGGCTCATGCAGGGCCACCGCGACCTCGCCGTCGTCGCCGACCTCGTCATGAACGAGCTGGCGCCGCTGGTGTCCGCCCAGCACGGCACCTTCCTGCTGGCCGAGGCGACCGCCAGGGGCACCGAGCTCGGGGGGGTCGGCAGCTACGGCCACCAGGACCTGACCCGCCGGTACACCCTCGGCGACTCCCTGGTCGGCCAGGCCGCGCTCGCCAAGCGCACCATCCTGGTCGAGGACGTCCCCGCCGGCTACCTCACCATTTCCTCCAGCCTCGGGCAGGCCGGCCCGGTCAACATCATCCTGCTGCCGATCATCTTCGAGGACCAGGTGCTCGGCGTCATAGAGCTGGCGAGCCTCACCAGGTTCACCCAGGTGCACCGCGACTTCCTCGAGATGCTCGTGGAGACCATCGGCGTCAACGTCAACACCATCGTCGCCAACGCCCGCACCGACTCCCTGCTCGAGGAGTCGCAGCGCCTGGCCACCGAGCTGCAGGTCCGCCAGGAGGAGCTCCAGCGCTCCAACGCCGAGCTCGAGGAGAAGGCCGAGCTGCTCGCCCAGCAGAACCGCGACATCGAGACCAAGAACATCGAGATCGAGCAGGCCCGCCAGGAGCTCGAGGACCGCGCGCAGCAGCTCGCCCTCGCCTCCAAGTACAAGAGCGAGTTCCTGGCCAACATGAGCCACGAGCTGCGCACCCCGCTCAACTCACTGCTCATCCTGGCCCAGTTGCTCGCCCAGAACCCCGCGCGCAACCTCACCGCCAAGCAGGTCGAGTACGCCAACGTCATCCACTCGGCCGGCACCGACCTGCTCCAGCTCATCAACGACATCCTCGACCTGTCCAAGATCGAGGCCGGCAAGATGAGCCTGAGCCTGGAGCCCTTCCACATCCGCCAGCTCCTCGACTACGTCGAGGCGACGTTCCGGCCGATGACCACCGAGAAGGGCCTGCGGTTCGACGTCCGGGTCGACCCCGACGTCCCGACCCGGCTGCTCATGGACGAGCAGCGGCTGCGCCAGGTGCTGCGCAACCTGCTGTCCAACGCCGTGAAGTTCACCGAGTCGGGCTCGGTGGAGCTGCGCGTCGAGCACGTCCCCGAGATGGACCTGCCGAGCGGCCCCGCCCAGGAGGTCCTCGCCTTCCACGTCTCCGACACCGGCATCGGGATCGCCCAGGAGAACCTCTCGCAGATCTTCGACGCCTTTCAGCAGGCCGACGGCACCACCAGCCGCAAGTACGGCGGCACCGGCCTCGGCCTGTCGATCAGCCGTGAGATCGCCACGCTGTTCGACGGCGAGATCCGGGCGGTCAGCAAACTCGGCGAGGGCAGCACGTTCAGCCTCTACCTGCCGATGAACACCATGTCGGAGGAGACCGTCCAGCAGGGCCAGATCGCCGAGGCGCAGGAGCCCGCCCCCGAGGAGGCCTACGACGAGCCCGCCGAGGCGGCCGAGGCGGCGCTGACCAACCGCTACGGCCTGACGGCCGAAGACGGGCGCCGCCTGCTGGTGGTGGAGTCCCGGCCGAACGGCCTGCTGTCCCTGCTGGCGCAGAGCGTGGTGGCCGACCTGTCGGAGACCCACGGCCCGGTGCGGGTCACCACCGCGAGCGACCCCGACACCGCCATGGCCGCGCTGCACCGGCACGGCTACCACTGCATCGTGCTCGACCTCGGGATGCCCCAGGACGCCGCCGCCGAGTTCCTGCGCCGCCTCGACGACGACCCCGGGCTGCGCTCGCTGCCGGTGCTCGCCCACCACAGCCGCAAGCTGACCCGTCCCCAGGAGAACCTCCTGCAGGGCCGCTCGCGGACCCAGCCGCTGGAGCGCCTGCCCAGCCTCGACGAGCTGCGCGAGCGCATCACGCTCCACCTTTCGGCTCAGGGCCCGGACGACGTGCTGCCGCTGGTGCAGACGCCGCCGGAGGAGACGAGCGACGAGGTCGGGAAGGTCGACAGCGGCCTGCTCGGCCGCAAGGTGCTGGTCGTCGACGACGACGTCCGCAACGTTTTCGCGCTGACCAACATCCTGGAGCTGCACGGCATGCAGGTGCTCTACGCGGAGAACGGCCGCAAGGGCCTCGAGGTGCTGATGCGCAACGACGACGTCGACCTCGTGCTGATGGACATCATGATGCCCGAGATGGACGGCTACGCCGCGACCGCGGCGATCCGGGAGATGCCGCGCTTCGCCGGTCTGCCGATCATCGCGGTCACCGCGAAGGCCATGCACGGCGACCGCGAGAAGACCCTCACCGCGGGGGCCAGCGACTACGTCACCAAGCCGGTGGACGCCGAGGAGCTGATCGACCGCATGCAGCGCTGGCTGCGCCTGTAGGTTCCCGGGGCGGGCCGGGGAGGAGCCCGGCCCGCCGCACGTCAGGGCGTGGCCGATGGTGGCCGCGTCCTCGGTGGACAGGTGGCCGCCGTACCTGGTCGACCCGGCGGATGAGCGGTCAGGAGCCGCCGGTGGCCGGGAGCCCGCGCCCGGACGCCCGCTCGACGGCGATGCGGGTGAGCCAGACGAGGTTGTGGCGCATCGTCGCATTCGTGCTCGGTCGTCACACCGGCAGCGTAATGCGAAGATCGGAAGCGCATCGGCCGTGACCGCCACCCGCGCTCCCGGGAACGGCGTTCCGGACGGGCGGACCTCCTGCCTAGGCCGTGATGCCGTGCGTCAGCAGGTCGACGGTGGCGGTGACGAGGTCCTCGTCGAGGGGGCCGCCGGTGAGGAGGAGCCGCACGTGGAGGGGGCCGATCAGTGCCTCCATCGTCAGCGTGCGGTCGAGCCCGGGCCGCAGCTCGCCCCGTCGTGCCGCACGGTCCAGCACCTCCATGCCGGCCTCGAAGCGGTCGGCGCGGAAGCAGGCGCGCACGGCCTCGTACTCCGGCAGGTCCTGCCGCGCGGCGAGCTGGAGCAGCAGCCTGCCCAGCGGCGTCTGGACGAAGCCGGCGATGTCGCGTAACAGCGCCAGCAGATCGTCGCGCAGCACACCCGTGTCGCGGGCCGCGATCGACGCCTGGGTCGCGCCGACCACGGCCTCGACGGCCAGCGTCGCCGGGGAGTCCCAGCGGCGGTAGACGGTCGTCTCGTGCACGCCGGCCCGGCGCGCGACCTCGGCCACCGAGAGCCCGTCGACGCCACGCTCGAGAAGCACGTCGATCGTCGCCGCGAGCACCTGCGCGCGGACGCGTGCGCTTCTCCCTCCGGTGCGACGGGCGCGTGTCTCGACCACGAGGGCACCTTATCGCAAGGAATCCTGCGATAAGGTGCCGACTGCGAGCGCCTGACGCAGGATTCCTCGCCATGACAGCCGTCCCCGGAGAACGAGGAGACCGCGATGACCGGCCCGAGGCAGTGGGTGGAATGCGACCCCGCCGAGGTGGGCGTCGACGCGAGCGGCCTGGCCCAGGCCCTGCGCCTGGTCGAACGGCGGGGCGCGGCGGCACAGCTGTGCGTCCTCCGGGCCGGGAAGGTCGTCCTCGACCGGGCGTTCGGCTGCGGCCCGCGCTCTCTCTTCTGGACCTTCTCGGCGGGCAAGCCGTACACGGCCGTCCTCGTGCACCTTCTGGCCGAGCAGGGGCACCTGAGCCTCGACGCGCCCGTCGCCCGGTACTGGCCGGAGTTCGCCCGCAACGGCAAGGAGCGCATCACGGTACGGCAGGTGCTGCAGCACCGCACGGGCCTGCCCACCGCCGGGAGCGCCCTCGGCGACACCCTTGCCATGACCGACTGGTCCCGATCGGTACGCCGCATCCGCGACGCCCGCCCCCGCTGGCCGGCCGGGGCGGTGCCCGCCTACCAGTTCGTCATCTTCGGGTTCATCCTGGGAGAGATCATCAAGCGTGTCACCGACATGCAGATATCGGTGCTGCTGCGATTCGAGATCCTCGACCCGCTCGGCGTGCACGACACTCACCTGGGGCTCCCGGACGACCTGTGGCCGCGCCACGTCCCGATGCGCGCCGCCGGGCCCGCCGGGACGCTCGTGCGGGCCGTCTCCTGAACCGCCCCGCCACCCGCCGCGCCGTCGTCCCGGCCGCCGGGCTCTCCACCACCGCCCGCGACATGGCCACCTTCTACCTGATGCTCCTGAGGGGCGGCTCGCTCGACGGCTCCCGCGTGCTGTCCCCCTCGACCGTCGACATCGCGCGCACGCCCTCCAGCGACGGTGAGCTCGACCGGTACGCCAGGGCGCCGATCCGCTGGTCGCAGGGCTTCCAGCTCGGCGGCCCCCGTCACCTCCCGGGCGCGGTCAGCCCCATGGGAGCCCTCAGCAGCCCCCGGGCCTTCGGCCACAACGGCAGCAACTGCTGCATCGCCTGGGCCGACCCCGACCGTGACCTGGTCTTCGCCTACCTCACCGGCCGCCTCACCAGCAGGGCCGAGGACGGCCGCCACCTCGCGGCCGTGGCCGACACGATCCTCACCGCCTGCCACTGACACCGGGCCGAGGGGTGGCGGGAGGGGCATCCCAAATGTTCTATTTAGGGATGAGCGATCCTCTGAACGAACGTGACCGGGCCGCCGACGCGCTGGAGATGGTGGCCGGTGCCGCCCGGGCGTACCTCGACTCGCTGGCCACCCGGCCCGTGCACGATCACGCGGCCGACGGGCTGCTCGACCTGCTCGACGGTGAGCTCTCCGAGCGGGGTGAGGGCACCCTGGACAGCGTCGAGCGGCTGCTGCGCGTGGGAACGGGAGCGGCGACGCATTCCTCCGGACCGCGCTTCTTCCACTTCATCGTCGGCGGGTCGACCCCGGCCGCCCAGGCGGGCGACTGGGTGACCTCGCTGCTGGACCAGGCGTCGGGCCTGTGGCTGACCTCGCCGCTGGCGAGCCGGGCCGAAACGGTCGTGCTGCGGTGGTTGAAGGACCTGTTCGGGCTGCCGGCGTCGTACGGCGGCGTGCTGACCCCGAGCGCGACCTTCGCCAACCTGACCGGCCTGGCCTGCGCCCGGCAGTGGTGGGGCGAGCGGCACGGCGCCGACGTCACCGCCGACGGGCTGGCGGGGCTGCCGCGGATGCCCGTGCTGGCCGGCGGCTACATCCACCCGAGCAGCCGCAAGGCGCTGCAGTTGCTCGGCTGCGGCCGTGACAGCGTACGGGTGCTGACCCGGGACGACGCCGGGCGGGCCGACGTGGCGGCCATGGACCGGGCCCTCGCCGAGATCGGCGGCCCGGCGGTGATCGTCGCCAACGCGGGCGAGGTGAACAGCGGCGACTTCGACCCGATCGGCGAGCTGGCGGAGCTGGCCGAGCGGCACGGCGCGTGGCTGCACGTGGACGGGGCGTTCGGGCTGTTCGCGGCCGCCTCGCCCCGCCTGTCGCACCTGGTGGCGGGAGTGGAGCGGGCGCATTCGGTGACCGCCGACGGGCACAAGTGGCTGAACGTCCCCTACGAGAGCGGTTTCGCGTTCGTCCGGGACCCCGCGCTGCTCGGCCGGGCGTTCGGCGCCTGGGGCGCGCCGTACCTGCCCGCGGCGGACGACGAGCACATCAACTACAACTGCCTGGGCCCGGAGTCCTCCCGGCGGGCCAGGGCCCTGCCCATCTGGGCCACCTTGCGGGCCTACGGCAGGCAGGGCTACCGGGAGATGGTCGAACGCCACCACGACCTGGCCCTGCGGCTCGGCGCGGCCGTCGAGGAGGCGCCCGACCTGGAACTGCTGGCCCCGGTACGGCTGTGCGTGGTCTGCTTCCGCTACCGCCCGCCGGGCGTGCCGGAGGAGCGGCTGGACGAGCTGAACAGGTGGATCGGCGAACGGCTGGTCGCCGACGGCCGGGTCTACGCCGGGACCACCACCTACCGGGGCATGACCGCTCTGCGGCCCGCCATCGTGAACTGGCGCACCACCGAGACCGACATCGATCTCCTGCTCCAGGTCATCCGCGAGATCGCGGCCGAGACCCTGACCCGGCACCGGTGACCTGGGCCGCGATCTCCCTCCTCCTCAGACCACCGCCGCGCCCCTCGCGCGTCAGTCCTTGACCGCGCCGCCGAGGCCTGCCACCAGCCGGCGCTGGACGAGCACGAAGAAGATCAGGACCGGCACGGTCATGAGGGTCGAGGCGGCCATGATGCCGCCCCAGTCGTTCTCGTCGGGTTTGAAGAACACCAGCAGGGCCGCCGGCAGGGTCTGCTGGTCCTTGGCCGAGATGATGAACGTCTTGGCGAAGATGAAGTCGTTCCAGGCGGCGATGAAGGAGAAGATGCCGGTCGCGACCAGGCCGGGGGCGACCAGGGGGAACAGGATCCGCCACAGGACCACCGAGCGGCTCGCGCCGTCGATGGTCGCGGCCTCCTCCAGGGCCTCCGGCACCGCCGCCACGAACCCGCGCATCATCCAGATCCCGAACGGCAGCGAGAAGGCCAGGTGCACCATGACCAGGGAGCCCAGCGTGTTGAGCCCCACGGCCGGGACGGCCCCCCCGATGTCGCGGACCAGGAAGAACAGCGGGATCGTCAGCGCCTCCACCGGCACCATCTGCGCCACCAGGAACATGATCAGCACGGTGGTGCGGAAGCGGAACCGGAACCGCGTGACCGCCACGGCGGCGAGGAAGGCCACCACCCCCGACAGCACGACGACCGTGAGGGCGACGCCGAGGCTGTTCAGGAAGTACCGGCCGAAGTTCTCGCCGCCGAGCACCCGCTGGAAGTTCTCCAGCGTCGGCGCCGTCGTCCACGGGCGGACGTGCAGCGACTGGATCTCGCCCTTCGGCTTCAGCGCCGACAGGACCATCCAGTAGATCGGGAAGAGCGTGACGATCGCCGCCGCGACGGCGACGACGTTGGCCACGAGGCGAGATCTGCTCACAGCTTCTCTCCGCTGCGGTAGAGGGCGCGGATGTAGAACAGGGTGACCACGAGCAGGATCAGCGTCATCACCACGCCGATGGCCGAGCCCAGGCCGTACTCCGAGGAGCCGAAGGCGGTCTGGTAGGCGTAGACGTTGAGCACGGTGTTCTGGCCCGCGATGCCGCCGCCGCTGGTCATCACGTAGATCTGGGTGAAGATCTTGAAGTCCCAGATGACCGACTGGATGACGACGATCGTGATCAGCGGCCGCAGTATCGGCACCATGACCTTCCAGAACGTCTGCCAGGCGCCGGCCCCGTCGAGCGCCGCCGCCTCCAGCACCGACCCCGGGATGGCCTGGATGCCCGCGTACAGCGTCACCATCACGAACGGGAAGGAGTGCCAGACCACCGTGGCCCCGACGATCCCGAACGCCATCCACTTGTCGTAGAACCAGTTGTATCCCTCGATGCCGAGCACCTGGTTGACCAGGCCCAGATCGGCGTCGAACAGGAACATCCAGACGGTCGACCCGGTGACGGCCGGGGCCGCCCAGGCGGCCATGGCGGCCAGCGACAGCAGCAGGCGGGGCACCCGGCCGGCCCGGGCCAGGACGACGGCGAGGGCCGCGCCGACCGCCAGCGTGGCGACCACCAGCGCGGCGGCGAACAGCACGGTCTGCCCGAGCACCTGCCAGAACCGCCCGTCGGAGACGAGCCTCGCGTAGTTCTCCAGGCCGATGAAGCGCGTCGGCTGCCCGCCGCTGACCTGGGCCTGGCGGTAGTCGAAGACCGACAGCAACCCGAGCATGTAGATCGGGTAGCCGAGCAGCGGCACGAGCACGGCCGCGGCCGGCAGCAGGTACAGCCAGGGGCGCAGACCTCGTGTGGAGGCCCCGGGCGCCCTCACTCGCAGCGCCCGGGGTGCCGTGGTCGTCGTCATGACCCGCCGAAAGCCGCCTTCACCGCGGCCGCGGCCTCGTCGGTGGCCTGTTCCACCGTCGACTGCTTGGTGGCGATCTTCTGCAGCATGGTCGGGATGACCTTCTGGTTGTCGATCTTCACCCAGGCGGGGTCGATCGGCACGAAGCGGGTGCCGGCGCCGACGGTGTCGAGGAACGGCTTGAGGAAGGGCTCCTTGGCCGCCAGTTCGTCACGCGCCGAGGTGAGGGTGGGCAGGTTGCCCATCGCCTCGTACATCTTGATCTGGTACGCCTTGCCGCCCAGCAGCTCCAGGAACTTCACCGCCAGCGACCTGTGCGCGGCGTTCTTCATGACGCCGAGGTTGTTGCCGCCGGAGAAGGCCGGGGCGATCGAGCCGGGCTTGGCGCCGGGCAGCGGCACGACGCCGTACTTGCCCGCGGCCGCGCCGGCGTCCACCGCCGACCGGCTGAAGTTGCCGAGGATGCCCATGGCGGCCTTGCCGCCGGCGAACAGGTCGACGGTCTTGCCGCCGGTGAGGCTCGCGCAGGCCTGCGGCGGGCAGATGTCGTCGCTGAGCAGGTCGGTGTAGGCCTGTACGCCCTTGCGCGCCTCGGCGCTGTTGAGGCTCTGGATGTCGCCGCCGGCGTCCCAGACGAAGGGCAGCGCGCCGAAGGTGTACTCGCCGCCGACCGCGATGCCGTACAGGTCGGGCTTCTTCTTGTGGATCTCGCGGGCGGCCGAGGTCAGATCCTTGATCGTCGCCGGGGGCTTCAGGCCGAGCTCGGAGAAGACGTCGGTGCGGTAGTACAGGGCACGGATGCCGATGTACCACGGGAGGCCGTAGACCTTGCCGTCGACGGTGGCGGACTTCAGCAGGTCGGCGCTGACGTCCTTTCCTTCCGGCCAGGCCTGCAGGTCCGCGGTCAGATCGGCGAAGCCGCCGGCGGCGGCGTACTCGGCGAGGTCGGTGTTGCCGTACTCCGCCACGTCGGGGGCGCTCCCCGGATCGTTGAACGCGCCCTTGAACTTCTCGTGCCGCTCGGGTGTGGTCGGGATATAGGTGACCTCCACCTTCACGCCCGCGTTGGCGGCGCTGAACTCCTTGATCGCCTCGCCCACGACCTTCTCCTTGGGCGCGCGGTTGGGCTCGTCGAACAGCCACACCCGCAGCGTCCCGGACTTGTCGTCGCCGCCGCTCGCCGACGGAGCGGTGGAAGGGGCGCACGCGGCGAGGGCCAGCAGGGCCACTCCCGCCGCCGCCAAGTTAAGGATCTTCACAGTTGCTCCTCCTTGGCGGCAGACCATAGGAACGGCCCGGCGAGCGCGGGAAGAGGAAGCCCGATTTGTTGTGCAATGCGGAATCTTGTGGTGCAGAATGGCACCGCACCCCCACGTTGCCCTACTTTGTCCAGCGTGTTCGATCACCCCGATGACGGATGAGGCGCCCGTGACCGAGGGACGCAACCAGTCGACCTCGCTGCGCCGCGCCCTGGCCGTGCTGGAGCACGTACGCGACCACGCCGGCGCCTCCCAGGGCCTCTCGCTGACCCGCCTGGCCGACGTACTGGAGGTCTCCAAGAGCACCGTGCTGCGGCTGACGGCCCCCCTCATCGAGGCCAAGCTGCTGGAACGGGACCGCCGCACCGGCGCCTACCGCCTCGGGCACGGCTCGCTCCTGCTCGGCCAGGCCTACCTCGCCACGCTCGACCTGCGCACGGTCGCCGCCGAGGAGTCGCACCGGCTGATGACCGAGGTACGGGAGACGGTCCACCTCGTGGTGTACGACGCGCCGGACGTGGTCTACATCGACAAGGTGGAGAACGAGACGAACGTGCGCATGGCCTCGCGCGTCGGCAGCCGCGCCCCGGCCTACCGCACGGCCGTCGGCAAGGCCATCCTCGCCTGGCAGCCGGAGGCGGACGTCGAGCAGGTCGTGGCGGCGGGCATGCCGTTCGTCACCCGGTTCACGATCACCGACGGCACGCGCCTGCGGGCCGAGCTGCACCGCATCCGGCAGCGGGGGTACGCCGTGGACGACCGCGAGAACGAACCCGAGGTGCGCTGCGTCGCCGCCCCGATCTTCAACCACGCGGACGCGGTGATCGCCGCGATCTCCGTCTCGGGCCTGACCTCCCGCATCACGGCCGCCCGCGTGCGCGACCTCGGCCCTCTGGTCGCCGAGACGGCCGCCCGCATCTCCAGAAAACTCGGCTCCACACGCTAGGCCCCGCACTGTTCCCCGGTGCGCTTCTCCCCGGCGCCGTCGTGCGGCGGGCGACCCGGGGACCGCTCGGGGGTCAGCCGGATCCGGTGGCGGGCGGGGGCAGGAGGTCCGCGAACCGGGCGGCGACCAGGTCCCAGTGCCACTCCCGCTCGATCCAGGCCCGCCCCCGCCGTCCCATCTCGCGGGCGCGGTCCGGGTCCTCGAGCAGGGCCGTCAGCGCCGAGGCGACCTCGCCCGGCTCGGCGCCGTCGACGAGGAGGCCGGTCTCGCCGTGCCGCACCGCGTCGGGCGCCCCGCCGGAGTCGCCCGCGACGACCGGCAGCCCGGTCGCCGAGGCCTCCAGGTACACGATGCCGAGCCCCTCCACGTCGAGCCCCGCCAGGCGCGTGCGGCACGGCATGGCGAACACGTCCCCGGCGTCGTAGTAGGCGGGCAGGCTGCCCCACGGCACCGACCCCGTGACGATCACCGAGTCGCCGAGCCCTCGCGCCGCGACGGCCCGCTCCAGCGCCCTTCGCGAGGGGCCGCCGCCCACCAGGAGCAGCACGGCGTCCGGTACGGCGCGCAGCACGGCGGGCCAGCAGCGGACCAGCGTGTCCTGTCCCTTGCGCGGGACGAGCCTGGAGACGCACACCACGACGGGCCGGTCGCCGACGCCGAGCGACGCGCGCACCTTCGCGCCGCCCGCCCCCGGCCGGAACACCTCAGTGTCCACGCCCGGCGCCAGCCGTACCAGTTTGGACGCCGGAACCGCCCGCGCGAGCCGTTCACGCGTGTAGTCGCCCAGGTAGGTGACGGTGTCGGCGTGCGCGCCGATCCTCGCCAGGAGCGGGCGCGCCGGCGGCACCCCGCACCAGGCGGCCTCGTGGCCGTGGGTCAGCATGACCACCCGGCGCGCGCCCGCGTGCCGCATCGCCGGGGCGAGCAGGCCGAGCGGCGCGGCGGCGCCGAACACCACCGCCTCGCACTTCTCCTCGCGCACCAGCGCGGCCGCCCGCCGGGCGACGCCGGGGACGGGGAGCATCAGCGAGGTCGGGTGCCGCACCACCCGATACGGCTGCCGCGCGTCGAACTCCTCGCAGCCGCGCCAGTGCGGGGCGTACACGATCACCGAGGACGGCGGGCGGCGCGCGGCGAGCCCGTGCACGAACGCCTGGATCCCGCCGGGTCTCGGCGGGAAGTCGTTCGTCACGATCAGCGTCTTCGCGTGCCCGTCGCCGCTCCGCGCCGTCGTCACGGCGAGGGCAGCCCGTTCGCACGGGCCCAGGACCGCGCCAGGGACAGACGCTGCGGGGTCGTCGGGTGGGAGGCGTACATGAAGTAGTCGAAGGCGCTCGGGGACGGGTCGGAGATGTTGGTGACCGCCAGGCGCTTCTGCATCGCCACGAACGTCACGGGGTCGCGGGTCAGGTCGAGCGCGTGCACGTCGGCCCGCGCCTCGATCTGGCGGCTGACGACGTTCTGCGCGGGCCCGGAGAGCACCGTGGCGAGGCTCATCAGGCCCAGCAGGAGGCCGACGGCCCGCGGGTCGCCCACCGCGGGGACGCCGGTGCGGCGGCGGAGCGGTGGCCAGGAGACCACGAGGAAGAGCAGGCAGGCGCCCGCGGCGGCGCCGAGCGCCCCGACCAGCGTGCCGTAGAGGACGTCGCCGTTCTTGGCGTGCCCGAGCTCGTGGGCGACGACCAGCTCGACCTCGTTCTCTGGGGCCTTGAGCAGCGTGTCGTACATCACGATGCGGCGGGTCGCCCCGAAACCGGACACGTAGGCGTTGAGCGCGGTGGTCCTGCGGGAGGCGTCGGCGACCAGGACGTCCTCGACCGGCACGCCGTCGCGGCTCGCCATGGCGATCAGCTCGGCGCGCAGCCGCCCCTCGGGGAGCGGGGTGAACTTGTTGAACAGGGGCTCGACCACGACCGGGTAGACGAACGAGGCCACGACGGTGAGCACGAAGGCCCCGGCCGCCGCCGGGATCCACCAGGTGCGCGGGGCGCGGCGGGCCAGCCACACGACGGCGAGCACCATGATGGCCGTGATGACGGTCTGGACGCCGAAGCTCTTGAGCCGGTCGGCCGACCAGCCGGCCCAGTCCTGCGTGGAGAGCCCGTAGGCCCGCATCCGGGTCTCGTACCACATGCCCAGCGGCCATTTCAGCAGCAGGCTGACGGCCGAGATCGCCAGCACGGCGAGCAGGGTGCGGGCCCACCACGGCCCTTTCAGGCGGGCCGCGGCGCGGGCTCCGAACGGCGTCAGCACCAGCGCGCCCGCGAACGCCAGCGACACCGCCAGCGACAGGTACGCCGGCACGCTCACGGCGGTGTCGAACGCCTCGGCTCGGGCGATCTGCGCGGCGGTGAAGTCGCGGGCGGGGTCGGAGGTGACGGGCGGGGCGCCCTCGGGCAGGGGGTGCCACGGCGTGGTCACCGCGACGACCGCCGCCAGGGCGACGCCCAGCACGACGAGCGCGATGCCCGCCGCGCGCGCTCCCGCGCCGGCGCGCTCCCCGCGCCCGGCCTCTCCGGCCACTCCGGTCACATCGCCCATCGTCTCAACCGTCTCCCGGCCACGTCGTCGGTCTCCCGCTTCTCTCCATCATGGGGCCGGCGAGAGCGACTTCCGGACGTACGCCCGCCAGCCGTCGGTGAACCGTGCCTCGGTCGTGCCGAGGACGCGGGCGAACGCGGCCGGCGCGCCTTCTCGCATGGTTTCACGGTAGAGGGAGACAAGGGCCGGTTCGCCGAAGCGGTCCGCGACATACCGGCAGGCCAGCCACGCCTCCTCGTAGGCCTGCGCCGGCCGGGCCGAGCCGGGGGCGAACGCGTCGCGCCCGGGGAGCGCGCGCGGCGGCCGTCCGGCGCGCACCTCGGCGGCCAGCTCCGCCGCGGCGACGGGCACGGGAACGCCGGCGCGGAGGTAGCCGACGTAGTCGGCGAACCCCTCGACGAGCCACTTGGGCGTGCGCCCGTCGGTGGCGGCCCCCGTGGCGAGGTGGGTGAGCTCGTGCGCGAGGACGACGTCGCGTCCCGTGGCGGACAGGCGGGCGAACGATCCCGGCTCGACCACCACGCGGTCGGTTCCGGCCACGGCGGCGAGCCCGTTCACGGCGGTGGGGGCGGCGAGCCTGGCGGCCTGCCCGGTGGTCGCCGGGACGAGGATCAGCGGGTGGAGGAAGGTCTCGGCGGGCCCCGGCGATCGTACGGCGCCGGCGACGCCGGCCACGATCCCGCTCGCGCGGTCGGCTCTGCGGGCGATGTCGGCGAGGTCCCGGGGGTCGGCCCGCGGCCCTCCGATCACCAGGGAGCGCCTCCCGCGCGCCTCGCGGGCTCCGGCCCAGATGTCGGGATCGTGGCGGACCACCGCGTCCGCCCGCCGCCGCAGGTCGTCCGTTCCGGTGCCGGCCGGCGCGGGGGGACGGCCCCCGGGCGGGCCGGTGAGCGCGGCGAGCAGCCCGGCCAGTACGGCCCAGAGCGAGACGGCGCGCATGCGGGCAATCTACCTTGCAGCCGTCACTCGCGGCGGCGCCCGGCCGGCGCGACCGGGCGTGGGGCGGGCACGCGAAGGCCCCGCCCACCTGCGGGGGAGATGGTGGACGGGGCCTTCGGGGCCGGTGCCCGACCGGTCCGCGGGCCGGGAGCTTCCCGGGAATGCGCTGCCTGGGGAGTCCCTGGTGGCCCGCGAGGGTCAGGCGCCGGGGCGGACGGCTCCCACAAAGCTCGCCTTGCGGTAGCCGTTCAGCTTGTCGATCCGCACCCGCGCCCCGGTGTGCGGGGAGTGGATCATCTTGCCGTGGCCGACGTACATGCCGACGTGGCCGAGACCGTAGAAGAACATCAGGTCACCCGGCTTGAGGTTCTTCCAGGAGATCTTCTTCCTCACGGAGCGGAACTGGCTGGCCGCGATGCGAGGGAGCTTCACACCGGCCTTGCGCCAGGCGTACATCACGAGCCCGGAGCAGTCGAACGAGCCGGGGCCGCTGGCGCCCCAGCGGTACGGGTCGCCGATCTGCTTCTTGGCCACCGAGACGGCCGTGACGGCCTTGATCCGCTGCTTGGCGGCCCTGGTGAGCTTGGCCGAGGTCTTCGCCTTGCTGACCGTGGCCGCGCTCGCGGCCGTGGTCACTTCGGTGGAGACCTCGGTGGAGGCGGCCGTCGCGGCGTCAGCCGCCGGAGCCTGCATCGCGCCCGTCGCGACGGAGGCCGTCATGGTGAGCACGACCCCGCCGAGGGAGAGGCGGGCAAAGCGCGACAGACAGGGATTTTCGGTACTGCTGGACAGGATCGCTCCTAGGTTCTTCCACTCACGCCTACCGGGTTAGCTGACGGATTCGGGCATGGAAGTCGCCCTACGGTGCCGACGGCACCGATTCACCCCTGATCCCGAATTCGGGATCGATTGGGTCCCCGGCTCCGTGCTCCTTGCCGCACGGATTCGGCAGGTCACCGCCTCGTCGCGGTCCTGATTCGCGCCTGAGTCGACGACGGTGACCATTGGATGGTTTTGCACGCACCGGCTTGATCACCGCCGGATTGCTCGCGACGGCATGGCGTGCTCGCCGCGGCCCAGAAGTTACACAGTTCGCAAAATCGTGGCAAAGGCGTGACCTTCGGAACCTTGATCAGTTGTATTGATCGTTCGCGAAAACCCGCTGCATATGGTGGTTTTCCGTTACCGGAATGTGATTCGTCTCACACAATGCGAAACGGCAGGGGACGTCAGTCACATCAGTCACATCAGTCACACCCGTCTTCGACCCCGCCCGGCACCGGCCGCCGCGCACCCGGGCGCCGGCGAACCCCGCGGCCGGGCACGGCGCCCCCGTCGACGTGACCTTGATCCAGGGACGCATGGAGGCACGAACAGGTCCCCGACCAGGGCGGACGCGCGCCTACACCAAGCGACGCCGGGACGCCGCGGAACACGAGATCTGTGAGATTGGCCATCGCGCAAGAGATGTTCCGCAAGAACTGTTGCACAACATCCCTTGCATATGCCAGAGTCCGGATCATGGAAGAGAGAAGCGTCCGCCAGATCACCGACTCCAAGGTGCTCGCCGCGCTCGCGCACCCCCTGCGGCGGCGTCTCATGGACGCCCTGAAGGTCGACGGCCCCTCCACCGCCAGCATGCTGGCCGAGCGCACCGGGCAGGCCGTCGCCAACGTCAGCCACCACCTGCGCGTCCTCGGCGCCGGCGAGCTGATCGAGGAGGCGCCGGAGCTCGCCCGTGACCGCCGCGAGCGCTGGTGGCGGCTGACCTCCACGCAGGTGCGCTGGGCCACCTCCGACTTCGGCGACGACCCGGCCTCCGCCGCCATCGCCAGCGCCGCCGAGTCACTGAACCTCGACCACCACGTGAACCTCGTACGCGCCTGGTACGCGGCGGACGAGGAGGAGCGTGCGGCGTGGCGGGGCGCGCCGTTCGCCACCTCCGACTGGCTGCGCCTGACCCCGGACGAGCTGGCCCAGCTCGAACGGCAGGTCCTCGCGATCGTGCAGCAGTGGTCGGACCGCGAGGTGCCCGACGACGGTCAGCGGCGCGACCCGGTGTTCTTCTTCGCCTTCGGCGTCCCGGGCCGGCCGTGAACGACACCGCCACTCCCCCGCCCGGGACCGGCGCCGCGTCCGTCCGCACGCCGCCCGGGACCGCCACCTCGCCGGACGACCTCACGTTCGCCCTCCCCGCCTCGCCCGGCCGGCCCTCGGCCCCGGTGCGCCGCAGGCGGGGCGGGCTGCTGCGGGACCGCGACTTCCGCCTGCTGTGGATCGGCGAGACCACCAGCGGCTTCGGCAGCTCCCTCACGGCCATCGCCCTGCCCCTGGTGGCCGTCACGACGCTGCACGCGGGCCCCTTCGTCGTGGCGGCGCTCGTGGCGGTGACGTGGCTGCCCTGGCTGGTCGTGGGCCTGCCCGCCGGGGCGTGGGTGGACCGCCTCCCCCGGCGGCCCGTGATGCTCGCCTGCGACGCCGTGTCGTTCCTGTTGTTCGTCAGCGTCCCGGCCGCCGCCTGGTGGGGGGTGCTGACGGTCGGCCACCTGCTGGTGGTCGCCCTGCTCGCCGGCACGGCCAAGGTGTTCTTCCAGACGGCCTACCAGGCGTACCTGCCCACCGTCGTGGCTCACGGGGACCTGCGCGAGGGCAACGCGAAGCTCCAGGGAAGCGAGTCCGCCGTCCAGGTGGCCGGCCCGGGCGCGGGCGGCCTGCTCGCGCAGGCGTTCGGCACGGTCACCGGGCTGCTCGCCGACGCCGTGACCTTCCTCGTGTCGGCGGTGTGCCTGCTCGCGATCAGGACGCGCGAAGCGCCCCGCCCGCGCGTCCGCCGCGCCACCACGCTGCGGCGGGAGATCGGCGAGGGGCTGCGCTTCACGGCGCGGGACCCCTACCTGAGGGTGCTCACCCTCTTCGGGGCCGCCAGCAACCTCGCCCTGGTCGGCTACCAGTCCATCCTCGTGGTGTTCCTGGTGCGCGAGGTCGGGGTGAGCCCGGGTGCGGTCGGCCTGCTGAGCGCGGCCACCGGCCTCGGCGGCGTCGCCGGCGCGGCCGGCGCGTCCTTCCTCGCCCGGAGGTTCGGCAGCGCCCGCGCCTTGATCGCCTGCGAGCTGCTGGGGGCGCCGTTCGCGCTGCTGATCCCGCTCGCGACCCCCGGGCCAGGGCTGGCGTTCGTGCTCGTGGGCGGCCTGGTCGTCGTCGCGGGAGTGGTCGCCGGCAACGTCCTGAAGTCGAGCTTCCGCCAGGCGTACACGCCGCGCGCCCTGATGGGCCGGGTGTCGGTGAGCATGCAGTTCTTGAACTACGGGACGATCCCGCTCGGCGCCGTGCTCGCCGGGGCGCTCGGCGACGCCCTGGGGACGCGCGCCACGATGTGGATCATGACGGGCGCGCTGACGCTGACGGGGCTCATCCTGCTCGCCGGCCCGCTGCGCCGCGAGCGGGACCTCCCCGCCGCTCCGCAGCGGTGACGGATCAGGGACGGACGGCGGCGAAGATGCCGTGGTAGGACGACAGCGGCACGACCTTCACCACGTCTCCGGTGCGGGGCGCGTGAACCATCTTGCCGCCGCCGGCGTACATCCCCACGTGACCGAGACCGGAGGCGAACAGCAGGTCGCCCGGCTGCACCGCGTTCAGCGGCACCCGGCGCGAGGCGCCCCAGGAGTACTGCTCGGCCGCGGTGCGGGGCAGGCTCACCCCCGCCGCGCGCCAGGCCGCCTGCGTGAGGCCCGAGCAGTCCCAGGCGCCCGGTCCGGTGCCGCCGTACCGGTACGGCTTGCCCACCTGGGCGAAGGCGAACTGCAGGGCCGTGCGGGCGTTGCCGGAGGCCGGGCCGTCGTACTTGATGCCGGGGCTGTTGGGGTTGCCGGGGTTGAACTGGTTGAGCTTGCGCAGCAGCCGCTCCTGCTCACCGACCAGCTTCTCGACGTCCTTCTTCTGCCGGCGCAGCTCCTGGAGGATCTGGACGGCGTCGTCGTAGGCGCCCTTGGCCTTGTCGCGCTGCCCCTTCAGGGCTCGGGTGGCGTTCTCGTACTCCGCCAGCGTGCGGGAACGGCCGGCGGCCATCTGGTCGACGGAGGCGAGACCGCTGAGCAGCGCCTCGGGGTCCTCCTGGCTCGCCAGGCTGGGCCAGGAGAGCATGTCGCCCGACTGGTAGGCGTTGACGGCCACCGAGACCAGGCCGGAGCGCAGCCGTTCGATCGTGGCCAGCTGGTCCTTCAGGTCGCCGTTGAGGGCGTTGTAGGCCTTCCTGGCCTTCTTCCAGTGCTCGTTGGCCGCGTTGTACTTGTCGACCACCTTGTCGGCCTGGGCGTTCAGCTTCTCCAGCCGCGCCTTGGTCTGGGCGATGGTCGGCTTCGGCTTCGCCTCGGCACCGCCTGCCTGAGTCAGAACGACAGCGGCGATGAGACCGGTGATCAGCGGTACCCGACCGACTCCCCGGATGCCACGCACGACCACTGGGACGACAGCCCCCTCAAGTGAGACAAGTGAGACAACCTGGGGGGTGATCCTACAGAAGACCTACTGCTACAGGCACCTTTTCCGCGGGAATTGGTCTCAATACGACAAGCAGGGTTTCACCCGGCATCCCACACGTGAACGCCGGGCGGCCCTCAGGAACGGCCGAGCCGGCGCAGCAGCAGGGTCGAGGGGACCGGGCGGGCCCCCATGCGGCGCACCGAGTCGGCGACCTCGCGGTCGGAGGACACCACGGCGACCGCCCGGCCGGGAGGCTCGGCCCGGACGAGCTGCCTGATGAGGTCGTCGGCGATCTCGCCCGGCGCGCTGAACAGCACGCGGACGCCGCGCGGCGCCGACACCTGCACCGGTCCGTTGAGCTCGGCGCCGTCGAACACGCACGTGACCTCGACGCGGGTCTGCACGGCGAGCCCTCCGAGCCCGGTGAGCAGCCGCGAGCGCTGGTCGACCAGGGTCAGCGACGGGTAGCCGGTCTTGGTGACGTTGTAGCCGTCCACGACGAGGTGGATCTGCGGGATGGCGAGCAGCTGGTCGAGCAGCGCCGGGTCGTCGTCGGCGAGCGCACGGGCGGGCACCGCGCGCACCGAGGGACGTCCGGGCGTGACGGCGCTGACCGAGTCGGCGGGCCTGCTGATGGCGACGGGCAGGCCGAGCTCGCTGCGCAGGCCGGCCGCGGCGTCCTGCAGGGTGTCGAGGAGCACGCGGATGCGGGCGTCCTCGATGCTGCGTCCCTCGCGTGCCGCGCGGCGGCTGGCCTCCAGCTGCCGCTCGGCGTCGGTGAGGCGCTCGCGCAGCTTGCGCAGCTCGCTCTCGGCGGAGCTCGCCGCCGAGGTGACGGCGGACCTGGCCTCCTGCTCCAGAGCCTGCAGCTCGACGGCGCGCTCCTCGGCCACCCGGGTGCGCTCCCGGGCGTCGTGGAGCTTGCGCCGCAGGTCGGCGACCTCGGCCCGGGACGCCTTCAGCTGCTCGCGCAGCCGGTCGGTCTCCTCCTTGGCGGCCGCCTTCTGCGTGGCGAGCTGCTCGCGCAGGCGGGCGACGGTCTGCTCCTGGGCGCTCCCTTCGGCGGCCGCCGCGGCCTGCTCGAGGTCGGCGCGGGCGGTCTCCACGAGCTCGGGCCAGCCCGGGGGCCGCGTGAGGTAGGCGGCCGCGGCCACCAGCACCGGCTCGGCCGCCGGCGGGACGTTGCCCTCCCCGAGGGACGCGACCAGCTCGGGCCACGCCTCCTTGAGCGCCTCGGCGACGATCTCGCGGAACTCCTTGTCGCTCTCCAGCTGCGTGGCGATCGGCGCGCTGCCCAGCCGGGCGCGCTTGCGCGGGTCGAACCTCGCGATGCCCTTCAGCGGCGGCGGGATCGTGGCGGGCGGCATCGTGCCGAGCACCTGGGCGGCGAGCTCCACGACGTGTAAGCGGACCTGCTCGGGCAGCGGGCGAGACAGGCCTTCTCCGGCTGAGCTCATCCGTCTTCCCCTAGCTGACTGTCCATTCAAATTCCGTCTATCCGATAAGGGTACGGCCGACGCGTTCGTGGTCAGGGCGCTTCGGGCCCTGTCGCCGCGCCCGGAGGGGCTTTCCGCGCGGGCGCGGGGCCCGGCGGGGCGGGTGGACGGCCGGTGAACGGCATATGGGCAAGCGCTTGGTCGGCGGTATACGACTGTGCCATCCGGATGAGGGAGGCAGCCGATGGCCGGGCCGGACGTCCAGCGCGACGAGATGCGCACCTCCACCCGTGACCTGGGCGAACTCCGCGAGCGTCTGCGCGCCTGGCTCGCCGGCCGGCTGCCCGGCGCGACCGGCGTGCGGGTGTCGCCGCCGTCCCGCCCCTCGGCGAACGGCCTGTCGAGCGAGACCCTCTTCTTCACCGCCGCCTGGTCCGACGGCGACGGCGAGCACGAAGTGGACTGCGTCGCCAGAATGGCGCCCGCCGCCGAGGCCGTGCCGGTCTTCCCGCGCTACGACATGGTCGAGCAGTTCGAGGTGATGCGGCTCGCCCGGGAGCGGGCCGGCGTCCCGGCACCCCGCGCGCTGTGGTCCGAACCCGACCCCGAGCCGCTCGGCTCGCCGTTCTTCGTGATGGAACGGGTGAGCGGGGACGTCCCGCCCGACGTGCCGCCGTACACCTTCGAGGGCTGGCTGCTCGACGCCTCCCCCGCCGACCGCGCGCGCCTGCAGGAACGCACGGTGGAACTGCTGGCGCGGCTGCACGGCGCGCCCGCCGGGCCGGCCTTCCCGCGGCAGGGCCCGCCGGGCGGCTCGGCGCTGCGGCGGCACGTCGAGGAACAGAAGGCGTACTACGCGTGGGCCCACGCGGCGCGGCCCGTCCCGATCCTGGAGGACGCCTTCGCCTGGCTGGAGGACCACTGGCCCGCCACCCCGTCCCCCGACGTGATCAGCTGGGGCGACGCGCGCATCGGCAACATCATGTACCGCGACTTCGTCCCGGTGGCGGTGCTCGACTGGGAGATGGCCTCGGTGGGGCCACGCGAGATCGACATCGCCTGGATGATCTTCCTGCACCGGTTCTTCCAGGACGTCACCACCTTCATGGGGCTGCCGGGCCTGCCGGACTTCATGACCCGCGAGGACGTCTGCGCGCAGTACCGCTCGTTCTCCGGCCACGAGCCCCGCGACATGGAGTTCTACGAGATGTACGCCGCGCTGCGGCACGGGATCATCATGGCCCGGGTCTGGCAGCGCCGGATCCACTTCGGCGAGCAGCCCATGCCGGACGATCCGAACGACCTGGTGATGCACCGCGCCACCATCGAGAGCATGCTGTCGGGCCGCTACTGGAGCCGACCCGGCGGCCCGGCCCCGCCACGCCGGGGGCCGCGAGGCCGGGCGCCGCGCCGTCAGCGCCGGTAGATGGTCGTCCTCGACCTGGCCATCAGGTCGCCGCGGGTGACCTCTTCGACGTAGTCCCGCGTGCTCAGGCCGGACTCGAAGTTCACGGCCCTGGCGTAGTGGTCGGTCCTGTACCTGCCGGCGTACTTGTACTTGACCCAGACCCGCAGCCGCGCCGAGAAGCCGTCGGCACCGGTGAGGCGCACCACGCAGTAGGCCCTGGAGCTGTAGTACCCGCACGAGGAGTGCGCCGGCTTGCTGAGGAACCGCACCTTGGACGGGGTGTTCCTCGGCAGGAACGCCACGATCACCACCGCGTCGGACTCCAGCCTGCGCAGGTGCTTGACCCGGTAGTCGTAGGTGATGAAGCCGCCCCGCCTGATCGCCGTGGGATACCTCACACCGACGTAGGCGCCCGCGGCCGGCGCGGCGGCCCGGACGGCCTGCCCGGGAGCGGCCCGGCGGGTGGCCGCCGCGGCCGGGCCGGAGTACCCCACCAGGGCCCCCGCCGCGAGGGCGAGCGATGTGATCAATGCCGATGACCTGCGCATACCTGTCTTTCCCGTGAGTAGATCGGTGAACGGACGGCCCGTGGGCCGCACGGCCCGGCACGCCCCCGTACATCCCGAGCACACGCTGTACAACGACCAGGAACGAAATGGGATTCGATCACGGCCGGAGATCGGCCCCGCCGGATTCCCCGTGCCCGCCCCCTGGGAACTGTCGGACCCCGCTCGTATGGTCATGCTCGTGGAGATCGGGGTTCAGGGAACGCTTGACGAGCTGGGCACGCCGCTCGACCAGGTGACCTTCGTCGTCTTCGACCTGGAGACGACGGGCGGGTCATCGGCCGAGCACGCCATCACCGAGATCGGCGCGGTGAAGGTCCGCGGCGGCGAGGTGCTCGGCGAGTTCGCCACGCTGGTCGACCCGGGGCGTCCCATCCCGCCGTTCATCACCGTCCTGACCGGCATCACCGACGTGATGGTCACCGCCGCGCCGCGCATCGAGCAGGTCCTCCCGTCGTTCCTGGAGTTCATCCGCGGCACCACGCTGGTCGCGCACAACGCCCCGTTCGACGTCGGGTTCATCAAGGCCGGCTGCCAGGCCCACGGCTACCCTCCGCCCGCCAACCCGGTCGTCGACACCGCCGACCTCGCCCGGCGCGTCCTCACCCGCGACGACGTCCCCAACTGCAAGCTGTCCACGCTGGCGAGGGTCTTCAGGAGCACCACCGAGCCGTGCCACCGGGCCCTGGCCGACGCCAAGGCCACCGTCGACGTCCTGCACGCCCTCATCGAGCGGGTCGGCGCCTACGGCGTGCAGACCCTCGAGGAGCTCAAGGGGTTCGTGCGCGCCCCCACCCCCGAGCAGAAGCGCAAGCGCCACCTCGCCACGGGCATCCCGAGCGCCCCCGGCGTCTACGTCTTCGAGGACGAGCGCGGCGAGGCGCTGTACGTCGGCAAGAGCGGCGACCTGCGGCAGCGGGTGCGGTCCTACTTCACCGCCAGCGAGACCCGCCCGCGCATCCGCGAGATGATCGGCATCGCCGAGCGGGTCAGGCCCATCGTGTGCGCCACCGGCCTGGAGGCCGAGGTGCGCGAGCTCCGGCTGATCGGCGCCACCAAGCCGCGCTACAACCGCCGTTCCCGCTTCCCCGAGAAGGTCGTCTGGCTCAAGCTCACCGACGAGCCGTTCCCCCGGCTGTCGATCGTGCGCGAGGTGAAGGCCGACCAGGCCTCCTACCTCGGCCCGTTCACCTCGGCGCGCGCCGCCGAGGACGCCCGGTCCGCCCTGCACGAGGCGGTGCCGATCCGCCAGTGCACCGAGCGCATCACCGTCCGCACCAGGCGGGCGGCCTGCGCGCTGGCCGAGATGGGCCGGTGCGGGGCGCCGTGCGAGGGCCGCCAGAGCGTCGAAGAGTACGGCCGCCACGTCGAGCGCGCCCGCTCCGCCATCGAGCACGACCCGGGCCCGGTGTTCGCGGCGATCGAGGCCCGCATGCAGCGGCTGGCCGCCGAGCAGCGCTACGAGGAGGCCGCCGTCGACCGTGACCGGCTGGCGGTGTACGTCCGCACGGCCGCGCGCATGCAGCGCCTGAGGTCCCTCACCTCGATCCCCCAGCTGATCGCCGCGAGCCCGGCCTTCGAGGGCGGCTGGGACATCCACGTCGTGCGCCACGGCCGCCTGGCCGCCGCGGGCGTCATGCCGAAGGGCGCCCACCCCGTCCCCTACGTCGACGCCCTCGTGGCCACGGCCGAGACGGTGGAGCCCGGCCCCGGCCCCCTGCCCGCCGCCGGCGCCGAGGAGACCGAGTGCATCCTGCGCTGGCTCGACTCCCCCGGTGTGCGCCTGGTCCGCGTCGAGGGCACCTGGAGCCTGCCCGCCGGCGGCGCCGCCCGCTTCAAGGAGCGCATCGACCGCGCCTACCAACCCCTCCAGCCCCGCCAGCCCCGCGAGGGCCGCCCCCTGCGCTGACCACGAGCCTTGACCAGAGTGGTCTCCCGTCATCGTCGGCCGGTGGCGGACGGGTGGTGGAGGCGGCGCTAGAGTCGGGCGAGACCGTACTCAAGGGAGAGAACGCGAATGATCACCGCGATCGTGCACATCAAGGCGGACGTCCACCGGCTCGCCGAGGTCGCCCAGACGATCGCCGAGCTCGACGGGGTCAGCGAGGTCTACTCGATCACGGGCGACTACGACCTGCTCGCGATGGTGCGGGTGACGGCCTACGACCAGATCGCCGAGGTGATCCCCGGGCGCATCAACAAGGTGCCCGGCGTGCTCGCCACCGAGACCCACCTCGCCTTCCGCACCTACTCCAAGCACGACCTCGAGGCGGCCTTCTCCATCGGCTTCACCGAGGCCGACTGACCAGGCCGTCAGCCCGGCGCGCGCGAGTTCGCCGACGGGGTGGGCGGCCAGGCTCTCCACGAGCTTCAGGGACACGTTCGACGTGGGCGCGACCTCCAGGGGGATCCGGTGCTCGGCCGGGTGGGCGGCCAGGGCGGGATCGTCGAGGCAGCGGATGGGCCGAGGATCTCTCCTCGGCCCTTGAAGGGGATGATGCGGTCTGTCAGGACTTCCTGTGGGAGCGGCTGATCTCGACCCAGCGGTCGAGGGTCTCGGCGGCCCGCCCGGAGTCGACGGCCTCGGCCGCCCTGGCGTACGCCGCCGACATCGCGCCGACGAGGGCGTCGGCCGGGGCGCCCTGGCCCGGGTCGAGGGAGGCGGGCTCGAGGCTGACCAGGGCCGCGGCGGCGTTCAGCAGCACGGCCTCACGCACCGGGCCGGGCCTGCCGCCGACCAGGTCCTTGACCGCCTTGGCGTTGAACTCGACGTCGCCGCCCCTCAGCGCCTCCTGGTCGGAACGGGGCACGCCGATGTCGAGGGGGTCGAAGGAGGTCTCGACGGCCGTGCCCTCCCTGACCACGTACACGGTGGAGGTGGTGGCCGTGGACAGCTCGTCGAGCCCGTCGTCGCCCCGGAACACCAGCGCCGACACGCCGCGCTCGGCGAACACCCCGGCGACGACCGGGAGCATGCGCCGGTCGTACACCCCGATGGCCTGCGCCGACGGGCGGGCGGGGTTGGTGAGCGGCCCGAGGAAGTTGAAGAAGGTCGGGATGCCGATCTCCTTGCGCACCGGGCCGGCGAACCGCAGGGCCGGGTGGTAGACGGGCGCGAAGCAGAACGCGATGCCCGCCTCGACGGCGGTGCGGGCCGTGAGCTCCGGGGACAGGTCGAGGACCACCCCGAGGTGTTCGAGGACGTCGGCCGCACCCACCGAGGAGGACGCCGAGCGGTTGCCGTGCTTGACGACCCGCGCCCCCGCCCCGGCGGCCACGATCGCGGCCATCGTCGAGACGTTGACGGTGTGGGCGCGGTCGCCGCCGGTGCCCACGACGTCGACCGTCGGGCCCTCGACCGCCAGCGGGGTCGCGAACTCGAGCATGGTGCGCGCGAGCCCGAGGACCTCGGCGACCGTCTCGCCCTTGGCGCGGATGGCCGTGACGAAGGCGGCGATCTGGGCCTGCGTGGCCGACCCCGACATGATCTCGCGCATGGCCCAGGCGGTCTCGTCGGCGGTGAGGTGCTCGCCGGCCAGCAGGGCGGTGAGCAGCGCGGGCCAGCTGGTGCGCGCGTCCATGGGGGCTCCGGTCAGTGGGAGGAGATGCGGGTGGCCGAACGGCGCCGCATGAGGCCCGCCACGGCCTCGGCCAGCGCCATCGGGTCGAGCGGCTGGGCCACGACGGCGTCGGCGCGCGACCAGTCGGCCAGCCAGCGGTCGTCGCGCCGCGCGATGACCACGCAGATGGGCGGGCAGTCGTAGACCTCGTCCTTGGCCTGGCGGCACACCCCCATGCCGCCCGCGGGGACCGCCTCGCCGTCGAGGACGGCGACGTCGATCTCACCGGAGTCGAGGTGCTTGATGACGGCGGGCTGCGTCGCGCACTCCACGATGTCCACAAGGGGCACGTCGGCGGCGGGACGCCGCCCGATCGCCAGCCGCACCTTCTCGCGGGTGCTTGCGTCGTCGCTGTAGACGAGAACCCTCATGCTCACGGTCGCGCTCACTATCGATTGACGAGGTATGGTCACATGGATGCTACCGGTCCCTGGCGACGGAATCCCAGACCAGTCATACTTGGCGTAGTTCCAGGCTCATCGGCCCTTTCACCGGGCTCACCCGTCCCCAACAGGGGGGTCGTGCGGCGACCCGACCAGTAGAGCCGCAATAATGTCGGGCGTGGCGACAGCATCCGCAATTACGACGACGACAGCACCATCGTCCCGCCGGCCCAACCTGGTCAGCGTCGGGACGATCGTTTGGCTGTCCTCTGAGCTCATGTTCTTCGCGGCGCTGTTCGCGATGTACTTCACCATCCGGTCGGTCAGCCTCGGTCAGGACAAACCGTGGCCGACGCTGCCTGAAGGCGTCCACCTGGACGTCCCGTACGCGCTGGTCAACACGATCGTCCTGGTCCTGTCGAGTGTGACGTGCCAGCTCGGTGTGTGGGCCGCTGAGAAGGGTCAGGTCCGGAAGCTCCGCTTCTGGTACATCATCAGCTTCCTGATGGGTGCGTGGTTCGTCGGCGGGCAGCTGTACGAGTACCACAACCTCGTCGAAGAGGGCGTGACCCTGTCCTCCAACGCCTATGGTTCGGTGTTCTACCTGACCACGGGCTTCCACGGACTGCACGTGACCGGTGGTCTGATCGCGTTCCTGTTCATGCTGGGACGCACGTACGCCGCGAAGCGCTTCACCCATGAGCAGGCCACCAGCGCGATCGTCGTGTCCTACTACTGGCACTTCGTCGACGTCGTCTGGATCGGCCTCTTCGCGACCATCTACATCATCAAATGATCGGAACGAGGATTTCGGTGAACTCGATCACCGCACGGAGGCGGCATCCATTCGCGCGATACGCCGTCCTCCTTCTGGCCCTGAGCCTCCTCGGAGGGGTGTACGCCCTGCTCGCGCCCGGAGGCGACCGGGCCGACGCGGCGATCGCCTCCGGCAAGGCCGACGACGTGGCCGCGGGCAAGGAGCTCTTCGCGGCACACTGCGCGTCCTGCCACGGCCTCAACGCCGAGGGCTCCTACACGCCCGGCGGTGGATCGGGCCCGAGCCTCATCGGCGTCGGAGCGGCGGCCGTCGACTTCCAGGTGTCGAGCGGCCGCATGCCGTTCTCCAACCCCGGCCCGCAGGCCCCGCGCAAGCGCCCGCCGGACTGGGTGAACCCGGACACCGTCCGGCAGCTGGCCGCGTACGTGCAGTCGCTCGGCGGAGGCCCCGCCAAGCCCTCTCTGGAGGCGGTCGACCCCTCCAAGGGCGACCCGGCCAAGGGCGGCGAGCTGTTCCGGGCGAACTGCATCCAGTGCCACAACTTCGTGGGCGCGGGCGGTGGCCTGACCTACGGCAAGTACGCTCCGCCGCTCAACCAGGCCAGCCCCACGCAGATCTACGAGGCGATGGCCACCGGCCCGCAGGCGATGCCGGTCTTCAACGACACGACGATCACGCCCGAGCAGAAGCGGGACATGATCGCCTACATCACGGGCGTGCGCAGCCAGCCCGACCCGGGCGGCAGCGGCCTCGGCCGCATCGGCCCGGTGACCGAAGGCCTCGTCGCCTGGGTCGTCGGCATCAGCCTCCTCGCCCTCGCCGCCATCTGGATCACCGCGAAGAAGCGTCAGGCCAACCATGACTGAGAACATCGACACCAACCTGCCGGAAGAACGCGTCCCGAGGCGCGTCATCGGCACGCCCCCGCCCGGGGGTGACAGCTCCTCGCTCGGCGCTCCGGCGTCGGCCGAGGAGCCGATCGTGCACGAGGGCGTGAAGTTCCCCGACCCGGTGAAGGCACGCAAGGCCGAGAAGGTCGCCGCGTTGCTGTTCTTGGTGGCCTTCCTCGCCGGCATCGCGTTCATCGTCTCCTACGTCGCCTTCCAGGTCGGCGACATCGACCGGACGCAGACCTCCAACCTCGCCCTCGGCTCGTCCCTCGCCATCGCCCTGCTCGCCCTGGCGGCCGGTCTGGTGGTATGGGCCCGGCAGCTCATGCCGAAGTACGCCCTGGTGCAGGAGCGCCACCCGATGGCGTCCCGTGCGGAGGTCCGCGAGGAGGTCGAGAAGACCTTCCTGCAGGGCGCCGAGGAGAGCGGCTTCCTGCGGCACAAGCTGATGCGCCGCACGCTGCTGCTGGCCGCCGCGCCGCTCGGCCTGCTGCCTCTGGTGATGCTGAAGGACCTCGGCCCGCTGCCCGGCACCTCGCTGCGCCACACGGTGTGGAAGAAGGGCATGCGTCTGATGGTCGAGGGCACCAACCAGCCCATCCGCGCGGCCGACTTCAACTCCCCCGGCGGCATCCTGTCGGTGGTCCCGCAGGGCCACGAGAACGACCTGAACGCGCTGGCCAAGGCCACGCTGATCCTGATCAAGTTCAGGCCGGAGGAGCTCAAGTCGGGCGTCAACCTGAACTGGACGCACGACAGCATCGTCGCCTACTCCAAGATCTGCACCCACGTGGGCTGCCCGGCGGCGCTGTACGAGCAGACGACCCACCACATCCTCTGCCCGTGCCACCAGTCCACCTTCGACGCGGCCGACGGCGCCAAGGTCGTCTTCGGCCCGGCGGCCCGTCCGCTGCCCCAGCTGCCGATCGGCGTCGACAGCGAGGGCTACCTCATCGCACAGAGCGACTTCAACGTCCCGGTCGGCCCCAGCTTCTGGGAGCGCGGGGACGCCGAAGCCGAAGCTAGGGGGCAGAAGGCATGAGCCTCGACACCACGCCGAAGGCCATCGCCGGGCCCTCGAAGTTCATCGACGACCGCATCGGCGCGGGAAACTTCCTCCAGCGCAACCTGCGCAAGGTCTTCCCCGACCACTGGTCGTTCCTCCTCGGCGAGATCGCGCTCTACTCCTTCATCATCCTGCTGCTGACCGGCACGTTCCTCACGCTGTGGTTCAAGCCGAGCATGATGGAGGTCGCCTACGACGGCTCCTACGCGCCGCTGCAGGGCGTCCACATGTCGGAGGCGTACGCCTCGTCGCTGCACATCAGCTTCGACGTGCGCGGCGGCCTGCTCATCCGGCAGATCCACCACTGGGCGGCGCTGCTGTTCGTGGCGGGCATGACGGTGCACATGCTCCGCGTGTTCTTCACCGGCGCCTACCGCAAGCCGCGCGAGCTCAACTGGATCATCGGTGTCCTGCTGCTCACCCTGGCGCTCGCCGAGGGCCTGACCGGCTACTCCCTCCCGGACGACCTGCTGTCGGGCGCCGGTCTGCGGATCACCGAAGGCGTCATGATCTCGATCCCGCTGGTCGGCACCTACCTCACCTTCTTCCTGTTCGGCGGTGAGTACCCCGGCGAGGACGTGATCTCGCGGTTCTACAGCATCCACATCCTGCTGATCCCGGGCATCCTGCTGGCGCTCGTCTCCGCCCACATGGTCCTCATGTGGGTGCAGAAGCACACGCAGCAGCCGGGCAAGGGCCGTACCGAGACCAACGTGGTGGGCGCGCCGTTCTACCCGACCTTCATGATCAAGGCCGGTGCGTACTTCCTGTTCACGTTCGGCGTCGTCGCGCTGCTCGGCGCCTTCGCCCAGATCAACCCGATCTGGCTGTTCGGCCCGTACACCCCCGCCGACATCTCGGCCGGTTCGCAGCCCGACTGGTACATGGGCTTCCTCGAAGGCTCGCTGCGCCTCATGCCGGCGTGGGAGATCAACCTCTTCGGTCACACCCTCCCGCTGAGCGTGCTGATCCCGGCGCTCGGCCCGATGGGCCTGATCATGACGGGTCTGGCGCTCTACCCGTTCGTGGAACGGTGGGTCACCGGCGACAACCGCGAGCACCACATCGCCGACCGGCCCCGCAACAACCCGCACCGCACGTCGATCGGCATCTCGGCGATCACGTTCTACGGTCTCCTGTGGCTGCTGGGCGCCAACGACTGGATCTCGGCGAAGTTCCACATCTCGCTGTACACCACGACGGAGGTCGGCCGCGTGGTGGTCTTCGTGGGCCCGGCGATCGCGTACTACGTCACCTACCGCATCTGCATCGGCCTGCAGCGCCACGACCAGGAGGTCGTGCACCACGGCGTCGAGTCGGGCGTCATCAAGCGCCTGCCGCACGGCGAGTACGTCGAGGTCCACGTGCCCCCGGCCGAGGACATCGCGGCCCACGTGAAGGGGAAGAAGCTGATCCCCTCCGTCGAGGACGGCCCGGACGGCGAGGGCATCCCGCCCAAGGGCATGCGCAACCCGCTCGGCAGGCTCCGTGCGCGCATGAGCCGCGCGTACGCCGCCGACAGCGACGCGATCTCGCTCGACGGCTCCCACGAGGAGCACGGCGAGCACGCGGCCGTTGGAGCGGGCGAGGAGACCAAGTCCATCGGCCACTGACGGCCGGCGGACAGCGGTTCCGAACCACAGCACAGCGGGAGGGCCCGGGCGCGACACGCGCCCGGGCCCTCTTCTCGTTCGCCGCCGCGAGAGCCGGACGGGGGGCTTTCCCTGCTCCGCCGATGTCCTACGCGGGGCCCGCCGGTGATCCGGCCCCCGACGCTCGACGCGCGGCCAGCCGGTGATCCTCCCCGGCTCCCCCACGTACGCGCGGTCAGCTGGTGGTGGTCTTTCCCTTCTTCCCATGCTCCTCGGAGGCCGGGGAGCCGGTGGTGTGCTCGGAGACCGGGACCGCCGACAGCGCCTCGGTGGGCGACGCCGACCGCATGCCGCTCCACCGCAGCCACTGCGGCCAGCTCTCCTGCCAGTACCCCCAGCCGTTGCCCGGGTCGAGCTGGCGCGGTGTGCCGGTGACGATGATCGGGTCGCCGATGAGGGTGACCTCCTTGAACCACTTGGCGTTCTCCGGGCTGACGTTGATGCAGCCGTGGCTGACGTTGCTGTTGCCCTGCGAGCCCACCGACCATGGCGCGCCGTGGACGTACTCGCCGGTGTCGGAGATGCGGACGGTGTCGTACACCGTCAGCTGGTAGTAGCCGGCGCTGCCGGGCCCGGCGTCGGGCGAGGTCATGGTGGTGACGTCCTCGCGCGACATCGCCAGGTGGATCCCGTTGGTGGTGTAGTGCTTCCAGCTGTCGCCGTTCCCCGCGCTGAGCGGGACCGTCCTGATGACCTTGCCGTCGCGCTTGACGGTCATCTGGTGGCTCGCGGTGTCGGCGTGGCTGATCTGGGAGCGGCCGATCTCGAACTCGCGGACGTAGTCGCCGGCGCCGTACATGCCCGGGCCGCCGCGCACGCCGCCGAGCTGCGCCACCAGCTTGACCTTCGTGTGGGCGGGCCACCAGTGCTTGGGCCGGTAGACGACGGACTTCTCGTCGATCCAGTGCCAGGCCCCCTCGACGGGCCGCGAGGCCTGCACCGACAGGTTGCGCTCCACCGAGAGGCGGTCGGCGATGGGCTTGTCGAAGGTCAGCATGATGGGCATGCCTACACCGACCGTGAGGCCCGTGATGTCCTTGTTGGGCAGAATCTTGTCGGCGGCGAACGTCTGGGTGGCCTTGATGGTGGAGAACTGGCTGGTCAGCTGAGTGGTCTTGCCCGAACGGCCGACGGCCACCACCGTGACCCTGTAGGTCTCCCCCGGCGCCATCGGGCGCTTGCTGCGCCACTTGGTGCGGTCGGCGCTCAGCACTCCCTCGAGCGGTGTGTTCTTCGACGTGGCGCGTACCTCGACGCTTCTGAGAGCGCCGTAGACGGTCCCGATCATGATGGGCAGCTCGGGGGCCACCTGGGTGGCCCCGTCGGCCGGAGAGACGCTCACAGCGGCGTCCTGCCGGGAGCCCTGCGGGTTGCCTGATGACTGGTTGTCGCCGGAACGCCCGCATCCGCTCGCGAGGAGGAGGGCCAGGGCGCCGGCGCCTAGGGCGATCACCCGGATCTCTGCGTGTCCCACGTGACCTCTCCCTGCTCCGATGGATCACTCCTTGTGAGTTATTACCCGGTTACAGCGTGTCGTGTGCCCCCGCTGAAGGAGAAAGGGCGAAACGACCTGCCAAAAAAGCCCCGAAGGCGACCGACGCTCCCTTGACGGAGCCCACGAAAAAGCCGCACGGGCGGTGGATGCCTCGTCAAGAGACATCCACCGCCCGCGCGGAGGTTTACCGATCACCGGGAGCGGCGGCACGCCGCCCCGCACGTCAGTGCGTGAAGTGACCCCGGTAGTACTGGAAGACGAACCCGATGGCCGCCATGACCACGGCGAAGGCCCCGATCATGAACATCCACCAGCCGATCACGAAGCCGACCGTCATGAGCGCCACGGCCAGGCACAGGAACAGCGGCCACCAGCTCGACGGGCTGAAGAAGCCGAGCTCGCCGGCACCGTCACTGATCTCGGCGTCCTTGCGGTCCTCCGGCTGCTCGCCGATGCGGCGGGCCGTGAACAGCAGGTAGTAGCCGATCATCATCGCCAGGCCGACGGAGATGGCCAGCGCGGTGGTGCCGGTGGGCTCTTTGGACCAGAACCAGTAGACGATGTCCACCGCGGCGAAGAAGACGCCGCACAGGAGGAGCAGCCAACCCTGGACCTTCATCGGACCTCCTCCAGCGCCTCAACCGGCACGGGCTGGTGCGGGTGCTTCAGGTCGAACGCGGGACGCTCGGACCGGATGCGCGGCAGCTTGGTGAAGTTGTGCCGCGGCGGCGGGCAGGAGGTCGCCCACTCCAGGGAGTTGGCGAAGCCCCACGGGTCGTCGACGGTGACCTTGGGAGCGTTCTTCCAGGTGTTCCACACGTTGTAGAGGAACGGAAGCGTCGAGGCGCCCAGGACGAACGCGCCCACCGAGGAGACCATGTTCAGGTCGGTGAAGCCGTCGAGCGGGGAGTAGTCGGCGTACCGGCGCGGGAAGCCCTCGACACCGAGCCAGTGCTGCACCAGGAAGGTGGTGTGGAAGCCGATGAACAGCGTCCAGAAGTGCCACTTGCCGAGGGTGTCGTTCAGCATCTTGCCGGTGAACTTCGGCCACCAGAAGTAGAACCCGGCGAACATCGCGAACACCACGGTGCCGAAGACGACGTAGTGGAAGTGCGCCACCACGAAGTAGGAGTCACTGGCCTGGAAGTCCAGCGGCGGCGAGGCCAGGATGATGCCGGTCAGACCGCCGAACAGGAACGTCACCAGGAAGCCGACCGAGAACAGCATCGGCGACTCGAACGTGACGTGGCCGCGCCACATGGTGCCGATCCAGTTGAAGAACTTCACACCGGTCGGGACGGCGATCAGGAACGTCATGAACGAGAAGAACGGCAGCAGCACCTGTCCGGTGACGAACATGTGGTGCGCCCAGACGGCCGCCGACAGGCCCGCGATGGCGATGGTGGCGCCGACGAGGCTGATGTAACCGAAGACCGGCTTACGGCTGAACACCGGCAGGATCTCGGTGATGATGCCGAAGAACGGCAGCGCGATGATGTACACCTCGGGGTGCCCGAAGAACCAGAACAGGTGCTGCCAGAGCATCGCACCGCCGGTCGCCGCGTCGAAGATGTGGGCGCCGAGCTTGCGGTCGGCCTCCAGGGCCAGCAGCGCGGCGGCGAGCACCGGGAAGGCCAGCAGCACCAGGATGCTGGTGAGCAGGATGTTCCAGGTGAAGATCGGCATGCGGAACATCGTCATGCCGGGGGCCCGCATCGTGATGATCGTGGTGATGAAGTTCACCGCGCCGAGGATGGTGCCGATACCCGACATCGACAGACCCATGATCCACAGGTCGCCGCCCATGCCCGGGGAGGAGACGGCGTCCGACAGCGGGGTGTAGGCCGTCCAGCCGAACGACGCGGCGCCGTCGGGGGTGAAGAAGCCGGAGACCGCGATCAGGCTGCCGAACAGGTAGAACCAGTAGCTCACCATGTTCAGCCGCGGGAAGGCGACGTCGGGGGCGCCGATCTGCAGCGGCATGAGCTCGTTGGCGAAGCCCGCGAACAGCGGGGTCGCGAACATGAGCAGCATGATCGTGCCGTGCATGGTGAACAGCTGGTTGAACTGCTCGTTGCTGACGTACTGCAGTCCGGGCTGCGCGAGCTCGGCACGCATGATCAGCGCCATGACGCCGCCGATCAGGAAGAACGCGAAGGAGGTGATCAGGTAGAGGTGCCCGATCACCTTGTGGTCGGTGGAGGACAGCCACTTAGCGATGACGGTGCCCCTGCGGGCGCGCCTCGCCTCGTCGCCGCTCCGGATGGGTTCGGTGGTGGCGGTCACTGAGCACTCCCCGCCTGGCTGTTGACGTACTGGTCGTATTCGGCCTGCGGCACGAGTTTCACCGTGAAGAGCATGCGGCTGTGGTCGACGCCGCAGAGCTCGGCACAGCGGCCGGCGAACTCACCGGTCTTGTTCAGCGTGTGGATCTCGAAGACGTTCTTCACGCCGGGGATGACGTCGCGCTTGAACAGGAACGCCGGCACCCAGAAGGAGTGGGCCACGTCGGGCGAGGTGAGCTCGAACTGCACGGCCTTGTCCTCGGGCAGCACGAGCACCGGCCGCTGGGCGGGGGTGCCGACCACCTTGACGGTCTTGCCCTGGTACTCGCTGGTGAAGCGCCAGCTCCACTGGAAGCCCTCGACGTGGACCTTCACGTCGGGGTTCGCCGAGACCTTGGTGATCGTGTTCTCGTCACGCGCGGTGAAGTAGAAGAACACGGCGACCATGATGATCGGGATCGTGGTGTAGAGGATCTCGATCGGCAGGTTGTAGCGCACCTGCGGCGGCAACGCGTCGCCGCTGTTCTTGCGCTTGCGGTGGAACGCACAGGCCCAGAGGATCAGGCCCCAGACGACCACGCCGACCGCGAGGGCGGCGATCCAGGCACCATTCCAGAGACTCTGGATGATGCCGGCCTCCTTGGTGATGCCATCAGGCATACCGGCACGGTCCCACGTGCCAGGGCCCCCACACGCCGTCAGGGACACCAGCAGCACCGCCAGAGCGGCGGCGCGTGGCACCCTGCGGGCCAACGGACGCCGTGTAGAACGGCGGGTCGGACTCACGGATCGCCTACCCCACAGTTAAAGCCCAAGAGTCCCCCTCCTGGGCGGTCGTTGCCAGATTCACGTATTCGCGCTCTAAGTTGTCTCACGTCACGCTGGGGGACACATTAGCGCGCACTGGCGCCGCCCTCCTTCTCAGCCCCCGTCTTGCCCCAACCGCGGGGCCCGCTTTGCCTCCCACCGCCGCCCGTCGCCCCCGATGGCCCCGGCTGAGCGGCGGGCGGGACGGGTGCGAGCATGGGCGGGTGGCGTACTTCGACGCGGCCTCGACCGAACCCCTGCATCCCGCCGCCCGCGAGGCGCTCGTCGCGGCCCTCGACGAGGGCGGCGCCGACCCCGCGCGGCTGTACGGAGCGGCACGCCGGGCGCGCCTGCTGCTGGAGAGGGCCCGCGCCGAGGCGGCCGAGGTCATCGGCGCCCGGCCGGACGAGGTGTCGTTCACCGCCTCCGGCACCCAGGCCGTCCACCTCGGCGTACTCGGCACTCTACTGGGCAGGCGGCGCGCCGGACGCCACCTGGTGGCGGGCGCCGTCGAGCATTCCAGCGTCCTGCACGCGGCCCAGGTCCACGAGGCCGGGGGCGGCACCGTGGAGGTGGTCGGCGTCGGCCGCACGGGGCGGGTCGACGCGGACGCCTTCGCCGCGGCGGTGAAGCGGGAGGGTACGGCGCTGGCCTGCCTGCAGACGGCCAACCACGAGGTCGGCACCCTGCAGCCGGTGGCTCGGGCGGCGGAGGCCTGCGGGGCGGCGGGCGTGCCGCTGCTGGTGGACGCCGCGCAGACGCTGGGACGGCTGCCGGTGCCGTCCGGCTGGTCGGTGCTGGCGGGCAGCGCGCACAAGTGGGGCGGCCCGGCGGGGGTGGGGCTGCTCGCGGTCCGCAAGGGCATCCGCTGGCGCTCCCCGCTGCCGGAGGACGAGCGGGAACGGCGCAGGGTGCCCGGCTTCGAGAACGTCCCGGCGGCGGTCGCGGCGGTGGCGGCGCTGCGGGCCCGGCTCGCCGAGGCCGAGGAGGAGAACGCTCGGCTGTCGGCGCTGGTCGACCGCATCCGCGAGACGGTGCCCCGGGTGGTGCCGGACGTCGAGGTGGTCGGCGACGCGGCGGAGCGGGTCCCCCACATCGTGACCTTCTCGTGTCTTTATGTGCCGGGTGAGGCGATTCTCACCGAATTGGACAGGGCGGGGTTCGCCGTCTCGTCCGGCAGCTCGTGCACGGCGAGTACGCTACGACCATCGCATGTGCTGGAGGCGATGGGGGTGCTCACGCATGGCAACGTCAGGGTCTCGCTGCCCAGGGGCACCACCGGCGAGGACGTCGACCGCTTCCTCGGCGTCCTGCCCGGCATCGTCCGCCGCATCCGCGAGAGCGTAGGAGTGAGGTCGTGACGAGGCGAGGCGGGTCAGGGGCGAGGCGGCCGTGCCGCGCGCCGCGGCCCTCGACGGCAGGGGTGAGATCGTGATGGCAGGCCGGCACAGGCAGCCCGCGCCCGAGGAGGCTCCCCGGCCGCCCGAGGTCGCGCTGACCATCGACGCCCTGGGCCGCAAGTGCCCGATCCCCATCATCATGCTGGCCGAGCAGATCAACAGCGTGCCGCTGAACGCCACGATCGCCGTCCTCGCCGACGACCCGGCCGCCTTCACCGACGTCCCGGCCTGGTGCAGGCTCAAGTCGCACCACCACATGGGCAGCTACGAGCTGCCGCAGGGCGGCTGGGCCATCCACGTGCGGCGCAACTACTGAAAGGCCCGGCCGCGCCCGATGCGGGCACGGCCGGAGGCGGGTGTCAGGGGTGGGGGCACTCCAGGTGCGGCTCGATCTCGGCCGCGGCGTCGGCGCCGTACGCCGCCGAGAAGCGGCTGAGGAAGCCGCTCCTGCCGAGCTGGTACTCCTGGCCGCCGACGTGCTCGAGCACGTGGGTGGCGATGAGGTTGCCGATCTGGCCGCAGCGCTCCAGCGACAGCCCCCACATCAGGCCCGACAGGAAGCCCGCGCGGAAGGCGTCGCCGACGCCGGTGGGGTCGACCTTGCCGAGCTCGGGGGTCGGGGGGACGTGCAGCGACGGCTCGCCGTCGCGGTCGATGCGGGCGCCCTTCGGGCCGAGAGTGGTCACCCGGACGCCGACCCTGGCGAGCACCTCCTCGTCGGACCAGCCGGTCTTCTGCTCGACGAGCGCCTTCTCGTAGTCGTTGGTGAACAGGTAGGCCGCGCCGTCGATCAGCTGCCGGATCTGGCCGCCGTCCATGCGGGCCAGCTGCTGGGAGGGGTCGGCGGCGAAGGGGATGCCCCGGGTGCGGCACTCGTCGGTGTGACGCAGCATCGCGTCGGGGTCGTTCGGGCTGATCAGGACGAGGTCGAGGCCGCCGACGCGGTCGGCCACCGGCTGCAGCTCGATCTCGCGGGCCTCGGCCATGGCGCCGGTGTAGAACGAGGCGATCTGGTTGTGGTGCTCGTCGGTGGTGCACAGGAAGCGGGCCGTGTGGCGCAGCTCGGAGACGTGCACGGACCGGCAGTCGACGTTGTGGCGCTCCAGCCAGGAGCGGTAGTCGCCGAAGTCGGCGCCGACCGCGCCGACGAGGATCGGCGACAGGCCGAGGCAGCCCATCCCGAAGGCGATGTTGCCCGCGACCCCTCCGCGCCGGATCTGCAGATCATCGACAAGGAAGGACAGCGACACACGGTCGAGCTGCTCGGCGATGAGCTGGTCCCCGAAGCTACCCGGGAACGTCATCAAATGGTCGGTCGCGATTGAGCCGGTGACGGCGATGCGCACGGGGTGTTCTCCTCGTTGTCAGCATCGAAATGGGCCCGCCAAGAATACGCCACCCGTACTCGAGGGGCGCGTGAGGAACGCTAGAGCCCGATCTTGGCCGTGTCCCGCCCGCCCCACCGGTCCACGATCACCTCATGAGCCGGTCCGGCTCCCGCACGGCCGGCCGGCCTCCGCCGGCGAGGACCGGCAGGTGAGCGGCCTCGCGGGGGCGAGGGACCCGTAAGACGGGTGAGCGTGCCCGTATCACCGCGTCGGCCGCCCCTTAGGGACGGGCGCCTTCGCGGGCCCGTGTGGGCCGGCCGCCACGCTCGTCCACCGCGACGCGCCATGGGGCGGTGCCGTCCGTGGGCATGCCGAAACCCCGCGCCGCGGGCGAGACCGCGGGCGGGGTGCCGGACGGATCCGGGTGGATCTAGTTGAACGAGTCGCCGCAGGCGCAGGAGCCCGTGGCGTTCGGGTTGTCGATCGTGAAGCCCTGCTTCTCGATGGTGTCGACGAAGTCGACCGTGGCGCCCATGAGGTAGGGCGCGCTCATCCGGTCGGTGACGACGTTGACGCCGCCGAATTCGGCGACGACGTCCCCGTCCATGGAGCGGTCATCGAAGAAGAGCTGGTAACGCAGGCCCGAGCAGCCGCCGGGCTGCACCGCGACGCGCAGCTGCAGGCCCTCTTCGCCCTGCTGCTCGAGCAGGCTGCGGACCTTCGCCGCGGCGGCGTCGGTCAGGATCAGGCCCTGCTGCGTGGTCTCGCTGCTCTCAACCGTCATGTGTTGACTCCCCGTCTGCCAACGCCCCTCGGGGACGGAGGCCTGGATCTGAGGTCTCGTTTAGACGCTACCAACACAACCGGCTTGCTACACATTCCTGTCTCACTGTGCGATCCACGCCACCCCCGGACGGCATGGGCGCCACCCCCGCTCAGGTCATCCCCGAGCGTGTGCAATGATTAGTCGTCAACTAGACGATAAGTCCCCTGAGGGGTGTGCACCCGTGACCACTACCGAGACCGGCCTCCCGCTGTTCATCCTCGGCCAGGGCACCGACCCGCACAGCGAGCGCGGCGTCGACTGCCCGGGCGAGCTGCCACCGGCGTCCGACCCCGAGCTGGTCGCGCGTGCCCAGAAGGCCAAGGCCGCCCTCGGGGACAGGCTCTTCGTGCTCGGCCACCACTACCAGCGTGACGAGGTCATCCAGTTCGCCGACGTGACCGGCGACTCGTTCAAGCTGGCCCGCGAGGCGGCGGCGCGCCCCGGGGCGGAGTACATCGTCTTCTGCGGCGTCCACTTCATGGCCGAGTCCGCCGACATCCTGACCTCCGACTCCCAGCGCGTCGTGCTCCCCGACCTCGCCGCGGGCTGCTCCATGGCCGACATGGCGACCTTCGACCAGGTCGAGGAGGCCTGGGACGTGCTGACGGATCTCGGGCTCGCCGAGACCACCGTGCCGATCACCTACATGAACTCCTCCGCCGACATCAAGGCGTTCTGCGGGCGCAACGGCGGCGCGGTGTGCACGTCCTCCAACGCGCGACGGGCGCTGACCTGGGCGTTCGACGAGGGCCCGGAAGGGCCCGCCAACAAGGCCGGCGACCGCAAGGTGCTCTTCCTGCCCGACCAGCACCTCGGCCGCAACACCGCCGTCCTGGAGATGGGCTTCTCCCTGGACGACTGCGTGGTCTACAACCCCCACCGCCCCAACGGCGGGCTGACCGACCAGCAGCTCAGGGACGCCAAGATGATCCTCTGGCGCGGGCACTGCTCGGTGCACGGCCGGTTCACCGCCGGCTGCGTGGACGACGTGCGCGCCCGCATCCCGGACGTCAACGTGCTGGTGCACCCCGAGTGCCGGCACGAGGTCGTCACCAAGGCCGACTTCGTCGGGTCCACCGAGTACATCATCAAGAAGCTGGCCGAGGCCCCGGCCGGGTCGTCCTGGGCGGTCGGCACCGAGCTCAACCTGGTCAAGCGGCTCGCCGCCCAGCACCCCGACAAGACCGTGACCTTCCTCGACCGCACGGTCTGCTACTGCTCCACCATGAACCGCATCGACCTGCCCCACCTGGTGTGGGCCCTTGAGTCCCTGGTGGAGGGCGAGGTCGTCAACCAGATCACCGTCGACCCCGACACCACCCACTGGGCCAAGGTCGCCCTCGACCGCATGCTCGCCCTCCCGTAACACGGGCCTCACCCCCTCCGCCTCCCGGAGACCGGGGCGGAGGGGGCCGGGAGCCGGGTCAGAGGAGTTCGTAGACCACGCGGAGGGTCAGGGTGACGCTTCCCTGGCCCGGGCTGATCGACGACTTCTCCGCCATGGCGAAGCGGGAGGACGACGGCTCGCCCTCTTCCTCCAGCTTGATGAGCCGGCCCAGCTGACGTCCCGCCAGCGCCGCGTACTGCCGCGCCTTGGCCGTCGCGTCCCGGTACGCCGCGGCGCGTGCCGCCTCCAGCAGGGCGGACGGCTTGGAGACGTCGAAGGAGATGCCGTTCAGCCGGACCTCCTCGCCCACCCCGGCGACCGCGTCCACGACGGCGTCCGCCCTGGAAAGGTCCCGGAGCACCACCTCGAAGCCCTGGGACGCCCGGTATCCCACCACCTTGGGGTACTTCTCGTACTCCGCCGCCAGGGCGAGGTCGTTGGTCCGCATGTCGGCCTTGGGGATCCCCGCCGAGACCAGCGCCCCGGTCAGCTTGGACGCGGCGCTCTTCACCGCCGCGAACGCCTCGCCCGCCTTCTCCCGGCGCACCTCCACCCCGACGTTGAGACGCATCCGGTCCGGGACGGCCTCCACGCTCCCGCGTCCGACGACGGCCACCACGGCGGCGTCGCGCGCCGTCCTGGCCCCCGGCCCGGGCGTGACGGGCGCCGGGGACGGCCCCGAGGCCGCGAGCGCGGGGCCCGCCTGCGTTCCGGCGAGGACGAAGGCGGCGGCCGCCAGCAGCACACTCATCTTGGTCATGCGCACATGCCACCACCGGCGGCGTCCCCGTTCCCGCCGTCCTCTCCGGCGACGGCAGGAACTTGACCAATCTCAGGAAGCCCTGGTGTAGCGCAGGTACATCTTTTGGTACTCCCCGTCCTTGGCGGTGGCGAGCACCCGTGAGGCCACGCCCTGGAAGTCGACCACCACGGCCTCGTAGCCGTCGCCCTTCTTGCGCCAGGCCGCGACGTGCTGGTCGTCGTACCAGCCGACCAGCCGCTCGCTCGGGAAGGGAATGCGGGTCTCCTCCTTGCCCTCGGTCGTCCAGACGCAGATCTTGTCGTCGTCCCCCGAGCAGGTGGTGACGAACCGCGTGCCGGACGGCGACACGTCGTCGCCGTCCACGGTCAGCGGCGTCCCGACCTGGACCAGCGTCCGCAGCGGGCCGCCGGTCAGGTCGTAGAAGCGGATGCTCGGGACGCTCCCCTTGAAGGCCCAGGTGCCGACGGCCTTCCCGTCGCCGCGCCAGAAGTACGTCCAGTGGCCGACGTCCTTGTCGGTCACCTGGACGATCTTGGCGCTCCTGCGGGCCACGTCGATGACGGCGTAGCCGTACCCCTTGCTGGAGTCGCCGACGGCCTCGTTGAGGGTGACCAGCGCTTTGGTGCCGTCGGGGGACCACTGGGGTGAGGTGGGGTAGACGGGGGCCCGCGACATCCTGATCGTGTTCGTCTCCCCCGTGCGGCGATCGACGAGCGAGACGGTGGAGTAGCTGTCCTTGGTGTAGAGGGTGTCGGTGCCGAGCCCCCGCAGGCCGTCGTTGCTCACGGTGTACTCGAAGTACTTGCCGGTCTTGCTGAAGGAGTTCCCGCTTCTCGCCCTGACGTAGACGTACTTGCCGTAGTCGAGGCCGTAGGACGTGAGCTTGATCGGGTCGCCGTCGTTCTCGTAGACCGCGATGGAGCTCCCGGGCAGGTTGATCTTCCTGTCTCCGGTCGGCAGTGTGGCGCCCGGCGACGGCGCGGTCGCCGATGGGGTGGCCGCCGGCGAGGTGCTCCGTCCCGCCACGGGGGCGTCCGAGGTACGGGTCGGTGTGGGGGTGCCCGTGCCCTTGGCCGCTGCCTGCGCGACCAGGTACCCGCCGCCCAGCACCAGTACCACGGCCGCCGCCGCGGCGGCCGTGATCATCGGCGCCCGGCCGGTACGGCGCTCGCCGGGCCCCGGGATGACGGCGGGCGAGCTGGGCTGGGGCGACCAGGCGGAACCGTCCGCGGGCCACGGCGCCCCGACCGGCGTAGGGGGCCCGACCGGCGGAGGTGCCCCCACGACCGGAGACGTCCCGACGGCCGGGGACGTCGCGACCGGCGGGGGCGTCCCGGTGGGCGGGGGCGGCGGAGCGGAGGCCCGGGCCACCGCGGTCGCCTCGGCCATGAGGGCCGGGGCCGGCGCGGAGGCGGGGCTCTGCCCGAGCAGGCGCATCAGCACCTCCCCCGCCGACGGGCGCGCGGCCGGGTCCTTCGCCAGGCAGTCGGCCACGATGCCCCGCAGCGGCTCCGAAAGCGCGCCGAGGTCCGCCTCAAGGCTCATGATCCGGTGGAAGACGGCCGGCAGGGTGTCGCTGCCGAACGGGGCCTCCCCGGTGGCGGCGAAGACCATGGTGCCCGCCCAGGCGAACATGTCCGCCGCCGGGCCGACCTGCTCGCCGCCGAGCTGCTCGGGAGTCATGTAGGCGGGCGTGCCGACGACCATGGAGGTGATGGTCGAGGTCTTGTCGAGGGCCTTGGCGATGCCGAAGTCGATCACCCTCGGCCCGTCGGCGCCCAGCAGCACGTTGGAGGGCTTGAAGTCACGGTGGACGATCCCCGCCTGGTGGATCGCGACCAGCGCCGTCACGGTGCCGATGGCGAGCCGGTGCAGCGCGGACCCCTGCCGGGGGCCGTCCCGCTGGACGACGGCGGCCAGCGTGGGGCCGTCGATGTACTCGCTGACGATGTAGGGCCGCTGCTCGGCGACCCCCGTCTCGATCACCTGGGCGGTGCAGAACGTCGCCACGCGCTCGGCCGTGGAGACCTCCCGCACGAACCTGGCGAGCGCCTCCTCGTCCTGGGCGAGGTCGGCGCGCAGCAGCTTCACCGCGACGGCCGCGCCCGTGGGCGACACGCCGAGATAGACGACCCCCTGGCCGCCCTCTCCGAGCCGGCCGGCGAGCTCGTAGTCCCCCACCCGCGCCGGGTCGCCCGGCCGTAGCGGCAGCGGGTCGGACATGACTCCCCCTCCATCCCCCCACATTCGGCATGGCTTCTCCCATTGTGGCGTGGAGGTGGAGAGTTCTTTACCTGCGCCGCCAAGCCGTACCCGTAGCGTGACCCGCGTCCCGGCGGCGGCGCGTCATGCGCGGCGGCGCCGCAGAGAGAGGACGCGACGCCGTCTCACCCCCGGGCGCTCCCCGCGCCGCAGCAGCGTCGAGAGGCTCGGCACCGACAGGAAACCCTCGGCGATCACCGAGGCCAGGCCGACCTTCAGCAGGCCGCGGGTGTCCTGGAAGGCGATGAAGCGCGGCACCCATTCGGGGCGGTACTTCGCGTTCGCCCGGTACAGCGACTCCAGCTGCCACCAGCGGGAGAAGAACACCAGCGTGCAGCGCCACAGCCGCAGCACCGGCCCGGCCCCGAGCCGCGCGCCCTGCTCGAACACCGAGCGGAACATGGCGAAGTTCAGTGAGATCCGCTTGACGTCCAGGTCACCCGCCGCGGCGACCAGCCCGGCCACCATGAACTCCATCAGCCCGTTGTCGGAGCCGCGGTCGCGGCGCATCAGGTCCAGCGACAGCCCGTCCTCCCCCCACGGCACGAACGACAGCAGTGCCGCCGTCCTGCCGTCGGCGTCCAGTGCCTCCACCAGTACGCACGTGCCGTCGGAGGGGTCGCCGAGCCGTCCGAGGGCCATGGAGAACCCCCGCTCGGTCTCGGTGCCGCGCCAGGCGGCGGCGCGGTCGATGATGTGGTGCATCTCCTCGGGCGACAGCTCGGAGTGGCGGCGGACGCGCAGGGTGAAGCCGGCGCGCTTGACGCGGTTGACCGCCTGGCGCACGCCGCGCATCTCACGGCCCTCCAGCGTGAACTCGGCGACCTCGATGACGGCCTCGTCGCCGAGCTCCAGGACGCGCAGCCCGGCTCGCGCGTAGGCGTGCGCGCCGGCCTCGCTCGGCCCGATGGCGGCCGGCGCCCAGCCGTAGCGGCGGGCCTCGTCCATCCAGGCCCGGATGGCGGGCCCCCACGCCTCGACGTCGCCGATCGGGTCTCCCCCGGCCAGGCACACCCCGGCCACCACGCGGTACGACACCGCCGCCTTGCCGCTGGGCGAGAAGATGGCCGCACGGTCGCGGCGGGTGGCGAAGTAGCCGAGCGAGTCGCGCGCGCCGTCCGCCGCGAGCAGCCCCCTGAGGCGCTCCTCGCTCCCGGCCGGCAGCTCGGCCTCGGCCCGCTGGGAGCGGAACAGGACGGCGAAGGCGACGAGGACGGCGACGGCGCTCAGCAGGCCGATGGCGAAGTTCACCCCGGACGGCGGCGCCCCGGTCCGGTAGGAGTCGAGGGTCACCACTCCGCCGAGGGCCCTCTCCAGCGCCCAGGGCAGGTGGTCGCGGGGCGGGAGGGTTCCCGGGAAGATCGTCACCAGCGCGTACCCGACCGCGAAGGACACCAGCAGCAGCGACACCAGCGTGGCCAGGGCCTTGCGGAACGACCCGCGCCGGGTGGGGGCGAAGAACTGGGCGCGCGTGGCCACGAGGGCGCCGAGGGCGACCGCGGACACCACGAGGTTCACCTCGGCGGCGACCACTTGGGGCATGAGGGAGAACTCCTCGACCAGGTCGGGCCAGAGCGACGACGACAGCACGAGCCCGAGGTTGCCGAGCACGAGCAGCAGGAAGATCGCCGTGACGACCCAGTAGGCCGCGCGCTTGTGCCGGGCCAGAGCCCCCGCGAGGATCGCCAGGAACACCGCGTAACCGAGGTTCGGCACGACCGGGAAGACGGCCATCTCGATCACGTCGGAGACCGGCCGCAGCAGGTGGCGCACGGGCGGCACCATCGCGATCGCCGCGGAGTACACGGCGGCGAGGCCCATGCCCACCGACATCACCCGCGGCACCATGGCGGGCCGTGCCGGGCCCTCGGCTTCGGCGTCTGCGGCCGTCGTGACACGGCCGTGCTCGGTCACTGCCACCTGTTTCCCCCCGGAGATGGCCGATCTGCCGGGGGGTATACCCCGTCCCTCCCACGCCTAAGGGAAGGAACGGCCTCAAGTGATCGTCTTCCTACCGTCTGGAGGGCGGATCACAGACCGGGGGCGCCCCAGAGGGGGAACCAGCGGGCGAGGTCGGCCTCGAGGGGCAGCTCCTGCTGCAGGACCCCGCGGACCTGCAGCTCCAGTGCGTTGTCGCGCCGCTCGTCTCCCAGCGGCGCGAAGGGATAGAACGTGCCCTGCTTGTAGAGGTAGACGATGGCCAGGCGGCGCTCCTGGGCGTCGCGGAAGCCGGCCAGCGAGCACAGCAGCGAGGGGCCGAAGCCCGCCCCCTCCAGGGAGGAGTTCACGCCGTGCAGGTCGGTGACCAGGCCGCCGAGATCGTCGGGCGGCCTGCGCGCCAGCAGCCAGGTGTACCCGTAGGAGTCCTGCGTCTGCTCGACCTCGGCGTCGCCGAGCAGCGCCGTGATGTCCTGCTGGAGGGTGGCGAACGCCCCTCCTTCGGCCGCCCGGAAGCAGACCGATCCGAGGCCGGTCGGGGTGAAGCCGGTGGCCGCCTGCAGCGTGACCGCCGCCGAGGGCAGCGCGAACAGGGCGTCGAGGTCGGGTTTGGCGGGCTTGCTGCGGCCGAGCAGCGCGTCGAGCCACCTCATGCCGTCAGCCTCCGCGGCCGAGCTGGGCGGCGATGGCGTTCAGCTGCTCCAGCCGCCGCTCCAGCGGCGGGTGGGTGGAGAACAGGCTCGCCAGGCCGTCCGCCGCCCCGCGGCGGGACAGGGCGGGGGTGAAGAAGAAGGCGTTGAACGGCTGCGCCTCGCGCAGGTCGCGGGTCGGGATGCGCGACATCTCGCCGCTGACCTTGACCAGGGCGCTGGCCAGGGCCGACGGGCGCTGGGTTAGCAGAGCGCCGGCCCGGTCGGCCGACAGCTCGCGGTAGCGCGACAGCGCCCGGGTGAGCAGGAAGCTGACGGCGTACACGAGCACCGACACCGCCATGATGATGAGCCCGACCGGCGGCCCGTTGTTGTCGCGGCCGCGCCCGAGCCCGGAGTAGAGCGCGAAGCGGGTCATCAACCCGGCCACGAGGCCGAGGAACGAGGCGATGGTCATGACGGCGACGTCGCGGTGGGCGACGTGGGACATCTCGTGGGCGATGACGCCCTCGAGCTCCAGAGGGTCCAGCCGCCGCAGCAGCCCGGTGGTCACGCAGACCACCGAGTTGTGCTGGTTGCGCCCGGTGGCGAAGGCGTTCGGCACGTCGGTGTCGGCGATGGCCACCCGGGGCTTGGGCGAGTTGGACAGCGCGCACAACCGGTCGACCAGGCCGTGCAGCTCCGGGGCCTCCTGCGGGGAGACCTCCCGTCCGTGCATCGCGAACAACGCGATCTTGTCGGACAGGAAGTACTGCACCAGCAGGAGGCCACCCGCGAGGACGAGCACCACGACCGCCTGGACCCCCAAGGCGATCAGGACGCCCACGAACACGACGTAGAGCAGCCCGAGCAGGAACATGGTCACGACCATGCGCACGGTCAGTCCCCGGTCGGGGGCGTACCGGGTTTGTGTCATATGCCCAAGCTATCCGGGGATGAGGCCGGAATCACCAAGCATGCCCCTCACTTCGTCGATCGAAGCGTCCGCCGGGGGCAAAATCAACTCCGAGGGCTCCAGCGCGTCGTCGGGCAGCGGCTTGCCGACCTGGCGCACCTTGTCGAGCAGCGCGTGGAGCTTGCTGCGGAACTGCCCCTCGTCGCCGGTCTCGATCGCGGCCTCCAGCTCGCCGTCGAGGGCGTTCAGCACGTCGATGTCACCCTCGGCGATCTCGATCTGGCCCTCGCCCATGATGCGAACGATCATCGAAGGCCCTCCCCCGGCTGGTGGTACTGCTGGGTGGACTGCGGCTGCTGCTGCGGAGCGTGCTGCTGCTGCTGACCCGGACGGCCGGCCTCGATGGCGTCCTGCGGCGCGGGCCCCTGCCCGAGCTCGGCCTTCATGCGCGCGAGCTCCAGCTCGACGTCCCTGCCGCCGCCCATGCGGTCGAGCTCGGCCTGGATGTCGTCGCCGCGGGTGCCGCTGAAGTCGTCGAGCGCTCCGCTCGCCAGCAGCTCGTCGATCGCGCCGGCGCGGGCCTGCATCTGGGCGGTCTTGTCCTCGGCGCGCTGGATCGCCAGGCCCACGTCGCCCATCTCCTCGGAGATGCCGGAGAAGGCCTCGTTGATGCGCGTCTGCGCCTCGGCGGCGGTGTAGGTGGCCTTGATGGTCTCCTTCTTGGTGCGGAAGGAGTCGACCTTGGCCTGCAGGCGCTGGCTGGCCAGGGTGAGCTTCTCTTCCTCGCCCTGCAGGTTGTTGTGCTGCACCTGCAGGTCGGAGATCTGGCTCTGCAGGGCCGAACGCCGGGTCAGCGCCTCGCGCGCGAGGTCCTCACGCCCGACGCTGAGCGCCTTGCGCCCCTGGTCCTCAAGCTTGTTCGCCTGCTGCTGGATCTGGTTGATCTGCAGCTCCACCCGCTTGCGCGAGGTGGCGACGTCGGCCACACCCCGGCGCACCTTCTGCAGAAGCTCAAGCTGCCGCTGATAGGAGTAGTCGAGGGTCTCGCGCGGGTCCTCCATCTTGTCCAAGGCCTTGTTGGCCTTGGACTTGAAGATCATGGAAAGTCTCTTCATCACGCTCATGCGCGTTGGCCGTCCCCTTCTTAGGTCGTGCTGTGCCTATGTCCCGCTCGCTGCGACGCTCGCTGGCCGTATGCTCGCTGCGCTGGCATCCATGCTCCCTCGCGCCGACTCGCAACTCCACAGGCTGCCACTCATCGTCAGCCCCCGATTATCGCGGCAAAGCCACCTAGGTCCACCCTACGCATAACGCACGAGGGCGTCATTAAGTTGCACCGCCGGTAGGCTGACGTCGTGTTCCGACGTCGTGTTCAGGCCCCCGCGGATGACGCCCCTTCTTCGTCTCTCGAGACGCAGGGGAAAACCAACGGAAAGGGCCGTCCCACCCCTAAGCGCCGCGATGCCCAGGGGCGCCGCCGCTCGCCGGTGACCGCGCCCGCCAACCGCAAAGAGGCCTACAAGCAGGCACGCGAGCGCGAGGCCGCCGAGCGTGTCCGCCGCCGCGAGGGCATGCAGAGAGGCGACGAGCGTTACCTTCCCGCCAGGGACAGAGGGCCCGCGCGCAAGTTCGCGCGCGACTGGGTCGACTCGCGCCGCACGATCAGCCAGTATTTCCTTCCGGTTTCACTGGTCCTTTTGGTGATCTTGTGGACGATCCCCATGTTCGGCGGTCAGGCCGGCATGGCGCTGTACTCCTACGCGATCACCATCCTGTGGCCGCTGATGATCGTCATCGTGGTCGGCAGCACGATCTGGGTCGGCCTGAAGGTGAAGAAGGAAGCGGCCCAGAAGTTCCCGGGTGAGAGCCTCAAGGGTGTCGGCTACTACGGCGCCATGCGCGCGATGCAGATCCGCCGCCTGCGCTTCCCGCCGCCGACGGTGCTCCCCGGCGGCAAGCCGGTCCCGCCCAAGCAGTGAGCCGGCCGCTTCACGCCGCGGGGGTCACCCCGTACGGCGTGAGGGCCCGGCCCAGTGCAGGCGGCCCGCGGTGACCACCGGCCGGCGCCCGGCCACCGGCCGTCCGGTCTCCAGCGCGGCCGCCGTCGCCTTGAGCAGGGCGTAGTACGACGTCCACCGCTCCTCCGGCCCCGCCATGAGACCCCCTTGGGCCACGTCGCCGGTGGCCGCGTCCACGGCCAGGCCGGAGGCTTCCGCACGCGCCGGGTCGAAGTCGAGGACCGACCCCGCGACGAGGATCGTCGCCGGGTTCCAGAGCCCGGCCGGGCCGGACGGCCGGCCGCCGAGGCTGTGGGCGCGGCACAGCGTGCGCCAAGTGTCGCGGATCTCCCGCACGCCGAGGGTCCGCCAGCCGAGCAGGCCCGAACTCCTCGAACGGGAACCGTTGTGCCGTAGCAGCGACGCGCGCAGGCTGTCGGGGAAGCGCAGCCCCATCTGCGACTCCGCGACCGCGATCGTGTGCGCCCTGGCCGGCGGGCGCAGCTCGGCGTAGGTCACCGGCGCGTTCGCCTTGAGCCACGCCTCGATCCGCCGCCACTGCTGGTCGACCGCTGTGCGCACCCGCCGGTCCAGCGGGCGTACGACGACAGGTCCCCCCGCAGTGGGGCATATGAAAGCCTCGGACGGCTCCGACGGCGTCGGATCCGTCCGAGGGGCGATGGACGGGAGCGCGGGGGCGGACGCGGACCGGGCCGGCGCAGGAATCGCCATCCCCTGACCGCCGCCAACGGGCGCCGCTCCGCGGAAGGACCTCCACATGACGGGCAGAAGGCTCACCAGGAGCACGGCGGTCAGCGTCGCGGTGACCATGAATCTCCAGCGGCCGGCCGATCCCGCGGCGCCCTCCCTCCGGTCGTGCCGCTTCAGGTCCTCCGCGCTCGGACGGCCGAGGACGGGCTCGGGCGGACAGGACGCCCCGTGGGGAGCGGAGGCGGGCGGCCGGAGCGGGGCGGAGGACCGGGCGGGTGCGCCGGCGCCCGCGCGCGGCGTGGAGGGGACGGGCGGGCGGCCGCCGCCGAC